>NZ_JASEEQ010000009.1 GCF_030019515.1 Nocardioides sp. | reverse complement strand
CGCCGCGCGGGCCGCGCGGGAGACCGCGCACGCCGCGCACGCCGTCACCGCGATCCGGGCCGGGGACCGCGCCGAGTCGAGCCGGCCGGGCACGCCGGCGCCGGTGCTCACCCCGAGCGGCTCGATGGCCGCGCTGCGGGAGGCGGCCGAGGCGGGTGACACCGTGCTGATCGGCTACCTGGACAACCAGGGCACCCGCTCGGAGCGCCTGGTCGACCCGGCCCGGGTCGAGGGCGGGTCGCTGACGGCGTACGACCACCGCTCCGACGACGTGCGAACCTTTGCCGTGCATCGGATCACGACGGTCCGTCCGGTGACCCCCGATCCGTAGACTCGAGGCATGGACTTCATCCGGTACGCCGAGGCCTCCGCGGCCCTCCTGAACGCCGACATGGCCGATGTCGACGACCTGGCGGCGTACCTCGCGGGCCGGGACCGGCTGCCCGAGAGCGCCACCGACCGCGACTGCATGCTGCTGCGCAAGTTCCAGCGCGAGCTGCGGCCGGTCTTCGAGGCCGGCTCGGCCGAGGACACCGACGGCGTCGTCGAGCGGCTCAACGACCTGATGGGACGCCACCCGATCACCCCGCGGATCTCCGGCCACGACGACCGCGACCTCCACCTCCACGTCGCCACCGCGAACGCCAGCGTCGCCGAGCTCCTGGTCGGCGAGTCGCTCCTGGGCCTCGCCACGCTCGTGTGCGACCTCGGCCCGGACCGGCTGGGCGTGTGCGCGGCGCCGCCGTGCACGGACGTCTTCGTCGACACCTCGCCGAACCGGTCCCGGCGCTACTGCTCCGAGCGGTGCTCCTCGCGCGCCAACGTCGCCGCCTTCCGGGCGCGGCAGAAGGCCGTCGCGACTGCATGAACGACGGCCCGCTGATCGTCCAGTCGGACAAGACCCTGCTGCTCGAGGTCGACCACGAGCGCGCCACCGACTGCCGCAAGGCGATCGCGCCGTTCGCCGAGCTGGAGCGCTCGCCCGAGCACGTGCACACCTACCGGCTCACCCCGCTCGGCCTGTGGAACGCGCGGGCCGCGGGGCATGACGCCGAGCAGGTCGTCGACACGCTGCTGGAGTACAGCCGCTACGCCGTTCCGCACGCGCTGCTGGTCGACGTGGCGGAGACGATGGCCCGCTACGGCCGGCTGCGGCTCGAGAAGCACCCGGTGCACGGGCTGGTGCTGGTCAGCACCGACCGGCCGGTGCTCGAGGAGGTGCTGCGCGCGAAGAAGATCGCGGGGATGCTCGGCGCCCGCATCGACGAGGACACCGTGGTCGTGCACGCCTCCGAGCGGGGCAACCTCAAGCAGGCGCTGCTCAAGCTCGGCTGGCCGGCGGAGGACTACGCGGGGTACGTCGACGGCGAGGCGCACCCGATCGCCCTGGACGAGACCGCGTGGCACCTGCGCGCCTACCAGCGCGAGGCGGCCGAGTCGTTCTGGCACGGCGGGTCGGGCGTCGTCGTACTCCCCTGCGGGGCCGGCAAGACCCTGGTCGGCGCCGCCGCGATGGCCGAGGCGCAGGCGACCACGCTGATCCTGGTCACCAACACCGTGTCGGCGCGGCAGTGGAAGAACGAGCTGATCCGCCGTACCTCGCTGACGGCTGACGAGATCGGCGAGTACAGCGGGTCGGTCAAGGAGATCCGGCCGGTCACCATCGCGACGTACCAGGTGATGACGACGAAGCGGAAGGGCGTCTACTCCCACCTCGAGCTGCTCGACGCCCGGGACTGGGGCCTGATCGTCTACGACGAGGTGCACCTGCTGCCGGCCCCGATCTTCCGGATGACCGCGAACCTGCAGGCCCGCCGGCGGCTCGGGCTGACCGCGACCCTGGTGCGCGAGGACGGCCGTGAGGGCGACGTGTTCTCGCTGATCGGGCCCAAGCGGTACGACGCGCCCTGGAAGGACATCGAGGCGCAGGGCTGGATCGCCCCGGCCGACTGCGTCGAGGTGCGGGTGACACTGCCCGCGGCCGAGCGGCTGGCCTACGCGACCGCGGAGCCCGAGGAGCGCTACCGGCTCGCGTCCTGCACCCACCACAAGATCGACGTCGTGGAGTCGCTGGTCGCCGCCCACCCCGGCCAGCCGACGCTGGTCATCGGCCAGTACATCGAGCAGCTCGACGAGCTCGCCGCCGCCCTGGACGCCCCGGTGGTCAAGGGCGAGACGAGGGTCGCCGAGCGACAGCGGCTCTTCGAAGCCTTCCGGCACGGCGAGATCGGGCTGCTCGTCGTCTCCAAGGTCGCGAACTTCTCCATCGACCTGCCCTCCGCCGAGGTCGCGATCCAGGTGTCCGGCGCATTCGGCTCCCGCCAGGAGGAGGCCCAGCGCCTGGGCCGGCTGCTGCGCCCCAAGACCGAGGGCCGCACGGCGCACTTCTACACGATCGTGTCCCGCGACACCGTCGACGCCGAGTTCGCCCAGAACCGGCAGCGCTTCCTCGCCGAGCAGGGCTACGCCTACCGGATCGTGGACGCGGAGGACCTGCCGGCGTAGGGCCCTCCGCCCTCGGCGGCCCCGGCGTCGGTTTCCCCGGGTACCCGGGGAAACCTGCACATGTCGGCCGAAACTTCGGCCGATAAGTGCAGGCTTTGCCCCACCAGTCGGGCGGTCGACGGCCGATCCCGCCGCCTGCCGGAGCGCCGGCACGGGCCGGTCCCTCAGCATCGGGCGCCGCCTGCCGATGGGAGCGGAGCAAGGCCCCGTCCGTCTCGAGGTAGTCCGTGCCCGACCCCGCCCGACCGGTGTTCACGTGCCGACCGTGACGAGTCGTCTCCACGCCTGGGCTGGAGTGGGCTCATTCCTCGTCGCGGCAGCCCTCACCGGGTACGCCGGGATCACGGTCGCCCAGGCCGTGTCGCTGGCCACCGCGGACGACGTCGCGGTGACGGCGGTCGCGGATCCGCCGGTCGTGGCGGCACCGACCCGGACGGCGTCGGCCGCCGACCCGGGTGGGCCGTACCCGGCGGTGGCCGCCGAAACCACGCAACCGGCCCGGTCGACGGGACAGCCGGCCGGACAGCCGACCGGACAGCCGACCGGACAGCCGACCGGGCAGTCGACCATCCCGTCAGGCGCTCCCGCCAAGGACGCCGACCGCGGCCCCAGCCGCGCGTCCGCGACCGCCCGCAAGGCCGCGCCACCCGCCGCCGAGCCGTCGACCCGGCCGACGCGCAGGGAGCGGCTGGAGGTCAAGCACGCGCTGTGGGCCGACCGCCAGCTCGCGGCGATGCTGCGCAGCACCTCGCAGACCATGCAGTGGTTCGGCGGCGCACCCTGGACGACCCCCGTCGCCGACTACCACCTGACCGCCCGCTTCGGGGCGGCCGGCCGGCTATGGTCCTCGACCCACACCGGCCTCGACTTCGCCGCGCCGACCGGCACCCCGGTGCGGGCCGCGACCGCGGGCACGGTCACGTCCGTCGCCTGGGCGGGCGCCTACGGCAACAAGGTCGAGATCACCCACCCGGACGGCACCGAGACCTGGTACGCCCACCTGTCGCGCACCGACGTCCGGGTCGGGGCCCAGGTCCGCACCGGCGCCGTGATCGGCGCCGTCGGCGCCACCGGCAACGTCACCGGGCCACACCTGCACTTCGAGGTGCGCCCCGGCGGCGGCAGCCCCGTCGACCCGGAGCGCGCCCTCGAGGAGCACGGCGTCCATCCCTGACCGGCGCTCACCCGGGTCCCGCGAGCCGATCCTCCAGGTCGGCGCCGACCCCGAGGATGTCGTTCTCCAGCCAGGGGCTGCCCGGGTCGCCTCCGACGGGCAGGCAGCGCACCACCACCCCGGTGGCGACGTCGAGGGCGACGTCGTAGTGGTCGGGGTAGTCGTAGCCGGGCGGGTGGTACGCATCGGCCGGATCGGACACCTCACACACCCGGCCAGCCTCGCTCCAGAGCAGCTCACAGCAGTTGCCGCCACAGCGCGGGTCGTAGCCCGGCAGTGCCCGCAGGTCCGCCCGCCATGCCTGCCGACCGAAGACCTCGTCGGCCCGTAGCCGGGCCACGGCCACGTGGTGGCTGAGCTCGACGGGGTTCAACGCGGCCACCCAGCGGTAGTTGACCCACATCGGGTCATCCTCGCCGTACGCCGAGACGTCGGCCCCGGGTGGCGGAGCCGGCTGCACGCCGGGGACCGCAGCGGGGTCAGGGCCGCCGGACGTGACCGCCAGCCCGATCGCCCGGCCGCCGCCCGCGCGCTCCACGACGCGGTGCTCCTGGCCATCGGGCGTCCGCACGAGCAGCCGGCCCGGCCGTCGCAGCCAGGCCTCGACGCCGTCCTCGACCAGCGTCGCCCGGTGCCGAAAGTGCAGCGTCGTCCAGCGCGAGCACGAGCTGCGCGCCAGGGCCCGGAAGGCATCGACGGTCGGGACGGTCGGGGTCACATCCGCCAGTGACGCACGCGGCGATCCGAGTGTGCAACGCCTTTCCGGGCACCTAGCCTGCAGCGGCAGCAGCGGCAGCAGCAGCGGCAGACCGGCCGGCGCCGACGCAGGGGAAGGACCAGGGAGCAGATCAGCCAGAAGCTCATCAGCTGGGCTCCGATCCTCGAGCAGGGCACCCGCGAGCAGGCGATGGCCACGGCGACGATGCCGTACATCCACCCGCACCTCGCGCTGATGCCCGACGCCCGTTCGTCGACGACTTCCCGGCGGCGTACGAGGACATCGACCGGGCGCTGGCCGACGCTGCCGACCTGGTCGAGGTGCGGCACACGCTGCGTCCGATCCTCGACGTGAAGGGCGACTGACCAACCGTCCGCGGGCCCGGTGTGGCCCGCGTCTCGGCCGCCGGAGAGCACCGGCGGGCGGGGTGCGGGATCGCTACGCTGCCGCCATGAGCGACGACCAGGTCATGTTCACACTGGACGAGTCCGAGCAGGTCACCCACTGGTACAACATCGTGGCCGACCTGCCGACGCCGCCCCCGCCGCCGCTCCACCCCGGCACCCACGAGCCGGTCGGGCCCGACGACCTGGCGCCGCTGTTCCCGATGGAGCTGATCCTGCAGGAGGTCAGCGGCGAGCGGTACGTCGAGATCCCCGGCCCGGTGCGCGACGTCTACCGCCAGTACCGGCCCAGCCCGCTCTACCGGGCGCGCCGCTGGGAGCAGAAGCTCGGGACGTCGGCCCGGATCTACTACAAGTACGAGGGGGTCTCGCCGGCCGGCTCGCACAAGACCAACACCTCGGTGCCGCAGGTCTACTACAACTCCCTGCACGGGGTGCGCCGGCTGACCACCGAGACCGGGGCCGGCCAGTGGGGCACCGCGCTGGCCTACGCCTGCTCACTGTTCGGCCTCGAGTGCGAGGTCTGGCAGGTCGGGGCGTCGTACGACTCCAAGCCGCAGCGGCGCACCCTGATCGAGGTCTTCGGCGGCACCGTGCACCGCTCGCCGAGCCGGCTCACGGAGTCCGGCAAGGCGTTCGCCGAGGGTCACCCGGGGTCGCTGGGGATCGCGATCTCCGAGGCGGTCGAGGTCGCCGCGCAGGACGAGACGACCAAGTACTCCCTCGGCTCGGTGCTCAACCACGTGCTGCTGCACCAGACCGTGATCGGCGAGGAGACGCTGCGCCAGCTGGCGAAGGCCGGCGAGTCCGGCGCCGACCTCGTCGTCGGCTGCGCCGGCGGCGGGTCGAACTTCGCGGGCCTCGCCTTCCCGTTCCTGCGGGAGAAGCTGGCCGGCACCCAGAGCCCGCGGATCCTGGCGGTCGAGCCCACGTCGTGCCCCACGCTCACCCGGGGCGAGTACCGCTACGACTTCGGCGACACCGCGGGGCTCACGCCGCTGATGAAGATGTACACGCTCGGCCACGACTTCGTGCCGTCCCCGATCCACGCGGGCGGGCTGCGCTACCACGGCATGGCGCCGCTGGTCTCGCACGCGGTGCACGAGGGCCTGATCGAGGCCACCGCGCTGCACCAGAGCGAGTGCTTCGAGGCCGGCCTGGAGTTCGCCCGCACCCAGGGCATCGTCGCCGCACCGGAGTCCTCGCACGCCCTGGCCCAGGCCCGCCGCGAGGCCCTCGCCGCGGCCGAGTCCGGGGCGGAGCCGGTGATCGTCGTCGGGCTCTCCGGGCACGGCCTGCTCGAGCTGGGCGCCTACGAGACCTTCCTCGCGGGCCGTCTCGAGGACGACCCGCTGTCCGACGCGGACCTCACCGCGGCGCTCGCCGGCATCCCGCAGGTCTAGCCGCGCCTCGCCGGATCGACTTCGGCGCCGCGCGGGGTCGCCGGATCGCTCTTGGGTCGGTCGCCACACGGGGTGGTTGCGGTCGGCGTGTCAGTCACCGGACACCGACGAGCCGGACCTGTCAGCCAAAGCCTGCACTTGTCGGGTGAAGTTTCGGCTGACAAGTGCCGGTTTCCCCGGCCGGCCGGGGAAACCGCCACCCCGACCCCTCAGGACGAGGGCCGCACCCACACGGTCCTGGTGTACCCCCGCCTGCCGACGCGGACCTTGAGCGTGAGCGACTCGCGGGACTCGGCGACGCCGTCGCGGCGCACCGGGATCGCCACCTCGATGCCGCGGACCCCGGCCCGCAGCCGCTCGAAGACCATCGGCCGGAAGGTCCACAGCGCCCGGTCCGGATCGGCGGCGGGGCCGAGGTGCTGCTCGACCCAGCGGGTGCCGACGTCGCCGACGCTCACCTGCGGCCGCGGCCCGCGCACCACCTGGCCGCTGACGAACAGCTCGTAGTCGACGCCCGTCTCCATGGAGATCCGCCACCGTGCCGACTCGCCCTCGCTGACGCTGCGGGTGACCGGCTGCACGGTCGTCCGGGGCGTCGGGTCGTCGTCGAGGACGGTCAGCCGGCCGACGTACCCGTCGGTCATCACGTTGCGCGTCGCCCACACCACGACGGTGGTGATCGCGGCCCGGTAGTCGTCGGCCCGGTCGGGCTGGTAGATGACGGGGATCTGCGCGGAGGTCTGGCCCGGCGCGAGGTCGAGCGCGAAGCGCTGGACCGAGCCGCGCGCCTGGCCGGCCGTCATGACCACGAGCCGCGCCGGCCGGGTGAGCTCACCCACCACGGCGACGGGGAGGTACGCCGTCACCGGGGCCCGGCCGTCGCCCTCGGCGATCCGCAGGCTGCCGACGTCGACGGTCGGCAGCCGCAGGTCGGGCACCGCCGCCAGCGTCGCCGGCGCGGCGGCCAGGTCGGCGACCCAGACCCGGCCCCGGTCGCTGGCGCTGACCAGGTCGACCCGCACGATCCGGGTGAGGTCGACGCCGGTGGCGCCGGAGGGGTCGACGGAGAGCGTCTGCGCCCAGTACTTCTCGATCTCGGTGCCGCCGTCGATCGCCGGCAGGGCGCCGTCGGCCGGGGCGAGCAGGGCGCTGGCGCCGTCGGCGTCGGTGATCCGCACCTGCAGGTCGGCCGGGCCGGCCTCGGGGTCGACGATGGTCCGCAGCTCCAGGCGTCCGGCGCCGAGGTCGAGCGGCTGGTCGAGCAGCAGCCCGCCGGTCTGGCCGGGCGCGGTCCACGACATCTCGAAGAACGTGCGGGTGGGGACCCGCTCGTACGCCTCGGGCCAGTGCGGCCGGATCCCGGCGTACCCGTTGCCGCTGGCGCACGAGGAGACCCGCCCGAAGGAGCTGACGCCCTGGCACAGCCGGGTGCTCGCGCCCTCGGGCAGGGCCCGGTCCACGCCGAGGCCGGGGGCGCGCTCGTCGCGGCCGCCGCCGATGGCGTGGCTGAGGACCTGGGCGTCGCCGGTCGAGGCGACCCGGGCCCGCGACCCGTCGAAGAGCGGCAGCAGGTCCTGCTCGTCGTCGGCGAACAGGTGCACCGCGCCGGCCACGTACGCCGTGCCGACCGCCTGCTGCTCCGCCGGCGAGAGCCGGTCCGGGTCGCGCCTGCCGCAGGTGCCCCTCGGGTCGCCGCCCCAGTCGTCCCACGCGGGTGCCTGCGCGAGGCCGGGCGTCCACTCGGTGTTGAAGAAGTTGTGGTTGGCGCCCATCACCAGCACCGAGCTCTTGAGCGAGGTGTCGCCCGCGACCAGGTCGCGGGCCGTGTCGGTGAACTTCTGACCCTGGAGGTCGCTCACGTCGCCGTCGCAGGAGGGCAGCAGGGTGACGGTCGGGACGTACGCCGCGGTCTGCGCGCCGAAGTCCGTCGGCGCGATCAGCACCTGGCCGACGATCCGGTACGGCGCGGTCAGCGGGATCTGGATCGAGGCGCGGTCGACGCCCTCGCCGCCGCGGCTGTGCCCGACGAGCACGACCCGGCCGAGGTCGACCTGGTGGTCGGCGGCGACGGTGGCCCAGTGGTCGAGGTGGCGCTCGACGATGTCGGCGCGGGCGTCGGCGCCGCCGTCGGCGAGCCGCCAGTCCTGGCCGTTGATCCCGTTGACCCGCACCGAGACGGTGGCGAAGCCCTGGGAGGCGAGCACCTGCTGGATGTAGTCGTAGCCCAGCTGGCTCGGGATCTCCTGGAACGGCGGCCGGCAGGGCCAGTCACCGAACGCGTTGTCGTCGGCCGGGTCGTAGCAGACGCTGTGCCGCCCGTGCAGGAACAGCACCAGCGGGCGCGGGCCCGTGGCGGCGTCGGCCGCGGGCTCCACCACGTGGCCGACCATCTCGACCGGCACCGGCATCCCGGCCAGCTTCACGGGATCGAGCTCGTAGTCGCTGGACACCACGTCGTACGGCCCCGGCGTCGCGGGGTCGACCGGCAGGGTCACCGTGCCGGGCAGGTCCAGCCCCCTGGCCGGGGTGACGGCGGCGCGGTAGCGGTCGTCGCCGCGGGCGTCGAGCCGGTCCCCGGAGAGCAGTACGTCGAAGTCGGCGGGGTCGGGCCGGGTCGGGGAGGTCACCACCGCCCGCACCGTGCGCCCGTCGGCCGCGAGCTCCGGCGTGCCGACGACCGCGTCGGCCGGGCCGGCGACGGTCGGCCGGTCGGCGCCGAGCGGGAACGCGGACGGCGAGCGCCAGGAGACGACGTACCGCCCGCGGCCGAGGTCCGCCACCCGCCAGGAGCCGACGTGGGACCCGCCCGCCCGGGCGCCGTCGGCGTCACCGGCAGCTGCGCTGCCCGGCGCGGCAGCGAGGCCCGGGGTGCTGAGCGTGGCGGTGGTGACGGCGGTGGCGGCGAGCGCCGCGAGTGCTGCGGCGGCGATCCGCCGGCGTGGTCCCATGCCGGGCAACTATGCCGGGGCCGCAGGTCGACCGTGGCGAAACGACCCGCGTCGGCTCGAGGTGTGATCGGGATGTCACCTCCCGGTGCCTGCGAGACGTCGCGGCGTCCCACCCTGCGGAGCCGGTTCGGGATCGGTCGGTCGCCGACCTAGGCTGGTGAGTCGTGAAGGTGCTGCTGCTCGAGAACATCCATCCGGCCGCCGTCGAGATCCTCGAGGGCCACGGCTTCGACGTCGAGCTGCGGACGCGCTCCCTCTCCGAGGCCGAGCTGATCAAAGAGCTGCCGGGGGTGTCGCTGCTGGGCATCCGCTCGAACACCCACCTCACTGCGCCCGCGCTCGAGGCCGCCACCGACCTGATGGCGGTCGGCTGCTTCTGCATCGGCATCAACCAGGTCGACCTGTCGGCGGCCGGCCGGCGCGGCGTCGCGGTGTTCAACGCGCCGTACTCCAACACCCGCAGCGTCGTGGAGCTCGTGATCGGCGAGATCATCGCGCTCGGCCGCCGGCTCCCGGAGAAGACCCAGCGCATGCACGAGGGCGTGTGGGACAAGTCCGCGAAGGGCAGCCACGAGGTGCGTGGGCGGACCCTGGGCATCGTCGGCTACGGCAACATCGGCACCCAGCTGTCGAACGTCGCCGAGGCGCTCGGCCTGCGGGTGATCTTCTTCGACACCGCCGACCGGCTCGCGCACGGCAACGCCCAGCGGATGCGCAGCCTCGACGAGCTGCTCGCCGAGGCGGACGTCGTCAGCATCCACGTCGACGGCCGGCCCGGCAACGCCGGACTGTTCGGCGCCGAGGAGTTCGCGAAGATGAAGCCGCGCAGCCTGTTCATCAACGCCTCGCGCGGCATGGTGGTCGACGACGTCGCGCTGCGCGAGCAGGTCCTCTCGGGGCACATCGCGGGCGCGGCCATCGACGTGTTCCCGATCGAGCCGAAGGCCCAGGGCGACCCGTTCGAGTCGGTGCTGCGGGGCCTGGACAACGTGATCCTCACCCCGCACGTCGGCGGCTCGACCCAGGAGGCGCAGGAGGAGATCGGCCACTTCGTCTCCGGCAAGCTCGCCGCCTTCACCCGACAGGGGCGCACCGAGCTGGCCGTGAACCTGCCGACGGTCCAGGCCCCCGAGCTGGAGGTCGGCCATCGGATCGGCTTCCTCCACGACAACGTCCCCGGCGTGCTCGCGAGCGTCAACGACCTGCTGGCCGACGCGAACGCCAACATCACCGGGCAGTACCTCTCGACCCGGGGCCAGCAGGGGTACGTCGTCACCGACACCCTCGACCCGCTGCCCGAGGACGCCCTGGCCAAGCTCGCCGAGGCCGACCACACGATCTGGCTGCGGACCTGGTCGGCTGCTCGTTAGCCGGGCCACCCGACACCACCGCACAGACCCGCCCGAGCACGCACCATCATCGCCGGCAGGACCGGGGGGCGACCTAGGCTCGACACATGTCGGGGATCCGTGAGCGGTTGGGCCGCGAGCTGTTCCTGCGGGTGGCGGGGCCGGACGGCGCCCGGCACGCCGAGCGCATCCACGGGCGACCGGGGCCGCGGTGGTTCGAGCCGGACAGCCCGATCGCCCGGGTGCACGGTGACGCCTCGATGTTCGTCGGCGGCATCCGTGCCCTGCTGCTCCAGACCCTGCACCCGGCGGCGATGCGCGGGGTGGCGGAGCACTCCGGCTACCGCGGCGACATGTGGGGCCGGCTGGCTCGCACCAGCCGGTTCCTGGCCGTGACCACCTTCGGCCACGCCGAGGACGCCCAGCGCGCGGTCGACACGGTCCGGGCGATCCACGAGCGCGTGGTCGGCACCCTGCCGGACGGGACGCCGTACGCCGCCTCCGACCCGCACCTGCTCGGCTGGGTCCACGTGGCGGAGGTCGACAGCTTCCTGCGGGCGCACACCGTCTACGGCAAGGAGCCGCTCGTCGGCGCCGACCGGGACCGCTACGTCGCGCAGACCGCCGAGGTCGCCCGGCGGCTCGGCGTCGTCGACCCGCCCACCACGGAGGCCGGGCTGGCGGCGGCGCTGGCGGCGTACCGCCCCGAGCTGCGTGCGACGCGCGAGGCCCGGGAGGCCGTGTCCTACGTGCTGCTGCGCCCGCCGCTGCCGCTGGCCGCGCGGGCACCGTACGGCGTGCTGGTGGCCGCCGCGGTCGCGCTGATGCCGCGCTGGACCCGGCGACCGCTGCGGCTGCCGTGGCTGCCGGTCTCCGAGCGCACCGTGGTGCGGGCGCTCGGCACGATCGCGACCGGCACCATCCGGTGGGCGATGGCACCCGGGCGCGAGCAGCGCACCCGCCGTACCGCATCTTGAGCAAACGCTGATCCTGGCTTGAGCGCTCCCGAAGCCGGCGCACCTACGATTGACGCCATGCTCGCCTCCGTCCGCAGGGCGCGTCCCGTGCTGCTGCTCGTGGTCGCGCTGCTCGCCGCGCTCGCGGTCGTGGGCACCGGCCCGGCCGCGCAGGCCAGGACCGACCAGGGCCTCGCGAACGGGAGCATCACCTGCCCGAAGCTGGGGAAGTGCCCGGCCCTCAAGCTGCTGTGGTTCGACGCCGGCTGGAACTACGTCGGCCAGCGCAAGCTGGGCAGCGCGCGCAGCTACTCGCTCACGCTCGACCCGGGGACCTACTACCTCCAGTTCGTCGACCAGCGGCCGGCGTACGACGTCACCAAGTACGCCCCCACCGACGTCCAGGTCACCGTGCGGGCGAACGATCTCTCCACGCGCAACGTCACGATGAGGGCCGGCGCGGCCATCACCGGCAAGGCCGTCAACGGCATGGGCCGACCGCTGACGGGCGCGACCATCGTGGCCGCGAACCGCGGGCAGCAGTCCTTCTCGACGATCGCGGACGACCGCGGCCAGTTCGCGGTCGGCGGACTGCCGCAGAGCCAGTACTCCGTGTTCACCTTCGACCGGGCCCGGACCTGGGTCGGCAAGAGCACCTGGGCGGGCACGGTGAAGTCCGGCCGGATCAAGAACCTCCCGGTCCGGCTCGCGACCCGCGCCGGGGAGCTGACGGTCTACCTCTTCACGCCGAACGGGCTGCTGGCCCGCAAGGCCACCCTGACCGTGATGAGCAAGCAGACCGGCCAGTGGTGGACCGACACCTCCAGCAACGGCACGTTCGTCTTCAAGGGCCTCTACCCGGGCGGCTACACCGCGAAGTTCGACGGCGCCGGGGTCTGGTTCGCCGCCGAGGGAGCGGTCAAGGACGCCACGGTGCGCTCGAGCCGGCCGACCTTCGGCAAGTTCCGGGTCACCAAGCGCGGTGGCTGGGTCACCGGCACGCTCGTCGACGGCGGCGACCCGACCTTCACCCTGGCGCCGCCGTACGAGGGCGCCAAGGGCGCCGAGGTGACCCTCTACGACGCGGACGGCGACCCGATCGCCACGGCGTTCAGCGACGCGAACGGCGACTTCAAGCTCGAGGGCCAGCTCGCGACCCAGTCCGGCCTGGTGATCGACGTGCAGCCCACCGAGCAGAGCGGGGGCTACATGATCGGCGAGCGGTGGTGCCACTTCGAGCAGGCGTCGTTCCCGGCCGAGGGCTCCTACGACCTCACCTCCGGCCAGGAGACCTTCGTCGGCGAGCTCGCGCTCCCCCGCACGAGCGAGAACTGCTAGCCGACCGTCAGGTCGTCCTCGCCCCAGTAGGCGCGCATGCTGGTGATCCGGCCGCCGTCGTCGAAGGCCATCACGTCGACCGGCGCGAGCGTGTACGTCGCGCCGTCGGCCCGCGTCACGACCTCGAAGTGGAAGGCCGCCTCGCCGCCGGCGATCCGCACGGCCAGCAGCCGGGTCCGCTGGTCCAGGCCGTCCAGGGTCGAGTAGAACTCGCGGATCGCGGCGTGCCCCACCCGGGGCTCCGACCCGACGGGATCCTCGACGACCGCGTCCTCGGCGTACAGCGCGACGATGTCCTCCGACGGGCCGGTGGCCACCAGCTCGACGTACCGGTCCACGACCTCGCGGACCCGCTCCCTGCTCGCGGCCATCGGCCCTCCAGCTCTAGAACACGTTCTCGTTGCCGGACCACCGTAGCGGGTGCCGGCGTCCACGGTCTTGAATGAGCCCCGTGGACCTGCTGCTCGCCTGGCCACTGGCCGGCGCCCGTGAGCTCGCCGCGCGACTGGTGGCGGCCTACGCCCACCCCGAGCGGCACTACCACGACACCCAGCACCTCGCCGAGGTGCTCGAGCGGGTCCACGAGCTCTCGGCGCGGGGCGAGGCCTTCGACCGGATGGCCGTGCTGCTCGCCGCCTGGTTCCACGACGGCGTGTACGACGGGCGGCCCGAGGCGGAGCGCCGCTCCGCGGCCTGGGCCGCCGAGGCCCTCCCCACCCTGGTCGCGCCGGACCTGGTCGACGAGGTGGTGCGGCTGGTGCTGCTCACCGAGCGGCACCGGCCCGCGCGCGGCGACCGCAACGGCGCCGCGCTCTGCGACGCCGACCTCGCCATCCTCGCGGCACCCGCCGAGCGGTACGCGGCGTACGTCGCCGCGGTCCGCCAGGAGTACGCCGACGTGCCCGACGACCTGTTCGCCCAGGGCCGGGCCGCCGTGCTCGGCGACCTGCTCGCCAAGCCCCACCTGTTCCACACCGCGCATGCCCGGGCGGTCTGGGAGGACGCCGCCCTCGACAACGTCGAGCGCGAGCTCGCCTCCCTCGGGCGCCTGACCGGCAGTCCCTGACGTTCCCGGGGTCGTCGCCCCGGGAGGGGCCCCGCGATCGTCAGGGGCCACCACCCTTGCGGCGGCGCAGACCGGTCGCGACCAGCCGGTGCACGAGCTCGCGGGAGGAGACCGGGGTGGCGCCGGCGGCGACCACGTCGGCGTAGCGCTCGGCCGGCACGTCGTAGTGGTCGCGGTCGAAGCCGCGCGCCGGGATGCCGAGGACGGCGGCGAAGGCGTGCAGCTCGTCGTAGGACGCGTCGCTGGCCAGGTGCGACCACAGCCGACCGTGTCCGGCCGCGTTCGGCGGGTCGATGAGGATCATCCGGCCGGGCGCGCCGCTCGCTCGTGCTCGCGGCGCGCGGTCTCGCCGGCCACGTTGTGCACCACGTCGTCGAGGAGCAGCCGCCAGGAGCGCACGTGCCCGGCCTCGACGAACGCCTTGTACGACGCCCCCGGGCGCACCTGCGCCCCGAGGTGGAACTGGCGCACCCCCGCGCGCACGAACCACGGGACGTGCTCGGCCAGCAGCCCGCCGCCCGGCATCAGCAGCCGCGCCACCGCCGGATCGCCGGAGGCCAGCGCCAACAGCTCGTCGTACCCGGCCCCGAGACCGCGCGGCGAGCCCGCCGACCGGACCCCGACCAGGCCGGGGAGCTCGAGGAGCCGGCGCCAGGAGCGGCGCAGGTCCAAGGTGTCGTCGACCGCCCGCCCGAAGGTCCACGGCACGTTCGGCAGCGCGCCCGCGAGGTGCGCGCACACCTCCCGGTCGACCTCGAGGTCGGCGTCGAGGAACCCGAACGCCACGCCGGTCGCACCGCAGCCGAGATAGTCCTCGGCGAGCCCGACCAGCCGGGTCAGCTCGCCGCCGGTCGTCGTCCAGCTCTGGTTGAGCCGCAGCAGCACGAAGACCGGCAGGTCGCTCTCGCGGCACACCGCGGAGACCAGCGCGGGCTCGGGCGAGGTGGCCACCGCGGCGTCGCGGGCGACCACGTGGAGACGGTCCGCGCCACCCTCCACCGCTCCCGGCACGTCGCGCGGGTCGAGGGTCGTGACCTCGAGGAGCGCCTGGCTCATGGGGAGATGGTAGGCCGCGGGAGCGCCCCGATCGGGACGCCGCGCGCTACCGACCGCGGGGCATGATGGGGGCCATGGACAACGCCCTGCTGTTCGACGCGCGTGCCCGGGTGCTCGCCGACCTGCAGGCTCGACACCACGCGACAGCAGCGGCGGTCTCGGCCCTCGAGGATGCCGTCGCCCAGCGCAAGTGGTGGGCGGAGCAGTGGCCGGAGGGCGAGCAGTACGTCGCCGGGCTGGTCGCCCAGGACGTGCAGGACGCGCTGTTCGAGAGCGTCGGCCGGTGGCCGGTGTGCCTGGACTGCGGCGCGGGCGCACCCGTGCACGCGCTCTACATCCAGCCCGACCTCGGCGGCCCCGACCCGGTGTGGGTCTGCGAGGAGAGCGGCGACGTCGTCGCGCCGCTGGGCGGACTGTGACTGCTGCGCGACCGGGTCTCGACACGTCGGTCGCGGCCGGGTTGCCCGCGTGTCGGTTTCCCCGGTTGACCGGGGAAACCGGTACTTATCGGCTGAAGTTTCGGCCAACAAGTGACAGTTTCCCCGGCTGGCCGGGGAAACCTGCACGGCGGCGCTATGACTCCGAGCCCACCTGGATCCACATCGTGAACCGGTCGGCCCGATAGACGGTGCGCGAGACCTCGACGACCTTCTCCCCGCACAGCGCGCGACGCGAGTGCCGCAGCACCGGGGTGCCGGCGGTGATGTCCAGCAGACCGGCCTCCTCCTCGGTGGCCACGTCGGAGTTGATCGAGTCCTCGGCCCAGTTCGGCCGCAGGGCGCGCGACTCGAGCGCGTCGTACAGGCTCGTGGGCATGCCGGTCTGCAGGAAGCCGGGGAGCAGCACCTCGTTGAGGTAGGCGTCCTCCAGGCACATCGGCGCGCCGTCGGCCCGGCGGAGCCGCCGCCAGTGGATGACCGCGTCCCCCTCGGTCACGTTCAGCGCCCGCGCCACCCCCGGCCCGGCCTGCTCGCGGCGCGCGAGGAGCGTCTGCGACTCGGCCAGCAGGCCACGCCGCGCCATCTCCTCGGTGTAGCTCGTCAGTCGGCTCACGGCCCGCCGCGGGCGGGCCACGAAGGTGCCCCGCCCGGGAATCCGCTCGAGAAGGCCCTCGACCACGAGGGCATCCATGGCTTGTCTCACCGTCATGCGGGCGACCCCGAACCGATGCACCAGCTCACGCTCAGATGGTGCAGGTGAACCGGGTGCCGCCCCCGTGACGAGAGTGCGCACGTATTCGCGCACCTGAACGTGCTTGAGTGCACGCCCCTCAGTCACCAGCAACTCGTCCACAGAGGGAACTTTAGGCAGACAACGACCTCCGCGTCCCCAGATCGGCGGGAACGGCGTGGACTTGAGGGATCAAAACCGAGAGATCCGTCGTGGTGTCAGGGCTCACTCTGCCGCAATGGCACGCAGTACGTCGAGACGCGCGGCCCGGCGTGCGGGGAACACCGCGGCCAGGAAGCCGATGACGATCGAGAGCACCAGGAACACCACTAGCTGGACACCGGGGACGCTGATCACCTCGAGCCCCTCGTCGCGCAGGGCGTACATCAGCACCACGCCGAAGCACAGGCCGAGCAGCAGCCCGAGCACCGCCCCGAGCACCGCGATCACGACCGACTCGAGGCCGATCATCCGGCGCAGCTGACGGCGGCTGATGCCGATCGCGCGGAGCAGCCCGAGCTCGCGGGTGCGCTCGATGACCGACAGCGCGAGCGTGTTCACGATGCCGAGCACCGCGATCACCAGCGCCAGCCCGAGCAGCGCGTAGATCATCAGCACCAGCTGGTCGATCGGCTCCCGCTGCTCCGAGGCGAACTCGGCCTGGTCCTTGACCGACACGACCGGCAGGTCCGCGACCACCGCGTCGAGCCGCTCGTGGACGCCCGGGGACCCGTCGGTGTCGATGATCAGCTGGTTGTCGCTCTCGGGGTAGCCGGCCGCGGCCAGGGTCGGCAGCGTGGTCACGACGCCGGCGCCGATCAGCGGGTTCTCCTCGTACTCGCCCACGACGGGGTAGCGGTCGGTGCCCGCGGGCGTGTCCATCTCGAGCTCGTCGCCCACGGTCACGCCGTGGTCGGCGGCGTACTCCTCGGACACGAGCACGGCGCCGTCGACCAGATCGTCGCGGCTGCCCTCGGCCATCGTCAGGTCGAGCAGGCCCGCGAGGTCGCGCCGGTCGACGGCGGCCACGTAGGTGTCGTCGCCCTCGACCTCCACCGGCGCGTAGCGCTGCCGCACCACCGTCTGGACACCGTCGACCTGGGCCATCTGGTCGCCGATCGCGGGCGAGAACCCCTGGCCGACGACGTTGCCCACGACGTAGTCGCCGACGAAGTTGTCCTCGATGATCCGGTCGACGCTGGCCTTCGCCGACGAGCCCAGGATCGCCATCGTGGTGGCGAGCGCGAGGCCGATCATCAGCGCCGACGCGGTCGCGGTGGTACGCCGGGGGTTCCGGCGCGCGTTCTGTCCCGCCAGGTTGCCGACCGGCCCGAACACCCGGCTGTACAGCACGCCGAACAGGTGCAGGACCGGGCGCGCGAGCACCGGGCTGGCCGCGGTCACCCCGAGGAAGATCATCAGCACGCCGCCGCCGACGAGCCACCCGGCCCGCGGGACGTCCAGGAACAGCCCCGCGGTGAGCGCGGCCGCACCCACGACCAGCAGCACGATGCCGGCGACCAGGCGGCGGTGGATCGAGGACTCCGGGAGCGCCACGTCGTCGCGGAGCGCCTGCACGGGGGCGATCCGCGCCGTACGGCGGGCCGGCAGCCAGGCAGCCGCCATCGTGATCAGCACGCCCACGGTGTAGCCGGCGATCACCGTGCGCGGGGCGAAGATGATCCCCTGGCCGGAGAGGTCCAGGCCGACCTGCGCGAACATCGCCCGGATCGCCAGCGCGAGCAGGATGCCGAGCCCCAGGCCGAGCGTGGACCCGAGCGCGCCGACGACGGCCGCCTCCGCCAGCACCGAGCGGGTGACCTGCCGCTGGGAGGCGCCCAGGGCGCGCAGCAGCGCCAGCTCGCGGCTGCGCTGCGCGACCAGGATCGAGAACGTGTTGGCGATGAGGAACGCACCGACCACCAGCGCGATGCCGGCGAAGATCAGCAGGAACGTGGTGATGAACGAGACCGCCTCGAGCAGCATGTTGCCGCTCTCGTCGGCGGCGTCGTCGCCGGTGATCGCCTCCAGGTCGCCCGGCAGCTCCTCGCGGACCCGGTCGCGCAGCTCGGCCTGGGAGGTGCCGCCCTCGGCGGTGACCCACACGTCGGTGTATGCGTCCTGGCCGCCGAGGAAGATCCGCTGCGCCGAGTCGGTGTCGAAGACCGTGAGGGTCGCCCCGTTGAGCGAGCCGCCGTCGGCGAAGTCGACCAGACCGACCAGCTCCGGCTGGAGCACCGGCGTGTCGGTCGAGGTGATCACGCGGATCGTGTCGCCGACGTCGTACCCGGCCTTCTCCGCGGCCGAGACGTCCAGGGCGACCTCGCCGTCGCCCTCGGGCGCCCGGCCCTCGACGACGGAGAGTCCCTCGAGGCCGTGGCCGGCCGGCGCGTCGCTCCAGCTCACCGCGATGCCGGGGGCGCCGTTGCCGCCGATCAGCTTGTTCTCGCGGCTGACGACGAAGACGCCGACCGCGCTGACGTTGCCGTCGACCCGGGCGGCGCCCGGGACCGACTCGAGCCGCGGGATCAGGTCGGAGGGGACCGTGAGCGTCGACGGGGTGCCGTCGACGGACGCGCCCCCCTCGGGTCGCACGATCACGTCGCCCACGCTCGAGGCGAAGATCGCGGTGAAGCTGCGGTTGAGCATGTCGGAGAAGATCAGCGAGCCGGCGACGAACGCGACGCCGAGCACGATCGCGAACGTGCTCATCAGCAGGCGCATCTTGCGCCCGAGCAGGCTCCTGAGGGCGGCCTTGATCATGCGGGGCCCCCGCCGTCCCGGGCGGTGCTCATGCGTGCTTCTCGGCCAGTCGGTTCATCACCTCGAGCACCCGCTCCCGCGTGGGCTCGCGCAGCTCGTCGACGACCCGGCCGTCACCGAGGAACACGACCCGGTCGGTGTACGCCGCGGCCACCGGGTCGTGGGTCACCATCACGACCGTCTGGCCGTGGTCGTCGACGCTGCGGCGCAGCAGCTCGAGGACCTCGGCGCCCGAGCGGGAGTCGAGGTTGCCGGTGGGCTCGTCGGCGAAGACGATCCGGGGCCGGCTGACCAGGGCGCGGGCGACCGCGACCCGCTGCTGCTGTCCACCGGACAGCTCGTTGGGCTTGTGGTCGAGCCGGTCCGCCAGGCTCACCGTGTCGATGACCACGTCGTACCAGTCGCGGTCGGGCTTGCGGCCCGCGATCGCCATCGGCAGGGCGATGTTCTCGGCCGCGGAGAGGGTCGGCACCAGGTTGAAGGACTGGAAGACGAAGCCGATCTCGTCGCGGCGCAGCCTGGTGAGGGCCTTGTCCTTGAGCGAGGTGAGGTCCTGGTCGCCGATGAACACCGAGCCGGAGTCCGCGGTGTCGAGCGCCGCGCAGCAGTGCATCAGCGTCGACTTCCCGGACCCGCTGGGGCCCATCACCGCGGTGAACTCACCGGCCGCGAGGTCGAGGCTGACGTCGTCGAGCGCGACGACCATCGCCGGCCCGGAGCCGTAGGTCTTGGTCAGGTTGCGCACGCGCGCTGCCGCAGGGACGGGGGTCGCCTGGAGGGTGGCCTCGGTCATGGGGTCAGCCTCTCGCGCGGGAGGGCGGCGCCGCCACGGGAATTGGTCCCCTCCGACCCTGGGCTCCCCCTGAGAAATCGGGGCCTGAGGAATCGGGGCCTGAGACATTTGACTCGAACAGACGTTCGATCTCGGCGTATGCTCGGGTGATGGACTTCCAGGGAACGCTGTTCGGACCCGCACCGACGACCGCCCCGGCCTTCGAGGGGCTCGAGCGCCGGGTCCTCACCCGCGGTGCGTGGGTGGACGTGTGCCGGACCTGGCTGCCCGAGGCCGACGAGGTCTTCGAGACACTGCTCCTCGACGTCCCGTGGCGGGCCGAGCGTCGCCAGATGTACGACCGGGAGGTCGACGTACCCCGCCTCCTGCACACCTACGGCGTCGGCGAGCCGCTCCCCCACCCGGCCCTGGGCCGGGCCCGCGGCGCGCTCTCGGCCCACTACCGGCCCGAGCTCGGCGAGCCGTTCGTCACCGCCGGCTGCTGCTACTACCGCGACGGCCGCGACAGCGTCGCCTGGCACGGCGACACGATCGGGCGGGGGCGGACGCAGGACACCATGGTCGCGATCGTCTCGCTCGGCGACCCGCGGCGGCTGATGCTCCGTCCGCGCCTCGGCGGTGCCGCCATCCCGCTCGAGATGGGCCACGGGGACCTGCTGGTGATGGGCGGCTCGTGCCAGCGCACCTGGGAGCACGCCGTCCCCAAGGTCGCCCACGCCGGGCCCCGGATCTCGGTCCAGTTCCGCCCGATCCACGTCGGGTGAGCAGGCGTGACGGCCCGCCGCAGCGGGTACCACCGCGCCATGACCACGATCAGCCACGCTCCGGAGACGATGGGGTTCGGCCCGCTCCGGATCACCTTCGACGGCCGGGTGCTGCGCCCCCGGCCCTGGACCGCGGCCCAGTCGGAGTGGGCCGCCGAGATCCTCGCGGACGCGCCGGCCGGCCCGGTCCTTGAGCTGTGCGCAGGCGCCGGCCAGATCGGCCTGCTGGCCGTGGCCGGTACCGACCGAGGGCTGGTGTGCGTGGACGTGAACCCGGTGGCGTGCGAGTACGCCCGGGCCAACGCCCGGGCCGCCGGCCTGGCCGACCGGGTCGAGGTCCGTGAGGGCCCGATGGACGAGGTGCTCGACGACAGCGAGCGGTTCGCCCTGGTCATCGCGGACCCGCCGTGGGTACGCCGAGCCGAGATCGACCGGTTCCCCGAGGACCCGGTGCTCGCGATCGACGGCGGGGCCGACGGCATGGCGCTGGCCCGGCTCTGCATCGACACCGCCCGCCCGCACCTGCTGCGCGGCGCCGTCGTCCTGCTCCAGCTGGGCACCGTCGAGCAGGTCGACCTGCTGCGTGATCGGCTCCGGGAGACCGACGACGAGCTGGCCATCAGCGAGGTCCGCTGGTGCGACCGCGGGGTGCTGGTCCGGCTCGACGCGGGCTGATCCTCGCCGGGCCGCGCTCAGGTCGGCCGCAGGCGCTCGGGGAGCAGCTTGTGCGTGCCGTCGCACCACGGGAGCGACGACGACTTGTGGCACCGGCAGACGGCGGTGACCGGCCGGGTGGTCTCGTGCGCCACCCCGGCCGGGTCCTCGACCGTGTGCTGACCGCGCAGCAGCATCGGCCCGCCGGGACAGAGCACCACGTCCGGGTGCTCGAAGGATCCGCTCACGCCACCTCCTCCTTCCGGTCCTCGCCGACCCCCCACCGCTGGAGGATGGTGCGGGCGAACCGGTCCTCCAGGTCCAGGCAGGTGAACGCGCCGAACCACAGGTCCTCCTCGAGCCCGGGCTCCTCGGCGAGCAGGCCGCCGCAGATGGTGCGCACGGCCAGCTGCTCGTGGACCGCGTCGGCCTCCACGTGCTCGGCGTAGTAGGCCACCATCTCGTCCGGGAAGCCGAGCCGCTCGAGGCCCTGCACCATCCGCCGCGACGGCATCGAGCTGGTCGCCTCGAACGCCGCGAGGTGGCCCAGGGCCGCGCCGCGCAGGCGGCGGTGCAGGCCGAAGTGCGACATCGCGTTGTTCTGCTCGAGCACCTCCAGCGGCACCTCGTCGATGTGGGCGCCGTACGACGCCGCCAGGCCGCTGGCCCGCAGGCCCTGCGCGAACAGGTGGTGGTGCAGCCGGTTCGGGTCGCCCCCGCCGTACTCGTCGTACAGGAGCTCCATCAGCGCGGCCTTGGCCCGGACGCCCAGGCGAGGGACGACCCACGCGGTCGGGTCGGACTCCTTGAGGTGGTAGATGGAGCGCGACCGGAGCAGCTCGAGCACCTGCTCGCGGTCGGCGTCGCGCTGCACGTGCGCGGCGACCGAGGCGCCGTCCTGCTCGGCGACCCAGTCGAAGAAGTCCTCGACGAAGGAGAGGCCGACGGGCGGCGTGAAGCGCTCGCGCAGCCGCTGCTCGAGGTCGCGCTCGAGCGCTCCGCGCAGCCGCACCAGCTGCGGGTCCCACTCCAGGTCGTCACGCACCTCGTCGAACCCGCGGTAGTGCAGCTCGTGGAGCACCCACAGCGCCAGCGCGGCGTCCTCGCCGTCGGTGGCGCCGGCGGCGAGGACGGGGTAGAAGTCGTCGGACCCCGCCCGGAGCGTGCCGAAGAGCTCGTCCGTGAGCGGGCCACGGGGCTGAGGGATCTGCATGCGGGGTGAGTACCCGCCCGGATTTGCCCGCATGCCCCCCGACCGGGCGAGCCTCGCGACCTCCGTCGTGGCCCTAGAAGCTCACCTGCGGCGCCTGCTCCTGGCCGTCCGGGGCGTCGTAGAACTCGCGCTTGTGGACGTTCGCCACGCCGGTGAAGAACATCCACGGGATGGTCTGGGTCAGCTTGTTCAGGGTCGCGACCGCGTCGTTGTAGAACTGCCGGGCGAACGAGATCTGGTTCTCGGTCTCGGCGAGCTGGCGCTGCAGGTCGAGGAAGTTCTGGTTGGCCTTGAGGTCGGGGTAGGCCTCGGCCACGGCGTTCAGGTTGACCAGGGCGCCCTGGAGCCGGGCGTCCGCGGCGGCCTTCGCGGCGACGTCGTCGCCCTTGGCCGCGGCCTGCACGCCCGCCCGGGCCGCGGTCACCTCCTCGAACACGCCCTTCTCGTGCGCGGCGTACCCCTTGACGGTCTCGACCAGGTTCGGGATCAGGTCGGCGCGCCGGGTGAGCTGGACGTCGATGCCGCCGAGCGCCTCCTGGGCTCCGATGTCGGTGGTGCGGAGCTTGTTGAAGCCGATGATGCCGAAGGCCACCAGGGCGACGAGCACCACGACGATGACGATGATGGCGATGAGCATGAGATCTCCTCAGAACACGGGTGGATGGGGGATGGTCAGTCGGTCACCAGGAGCCGCCACCACCGCCGCCGCCCCCGCCGCCGCCCGAGAACCCGCCGCCGCCACCCGAGGACGACGACTTCTGGGTGGCCTCGTAGGAGGAGATCGCGGAGCTGACGGTGGAGTGGAAGTCGTCGACCATCGACGAGACCACCGAGCCGGTGTAGGCGCCCACGTAAGCGGGGCCGAGGTACGACGGGACCGGCGGCTCGGCGCCCATCTCGGTGCGGTACTTGCCCGCCCACTCCTCGGCGCACCCGAACGCGACCGCCCACGGCACGTAGGCGGTGTAGAGCTCCTCGCGCCCGGAGAAGTCGAACCGGTCCTTCGCCGACGGCGTCGCGAGGATCCGGCGGAACCCGCCGGCCCGCGACCACAGGTCACGGCCGGCCTTGGTGCGCCGGGTGCCGGCGGCGGGGACCGCGAGGTAGGCGCCGAAGATCCCGAACGCACCCGGGATCAGCCCGACGACCGACATGTTGAGCGGGTTCCAGATCGCGATGGCGACGACGGCGACCAGGCACAGGCCGATGACCACGCTGCCGCTGCCGCCCAGACCGCTCTTGACCATCAGGCCGGAGGTCGAGGCCCAGGTCCGGGTGCTCTCCTCGAACGACTCGATCTCGGTCTTGAGCCGCTGGCCGGCGGCGACGTCCTTGGGCGAGGCGACGAACGAGGTGCCGGGGCCGCCGAGCAGGTGCGCGACCCCCGTGGTCACGGGGTCGAGGCCGGCCCAGCCCGAGGCGCCGTTCTTGTCCGCGATCGTCCACGCGGCATCGGTGCGGTCGAGGGCGATGGCACCCTTCTCCGCGGCGTACATGAGGGTGGCGACGTACTGCTCGTCGTCCACCTTCTCGGTGACCAGGTACGCCGCCTGGGCGGGGCCGATGCCGTCCGGCGGCGCGTACATGACCGGGAACTGCGGGTCCCGCTCGGCCGCGCGCCGGGCCAGGTGGAAGCCGTAGCCGCCGGCGGCGACGGCCAGGGCCAGCACGAGGGCCAGCAGCGCCAGGTCGGGCCCGAGCACGGCGTCGAGCGCGGGCCCCCAGGGTCGCTCGTCGCCGGGCGGCGGCGTCGCCACGTCGAGGCCCGTCTTGAGCGTCACGGGCGTCCGCGGGTCGAGCGACTCCGCCCGGATCCGCAGGACGGGGGTGCCCTCGCCCTGGAGCCGGCAGCCCGTCTCGTCCGGGCCGACCGCGCACTGGACCCGCTCCGCGTCGGCGGGCAGGTGGACCGTGAGGTCCGCCGAGTCGATGCGCTGCGCCCAGCCGCCGGGGATCAGGTTCCAGTAGAGCTGGGTGCGGGAGCCGTTGGTGCCGGGCTCCAGGATGCCGTCGACGTCGTAGCGGATCTCGTACACGTGCTCGCCGGGCGCGACGGTCGAGTCGGGGTCGCCGATCCGGGCGACCTTGAACTGGCCACCGCCGTCGCTGGACATCTCGACCGGGACGTCGGCGCCGTCCATGGTGACCTCGATGTCACGAGGGATCCGGCGGACGGTGTCCGGGGCCGTCTGGTCGTGGGTGTCCCAGAACCGGAAGATCCCGTGCTTGCCGGGGAACGGGAAGTCCACGGTGAGGGTCTCGACGGCCGTCAGGTCGCCCTGGTCGTCCACGTCGAAGTCGGCGACGTACGACGTGATCGTCGTCTCGTCGGTCTCGGCGGGACCCTCGTCGCCGCTCACTCCGTAGAGGGCGGCGGGAATCATCAGCACCAGCAGCACGACCGCCAGGCCGATCACGGTCCCCACCAGACGCTTCATGCCCCGGAGCCTAGGGGTCGGCGGACGACTGCGTCGGAAAATCGCGTGCCGGGTGTCGGCGGCCGCTGGGAGACTTCTCGGCGATGAGCTCGCCGACCCACCCCGACCCCGCCCGCCCGACCCTCGCCTCGTTCTGGCACGACCTGCCCCGCGAGGGCCGGCTGCTGCTCTCGGTGGTGGTCTTCGAGTTCATCGGCACCGGCCTCGTGCTGCCCTTCCACGTCGTCTACCTCCACGAGGTGCGTGGCTTCGCGCTCAGCGACGTCGGGCTGCTGCTGGCGCTCCCGCCGCTGATCGGCTTCCTCGTCGTCGGGCCCGGGGGCTCGGCGATCGACCGGCTCGGCGCGCGCCGGATCCTGGTCGGTGCACTGGTCCTCCAGACCGCCTCGAACGCCGCGCTCGCGTTCTCACCGGCGGAGTGGATGGCGGCCGGGGCGCTGATGCTCTCCGGCGCCGCGTTCGGGGTCTCCTGGCCGGGGTTCCAGGCCTTCATCGCCGCCGTGGTCCCGGTCGAGCTGCGGCAGCGCTACTTCGGCGTGAACTTCACGCTGCTCAACCTCGGCATCGGGATCGGCGGCATCATCGGCGGCGCGTTCGTCGACGTGGACCGGCTGGTCACCTTCCAGGTCATCTACCTCGGCGACGCGGTCAGCTACCTGCCGGCCCTGGTCCTGCTGCTGGGTCCGCTGCGGCTGGTCGCCGGCCGCCCGGTCCACGCGGGCGGCGCTCCGCCGGCGACGCTGAGCTACCGCGAGGTGATGCGCCGGCCCGCGGTCGCCTCGCTGATGCTGCTCAGCTTCGTGTCGTCGTACGTCGGCTACTCCCAGCTCAACGCCGGGATGCCGGCGTTCGCGCGGGCCGTGGGCGAGGTGTCCACGCAGGGCCTCGGGCTGGCGTTCGCCGCGAACACGGTGGTGATCGTGGTGCTCCAGCTGGTCGTGCTCCAGCGGATCGAGGGCCGGCGCCGGACCCGGGTGATCGCGGTGATGTCGCTGGTGTGGGCGTGCTCCTGGGTGCTGCTCGGCGCCACCGGGCTGGTCTCCGGCACCTGGGGCGCGACGCTCCTGGTCGCCGGCTGCGCGTCGGTGTTCGCGTTCGGCGAGACGCTGCTGCAGCCGACCGTCCCCGCCCTGGTCAACGAGCTCGCGCCCGACCACCTGCGGGGGCGCTACAACGCGCTCAGCTCGGGGTCCTTCCAGCTCGCCGCGATCATCGCGCCCCCGGTCGCCGGCTACCTCGTCGGCCACGGCCTCGGCGGCGTCTACATCGGCTCGCTGGTCGTCGGCTGCCTGCTCTGCGGCGCGGTCGCGGTGGTCCGGGTCGAGCCGCAGCTCTCGCCCGAGGTCAACGGGGTGCGGGCCGCGTCAGCGGACCGCACGATGGTGGTCGAGCAAGCGCCCGGGGCCGCGCCGGCGGACCCGGCGGCGCGTGTCGAGACACAGCGCGCCGCGTCAGCGGACCGCACGATGGTGGTCGAGCAAGCGCCCGGGGCCGCGCCGGCGGACCCGACGGCGCGTGTCGAGACGCAGCGCGCCGCGTCAGCAGGCGTGGAGCGCGTGGACGTGGTGCTCCCCGTGCCGACGGTCAAGACGCAGGCCAGCGCGCTCGAGTAGCCGCCGCTGGAGCGCCGCCCGGGTCGTGTGCCGTGGTCAGCGGCGCCGGCCGAGCCACCGCCAGAGCACGAGCAGCACCACGAGCGCGCCGACCGCCTGCCGCCAGTAGGTCCGCGCCAGCACCGGCAGCACCGTCGCCCCCAGGTCCAGGTGGTCCTCCCCCGCCGCCGCGGCGTGCCGAGGCCCGGCCGCATCGGGTCGACGTACCTGACGCTCCTGCTCGGCCGCGGGCGATTCCGCGACAGATGGGTCAGGTGCGGCGGAGGGCGCGGAGGGCTCGGACGGCGTGGCGGACGGCTCCGGCGCGCCCATCCGCTGCTCGAGGCAGTCGACGAACTGGCCGAGCAGCTTGTCCGAGACGTCCTGCATGACGCCCCGGCCGAACTGCGCAGGCTTGCCGGTGATGGCCAGGTCGGTGACGACCTCGACGTCGGTGCTGCCGGCCTTGGCCTGCGCCATGGTCAGCGTGACGGTCGCGCCGGCCGTGCCGTTGCCGCGCTTGTCCTTGCCGTTGGCCTCGACCACGAACCGGTGCGCGCCCTCGTCCTTCTCCACGAACGTGCCCGAGCCGTTGTACACGAGCGCGATCGGACCGAGCTTGACCTTCACCGAGCCGTGGAAGGTCTCCTGCTCGACCGAGGTGACCGCCGCGCCGGGGAAGCACTCGGCGACGGAGGCGATGTCGTTGAAGTGCGCCCACGCCTCCTCGATGCCGGTGGGGACGGTGAACCGGTGGGTGAGGTCCATGGGCCTCAGCCCCCCGCGGCGGCAAGCACCGCCCGCCGGGTGATCACCGTGGCCAGGTGCCGCCGGTAGTCGGCGTCGCCGTTGAGGTCCGAGGGCGGGTTGGTGCCCTCGGTCGCGCGCGCGGCCGCCGCGCGTACGGCGTCCTCGGTCGCGGGCTGTCCGGCCAGCGCCTCCTCGACGCCGCGGGCCCGCAGCGGCGTCGAACCCATGTTGGTGAGCCCGATCCGCGCCTCGGCGATCGTGCCACCGTCGACCCGCACGGTCGCGGCGACCGCGACGATCGGCCACTGGTGGGCGACCCGGACGAACTTCTCGTAGTGCGCGCCCCAGCCGGTGTGCTTGGGGATCCGCACCTCGGTGAGGATCTCGTCCTCACCGATCGCGGTCTCGAACAGGTCGACGAAGAAGTCGTCGGCCGCGACCCGGCGGGTGCCACCCGGTCCCTGGATGACGAACTCGGCCCCCAGCGCCAGTGCCGGCGCCCCGAGATCGCCGGCGGGGTCGGCGTGCGCGAGCGCGCCGCCGAAGGTCCCGCGGTGCCGGATCTGCGCGTCCGCGAGGTGCTCCACGGCCCTGCTGATCACCGCGGCGTGCTCGGCGACCAGCGGGTCCGCGCCCACCACGGCGTGCGGGGTCATCGCGCCGATCACGATCGCGTCGCCATCGTCACGGACCCCGCGCAGGGACTCGATCCGGCCGAGGTCGATGACCATCTCCGGCGCGTTGAGCCGCATCCGGAGCACCGGCAGCAGGCTCTGCCCGCCCGCGATGATCTTCGCGTCGTCGCCGTGCTCGGCCAAGGCCGCGAGCGCGTCCTCGACCGACGTCGGCGCCAGGTAGTCGAACTGTGCGGGGATCATGCGTCCGTCCCTCCGGTCGTGCGGTCCACGGTGCCTTCCATGCCGGTCGAGGCGTCGAAGTGCGGCATCGCCGCGCCCTCGGTGGGTCCGCCGCCGGCGCCGGTGATCGCCTTCCACACCCGCTCGGGGGTGCACGGCATCTGGATGTCGTTGATGCCCAGGTGGCGTACGGCGTCCACCACCGCGTTCACCACGGCCGGGGTCGAGGCGATCGTGCCGGCCTCGCCGACGCCCTTGGTGCCGAGCGTGTTCGTGGTGCTGGGCGTGGTGGTGTGGTCGATCTCGAAGCTGATCGTGTCGGCCGCGGTCGGCAGCAGGTAGTCGACGAAGGACCCGGACACCAGCGTCCCGGACTCGTCGTACACCGCCTCCTCCCACAGCGCCTGCGCGATCCCCTGGACCAGCCCGCCGTGCACCTGCCCGGCGACGATCAGCGGGTTGATGATGTTGCCGATGTCGTCGCAGCACACGTACTTGCGCAGCTTCAGCGCGCCGGTCTCGGTGTCCACCTCGACCGCGCACAGGTGGGTGCCGTGCGGGTAGTTGAAGTTCACCGGGTCGTACGTCGCGTCCGAGTCGAGCGAGGCCTCCACGCCGTCGGGCAGGTTGTGGGCCGCGAAGGTCGCCAGCGCGATCTCCCCGATCGCCATCCCCTGGTCGGTGCCGCGCACCGAGAACCGGCCCCCGGAGAACTCCACGTCGTCGACCGAGGCCTCCAGCAGGTGCGCCGCGATCGGCTTGGCCTTCTCGATCACCTTGTCGGCGGCCCGGACCAGCGCCTCCCCACCGACCACCAGGGACCGCGACCCGTAGGTGTCCAGGCCCTTCGGGGCGACCTGGGTGTCGCCGTGGAGCACCTCGACGTCCTCGAAGGCCACCCCGAGCCGGTCGGCGACGATCTGGCTGAACGCCGTCTCGTGGCCCTGGCCGTGCGCGGAGGTGCCGGTGACGGCCTCGACCTTGCCGGTGGCCAGCATCCGCACGCTCGCGTGCTCCCAGCCGCCGGCCCCGTAGTCCAGCGAGCCGAGCACCCGCGAGGGCGCCAGGCCGCACATCTCGGTGAACGTGGAGACGCCGATGCCGAGCTGCACCGGGTCGCCGGACTCGCGGCGGCGGCGCTGCTCGGCCCGCAGCTCGTCGTACCCGAGCATCTCCTTGGCCCGCGCGGTCGCGGCCTCGTAGTTGCCGGAGTCGTACTCGAGGCCCGCGACCGTGGTGAACGGGAACTCCTCGTGCTTGATCCAGTTCTTCTCGCGGATCTCGAGGGGATCGGCGCCGACCTCGGCGGCCAGCTCGTCCATCATCCGCTCGATCGCGAAGGTCGCCTCCGGCCGGCCCGCGCCGCGGTAGGCGTCGGTCCAGGTCTTGTTGGTCAGCACGGTCTGCACCGCGAACCGGTAGGCCGGGAACTTGTAGATCGAGTTGTACATGAACGCCCCGAGCACCGGGATGCCGCCGCCGACCAGCGACACGTACGCGCCCAGGTCGGCGAGCAGGTCGACCTTGAAGCCGGTGACCGTGCCGTCCTTCTCCGCCGCGAGGGTGAGCCGCTGCCACTGGTCGCGGCCGTGGTGGCCCGCCATCAGGCTCTCGGAGCGGGTCTCGGTGTACTTGGCCGGCTTGCCGAGCCGGCGGGCCACCGCCCAGGTGATCCACTCCTCCGGCGTCGTCTGCAGCTTGCCACCGAAGCCGCCGCCCACGTCCGGGGCGATCACCCGGATCTTGGACTCCGGCACCCCGGTGGTCGCAGCGAGCGCGAACCGCAGGATGTGCGGGATCTGGGTCGCCGACCACATCGTCAGCTGCTCGCCGGTCGGGTCGACGACGGTCGACCGCGGCTCCATGAACGCCGGGATCAGCCGCTGCTGGCGGTACTCCCGCTCGATCACGATGCCGTCGGTGCGGGCCTTCGCGATGGCGTCCTCCACCGAGCCGCCGGTCCCGGCCTCGCCGGAGTCGAAGACCCAGTACGCCGACTTGTTGGTGCCCAGGTCGGGGTGGGCCAGCGCGCCCTGGTCGCCGGTCGCGGCGGCCGCCTCCTTGAGGTCGAGCGCGGCGGGGAGCACGTCGTACTCCACGTCGACCAGCTCGGCGGCGTCGCGGGCCTCGGCAGGGCTGCGCGCGATGACCACCGCGACGATCTCGCCGGCGAACGCGACCCGGTCGCTCGGCATCGGCGAGTGCGTCGGCGTGACCTGGCCGGGGGTGATCGGCCAGGCGTTGATGTTCACGCCGAGCGACTCGCCGAGGTCGGCGCCGGTGAGCACGTCGACGACGTTCGGCGACTCCTTCGCGGCGGCGGTGTCGATCGAGGTGATCCGCGCGTGGGCGAACGGGCTGCGCACCATCGCGAGGTGCACCATGCCCGGCAGCGTGATGTTGTCGGTCCAGCGGGTGCGACCGGTGATCAGCCGCTGGTCCTCCTTGCGGCGCCGATCGCGGCCGATCTCGCGCTCGACGGCGTCGGCGGGGCGCTCCTGGGTGGTGCTCATGCCGGCGCCCCCTGCCCGCTCGCCTGCTGCACGGCCCGCACGATGTTGTGGTAGCCGGTGCACCGGCACAGGTTGCCCTCGAGGCCGAGGCGGATCTCCTCCTCGGTGGGCTTCGGGTTGTTGTTGAGCAGGTCGACGCTCTGCATGATCATCCCGGGCGTGCAGAAGCCGCACTGCAGGCCGTGGCACTCCCGGAACGCCTCCTGCACCGGGTGCAGCTGCCCGTTCGTCGCGAGGCCCTCGATCGTGGTGACCTCCGCGCCGTCGGCCTGGACGGCGAGCACGTTGCAGGACTTCACGCTGGTGCCGTTGAGGTGCACCGTGCACGCGCCGCAGTTGCTGGTGTCGCAGCCGATGACGGTGCCGGTCTTGCCGAGGCGCTCGCGCAGGTACTGCACGAGCAGCAGACGGGGTTCGACGTCGTCGGAGACCCGCGCTCCGTCGACGGTGAGGCTGATCCGGGTCATGACGCTCCTGGGGGACGTGGCCGGCGGTGTGGTGCAGGTCACGCTAGGGACGTCGGGTTGGTCGAGGGTTGGTCGAGTCGGCGCAACATGCCCACGAGAACGGCTCGAGTCGGCGCGTCTTGCTCGTGCGCGCGGGCAAGACGCGCCGACTCGGCGTGGTACAGCGGGCAAGACGCGCCGACTCGGTCAGCGGGAGGCGGCGGCCAGCCGGGCCTTGAGCAGCGGGAGCGCGGGGTGCGGCCGACCGGCCAGGGTGGCCAGGCACACCTCGACCACTTCGGTGTCGTACGGCGCGAGCTCGCCGTACCGGACCACCGCGTCGGGCAGCGGGTCGGCGAGCAGGGCCTCGCGGACCGCGACCGCGACGTACTCCGCGAGCTCGGTGAGGGCCGGCGAGTTGGTGCCGGGCAGCAGGTCGCCGCCGTACGCGTCGACCGCCGCGGCGACCCGGCCCCGGCGGAGCAGGCCGAGGACCAGGTCGACGTCGGTCGTGATCGGCATCGGCAGCCGGTACGGCCGCGAGGAGAGCTGGCCGCCGAGCGCGGAGCGCAGGTGGGAGACCTCCGCCTTGAGCGTGGACAGGGTGACCGCCTGGTCGCCGTACACGAGCGCGTGCAGGTGCTCGAGCGAGAGCCCCTCGGGGTGCATGGCGAGCAGCGCGAGGACCTCGGTCTGGCGGCGGTTGAGCAGCAGCCGCTGGCCGTCGAGCCAGGTCTCGGCGGTGCCGAGCAGCCGCATCACCAGGCCCGGCTCCGCGCTCTCGTCGGCGGCCAGCGTCGGGTGGTGCGCGGAGACCGGCATCGCGGTCTCGATCAGCCGGGCCAGGACCCGCGCGGTCGCGAGCCCGATCGGATGGGTGCGGTCCCAGGTGGTGGAGAGGTCGATCACGCCGAGCTGCGCGCCGGTGGCCGGGTCGTGCACCGGAGCGGCCCAGCACACCCAGTTGTGCACGATCGGCGCGTAGTGCTCGGCGCTGAAGACCATCGCCGGGGCGGCGAGCCGGTTGGCGAGGTCGAGGGCGTTGGTGCCCACGCTCTGGTCGTCCCAGCGCCCACCGACCACGAAGTTCACGGTCTCGGCCTTGCGGCGCATCACCCGGCCGCCGTACGTCCACAGGATCCGCGTCTGGGCGTCGGTGATCGCGACGACCAGGTCGCCGTCCTCGGCGGTGCGCCGCAGCTCGGCCTCGACCCGCTCGACGGCGGCCTGGAGCGGCGAGCCGCGCCAGCGGGCCGCGGTGTCGGCCTCGTCGGCGAGCGGCGCCTCCGTGACGTCGGTGCGTACGGCGGCCTCGGAGCGGGTCCAGCTGCTGAGGATCTCGGGACGCACCAGCCGGGCCGCGTCGTCGCCGCGCTCGACGAACGAGGTCCACGCGCGCACGGCGTCGAGGCGTCGCGCCTGGAGATCCGCGTCAACCGTCATGTGTGGTCCTCGTCACTCTCGATCCGGCCACGGTAACGCGGCGCCGGTCGCCGGGGAAGCGCCGTGGGCCGGTCACCCGACCGGTCAGCCGACCTGGCACGTTCGGGCTATCGACGCCCTGGGGGGCCGGGCCTACTGTCCAGGCATCGATCCCCGGCTGGGAGGGCGGTGCCTCGTGGGCACAGCTGTCGGCTCCGTCGCCTCATCCTCGCCGCGCCGTCGCCCGGCCGTGCGGCTCGTGGCCGTCACGGTCCTGATCCTCGGCAGCCTGCTCGTGCCGGGACGCGCGTCCGCGCAGCTGGCGGTCAGCCTCAGCGCCGACCGGCAGGTGGCCGCGCCGGGCGAGACGGTCACGTTCACGGTCTCCAGCGAGGCCGGCGGGAGCCCCACGTTCGTGTGGAACGTCGACGGGCTGGACGTCCAGTCCGACAGCTCGTCACTCCAGTGGGCGTTCCAGGCCGAGGGCCAGCACACCGTCACGGTCACCGTCGACGACGGGTTCGACTCCGGCACGGCGTCGACGTCGATCGAGGTCCGGACGCCCCAGCCCAACCACCCACCGTCGGTCACCCTCGACGCCGACCACCAGCAGGCCGCCCCCGGCGAGCCGGTCACCTTCACCGCCGGCATCGACGACCCCGACCCCGGCGACTCCGTCGCGCTCGCCTGGTACGTCGACGGCGAGCCGGCACCCGAGAACGGCCGCACCCTCACCCGCTCCTTCGCCCAGGCCGGGACCCACGGGGTCCGGGTCGTCGCGACCGATCTCTCCGGGGCGTCGAGCGAGGCCTCGATCCAGGTGAACGTGGTGGGCACGGCGCCCGACGCCGCGATCGTCGTCCGCACTCCGTCGCCGAGGACCCGCAAGGTGACGGTCCTCGACGCGTCGGGCTCGGTCCCGGCGTCACCGTCGGGCTCGATCGTCTCCTACCACTGGGACCTCAACGGCAACGGCACCTTCGAGACGAGCTGCGCCGGACCGGTCGTCGGCGTGACCAGTGCCGCGGCGGGCGACCACCCGGTCTCGGTCCAGGTGACCGACGACAGCGGCGGGACGTCGACGCCGGTCACGACCGTGCTCTCCCTCACCACCTCGCGGCTCGACCAGGAGTACGCCCCCGGCTCCCTCGCCGTCACCGCCGGCGGGTGCGCGGGGCCGGCGCACGACGGTGTCGTGCCGGAGGGGTACCCCGCCGACGACCTCACCTGCTACACGACGGTCCGCACGGGCATCGCCGAGGCGATGTCGCCCTGCTTCCGCCGGCGTACGGCGCCCATCGGTGACCGACTGCTCGTCAAGGAGCTCTACGCCAGCACCAAGACCGTCCGGCTCAACGGCATCGACGTCCGGCCCAACTCCGGCGTGGCCATCGAGATCGACACCTGGACCGCCCAGGTGCGCTCGATCGGCGGCAAGGCCAAGGCGTCGGTCGACGCCGGCAGCACCCTGGGCCGGCTGTCCTTCTTCTATGGTGCGATCGACTGGGACCTCCCGGGCGGCAAGGCGTCCCGCTTCAACCTCGGCAGCCTCTCGATCACCGACGGCGCCGAGCTCCTCGGGCTCTCGGTCGAGGGCGACGCCCGGCTCGACCTGGTCTACCGCGGCGCCGAGCTGCCGGTGACCATCCACCTGCCCTCGCCCCTGGACGTGTCCGCGACCGTCACCCTCAAGACCGACAACCTCAAGGGCCTGCGCCTTGAGGAGGTCCACCTGCGGGTCAGGAACGCCACGTTCGGTGCGTTCCAGGTCAACGACCTCGACCTGCTCTACAACGCGGCCTCGTTCCAGTTCGACGGGTTCGCCGACCTGTCCCTGACCTCGGTGGGCAACCTGCAGGTCAGCATCCAGGTGGTCGGCAGGACCGTCACCATGTTCGCGGCGAACTTCACGCCGGTGCCCCCGCTCGCGCTCGGGTCGGGCGTGTTCCTGCAGCACATCGACTTCGGGTACGACGCCGGCCCGCCGCTGACCCTGAACGGCGGCGTGAAGCTCACCGCCGGCCCGCCGGTCAACGGCACCGCGGCCGCCGCCATCGAGGGGACCCTGAAGTTCGTGGCGTCCGACCCGTGGCTGCTGCGCGCCGACGGCAACGCCTCGATCGCCGGCTTCGGCGTGGCCAGCGCCTACCTGCAGTACCAGTCGAACGGGATGATCAGGCTCGGCGGAAGGATCGACGCCCGGCTCTACGACGTCGTCAGCGCCAGAGCCAACATCGACATGTGGCTCTACGCGCCCACGATGAGGTTCAACGCCCAGGCCCGCGGCGACGTCTGCGTCTGGAAGGGCTGCGGGGGTGGCGCGCTGGTCGTCTCCAGTACCGGTGTCGGCGGCTGCGTCTACACTTTCTTCGCAGACTTCGGCCTCGGGTACCGCTGGGACGGGGAGTTCAAGTACTACCTGACCGGCTGCGACATCAACCACTGGGCGTCGGCGTGGGACGGCGGCGCCCGCAGCCGGCTGGCGCCGTACGCCGCGACGGCTGCGGTCGCCTCCGAGGACATGGTCGTCGCCCGTGGCGAGCGGGCCGTGTACTTCCGGTTCGCGTCGGTCGACGACCCGCCGCAGGTCACCGTGACCGGGCCCGACGGCACCGAGATCGCGGTGCCCGCCGGCACCGAGGCCTTCGAGGCGACCGACGACCACATCGTCTTGCAGGTGCCCCCCGAGCACGCGACGTACGTGATCGTCCGCGACCCGGCACCGGGGCGCTGGCAGGTGCACACTGCGGACGGGACGCCGGACCTGGTGGCGGTCGGGCAGGCCTCGGCACTGCCGAGCCCGCGGGTCCGCGCGACCGTCGGCGGCCGTGGTCACGCCCGGACCCTGGACTACCGGGTGAACGCGGTCGAGGGACAGACCGTGCAGTTCTTCGAGCGCGCCGGGCGCACCACCCAGCGGCTGGCCACCGTCTCCGACGCCTCGGGCCGGATCCGCTTCAGCCCGGCGCCGGGCCCGGCAGGCAAGCGGTCGATCATCGCGGTCGTCCAGCACGACGGCGCGCCGCGCGAGCAGGTCACCGTCGCGAGCTACCGGGCTCCCGGGCCGCTGCGGCCGGCCGCGACCGGTCGGATCACCGTCAAGCGGACGGCAGCACGGGCCGTCGTCACCTGGGCGGACGCGCGTCGCGCGGCGAGCTGGCGGGTGGTCGCCACCGCGGACGACGGGCGCCGGTGGTCGGTGCAGCTCGACCGTCGCCTGCTGGTCCTGCCCAGCGTGTTCCGGGGCAGGACCGTGAAGGTGACGGTGCGCGGGGTCAGCGCGGACCAGGCCGCCGGGCCGGCGAAGCGGCAGGTCTCACGAGGCAGGTGAGGGCACGGGCTCCCCGTGGATCCGGCCGCGGGTGGCGGCGAGCGGCTCGCCGGAGCCGCCCCAGCGCCCGGCGATGATCTCGGCGGCGATGCTGATCGCGGTCTCCTCGGGGGTCCGGGCACCCAGGTCCAGGCCGATCGGGCTGGACAGCCGGTCGAGCTCGTCGCCGGTCAGGCCGGCCTCGCGCAGCCGGGCGAGCCGGTCGTCGTGAGTGCGTCGCGAGCCCATGGCGCCGACGTACGCGACCTCGGGCAGCCGCAGCGCGACCTCGAGGAGGGGTACGTCGAACTTCGGGTCGTGGGTCAGCACCGTGACGACGGTCCGCGCGTCGATCCGGCCGGCGTCGGCCTCCGCGGCCAGGTAGCGGTGCGGCCAGTCCACGATCACCTCGTCGGCCTCCGGGAACCGGCTGTGGGTTGCGAACACCGGGCGGGCGTCGCACACCGTCACGTGGTAGCCGAGGAAGCTGCCCACCCGGGCGACCGCCGCCGCGAAGTCGATCGCCCCGAACACCAGCATCCGCGGCTTGGGGGCGAACGCCCACACGAACACCCGCATCCCCTCGCCGCGCCGCTCGCCGTCCGGGCCGTAGGTCAGCGTCGCGTTGTGCCCGGCCGCCAGCAGCCCCAGTGCGTCGTCGTGCACGGCGGCGTCGGCGCGGGGGGAGCCCAACGTCGCGGTGGTCCCGGACGTTCGCGGGGTCGCTGCCGGCGTCTCGCCCCCGGAGTCGTCAGGGACCGTCGCGTCGGGCGGACGGACCACCAGGCGGCGGCCCAGCCAGGTCGGGTCGGGGTGCTCGATCACGGTGGCCAGCGCGACCGGGCGGCCGGCCTCGACGTCCGCGGCGATGTCGCCCAGCTCGGGGAACCGCCCCTGGTCGACCTTCTCGACCCAGACGTCCATGATCCCGCCGCAGGTCAGGCCGACCGCGAACGCGTCGTCGTCGGAGACGCCGTACCGCTGGAGGACGGGTACGCCGGACTCCACGACCGACTCGGCCAGGTCGTAGACGGCGCCCTCGACGCAGCCCCCGGACACCGACCCGACCGCGGTGCCGTCCGGGCCCACGAGCATCGAGGCGCCCGGCGGTCGCGGCGCGGACCGGAACGTCGCCACCACCGTGCCGACCCCGACCGTCGCACCCGACCGCCACCACCCCATCAGCTCCGGCAGCACATCACGCACGGGACACCACCTCCGCCAGTTCCGCGAACGTCGCCAGGGAGTGCCCGGCGACGAAGTCGTCGCAGTGCGGCAGGGCGGCGACCACACCCTGCTGCACGGGCTCGTAGCCGTCCTTGCCGCGGTGCGGGTTGACCCACACGACACGGTGGGCGACCCGGCGCAGCCGGGCCATCTGCTCGCCGAGCAGGGTCGGGTCGCCGCGCTCCCAGCCGTCGCTGAACACGACGACGACCGCGCCCCGCGCCAGGCCCCGCTGCCCCCACCGGTCCAGGAAGATGCGCAGCGTCTCGCCGAGCCGGGTGCCGCCCGACCAGTCCGGGACGGTCTCGCCGGCCGCGACCAGGGCGCGCTCCGGGTCGCGGACCCGCATCGCCCGGGTCAGGTGGGTCAGCCGGGTGCCGACGGTGAACGTCTCGACGACGCCGCCGCTCTCGCGCCCGACCTGGGTGAACCGGTGCGCGAGGCGCAGCAGCGCGTCGGCGTACCCGCTCATCGAGCCCGACACGTCGACGAGCAGCACCACGCGGCGCGGCCGCACGCCCCGGCGCCGCCACGCGATCTCGGCCGGCTCGCCCATCCGGCGCAGCGACGCGCGCAGGGTGCGGGAGGCGTCGACCTCGCCGCGGCGCCACGCGTGGTGCCGGGCGGTACGGCGCACCGGTGGTCGCGGTCTCAGGGTCGCGAACATGCCGGCGAGCCGGTGCTTCTCGGCCGCGCTGAGCGAGGCGACGTCGCGCTGGCGCAGCACCTCGGTCTCGCTCGCCAGCGCCCGCAGGACCTCCTCGTCCTGGCTCTCCCCGGTGCCGGTGGTCTCCTCCAGCGGCAGCCCGGCGAACGGCGCCGCGGGATGGGCCGGGCGCGAGCGCGGCAGCCCGTCGCGGGCGTTGAAGAACGCGTGGAACACCTGGTCGTAGCGCTCCAGGTCGTCGGGGCCGGCGCACAGGGTCGCGCGGCCGGCGAGGTACGTCGCGCGCTGGTCGCCCACGCCGAGCACGGCGGCCGCGGCCAGGAACCCCTGGGCGCGGTCGTGGGTCACGGGCACGCCGGCGGCCCGCAGCGCCCGCGCGAACGCGAGCAGGATCTCGTCCGCATGCCGCTCGCTCACCGGATCACCGCCCGGCCGGACGGCCAGACGTCGTTCATGCCCGCAACACCTGGTCGAGCGCGTGCCGGACCCGGTCGGCGTCCTCGCGGTACTTCACCAGCGCTCCGAGGGTGACCGACGCGGTGGCAAGGTCGATGTCGGCGGTGCCGAGGTGGTGCAGGGCCCGCGCCCAGTCGAGGGTCTCGGCGACGCCGGGCGGCTTCTGGAGGTCGTCGCGGCCGCGCAGCAGCTGGACCAGCTCGACGACCTGGCGGCGCAGGGTCTCGGAGACCTCGGGCGCGCGCGAGCGCAGGATCTCCACCTCGCGCTCGAGCCCGGGGTGGTCGATCCAGTGGTAGAGGCAGCGCCGCTTCAACGCGTCGTGCAGCTCGCGGGTGCGGTTGGACGTGAGCACCACGATCGGCGGCGTCGACGCGCGGACGGTGCCGAGTTCGGGGATGGAGACCTGGTAGGTCGAGAGCACCTCGAGCAGAAACGCCTCGAACTCGTCGTCGGCCCGGTCGACCTCGTCGACCAGCAGCACCGCCGGGCTCTCCTGCAGCGCTCGCAGCACCGGCCGGGCGAGCAGGAAGCGGGCGTCGTACAGGCTCTTCTCGGCCTCCTCGACGCCCTGTCCGTCCTGACCGCCGCCGGCCGCCTCGAGCGCGCGCAGGTGCAGGATCTGCCGCGGGAAGTCCCAGTCGTAGAGCGCCTGCGTCGCGTCGATGCCCTCGTAGCACTGGAGTCGCACCAGCGGCAGCTCCAGGCTCTCGGCGATCGCCTCGGCCAGCGCGGTCTTGCCGGTCCCGGGCTCGCCCTCGAGCAGCAGCGGGCGCTGCATGCGCAGCGCCAGGTAGGTCACGGTCGCGAGCGCGTCGTCGCTGAGGTAGCCCGTCGCACCTAGGCGCGCGGCGACATCGGCGGGGGACGAGAGCAGCATGTGAGCAAGGTTACGGCGCCGGGTGTTGGTCCCCGGTTGGCGATCGGCTCAGCCCGGTGGCCGGTCCAGGTCCGCGCCGGTGGCCAGGTCGCCGCACTCGACGAGCTCGACGACGTGGCGGGCGAGGTAGTCGCGGGCGCCGCGGTCCCCGGTCGCGAGGCCGCCCGCGCCGTCCCAGTGGTCCCGGCCCAGCACGACCGGGTGGCCGGCCCGGCCGGCATACGCGGCTCGCCGCAGCGTCGCCGGGGCGGGCGGCGGGTCGAGGAGCCGGCGTACGACGTCCGCGCCGACGTCGGGCAGGTCGACGAGCGTGACCACCACGGCGTCGGCGTCGGTGGCGAGGGCCGCGGCGAGGCCGGCGTGCAACGACGCGGACATCCCGTCCTCCCAGTCCGCGGCAACGACGGCAGTCGCACCGGTCCCCTCGAGCAGCGGCAGCGCCTCCTCGGCGGACGCGCCGAGGACGACGCTGACCTGGGTGCAGCCGCCGTCGGTCAGCGCCCGCACGCCGCGGACCAGCCAGGGCTCACCGTCCGGGGCGCGCACCAGCGCCTTGGGCATCCCCATCCGGGTGCCGGCACCGGCGGCCAGCAGCAGTCCGTGCACCGGCCCAGGATGGCAGGTCAGCCGCCGAACGCCTGCCCGTAGAGCGCGGCGAGGTCCGCGGACCACGGCGCGCTCAGGCCGCAGACGGTCACTCGGCCGTCGGTCGCGGACACCAGGTACCGCTCGCCCGGCTCGAAGCTCACCGCGCCGATCAGCTGCTGGAGGTCGGCGGGCGGGGCCTGCACGCGCACCAGATCGGTCGGGTCGCCGGCGTACCAGTGGGCGACGACGAGGGTGACCATGCCGTCGGCGATGGTGGAGACGCTGCCCTCGAAGGCCACGGTCTGCTGCCGGAGTAGGTCCGCGTTGGGCACCATGCACCTCGCGGCGTACGCCGCGGCGCTCGGCGCGGTCAGCTCGGTGACCGTCTTGTCGTCGGCTGCGGTGGGCGGTGCGGCGGGGTCGGTGTCGTGGTTGAGCACCCCGAACAGGCCGACGCCCGCGATGATCAGCACGGCCGCGGCGGCTACGAGCCAGGTGAGCGGCCCGCGGTCGCGGGTGCCGGTCTCACGGTTCTCCGTGGTGAGCTCGGTGCTCATGACGTCCTCCAGGAGTCGGGTCACCCCGTCGGGGTCGGCCGGCGGCAGGGAGGCGGCCGGGTCCGCGGCCCGCAGGCGGGCCCGCAGCTCGTCGGTCATGAACGTCTCCCCTCTCTCGACTCCTCATGTCCGGCAGCGGCCCTGGTCTTTCGCAGCCGGTCGGACAGCTTCTGCTTGGCCCGGGTGAGCCGGATGCTCACCGCGTTCGGGGTGATGCCGAGGACCACGGCGATCTCGGCCGGCGTCAGCTGCTCCCACGCCCACAGCCGGAGCAGCTCGGCCTCCTCGGGACGCAGCCGGGCGAGGGCCTCGTGCAGCGCCAGGTCCTCGTCCGGTGGCGGCGTCGGCTGCAGGGCCGACTGCAGGCTCGGCTGGGCGGGCGGCGGCTCGGCGGCCAGGCGCCCCGCGACCCGCTGCTGCCGGCGGGCGGCCCGCTCGGCGTTGCGCAGGCAGTTGCGGGCCACGCCGTACGCCCACGGCAGCGCGGGCTCGGGCAGGTCCTCGGCACGGCGCCAGCACACCAGCAGCGTCTCGGCGAGCACGTCCTCGGCGGTGGCCGGATCGGTGCGGCGGGCCAGGAACCGCCGCAGCGGCTCGATCAGGCCGGGCGCGACCTCCCCGAAGCGATCCCGTCGACTGTCCACGTCTCCACCCTCACACACCTGCGCGACCGGCCGGGGAGGCCGTACCCTGCCCGGGTGCCCGCCACGCCGAGCCCCACCCCCAGCCCCGCGCACGACCCTGCGCACCGCCCCGCCCACGGCCACGGCCACGGGCCGGCCACCGGCCCGGTTCGGGCGCCCGGCGCCACGCTCGGCGAGCGGATCCGCATCGGCGTCGAGGGGCTGGCGCCCGGCTACTTCGCGCTGGTCATGGCCAGCGGGATCCTCTCGGTCGGCATGGAGCTCCAGGGCTACCGCGTGCTCTCGGAGGTGCTGCTGGCCATCTGCGCGGGCGCCTTCGTGCTGCTGCTGTCACTGACGGCCTGGCGGTTCGTCGCCTACCGCACCGCGACGTCCGAGGACTTCATGGACCCGCGTCGCGGGTTCGGCTTCTTCACCTTCGTCGCCGGCACCAACGTGCTCGGCGTCCGCCTCGGCCTGGACGGCCACTACACCGCGACCGCGGTCCTGTTCGCGCTGTCCGGCACCGCCTGGCTGGTGCTGGGGTACGTCGTGCCGTGGACCGCGGTGCTCGGCCCGCAGCCGCGGCCGGTGATCGCCGCCGCCAACGGCACCTGGTTCATCTGGACGGTCGCGAGCCAGTCGGTCGCGACCGCGGCCGCCACCCTCGAGCCGCGGGCCGAGACCGGCCGGATCGCCCTGGCGCTGATCGCGGTGGTGGCCTGGTCGGTCGGGGTCTTCCTGTACGCCGCGACCGGCGTGATCGTCTCGCTGCGGCTGATGCTCTACGACTTCGGGCCCGAGGACCTCAACCCGCCGTACTGGGTGAGCATGGGCGCGCTGGCCATCACCGTCCTGGCCGGGGCCCGGATCGTCGAGATGGCCGACGCCCCGATGGTGACGGCGACCCGCGAGCTGATCGCCGGGCTGGCGGTGGTCTTCTGGGCCTTCGCCACCTGGCTGATCCCGCCCCTGGTGGCCGCCGGCTGGTGGCGCCACGGGATCCGGAAGATCCCGCTGCGCTACGACCCCACGATGTGGAGCATGATCTTCCCGCTCGGCATGTACGCCGCCGCCGGGATCTACCTCGGCCGCGCCGACGACCTGCCGCTGGTCCACCGGATCGCGAGCATCGAGCTGTGGGTCGCGTTCGCGGCCGCGGTCACGGTCTTCGTCGCGATGATCGTGCACCTGGACCGGACCATCCGGCGCAGCCCCGCCGCTCGGGGCTGACCCGTCCGGAACCGCACGTCGACCCGCCCGAGACGGTCGGGCGGGTCGACGCGGGTCGCTCGAGAGGGCTCAGCCTCAGCGCGGCGAGCGGAGGATCTGGAGGCGCCAGGCCTCGGGACCGCGCTCGAGGTACTCGACGCTGAGCACGCCCGGGTCGCGCTGCTCGAGCTGCGCGAGCAGCGGCAGCGGGTCGTGCGGGGCGACCAGCACCAGACCACTGCCGGGGCGGACACCGTCGACGGCGCCGAACACCGTGGCGTGCCGGATGGCGTGCGGGATGGTGCGCACGTCGAGCTCGGGGAGGCCGGCCGGGTCGGTCTCGCCGCAGGTGCAGCCGCCGTGCCCGTGGTCGTGCCCGTGGTCGTGCCCGTGGTCATGGCCGTGGTCATGCCCGTGGTCGTGCCCGTGGTCATGGCCGTGGTCGTGGCCCTGGTGCTCCTCGAGCGCCTCGTGCATGCCGTCGAGGAGCGCGGCGAGCGAGACCGTCCCGGCGGTCGCGAGCAGCGGCACGATCAGCTCGTTCTCCTTGGCCAGGTGGGTCTCGAAGACGGTGCGCAGCGAGCCGGCGGTGATCGCGGCGGAGACGACGTCCTGCGCCTTGCCGAGCTGGTCGACCAGCCCGAGGAGGAGCTGGTGCTCGGAGAGCATCGCGGTGACGAGCAGCGACGCCGTGGGCTGATCCCCGGCGGCCGGGTAGAGGGCGGCCTCCTCGGCGAGGGCGTGCGGCACCAGGTCGGTGCGGCACCAGGCGAGCAGCTCGGCCCGGACGCGCTCGGCCTCGGCGGCGTTGCCCGAGCGGGCGGCCGACGCGAGCTGGGTCACGTGGGTGGTCAGCGTCCCCGCCATCGCCGCGTGGTGGGCGACCATCGCCTCGGCTGCGCGCGCGTCCGCCTCGGACGAGGCGACCAACAGGTCGTTCATTCGGTGTGCTCCTCAGGGGTGTGGGTGGGCTCGGGTGCGGTCGCGCCGGGTTCGGGCCGCGTCGGGGCCGACCCGGGGGGTGACCGTGCGAGACATGTTTACTACAGTATGGACCGTGAAAAACAATCAGCTGGGTCCCCGTCCCGGCCGGCGGCCGCGACCGTTGACCCCGGGCCGGGCCGCGGTCCTCCAGCTGCTGCTCGACCAGCCGGAGGCGCCCCGGCTCGCGGCACTGGCCCAGGCCAGCGGACTGCACCCCAACACCGTGCGCGAGCATCTCGAGGCGCTGGTCGCCGACGGCTGGGTACGCCGGATCCGCAGCGAGCCGCAGGGCCGCGGCCGGCCCGCCTGGCGCTACGAGTCCGTCGAGGAGCGCGGCCGCGACGAGTACGCCGGCCTGGCCACCGCACTGGCAGCCTCGATCGCCGGCACCAGCCCCGCGCCGACCGAGACCGCACGGTTCGCCGGCGAGCACTGGGGCAGCTCCCTGGCCGGCGAGCGCGACCGCCGGCCGGAGACCGCCGAGGACGCCCGGGCGGAGGTCGTCACGATGCTCGACGAGCTCGGCTTCGAACCCGAGGTGGACGCCGCGCGCGACGACCTGGTGCGGCTGACCCGGTGCCCCCTGCTCGAGGCCGCGCACCGCTACCCCGAGGTCGTGTGCGAGGTCCACCGCGGCCTGGTCAGCGGCGCGCTCGCGGCGTACGGCGCAGACCCGGCGGGCACCGACCTGGTCCCGTTCGCCGAGCCGGGCGCCTGCCTGCTCGTGGTCCCGCCGTCCGGCGGCTGACGGGTCGTGTGCCTGAGGACGCGCCATGGCGCGTCGTGGGGCACACGACCCGACGCCGGCGGGAACGACGACCCGAAATGACACCGACCCGCCGGAGGCTTGCTCCGGCGGGTCGGTGTCGTGGTGCTGGTGTCTCTGCTGAGGGACTGGGTTCGAGACGCGTCGCCGTTCCTCGCTTAGCTCGGTCCGGCCGACGCTCCTCGACCTGGCACCTGGCCTGATCCGCGCTAGCGAGCCAGCGCGGATCAGGGGTGCTCAGAAGTCCATGCCGCCCATGCCGCCGGACGGGTCGCCCATCGGGGCGGCCTTCTCCGGCTTGTCGGCCACGACGGCCTCGGTGGTGAGGAAGAGCGCCGCGATGGAGGCGGCGTTCTGCAGCGCGCTGCGGGTCACCTTGGCGGGGTCGATGATGCCCGAGGCGATCATGTCGACGTACTCGCCGGTGGCCGCGTTGAGACCGTGACCGGCCGTGAGGCCGCGCACCTTCTCCGCCACGACGCCGCCCTCGAGGCCGGCGTTGATCGCGATCTGCTTGAGCGGGGCATCGGTCGCGAAGCGCACGATCTGCGCACCCACGGCCTCGTCACCGGTGAGGTCGAGCTTGTCGAACGCGGCGTTGGCAGCCTGGACGAGCGCCACGCCACCGCCGGCGACGATGCCCTCCTCGACGGCCGCCTTCGCGTTGCGGACGGCGTCCTCGATGCGGTGCTTGCGCTCCTTGAGCTCGACCTCGGTGGCCGCGCCGACCTTGATGACGGCCACGCCGCCGGCCAGCTTGGCGAGGCGCTCCTGGAGCTTCTCGCGGTCGTAGTCGGAGTCCGACTTCTCGATCTCGGCACGGATCTGGTTGACCCGGCCGGCGATCTGGTCGGCGTCGCCGGCACCCTCGACGATCGTGGTCTCGTCCTTGGTGATGACGACCTTGCGGGCCTGGCCGAGCAGCTCGATGCCGGTCGACTCCAGCTTGAGGCCGACCTCCTCGCTGATGACCTGGCCGCCGGTGAGGATCGCGATGTCCTGGAGCATGGCCTTGCGGCGGTCACCGAAGCCGGGGGCCTTGACGGCCACGGACTTGAAGGTGCCGCGGATCTTGTTCACGACCAGCGTGGACAGCGCCTCGCCGTCGACGTCCTCGGCCAGGATCAGCAGGGGCTTGCCCGACTGCATGACCTTCTCCAGCAGCGGGAGCAGGTCCTTGACCGACGAGACCTTCTGGTTCGCGATCAGGACGTAGGGGTCCTCGAGGACCGTCTCCATCCGCTCGGGGTCGGTGACGAAGTACGCCGAGATGTAGCCCTTGTCGAAGCGCATGCCCTCGGTGAGCTCGAGGTCGAGCCCGAAGGTGTTCGACTCCTCGACGGTGATGACGCCTTCCTTGCCGACCTTGTCCATCGCCTCGGCGATGATCTCGCCGACGGTGGTGTCAGCGGCGGAGATGCTCGCGGTGGACGCGATCTGCTCCTTGGTCTCGACGTCCTTGGCCATGCTCAGGAGCTGGGCGGACACGGCCTCGACGGCCGCCTCGATGCCGCGCTTGAGGCCCATCGGGTTCGCACCCGCGGCCACGTTGCGCAGGCCCTCGCGGACCATCGCCTGAGCGAGGACGGTGGCGGTGGTGGTGCCGTCGCCGGCGACGTCGTCAGTCTTCTTGGCGACCTCCTTGACGAGCTCGGCACCGATCTTCTCGTAGGGGTCCTCGAGCTCGATCTCCTTGGCGATGGACACACCATCATTGGTGATCGTGGGGGCGCCCCACTTCTTCTCGAGGACGACGTTGCGACCCTTGGGCCCGAGCGTGACCTTGACAGCGTCCGCGAGCGTGTTCATGCCACGCTCGAGACCGCGCCGGGCCTCCTCGTTGAAAGCAATCAGCTTCGGCATAACTCCTGCGATCCTTCGCAATGAAGAGAGTTCATGGATCCGGGTCGACGGGTTGCCCGCGACGGACGGCCACCCTGGCTCCGGCGAACCCTTTCTCGCCGGTCAGGAGGACCTCAACGTCGCCGATCCGGTGTTGTCACTCTCCTAGGGAGAGTGCCAGCGTCATGTTTAGCACTCGACCCCTGAGAGTGCAAGGCGCCCGGGTCCCGGGAGGGAGGGACGGGCACCCTGACGGGCGGGTCGGGCGAGCGCACGCCCGAGCTCGCGTGGGGGGCCGCGCGTCGAGACGACGTACGCCGTACCCGGATGCCGGTCACCAGGTCCGCGGCAGCGCCCGGGCGGCGATGGCCTCGGCGAGCGGCAGCGCGTTGAGCGGGAGCACGTCGAGGTAGAGCCCCGGCTCGGTCAGCTCGATCTCGCTGACGACCAGCCGGCCCTCGTGGCGCATCATGTCGACCCGGCCGTAGACGACCTCGTCGCCGAGCAGGTCCACGACCGTGGCGACCGCCTGGGCGGCCAGCAGCGCGGCCTCCCGGGTGAGCTCGACCGACCGCATGGTCCCGCCGAACTGCTCGTGCACCCGGATGTCGGTGGTGCTGGGCAGCTTCTGCACCTGGCTGACCGGGTGCCCGGCGATCATGAACACCGAGGTCTCCCCGTCGTGGTGGATCGACTCGACCAGCGGCTGGACCACCCACGGTCCGGGGTGGCCGTCCGGGCTCGGCAGCCAGACCCGGCCGTCGGAGACGACCTCGAGGCCGCGGCCGCCCGCGCCGACCCGGGGCTTGACGACCGCGACGCCGTACCGGTCGGCGGCGGCGCGCACGTCGAAGACCGTGTCCGCGGCGAGCGTGGGCACCATCGGCAGGCCGGAGCCCTGGAGGTCGACCAGATAGTGCTTGTCGGTGTTCCACCGGAACACGTCGACGCCGTTGAGCAGCGCGGGCCCGACCCCGGACGCCCAGCCGAGGAACTCGCCGAGCCGGTGGTCGTAGTCCCAGGTGGAGCGCACCGCGACCACGTCGGCCGCGCCCCAGTCGACGCCGAGGTCGTCCCACTGCACCCAGCGGGCGGTCAGGCCCTGCGCCTCGAGCGCGACGTCGAGGGCGCCGTGCCCGGGCTCGCCCTCGGGCCACTCGGCACAGGTCACGAGCAGCACCAGCGGGGTCGTCGGGGGCTGGTCCACGGAGGAACACTAGGACAAGCCGGGCCCCCGCGTGGGGCGGGTGCAGACCGGCTGCCGAGGAGGGTCAGCTGCTCTGCCGCACCACGAGCCGGGTCGGCAGCATCCGGCCGGGCGGGGTGGGGTCGGAACCGGCCATCGTCTCGAGCAGCAGGGCGACCATCTCGCCGCCCATCGCCCACGGCGACTGGTGCACCGTCGTCAGCGGCGGCACCGTCGACCGGGCGATCGGCGCGTCCTCGAAGCCCACGACCGACACGTCGTCGGGGACCCGGCGGCCGTGCTCGCGCAGCGCCTGAAGTGCGCCGACCGCCATCAGGTCGTTGGCGCAGAAGACCCCGTCCACGGCCGGCTCCCGGTCCAGCAGCGCCCGCATCCCGCGCGCGCCGCTCTCCTGGCTGAAGTCACCGCGCGCCACGAGGCGCTCGTCGATGGGCCGGTCGGCCGCGGTCAGGCCCGCGACGTACCCCTCGAAGCGGGAGCTGCCGGCGACCATGTCCGCCGGCCCGGCGATCGTGGCGATCCGGGTGCGGCCGCGGTCGACCAGGTGGGCGACCGCCAGCCCGGCCCCCTGCACGTTGTCGACGTCGACGAAGCCGGTCTGGACGTCGGGCCGCGGTCGACCGCCGACGACCACCGGCAGCCCGTGGCCGCGGATCCGGTCGGGCAGCGTGTCGTCGCCGTGCAGCGAGAGCAGCAGCACCCCGTCCACGTGCTGCCGGGTGAGGTAGTGCTCGAGGCTGCCGCGGCGGCGGGCGTCCGCCAGGATCAGCACCAGCTGGCGTTCGGCGGTCGCCAGCGCCGCCCCGATGCCGCGCACGATGCCGGCGAAGAACGGCTCGCCGAAGACCCGCTCCTCGGACTCGGCGATGACCAGCGCGACCGCATCCGTGCGGCGCGTGACCAGGGCGCGGGCGGCGGCGTTCGGCACGTAGCCGAGCTCGGCGATCGCGTTCTCGACCGCCTGGCGCGCGCGGTCGGAGACCTTCGCGCCGCCGTTGATCACGCGCGAGGCGGTGCCGCGGCCGACGCCCGCGAGCGCAGCGACCTCCTCCAGGGTGGGACGGGTGCGGGGGCGTCGGGCCATGGCGTCAGTATGACGGCGCGACGGCGCGGCAGAGGGCGGCTGCGCGACCACGCTCACCGGCAGCGCGAACGGCGGGGCGGACGGCAGCGCGGACGGCGGGGCGCGCCGGCAGCGCGGACGGCGGGGCGAACGGCGGGCCCGGGACGTCGAGGTCTCCCGGGCCCGCCGCACGGTGGGGTCGCCTGCCGACCGCCGTCGGCCGCGAGCGCTCCCGTCCGCCCGGGCCGGGCCACAGCCGGTCCACCCCAGACCCGGGACACCAGAATTGGGAGCGTTCCCACGCCTAATGTGGCCCGCCCGGGGCCCGGTGTCAAGCAGTCGACCCGGGTGCGGCGCGCCGACCCGCCCCGCCGCTTGTAACGCGGCGTTACGGGATCTGGTGACCCTGTTGCACGGGGGTGCCCAGATCCTCCGACCCCGCGCTACAAGCGAGGCGGCGCCACGGGTCAGCAGCCGCCGGCGACGGCGGGGATCACCGAGATCTGGGAGCCGTCGGGCGTGGGGGTGGCCAGGTTGTCGAGGAACCGGACGTCGTCGTTGCCGACGTAGACGTTGACGAAGCGGCGCAGCCCGCCGGCCTCGTCGAGGATCCGGGCCTTGATCCCGCTGTACCTGCCGTCGAGGTCGTCGAGGACGTCGGCGAGCGTCGCCCCGGCGGCGCTCACCTCGGACTCGCCGCCCGTGTAGGTGCGCAGGATGGTGGGGATCCGGACGGACACGCTCATGGTCAGCTCCTCGGGGGCAGGGAGATCAGGCCAGGCCGGTGGCGGCGAAGGCGGAGTACGACGGCTCGATGGTCGCAGCCGGCGCGACCGCGCCGGAGACCGCGTCCAGGGTCTTCAGGCCGTGGCCGGTGTTGATCACCACGGTCTCCAGGGAGGTGTCGAGCTGGCCGGTCTCGACGAGCTTCCTCAGCACCGCGACCGTGGTGCCGCCGGCGGTCTCGGTGAAGATTCCCTCGGTGCGCGCCAGCAGCACGATCCCGGCGCGGACCTCGTCGTCGGTGACGTCCTCGACCGCCCCACCGGTCTCGCGGCAGATGTCGAGCACGTAGATCCCGTCGGCGGGGTTGCCGATCGCGAGGCTCTTGGCGATCGTGTCCGGCTTGACCGGCCGGATCGCGTCGACGCCGGCCTTGTAGGCGACCGAGACCGGCGAGCAGCCCTCGGCCTGCGCGCCGTACACGCGGTAGGGCCGGTCCTCGACCAGGCCGAGCGCGATCAGCTCCTGGAACGCCTTGTGCACCTTGGTCAGCTGCGAGCCGCTCGCGACCGGGATCACGATCTGGTCGGGCAGCCGCCAGCCGAGCTGCTCGGCGATCTCGTAGCCCAGGGTCTTGGAGCCCTCGGCGTAGTAGGGCCGGACGTTGACGTTCACGAACGCCCAGCCTTCCTCCTCGCCCGCGATCTCGGAGGCGAGCCGGTTGACGTCGTCGTAGCTGCCGTTGACGGCGACCAGGGAGTCGGTGAAGACCGCGGAGTTGACCTGCTTGGGCTGCTCGAGGTCGCTCGGGATGAACACCACGGTCTTGATGCCGGCCCGGGCGCCCGCGGCGGCGACCGCGTTCGCGAGGTTGCCGGTGCTGGGGCAGGCGAAGACCTTGCTGCCGAACTCGCGTGCCGCGCTCAGCGCGCAGGCGACCACCCGGTCCTTGAAGGAGTTGGTGGGGTTCGTGGAGTCGTCCTTGACCCACAGGTTGTCGATGCCGAGCTCGGCGGCGAGGTTGGTCGCGCGCAGCAGGCGGGTGAAGCCCGGCTCGGTGTTCGGGCTCTGCTCGATGTCGGTGGGGACCGGCAGCAGCGCCTTGTAGCGCCAGATGTTGGGCGGCCCGGCCTCGATCTGCTCACGGGTGACCTGCGGGAAGTCGTAGGCGATCTCCAGCGGGCCGAAGCACTCCGGACACGCATAGTGCGGTCCGAGCTCGACGCGGTGGCCGCACTCGCGACAGGAGAGGGCGGTGGCATTGCCGAACGCGCCCTCGCGCAGGCCCGGGGTGGCCGGGGTGCTGGTCTTCTCGATGACGACGGCGCTCATGAGTCCTCCTTCTCATCTTCCCCGGGCGCGACGGTCGCCCCGGGCGGAATTGGCACCGTTTCCACGAACCGCTTCCTGGCTGGGTGCCGGGCGGCGGAGGATCGTGGCGGTTGCCGGGACTTCACAGGGCCGTATCCCTCAGTCCCTCTGGATGAGCTGGGTGAGACCCTACGCGGGCCGTCTCACGATGTGCACACGTCATCCACATGCTGGACGGGCTGCCCCTCCGTCGAGTGACGCGTACTGGCTGCTTTCAGGTACAGAACCCAGCCAGTTCACGTCACTCGACGGGAGATGAGTCGCCGCAGCCCCGGGTCCCGGCCTCGGCGGGTCCCCCGAAGACGATCAGGCCCGGGCGGCGCGGGCGTCGGCGGTGAGCCGGCGGAGCAGGTCGAGGACGCCGTCCGGGCCGTGCACGACGACGTCGGAGAGCTCGACCAGCGCGCTCTGCTCGTACGACGCCGAGCAGACCAGCAGCGTGGGGAGGCCGTTCTTGGCGAGCGTGCCGACGGCGTCGAAGGCCTCCAGGTCGCCGAGGTCGTCCCCGGCGAAGAGGAACGCGCCGGCGCCGACCTCCTCGACCAGCCGCTCGACCGCCTTGCCCTTGTCCATGCCGGGCGCGCGGACCTCGATGACCTGGCGCCCCGGCTCGAGGACCAGCCCGTGGCGGCCGGCCAGCTCGCGCAGCGGCGGCAGCAGCCGCTCGAACGCGGAGTCGGGATCGGGCAGCCGGCGGGTGTGCACGGCGTACGCGAGGCCCTTCTCCTCGACGTAGGCGTCGGGCACCCCGGCCGTGCGCAGCGTGCGCGGCAGGTCGCGCAGGAACGTGACGAGCCCGGCCGGAGGGCGCGGGGAGACGATCCGGCGCCGGGTGGCGCTCCACCGCTCGTTGCCGTACTGGCCGAAGACGAAGAGGTCCTTGCCGGCCTCGGCGACGGCGTCGCCGACCGCCTCCAGGCCACCTAGGTCGAGGGCCTGGCGGGCGGGCCGGCCGGTGATCACCGCGATCGCGGCGACCTCCGCGGCGAGGTCGACCAGCACCTCGCGCGCCTCGGGGTGGATCCGCGCCCGCTCGGGGTCGTCCACGATCGGCGACAGGGTCCCGTCGAAGTCGAGCCCGACCACGGCGCGGCTCGCGGCGCGCACGAGCGCGGCGTACCTCTGCTCCGCCTCGGGCGAGGTGAACTCCATGCCTCCACCCTGCCATCCCCGGTCGACCGGCTCCGCCGACCCGTCCGGGGCGCTGCGGGACGTCGTACGGACGGTGCTACCGCTGCCACCGTCCGGATGGCGTCCCGATACGGCAGCAGCGCCGGTCACCCGAGGGCCGGGGCGCGGGTCGAGCCTCAGCCCAGCGGGCCGGTGAGGATCAGGGTGAGCCGGTCGAGCCGCATCGGGTCGACGGCGGGGGCGGTACGCCGGATGCCGAGGTCGAGCGCGAGCGTCTTGGCGGCCTGCTTGAGCTTCGGCGGGTAGTAGACGGTCGAGGCGGGGATGGTGCCGTACCAGTTGTCGGAGCCCACGACCTGCCAGCCGATGCCGCTCGCGTGCTCGGCGACCCGGCCGGCGAGCCCGGTGATGCCGGAGTTGTTGTAGACCTCGACGTAGACCTTGCCGCGCTGGACCGTCGGCTTGGGCTTCGGCTCCTTGGTCTCCTTGGTCGGCGCCGGCACGGCCGAGGGCGACGTACTGGGTCCGGCCTCTCGCGCCACCGTGGCGACCTCACGCTCGGCCGGCTCGCCGCCGCGGGTCGCGACGAACGCGATGCCGGCCATCGCCACCGCGATCACGCTCAGCATCACCACCGGCGACGGGGTGACCACGCCGCGTTGGTTGCGGGTGCGCACCGCTCAGACCTCGAAGCCGAGCCGGCGGGCCGAGCGCTGCCGCTGGCGCGCCGAGCGCAGCCGCCGCAGTCGACGGACCAGCAGCGGGTCGGCCTCGAGCGCCTCGGGCCGGTCGATCAGCGCGTTGAGGACCTGGTAGTACCGGGTCGAGGACATGTCGAACTTCTCCCGGACCGCGGTCTCCTTGGCGCCGGCGTACTTCCACCACTGGCGCTCGAAGTCGAGGATCTCCCGGTCGCGGTCGCTGAGGGTCGGCGTGACCTCGGCGGCGCCACCGAAGGCGTTCGCGGCATCCATGAGATCTCCTGGGGACAGTGGGTCCGACTCGTGGGCTCACTCTAGGCGACGAACCACAACGATGTCATTCGACCTGCCGAGAGTCCCGGCGCGAGTCGCCACGGATAGCCTCCGGGCATGGAGACCATCGGCTGGGGCATCCTGGCCACCGGCAAGATCGCCCACACCTTCGCCCGCGACCTGGCCCTGGTGCCGGGCGCCCGGCTGGCCGCCGTCGGGTCCCGGCGGGCCGAGAGCGCCCAGGCGTTCGCGCAGGAGTACGGCGCCGCCGCGGCGCACGGCTCCTACGAGGAGCTGGTGTCGGACCCGGCGGTGGACGTCGTCTACATCGCCACCCCCCACGCCCTCCACCTCGACAACGCGCGGCTGGCCTTCGAGGCCGGCAAGCACGTGCTGTGCGAGAAGCCGCTCACCCTCGACGTCGCCGCCGCCGAGGAGATGGTCCGGCTGGCCCACCGCCACGACCGGTTCCTCATGGAGGCGATGTGGACCGCCTGCCACCCCGTCATCCGGGCGCTGCAAAAGCGGATCCGGTCCGGTGAGTTCGGCACCCCGAGGCACCTGCACGCCGAGCTCGGCTTCCGCGTCGACGCGCCGCCGGAGGGCCGGATGTTCAACCCGGAGCTGGGCGCCTCAGCACTGCTGGACATGGGCATCTACCCGCTGATCGTCGCCCACCTGCTGCTCGGGCCCGCGGAGCGGCTGACCGCCACCGGCGACCTGTCCGAGCGCGGGATCGACCTCGACATCGCGATCACCGGCCGCTACCCGGGCGGCGCGCTCGCGACGATGACCGCGTCGATGACGTCGTACTCCTCCCGCGCCTGCGAGATCGCCACCGACCGCGGCCGGATCCGCTTCGACGACTTCCACCACCCGGACCGGGCGGTGTTCACGCCGTACCGCCCCGGCCGGGGCAGCTGGGCCGTCGAGCCCGGCGAGCCGGTCGTGGTCGACGGCGGCGAGCCGGTGCTCGGCCGGGGCTACGGCAACGAGATCGCCGAGGTCGGCCGCTGCCTGCGCGAGGGACTCCGGGAGAGCCCGCTGGTCCCCCACGAGCAGACCCTCGCGCTGCTGCGGCAGATGGACGACCTGCGGGCCCAGGTGGGGGTCTCGTTCCCGGTCTGACGGCTGCGGGGTCCGGCTGTCAGCAGCCGGCACCGACGCGACGACCTCGTGGCCGGCCTCGACGAGCAGCAGGCTCAGGCCCTCGCGCAGCAGCAGCGACCAGCGCATCGCCGCTGTCGAGCAGCACCCGTCGTACGCCGCGGGGTTGCCGCGGGGTCGCGAGGGGGTACGTCGTGCTCATGGTCAGGTCCGTCATGGGAGAAACGCCAGGAGCCGACGGGCTCGCGCACGACCCTGCCAGCCCGACAGTCGTTGTCGGGCCAGGCCGACAGCGGCGTCGGCCTGTGGAGGCTCAACTAGGGTGAAGGACGTGGCTCCCTCTGGCTCGGCTGACCTGGTCATCGTCGCGAACCGGCTGCCCGTCGACCGGGTGGTGCTCGCCGACGGGACCGCCGAGTGGCGGCGCTCGCCGGGCGGGCTGGTCACGGCGATCGAGCCGGTGATGCGCGCCAACGACGGCAGCTGGATCGGCTGGCCGGGGGGCACCGAGAGCGACCTGGAGCCGTTCGAGGACGAGGGTCTCGACCTGGTCCCGATCACGCTGACCGAGCAGGAGGTCAAGGAGTTCTACGAGGGCTTCGCCAACGGAACCCTGTGGCCGCTCTACCACGACGTCGCCGCGAAGCCGGAGTTCCACCGCGAGTGGTGGGACGCGTACGTGGTGGTGAACCGGCGGTTCGCCGAGCAGGCGGCCCAGGTCGCCTCCGAGGGCGCGACCGTGTGGGTGCACGACTACCAGCTCCAGCTGGTGCCGCAGATGCTGCGCGAGCTGCGACCGGACCTGCGGATCGGGTTCTATCTGCACATCCCGTTCCCTCCCGCCGAGCTGTTCCAGCAGCTCCCCTGGCGGCGCCAGCTGCTCGAGGGGCTGCTCGGCGCCGACCTGGTCGGCTTCCAGCTGCCCGGGGCGGCGCAGAACTTCGTCCGTCTGGTCCGCCAGCGGGTCGGGCACAAGACGCACCGCGACCTGGTCTACCTCCCCGACGGCCGCACCGTGCGGGCGGCGGCGTTCCCGATCTCCATCGACGCCCAGGGCTTCGAGGAGCTGGCCCGCTCCGAGGAGGTCGAGAAGCGGGCCGCCGAGATCCGCGACGCCCTGGGCAACCCGGGCCGCATCTTCCTCGGCGTGGACCGGCTCGACTACACCAAGGGCATCTACGCCCGGATCCGCGCCTACAGCGAGTTGCTCGCCTCGGGCGAGCTCGACGTCGAGGACGTGGTCTTCGTCCAGGTGGCGACGCCTTCGCGCGAGCAGGTCGAGCAGTACCGCATCCTCCGCGACGACATCGACCGTCTGGTGGGCCGGATCAACGGCGACCTGGGGCGGATCGGCCGCCCGGCGATCAGCTACATGCACGCGTCGTACCCGCGCGAGGAGATGGCGGCGCTCTACCGAGCCGCCGACATCATGGTGGTGACGCCGTACCGCGACGGCATGAACCTGGTCGCGAAGGAGTACGTCGCCTGCCGCTTCGACAACGTCGGGGCGCTGGTGCTCTCGGAGTTCGCGGGCGCGGCCGAGGAGCTGCGGCAGGCCTGGCTGGTCAACCCCTACGACATCAACGGGATGAAGTCCGCGCTGCTCGAGGCCTACCGGGCCGACGAGAAGGAGGTCACCCGGCGGATGAAGGCGATGCGCAAGACCGTGAGCCAGAACGACGTCGCCGCGTGGGCCGACAGCTTCCTCGCCGAGCTCACCGCGGTGCGGCCCTCGCACGGCAAGACGGTGCGGCCGGCCCGACGGTCCTGAGCCCGCGCCCGATCCGGTGCGACCGGCTTCCCGGCCTCCCCTGGACCCCGCTCGTGACCTCTTGGCGAGGGAGTAGTTTTCCGGGCATGGACCTCGTGCCGAAGCCCGATCAGGTGGCGTCCGCTGCGGGCAACGTCGCGCACCTGGTGCTGTACGGCGGCCTCGCGGACCTGCGGCCGATGCCACGCACCCTGATCGACGACGGCACGCTGCGCGAGGTCTACCACTACCGACCGATGGCCGGCATCCGCGACCAGGGCGACCCGGTGCTGCTGGTGACGCCGCTGGCCGCCCCCGCGATCTGCTTCGACCTGCGCCGCGGCTGCTCGCTGGTCGAGCACTTCGTGAGCGGCGGGCGCCCGACGTACCTCGTGGAGTACGGCAACGTCTCGTTCCGCGATCGCAACCTCGGCCTGGAGCACTGGGTCGAGGAGGTCGTGCCGGCCGCCGTGCGGGAGGTGTCGGCGCACGCCGGGGGCCGGCCCGTGCACGTGATCGGCTGGAGCCTCGGCGGGATCTTCGCGATGCTCGCGGCCGCCGACTCCCCCGACCTGCCGATCGCCTCGCTGTCGGTGGTCGGCTCACCGGTCGACGTGACGCGGGTGCCGCTGGTCGCGCCGCTGCGCCCGCTGCTCGACCTGACCGGCGGGCACGGTCTGGTCACGCGGGCCTACCGGGCCGCCGGCGGTGCGCCGACGCCGCTGGTGCGGTGGGCGTTCCAGCTCTCGTCGTTCCAGAAGCTGGTCACCAAGCCGCTCGCGATCGCGACCCACCTCGACGACACCGACTTCCTCGCCCAGATCGAGGCGGTGGACCGGTTCACGTCCAAGATGACGGCGTACCCGGGCCGCAGCTTCGGTCAGCTCTACCACCGGTTCGCCAAGGGCAACGCGATGTCGACCGGCACCCTCGAGATCGGCGACCACGAAGTCTCGCTCGCCGCGATCTCGGCTCCGGTCCTGGTGTTCGCCGGCGCGACCGACGGCATCGCCCCGGTCGAGGCGGTGCGCGCGGTGCTGCCGCTGCTGTCGGGGTCGCGCGAGGTCCGCTTCGAGATCGTCCCCGGCGGCCACCTCGGGATGCTGACCGGGCGCGCCGCCCGCGGCAGCACCTGGCAGGTGCTCGACGAGTGGGTCGAGCAGTGGTCGGGCAGCGAGCCGGCCGCACCGGCGAGGAAGACTCCGGCGAGGAGGACTTCCGCCAAGAAGGTGCCGGCCAAGAAGGCTCCGGCCAAGAAGACTGCTGCCCAGAAGACCCCCGCCACCCAGGCCCCGGCGAAGAAGGCCCCGGCGAAGAAGGCCCCGGCCAAGAAGGCCCCGGCCAAGAAGGCCCCGGCCAAGAAGGCTCCGGCGAGGAAGGCCGCTGCGTCCGCGGAGACCATCGGCTCCAACCCGCGCCGCCGCTACCGATCCGGCGACTCGCGGACCCTCTCCCGCTGACCTGTGGGGCAGAGCCTCCACTTGTCGGGCGAAGTTTCCCCCGACAAGAACCGGTTTCCCCGGCCGGCCGGGGAAACCGACCGCTAGCCTCCGGGCATGCCAGCCACCGACACCCTGCCCCGCGGAGTACGGGTCGGGTACGGGTCGGGGAGCGTGGCCACGGGTGCGTTCGGGACGGTGCCGGGGCTGATGCTGCTGCCCTACCTCACCGACAGCCTGGGGATCAGCGCGATCATCGCCGGGTTCATCGTGTTCCTGCCCAAGGCGTGGGACGTGATCCTCAACCCGATCGCCGGACGGATCAGCGACCGCACCGTCGATGCGCGCGGCCCGCGCCGGCCCTGGCTGCTGCGCGCGGGGATCGGCCTGGCGGTCGGGTTCGCGCTGCTGTTCGCCGCCCCGGAGATGGGCCGGGTCGCCGAGGCGGCCTGGGTGCTGGTGCTGTTCCTGGCGTGCGCGACGGCGTACGCGTTCTTCCAGGTGCCGTACGTGGCGATGCCGGCCGAGATGACCGCGTCGTACGACGAGCGCACCCGGATCATGACCTGGCGGGTGGCGATCCTGGCGTTCACGATCCTGCTCGCGGGCGCGAGCGCCCCGGCGATCCGGGACGCGGTCGGCGGCCGGGACGGCTACCGGGTGATGGGCGTCGCGATGGCGCTGATCATCCTGGTCGGCGTCGTCAGCGCGTACGCCGGCACCCGCCGGGCACCGGTGGCGGCACCGCAGCCGGGCGCGGGGAGCCTGCGCGACCAGCTCCGGATCGTGGCGACGGCCCGGGACTTCCGCTGGCTGCTGACCTGCTTCGTCATCCAGGCGCTCGCGACCGGCTGCATGCTCGCCGGCGTGGACTACCTGGCCTCCGACGTGCTCGGCAAGGACGGCGCGGCCACCGTGCTGTTCATCTGCTTCGTCGGACCGGCGCTGCTGCTCACCCCGGTGTGGTCGGCGATCGGCACCCGGATCGGCAAGAAGCGCGGCTACCTCGCCGCATCGGTCTTCCTCGGCGCCGGCGCCCTGCTCACCGTGACGGCCCGCAGCGCGCCGCCGGCGCTCGTCTACCTGGCCGTCGCCCTGGTCGGGGTCGGGTACGCCGGGTGCCAGGTCTTCCCGATGGCGATGCTGCCGGACGCCGCCGCGGTCGACGCGGTGCGGACCGGCTCCAACCGGGTCGGCGTCTACACCGGGGTGTGGACCGCGGGCGAGACCCTCGGCCTCGCGCTCGGCCCGGGCATCTACGCGCTGGTGCTGGCGATCGGCGGCTACCGGTCCTCCACCGACGGCGACGTCGCCCAGCCGGACTCCGCGCTGACCGCGATCGTGCTCGGGTTCTCCGTGCTGCCGGCCGTGCTGACGGCGCTCAGCCTGCTGTGGCTGCGGCGCTACTCGCTGGACGCGGCCCAGGTCGAGGCGGCGGTGGCGGCATGATCGGCGCACCGCACGACGACGCGCTCGCCCGGCTCCGGGCGATGCAGGCCGCCGACCTGCCGGTGCACGGCGGGCGCACCCTGGCCTACGTCTACGACTCGGGCCTGCCCGACATCGACCGGATCGGCCGCGAGGCGGTCGCGGCGTACGCCGGCTCCAACGGCCTGGACCCGACCGCGTTCCCGAGCCTGCTGCAGATGGAGAACGACCTGGTCGGCTTCGCCGCCGACCTGCTCGACGCGCCCGACACCTGCGTCGGCACGGTCACCTCGGGCGGCACCGAGTCGGTGCTGCTCGCCGTGCAGGGCGCGCGCGACAGCCGGCCGGACCTCGCGCGGCCGCGGATGGTGCTGCCCACCACCGCGCACGCGGCGTTCCACAAGGCCGCGCACTACTTCGGCGTCGAGGCCGTGCTGGTCCCGGTCGGACCGGACTTCCGCGCCGACCCGGCCGCGATGGCCGCCGCGATCGACGAGGACCCCGACCGCACGGTGCTCGTGGCGGCGTCGGCGCCGTCGTACGCCCACGGCGTCGTGGACCCGGTCACGCAGGTCGCGGCGGTGGCCGCGGCCCGCGGCATCCGGTGCCACGTGGACGCGTGCATCGGCGGCTGGGTGCTGCCCTACGCGGCCCGTCTGGGCCGGTCGGTGCCGGCGTGGACGTTCGCGGTCGAGGGCGTCACCTCGATCTCGGTGGACCTGCACAAGTACGGCTACGCGCCCAAGGGCACGTCCGTGCTGCTGCACCGCACGGCCGGGCTGCGGCGCCCGCAGTACTTCGCGTCCGCGGCGTGGCCGGGCTACACGATGCTGAACTCCACCCTGCAGTCGACCAAGTCGGGCGGACCCCTGGCCGGGGCCTGGGCGGTCGTGCAGTCGCTGGGTGACACGGGGTACGAGCTCCTCTCCCGAGAGACCTTCGAAGCCGTCGACGCGATCGTCGCAGGGCTCGCCGACATCCCGGCGCTCTCGCTCGCGGCCGCCCCCGACTCGACGCTGGTCGCGATCGCGACCGACGCCGGCTGCGACGCGTTCACGGTCTGCGACGAGATGGCGGCGCGCGGGTGGTACGTCCAGCCGCAGATGTCGTACGCCGGTCAGCCGCCGACCATCCACCTCTCGGTGAGCGCCGCGACCAACGCGCACGTCGACGACTTCCTCACCGCCCTGGCCGACTCGGTGGCGGCCGCGCAGGAGTCCGGGCCGGTGTCGGTGGATCCGGGCATCGCGGAGTTCATCGGCGCCCTCGACCCGGCCACGCTCTCCGACGAGGACTTCGACGGCCTGCTGGCCGCCGCGGGCCTGGTGGGCGGCGACGCCGCCGGGCTCGACCTTCCCGAGCGGATGGCCGAGGTCAACGCGATGCTCGACCTGGCCTCCCCCGCGATGCGCGAGGCGCTGCTGGTGGCATTCCTGGACCGGCTGGCCCGGCCGGTGCGTCAGCGCACTCCCGAGCGGGTGGCGCTCGATGCCGCGAAGGCCACCACGGAGTCCAGCGAGTAGTCGCCGGCGTCGGTGCCGAGGCCCTGGGCGACCTGGGCGGCGGTGGCGCACCCGAGCTCGGCGGCGCCCCGCAGGTCGCGGCCGAGCGAGAGGCCGCGCAGGAAGCCGGCGGAGAACGCGTCGCCGCAGCCGGTGGTGTCGACCACCTCGACGGCGTACGCCGGCACCTCGATCACCTCGTCCGCGGTCACGACCAGCGCGCCGCGGCTGCCCTGGGTCACCGCCACGCACCCGGCGCCCGCGGCGACGAGCGCCCGGGCGCCGTCCGCGAGCGAGGCGGCCCCGGTGAACCCCAGCACCTGCTCGTCGTTGGGGAGCAGGTAGTCGGTGTGCGGCAGCGCGTCGGCCACCCAGGCGAGCAGGTCGGGGTCGCCGGGAGCCAGGAGGTCCAGCGAGGTCGTCGCCCCCAGCGAGCGGGCCTGGGCGAGCAGCCGGCCGGCCGCCTCCCCGCCGAGGAACTCCGGGCCGCCCAGGTGCACGTGGGTGCACCCCTCCAGGGCGCCGAGGTCCAGGTCGTCGAGGGTGAACGCGCCGTTCGCACCGATGCAGTGCCAGGCGGGCCGGTCGCCGTTGGCACGCACCGGCAGCACCGAGGCCGAGGTCTGCTGGTCGGCCCTGCGGACCAGGCCCGTCACGTCGACGCCCTCGCGCTCGAGCAGCGCCAGCAGGGTGCTGCCGAGCGGGTCGGCGCCGACCGCGCCGAAGCTCAGCACCTGCGCGCCGAGCCGGCTGAGCACGACCGCCGTACCGCCCGCGGTGCCCGCGGGGGACGTCCGGATCGTCTCCACCAGCTGGCCGTCGGAGCGCTCGGGGATCGACTCGATGCCGACCACGTGGATGTCGAGGACGTGCACGCCGACGGTGGCGATCCTCATGGGGTCTCCTCGGTGGTTAGGTCGGGCCCGGGGGCGGCGTAGCGCTCGAGGTAGGCGGTGACCATCGCGATGCCCTCCTCGACCAGCTCCTGGTCGCCGTCCAGGGACTCCTCGAACGCGAGCTGGAAGACGCGGTCGCCGACCTCGACGGCCAGGACGGCGGCCGAGCGGGGCAGGTCGTCGCGGGCCAGGCCGGCCTCGATCGCGAAGGCCCGCAGCGTCTCGGCGATCCGGGCGTTGTGCTCGCGGCCGAAGCGGTGCACGGCGAGGTTGGTGCGGCCGCGCAGGTAGATCTCCACGAACGCCGGACGCCGGTGGTAGACGCTCACGAACGCCCGCATCGTGGTCCGCACGAGGACGGCGACCGAGTGCACGTCGACGGCGGCGAGGTCCTCCGCGACCTGCGCGTCCATCTCCGCCATGTCGCGCTGGGCCAGCGCGAGCATGACGTCCTCCTTGTCGGAGAAGTACTGGTAGAGCGAGGCGACCGGCACCCCCGCCGCCACGGCGATGTCACGGGTGGTGAGGGCCTCGACGCCGTGGTCGACGACCAGCCGCGCCGCCGCGTCGAGCAGGTCCTCGACGCGGCGGCGGCTGCGCTCCTGGCGCGGAACCCGTCGCTTCGGGGGGGTGGTCGGGGTCGCAGCCGCGGCAGGCACGGTTGCGAGTGTAGGGTACGAACACGAATCTGACACATGTTCAGGTATGGCCGTCCCAGGAGCCGCCGTGACCCAGCCCCTGCACCCCGCCCCGACTCCCGCCCGGAGCCCCGCGCCGCCGCACCCGGCGCTGTCCCGCCGGCTGCTGCTCGGCGGCGCCGCCGCCAGCGGGCTGGCGCTCGGCACCGGCGCCCTGCACGACGCGGTCGCCGCGGGCTCGCGCCAGGGCTCGCTGCCGAGGCGGGTCGACGCCGTCGTGGTCGGCGGCGGCCTCTCCGGGCTGGTCGCGGCCCGCGACCTGGCCCGCGCCGGGCACGACGTACTGCTCCTCGAGGCGCGCGGCCGGGTCGGCGGCCGGGTGCTCAACCACCACCTCACCGCGCCCGGCAGCCGCGGCGCCACGATCGAGGCCGGCGGCGCGTTCATCGGCCCCACCCAGGGCCACATCGCCCGGCTCGCGCGGGAGCTGAAGGTGCCGACGTTCCTGGAGTACAACGAGGGCAACAGCGTCTACGTGTCCTCGCTGACCGGGCGGCAGGAGTACTCCGGCACCGTCCCGCCGGACCCCACGATCCTCCCCGACGCGGCCGTCCTGCTGACCCGCATCGACAACATGGCCGCCGAGATCGCCGTCGACGCGCCGTGGACCCACCCGCGCGCCGCCGAGTGGGACGCGATGACGCTCGGCGAGTGGATCCGGGCCAACGCGGTCAACGGCGACGGCGTCGAGAACCTCATCGAGTGCTGGACCCAGCCGGGGTTCGGGGCCGACCCCAACGAGCTGTCCCTGCTCTACGTGCTCTGGTACGTCGCCTGCTCGGGCAACGAGCGCAACGTCGGGACGTTCTCGCGCAACTCCGACACCGCGAACGGCGCCCAGGAGCGCCGCTTCGTCGGCGGCTCGCAGCTGATCCCGCTCCGGCTGGCGCGCCGGCTGGGCGACGTCGTGGCGCTGCGAGCGCCGGTGCGCCGCATCGAGCAGCACGACGGTCACGTGCTCGTGCACAGCGCGCGCGGCACCGTCCGGGCCCGCCGGGTCGTCGTGGCGGCGCCGCCGCCGCTGGTGCTCGACATCGACTGGTTCCCGCGCCTCCCCGCGCAGCGACTGCAGCTGCTGCGCCACCTGGACATGGGCCAGCTGATGAAGTGCGACGCGGTCTACCGGACCCCGTTCTGGCGGGCGGCCGGGCTCAACGGCTTCGGCCTCAACGACGCCGGCGCCGCCCGCGCGGTGTTCGACAACTCGCCGGCCGAGGGCGAGCCGGGAGTGCTCCTGGCCTTCGTCGGCGGCTCCACCTGGCGCCAGTACGGCGTGCTCCCGCGGGCCGAGCGGAAGCGGGCGGTGCTGGAGGGGTTCGCGGCGCTGTTCGGCGAGCAGGCGCTGCACCCGATCGAGTACGCCGAGCAGGACTGGACCAAGGAGCGGTGGACCACCGGTGGGCCGGTCGCCAACTACGCGCCCGGCACGATGGTGCAGTTCGGGTCCGCGATCCGGCAGCCGTTCGGCCGCGTGCACTGGGCCGGCACCGAGACCTCGACGTACTGGACCGGCTACATGGACGGCGCGGTGCGGGCCGGCGAGCGGGCGGCGATCGAGGTCGGGGAGCGGCTGTGAGGCGGCTGCTGGCGGTGCTCACGGTCGCCGCGCTCGCGGCCACCGCCTGGGCGCCCGCCCCGGCGCAGGCCCGCGCGTCCACCCGCGAGCCCGGCGACACCCGGGTCCTCTCGTTGGTGCCCGCGCCCGGGTTCCCGGCGTACGTCCACGCCCACACCAACGGCCGGGTCTACGCCGGCAGCTACGTCGACTCGGGCAGCACCGCGCCCTCGCGGGTCTTCGAGTGGGCCGCCGACGGCACCCTGCTGCGGTCGTGGTCGGTGCCGGGCCAGCGCCTCGACGCGGACCACGGGGTCCAGGTCGCCAACCAGACCCGCGACGGCCGGCTGGTGCTGCTGGAGACCTCGACGGCCTCGGTGCTCACCCTCGACGTCCGGACCGGCCGGTTCCGCCGGGTCGTGCGGTTCCCCGACGGCGCGGTGCCGAACTACGCGACGTGGGGTCCCGGCGGCGCCCTGTTCGTCACCGACTACGCCGACGGCGTGATCTGGAAGGTCCCGCACGGCTCGCGGACGCCCCGCCGGTGGTTCACCTCGCCGGCGCTCGACGGCGCGGTCGAGTTCGGGACCGCCGGCATCCGCTACCGGCCGGGTCGCGGCGACCTCCTGATCACCCAGCAGACCGTCAGCGACGGCAGCGACCTGCCCACGAACGGCGCGCTCTACCGGCTGCCGGTCACGGCCTCCGGCCGGCCCGGCACGGTCGAGACGCTCTGGACCTCCCAGCCCGGCGACCTGCCCGACGGGTTCGGCATCGGCCGGTCGGGGCACGTGTACGTCGCCCTCGCGGGCCTGGCGAACCAGCTCGTCGAGCTCACCCCGGCCGGCGAGGAGGTCCGGCGCTTCGGCACCCCGCTCACCGGCGACAACGGCTCGCCGATCCCCTTCGACACCCCGTGCAGCGCGACCTTCCTCGGCCGCAGCGTGCTGGTCGCCAACCAGTCCGCCGTGGCCGCCGACGCCAGCCACCAGGCGATCCTCGACGTCCATGTCGGCGAGCGCGGTCGCCCGCCGTACCTGCCGCGGCGTGCTGGCTTCTGATCCGGGCGCGAGTTTCATCGGCCGGCCGACAGACCTCGTGCCTGGACGATGCACCGTCCAGGGTCGGGTTCCATCGGCCGGCCGATGAACCTGGACGGTGCGGGCCGGGCGGCTAGCCTGCGGTGCGTGAGCGCGCTGGCGGGGTTGGTCGACCAGGGGCTGATGGCGCCGGACTGGGCAGAGGCATTGGCGCCGGTGGACGAGCGGGTCGCGGCGATGGGGCGGTTCCTGCGCGAGGAGCTCGCCGCGGGGCGGCCCTACCTGCCGGCCGGCGAGCACGTCTTCCGGGCGTTCCAGCGGCCGCTGGCCGAGGTCCGGGTGCTGATCGTCGGGCAGGACCCCTACCCCACGCCCGGGCACCCGATCGGGCTCTCGTTCGCGGTCGACGCGCACGTGCGGCCGATCCCGCGCAGCCTGGCGAACATCTACCAGGAGCTGCGCTTCGACCTCGGCATCGAGACCCCGGCCCACGGCGACCTGACCGCCTGGGCGGACCAGGGGGTGATGCTGCTCAACCGGGCGCTCACCGTGCGACCCGGCGCCTCGGCCTCGCATCGCGGCCGCGGCTGGGAGGAGGTCACCGAGCGGGCGATCCACGCGCTGGCCGCCCGCGGCGGTCCCTGCGTGGCGATCCTCTGGGGCAACGACGCGCGCAACCTCAGGCCGATGCTCGGCGCGATCCCGTCCGTCGAGTCGCCGCACCCCTCCCCGCTGTCGGCGAGCCGGGGCTTCTTCGGCTCGCGCCCCTTCAGCCGGGTGAACGGGTTGCTGGTCGAGCAGGGCGGCCGACCCGTCGACTGGACCCTCCCGATGGAATAAAGTTGAAGATCCAACCAGTTGGAGCGAGCATGAACGACGTACGCATGCCGGCCCTCTACATCGGTCACGGCGCCCCGCCGCTGCTGGACGACCCGGTGTGGTCCGGGCAGCTCGCGGCCTGGGCCGCCGACCTCCCGAGGCCGAAGGCGATCCTGATCATCAGCGCGCACTGGGAGTCCGCCCCGGTCAGCCTCAGCGCCAGCGGGGCGCCGCTGGTCTACGACTTCGGCGGCTTCGACGCCCGCTACTACCGGATGACCTACGAGACCCCGGACGCGACGGCGCTCGCCCAGCGGATCGCCGCGATGATGCCGGCGAGCGAGCCGGTCCACCAGCACGCCAGCCGCGGCCTCGACCACGGCGCCTGGGTGCCGCTGAAGATCATGTACCCGCACGGCGACGTCCCCGTGCTCCAGATGTCGCTGCCGACCCACGACCCGGTCCGCCTGATGCGTCTCGGCGAGCGGCTGCGCCCGCTGCGCGACGAGGGCGTGCTGATCATCGGCTCCGGATTCCTCACCCACGGCCTGCCGTTCCTCACCGAGTGGCGCATCGACGCGGCCGCCCCCGGCTGGTCCTCGGACTTCGACGCGTGGGCCGGCGAGGCGCTGGCCCGCGGCGACGTCGACACGCTCGCCAACTACCGCACGCAGGCGCCGGGCATGCCCTACGCCCACCCGACCGTCGAGCACTACACGCCGCTGTTCGTCACCCTCGGTGCGGCCACCGACCCCGAGGCCCCCGGCCTCCAGGTCATCGACGGCTTCTGGATGGGGCTCTCGAAGCGCTCGCTGCAGGTGGCCTGAGCCGGGACGGTTTCCCCGGCCGACCGGGGAAACCGGAACTGTTGGGCCGAAACTTCCCCCAGGAAGTGGCAGTTTCCCCGGCCCACCGGGGAAACTGCCCGAGCGCCCGAGCGCCCGAGCGCCCGACCGCCCGAACCACTAGCGGATGCCGGTCCTGCGCATCATCCGCAGGCCGCCGAGCATCCCCTTGACGTACTTGTCGTAGTCCTGGCCGGGCCGCGCGCCCATCACCTGCTTCTTGAGGACGGCGAGGTTCTGCACGTCGGTGTACTTCAGCAGGCCCTGGTCGCCGTGCCGGGCGCCGACGCCGGACTGCTTGACGCCGCCCGACGGCGTGCCCTTGGACGCGTACGCGGTCGCGAGGATGTCGTTGACGTTGACGTTGCCCGACTCGATCCGCCTGCCGACCTGGCAGGCGGTGGCGAGGTCGCCGCCCCACACCGAGGCGTTCAGCCCGTAGTCGGTGTCGTTGGCGAGCGCGACCGCCTCGTCCACGGTGCGGTAGGAGTGCAGCGCCACGACCGGCCCGAAGGTCTCGGTGACGCCGCAGAGCATGTCCTGGGTGACGCCCTCGAGGATGGTCGGCTCGAAGAAGGCCGGCCCGAGGTCGGGCCGCGCCCGGCCGCCGGTGAGCACGGTGGCGCCCTTGGCCACGGCGTCGTCGACGTGCGCCTTGACCCGCTCCATGTGGTCGGGCGAGACCAGCGAGCCCATGTCGGGGCCGAAGTCGTACGCCGCCCCGATGGTCAGCGCCTCGGTCGCCGCGACGAACCGCGAGCGGAACTCGTCGTACCGCGAGGCCGGCAGGTACATCCGCTCGATGTGCATGCAGATCTGCCCGGTGTTGCCGAACGCGCCGAAGATCGCGCCCTGCACGACCTCGTCGAGCTCGGCGTCCTCGAGGACGACCATCGGGTTCTTGCCACCGAGCTCGAGGCAGCAGCCGATCAGGTTGCGTCCGGCGCGCTCGCCGATCACCCGGCCGGTCGCGGTCGAGCCCGTGAACATCACGTAGTTGGCGTGGTCGATCAGGGTCGGGCCGACGTCCGGGCCCTCGCCGCAGACCACCTGGAAGAGCCCCTTCGGCAGGCCGGCCTCCTCCAGCATCTGCACGCCGTACAACGGCGAGAGCGCCGTCTTGTTGTCCGGCTTGAGGACGATCGCGTTGCCGGCCATCAGGGCCGGGATCGAGTCGGAGATGCCGGTGGCGAACGGGAAGTTCCAGGGCGCGATGATGCCGACCACGCCCTTGGGCTGGCGGATCTCGGTCGAGGTGGACAGGAACGGCACCGGGCCGCCGCGCTTGACCGGCTTGAGCAGGTGCGGCGCCCGCTTGAGGTAGTGGCTCATCACCATCACCGGGTCGCAGGTCTCCTCGATCGCCATCCGCCGGTTCTTGCCGCTCTCGACCTGGATCAGGTCGGTCGTGGTGTGCGCGTTGTCGAGGAACAGCGCGTGCGCGCGCTTGAAGACCTCGAGCCGCTCCTTGAGCGGCCGGGCGGCCCACTCGCGCTGAGCGGCTCGAGCGGTCGCGAACGCCGCCTCGATGTCGGCCGGGGTCGACTGGGGCAGCTCCACGAGCACGTCGCCGGTGTAGACCTCGGTGAGCTTCCAGGTGCCGCCGCTGGTCGAGGGGACCCGGGCGACGAGCCGGTCCAGGAACGCGTCGGTGATCGACGCCGGTCGCTGCAGGGTCATGTCTCACGGCCTCCCGGGCACGGTGCCGAGAACAAGGTCGGCGCCGCGCTCACCGATCATGATCGCGGGCGCGTTGGTGTTGCCGCCGGTGATCGACGGCATGATCGAGGCGTCGCAGACCCGGAGGCCCTCGACGCCGCGGACCTTGAGGTCCGGGGTCACGACCGACAGCTCGTCGGTGCCCATCCGGCAGGTGCCGACGCCGTGGTAGACCGAGGTCGCCCGGTTGAGGATCGCGTCGCGCAGCTCCTGGCCCTTGAGGCCGGCCCCGGGGTGGATCTCCTCCTTGACGGCGCCGCCGAACGCCGCGCCACCCATGATCTCGCGGACCATCTCGGAGCCCTCGGCGAGCACCTCCAGGTCGCCGGGGTCGGCGAGGTACTGGAAGTCGATGAGCGGCGTCGCGGTCGGGTCGCCGGACGCCAGCCGCAGCGTGCCCCTGCTGCGTGGGTAGATCAGCGTGGAGAGCAGCGTGATCGACGTACGCGGGTCGACCTCGTGGCGGATCGGCTCGTCCTGGTTCGGTGAGACGTAGGACCAGGGCAGCAGGTGCAGCTGCAGGTCGGGCACGTCGGTCGCCTGCGACGTACGCAGGAACGCGACCGCCTCGAAGACCGAGTTGGCCATGAACGTCTTCCCCGGGCGGAGCGCCTCCTTGAGCACGCCCTTGCCGAAGAAGAAGGCGTTGCCGCGCATCTTCGAGGAGGTCACGTGGAAGGTGAGCGCGTGGAACATGTGGTCGTGCAGGTTGTCGCCCACCGGCAGGTCCGCGACCACCTCGATGCCGTGGTCGCGCAGGTGCTGGGCGTGGCCGATGCCGGAGAGCATCAGGATCTGCGCGGAGCCGACGAAGCCGGCCGAGAGGATGACCTCCTTGCCGGCCCGCACGGTACGCCGGGTGCCGCCGCCCTTGCCCAGGTCGGTCACCTCGACGGCCGTGGCGCGGCCGTTCTCGATGACGATCTTGGTGACCAGGACCTCGGTCTGCAGCTGCAGGGTCGGGACATCGAGGTGGTGGAGGTAGCCGCGCGAGGCGCTGTAGCGCAGACCGCCGGCAGCGTTCTGCTGCATCCGGCTGACGCCCTCCTGCGACTCGGCGTTGTAGTCGTCGAGGACCTTCACGCCCACCACGTCCGAGGTCGCCTGGATGAACTGCAGGGAGCCCTCCTGCGGGGCCGCGTTGCGAGTGACCTTGATCGGCCCGCCGGCACCGCGGTAGTCGTTGGCGCCGTCCTCGAAGTCCTCCATGCGCCGGTACGCCGCGTTCACCTCGTCGGCCGACCAGCCGGTGCAGCCCCCCGCGGCCCAGGAGTCGTAGTTGGCGCGGTTGCCGCGCACGTAGACCATGCCGTTGATCGAGCTCGAGCCGCCGACCACCTTGCCGCGCGGGACCGGCATCCTGCGGTCCAGGAGGTGCTTCTGCGGCGTGGAGTAGTAGCCCCAGTCGACCCGCTTCTTGATCTCGGGGACCGAGTGCATCGGGCCGATCATCCCGGGCTTCCTCACCAGGTACTGGTCGTCACTCTTGCCGGCCTCGAGCACGATCACGCTCGCGCCGGACTGGGCCAGCCGGCCGGCGATCGCCGCGCCCGAGCTGCCGGAGCCGACCACGACGTAGTCGGCCTCTCCTCTGTACGGCGTCTTGGCCATGTGCTTTACCTCGCTGGGCAGGGCGGCATACCGCGGGAATGTGTGCGCGACCACACTGTAACGCGTTCTAGTTTTCCGAGCCAGGGGCTGCCGTCTTTTGCGAGCGAGCTCGCAAGAGACCGCAGACCCTGTGTCTGCGAGGAGGTCGAGGAGCCGCGCGACCGACGGAGGAGGTCGCGACCGGCGTCTCGAGACCGGAGCAGTCGCGGAGCGGAGGCAGCCAGCCGGTCGGTGGCCCGCCGGCGACCGTCCACCTGGTCCCACACACCAGCCGGCAGCTCACGCCGTACGAGAGACTGCACAGGTGCAGATCCTGTCCATCCAGTCCTCGGTGGCCTACGGCCACGTCGGCAACTCGGCGGCGGTGTTCCCGCTGCAGCGGCTGGGCCACGAGGTCTGGCCGGTGCTCACCGTGCACTTCTCCAACCACACGGGGTACGGCGCGTGGCGCGGGCCGATGCTCGACCCCGAGGACGTCCGCGACGTGATCGCGGGCATCGACGAGCGCGGCGCGCTGGCGGGCGTCGACGCGGTGCTGTCCGGCTACCAGGGCGACCCGGCGGTCGGCGCCGTGATCCTGGACGCGGTCGCCCGGGTCAAGGAGCTGAACCCGGCCGCGGTGTACTGCTGCGACCCGGTGATGGGCGACGTCGGACGCGGGATGTTCGTGCGGCCGGGGATCCCGGAGTTCCTGCGCGACACCGTGGTGCCGCACGCGGACATCCTCACGCCCAACCACTTCGAGCTGGACTTCCTGACCGGCCGGGAGACGCGGACCCTGGCCGAGATCGTGGCGGCCGTCGACGAGCTGCGCGCTCGTGGCCCGCGCGACGTGCTGGTGACCAGCGTCGTGCACGGCGAGGTGCCCGAGGGCAGCATCGACGTGGTCGCGGTGTCCGACCAGGGCGCCTGGGCGGTCCAGACCCCACTGCTGCCGATCCTCCCCAACGGGTGCGGCGACGTGACCGCCGCGCTGTACCTCGCGCACCTGCACAGCACCGGGTCGGCGCCGACCGCGCTGGTCCGGACCACCACGTCGGTGTTCGCGATCCTCGAGGCGACCCTCGCCGCCGGCACCCGGGAGATCCAGCTGGTCGCCGCCCAGGAGGCGATCGCGCACCCGCCGGACCGGTTCGAGGTACGCCGGCTCCGGTGAGGTCGTGCGCCCCCGATCGACCGGCGCAGTCCGCTCACACCGCCTGCCGGGTGACCGCCCGCCACAGCCGGCGGTCGGCGAGGCCGTCGACGAAGCCGCGGAGCTCGGGGGACAGGGTGCGCTCGCGACCGGCCACGCTGTCGACGTACTCGCGATGCGTCGTCTCGAACGCCGCCGCGACGGAGGGCTCGTGGGCGAGGCCCAGGAAGTCCAGGACGGCGTGCAGGCCGGCGGCCTCCGGGTCGCCGAAGAACCGGGCGTACTCGACGACGACGGCGCGGTCGGGGTGCTGGCGCACCGCCCGGCGGATCCGCTTGAGCGCGAGGTTCCAGCGCTCCACGGACGCCTGTGCGTCGGCGCGCTCGGGCCAGCCGACGTCGGCGGCGTCGCGGGCGCGCCGCTCCCAGGAGTGCGCGACCTGGTCGATGTCGCGCACGATGAACACGAAGCGGGCGTCCGGGTGCATCTCGTGCAGCCGGTCGAAGCGGATCGTGGTCATCTTGTCGCCGACGTACGTCGCATCCGCCCACTTGGCCCGCAGGGCGGCGTAGTCGACGCCCCACCGGGCCGCCTCCTGCGGGTCCTGGTTGGTCAGCCCGTCGGAGAAGTCGAAGAAGCGATCGGCCTCGAACAGGTCGGCGGTGAGCCGGTCGACGCCACTGCTCCAGAGCCGCTTGTAGCGCTCCATGCCGACCGCGACCTCGGGGTGCGCGTTCATCACCTGCAGCAGCGCCGTCGTGCCCGAGCGCGCGAGTCCGGCGAGGAAGAGCAGGTTCCGGGCCATGTCGGCGATGCTAGTGGCGGGGGTCGGCGGTCCCCCGGGTCGGGACCTTCGCCCCGGGTTACCGAGCGGTATCGGACCTAGCGTCGGAGCATGGCGGCCCGTCGACACCGTGCCCTGCGCGGAGCTGTGTGCGTGCTCGTGGCCCTCGCGGGCCTCACCCTGGCCGGGTGCGGCAGCAAGACCGGGCCTGCGGCACGCGACGCGACCGAGCCGGCGCACAACGGGGCGGACGTGGCGTTCGCCGCCGAGATGGTGCCCCACCACCAGCAGGGCCTGCGCATGGTCGCCATGGCCACCGCGCACGCGCTCCCACCGGCGTTCGCCGAGCTCACCGACCGGATCACCGTGGCGCAGAGCGCCGAGGTCGACCGGATGCAGGGGTGGCTGACCTCGTGGGACGAGGAGGCGTCGTACGGGCCGGACCGGATGATGGACGACGGCACCATGATGCGGCGATCGACGGCCGGCACGATGCGCGGCCTGATGCGCACCCGGATGGGACCGTGGGCGCTCGGCGACAGCGATCTCGACCGGCTGGCCGGCAGCTGGCCCGGCGACTTCGAGCAGCACTGGCTGCGGCTGATAATCACCCACCACCAGGGCGCCATCTCGATGGCCCGGCACGAGATCGTCGAGGGCGAGTACCCACCCGCGGTCGCGCTCGCGGAGGACATCGTCACCACCCAGCAGGCCGAGGTGGAGCAGATGCGGGAGATGCTGCGCGACTGACGCGGCGCGTTTGTGGAGCCGGTGACAGGAGTCGAACCCGCGACATCCTCATTACAAGTGAGGCGCTCTACCAACTGAGCTACACCGGCGCGGCGACACATCGTACGGGGCGGGCGCCTGGCGACGCGCCCTGGCGCGTCCTCAGGGGCCCGACCCGACGGCGGCCACTCAGCTCATCCCGCCGTCGAAGGCCATGATCTCGCCGGTGATCATCCGGGCCTGCGGCGAGGCGAGGTAGACGATCGCGGAGCCGATCTCGTCGGGCCGGATCGCGCCGCCGGGCAGCATCATCATCAGCCGGTCGGCGACCCGGGTGTCGAGGTCGTCGGTGAGCTTGTGGAACACCTGCTCGACGATCGGGGTGTCCACGGTGCCGGGGCAGATCGCGTTGACCCGGATCCCCTCGGGCGCCAGCTCGAGGGCCAGCGCCCGGGTGAGCTGGGTGAGTCCGCCCTTGGCGGCGGCGTACGCCGTGGCGTAGGGCTGGGCCTTGTGGCCCGCGACCGACGAGACGTTGACGACGTTGCCGCCGCACGCGCGCAGGTGCGGGAGCGCGGCCTGGATCAGCAGGAACGGGCCCTTGAGGTCGACCGCGTGGACCCGGTCCCACTCCTCCTCGGTGACGGTCTCGATCCGGCCGAACTGCACGATCCCGGCGACGTTGGCCAGCACGTCGATCCGGCCGGCGGCGGCACAGGTCTCGACGGCGGCGAGCACCGAGGCGCGGTCGCCGACGTTGCACTCGACGTAGGCGACGCCGTCGGGCACGGTCGGCCGGATGTCCAGCCCGTAGACCGTGTCGCCGAGGTCGCGGAACAGCGCCGCCGTGGCGTGCCCGATGCCGGACGCGGCACCGGTGACGACGACGACACGACTGCCGGGCTGGTTCATGGAGGGCCTTTCGATGCAGGGTCAACGGGGGTCAGCGGGGGGTCAGCGGGGGTCAGAGCGCGATCGTGAGGTGGTGCTCCAGGACGCCCGAGCGCCCGACGCCGAACCGGCGCTCGGCGAACCGCCAGCCACCGGACCCGTCCGGGGCGAAGGTGTCGACGTACGTGCCCGTGATGATCGGCTGCAGCGGCACCGCGGCGACCGCCTGGAAGACCAGGTACGTCGAGGTCGCGACCACGGAGCCGTCCGCGGTCGCGACCTCGACGAAGGCGGTGTTGGCGACGACGTGCTGGGTCCCCGGCGTGCCGTCCTCGTGCAGCCGCACCAGTCCGGCGTAGAGCCGCTCGACCTCGGCCGCCCCGGTGGCGAGCGCCGTGCCGTCCTCGGCGCGCAGCACGGCGTCGGTCATCAGCGCACCCACGCCGGCGAAGTCGGCGGCGTCGACGAGCCGGCAGTAGCTCGCGAGCAGGCCGCGGATCCGGTCGCCGTCGGTGAGCTGCACGGCGCGGACGCTATCACCATACTTAGAACACGTTCTACCTCCGTCGGGACGGATAATGCGGGCATGGCGCTCCGCATCGTCGCGAACCGGCCGGTCCCCGCCCTGCTCCGGCTGCCGTGGGCGACCCCGCTCGAGGACTGGGTCGAGCACGTGGTGCCGCTCCCCCGCGGCCTGTCGCGGCACGTCGTGCGGATCGTGCGGGTGGAGGAGAGCACCTACGCGGTCAAGGAGACCGTGGAGGAGATCGCGTTCCGGGAGTACCGGCTGCTGCGCGACCTGCAGCGTCTCGGGCTGCCCGCGGTGACGCCCCAGGGCGTCGTGACCGGGCGCGTCGACGACGACGGCGAGGAGCTGCCGGCCGCGCTGCTCACCGAGCACCTGCAGTTCTCGCTGCCCTACCGCAGCCTGTTCTCCCACGGCCTCACCGCGGCCAACCTCCCCGAGCTGATCGACGCGATGGTGGTGCTCCTCGTCCGGCTGCACCTGGCGGACTTCTACTGGGGCGACGTGTCGCTGTCGAACGTGCTCTTCCGGCGCGACGCGGGCGGATTCGCGGCGTACCTCGTCGACGCCGAGACCGGGGAGCTCAAGCCCTCGCTGTCGGACAACCTCCGGGAGTACGACGTCACCGTGGCCGTGGAGAACGTGTTCGCGGAGCTGCTCGACCTGCAGGCCAGCAAGTCACTCGACCACGAGGTCCAGGCGCACGCGATCGTGGAGCTGCTGGCCGAGCGCTACCACGCGCTGTGGGACGAGCTGACCCGTCCCGAGGAGTTCTCGACCGGGGAGCTGTGGCGCATCGAGCGGCGGGTGGAGCGGCTCAACGACCTCGGCTTCGACGTCGACGAGCTCGACATCGTGACCGACTGGCACGGCGAGCGGATCCGGATCCAGCCGAAGGTCGTCGAGCTCGGGCACCACACCCGCGAGCTCCAGGCCCTCACCGGCCTCGACGTCGAGGACGCCCAGGCCCGGCGAATGCTCAACGACATCGCCTCGTTCACCGCGCACTTCGACCTGGGCCGCGAGGACCGCAGCCTGGTCGCGAACAAGTGGCTGACCCAGGTCTACGAGCCGATCATGGCCATGGTGCCGGCCACGGCACGCGGCAAGCTCGAGCCGGCCGAGATCTTCCACGAGATGCTCGTGCACCGGTGGTACCTCTCGGAGAACGCCGGCCACGCCATCGACATCTTCGAGAGCGCGCGCCACTACATCGACAACTACCTGCTCGCAAAGCCCGAGGAGAAGGTCGCCGCCGAGGACTGAGTCGGCGCATCTTGCCCACCCAGGGACGCCGAGTCGGCGCGTCCTGCCCACCCAGGGACGCCGAGTCGGCGCGTCCTGCCCACGCACGACCCCCGAGTCGGCGCGTCTTGCCCACGCACGACCCCCGAGTCGGCGCGTCTTGCCCACGCGCAGCCCTCGAGTCGGCGCGTCCTGCCCCCGCCATCGCCCACCGCTGTGGATGAGGCGGGCAAGATGCGCCGAGTCGGCACTCCCAGGCGGGCAAGATGCGCCGAGTCGGCACTCCCAGGCGGGCAAGATGCGCCGAGTCGGCACTCCCAGGCGGGCAAGATGCGCCGAGTCGGCACTCCCAGGCGGGCAAGATGCGCCGAGTCGGCGCGGGACGGTCAGGGGTGGCAGACCCGGCAGGGGGTCAGGTGCCCGTTGCCGGCCCCGACCGGGTGCAGGTCGGAGCGGTGCGCGATCAGCGCGCAGTCCCGACGGTGCACGGTGGTGCCGTCGCCGGCGGTCACCGGCAGCGCGGAGACGTCCACCCCGTCGTCGCGCTGGTTCGCCGAGCGCGAGGTCACGTCGGCGAGGACGAGCAGGGTGTCGGCGAGCCGCCGGGAGGACTCCTTGCCGTCCGCCGCGATCCGCGCCAGCCAGGCGCCGAAGTAGAGGAACCCGCCGGTGAACGTCAGGCCGAGGCCGAGCAGGCCGCCGGACACGACGTAGGAGAGCTGGTCGTACTGGTACGGCGTGTGCGCGGCGCCGTACCAGCCGAGGACGATCACCACCAGGCCGAGCGGCAGCAGGATCGCGCCCGCCCAGAACAGGATCAGCTGGAGCAGCTGGTAGTGGTTGTCCTTGAGCGGCGCGGCGCCGGAGCCGGTGCGGCCGCCGGCGCGCGGCAGGCCGATCGAGAGGCGCTGCGCGGGCGCAGCGGGCGCGGACCGCTCCGGGGCCGTGGTGCCGGGGTTCATGCCGGGGTTCATGCCGGGGTTCATGCCGGGGTTCATCCCAGGGTTGATCGTCGTCATGGGTCAGGCCTTTCGGAGGTCGGGCAGGCCGCTGTCGAGGCCGTGCGTGCAGGAGCCGGCGCCGCCGAGCGCGATCGCGCCGATCTTGCGGAGCCAGGTGCCGCCGACGGCGGCCAGGGCGATGCTCGCGACGAGGATGGCGCCGGGGATCGAGTAGAGCGGCGGCAGCCCCGAGCCGGCGAGCTCGGCGTCCCCGAGGTCACCGGCCGCGGACGGAGAACCGCCGGCCGGGCCGGGCTCGACCGCCGACGGGGCGCCCCCGGCGGCCGCGGGGCCACCGGCCGCGCTGGGGCCGCTGGCGTCCCCGGACCCGGCCGGGTCGTTGTCGGGGAGGTCGCCGCCCGGCAGGTCGATGCCCTGCACGGTGTCGACCTCGGTGGCCGCGTTGCCGAGCGTCACCACGATCCGCGGCGACAGGCCGACCAGCGTCTGCAGGGCCTTCTTCAGGTCGGGCGGGTCGTTGGGGAAGGCGTTGACGAGGTCGTCGATCGGAAGCGCGTCGAGCTGCCCGCGCAGCTTGGCGGTGTCGATCTCGACCACCAGTCCGGCCATGGTGCTGCTGGCCTGGTCGCCCTGCTTCTCCAGGCCGGGCTTCGGCAGCGTGAGCTTGATGCCGAGCTGGTCGAGCGCCGCGGTGGCCTGGTCGGGCAGCGCGGGGACGTCGGTGTGCTGGCCGGCCCCCTCGGCCCCGCCGGGCCCGAAGGAGAACTCCTGGCCGGCGATCGTGATGCCGCCCAGCGACGCCTTGCCGCCGGAGCTGCCCTTCGCGCCGTCGCTCGAGCTGGTGCTGGTGACCACGACGCCGTTGAGCTGGACGGTGCCGCCGAGCAGGTAGACGTCACCCAGCGCCGAGCGGGACGTGGTCACGACCTTCGACTCGGTCACGACGTTCTTGCTGGTCGAGGCGTAGCCCTCGAAGTCCACGAGCGCGGCCACCTGCGGCGGCAGACCGGGCGCGCCGGAGCCGCTGGGCGGATCGCCCTGCGGGTCGTCGGCGGGGTCGCCGGCCGCGGTGGTGAGCCCGGTCGACCCGGTGATCGCCTGGCCGAACTGCTGGAGGAGGTCGCCGCCGCCGGAGCCCGGCAGGCCCGGGATCGGTGGCAGGCCGGGGATGCCGGGCAGGCCGGGCGCACCGCCGCCGTCGCCACCATCGTCCTCGGACCCGTCGCGGACCTCGTTGTCGGGCGAGAACCCGACCTGCGCGATCGTGGTCCGCTCGCCGGCGCTGGTGCGCATCACCGTGCCGGGGAACGGCTCGTCGGAGGCCTTGGCCTCACCGGAGGGCTGCGAGGCGTTCACCTGGACCGGATAGCCCTGGGCGGCCAGCGGGCCCGAGAGCTGCTCGGGCAGACCGAGGTTCTCGATGACGGTCTTCGCGCCCTCGCCGATCGAGTCACCGGGCCACAGCCAGCTGGCCCGACCGAGCGAGCTGCCGGAGTCGGCCTCCACCTTGGAGTAGCCCATCTCGAACTCGAGCTGCGGGTCGGCGGGGATGGGGATCGTCGGCTCGTAGATCTCGATCCGCACCGGCGCGGCCCAGGCCGACGAGCTGTAGCCGCTGAACGCCGGCTTGGCGGTGTCGTCCTGGCCGGCCGCGGGAGCACTCGCCGACATCGGCAGAACGACACCGGCGAGTGCTGCGGCCGAGATCGGGACGACGAGGCGCTTCCAGGAGCGACTGGTCGGGTTCATGCGGCACCTCCGAGGATGACGTCGGACATGGTGGCGAGGACCTCGGCGGGCTCGCCGGTGGCCACGATCCGGCCGCCGGTCATCACCGCCGCGTAGTCGGAGACCCGCAGGGCGGTGCGGGCGAACTGCTCGATGCAGAGGATGGAGACGCCGCTGGCCGAGATCTGGGCCACGGTGTCGTAGAGCTCGTCGACGATCAGCGGCGCCAGGCCCATCGAGAGCTCGTCGAGCAGCAGCAGCGCCGGGTCGGAGGCCAGCGCCCGCGACATCGCGAGCATCTGCTGCTCGCCGCCCGACATGGTGCCCGCGAGCTGGTGGCGGCGCTGGTGCAGCCGGGGGAAGTAGGTGTACGCCGTGTCGAGGACCGCGTCGGCGGACACCCCGGCGTACGACATCAGGGTGAGGTTCTCCTCGACGCTCAGGTTGGGGAACACCGAGCGGCCCTCGGGGACGGTGCACAGCCCGAGCCGGGCCAGCTCCTCCGGTGCGGCGCCGGACACGTGCACGCCGCCGAGGTGGATGTCGCCGGACGTGGCCGACTTCAGCCCGCTGATCACCTTGACCAGGGTGCTCTTGCCGCCGCCGTTGGGGCCCAGCAGCGCCATCACGGCGCCCTTGGGGACCCGCAGGTCGACGCCGCGCAGCACCTCGATCCGGCCGTACGCCGCGTGGAGGTCGACGACCTCGAGGATCGGCACGCTCATGTCCTGGCTCCTTCCAGACGGATCTCCTGGGTCAGCTCGACAGCCGGGAGGTCGACCTGGGTGTGGTCCTCGGCCGACCCGTCGGAGTAGCCGAGGTAGGCCTGCTGGACGGCGGGGTCGGCGCGGACCTCGGCGGGCGGCCCGGAGGCGATCACCCGGCCGAAGTCGAGCACGTGGATGTCGTCGCAGACCGACATCACCAGGTCCATGTCGTGCTCGACCATGAGGACGGCGCGGCCCTCGTGCGCGAGCTCGGCGAGGAGCTCCCCGAACGCGTCGGTCTCGGACTCGTCGAGCCCCGACGAGGGCTCGTCGAGCAGCAGCAGCTTGGGGTCGGCGGCCAGGCAGCGCGCGAGCTCCAGGAGGCGGGCGACGCCCGTGGGGATGGAGTCGGCGCGCTCGCCGGCGTACGCCGCGATGCCGACCCGCTCGAGGAGGTGGTCGACGTCGGCTGACGCCGGCCGGACCAGCCCGGTGATCCCGCGCTGGATGTCGCGGGCGACCCGGACGTTGTCGCGCACGGTGAGCGACCCGAACGCCTCCAGTCGCTGGAACGTGCGGCCCATCCCGCGCCGCGATCGCCGGTGGACCGGCAGCCGGGTGATCGAGCGGCCGTCGAAGCGCACCGAGCCCTGGTTGGGCCGCTGCAGGCCGGTGATCACGTTGAAGCACGTGGTCTTGCCCGCGCCGTTGGGGCCGATCAGGCCGGTGATCCGGCCGCTGTGGGCGGCGAAGCCGGCGTGGTCGACGGCCGTCACGCCGCCGAACTGGACGACGACGTCCTCGACCTCCAGGAGTGGCCTCTCAGCGGACATGGGCGGGCACCTCCTTGGTGCTCGTGGCGGCTGCGCGGTGGCCAGGGGGTTGGTCGGGTGGTTGGTCGGGCCCCGACTCGGCCGTATCGGGGTCGGGGCTCTCGCCCTCGGGCACGATCAGCATCGAGCCGGCGAGGGGTACGGCGGTCGCGCTGTCTTCCTCGATCCGCGAGCCGGGCAGCGGCAGCAGGGGCACCACGGAGCGAACCCGGTCGCCGAACCGGCTCTCCAGGCGCCGCCCGAGCCCGAAGACCAGGTTGGCGAGGCCGTTCGGGTCGCGACCGAGCGCGACCGCGCCGAAGCCGAGGATGGCGAACACCAGGCCCGCCAGCTCGGGCCGCGAGCTCTGCAGCACCGGCAGCAGCATCAGGCCGACGCCGCCGAGCGCGGCACCGGTCACCGAGGTGACGCCGCAGACGACGGCGAGCAGCAGCAGCGGCAGGCTGTTGAACAGCTGGAAGTCTGCGGCCCCGATGGTGCCGCGCAGCCCCGCGAAGAGCCCGCCGGCCAGGCCCGCCATCCCGGCGGACAGGCCGAACAGCGCGACCCGGAACCACCGCATGTCGAGGCCGAGCGTGCCGCACGCGGCCGGGCTGTCGCGCATCGCGATCAGCAGCCGGCCGAGCACGCCGCCGCGCAGCAGCAGCAGCGCGAGCGCCATCAGCACGAAGAACACCGTCATCACCAGGACGTAGCCCCCGGTGGAGGAGAACTCCCGGCCGAGCACGGAGAGCCGCCCGGCCTTCAGGGTGCCGTTGTAGCCGAAGGCGAAGTCCGCCTGGAAGACCATCTTGTCCATCAGCACGCCGAACGCCAGCGTCGAGAGCGCGAGGTAGAGGCCGGTCAGCCGCAGCACCGGCAGCGCGACCAGGGCACCCACCCCGGCCGCGATGGCGGCCGCGGCGAACAGCCCGAACAGGTTGGGCTCGTCGAGCTTGGCGTAGGCCAGCGCACCGACGCCGGCGAACGTGAACTGCGCCAGCGAGACGTGCCCGCCGTACCCGGTGAGCAGGACCAGCGAGAGCATCACCATCGCGTACGTCGCGGCGGTGCCGACCAGCAGCAGGTCGGCGTCGCCCATGGTGACCGTGAGCAGCGCGACCAGGACCAGCAGCACCGCGCCCCAGCTCAGCGACTTGGTGAACGTCGGCAGCGGCGCGGACACGATGCCCTTGACCTGACCGATCCGCAGCTGGGCCTGGGGCATCGCGACGATGACCACGAACAGGAACAGCGCCGGCACGACCGCGCGCAGCCCGGCCAGGCTGCCCTCGGAGGGCAGGTACGCGACCGCGAAGGACTGCAGGATCCCGAGGCCCATCGCCCCGACGAACGTGAGCGGCAGGCTCTTGAGCCGGCCCAGCATGGCCGCGGCGTACGCGTTGATCACCAACAGCGTCAGGTCGTAGTAGGACAGCCCGATGACCGGGGTGAGCAGGATGCCGGCGAGCGCGGCGAGGGAGATCCCGATCGCCCAGGACAGCGACGCGACCAGGTCCGGTTTGCCGCCGAAGAGCTGCAGCAGCGTGGGGTTGTCGACGGAGGCGCGCATCGCGGTGCCGATGCGGGTCCGGTTGAGCAGCACGTAGAGCGCGGCCGCGACCAGCACCGACAGCGCGATCGTGATGATCTGGTGGGCGGTGACGTAGGTGCTGCCGATCTGGAGGCCCTCGTCGGGCAGGAACGGTGACACCGTGCGCGGGGCCGGCGGCCAGATGTACTGCGCCACCCCGATCAGGCCCACGAACAGCCCGACCGTGACCACGAGCGAGACGCTCACCGGACCCTCGCCGAGGCCGCGGGTCACGAAGCGCTGCACGAACCACCCGATGCCCGGGGCGACCACGCCGAGCACGAGGGTCAGCGCGAGCCAGGTCGGCATGCCCTGGCGCTGGCTGAAGTCCCAGAACGTGAAGGCCAGGACCATGCCGAACGCGCCGTGGGCGATGTTGAAGACCCGCGTGGTCGTGTAGGTCAGCACCAGGCCGCTCGCCGCGATCGCGTACGCCGCGCCGGTGAACAGGCCGAGGATCGTGAAGGACAGGATCGAGGACATGTCTAGTTCCCTGTTCCGCTGTCGATGAGCGGCGCGCACATGTAGTGACCGGGCGAGATATTGCGCCACGTGCCGTCGTTGAGCTGGAGGATGGACTGGCAGTTGGCCGTCGTCTTGGAGCCGACCTGCTGGGGCGCGTGCAGGCCGTTGCCGGTCCAGTCCTTGACCCGGCTCACCGACTGGACCAGTGACGCGCGGGTGAGCTTGCCGCCGAGGGCGACGGCCTGCTCGACGAACAGGCGGGCCGCCGACCAGGCGTACAGGCCGTAGAAGTTCGGCACCGCGCCGGGCTTCACCTGGTCGAGCCAGGAGCGGTAGAGCTGCATCTCCTGGATGCTGACGTCGTCGAACATCCCGGTGGTGGAGTACGCGAAGACGCCGTTGCCGTTGTCGCCGGCCTCCTCGACGAACCGCTGGTCGTAGATCGTGGAGTCCTGGAGGTACACGTCCGGGTCCATGCTCTGCTGCTTCATCGCGTCCAGCAGCTTCTCGGTGTTCTGGTACGGGCCGACGTACACGACCAGCCGGATGCCCTTGTCCTTCATCTGCTGGACGTAGGGCGAGTAGTTGAACTCCGAGACGTCGATGCCCTGGAAGTAGTCGACCTTCCAGCCGGCCTTGTCCCAGGCGGCCCGGAACGCCCCGGCGTTGACCGGCGCGGCGCCGGCGTTGATGTAGAGCAGGGCGGCGTGCTGGGTGGCGTCGCGGTAGTGGGAGAGGAAGTAGCGCGGCATCGCGCTCGGGACGAGCCCGGGGTCGACCGCCTGGGCGGCGAAGCAGGTCGAGCAGTCGCGGCGGTCGGGGGTCACGGTCGTCGAGCGGATGTCGGGGAGCCCGCAGGACTGGGCGGCCGAGGCGCCACCGGAGTCGAAGGCCGACATCGACCCGACCGCGGCGAAGGCCTCGTCGCACGCCCTCGTGTAGGCCTGCTGGTCGGCGCCCGCGTCGGCGCGGCTGTCGAGGAGCTCGACCTGGAGCTTGCGCCCGCAGATGTCGTTGCTCGAGTTGAAGTACGCCGCGTACGCGCGGGTGGCCTGCTGGGCCGACTCGAAGATGCCGGGCACCGGCCCGGAGATGTCCGACGCGTTCGCGATCGTGATCGTGTCGTCGGTGATGCCCGTCTGGTTCTTGAACCCCTGGCAGCTGCCCGCCTCGGCGCTGCCGGTGGCCGAGTTGTCGCCGGTCCCCTGCTGGCTGCTGCCGCCCCCGGCGGTGTCGGTGGTGCCGCCGGTCGTCGAGCCGGAGTCGCTCCCGGTGCCGCCGTCGCCGGTGACCGACCCGGGGGCGTCGCCCGCGCCGGTGGTCCCGTCGTCGACGGTGCCGGCGACCCCTCCGGCGGTCGTGCCGTTCACCTGCGCGACCGTGTCCGGGTCGAGCTGGGAGCCACAGGCCGCGAGGGCGACGCAGAGGGCCCCGACGGCGAGCAGCGTCAGCGGGCTACGCATCGTTTCCCTCCCAGGAACCAGAGCACGGCGGACAGATCAACGACCCAGCCGGCGCGAGGTGACGTGCGACACACCGGCTCGTTGGACATGTCAGCTGCTGGTCGTGCCGCTGCACTGGTAGCGGGTGCCGCCGATCGGCACCCACTTGCCCTTCTGCAGCTGGATGAAGCGCCAGCACTCGCCGGTGTGGCGGGGGCCGACGTGCTGGGGTGAGTGCAGGCCGTTGGCGGTCCAGTTGTCGACCTTGGCGATGCTGTCGAGCAGCGACGGGCGGCTGAGCTTGCCGCCGAGGGCGGTCGCCTGCTCGACGAAGAGCCTGGCCGCGGACCAGGAGAACAGCCCGAAGAAGCTCGGCTCGGCGCCGGGCTTCACCTGCTGGAGCCAGCTCAGGTACAGCTGGAGCTCCTTGTTGCTGGCGGCCTCCTCGAACGGCGTGAAGTTGATGAACAGCGTGGTGCCCTCGACCGCGTCACCACCGTTCTGCACGAACTCCGAGGTGTACGCAGTCGGGTCGAGCATGAACACCTCGGGCTTGAAGCCCTGCTGCTGCATGGCGTCGGCCAGCCGCACGAACTGCGAGGACGCGCCGATCATCTGGACGTACTCGATGCCCTTGTCCTTCATCTGCTGGACGTAGGGCGCGTAGTTGAACTCCGAGATGTCGATGCCCTGGACGTAGTCGAAGTTCATGCCGCGCTTGTCCATCGCGGCGGCCTGGGTCTTGGCGTTCTCGGAGGCGGCGCCGGCGTTGATGTAGAGCATCGCGGCGTGCGCGGCGGCGTCCGGGTGGTTCTTCTTGACGAAGTCGGGGACCGCGTTCTGGAACTCGGTCGCGACCGTGGACTGCGCGCCGTAGCAGGTGGTGCAGTCCTGGCGGTCGAAGGTGACCGACGCCGACCGGAGGTCCGGGAGCCCGCAGGACTGCGCGGTCGCGGCGCCGCCGGAGTCGAACGCCGACATCGAGCCGACCATCGCGAAGACCTCGTCGCACGCCTTGGTGTAGGCCTGCTGGTCCGCCGACGCGTCGGTGCGGCTGTCGTAGGTCTTGAGCTGGAGCTTGTGGTCGCACAGGGAGCTGGTCGCGTTGTAGTAGGCGACGTAGGCCCGCACCGCGTCCTGGCTCGCCTCGAACAGCCCGGGCACCGGACCCGAGACGTCGGAAGAGTTGCCGATGGTGATGGTGTCGTTCGTGATCCCGGTCTGGTTCTTGAAGCCCTCGCAGCTGCCGGCCTTCGTGTCACCGGTCGCGGCGTTGTCACCGGTGCCCTTCGCGGCGTCGCCTCCCCCGGAGCCGGTCGTGGTCGTCGACCCGGAGCCGGTCGTGGTCGAGCCGCCGGTGTCGCCGGAGGCTTCCGGCACCGACCCGCCGGGACCGGCAACGGTGCCGTCGCCGGTCACCACCTGGCCGTTCGCCCCGACGGCCGTCCCGTTGACCTGGGCCACGGTGTCGGGGTCGAGCTGGGAGCCGCAGGCCGCGAGCGCCAGCGCGAGGAGCACGCCGACGGCAGGCACGGCTGCGCGGGGATACGAAAGCACAGGCCCTCCACCATTTCTAGAACACGTATCAGTTCGTCAACGACACATGTCCCCGGAGGTGACGCAGGCCACGTCAGGTTCTCTGCGGTGGTCTCGACCGCGGGCCGATCAGCGGGCCGCGCGGCTCGGCTGCTCGGTCTCCTCGACCACCTCCGGCGGGTCCTCGGGCAGGTGCAGCGGCACGTAGTTGCCGGTCTCGTAGCTGCCGTCGGTCTGCAGCGTCACCCACTGGATGCCGACCGGGCGGCCGCCGTGGTAGGTGATCAGGCTGATGTCGGCCGCGCGCCGGGGCTTGCTGCCGAGCGCGAAGGCGTACGCCGCGCCCCCGGCCGTCCCGGTCGTGTAGCTGTAGCCAACCTCGCCGTTGCTGCCGATGATCCGATCGGGCCCCTGGCGCACGTGCAGGTGGCCGCCGATCACCAGGTCGGCGCAGCCGCGGGCCAGCGCCTCGTCGCCGAGGTTGGCGTCGTGGACCAGGATCGTGTCGACCCGCTCCTCGGCGTCGCACGCGGCGTCGGCGAGCCGCTGCTCGACCTCGTCGAAGGTCAGGCCGGTCTCGTCGCGCCAGTTGCCCAGGCCGCTCGAGCGAGGATCGGCCACGCCGAGGATCGTCGTACCGCCCGGGCCTTCGACGACCTCGCCGTCGAGCATGGTCCAGCCGTGGTCGGCGAGGTAGGTCTGCACGAAGTCGCCGTGGTCGTGGTTGCCGGCCACGCCCCACTTGTCCATCCCGTCGAAGGCCTCGGTCACCGAGTCGAGGGAGAACGCCTCCCAGCTGTTGCCCGAGGAGGTGTCGTCGCCCCCGTCCAGGACGCCGGTGGCGCCGGCCGCGTCGGCGACCGCCCGGGCCACCGGGTCCATCCCGATGTTGTCGTGCCGGTCGGAGACGAACGCGACCACCGTGTCCCCCTCACCGGGGTTGCGCAGCCCGAGGCTCGCGGCGTCCTCGGCGGCCTGCGCGTAGAACGACTTGCTGGTGTTGTAGGTGTCGACCGCGCTCTCGATGAGCCGACGGGTCTGCTTGGTGGTGACGTCGCCGCTCACCTCCACGCCGTCCGCCTCGTCGGGCAGGGGTACGCCGGGTCCGAGGAACTCGGCCAGCGGGATCCAGTCGCGGTGCACGTCCTCGATGTCGTCGTCACCGAGCCACGGCTGCCACAGCGCCAGGCCGACCAGCACGACGCCGACGCCCAGCAGCACCAGGTGTGGCAGGTGCATGCGGGTGGCGAGCTCGTGGCGGCGGGCGGCACCGACCAGCACCCAGCCCACGACCGGCGGCAGCCCCAGCACCCCGCCGCGGAGCGCGGCGCTGAGCGCCATGTCGCGCACCGCGTGGGTCACCTTCGCGACCTGGCCCTCGGGCTGGCCGGCGATCGCGGCGTAGCGCTGGAGCAGCTCGTCGGTGGAGGTGGCGTCGGTCTTGCCGAGCCGGATGTCGACGCCGAGGACGCCGGGGGCGTCGACCCGGACGTCGGGGATCACCGGGCCGGTGCGCAGCACCACGTGGCCGGAGAACGTGGGGCGCAGCACGGCGTCGTGGCTGGCCAGCACGATGGACCGACTGCTGGTGAGGAACAGGAGCAGCGCGATCACGGCAGCGCAGCCGAACCAGGCCCCGGCGTACGCCAGGGCCCGCGGGATCCGCCCGACGCTCAGCGACGCGACTCCGAGATGGCGTAGAGCGCCACCGAGGCGGCGACGCCGGCGTTGAGGGACTCCAGCTGGTTGGCCATCGGGATCGACACGAGCTGGTCGCAGGTCTCGCTGACCAGGCGCGAGAGGCCGCTGCCCTCCGAGCCGACCACGACCACCAGCGGCCCGTCGGCGAGGTCGAGGTCGGGCAGGCTGACGTCGCCGTCGGCGGCCAGGCCGACGACCATGCAGCCGGCCTCCTGGTAGGCCTTGAGCTGGCGGACCAGGTTCACGGTCCGAGCGACCGGGAGCCGCGCGGCCGCGCCCGCACTGGTCTTCCACGCCGACGCGGTCATCCCGGCCGAGCGGCGCTCGGGGATCAGCACCCCGTGCGCGCCGAAGCCCGCGGCGCTGCGCACGACGGCGCCCAGGTTGCGCGGGTCGGTGACCGAGTCGAGCGCCACGATGAGCGGCGGCGCGCCGCTCTCCGCGGCGGCCTCGAGCAGGTCGTCGGGGTGGGCGTACTCGTACGGCGGGATCCGCGCCGCCAGTCCCTGGTGGACCGCGCCGCCGGTCATCCGGTCCAGCTCGCCGCGGCCGACCTCCTGGATGTTCAGGCCCCGCTCGGCGGCGGTCGCGAACGCCTCGCGCAGCCGGCCGTCGCGCTCGGCGCCCTCGGCGACGTACACCCCGGTCACCGGCACTCCGGCGCGCAGCGCCTCGACGACGGAGTTGCGCCCGGCGACCCACTCGGCCTCGCCGCCGGTCCGGCGCTGGGGCCGGCGCGCCGCGGACTTCTCGGCGCGCTTGGCGGTCTTGTACGCCTGGTGGTAGGGCCGGTCCTTGGCCTTCGGCGTGGGGCCCTTGCCCTCCAGGCCGCGGCGGACCCGGCCGCCGGACCCGGCGGTGGGGTTGCCCTTGCCGGTCTTCTTGATCGCGCCCTTGCGCTGCGAGTTTCCAGCCATGACTAGGAGAGGCTCCACTTCGGTCCGTCGGGAGTGTCTTCGAGCTGGACGCCCGCCGCGTGCAGTCGGTCGCGCAGGGCGTCGGCCCGCGCGAAGTCCTTGGCGGCACGGGCCTCCGAGCGCTCCGCGAGCACCCCGGCGACCAGCGCGTCCACGGTCGCCAGGAGCTTCTCCTCCTGGCCGCCGGTCCCGGTGCGCCAGGCGGGGTCGGCCGGGTTCAGGCCGAGCACGTCGAGCATCGCGACGACCGACGCCGCGTTGCCGCGCAGCGCGGGCGAGTCCCCCGAGCCGAGGAGCTTGTTGCCCTCGCGCACCACCTCGTGGATGGCCGCGACCGCGGCGGGGGTGCCGAGGTCGTCGTCCATCGCGTTGACGAAGTCGGCGCAGGCGATGCCGTGGGCGCCGATCCCACCGAGCACGTCGGCGGCGCGGTCGAGGAAGTTCTCGATCCGGCGGAAGCCCGCGGCCGCCTCGTCGAGCGCCTCGAAGCTGAACTCGACGTGGCTGCGGTAGTGCGCGGCCACCAGGTAGTAGCGCAGCTCGATGCCGCGGTACTTCTGCAGCACCGCCGGGATGGTCAGCGAGTTGCCGAGCGACTTGCTCATCTTCTCGCCCGCGGTGGTGATCCACGCGTTGTGCATCCAGTACGTCGCGAACGGCCGGCCCGCCGCCCGGGACTGGGCGAGCTCGTTCTCGTGGTGGGGGAAGCGCAGGTCGACCCCGCCGCCGTGGATGTCGAACGCCGGCCCGAGGTACTTGCCGGCCATCGCGGAGCACTCGATGTGCCAGCCGGGCCGGCCCTTGCCCCACGGGCTGGGCCAGGCCGCGGTGTCCGGCTCGGACCCCACCTTCTGCCCCTTCCAGAGCGCGAAGTCGCGGGGGTCGCGCTTGCCGCGCGGGTCGGCGTCCTCGGCCGCCTCCATGTCGTCGATCCGCTGGCGGGTGAGCTCGCCGTACTGCGGCCAGGACCGCACGTCGAAGTACACGTCGCCCGAGCCGTCCTCGGCGGCGTACGCGTGCCCCTTCGCGATCAGCTCCTCGATCAGCACGATCATCTCGGGCACGTGGCCGGTGGCGGCCGGCTCGTAGGTCGGCGGCGCCACGTTGAGGTCGTCGTACGCCTGGTCGAGCTCGCGCTTCATCCGGTAGGCGAGCTGGTACCAGGCCAGGCCCTGGTCGGCCGACTTGATGAGGATCTTGTCGTCGATGTCGGTGACGTTGCGGATGAACGTCACGTCGTAGCCGAGGTGGCGCAGCCAGCGCTGCAGCACGTCGAAGTTCACGGCCGAGCGGACGTGCCCGACGTGCGGCTCGGACTGCACGGTGAGACCGCAGACGTAGAGACCCGCCTTCCCCTCCTCGAGGGGAACGAAGTCACGGACTTCGCGGGTCGCGGTGTCGTACAGCCGGAAGGTCACCCGTCGAGTCTAGGGTGGTTCGGTGAGGCGACTGACATCCGCGGCGGCGCTGCTGGCGTGCCTGGCACCCCTGCTCGTGACCGCCCCCGCGGAGGCCGCGCCCGCGCGCCGGATCGACTACGCCGCCTGGGACGCGCCGGCGCAGCTGCGCTCCGGCACCCTCGACGCCGTGCGGGTCGGCGCCGGCCGGCTGCGGCTCGAGACCGGGGCCGACCTGGGCCGGTGGACCTCGCCGTGGACGCGGCCCGGGTTCGCGGCGACCCGGCTGATCGCGTCCTGGTCGGCCCGCACGCCGGGTGACAGCCGGATCCGGGTCGAGGTCCGCGGTCGGTCCGGCACCACGAGGTCGAGCTGGGACACGCTCGCGTCGTGGGCGGCGGGCGACCGGTTCACCCGGCGGACGACGTACTCCGGCCAGGCCGACGACCTGGGCTCGGTCAACGTCGACACGTGGGTGGCGCCGGGCGGGGTGACGGCGTACCGGCTGCGGGTCACGCTGGTGCGCGCCGCGGGGCAGGCGAGGTCGCCGTCGGTCGACTCGATCGGCGCGATGACCTCGCTGCTGCCCGACACCTCCGACGTGACGACCTCGCGGCCCGGGGTGGCCCGCGGCGTCGTGCTCGACGTGCCGCGCTACTCGCAGATGGTGCACCGCGGCCACTACCCGCGGTACGGCGGTGGCGGCGAGGCCTGGTGCTCGCCGACGTCGACGTCGATGGTGCTCGGCTACTACGACGCGCTGCCCCCCGCCTCGGCGTACTCCTGGGTGCCGGAGGGTCACGTCGACCCGTGGGTGGACCACGCCGCCCGGATGACCTTCGACTACGACTACGACGGCGCCGGCAACTGGCCGTTCAACACCGCGTACGCCGCGTCCCTGGCCGGCCAGGCGTTCGTGACGCGGCTCCGCTCGCTGCGCGAGGCCGAGCGGTTCGTCGCCGCCGGCATCCCGCTGGTCGCGTCGATCGCGTTCGGCCCCGGCGAGCTGAGCGGTGCCCCGATCAGCTCCACCGCCGGCCACCTGCTGGTGATCGTCGGCTTCACGGACGCCGGCGACGTGGTCGTCAACGACCCCGCCGCCGCCACCCGCGCCGGCGTGCGGCGCACCTACGACCGCGGTGAGTTCGAGGACGCCTGGATCCCCGCCTCCGGCGGCACCGTCTACGTGATCCGGGACGACGCCCACCCGCTGCCGGCGAACAGCCCCGGGAACTGGTAGCGGAGACGCGCCAGCGGATCCGCTGCTGGTGATGGTGATGGTGATCGAGCGAGCCGCGCGGCTGAGGGACGAAGCCGCGACCGGCGTGTCGAGACCGGAGACGCGCCAGCGGCTCCGCTGATGGTTCTCGGTCGGGCTGGGAGTTTCATCGGCCGGCCGATGAAACTCTCGCTTGGACGACAAAGCTTCATCGTCCAGGCACGAGTTCTGTCGGCCAGCCGATGAAACTGGCGCGTCGGCCGCTGGCCAGTCAGCCGTCCTCCTGCTGGGGCTCGCGGGCGGTGAGGCCGATCGTGTGCCAGCCGGTGGCACCGTCGGGCAGCACGTCCTGCTCGACGCCCGTCTGCAGCAGGCCCTCGGCGTCGGTGGCGCGCACCGTCAGCGTGTGGTCGCCGGGGGGTACGTCGAGGTCCGCCATCCACTGCACCCAGGTGTCGTTGCTCGGCACCCGTGCCAGCCGGGCCGGGGTCCACGAGCCGCCGTCGACCGAGACCTCGACCCGCGCGATGCCGGTATGCTGCGCCCAGGCGACCCCGGCGACCCGGGCCCCGCCGGAGTCGATCTCGCCGCCGTCACCGGGGACGTCGATGCGCGAGGCGATCTTGACCGGCCCGAGCTCGGACCAGCCCTTCCCGGTCCAGTACGCCTCGATGTCGGCGAACCGGGTCACCTTCAGGTCCACGACCCACTTGCACGCGGACACGTAGCCGTACAGCCCGGGCACGATCGTGCGCACCGGGAACCCGTGGTCGATCGGCAGCGGCCGGCCGTTCATCGCCACCGCGAGCATCGCGTTCCGGTCGTCGGTGAGCACCTCGAGCGGGGTGCCGCACGTCCAGCCGTCCTCGGAGGTCTGCAGGACCGCGTCGGCGCCCGGGTGCACGCCCGCCACGCTCAGCAGCCCGGCGATCCGCACGCCGCTCCACCAGGCGTTCCCGATCAGGTCGCCGCCGACCTCGTTGGAGACGCAGTTGAGCGTCACCCACGCCTCGGTCAGCCGCCGGTCGATCAGGTCCTGGTAGGTGAGCACGATCTCCCGGTCGACCATCCCGTGGATCCGCAGCAGCCAGTCGGAGGGCTCGATCGTGGGCACCACCAGCGCGGTGTCGATCCGGTAGAAGTCGTCGTTCGGCGTCACCCACGGCGTCATGTCGGGGACCTCGACCCGGGTGCCCTTCGGAGCCACCGGCTGGGTCACACCCGGCAGCCGCAGCAGCCGGCGGGTCTCCTCGACGTGCCGGCGCCCGCGCCCGATCGCCCGCCCCGTCGCGCCGAGCACCAGGCCGGCGGCGGTCATCGCGCCGACCCGGAGCAGGAAGGTCCGGCGGGTGTGGTCCGGGTGCGCCGGGTCGGTGACGGCCACCGGCGCCGCGGCGAGGGCCAGGGCGTGGCGCCGCAGCGGCTCGGTCAGCAGCGAGAGGCAGACCACCCAGGTCGCGAAGCCCGCGGCGACCGGCAGCGCGTCGAGCGCGGTGGCGCCGCGCTGCAGCCACACCGCGACGCCACCGAGCACGGCGAGCACGACGAACACCAGCGTGGAGCGCCACCACGCGTGCCGCGCCAGCCGGCCGGCCCAGGCGAACACGGCCGCGCTGATCAGCAGCATCACGACCAGCAGCACGGTCTTGTCCTGGTGGCCGAGGAACCGGATCGCGCGCTCCTCGACCGGCCCGGGGGTCAGCCGCACGACGAGGTCGGCGACGGCGACCAGCGGCGAGTCCCGGATCGTCATCACCATCGCGAGGCTGTAGCTCACGGCGAGACCGACGAACCCGGCGACCAGGCCGGCGACCGACCACGCGCGGGAGGTGCTCACCCCGGCGATTGTTGCGCACTCTCCGGCATGATCGTCTTGTGGATCTCCTCCCGAGAGTCGGTATCGGCACCGACGTGCACCGGCTCATCGACGGCGTCCCCCTCCACCTCGCCGGCCTGCACTGGCCCGACGAGCCCCAGGGTCTCGAGGGGCACTCCGACGCCGACGTCGCCGCGCACGCCGCGTGCGACGCGCTGCTGTCCGCGGCCGGCCTCGGCGACCTGGGCTCCAACTTCGGTACGGCGGACCCCGCCTGGGCCGGCGCCTCCGGGGTGGCCCTGCTCGAGGAGACCGCACGGCGGGTCCGCGCCGCGGGCTTCGCGGTCGGCAACGTCGCCGTCCAGGTGATCGGCAACCGGCCGCGGCTGGGCAGCCGGCGGGCGGAGGCGGAGGCCGCCCTCAGCGCAGCCGTCGGCGCGCCGGTGAGCGTCTCGGCCACGACCACGGACGGGCTCGGGCTGACCGGGCGCGGCGAGGGCGTCGCCGCGATCGCCACCGCCCTGGTCAGCCCCGGGTGACCACCTCCGTGCGGTGCCCCACGAGCACCGTGCCGCCGGCCACTCGCACCGCAGCAGCGTCCTAGACTCCGGGCGTGCCCGCCGCCGTCGTGATCCTCGCCGCCGGCTCCGGCTCCCGCGTGGGCGCGGCGACCAACAAGGTGCTGCTGCCGCTGGGCGACCGGCCGGTGCTCGCCTGGTCGGTGCGCGACGCGCTCGGCCTCGAGGACGTACGGCGGGTGCTGGTGGTGGTCCGCCCGGGCGAGCGCGAGGCGGTCGCCGCGGCCCTCGCGCCGCACCTGGGCGACGCCGAGATCGGCGTGGTCGAGGGCGGCGCGACCCGGCACGGCTCGGAGTGGAACGCGCTGCGCGCCCTGGCCGCCGAGGTCGAGGACGGCGGCATCGACGTGATCGCGATCCACGACGGCGCCCGGCCGCTGGCGGGCCCCGACCTGTTCCGGGCCACCATCGCCGCGGCCCGGTCCCGGGGCGGGGCGATCCCGGTCGTGGCGCTGCGGGGCCTGCTGGCCCTGGACGGCCGGGCGCTGCCGGAGCTGGACGGCGTGCAGACGCCGCAGGCGTTCCGGGCGCGCGAGCTGGTCGCCGCCTACGCCCGGGCGGAGGCGGACGGGTTCGACGGCACCGACACCGCGACCTGCTGGGCCCGCTACACCGACCTGCCGGTGGTCGCCGTACCGAGCACGTCGCACAACCTGAAGGTCACGTTCCCGGAGGACCTGGCGGTCGCCGACCGCCTGCGGTGAGCGCCTCCAGCAGCCGGACGTCGTCCACCGACCCGACCCGGCGCGCCCCGGGCGGGGCCTCGACCAGCTCGACCGGGTGATCGCGGCGCAGTGCGGCGACCAGCTCGACCAGGTCGTGGGAGGGCAGCCCGTCGAGGGCCGCCACCACCGACGCCGGCAGCACGACCGGCGCGGCCACCGAGACCAGCGCGTCGCGGTCGACGGTCTCGCCGACGATCCCGTCGGCGACCACCGTGACCGTGTCGGTGACCGGCCGGACCCCCACCACCACGCTGCCGTCCTCGACGGCGCGCCGCACGCACGCCGCGACGAACTCCGGCGGCGTCATCGGGCAGAGCGGGTCGTGTACGACGAGCGGCTCGCCGGTGGCGACCACGGCCGACCACTCGACGCCGTCGTCGATGGGCAGCACGCCCGCCTCGCCGAGCGCCCACGCCGCGCAGGCGACCAGTGCCTCGCCGTGGATCAGCGCGAACGGCAGCGACCCGCGGCCGTCGACCAGCACGGTCCCGAGTGCCGGCGGGGCGTCGTACTCCGCGTCGTCATGCGTTGGGGTTGTCATCGCGACCACAACGTACGACGTCCCGGGCCCCGGGACGCAGCGAGGCCCCCGGGTCACACCCGGGGGCCTCGTCGCGTCGAACGACAGCTCAGGAAGCGAGTACCTCGTCGAGGAGGGCCTCGGCCTTGTCCTCGTTGGTGTGCTCGGCCAGCGCCAGCTCGGAGACCAGGATCTGGCGGGCCTTGGCCAGCATCCGCTTCTCACCGGCGGACAGGCCGCGGTCGCGCTCACGGCGCCACAGGTCGCGCACGACCTCGGAGACCTTCATGACGTCGCCGCTGTGGAGCTTCTCCAGGTTGGCCTTGTAGCGGCGCGACCAGTTGGTCGGCTCCTCGACGTGCGCGGCACGGAGGACGTCGAACACACGGTCCAGGCCCTCCTTGTCGACGACGTCACGCACCCCGACCAGGTCGAGGTTGCAGGCGGGCACTCTGACCACCAGGTCCTGCTGGGCGACGATACGGAGTACGAGGTACTGCCGGTCCTCTCCCTTGATCTTCCGCATCTCGATGTCCTCGATGACTGCGGCTCCGTGATTCGGGTAAACAACCGTTTCGCCGACGGTGAAAGTCATATGTCAAGTACCCCTTCCTAGGGGGCTATCTTAACACGCGCTGAGAAACCTCTCCGCGCTGTTTGCGCAGGTCAGGGGCACAATCGGGGCTTGACAGATCTGTGGCCCGTGTGGTGGCGGCCCGGGTCGGCCCGCCCGCGGACGCACCTGGGGACGCCGAATCCCTGCCCGGGAGCGGTCCCTGGCTGATACTGCGGGGTATGTCGCCGCCCCTCCGCCACCGCTTCCGTCGCGGTGCCGCCGCGGACCCCGACGAGCCGCCCGGGCCGGAGTCGGCGGCGGGCCCGACCCGCGAGCCCGCACCGGCGCCGGACCCCGCTCCCGCTCCCGAGCCGGATCCGGGCCGCGCGCCGACATCGGAGCCCCGGCGGCGCGCGGAGCGGCGCCGCACGCTCGCGCACCTGACGCCGGTGCTGCTGCTGCGCACCGCCCACCCGCGCCAGGCCCTGCTCACCGCGACCGGCCTCGCGGTGGCCGCGGCGATCAGCGGTCGGGCCGGGCGCGAGGTCGCCCTCGTGTTCGCGACCGTGCTCGTCGGCCAGGCCGTCCTCGGCTGGCACAACGACCTGGTCGACCGCCGCCGCGACGAGCGCCGGCTGCCGAGCGGCAAGCCGATCGCCGACGGCTACCTCGACCCGGGCACCGTCTGGTTCACGCTGGTCTGCGGCGTCCTGCTGCTGGTGCCGCTGGCCATCTCGAACGGCGTCACCTCCGGCAGCGTGTACCTCGCGACGATCGGCGTCGGACTGGTCGCCAACGTGGTGCTGCGCCGCAGCTGGTTCTCCTGGGTGCCGTGGGCGGTCGCGTACGCCGGCTACCCGGCGTTCCTGTCCTACGGCGGCTGGGGCGGCGAGGCGGACGGGGCGCCGCCCCAGGTCGCGATGGTGGTGCTGGCCGCCGCGCTGGGGGTCGGCGTACACGTGCTGTGCGCCCTGCCGGGCCTGGTCGCCGACCACGAGGACGGGCTGCGGCACCTGCCGCTGCGGGTCGCGCTCCGGATCGGGGCGACCCGCCTGCTCGTGCTCGCGCTGGCCTGGACGGTGCTCGCGCTGGCGGGCCTCCTGGTGGTCGGGAACAGCGTCGGCCTGAGCCGCTGACGCGAGGCCCGGACCGGCTCCCAGGGCGCCGTCACCGCAGCGAGCCAGACCGCTAGGCTGTGCCTCGCAACCCGCCGTAGACCCGTGAAGGCCAGAAGATGCAGCTTCGCATGTCCGCCCGCCTGCTCGCCTCCGCCGGCGCACTCACCCTCGCCGCGACCCTGTCCTCGTGTGGCTTCGACTACGCCACCGACCGCGAGTACACCCCCACCGCGGGCATCAACGACCGCGACGCGCAGGTCGACGTGCTCAGCGCCGTCGTCGTCGCCGACCACGAGGGCGAGGGCACGTTCGTGGCGTCCTTCGCGAACAACGACCAGCAGGACCCGATCACCGTCGAGTCGCTGGCCGGCGCCGGCGAGTCCACGCTGACCGCCACGGACTTCAGCCCCGTCGAGGTGGCCCCCGGCCAGCTGGTCAACCTGGCGACCGACGGCGGCGTCACGGTCACCGGCGACTTCGGGCCCGGCACGGTCGTGACGGTCAAGATCGGCTTCGACAACGGCGAGAACGTCGAGATGTCGGTCCCGGTCGTCGCCCCGTGCGACGAGTTCGAGGGCCTCGCCCCGTCCACCTCGGGGAGCTCCTCGGGCGAGAGCTACGAGTGCGACATCCCGGCCCCGGTCACCGGAGAGCACTGACCCGAACCTCGGCCGATCCCAGCTCCCGGACCCGACTTCTCGACCCGACCCCCAGACCCAGTTCAGCTCAGCTCAGCCCAGCCCAGAGGAAGGGACCTCATGGCCCACACGCTCATCCTGCTCCGCCACGGTGAGAGCGAGTGGAACGCGAAGAACCTCTTCACCGGGTGGGTCGACGTCAACCTCACCGAGAAGGGCCGCGCCGAGGCGGTCCACGGCGGCGAGCTGATGCGCGAGGCGGGCGTCCTGCCCGACGTGGTCCACACCTCGGTCCAGCGCCGGGCCATCAACACCGCCTGCCTGGCGCTCGACGCCGCCGACCGGCACTGGATCCCGGTGCGTCGCTCCTGGCGGCTCAACGAGCGTCACTACGGCGCGCTGCAGGGCAAGAACAAGAAGGAGACGCTGGCGGCGTACGGCGAGGAGCAGTTCATGCTCTGGCGGCGCTCCTTCGACGTCCCGCCGCCGCCGATCGAGGAGGACAGCGAGTTCTCCCAGTTCGGGCTCCCGCAGTACGCCGGCCTCGGCGCCGACATGCCGCACACCGAGTGCCTCAAGGACGTCATCGCCCGGTTCCTGCCGTACTGGGAGTCCGACATCGTCCCCGACCTTCGGGCCGGCCACACCGTGCTGATCGCCGCGCACGGCAACAGCCTGCGGGCGCTGGTCAAGCACCTGGACGGGATCAGCGACGAGGACATCGCGGGCCTGAACATCCCCACCGGCATGCCGCTGGTCTACGAGCTCGACGAGGACCTGCGCCCCACGGTCCCGCACGGCCGCTACCTCGACCCCGAGGCGGCCGCGGCCGCGGCGGCCGCCGTCGCCAACCAGGGTCGCTGACCACCCCGACCCGGGCGGCCACGCACCTGACGCTCCTGTCGTCGAAAGGGCCGCGGGACGACCGTTTCGTCAGGTGCGCGGCGGCGCCGCGGTGCGGGCGCCGGGCGGATGGTCGGCTCAGCCCTCGAGCGTGCGCGGGTTCTCGCCAGTGACGACGAACACCACCCGGTTGGCGACCGAGACCGCGTGGTCGGCGATCCGCTCGTAGTACCGGCCGAGCAGGGCGACGTCGACCGCGGCCTCGACGCCGTGGCTCCAGTCGGCCGACAGCATCTCGGCGAACGTCGTACGCCGCAGCTTGTCCATCTCCTCGTCCATGTGGACGAGGGCGCGGGCCGCCTCGACGTCGCGGTCGGCGATGATCCGCGAGACCCGCCGCACCATCTCCTCCGCGACGTGCGCCATCCGCTCGATGATCGGCGAGACGGCCCCGGGGACGGCGAGGTTCGGCACCCGCAGGCGCGCGATCTTGGCGACGTGCACCGACAGGTCGCCCATCCGCTCGAGCTCGCTGACCATCCGGAGCGCGGCGACCACGGTGCGCAGGTCGCTGGCGACCGGCTGCTGCAAGGAGAGCAGCAGGAACGCCGAGTCCTCGACGCGCTCGCGGGCCTGGTCGATCTCGGCATCGGCGGAGATCACGCCCTCGGCGATCGTGGCGTCGCCGGACAGCAGCGCCTCGGTGGCGAGCCGCACGGCGGTCTCGACGTTCTCGCAGATGCTCGCCAGGTCGCCGAACATCGCGTCGAGCTGTTCGTGGAATGCCTCTCGCATGCGGATCACCCTAGGTGGCCCAGGTTGCCGGCCGGGGCCGGAACGTGAACGAGGGATGAACATCGCGAAGCCGACGCTCCGCGGGCGAACCAGCGATGAAATGGCTCGTACGATTCAGGGGTGGATGCGACGACGCAGGCGTTCCTCGCCGCGCTCATCGGAGCCGTCGTCGCGGGCGGCGCGGTACTGGCGTGGCACCTCAGCGACCGCCAGCAGCACCACGTCCCGGCCGTGGAGGACCCGGTGGTGCCGATCGGGGTCGCCGCGGTGCTCTCCGTCCTGCGCAGCAGCGCGGTCGTCGTGGACGACGCCGACGTCGTCCTGAAGGCCTCCGCGCCGGCGTACGCCATGGGCCTGGTGCGCGGCACCTCGCTGCTCTCCGGCGACCTCGCCGACCTGGTCCACCAGGTGCGCCGCGACGGCCAGATCCGCGAGACCGAGCTGCTGATGAGCCGACCCGGCCTGCCGTCGCGCCACGTGACGGCGCGGGTCGCGCCGCTCGGCTCGCGGCTGGTGCTCGCGCTGGTCGAGGACCGGACCCGCGAGCGGCGGGTCGAGGCGGTACGCCGGGACTTCGTCGCCAACGTCAGCCACGAGCTGAAGACGCCGGTCGGCGCGATCCGGCTGCTGGCCGAGGCGGTCCACGACGCCGCGGAGGACCCGGAGGCGGTCAAGCGCTTCTCCGACCGGATGCTCACCGAGAGCGACCGGCTCTCCCGGCTCGTGCAGCAGGTGATCGAGCTGTCCCGGCTCCAGGGCGACGAGCCGCTGGAGCAGCCGATGCCCGTCGAGCTCGACGAGGTGATCAAGGTCGCGGTGGACACCAGCGCGATCGACGCCGACTCGAAGCGGATCTCGATCGTCACCGGCGGGGTCCCGCGCCTGCAGGTGCTCGGCAGCGAGGAGCAGGTCACCGCGGCGGTCGCGAACCTGGTGGCGAACGCGGTGTCGTACTCCGAGTCCGACGCCACCGTGCTGGTCTCGACGAAGGCCGACGACGAGACGGTGGAGATCTCCGTCGTCGACCAGGGCATCGGGATCCCGCCCGGCGAGATGGACCGGATCTTCGAGCGGTTCTACCGGGTCGACCCGGCCCGGCACCGCTCCACCGGTGGCACCGGCCTCGGCCTGTCCATCGTCAAGCACGTCGCGGCCACGCACGGCGGAGAGGTCCGGGTGTGGTCCGTGGAGGGGCAGGGGTCTACGTTCACCTTGACCCTCCCCCGACATGTCTCGGCCCGGAACACGTCGAACCAGGAGGCTGGCCAGTGACCCGTGTACTCGTCGTCGAGGACGAAGAGAGCTACAGCGACGCTCTCGCCTACATGCTGCGCAAGGAGGGCTTCGAGGTCGCGATCGCGGCGAACGGCAACGACGCGCTCGCCGAGTTCGACCGCAACGGCGCCGACATCGTGCTGCTCGACCTGATGCTGCCCGGGCTGCCCGGCACCGAGGTGTGCCGCCAGATCCGGCAGACGTCGAGCGTCCCGGTGATCATGGTCAGCGCCAAGGACGACGAGGTCGACAAGGTCGTCGGCCTCGAGCTCGGCGCCGACGACTACGTCACCAAGCCCTACTCGCCGCGCGAGCTGGTGGCCCGCATCCGCGCCGTACTCCGTCGCGGGCAGGAGCCCGAGCTGGCCCCGGCGACCCTCGAGGCCGGCCCGGTCCGGATGGACGTCGAACGGCACGTGGTGACCGTCGACGGCCAGGCGCAGCGGCTGCCGCTCAAGGAGTTCGAGCTGCTGGAGATGTTCCTGCGCAACCCCGGCCGGGTGCTCACCCGCGGCCAGCTCATCGACCGGGTCTGGGGCTCCGACTACGTCGGCGACACCAAGACCCTCGACGTCCACGTCAAGCGGCTGCGCGCCAAGATCGAGCCCGACCCCGGCGAGCCGAAGTACCTCGTCACCGTCCGCGGGCTGGGCTACAAGCTGGACCTCTGACGCAGCCGCGCCAGCGGCTCCGTCGACGGGGGTCGACCTGCGTGTCGAGACCGATCCGGCGCCCCGTTGGTTTCCCCGGGTACCCGGGGAAGTTGGCACTTATCGGCCGAAGTTTCGGCCTAGAAGTACTGGTTTCCCCGGGTACCCGGGGAAACCGCCGGCTGGCGGCATCTCGCGCATCGACGTCCGAAAACCGCGTGTCGGCGGTCGGTGGGGCTCTCTAGGCTGGGTCGGTGACGAGTACGACGGCCCCGACCACGCCCACCGAGGCCGGCGCTCCCGCCCCGTGGCTGCCGGTGGCGGCGGTGGCGGTGACCCTGGTGTTCTGGGCGTCGGCGTTCGTCGCGATCCGCCACCTCGGCCACGACTTCTCCCCCGGCGCGCTGTCGCTGGGCCGGCTGCTGGTCGGCACCCTCTGCCTGGGCGTGGTGGCGCTGAGCCGCGGCGTCCCGCGCCCCACCGGGCGCGACTGGGTGTCGATCGTCGCGATCGGCGTGCTCTGGTTCGGCGTCTACAACGTCGCCCTCAACGAGGGTGAGCACCGCGTCGACGCCGGCACGGCCGCGATGCTGATCCAGGTCTCGCCGGTGCTGATCGCGTTCCTGGCCGCGGCGTTCCTCGACGAGCGGTTCACGCTCTACCTCGGCGTCGGCCTCGCGCTCGCGTTCAGCGGCATCGGCCTGATCAGCCTGGCCACGTCCGAGGGCGGCGGCAGCGACGTGGTCGGCGTGCTCCTCTGCCTGGTCTCGGCGGCCGTCTACTCCGTCAGCCTGATCCTGCAGAAGCCGCTGGTCGCCCGGCTCTCCGCGATCCACGTGACGTGGCTGGCCTGCACCGTCGGCGCCGTGGTCTGCCTCCCGTTCCTGGGCCAGCTCCTCGACGAGACCGGCGACGCGCCCGCGTCCTCGATCCTGTGGGTCGCCTACCTCGGCGTCTTCCCGACGGCGATCGCGTTCACCACCTACGCCTACGCCCTGCGCCACATGTCGGCGAGCAGCCTCGGGGTGACGACGTACCTCGTGCCCCCGATCACGATCGTGATGGGCCTGGTGTTCCTCGACGAGGCACCGCCCGCGATGGCGTACGTCGGCGGTGCCCTCGCCCTGGTCGGCGTCGCCGTCGCCCGGCGCAAGCCGCGCACGCTCGCCGAGGAGGTCAGCCCGCCGGCCTAGGCCGGTCGTGCTGGTCACACCGGACGCACGCGTGCCGGGGCCGCCGATCGGGAACGGTGCGGCCATGATCTCCTCCTCGTCGGCGCCGCTGGCGCGCTACACGGCCCTGGCGCGGCTGCTGGTCCGGCACCGTCGCAGCGACCTCCTGTCCGGGATGGGCCTGGACGGCTTCCCGCGCGACGACGACGCCCCCGAGGGCGACGAGGCCCTCGCGGAGCGGTTCGCGGCCGACCTCGAGGAGCTCGGGCCGACGTTCATCAAGGTCGGCCAGCTCCTCTCGACCCGGTTCGACCTGCTGCCCCCGGCGTACACGACCGCGCTCGCACGCCTGCAGGACGACGCGGAGCCCGCAGACTTCGAGAGCCTCCGCGAGGTCGTCGAGGCCGAGCTCGGCGGCCGGATCGGCGACCTCTACGGCTCGTTCGACCGCGAGCCGCTGGCGGCTGCGTCGCTCGGCCAGGTGCACCGCGCGACGCTGCGCAACGGTCGCGAGGTCGTCGTCAAGGTGCAGCGCCCCGGCGTCCGGGAGCAGGCGCGCGAGGACATGGAGACCCTGGCGCGGCTCGCGGGCCTGGCCGACCGGCACACCGACACCGGGCGCCGGTTCGGCTTCGAGCAGCTGCTCGCGGAGTTCCGGCGGTCGTTGAGCGGCGAGCTCGACTACCGCCGCGAGGCGCGCAACCTGCGGCGGTTCCGTGAGCTCACCGCCGACTACGACCTGTTGGTGGTGCCCGCCCCGGTCGAGGAGCTGTCGACGTCGCGGGTGCTGACGATGGACCGGATCGACGGGCGCAAGGTGACCGACGTCGGCCCGCTCGGCCTGCTCGACCTCGACACCCGGCCGATGGTCGAGCAGCTGTTCGGCTGCTACCTGGACGCGATGCTGCGGCACGGGTTCCTGCACGCCGACCCGCACCCGGGCAACATGCTGGTCACCGACGACGACCGGCTGGCGCTGCTCGACCTCGGAATGGTCACCAACGTGTCGCCGCGGCTGCGCGACCAGGTCACCAAGCTGCTGCTCGCCCTGGGCGACGGGGACGGCGACGAGGCGGCAGCGGTGCTGGCCGCCCTCGGCCACCCGCTGCAGGACTTCGACGCCGCCGCGTTCCGCGCGGACGTCGGGCAGCTGGTCTCGGAGGCGACCAGCGCCGGGTCCGACGTGCAGGCCGGCTCGGCCCTGGTCCAGCTGAGCCAGGTCTCCGGACGGCACGGGCTGCGCCCCCCGGCGGAGATGTCGATGGTCGGCAAGGCGCTGCTGAACCTGGACCAGGTCACGCTGCACCTCGACCCGACGTTCGACCCGGCCGCCGCGGTGCGCGACAGCCTGGTGTCGCTGCTGCGCAGCGGCCTGAGCGTCAGTGCCGCCGGGGTGATGAGCGCGGCGCTGGAGGCGAAGGAGTTCACCGCGAACCTGCCGCGCCGCGGCAACCGGATCCTGGAGGCGCTCTCCGAGGGCGAGCTCAGCATCCGGGTGCACGCGGTCGACGAGGAGCGGCTGCACACGGTGCTGCACCGGGTCGCCAACCGGCTCACCTTCGGGATCGTGATCGCGGCGACCGTGATCGGGGCGGCGATGATGATGCGGGTGCCCACCGAGCACCGGGTGCTGGGCTACCCGGCGGTGGCGATGGTGTTCTTCGTGTTCGCGGTGCTCAGCGGCGGCGGGCTGATCGCGTGGGTGCTGCTCACCGACCGGCGGGTGGCCCGGGAGCGGCGTCAGGACCCGGGCTGATCGGACCCGGGCCGGCCCGACGCGGCGTCCGACCCGGCATCCGACTCGGCGTCCGACTCGAGCCAGCCGCGGAACGCCTCCAGGTTGTGGGTCGGCTCGCCGCGCAGCCTGCGCCACTCCCACTCCTTGCGGATCGAGGAGGCGAAGCCCAGCTCGAGGATCGCGTTGAACGACTCGTCGGCGTAGGTCAGCACCGAGCCGAGGAGCCGGTCCAGCTCGTCGGGGGTGACCATGCCGAGGGGCAGCCGCGCGTCGAGGTAGATGTCCCCCAGCGGATCCAGCGCGAAGGCGACGCCGTACATCCTCAGGTTGCGCTGGAGCAGCCAGCGGTAGACGCCCTCGTGGTTCTCGTCGGGGTTGCGGCACACGAACGCGTGCACGCCGAGCGCGTGGCCGCCGATGTCGAGGCGGACCGCGGTCTGCAGCTTCTTCTCGCCGGGCAGCGAGAACGAGAAGAGGCCGTCGGTGGCCTCGTCGACCTCGATGTCGTTCGCGGCGAGGTAGTCGCGCACGACCTGGCGGGGATCCGTGCCACCCGTGTTGCCCGTGCCGCCCGCGGCCGTCACACGGCCTCCCGGACCTCGGCGCGGGCCCGCCGGTACACGTCGAGCGTCTGCCGCGCGGTGTGCTCCCAGGAGAACAGCCGGGCCTGCTCGAGCGCGCCGGCGGCGAGCCGGTCGCGGAACGCGTCGTTCTCGACCACGCGGCGCAGGGCGTCGGCCCAGTCCCGCGGGTCGTGGGTGTCGACGAGCAGACCGCTGCGGCCGTGGCGGACCACGGTCGTCAGGCCGCCGACCGCGGCGGCGACGACGGGGGTGCCGGTGGCCTGAGCCTCGGCCGCGACCAGCCCGAAGGACTCGTTGTACGACGGCACCGCCACGAGGGTCGCGGCCGCGCACCAGCGGGCCAGCTCCTCCTGGGAGACCGGCGGCACGAAGCGCACCACGCCGTCGGTGCCGTCGGCGCCGTCGAGCCCGAGCTCGCCCGCGAGCTGGGCGAGCGACTCGGGGTGCTCGAGCCCGGTGCCCGAGGGTCCGCCGACGATCGGGACGACCAGGCGGGAGCGCAGCTCCGGGGTCTGGGCGAGCAGCTCGGCGACGGCGCGCAGCAGCACGTCCGGTGCCTTGAGCGGCTGGATCCGGCCGGCGAAGAGCAGGACAGCGGCGTCCGCCGGCAGCCCCAGCCGGGCCCGGGCGGCGGAGCGGTCCTGGGGCCGGAACACGCCGAGATCGACGCCGGGGTGCACGACCTCGACCCGGCCGGGGTCGGCGTCGTACAGGTTGATGAGCTGCTTGGCCTCGATGTCGGTGTTGGCGACGAGCATGTCGGCGGCCTCGACGACCTGCTCCTCGCCGATGATGCGGGCCGCGGGCTCGGGGGTGTCGCCCGCCGCGAGCGCGTCGTTCTTGACCTTGGCCATCGTGTGCATGGAGTGCACCAGCGGGACGCCCCACCGGTCGCGGGCCAGCGCGCCGACCTGCCCGGAGAGCCAGTAGTGGGAGTGCACGACGTCGTAGTGCCCGACCGGGTGCGCGGCCTCGGCGCGCAGCACCTCGCGGGCGAAGACGCATAGCTGGCCGGGGAGCTCGGACTTGGTGAGGCCCTCGAACGGGCCGGCGGGGATGTGGCGGACCTGTACGCCGTCGCAGGCCTGGACCAGCGGCGGGACGGCCGAGCTGGTGGCGCGCGTGAAGATGTCGACCGCGATGCCCTGGGCGGCCAGGCGCTTGGAGAGCTCGATCACGTACACGTTCATCCCGCCGGCATCACCCGTCCCCGGCTGGTCGAGGGGCGAGGTGTGCAGGCTGATCATCGCCACACGCCGGATCGGGTCCACTGCCACCTCGGGGTCATCGCGCTCGTCGGGTCCAACCACGGTGAACATGCCGGAGCCCGGATTGATTCCCCTCGTGCGGTGCCACTGCGGCTCAGCGGGCATGCGAGCCGCGGTTGCTCCGGGGCGGCGGCGCCGGGGCGGTACGGCGCCCGCGGGCGAGCAGGGCCGCCGCGACCACGACCGCGCCCGCACCGAACACCGCGTCCACGGTCACCGGGTCCCCACCCTCGCGCACCACCTCGAGCACGGAGCCCGCGAGCAGCGCGAAGCAGACCGCGACGAGCACCCGCAGCCAGGTGGCGCTGCGGCTGACCAGGCTGGCGCCGGCCACGAGGGTCGCCACGACGAGCAAGGCGACCCCGGCCCAGGTGAGCGCGTCGACGAGGCCGGCTCCGGCGCCGGCCGCGTCCGCGGCGTACGCACCGAGCCAGCAGAGCCCGCCGAGGAGACCGGCCACTGCGGCAGGTACGCGCATGCCACCATCCTCCCGACCGGCCTTCCTGGACGACAGGCCAGTGTGCCACCGTCCGAGGCCGGCCACCACGGCCGTCCGGCGACCGGCACAATGGCGCCGTGAGCCACCCCCGCACCGCCGTCGTCACCGGAGCCAGCAGCGGGATCGGCGCCGCCACGGCGCGCCGCCTCGCCGCCGAGGGCTTCCACGTGTTCTGCGCCGCCCGGCGGCGCGACCGGATCGAGGCGCTCGCCGCGGAGATCGGGGGTACGCCGGTCGAGTGCGACGTCACGTCCGCCGAGTCGGTCGCCGGCCTGGCGGCCGCGGTCGGCGAGCGGCTCGACGTACTCGTCAACGACGCCGGCGGCGCGTTCGGCTCCGGCCCGGTCGCCGAGGCGGACACCGAGGACTGGCGGCGGATGTACGAGGTCAACGTGATCGGCCTGATGCAGGTCACCCGTGCGCTGCTGCCGGCGCTGCTCGCCAGCGGCGCGGGCGCGATCCTCAACGTCGGTTCGACGGCCGGCCGGACCGCCTACGAGGGCGGGGCGGGCTACACGGCCGCCAAGCACGGCACCAAGGTCGTCACCGAGACGCTGCGGCTCGAGCTCTGGGACCAGCCGGTGCGGGTGATGGAGATCGCGCCGGGGATGGTGAAGACCGACGAGTTCGCGCTGGTGCGCTTCGAGGGGGACCGCGAGCGGGCCGACGCGGTGTACGCCGGGGTGGCCGAGCCGCTCACCGCGGAGGACATCGCCGACGCGATCGGCTGGATGGTCACCCGGCCGCCGCATGTGAACATCGACGAGCTGGTCATCAAGCCGCGCGCCCAGGCCGCCCAGCACAAGGTGCACCGCCAGGGCTGAGCGGCCCGACTCTCCACAGGCCAGGATCCGGGGCAGTTCGCCCTCGCCCCACCTCGATCCACGCCTGGCGCCCGTCCCACGGCTCCGAACTGCCCCGCCGGGTGGCCCCCCTAGCCGCCGATGAGCACCGGCCGGGCCGTCACGACCCGCAACGACTCCGCATGGCCCGGGATCGTCACCGTCCCGTCCACGTGCCGCCAGCCACCAGCACCGACCCGGAAGTCGGCCGCATACGTCGTGTCCACACTCACCGCCACCCGACCCTTCGCCAGGTACCGGTGGGTGATCTCCAGATCCGGATACGGCGACCCCGCACTACTGGTCCGCTCACTCGACCCGTCCCCGTAACGCCACGTGAACGTCTCCGGCCAGATCCGCAGCTCCACCCGCCGCCCCAGCAACCGCACCACCCGGGTCAGCTCCCCCCGCTCGGTGTAGAAGTTCGTCTCGAAGTTCACCAGCGTCCGGCCACCCGGCGGCTGCACCACCAGCTCGGACGCCGGCAACGGGATCCGCCGCAACGCCCGCAGCACCAGCCCCGGCGTCACCGCCGGCAAAGCGGCAGCGACTGCGTCGGCCGGACAGTTCGTGTGCTGGTTGAAGACCTCGCCGCTCGTCGTCTGAAACCAGGTCAGCGTCATAGCGGTGCCGTCGTCACACAACGCTGTCTCTCCGCATGTCTCAAGCCCGCCGATGCTGCAGACCACGACCTCATGAACTGCACCCGACACTCCGTTCGATGCGACGGCGACTCCGGCGCCCCCAGACGTCGGCGGCGACGCATGCGTTCCGTACGCGAGGAACCCGGTGTCACCCGTGACCACATCGTGGTCGTCCGCAGCGGCCGATGCGGGAAGCCCGACGAGGAGCAGGAGGACGACAAGGACGTGGCGTCTCATTCGTCGTTCCAGGAGCTCATCAGCCATGTGCCAGCATGCGGGATCAAGATCGCGCTCAGCCGCGTGACCCCGCCGGGATAGGACTCATCACGCCGATCGCCCGGATAGTCGACCCTTTGGCGTGTACTGCTCACGTCGAAGACCACGACAGCGTTCGATCGACCCTGGTCCTTGACGAAGCCGGTCGTTCTGACCCGGACCGTCGCCGCGCCGCCAGAGATCTCACCGCCGTCGCTGAATACACGTTCCAAATACGAGGTTCCCTCTCGGCATGCGGCACAAGACGCATCCGCCAGCGACTGCAAGCCGTCTAGGTCCCCCGTCGCCTGGGCGTAGTTGACCATCTCCCAGTAGAACCTCACGAACGCCTCAGCCGCGGCCGCATCGCTCCCCTTCGCGGCGGCCGGCATCGTCGGCTCGACCAGCCCGGAGACGGCCGTGGTGGACGGCGAGGTGGGCGCCGAGGTCGACGGCGGGGCGAAGCGGGGCTCGGGGTCGTCGCCGGAGCAGGCGCCGAGCGCCAGCACCGACACGACACACAGGGCGGCGATCACCGTCCGAGACCGGGTCACGGCGACGATCATTCCCCGTCCGGACGCGCAGCGAAACTGTCGTACCGCCATCTGTGGATGATCTGACAGGATGCGGCTCATGCAGACCATCGGACTCGTCGGCGGGATGAGCTGGGAGAGCAGCGCCGCCTACTACGAGGCACTCAACCACGGCGTCGAGGAGCGGGTCGGCGGGCTGGCGTCCGCGCGGACCGCGATGGTCTCGGTGGACTTCGCCGAGGTCACCGCGCTGCAGGAGCAGGAGCGCTGGGACGACGTCGCCGAGATCCTGGCCGGCGCCGCCCGCGGGGTCGAGGCGGCCGGGGCCGACTTCCTGCTGCTGTGCACCACCACGTTCCACCGGGTCGCCGACCAGGTGGCCGCGGCGGTGGACATCCCGCTGCTGCACCTCGCCGACGTGGTCGCCGACGCCTGCAAGGCCGAGCGCCTCGAGTCCGTGGGCTTCCTCGGGACGACGTTCGCGATGTCGCGCTCGTTCTTCACCGACCGGATCGCCGCGCACGGCCTGACCGTGCACATCCCCGAGACCCGCCACCACGAGACCCTCAACCGGGTGATCTACGACGAGCTCGTGCACGGCAAGGTGCTCGACAGCTCGCGGCGCACCGTCGTCGGCCTGATCGACGAGCTGTGGGACGCCGGCGCGGGCGGTGTGGTCCTCGGCTGCACCGAGCTCGAGCTGCTGGTCCACCAGGCCGACGCCGACATCCCGGTCTTCCCCTGCACCACCCTCCACGTCGCGGCCGCCCTCGACCGCGCGCTGGCCTGACCCGCCTGATCCGCCTGACCCCGACTGACCCCGCCTGACCCCGACTGGTCCGCCCGGGCATCGTCGTACCTGACGGATCCGCTGCGTGGGAGCGCGCCCAACCGCAGGTACGTCAGGTGCGAGGCCCGAGGAGCAGCTCGACCAGGCGCGCGAGCTCGGGGGTGAGGTGCTGCTCGGGCACGGTGGCGCAGGAGCCGCAGAGGTCGAAGGCGTAGACGTACCGGTCCGGGTGCGGGTCGCCCGAGCCCACGACGCCCAGGTCCACCCGGCCGACCAGGTCGGCGACCTCGCGGGCCCGCGGGTCGTCGCCGTCGAGGTCCAGCTCACCGGCGGCGCGCAGCCCGGCGAAGCCACCGGTACGCCGCACGCTGACCCACCGCGACCCGCCCGAGGCACCGCCACCGCCCGCGGCACCGCCCGCGGCAGCACCACCACCACCGACACCGGCAACGTCGACCGTCACGCCCACCTCCGCCCAGGCCCCGCGCACCGCCTCGGCGTGCGCACCGGCCGCGGCGACCGTGGCCGCCGCGAAGCCCGCGAAGCCCGTGTCCGCGCCGACCCCGCCGCCGGTGAGCGCGTCGTACCAGACCCGCCCGGCGCCCTCCCACGTCGAGCCGCCGACGGCGGTCGCGGCGAGCTGGAAGGCCCGGTTCGGGATGCCGGAGTTGATGTGCACGCCGCCGTTGTCCTCGGCGGTGTCGACGTAGTCGCGCAGGTGGCCGACCTGCGGGTCGCGGCCCAGCGCGGGGTCGTCGTACGCCGTGCCGGGAGCGGCCATGTCGCGCAGCGCGCGGGCGTGGATGCCGGGCAGGAAGATCCCCGCCCCGATCAGCCAGTCGGCCTCGGCGGCGGTCTGCCCGAGCAGCCGCTGCTTGAGGCAGGCCGCGAAGACGTCCGAGACGGACTCGTTGAGCGCCCCCGGCTGGTCGCGGTACCGCAGCCCGGCCGTGTGCTCGGTGACCGCGTGCGTGAGCTCGTGCCCGAGCACGTCCACCGGCCCGGTGAACCGCCCGAAGACCCGCGCGTCCCCGTCGCCGAAGACCAGCTGCGTGCCGTCCCAGAACGCGTTGTCGTAGTCGCGGCCGTAGTGCACCGTCAGGCTGACCGGCGCGCCCGCGCCGTCGTACGACGACCGGCCGTAGACCTCCGCGAACAGCGCGAGCGCCCCCGTGATCCCGGCGGCCGCCTCGTCGACGGCGGCGTCACCGGCCTCGGGCTCCCCCGCCGAGCGCACCGCGCGCCCCGGCAGCGTCGTGGTGTTGTCCGCGGTGTGCACCGTCCACGCCGGACCGCCCGCCGGCAGGACCGCCCGCCGGTCGGCGGCCGGCACCCTGCGGCGGGCCCGCAGCTGCTCGTCGACGAGCAGGCCCTCAGGCGCGATCCGGCGCAGCAGGTACGGCGGCACGAAGCGGCAGCTCATCCCGCCAGCGTGTCACCCGCCGGTCCGGTCCACCAGGATGCTGTAGCCGAAGATCATCGGGCTGGAGCCGAACCGCACGAACACCGACGACATCGCCGCGACCCCCGGCGTCGAGCGCAGCGTCCACGCGTAGGTGCACGACGGCGTCACCGGCATCGTCACCGCGGTGGCGAAGTCGAAGTCGTTCGAGATCGTGACCGACGTGACCCCGCTCGGCGCGACGACGCCGAGCACGACGTCCGCGGTCGTCACCCGGGTCGCGCCGTCGTTCACGCTCACCCCGATCTGCCCGACGCACGACTCGGTGCTCGCGCCGCCGCTCACCGCCACGCCCGGCGCGGCCACGGCCGCCTTGCCGTAGCCGTTCGCGACCACCACCACGCAGCGCAGGCTGGTGCCCGCGTCGGCGGCCACCACGTCGTACGTCGCCGCCGTCGCTCCGGACAGGGTGCTGCCGTTGCGCTGCCAGGCGATGGTGGTGACGAGCTCGGGGATGCCGGCCCAGGTCCCGGGGTCGCACGTGAGGGTCCCGCCGGGCGCCGCGGTGCCGGTCACCGCCGGCGGGGTGAGGTTGCTGGGCGCGTGGCCCGACGGCCCGCCGATCCCGAACCCGGCCGAGACCGCCTGCGCCGTGCCCTGGGCGTTGGTCGCAGTCACCGTGCAGGTCAGGGAGGCGCCGACGTCCTCGGAGAGGACCGTGTACGACGACCAGGTGGCCAGCGGGATCGCGACGTCGTCGCGCTTCCACACGTAGGTGTAGCTCAGCGCGCTGCCGGACCAGGCACCGGGCAGGCAGGCGAGCGTCTCGCCGACGTTGGCCGAGCCGGACACGATCGGCGGCACCGTGTTCACCGGCCCGGCGGCGGCCACCGTCACCGCCGCCGAGACCTGCGGCACGCTCCCCGCACTGTTGCTCGCGGTCACCGTGCAGGTCAGCGCCCGGCCGCTGTCCACCACGGCCACGACGTACGTCGTGCCGGTCGCCCCGGTGATGATCCCGCCGTCGCGCCGCCACTGGTAGCCGTAGCCGGTCGGGCTCCCCGACCAGGTCCCCTGCGAGCAGGACAGCGTCTGCCCCACCGCCGCCGTGCCGGAGATCGCCGGCGGCACCGTGTTCACCGGGCCGCCGGCGGCCACCGTCACCGCCGCCGAGACCTGCGGCACGCTCCCCGCACTGTTGCTCGCGGTCACCGTGCAGGTCAGCGCCCGGCCGCTGTCCGCCGCGACCACGACGTACGTCGTGCCGGTCGCCCCGGTGATGATCCCGCCGTCGCGCCGCCACTGGTAGCCATAGCCGGTCGGGCTCCCCGACCAGGTCCCCTGCGAGCAGGACAGCGTCTGCCCCACCGCCGCCGTGCCGGAGATCGCCGGCGGCACCGTGTTCACCGGGCCCGTGCCGGGGGTGGAGCCGCCGACGGTCACCGCCGGGGTGGTCGACCAGGCACTGGTGCCCGCGGCGTTCGTCGCCCGGATCCGGCAGGAGATCTGGGCCCCCGCGTCGGCGGCGGTGAGCAGGTACGACGTCCCGGTGGCGCCGGCGATCGCCGTGCCGTCGCGCAGCCAGTTCCGCTCGAAGGACTGCGGGCTGCCCGACCACGACCCGGTGTAGCAGGTCAGCTGGAAGCCGACCTCGGGCGGGCCGCTGAGCTGGGGCGGGGAGGTGTTCGCGGGCGGGCTCGTGGCACCGCCGCCACCGCCACCGTCGTTGCCGCCGCCGCCGCCACCGCCGCCGCCGTCGTCACCACCGCCGCCGCCACCACCACCGCCGCCACCACCACCGCTCCCGGAGCCGGGCCGGACGCCCTTCGTCCAGAACGTGTACCCGCTGGTGTTCCAGTGCTGGGCCCGGTTGTTGTCGGTGTCCGCGATGAACAGGTCGCCGGCCAGCGAGCCGCCGTCCTGGCCGTGCTGCGCGATCGCCGTGGGGTAGCTGAGCCGTCCGGCCGCCCGGCTGGCCCGCGGCGGGTGGCCGAGGGTCCGGTAGAGGGAGAAGTCGTGGTTGGTGTCGAACAGGTAGATCGCGTTGTTCGCCATGTCGGTGACGACCAGCTGGCCCCACTTGTCCACGGCGACGCCGCCCGGCTGCGGCTTCCGCCCGCCACCGGGACGGCGGATCGTGAAGGTCCGCGACGGCTTGGAGGAGCTGCGCAGGCCGGCGGCACGGTAGGAGAGGATCTGCCCGCGGTCGGGGACCGCGACGTACAGCGTGGCCGGGCGGCCGGCCTGCGGGCCGCCGTACGAGATGCCGCGGGGGTGGCTGTCTCCGGGCAGGTCGACGGTCGCCTCGAGGTGGCCGTTGCGGGCGTAGACCGAGATGCTGTCGTCGCAGCGGTTGGCGACGTAGGTCCGGTTGCCGTGCGCGGTGATGCCGCCGTACCGGTGCGCCGGCGAGCCGCTGCCGCACGAGCGTGCCGGGACGTGGTCGTAGTGGACGATCAGTCGACCGGCGTCGTTGAACAGCGACATCCCGGTCTCGTAGTCGACCCAGATGTCGTCGCCGGTGGTCACGAAGATCCCGTCGACGGCCTCGTCCTGGTCGAGTGGGATCGACGGCTTGAGCTTGCCGGAGACCGAGATCCGTTGCAGCTCGCCGCCGCTGGCGAAGCCGACGTACGTCGTGCCGGTGGAGCTCACCCCGATCGCCGTGGGGCCGTCCGCGCTCGCCGCGTGAGCGGTCTCGGCGGTCGCCAAGGTCGCGGTCCCGAGCCCCGCGATGACCATAGCCAGGCCGAGGAAGCGGCCCAGGGGGGCGAAGCCGCGCACGGGTCGACCCTAGACCGGGGCCGGCCCGCGCGGCCGGGTCACCACGGGCCGGACTGGACCGCCGGACTGGACCGGTGGCCGCGTGCCCAGCCGGCAGGGCTCAGCCGGCGGGGGCGCGGTCCGGCGGGAACCCGCCGGTGGCGATCGGGCCCCAGGAGTCGACGGTGATGCGGATCAGGGACTTGCCCTGCCGCCGCATCGCGGCGCGGTACTCCGCCCAGTCGGGGTGCTCGCCGGCGATGCAGCGGTAGTACTCGACCAGCCCGTCCTCGGCCTCCGGCGCGGGCATGTCCAGCACCTCGGCGGTGCCGTCGACCTGGACCCACGCGTCGTCCCACTCCTCGGAGAGCACCAGCACGGTGGCCGCGGGCTGGCGGCGCAGGTTCACCGCCTTCGCGCGGTCGGGGTACGTCGAGACCACGATCCGTCCGTCCGGGTCCACGCCGCCGGACACCGGCGAGAGCTGAGGGCGGCCGTTCGCGCGGGTGGTGACGAGCACCAGGTGGTGGCGGCTCCGGACGAAGTCGAGGAGCTGGTCGAGGTCGACCCGGTCGGTCGTGGCGATCCTGGGCATGGGCCCACGGTAGTCCGGTGGGCGGCGCGCGAGTTTCGTCGGCCGGCCGACAAAGCTCGACCCTGGACGATGAAGCTGCGTCGTCCAGGCACGGGTTTCATCGGCCGGCCGATGAAACTGGACGGGCCCACCCTCAGCGCCGGGGCACGACCGCCGCGGAGCCGGCCTGGTCCGACCCGGCCGGGTTGGTGCCGGTGACCAGGCAGGTGAGCCGCTGCCCGCGGTCGTCGCCGAGCACCTCGTAGCGGTCCTTCTCCGACCCGCCGAGCGCGGCCCCGTCGCGGCGCCACACGTAGGAGAGCACGGGGGCGTTCCGCCACCGCCCGGGGTCGCAGTACAGCACCGCCCCGACCTTGGCGCGCCCGACGATCCGCGGCCGCGCGGTGTTCGCCGGCGGGCCGACGTGGCCACCGCTGCCGCCGTCGTCCACGGCCACCGGGTCGCTGAGCGCGACCTTGCCGGCGCCGTTCCGGTTCACCGCGGCGACCCGGCAGGTCAGCTCGTGGTAGCGGTCGTTGTCGGTGACGAGGTACTCCGGTGCGTTGGTCCCGGGCAGCAGCTGGCCGTCGCGGAGCCAGCCGCGCAGGTACGACGTGGGCCGGCCGGTCCAGGTCCCGTTGCCGCACCGCAGGATCGCGCCGGAGCTCGGGTTGCCGGTGATCACCGGGCGGTCGAGGACGTACGGCGGCGAGTGCGGGCCCGGGATCGCGAACACCTCGCTGGCGGTGGGCGCCGAGCTCTCGCCGCCGGCGGCCAGGGCCGTCACCGCGCAGGTCAGCCCGGCCGCGACGTCGCGGGAGGTGACGGTGTGGGTGGGGCCGTCGGCGCCGGGGATCGGCAGCCCGTCGCGCTGCCAGGCCAGCCGGTACGACGCCACCGCGCCCTCCCAGGTCCCGGGCTCGCAGTCGAGCTCCCGCCCGGCGTACGGCGCTCCGGTGATCCGCGGGAGCGCGACGTTGACCGGCGCCCCGGGGTCGCCGGGCGGCGGTGCGTCGGCCATCCAGTCGGTGGTGCCGAGGTGGTCCCAGTGCTGGATCCGGCCGTTGCCGGTGTCGGCGACCCAGAAGCCGTCGCGGAAGCTGCCGTCGGCGTTGTCGAAGGCGGTCGGCTGGTCGAGGAACCCGCGGTCCGAGGCCGGGTCCGGCGGGTGGCCGAGCGTGCGGTAGTACCAGTAGCTCTCCGGGCCGTTGTAGAAGTGCACCGCGTTGTTGGCGACGTCGACGACGGCGAGCTGGCCCTTCTCGTCGGCGGCCAGCGGCCCGGGCGCGGGCCTGCGGTAGCCGAAGAACCGCTCGATCACCAGGGTCCGGGCCGGCTTCGGGTCCGCGCGCAGCCCGGCGGTGTTGTACGCGTAGACCTTCCCGGCGTCCGGCACCGACACGTACATCCGCGCGGGCAGGGTCCTGGCCGCCGGCGCGAGGACGACGTCACCGGGGAAGGCGCGCCCCGGGAGGTCGACGCTGGCCAGCAGCTCGCCGTCGGGCCGGTAGATCCCGACCGTCGCGGCGCAGCGCCCGGCGACGTACACCGCGTCCCGGGTCACCTCGAGGCCGCCGTACCGTGCCGGGTCGTGCGCGCGGTCGACCGGGCAGTCCCCGTCGGACCGGACCGGGAAGTGGGCGAGCACGGTCCCGTCGGGCGCGAGCTCGGACACGCTGGCGCCGTAGTCGACCCAGACCGTGCCGTCGGGGCCTGCGTCGAGGGCGGTCACCGGTGCGTCCTGGTCCAGCGGCACCGAGCCCGTGACCGCGCCGGCGGCGTCAAGCCGGAGCAGCCGGTGGCCGGAGGCATAGCCGACGTACGACGTGCCGTCGTCGGCCGCGGCCACCGCGATCGGCCGCCCGGTGCTCACCGCGGCCGCGGGCCCGAGGGGCAGCGCGACGAGGCCGCCCACGACCACCGCGGTCGCCAGCCCCCCAGTCAGCGCAGCACGAAGCGCTCCCCCCACCTCTCGAGGCTAGCCGTCGATGCGGGCCGGAGGGGCCGAAATCGGTAGACTCGATCCTCGTGCCTACTACCGCCCGCACCGACCTCCGCAACGTGGCGATCGTCGCCCACGTCGACCACGGCAAGACGACGCTCGTGGATGCGATGCTGCGCCAGGGCGGTGCATTCACCGAGCACCAGGCCGAGGGCGTCGCCGAGCGGGTGATGGACTCCGGTGACCTCGAGCGCGAGAAGGGCATCACGATCCTCGCCAAGAACACCGCGATCCACTACGCGGGCGCGGCGGCCGAGGGCAAGCCGATGACGATCAACATCATCGACACCCCGGGCCACGCGGACTTCGGCGGCGAGGTCGAGCGCGGGCTGTCGATGGTCGACGGGATCGTGCTGCTCGTCGACGCGTCGGAGGGCCCGCTGCCGCAGACCCGGTTCGTGCTGCGCAAGGCGCTCAACGCCGACATGCCGGTCGTGCTCGTGGTCAACAAGGTCGACCGCGGCGACGCGCGCATCGAGGAGGTCGTCGACGAGACCTACGAGCTGTTCATGGACCTGCTCGACGACCACCACAGCCAGGACGCCCTGGACTTCCCCGTCGTCTACGCCTCCGCGAAGGCCGGCCGGGCCTCGCTGACGATGCCAGAGAACGGCGGCCTCCCGGACTCCCCCGACCTCGAGCCGCTGTTCAAGACGATCCTCGAGACGATCCCCGCGCCGACGTACACCGAGGACGCGCCGCTGCAGGCGCACGTGACCAACCTCGACGCCTCACCGTTCCTCGGCCGGCTCGCGCTGGTGCGCGTCCACGAGGGGACGCTGCGCAAGGGCCAGCAGGTGGCCTGGCTGAAGCGCGACGGCTCGACCAAGAACGTGAAGATCACCGAGCTGCTGATCACCGAGGGCCTCGAGCGCAAGTCCGGCGAGTCCGCCGGGCCGGGCGACATCGTCGCGGTGGCCGGCATCCCCGACATCACCATCGGCGAGACGCTGGCCGACCTCGAGAACCCGGTCGCGCTGCCGCTGATCCACGTCGACGAGCCGGCGATCTCGATGACGATCGGCACCAACACCTCGCCGCTGGTCGGCAAGGGCGGCAAGGGCCACAAGGTCACCGCCCGGCTGGTCAAGGACCGTCTCGACACCGAGCTGGTCGGCAACGTGTCGCTCAAGGTACTGCCGACCGAGCGCCCCGACGCGTGGGAGGTGCAGGGCCGCGGCGAGCTGGCGCTGGCGATCCTCGTCGAGCAGATGCGCCGCGAGGGCTTCGAGCTGACCGTCGGCAAGCCGCAGGTGGTCACCAAGGAGATCAACGGCAAGGTCCACGAACCCGTGGAGCGGCTGACGATCGACGCCCCCGAGGAGTACCTCGGCACGATCACCGAGCTGCTCGCCTCGCGCAAGGGCCGCATGGAGCAGATGACCAACCACGGCACCGGCTGGGTGCGGATGGAGTTCCTGGTGCCGGCGCGCGGGCTGATCGGCTTCCGCACCGAGTTCCTCACCGACACCCGCGGCACCGGCATCGCGCACCACATCTCGGAGGGCTACGAGCCCTGGGCCGGGGAGATCCGCTCGCGCAACAACGGCTCCCTGGTCGCCGACCGCCCGGGCGCCGCGACGGCGTACGCGATGACGAACCTGCAGGAGCGCGGCGTGCTGTTCGTCGAGCCCACCACCGAGGTCTACGAGGGCATGATCGTCGGCGAGAACTCCCGCGCCGACGACATGGACGTCAACATCACCAAGGAGAAGCAGCAGACCAACATCCGGTCCGCCACCTCCGACAACTTCGAGAAGCTGGTCCCGCCGCGCCGGCTCTCGCTCGAGCAGTGCCTGGAGTTCTGCCGCGAGGACGAGTGCGTCGAGGTCACCCCCGAGACCGTGCGGATCCGGAAGGTCGTCCTCGACCAGAACGCCCGCGCCAAGACCGCGAGCCGCGCGCGTAAGGCCGGGAGCTGACCCCCGACGTGACATCGCGTCGCGCGTGACCGTCCGGGGGTCATTCCCCGGCTTGCTGCGGGGGGAGCTGTCGCGCGACGAAGGAGCGCCGACCGCGAGCCGGGCGCGCCAGGCGAGCAGCTAGCCGCCGGCGGGGCGCGCGACCCGTCCTCAGCCGGGCGGGCTGTGACAGGATGCACGTCACTGTCACACGCGAAGGAGACCCATGCGCGCGCACCGGTCAGGGTCCCCGCTGGTGCTGCTGGTCGGCGTCCTAGGGGTCGCTCATCATCGATCAACTCACCGATCTGGTCGAGGAGGCGGTGCTGGTCGAGTTCGACCGCATCTCCGAGCGCGGCGGCGTGCTCGGAGCGATGGAGACGGGATACCAGCGCGGCCGGATCCAGGACGAGTCGATGCTCTACGAGCACCGCAAGCACGACGGCTCGCTGCCGATCATCGGGGTCAACACGTTCCGTGCACCTGACGCCACCACGGCCAGGGGATCGATCGCGCTCGCGCGGGCCACCGAGGCGGAGAAGCGCTCGCAGCTCGACCGCGTCCGCCGGTTCCAGGCCGAGCACAGTGAGGAGGCACAGGACGCACTGGCGCGCCTTCGCCAGGCGGCCACGTCGGGCGAGAACATCTTCGCGGTCCTGATGGACGCAGCCCGCGTCTGCTCGCTCGGACAGGTGACCGACGCGTTCTGCGAGGTCGGCGGCCAGTATCGTCGCAACGTGTGAAGCCAATCCACCCGACCTATGACCAGCTCGTCGGCCTGCCGGCGTACGCCGAGCAGCCGGTGCCGGTGGCCTTCGAGGACGTCAACGGGCACCTCAACGTGCGCCACTACACCGGCATCGCCAGCGAGGGCCTCGACGAGTCGCTGGTCGAGCTGGGGATCCCCCAGAACTGGCCGGCCGCGGACGGGCACGCCTGCTTCTCCGCCGAGCACCACCTGACCTACCTCACCGAGCTGCGCACCGGCGACCGGATGTCGGCGCGGGTGCGGCTGCTCGGCCGATCGCAGCGGGCGGCGCACGCGCTGGTCTACCTGCTCGACGACACCCACCAGCAGCTGAGCTACGTGATGGAGGAGGTCTTCCTCCACATCCTGATGGACACCCGGCGTACCGCGCCCTGGCCCGACGACGTGGCCGCCAACCTGGACAAGCGGATCGCCGAGGACGCCGACCTGCCGTGGGCGGCGGCGACCTCGGGCTGCCTGGCGCTGCGCTGACCCGACCCGACGAACGCGAGGACCGTGCGCTCGTCGCCGTGGATCGAGACTCGTCGACGATGGTGGTCAGACCCGGCTCGCTGCCAAGCGCAGTCGCGAGGCTGCGTCACCACTCGAAGTGGATGCAGCCGCGGCGTTCCGGCCGCGTCGCGTCGCGTCGCGTCGCGTCGCGTCGCAGGGCAGGGTCGAGACCGACGGTGTCCCGGCACATCACCTGCGCCATGTAGGACGCGGTGCGGCGTAAGACGTCGGTGGTCGTGCCGAGGGGAAGCATCGAACGGGTCTCCGCGATGGCCTCTTGCTCGCCCGCTCGCAGGACGACACGAGCGCGTGGAGACACGGCGCTGGCGGCGACTGCGGCCGCGATGTTGTCCAGCTCGTTGGAGCCGACGGGCGAGCGCCAAGGAGCGGTCGAGCCGGACACGTGGACGTCCCTGCGCACCGGCAACTCCACGACCGGTCAGCCCTTCGCCGGGTACGGCATGTTCTGGACCCTGGCCAACGCCTACGACGCCGCGAAGCTCGAGGTGGTCACCGGCTCCGGGACGACGACCCTCGCGACCTGGTCCAACCTGAACAAGGCTCCGGGCTACCAGCTGAGGACGTTCAACCTGGCGTCGCACCAAGGCTCCTCGATCACGCTGCGATTCACTGGCGTCGAGGACTACTCACTCCAGACGTCGTTCGTGGTCGACGACGTCACGCTCAACGTGTCCTAGCGATCCAGGACCGACAGACCGCCGAGAGGGGCGGCGCCGGGCCCAGCGGCCAGCACCGCCCTCTCGGCGTCCCAGCAGGCGCCAGTGCCCCCACCGCCCTCAGCCAGCGGGTACCCCACCCCGGCCATATCTTTGTGATGTGAAGGCGCGCAGGTCGCCCACCGTCGCATCAATGTCCGCCGCGGCGTAGTGCTCGGGATCCCACGCCGCATAGATGGTCACGGTCAACGGGTCCCCGTTCACCAGGACCAGCGCCTTCGACAAGCCGTACCGCGGATCGTCAGAAGTGACACATACGCCCCGCCCCGCCGCGGCCAGGGCCTGCCCCAGGCGCGGCGCCCGGGTCTGGGCCACCGAGTCGTAGGTGAGGCCGCGGCTAGATGCCGCGGCGTCGAACGCCCTGCGCACCGCGTGCGCCGCGTCGAGGTGGACCAGCGGGTACCGAACCAGGTCCACCAGATCGACGTGCGGCGAGTCGGTCAGCTCGTGATCAGGGGGCATCTGCGCCCACACGTCGACATGGATCAGGACCTCGGCGTGCAACGACCGCATCGGCACCGACGTGCCAAGGCCGAAGTCGGCGTCGCCCCTGGTCACCGCCCGGTACACATCTGCCGGCAGTGTCTCGACCACGTTCGCCACCGAGACGCGACCGCCGGTGGCGATGAACGGCGCCACGATGTCGTTGATCGTCGTCGTCGGCGCGGCAACGACCAGATCCGGAGCGCTACCAGCGCGGATGGCTGCGGCCATCGTCTCCGCCTGAGCGGCACGTGCCAGGAGATCACGAGCGATGGGAACGAACTGTCGCCCGGCCGTGGTGAGCACCAGTCGCCGGTCCAAGCGGCTGAAGAGCTGCACGCCCAGGTCGGTCTCGAACCGGCGCAGCTGCCGCGACAGAGACGGCTGTGCGACGAACAGCTGCTTGGACGCCGCGGTCACCGACCCGGTGTCGACGATCGCGAGGAAGTACCGGAGCAGGCGCAGATCCACAATGCCTCCCAGGCATGACCAAACGGACTTCTCAAGTATTGGACTGCATGTGACGCGGACCCCAGAATGACGGTCACGCAAGTCCTGCACAAGGGAGACCCCGTGAAGAACCGACGCATCGTCGCAGCCCTCATCTCGGCCGTGGGCCTGCTTTCAGTAGCTGCATGTTCGGGTGGGAGTTCGGCGGACAACGGGGACGGAACGGAGAGCACAGCCGTGCTCACCGTCGCCTCCTCGGCCTCCGTGACGACCTGGGACCCGGTCAAGTCCTTCTCGACCGAGGCCATGTACATGGGCAATCTCTACGAGCCACTGCTGTGGAAGAACCCGGCGGGAAGCGCCGAGGAGTACACGCCGGCCCTGGCCACCGACTGGAAGGTCTCCGGCGACGGCCTGACCTGGACCTTCAGCATCCGCGACGGCGTGACGTTCCACACCGGGGAGGCCCTCGACGCCGAGGCGGTGAAGAACAGTCTCGAGGCCGCCAAGGACCACGGCGGCGCATCCTTCATCTGGGCGCCAGTCAAGAGCATCGCGGCTCCAACGAAGGACCGAGTCGTCTTCGAGCTCGAGTACGCCGCCCCGGTCGACCTGATCGTCTCCTCCACCTATGGCGCGTGGATCGTCGCGCCGTCCGCACTCAAGGCTGTGGGCCAGGACGACAAGTACTTCGAATCCGGGGTCGACGCCGGCACCGGCCCGTACACCCTGGAGTCCTACACGCCCGGCGAGAAGGTCGTGCTGAAGAAGTTCGACGACTACTGGAACTCCGACGAGCCAGCCACGTACGAGACCGTCGACATCGCCATCACCGCCGACGCCGTGACCGCGCAGCAGATGCTCACCGCGGGCGAGGTCAAGTACTCCACCCAGATCCCGCTGGAGAACATCGAGTCATTCGAGAACGACTCGAGCTACACCGTGAACGTCTCGAAGTCCCCGTTCAACTTCGTGGCCTTGTTCAACACCACCCGGCCGCCCCTCGACGACCCTGCCGTCCGGCAGGCCCTGTCCTACGCCATCCCCTACGACGACATCATCGCCGTCGGCGCCCAGGGCTACGGAACGCAGAGCCACGGCCCGGTGCCGGACGGCATCTTCCCCTACTCCGCCGACGTCCCGCAGTACACCCAGGACCTCGACAAGGCCCGCGAGCTGCTGGCCGGCGCCGGCCACCCCGACGGCGGCTTCGCACTGACCTTGACCTACGCCTCCGAGAACTCCGCCGAGAAGCGGTTCGTTCCGCTGATCAAGGATGCGTTCGCCCAGGTCGGGGTCGAGGTCAAGGTCAAGAGTCAGCTGTTCAACCAGCAGTGGGAGGAGGCCAAGGCCGACCCGGCGAACGCCCAGGACATCTTCGTCCTCTACTACTGGCCGACCTACAGCGACGCCGGGTCCGACAACCTCTACTCGCTGTTCCACTCCTCCGACGAGCCGTTCTTCAACCTCAGCTACTGGAAGAACGACCAGTACGACCAGCTCATCGACGAGGCAGGAACGTACACCGCGACCGACCGGGACAAGGCCCAGAGCATGTACGAAGAGGCTATGGGCATGTTGTACGACCAAGCCCCCGGCGTGTTCCTCTACGACGCCCAGGCCGTCAGCGTCGTGCCCCACGGTCTCGAAGTCCCCGCGGCCAACGAGAACTACCCGTTCACCACTTTCTTCTCGCGCTTCAAGCCATCCTGACCCTGACGTGGCGGGCGTCGGCACCCCTGATGGAGGCCGACGCCCACCATGGTCAGGTACGCGCAGCCACCAGAAAGAGCTCATGACCAAGTTCATTGCCAAGCGGGTCTTCGCCTCGGCCGTCGTCATGCTCACGATCACGGTGCTGACCTTCCTGATGGCGCGCGTCGTGCCTTCCAACCCCGCCGTCATCTACGCCGGCCCCAAGGCCTCGCCCGAGACACTCGACCGGATCCAGTCCGAGCTCGGACTCGACAAGCCCCTGCTCGTGCAGTTCTTCGACTACCTCGGCGGCCTGCTCCACGGCGACTTCGGCGATTCCCTCGCAACCAAGCAGTCGGTCCTCCCCGACCTGCTCGAGCGTCTGCCAGCCACACTCGAGCTCATCGCCACCGCAATGACCATCGCCACCGTCCTCGGCGTCGCGCTCGGAGTCCTGGCGGCACGTCGCCGCAGCGGCGCGCTCGATGGCAGCATCCGCTTTCTGTGCATCGGCGGAATCTCGATGCCCGCGTTCTGGCTCGGTCTCATCCTGCAGGTGATCTTCGTCGGCAAGCTCGGCGTCCTGCCCGCAACCGGCCAGTTCAGCACAGAGATCACCTACTCGAACCCGCTCGAGACCATCACGCACTTCGCCCTCCTCGACTGTGTCCTGACCGGAAACTGGGTCGCGCTCCAAGATGGTCTCGAGCACCTCGTCCTCCCGGCGGTCACCCTGGCCGCCTACCCACTCGGGCTGATCGCCCGCATGACGAGGGCATCGATGTTGGAGTCCCTCGACCAGGACTACGCCCTCACCGCCCGGGCCTACGGCTTGAGCCCTCGGAGCATCGTCTGGAGACTGACCTTGAAGAACGCCCTCTCCGCGCCGTTGACGATCATCGGGCTCTCGGTCGCCTACATGCTCACCGGAACCTTCTTCGTCGAGGTCGTCTTCAACTGGCCCGGTCTCGGTCAGTACGCCACGCAGGCGATGCTGGCCGTCGACTACCCGGTGATCATGGCCATCACCCTCCTCGGTGCGGCCGGATACCTGCTCACCAACTTCGCCGTCGACCTCCTCCAAGCGAAGCTCGACCCCCGGACCCGGAGCTGACCATGGCCCACGTGCTCATCGATCCGCCAGCCGCGTCGCCGTTGCCGCCGACGCCGCGGCACTCGCTGCTGCGCACGCTCCTCCGCGACCGTCTCGCTCTGCTCGGCGTGGTACTCGTGGTCGCTCTGGTCCTCGTCGCCATCCTCGCGCCCTGGCTCGCGCCCTATCCCGGCGAGGGCCGCGGCACCGCCAACGTCGATGCCGCCGATCTGGCACCCAGTGCCGCCCACCCGTTCGGCACCGACGAGCTCGGACGGGACATGCTCAGCCGGATCCTCATGGGCACCCGGCCCGCACTACTGATCTCGATCTCCGTCGTCGCCGTCGCCGCTCTCATCGGGGTGCCGCTCGGCGCCATCGCCGGCTACCGCGGTGGCTGGATCGACGAGGCGCTGATGCGAGTCACCGAGGTCTTCCAGTCGTTCCCACCCCTCCTGCTCGCGATGGTCGTCGTCGCGCTCCTCGGCCCGGACCTCAAGAACGCGGCCCTCGCCCTCGCCGTCTCGTGGTGGCCCTGGTATGCCCGACTGGTCCGCGGCGAGGCGAGATCCCTCAGGGAGCGCCCCTTCGTCGCCGCAGCCGAGGCGATCGGAGTCCCGTCCCGGACCATCCTCCACCGCCACATCATCAAGAACTCGATGACTCCCGTTCTCGTGCAGGCGACCGTCGACGTCGGCACGGTGGTCCTCGCTGCCGGCTCGCTCGCCTTCATCGGCCTCGGCGCCCAGCCACCGGCACCCGACTGGGGGCTGATGGTCGCTGAGGGCCGCAGTCAGCTGTTCACCTCCTGGTGGGTGTCGACCTTCGCCGGGCTGGCGATCTTCGTGACCGTCCTGGCGTTCAACCTGCTCGGTGACTCGCTGCGCGACATCCTGGACCCCCGGAAGGCGGAGCGGTGACGACGGCACCGGCACTCCTCCAGGTGCGCGACCTCCAGATCGAGTTCACCGACCGCGGCCGCGTCACCAACCGGCCCGTGCGCGGCGTGCAGCTCGAGATCGGCAGCCGGGAGGTCCTCGGCGTGGTCGGAGAGACCGGGTGCGGCAAGTCGATCACCGCGAACGCCATCCTGGGCACCCTCCCCGAGCAAGCCCGTGCGACCGGCCGCATCGAGTTCGCCGGCGTCGAGCAGCTCTCCCTGCCGGAGAGGGAACGAGCCGTGAACCGCGGTGACGCCATCAGCATTGTGTTCCAGAACCCGGGCACCGCGTTCAACCCGGTGTTCCGCCTCGGCAACCAGATGCGCATGGTCCTGAGACGCCACCGCGGGCTTCGCGGCAGGGCGGCAACGGCGATCATCGCGGAGCGGCTCAGCGATGTCGGGCTGACCGATACCCAGCGCGTGATGAACGCCTACCCCCACGAGCTGTCCGGCGGGATGCTGCAGCGAGTCATGATCGCCATGGCGCTGCTGTGCGAGCCACGACTGCTGATCCTCGACGAGCCCACCACCGCGCTCGATGTCACCGTCGCGCGCCAGATCCTGCTGCTGATCCTCCGACTCCAGCACGCACTCGGGTTCAGCGTCCTGCTGATCACCCACGACCTGGGCGTGGTGAAGGCGACCTGCGATCGCGTCGCCGTCCTGTACGCCGGGCGCGTGGTGGAGACGGGTCCTGCCGACGCGGTCCTCAAGACGCCAAAGCATCCCTACACGCAGGGCCTCGTCGGCGCCCTGCCCGGGCAATCGGGTGGCCGACTCCGCTCGATCGAGGGCCAGGTCCCGGCCAACTTCCTGGGGATCCAGGGCTGTGCCTTCGCCGACCGGTGCTATGCGGCCATCGACACCTGCCGTCAGGTCGACCCCGACCTCCGACCGGTCTCGACGACCCACGAGGTGGCCTGTATCCGAGGAGGCGAGCTGTGAGCGCCCTGGTCTCGACGAGCAGCCTCGTGCACGAGTTCACGTCGCACCGTTCCTCGCACGTAGCACTCGATCACGTGACCGTGGAGATCGAGAAGGGTACCTCACTCGGGGTCGTCGGAGAGTCCGGCTCCGGGAAGACCACTCTGGTCCGGTGCATCCTCGGCCTGCTCCGCCCTACTGGCGGCTCCGTCAGGTTCGACGGCGCCGAGGTGGCGCGGATGTCCACCAAGGAGCTCCGAGCGATGCGCCGACGCGTCGGGATGGTCTTCCAGAACCCGGTCATGGCCCTCGACCCGCGGATGACGGTCGAGGAGAGCATCGCTGAGCCGCTTCGCGTGCACACGCGCCTGCGCGGGGCCGACCTGCAGCGTGCGATCGGGGAGGCCCTGGACGCGGTGGCCCTCCCCCAGGCGCACCGAACCCGCCTGCCCCACCAGCTGTCGGGCGGTCAGTGCCAACGGGTCGGGATCGCGCGTGCGCTCGCCACCCACCCCGAGCTGGTGATCCTCGACGAGCCGACGTCGGCTCTCGACGTGTCCGTTCAAGCACAGATCCTGAACCTGCTGACCGACCTGAGGGTCGAGCGCGACCTCACGTTCGTGATGATCTCCCACTCCCTCGACGTCGTCCGATATCTCTCCGACGACGTGGTGGTGATGCTTCAGGGCCGGATCGTCGAGGAGGGCACGGCCGCCGAGGTCCTCGCAGCGCCTCAGCACGAGTACACGCAGAACCTCGTTGCCGCCTGTCCAACGGTGGAGAGCGACAGTCTGCGCTTCGCACTACAGAGTCGAGAGGAAACCAGCAAGTGAGCCGCATCCCCGGCTACGGCGTGGACCGAGCGTTCGCGCCTGGAGAGGTCAACCTCAGCAACTGGCAGGACCCGCCCTGGAACACGTGGGGATTCGGGCACATCTCCGAGATCGTGCCCACGGCGGTCGTGTCGCGGGTCGCCGAGGCGGACCGAGTGGCCGACGCCCCGATGGAGTGCTCCGCCGAGCCGGTGTTCGCCGAGCTCGCCGGCGCGACGGCTGCCCGATCTGTCGTCGTCCTGCGACAGGGCAGCCTCGTGGGCGAGTGGTACGGGCCCGGGATGGGTCCGACCTCCCGGCACGCCCTCATGTCGGTGTCGAAGAGTCTGTGCGGGCTCCTGATCGGCCAGTTGGTCGGACAGGGGCTCCTGCAGGAAGACTCGCTCATCGGCGACCTCGTGCCGCGGTTGAAGTCCTCGGCGTTCAAGGACGCCACGGTCCGGGACGCCCTGGACATGAAGGTCGCCGTCGACTACGACGAGACCTACCACGACCCCGCGGCCCACGTCGCACAGCAGGACCGGGTCGCCGGGTGGCGGCCTCGGCACGCCGGCGACCCGGCCGACACCTATGAGTTCCTGACGACCCTGCGCCAGGCCGGCGACCACGGGCAACGGTTGCAGTACTGCTCGGCCACCACGGACGCCCTGGCTTGGGTCGTCGAGTCGGTCACCGGCCAGCGATACCACCAGGTCCTCTCATCGCAGCTGTGGTCGCGGCTGCCGACCGAAGACGATGCCGGAATCACCGTCGACCCGGGCGGCTTCGCGTTCGCGAACGGCGGCGTCACGTGTACGTCGCGTGACCTCGCGCGCTTGGGCCAGCTCGTCCTCGACCGCGGTGCCGTGGACGGCCGACAGGTGGTACCGGAGTCGTTCGTGGCCGACCTCTTGGCGGGCGGCGACACCGAGGCCGCGGCCGGCAGTCACTTCCAGGCGGTCCATCCCCGCGGGAGCTACCGAAGCCAGTGGTGGGTCACCGGAGACGACCACGGCGCGATCTACGGCGCGGGCATTCACGGACAGTACCTGTGGGTCGACCCCTCCGCGGACGTCGTGATCGCGAAGTTCGGCGCCCACCCCGAGGCCGTCTCAGCCGAGGCACTGGAACGGAACTCGGCGTTCATGCGGTGGCTCGTGTCGCAGCATCGGAGGTGACCCCGCACGCGACGCGGCCGCCCGGTCCGGTCAGCCGGGCCAGTCGACGCTGAGGTACTGCATCTCCTGGAACTCGCGCATGCCTTCGCGTGCGCCCTCGCGGCCCAGGCCGCTCTGCTTCACGCCGCCGAACGGTGCCGACGGGTCCGAGACCAACCCGCGGTTGACGGCGACCATGCCGGCCTCGACCCGCTCGCCGAGCGCGATTGCCCGGCCGAGATCGCCGGCGAAGACGTAGGCCGCAAGCCCGTACTCGCTGTCGTTGACCTGGCGCATCACCTCGTCCTCGTCGCGCCACACCACGACCGGGGCGACCGGGCCGAAGATCTCCTCGCGCAGGATGGTCGCGTCAAGGGCGACCCCGGCCAGGACGGTGGGCGGGTAGAAGTAGCCCGGCAGGTCCGGTGCCGACGCCTGGTGGGAGACGCGTGCGCCTTCGCGGACGGCCAGGTCGACCGCCTCGGTGACCCGGTGGAGCGCGCTCGCGCTGATGAGCGGACCGATCGCGGCCCCATCCAGTGCCCGGCCCACTGACAGCTTCTCGACCTCGGCACCGAATCGCGCCAGGAAGTCGAACGCGACGTCTGCGTGCACGTAGATCCGGTTCGCTGCCGTGCACGCCTGCCCGCCGTTGCGGAACTTCGCGACCATGGCCCCAGGGACTGCCACATCGAGGTCGGCGTCCGCGGTGATGACCACGGGCGCGTTTCCTCCCAGCTCCAGGGAGGAGTTGAGAACCCGGCCGGCCGCCTGCCGAAGGAGGGTCCGACCGACGGCCGTGGACCCGGCGAACGAGACCTTCCGGATGCGTGGGTCCTCCAGCCACGCCGAGACGACGCCGGCGGCGTCGGTGGTCGTGACCACCTCGACCGCGCCATCAGGTGCTCCGGCGTCGGCGAGCAGCCTCGCGACAGCGAGTGCGGTCAGCGGAGTCTCGGCGGCCGGCTTGAGGACGGCGGTGCACCCGGCCGCCAGCGCCGGCGCGATCTTGCGCGTCGCCATGGCCGCAGGGAAGTTCCACGGCGTCACGAGCGCGGCCACCCCGACGGGACGGTGCGTGACCAGGGTGCGGACCCCGCCGCCCGGCGCCTCGCCGTACTCGCCCCCCGGCCGCACCGCTTCCTCGGAGAACCACCGGAAGAACTCCGCGGCGTAGACGACCTCGGCGGTAGCGTCCGTCAGCGACTTGCCGTTCTCGCGCGCGATCAGCTCGGCGAGCTCCTCCTGGTCACGCAGCATCAGCTCGTGCGCCCGGCGCAGGACGGACGAGCGCTCGCGGGGCGCGGTCCGCGACCAGGCCGGCAACGCGGCGGCAGCCCGATCGACAGCGGCCCGAGCCTCGGCGACCCCCAGGTCGGGTACCTGGGCGATGGCCTCGAGGGTGGCCGGGTCCTCGACCGTGAACGTGGGGCCGGCGGCGGTGGATGCAGCGGTCACGGATAGAGCCCTCTCTGTCGGTGAGCCTCGGCGACGCGTCGTACGGCCAGGCAGGTGGCAGCGGCACGCAGCTGGAGGCGTCGTTCGTCGGCCTCGGTGAGTACGTGCTGCCAGGCGTCGGTCATCCGCTCGGTCAGCCGTGCCTCGACCTCCGCCTGGCTCCACCAATAGGCCTGGTTGGCCTGCACCCACTCGAAGTAGGAGACGACCACGCCACCCGCGTTCGCGAGGATGTCCGGCACGACCAGGACGCCTCGCTCCTGCAGGATGCGGTCGGCCTCGGTGGTCGTCGGGCCGTTGGCACCTTCGACCACCAGCTGGGCCCGGACCGCACCCGCATTTCCGGCATGCAGGACGCCTTCGACTGCGGCCGGCACGAGCAGGTCGACATCGAGCGCGAGGAGAGTGTCGTTGTCGATCACGGTCCCGCCGCTGAAGCCGGCGACGGTGCCCGCCCGGTCGACGTGCGTCTCGAGCGCCGAGATGTCGAGGCCGTCAGGCTGCCAGACCGCCCCATGTTCGTCGCTCGTGGCCAGTACCTGCACTCCGTTCTCGGCGAGGTAGCGGGCGGCGCCCCGCCCGACCTTGCCGAAGCCCTGCACGGCTGCGGTGGACCCGACGGGGTCGAGCCGGAGGTGACGCAGCGCCTCCAGGGCCACATGGACGACGCCGAGCGACGTGGCGGTTGCCCGGCCGTGCGAACCGCCGAGGCTGACGGGCTTGCCGGTCACCGCCCCTAGCACCGTGTGCCCGTTCGCGACGGAGTAGGTGTCCATCATCCAGGCCATGGTGTTCTCGTCGGTCCCGATGTCCGGGGCGGGGATGTCGCGCGTCGGACCGATCAGCGGGAGGATCTCGGAGGTGTAGCGGCGGGTGACCCGCTCGAGCTCGGCCGACGAGTAGCGGCTCGGGTCGATCGTGACTCCACCCTTCGCGCCGCCGTACGGCAGATCCATCAGCGCGCACTTCCAGGTCATCCACATGGCCAGGGCACGGACCTCGTCGAGGTCTACGTGCGGACTGAATCGCAGTCCCCCCTTCGCCGGGCCGCGCGAGAGGTTGTGCTGGACGCGGTGGCCGGTGAGCACCTCGACCGAGCCGTCGTCACGACGAAGCGGAATGCTGACCGTGACTTCGCGCCGCGGCGCCGCGAGCAGCTGTTCGGTGCCCTCGTCGTAGCCCAGGATCTGGCACACCTCGGCAAGCTGTTCGATCGCGTCGTCGAGCGGGCCCCGCGTCGTCGAACGCGCCTCCCCGGCCAGCGTCATCGCACGCCTGCCAATGCTGCCGCCAGCACGTCCAGCCCGTCGTGAAGGAGAGCATCGGAGATGGCCAACGGAGGCAGGAGGCGCAGCACGTTGCCGTAAGTGCCACACGTCAGGACGATCACGCCCTGCTGGTGCGAGGCTGCGGCGACGGCCTTCGCCAGCTCCGGGTCGGGTACGTCGGTGCCGGCGTGGACGAGCTCGACGGCGATCATGGCGCCCCGCCCACGGACGTCGCCCACGCGGCTGTCCCGCCCTTGGATATCGCGCAGCCGGGCGAGCATCAGGTCCTCGATCTCACGGGCGCGGCCCACCATGCCTTCGGCCTCGATGGTCTCGATGGCGGCCAGGGCGGCGGCGCAGGCGAGGGGGTTCCCGCCGTACGTACCGCCCAGCCCGCCGATGTGGACGGCGTCCATGATCTCGGCACGGCCGGTGACCGCGGACAGCGGCAGTCCGCCGGCAATGCCCTTGGCGGTGACGATCAGGTCGGGAACCACGCCTTCTCGATCGCACGCGAACAGGTCACCCGTGCGGGCGAAGCCGGTCTGCACCTCGTCCGCCACGAACACCGCGCCGTTCTCGCGGCACCAGGTGGCGAGCGCGGGCAGGAAGCCACCCGCGGGCTCGATGAAGCCACCTTCACCCTGGATGGGCTCGATGACGACCGCGGCCACGTGAGCGGCACCGACCTGCTTCTCGATGATGTCGATCGCCTGGAGCGCGGCGAGCACCCCGTCCCTGTTCCCGTCGCGGAACGGGTAGGACAGAGGAGCGCGGTACACCTCGCTCGCGAACGGCCCGAAGCCGTGCTTGTACGGCATGTTCTTGGCGGTCATCGCCATCGTGAGGTTGGTGCGCCCGTGGTAGGCGTGGTCGAAGACGACGACCGCCTGGCGCCCGGTGTGCACCCGGGCGATCTTGACCGCGTTCTCGACCGCCTCGGCTCCGGAGTTGAACAACGCGGTGCGTTTGGGATGACGCCCCGGGGTGACCCGGTTGAGCGCCTCGGCGACGGCGACGTACCCCTCGTAGGGGGTGACCATGAAGCAGGTGTGCGTGAACGCTGCAGCCTGCTCCTGTACCGCCGCGACGACCCGCGGCGCACTCGCGCCAACGGTGGTGACCGCGATTCCGGAGCCCAGGTCGATGAACTGGTTGCCGTCGACGTCGACGACGATCCCGCCGCCGGCGCGTTCGGCGAACACAGGCATCGTCGTACCGACACCCGCGGCCACGGCCCCCAGCTTCCGGGACATCAGCTCGAGCGAACGGGGTCCAGGGATCGAGGTGGCCAACAAGCGTTGCTGGGACAGCGGCTGCCGGTTGGCCAGCTCGGAGGCGAAGGCGCTCATGCGCCCAGTGTCGGGAGCCCCAAGATATGCTGTCCAATACCTATTTTGCGCAAAACCAATGCATCGGAGGCATAGTGCAGCTGCGGCATCTCCGCTACTTCGTCGCCGTCGCCGACGCTGGAAGCGTGAGCGCGGCCGCCGTGCGGGTCCACGTGACTCAACCAGCGCTGTCGCGCCAGCTCCGTCAGCTCGAACGGGATCTCGGAGTCGTCCTCTTCGACCGCAGCGCCGGCAGGCTCACGCTCAGCCGAACGGGACGGGCCCTGCTGCCGGCCGCCCGCGAGCTCCTCGGCTCGGCCACCGCGCTGGAGGACCGGGCGCTGTTCCACGCCCGAGGCGGTCTCGAGAGGCTCACGATCGCCGCGCCGACCGTCACGCTGACCGATGTGGTCTCGCCGTTCGTGGCGACGATGGCCGCCGATGACCCGGTGATCGACGTCCGGCCCGGCGACGGACAGACGACTGCGGCGATGCTGGCGGACGGTGCAGATCTCGCCATCGGGACGCAGACGCCGCGCGCGCCGCTGGCTCACCGAGTCCTCGCCACCTTGCCGGTCTGGGCCTACGTCCGAGCCGACGACGAGTGGGCGCGACGCGATCGCGTCTCGCTCTCCGCGCTCCTGGACCGGCCCTTGGTGAGCGTCCCCACGACGTTCTCCGCACGCGAAGCGCTCGACACGGCGGTTGCCGCACAGGGCGCGTCCTACTCCGCGCTCGTCGAGGCCGCCAACGGCACGATCGCACAGGCCCTCGCTGCCACCGGCCGCGGAGTCGCCGTCGTCTCCGACGATCCTCGGTTCGACCTGACGCCGATCGCGGTCGACGTCGCCGACGACGTGCTCGCCTTTCGACTCGTCGCCGCGTGGGATGCTCGCGTCGCGGCCGCGGACTCGTTGGCGGACCTCGCCGAGCGGTTGAATGCGTGGATCGCTGAGCGATACCAGCCACCAGCGACGCACGTGCGGGGCTGAGCCTGCCGTGCCGTCCCGCCCTTGGAGCCACCGACGCGACGCGAGCTGGCTCGGCGGCTACCAGGTCGAGAGTGCCTAGCGCCGCCCTTCACCAGGGCCGAGCCTGCGGGCGGGTCGGCGCGCCCACCCGGGCAGGTCCGCCAGGATGGCGGCATGCTGCTCGACGTCCAGCTCGACGCCCGTCCCGACCGGGCCGCCGAGCGCGCCCGTGAGCTGACCGGGGCGGGGGCGGCCGGGCTGTTCACGTTCGAGGGTCCGCACGACGTGTTCCTGCCGCTCGCGGCCGCCGCGGGGGCGGTCGAGACCGACCTGATGACCAACGTCGCGATCGCGATCCCGCGCAGCCCGATGCACCTCGCGCACACGGCGTACGACCTGCAGCTGCTCTCCCGTGGCCGCTTCCGCCTCGGGCTGGGCTCGCAGGTCCGCCCGCACATCGAGCGGCGGTACGGCGCGACCTGGAGCCGGCCGGCCGCGCGGATGCGCGAGACCGTGCTCGCGGTCCAGGCGATCCTGCGGTCCTGGCAGGACGGCACGCCGCTGGACTTCCGCGGCGAGTTCACCCAGCACACGCTGATGCCACCGACGTTCGTGCCCGGCCCGAACCCGTACGGCGTGCCGTCGGTGCTGCTCGGCGCGCTCGGGCCGGTGATGACCCGGACGGCCGCGGAGGTCGCCGACGGGCTGCTGGTGATGCCGTTCCACAGCCACCGGCACTTCCGCGAGCGCACCCTGCCCGCCGTCGACGAGGGGCTCGCTCGTGCGGGACGCAGCCGCGCGGACCTCGCGATCCTGCCGCAGGCGATCGTCGCGATGGGCCGCACCGACGAGGAGCTGGCTGCGGCGACCTCGGGGGTGCGTGGGCTGCTCGCGTTCTACGGCTCGACCCCGGCGTACCTCCCCGTCCTCGAGGTCGAGGGCTGGTCCGACGTCCAGCCCGAGCTCAACCGGCTCTCCAAGCAGGGCGAGTGGGCGGCGATGGTCGGGCTGGTGACCGACGAGATGCTCGAGACGCTGGCCGTGCGGGGCACGCCCGAGGAGTGCGCCGCGGAGATCCGCCGCCGCTTCGGCGACGTCGCCGAGCGGGTGTGCTGCTACTTCCCGGGGTACGACGCGCCGCTCGACCAGGTGGCCGACCTGGCCGCGGCGCTCGCCTGAGCCCCGCGCTGGTGGGCGGGCCAGCGGTGGCCAGGCAACCGAAACCGACCCACCCACGGTTGCTGGCACACCGCCCGCCCGCCCGACCGGCCACGCCGCGACGTCAGTGCGGCCGGTGCTGCCGCTGCGGCGACGCGGCGTGGATCGCGACGCCCGCGAACCCGATGAGGAGGAGCAGGATCGTCGCCTTCGAGAGGTACTCCGGCAGGACGCCGGAGATCGGGAACGACAGCGCATGCAGGATCAGCGCGGCCGGGATCCAGCGGGGGACGGTGCCGGCGCGCAAGAGGGCCAGGCCGAGCAGCATCTCGCCCAGGTACAGGCCCGCGATCCAGGTGTAGAGGAAGACCGCGAGGCCGGCCTCGTGGGCGATGTCGTCGATGTTCTGGCCCCGGAGCGCGTCGCTGATGACCAGCGACCGGAAGAACGCCATCAGCATCGCGAAGCCCGCGGTGCCGATGAACCCGATCTCGAGCACGATCCCGCTGATCATGCCGAGCACCCAGCCGCGCCGGTCGAACAGCGACAGGACCGCCGGCAGCCCGAGGGTCAGGCCGATCGAGGAGATGAAGAAGATCACCGCTGCGGCCAGCCACTGGCCGCCCTGCTGCTGGACGATGCGCAGGGTGTCGGAGGTGTCCTCGGACGCCGGCAGCAGGAACGCGCCCAGGCAGAGCGCCAGCGCCCCGGTCACCAGCAGCGCTGCCGAGACCGGCAGCCAGTCCATCCGCACGAGCACACCGTAGGGCCTCCGGCCCGCCGCAGCTCCCGAACGTCCACAGCGGCCCCGACAATCACCCGATCAGGTGAGCGACCCGGTGCACCTGGTCCAGGTCGGAGCCGGTCGGGATCAGCTGCACCTCGTCCGCACCGAGGTCCGCGATCCGCCGCAGCGTCTGCCGCAGCTGGTCCGGCGTCCCGGCGAAGCCGGCGGTGGCGGCCATGGCGTCGACGATCTCGACCGGGATCCAGTTCAGGTAGTGACGCAGGTGCCGGTGCACCTGCTCGCGCGCGCTCCCGTCCCCATCGTCGAGCGCGAACCAGAACGACGTCGTCAGCCGCGGCGCGGGCCGCCCCGCCTCGCGCCACGCGTCCCGGGTCAGGGCGAAGACCCGCTCCATCTCGGCGAGGTCGACGTCCAGCGACATCCCGGCGAGGCCGTCGGCCCAGGCGGCGGCGCTGCGGATGGTGCGCGGACCGAGCGTCCCGACGAGGAGCTCCGGCCCACCGGGCCGGACCGGCGGCGGCCCGACGGGTCGTACGGCGTCCACCACGCGCTCACCGCCCCACACCCGGCGCAGCACCGCGACCCGGTCGGCCAGCTCGGCCATGGTCCGGGTGCCGAGCTCCGCGCCCGCCGCCCGGTAGTCCTCCTCGCGCCCGCCGACCCCGAGCCCCACGGTGAGCCGCCCGCCGCAGAGCCGGTCGCCGGTGGCCAGCGCCTTGGCGAGCGGGACCGGCTCGTGCAGCTGGGGCACCACGACGGTCGTGACGACCCGGACCCGCGATGTCCAGGCCGCGACCGCGCCCAGCAGCGTCAGCGCGTCCGGGTTGTCGAAGGCCATCCGCTCGCCGAAGCACACCGAGGAGTACGGGCCCTCGTCGATCGCCCGGGCCCACTCCGCCAGCGTCTGCGCGCCTTCGGCGTCCCACAGGTCCGGCTCCATCACCGGCAGCGTCATGCCGACGTCCACCCGCCCACCTCCGTCCTGGCTCGAGTCCCCCTGCCGACCCTTCCGGCGCACCTGACGTACCCGTTGCGTGGGAGCGGTCCCAGACCGCGCGAGCGTCAGGGACGATGCAGCTAGCGGATCCGGAAGGAGTGGTCGCTGAGGTCGAAGAAGTAGTTGCCGACCGCCTCGATCTTCAGCCGGGCCTTGCCGGTGCGCACGTTCGGGATGCGGACCCTGGCCCGGCCGTCGTTGGCGGTCGTGGCGAGCACGTTGCGCCAGGTCCGGCCGTTGTTGGTGGACAGCACGATCCGGACCTTCCCGGCCAGCTTCTTCGTGCCGTTGACCTGCCAGGTGATCGCCTTCCTCCTGCCGCCGTCGACCGTGCCGCCCGTCGCGAAGGAGGTCACCAGGAACGGCCCGGCGGTGCGGTCCACCTGGAGGGTGACCTCGTCGAAGCCGATCCCGCCGCCGCCCGCGACCTGGTCGCGCGCGGTGAGCCGGAAGTGCATCGGGCCGCGGTAGTCGGAGGTCGGCAGGAACTCCGAGTAGCAGTCCCGCGGCCGCGGCCTGACCGGGACGTAGCTGTCGGGGTCGGCGGCCGGGACCGAGGGGCACCGGCCGCTCTTGGCGTTGGTGTTGCCGGCCAGGATCTGCGCGAGGTCGGGGAAGGTGCGGGTCCGGCCGGCCGCCGTGGCGGTGTTCTCCCCCGGCGAGTGGTACTGGAGCGTGCCGCGGTCGGTGACGTTCGCGAACGTGCCGAACACCCGGAACAGCGGCCCCCACGGCTTCCGGTTGCTGACCAGGGCGGTGCCCGCGTGGCCGCCGGCGTCGTCGTTCTGCTCCCAGATGTAGACGAGCGGGTCACCGTCGGGGTCGGTGCCCGAGCCGGTGAGCGTGAACGGCGTGCGGGTCGGGATGGTCCGGCTCGCGGGCGCGGTCACCACCGGGTCGTGGTTGTCGGTCGGGTTGATCGCGAAGCCGTGGTTGCCGGGCGCGCCGCCCTTCGCGGTCTCCCCGACGAACGCCGTCACGCCCGCCGACGGCGTGGTGACCTGCAGGTCGTCCATGTCCGCACGGTCGCTGTCCGCCGTGTACGGGTCGGCGTCGGCGGCGAAGATCACCTGGAAGCCGGTGTCGTCCGGCGCCGTCAGCGGCGCCGGATAGGTCGCGCTGCTGGCGTACGGGTCGTAGCCCCAGCCGGTGACCGTGACGTTCTCGCCGGTCAGGCCCTCGACGGCCGCCTCGATGTTCGCCGCGGTGTACGTCGAGCCGCGGGTCAGCGTGACCGGCGCGCCGCCGCCCGGGTAGCCGATCATGATCGACTCGCCGTCGGTGTCGAAGCCGGTGAGCGAGATGTTCTGCACCTCGACGGGCGCGGGCGCCGTACCCCCGGTGTAGGCGTTCACCTCGTCCAGCGTGCGCTGGGAGAAGTACGGGTCGGTGTGCGGCTGCAGGTCGTCCTGCAGGCAGATGCCGGCGTAGGCCATCACCGAGGAGCCGGAGCCCGGCTCGACCGACGTGCCGGCGTTGCGGTTGCCGCCCGAGCAGGCGTTCTGGACGCCGTTGAACGTGTGGTTGCCGCCGAACTGGTGGCCCATCTCGTGCGCGACGTAGTCGATGGCCATGAAGTCGCCGGTCGGGTCGGGCAGGCCGGTGCAGCCCAGGCCCTTCTCGATGCTGCCGACGACGCCGAGGCCGGCGAGGCCGCCGCCGTTGACGCCGAGCATCAGGTGCCCGATGTCGTAGTTGGAGGCGCCGATGAGCTGGCCGAGCACGGTCTGGTTGCGCACCAGGCCGGGGACGTCGCAGTACTCGAGCTGGCCGGGGACGTAGTCCGGCGAGCCGGGGTCACCGGACGGCGGGTCGAAGCACGGGTGTGCGCCGCACGGGCCGTTCGGGCCGGACGCCTTCGCCTCGGTGTCGAGGTTGAGGTCGTCGGTGCCGTCGACCAGGACCATGTTGACCGCGAGGTCGTCGTTGTAGATCTGGTTCACGCGGTTCATCAGCGTGACCTTCTCGGCGGTCACGTTGGCGCTGCCGAAGTACGACGCGTACGTCGGGTCGCTGACCAGCGCGAGCCGGTAGACCCGCTGCTCGACGCTGTCACCGCCCGCCCGGCGCTGGCTGCCCCGCTGGGCGATCGACCGCTGGACGTCCGGCAGCTCCCGTTCGGCGACCCGCTCGGTCTCGCGGGGCAGGCTGCCGCCGTAGTAGCTGAGGTGCTCGGTGGTGCCGGGCCGGTTGTACGCCGGGTCGACGTACCACGCCGTCTGCCCGCCGGACCGCACCGAGGCGTGGAAGCCCATCGGCGTCACGTCCATCGCGATGGTGGTGCCGGGGTGGTCGAGCGACCGGCCGGCCCAGGTGGCGATCTCCGGGTGTGCGGCCGCCAGCCCGGCCTGCATCAGCTGGGTGCGCTGGACGGCGAACCGCTCGGTGCCGCCGGCCGGGGTCGGCACCGAGAAGACCGTCGCGCCGGCCGCGCCGGCCTGCGGGGCGCCGCGCAGTGCCGCGCGCACCAGGCCGGTGTCGACGCGGACGGCGGCGTAGTGGTCGGGATCGACCCGCACCCGCGGCCCGGTCGGCTCGAACCCGCGCAACGACCGGTAGATCGCGTCGTTCGGCGCGGCGGTCGCCGGGGCGAAGGCCATCGGCAGCACCGCCGCGCCCAGGGCGAGCGCGAAGAGAGCGGCGAGGATCCGGGACGGGCGCGGCATGGGAATCTCCCTCGGTGAACCGCGACCCCTGGGCAGGTGCGGTTTCCCGCAGCCTAAAGGACTCCGGCCGGTCAGGTGAGCCAGCGGGCGAGGAGGGTGTCCTCGTCCTCCAGGAGCAGGTGCAGCCGCAGGGGTACGTCGATGGGCGGGCCCTGGACGATCCGCGGGTGCTCGCCGGCCACCAGCCGCGGGACGGTGGTCGTGCACAGCTCGTCGGCGACGCCGGCGGCGAGCAGGTCGCGCAGCAGGTGCGGGCCGCCCTCGCAGAGCTGGCTGGTCCAGCCGCGATCGACCAGCACCTGCTTGAGCAGCGGCAGGTCGACCCGGTGCGACCCGAGCACCAGCACCTGGTCGGCGCCGAGCACATCGCGGGCCCGGTCGATGTGCTCGGCGGCGCCGCAGGTCGCCATCAGTACCGAGCCGGGCGGCGCGTCGCGCAGCCCCTCGGGTACGTCGCCCCGGCGGCTGACGAGCACCAGCGGCCGGTCGGCGACGTGGTAGCCCTCGGCCCGGGCCGTCCCGGCACCGACGACGATCACGTCGGCCGCCGCGCGGAGCTGGTCGAAGACCTGCTTGTCCACGGCGTTGTTGATCGAGCCACTGGTGCCGGTCTCCCCGGTGGCGGCGCCGTCCACGGTGCCGACCATGTTGACCCGCAGCCACGGCGTGCGCGGAACGGCGTACAGCTCGGCGAGGCCGGCCTCCGCGATGGCGTCCCCGCTGCCGGGACCGACGAGCACCCTCATGTCTGCCACCTCAGCACCCAGTACTGCACCCCGAACGGGTCGTCGTCGTAGTCGACCTGAGCCGGGCCGAGGTCGCCGAGGTCGGCCATCCGCTCGATCCCGGTGACGCTGGCCCAGAGCTCGGCGGCGAGCCGGGCGTCGACCTCCGGCCGGCCGGCGCGCAGCGAGGCCCCCAGCGCCTCGTCGAACGCGGTCGCGCGCCCGTCGAGGAACCCGGGCGCCTTCTCGGTGCGCCTGGCGCTGCCGTTGCCGACGACGAGGACCCGGGCCGGCGGTGCGCCGGCAACCACTCCACCCCCGGATCCGGTTGCCGGCGCACCGCCGGCCTGCGCCTGCGTCAGCAGCGCCCGGGCCACCCGCTCCCCCTGCGGGTCGGCGAGCACCACCGGGTCGGCGCCGAGCCAGCCCACGGCCGCCACGCAGGCGGCGCGCAGCTCGGCGACCGGGTCCTCGAGGCCGGCGTACTCCGGCAGCAGCGCGAGGACGCCGGGGACGAGCACGACTCTCATTGCAGCCCCCTGATGGCGCGCTTGGGCGGGCGGCGGCCGGCGATCGTGTCGACCATGTCGACGGTGTGCCGGGTCTCGACGACCTCGTGCACGCGGTAGATCCGGGCGCCGGCGAGGGCGCAGACGGCGGTAGCGGCCAGGGTGCCGGTGAGCCGCTCGCCGACCGGCAGGTCGAGGCTCTCGCCGACGAAGTCCTTGTTGGAGAGGGAGACCAGGACCGGGTACCCGGTCGCGACCAGCTCCCCGAGCCGGCGGGTGACCTCGAGGGAGTGGAAGGTGTTCTTGCCGAAGTCGTGGGCCGGGTCGACGACGACCGAGGCCGGGTCGACGCCGGCGGCGATCGCCCGCTCGGCGTACGCGACCGTGTCGGCGATCGCGGCGGCGACCACGTCGTCGTACTCCATCCGGTACGGACGGGTCCGCGGCGTGACGCCGCCGGTGTGGGTGCACACGATCGCGGCGCCGGCCTCGGCGGCGGCGTCGACGAGCTCGGGGTCCGCGCCGCCCCAGGCGTCGTTGATCAGGTCGGCGCCGGCGGCGCAGACGGCGCTGCCGACCTCGGCGCGCCAGGTGTCGACCGAGATCACCAGGTCCGGGAACGACTCGCGGACCCGGGCGACGAAGTCGACGACGCGGGAGCGCTCCTCGGCGACGCCGATCTCGACGCCCGGCGCGGCCTTGATGCCGCCGATGTCGACGATCTCGGCGCCCTGGGCGGCGACCAGCGCGACCCGCTCGAAGGCCTTGTCCTCCGCCCAGGTCGCGCCCTTGTCGTAGAAGGAGTCGGGGGTGCGGTTGACGATCGCCATCATCAGCGTGGCGGTGTCGGGGAACTCGTGGCGGCCGAGCCTGAGCGTCATCGCAGGCTCACCGCCGGCGGTCGCTCCTCGGCCGGGCCGGTGCCGGCGGCGGTGGGGGTGCCGACCCGGGCCAGGGCGGCCGCGAGGATCTGGGTGGCCATCCCGCTGAGGTCGCGCAGCGACTGGTGCCGGTGGGCGCGGGTCCCGAGGTCGACCTGGGCGACCGCGTCGAGGCCCCGGCTGCGCAGGGTGTCGACGAGGGCGGCGAGCTCGACTGCGTATCCGGTCGGGACGCTGAGCTGCTCGAACAGCTCGCGTCGTACCGCCCACTCGCCCGCCAGCGGCTGGTGCAGACCGGCCAACTCGGGGAACAGCAGCCGGATCAGCGGCCGGGCGACCAGCTCGGTGACCCGGCCGCCCTCGAACGGCACGGCGGAGTCCCCGGAGAGCATCGGGCGCTCGTAGAAGCCCTTGACCAGCGCGACCTCGGGACGCGTGAGCAGCGGGCCGAGCAGGCCGGGCACGAAGTGGGTGTCCCAGTCGAGCAGGTCGGCGTCCATGAACACGATCACGTCGCCGGCGGTGACGAACTGCGCCTTCCACATCGCCTCACCCTTGCCGGGGACGCTGCCCAGGTCGGGGCGGATCTCCGCGGCGCGGTACACCACGGCGCCGGCGTCGGTGGCGACCTCGTAGGTGTCGTCGGTGGAGTCGGAGTCGATCACGACGATCTCGTCGAGCAGGGCCACGGTGTCGACCAGCGCCTCGCGGACCCGGGTCACCACGTCGCCGACGGTCGCGGCCTCGTTGCGGGCGGGGACCACGAGGCTGACCGGGTGCCGCTTGGCGGCCATCAGGTCGGCGAGGGTCCAGTCGTCCCAGTGATGGGTGTTCCTCTCGCCCCAGGCCGACACGTGGTCGAGAGTAGCGACCGTCGGCGATCTGCCCCCGACGGGCCGCTTTGTGATGTTCAATCAGCCATGTCCACACCACAGGGGGAGATCCGCCGGGGCCGCGGTCGGCCACGGACCCCCGGCGCCGAGAAGAGGATCATCGACGCCGCGCTCGAGGAGTACGGCGAGCACGGCTGGTCGGGCTTCACGATGGACGGGGTCGCGCGCCGGGCCGGTGTCGGCAAGTCCACCGTCTACCTGCGCTGGCAGGACAAGGACAGCCTGCTCACCGATGCCGTGAGCAGCCACAGCGGGGACATCGGGGGCGTCGACACCGGGAGCCTGCGCGGCGACCTGCACGACCTGGCCGTCAACCTGTTCAGCCACTACCGCGACCCGGCCGGCTGGGCGGCGCTCCGGGTCCTGGTCGACGCCGCGGGGGCGCCGCACCAGCTGGGCAGGTTCGTCGAGACGGTCGCCGACGTGCAGGTGCGGTTCATCGACCAGATCGCAGCCCGGGCGATCGAGCGGGGCGAGGTGCCGGCGGACCTGCCGGCCCGGGAGATCGGCCAGTGCGTCTACGGCTCGGTCACCATGCAGACCCTGGGCGTGCGCCTCGAGGGCCGGGAGTTCGACGACGCCGAGATCGAGGAGCGGGCCACGGTCCTGGTCGACGTCGTGCTCCCGCAGGCCCTCCGCCCCTGAGCGTCAACCGACCAGGTCGACGAGCACCCCGCGCACGTACGCCGGGTCGAACATGACGTCCTCCCAGGTGAACCGCACGACGCGGTAGCCGAGCCGCACGAACGCGGTGTACCGGTGGACGTCGCGCCGCAGGCTCGCCCGGTCGGAGTGGAACTCGAACGACTCCGCCTCGATGACCAGACGCCGTCCGACGTCCATGAGATCCACCCGCCCCACGTCCGCGACCCACTGCTGGGGCTCGACCACGAGGCCCGGTACGTCGAGCGCGATCGCCCGGAGCGCCGATTCGAACGGGTTGTCCGCCCGCGGATCGGCAGCCTCCGCGACCCGAACCGCGCGCCGCCGGCCGGTGCGCGGTGCCCGGAGGGCCGCGGCAACCAGGTCGGCACGGTCGATCCCCGACCGCAGGGCCGAGTCGGCCACGCAGAGCGCGACGTCGAAGGGGTAGGCACGCGCGCAGTCGACGACCGTCAGCAGCGGGTCGGTGACGCCGCGGCTGACGTCGAGCAGCCCCAGGTCGGCCCAGTGCACCTCGAGGTCGTCGGCCTCGAGGTGGCAGCTGCGCCGGGGCACGGTCACGCAGGGCTTCTCGGGCGGCGCCTCGATCTTCCAGCCCCAGTCCTGGGCGGCGCTCAGGTGCGAGACGACGCCGCCGACCCGCGCGGCCGCCGCCCGCGCGACGTCGGCGTCGGGCAGCCGGTAGCGGCCGTGCCGCTCACGGACCATCGTCTGCGCGGCGAGCGCGGCGCGCAGTCGGCGGCGGCTGGTGCAGCACAGCAGCTCCTGGGCGGTGGCCACCCCGCCCAGCATGGCCAGGGCCTCGGGTGCGTCCATGACCGGGCTCCTACCCGCTGACGGCCGGGTGCCCGCGGTTGTCCACAGGACCGTTCGCGGGGCAGTTCGGCCGGCGCCGCCGTACCCGCCCGCTCACACGTAGGGGCCTCCGGGCGAACTGCCCCGGGATCGGACCGGGGTCAGCGGAGGAAGGCGCGGACGGCGCCGGTGAGGGCGCGGGCGTACGTCGCACGTCCGGCGGGGGTGGTCATCCGGTGGGCGTCGCGGCGGTTGCGCATGTTGCCGAGCTCGACCATCACGGTGGGCACGTCGGAGAGGTTGAGGGTGCCGAGGTCGGCGCGGAAGTCCAGCCCGTCGCCGCCGGCGATGTAGTTGGCGACCGGCACGCCCCGGCGACGCAGCGCCGCGCGGGTGTCGACGGCGAGCCGCTTGGAGGAGCGGTAGATGTCGTGGGTCCACGGCCGCCGGTCGGTCGGGGCGATCACGTGGAAGCCGTGGGCGCCGACGGCGTACGAGCCGTCGCCGTGCACGCTGATCTTGAGGTCGGCCCCGACCCGGTTGCCGGCCCGACCGCGCTCGTCGACGCACGGGCCCCAGCGGTCCTGGCGGTTGCTGCCGCGGGTCAGCCTCACCTGCGCGCCGAGCCGCTCGAGCCGGGCCTGCAGCAGCCGGGTCACCCGCCAGGCCAGGGTGGCCTCCGGGTAGCCGCCGTTGGTCGCGGTGCCGGTGGTGTTGCAGTCCTTCTTGAAGCCGCCCGCCGGCACCTGCCGGCTGATCTTGCGCGGGAAGTTGTGGTTGCCGAGCTGGTGGCCGGGATCGAGCACCACGACCCGCCCCGCGAGCGGCGTCGCGGCCCGCGCGGCCGCGCCCGTGACGTCGGCCCGCCCGGCGTACGACGGGGCGGGCGCGAGCAGGAGGACCGCCAGCAGCAGGCCGAGCGCGCGCATCACTCGTAGCCCAGGATCTCCTGGCGCTTCGCGCCCCACGCCAGCGCCGAGGCGATGGCGTCCTCCATGGAGAGCTCGGTGCGCCAGTCGAGCAGCCGGCCGGAGCGGTCGACGTTCGCGAACGCCCCCACCGCGTCGCCGGGCCGCGGCGGCGCCTCGGTGACCGGCACCTTGGAGCCGAAGACGGTCTCGAAGGACTGCACGAGCTCGCGCACGGTCACGCCGGAGCCGGTGCCGACGTTGATGATCACGCTGGGCGCGCCGGCGGCGTCGATCACCTCGTCGAACCGCTCGACCGCGCGGACGTGCGCGCGGGCCAGGTCCCAGACGTGGATGTAGTCGCGGATGCCGGTGCCGTCGCGGGTGGGGTGGTCGGTGCCGGTGATCGTGAACGAGTCCTTCTGGCCGCGCGCGGCCATCACCAGCTGGCCGAGCACGTGCGAGGGCTCCTTGGCGTAGATGCCGGACTCCAGGTCGGGGTCGGAGCCGATCGGGTTGAAGTAGCGCAGGATGATCGCGCGCAGGCCGGTCGCGGCCGACATGTCCTGGAGGACCTCCTCCATCATCCGCTTGGTGCGGGCGTACGGCGAGGTCGGCTCGAGGCGGTCGCCCTCGGAGACCTCGAAGTCGTCCTTGAGGGCGTAGATCGAGGCCGAGGAGGAGAACAGCACCCGCCCCTTGCCGAGGGTGTTCAGCTCGTCGAAGAGCTCCAGGGACTTGGCGACGTTGTCGCGGTAGTACTCGTAGGGCTTCTCGACCGACTCGGGCACCACGATCCGGGCGGCCATGTGGATGGTCGCGTCGATGTCGGGGTGCTCGTCGAAGACCCGGCGGACCAGCGCCCGGTCGGCGATGTCGCCCTCGTAGAAGATCCGGTCGCGCACGAAGGCCAGCGGGCCGGTGAGCAGCGAGTCCAGGATCACCGGCGTGTGGCCGGCCTCCTCGAGCGCCTTCGCAGTGGTCGAGCCGATGTAGCCGGCGCCGCCGGTGACGAGAACCTTCATGGCGTTCACCCTAAGGCGTGGCACCGGTCTGGACCGGGTCGGTAGGCACCTCAGTCGGCCCTCGGAAGAGCCGATAACAGGGACATGACGAAGCCCCTACCGGAGTCGTGGCGGCGCACCGACCGCGACGGATCGGACCGCCTGACCCTGGTCGAGACCTGGTGCGACGTCATCGAGCTGCACCCTGAGGGGCGGCGCGCCTGGATCTTCGAGTCGGCCTGGTCCCCGGAAGACCCGGTCGCCTGACCGGACGCGCCCCCTCGGGGTGCCAGCCACCCCCGGGACATGGGGCCCGGAGGTAGCGTGCCCGCACGGCGACCGGGCCGACGCCACGGCTCGACGCCGGCGTCGCCCGTGCGCCCACGACTGCCCGGTTCCGACGCGGTTCCGAACCCCGGGGCGCGCGGGACGTCGTACGGACCAACAGGTGACACCGTACGACGTCCGCGGCGATCAGCAGTCGAGGTCGCGGGCGACCCGGCGGTGGGCCTCCCAGATCTCCTCGGGCAGGCCGTCGAACTGGGCGAGGTGGGTCTCGCGGAAGCCCATCTCCTGGCACCAGCGGTCCTTGTCGATGGAGAGGATCCGCTCCTTGTCGGCCTCGGGCAGCTCGAGGTCGGAGAGGTGCAGCTCGTCCTCCTTGGGCAGGATGCCGACCGCGGTCGGCACCCCGGTCACCGAGCCCTCCTTGAGCCTGGCCAGCCACAGCAGCGCGCGCAGGTTCTCGCGGTAGCCGGGCCACAGGAAGTGGCCGTCCTCCGGGTCGCGCTGGAACCAGTTCACGTGCGCGAAGATCGGCTGGTCGCTCGCGCGGCCGACCAGCTCGAGCCAGTGGGCGGCGTAGCGGGCCTCGGGGTAGGACATGAACGGCCGCATCGACATCGGGTCGTAGCGCAGCTGCCCGTCCACCCCGTCGGCGGCGAAGGTCGCCTCGGCGCCCAGCGTGAGGCCGTCGTACACGCCCTCGGCGAGGTCGGTGATCGCCCGCACCAGCGGCTCCCGGTCGCGGGTCCGGCCGCCGAAGATGATCGCGTCGATCGGGACGCCGCGCGGCTCCTCGAAGTCGGCGGCCACGTTCGGCACGTTCGCCAGCGTCGTGGTGAACCGGCTGTTGGGGTGCGCCCAGGGCGAGTCGTCGCCGGGCTCGCGCGCGGCGATCGGCTGGCCCTTCCAGTCCAGCCAGCCCTCGAGGTCCGACGGCGGCGCCGGCGTGCGCCCCTCCCACCACACCTCCTGGGTGCGCGGGTTGTAGGCGACGTTGGTGAAGATCGCGCCAGCCCCGGCCTGCACCGAGTCCAGCGCGGTCGGGTTGGTCCTCTCGTTGGTGTCCTTGGCGACGCCGAAGACCCCGAACTCGGGGTTCATGCCGTAGAGCCGCCCGTCGTCGGGGTCGATCCACAGCCAGGTGATGTCGTCGCCGTAGAACTCCACCCGGTAGCGGTCGCCGAGCGCCTCGGGGGCCAGCGTCATCGCGAGGTTCGTCTTGCCGGAGGCGCTGGGGAAGCCGCCGGCGACGTGGTAGCGCCGGCCGGTCTCGTTGTCGACGATCCCGAGGAGCATGAACTGCTCGGCGAGGAACTCCCCGGACGCCTGCCCGTCGTACGCCGCCTGCCGCAGGCCGTGGGCGATCTTGCCGAGCAGCGCGTTGCCGCCGTACGACGAGCCGTAGTGGAGGATGGTCCGCTCGTCCGCGACGGTCACGAAGTACCGCTGGTCGTCGGGCGTGCCCTGGCCGAGGTTCTCCAGGTCGCCGGTCACGTGCACCGCGCGCACGAAGCTGCTCGGGTCCGTGAGGTCGTTGATGTGGTGCACGCCGACCCGCGACATCCGGATCATGTGCAGCGTGACCGGGCGGCAGTCGGTGAGCTGGACGCCGGCTGCGAACCGCTCCATCGGGGAGCCCGGAGGCGCCATCAGGTAGGGGATCACGTACATCGTCTTGCCGGCCGAGGCGCCGCGCATCAGCCCCTCGAGCAGCTCCTTCATCTCACCGGCGGGCCGCCAGTTGTTGTAGGTGCCCTTGTCGGCCGGGTCGCTGGTCGCGACGATGGTCCGCTCCTCGGAGCGGGCCGTGTCCTTGTAGTAGCTGCGCGAGTAGTAGCAGTCCTCGCCGACCGGCTGCAGCTCGCCGGCCGCGAGCGCCTCGCTCACCAGCCGGGCGTCGTCGGACGCATCGACCACCTCGACGCGCTCGGCGCCGGTGATCCCGGCCCAGTGGGCGACGTACTCCCGCACGTGCGGGTTCGTCAGCCCGGCCGCGTCCAGGACGCTCTCCAGGTCCATCACCACATCAACCACCAGGTCCTCCGTTGTCCTCGACTGGATCCATGCTCGCATCCCGGATGGCCCGGGGCGCTACGCGACTTGAAGAAGTGCGCAACTTGTGTTGTCTTCCGGCCCCTGGGGAGGGACGCCACACCGGTGGGGGTACCGCTGTGCTGGTGCCGATCGTCGCGACCCACGGCACCCCCGAGACCCCCGAGACGCACAGCGCTCACCACGCCTGAACCGCCCAGCTGCGGTCGCCCTGCTCGCCCGCGGCGCGACTGAACGCGCGCATCGCCTCGAGCGCGCCGACCCGCTCGCCGGGCGTGAGCCGGCCCAGCAGCCGGCGTACCTCGTCGCGGCGCTGCCGGTCGACCGCGTCGACCAGCGAGCGCCCGGCGTCGGTGACCCGGACCCGCACCACCCGGCCGTCCGAGCGGGACCGGCGGCGGGCCAGCAGGCCGAGCCGCTGGAGCCGGTCGCAGTGCCGGCTGGCGTTGGACTGGGCGATCCCGAGGTGCGCGGCGACGTCGCCGACGGTCCGCTCCCCCGACGCGGCGAGCAGCACCAGGAGCCGGAACTGCGCGACGGTCACCTGGGGCGCGCCGACCCCGATCGCGTGCACGGCCAGGCCGACGAGGGCGCGCGAGGCGGTGAGGAAGGCGTCGGCGAGCTCGCCGTCCGCCTGATCTCCCGGCTCGTCCGTGGGCGCCATCCCCGCAATATATGCGCAAGCGCATGAATCGTGGTCGGCGGGGCACCGCTTCGTGGTGACTGCGAACGCCACCGACGCGAACACCGGCCCCCAGCCCGGCTCCGGCACCGACCGCACCCGCGACATCTGGGGCGAGCGCACCCCGCACCCCCGCGGGACCCCGTGGCCGACCCGCGTGGACCTGCACCTCGAGGACGGCCTGGCCGAGGACCAGGTGGACTCCTGGGTCTCCTCGGCGTGCCTGCTGTGCAGCAACGGCTGCGGCTGCGACATCGCGGTCAAGGACGGCCGGATGGTCGGCATCCGCGGCCGGGAGACCGACCGGGTCAACCACGGCCGGCTCGGGCCCAAGGGCCTCTACGGGAGTACGCCGTGGTCGCACTCGCCCGACCGGCTGACCCGGCCCCTGGTCCGCGAGGGCGGCGAGCTGGTCGAGACCGACTGGGACACCGCGATGGGCCGGGTCGTCGCCCGCTCGAAGCAGCTGCTCGAGGAGCAGGGCCCGCTCAGCCACGGCTTCTACACCAGCGGCCAGCTGTTCCTGGAGGAGTACTACACGCTCGCGGTGATCGGGAAGGCCGGGCTCGGCACCCCGCACATGGATGGGAACACCCGGCTGTGCACGGCGACCGCCGCGGCCGCGCTCAAGGAGTCCTTCGGCGCCGACGGCCAGCCCGGGTCGTATGCGGACATCGAGCACTGCGACGCGCTGTTCCTCTACGGCCACAACATGGCCGAGACCCAGACCGTGCTCTGGTCGCGGATCCTGGACCGCACCCGCGGCGAGGACCCGCCGAAGGTCGTCTGCGTGGACCCGCGCCGCACCGCGGTCGCGGCCGAGGCCGAGGCCACCGGCGGCGTCCACCTGGCCCCCACGGTGGGCACCAACCTGGCGCTGATGAACGCGCTGACCCGCGAGCTGCTCGAGCACGACGAGTGGGTCGACCACGCCTGGGTGGACGCGCACACGATCGGGCTCGAGGGCCTGCGCGCCGCGGTCGCGCCGTACACCCCGGAGAAGGCGGCGGAGATCTGCGGCGTCGACGCCGACGCGGTACGGCGCGCCGCGCGGATCTTCGGGGAGTCCGAGGCGGTGCTCTCCACGGTGCTGCAGGGCTTCTACCAGTCCCACCAGGCGACGGCCGCGTCCGTCGCGGTCAACAACCTGCACCTGCTGCGCGGCCAGATCGGCCGCCCCGGCTGCGGGCTGCTGCAGATGAACGGCCAGCCGACCGCGCAGAACAACCGCGAGACCGGCGCCGACGGCGACCTGACCGGGTTCCGCAACTGGGACAACCCGCAGCACGTCCAGGAGCTCGCCGACCACTGGAACGTCGACCCGATGACGATCCCGCACTGGGCGCCGCCCACGCACGCGATGCAGATCTTCTCCTACGCCGAGGCCGGCACCGTCGGGCTGCTGTGGATCTCCGCGACCAACCCGGCGGTCTCGATGCCGGAGTCGGAGCGGATCAAGCGGATCCTGGCCGGCGACCAGTGCTTCGTGGTGGTCCAGGACCTGTTCCTCACCGAGACCGCGCGGCTCGCCGACGTGGTGCTGCCCGCGGCCGGGTGGGGCGAGAAGACCGGCTGCTTCACCAACGTCGACCGCACCGTGCACCTGTCCCGGCAGGCCGTCGACCCGCCCGGCGAGGCGCGCAGCGACCTGGACATCCTGCTGGCCTACGCCGACGCCATGGGGTTCACCGACAAGGACGGCGGCCCGCTGATCACCTGGCGCACCCCCGAGGAGGCGTACCAGCACTGGTCGGCGGCGACCCGCGGCCGCCCCTGCGACTACACCGGCATCACCTACGAGGTGCTGAGCGGGCCCACCGGCGTGCAGTGGCCCCAGGGCGTCGAGCGGCTGTACGCCGACGCCCGGTTCCCCACCCACACCGAGCAGTGCGAGACGTTCGGCCACGACCTGACGACCGGCGCGACCGTGACCGAGCAGGAGCACCGCGCCCAGGCCCCGGCGGGCCGGGCCTTCCTCAAGGGCGCGCCGTACTCCCCGCCGCACGAGGAGCCGAGCGAGGCCTACCCGTTCCGGCTGACCACCGGCCGCACCGTCTACCACTTCCACACCCGCACCAAGACCGCCCGGTCCCGGCCGCTCGACGAGCGGGCGCCGCACGCCTGGGTCGAGCTCGCGCCGGGCGACTCCCAGCGGCTCGGCGTCACCGACGGCGACCTGGTCCGGCTGGAGCCCCCGCGCGGCAGCGTCGACGTGCCCGCGCGGATCGGCGAGGTCACGGAGGTCCCCGAGGGCACCGTGTTCGTGCCGTTCCACTACGGCGACCACCCGGCCAACGAGCTGACGATGACCGTGTGGGACCCGGTGTCCAAGCAGCCGACGTTCAAGACCGCCGCGTGCCGGGTCACCCGCCTCGGCGCCGGCAACCCCACCGACCAGGGAGAGGAGGGCTGAGATGCCGCACCTGGCGACCTACGTCGGCCTGGCCGACCACAGCGAGCAGACCCTCGCCGACTCGTTCCGCGCGATCGCGGAGGGCCACGCGCACGTGGCCGACGTGTTCCACACCTGCCGGCTGCTGGCCGGCTGGTGCGACCGGCACCGGGAGGCGCTCGCGCCGGTCGTGGACCGGTACGGCGAGCAGGGGCCCGGCCAGGAGGGCGTCGACGAGCCCGAGCGGCTGCACGCGGCCGGCCTGGCCCAGGCCCGTGAGGGCGAGGTCGGGCTGCTGCGCGACCTGCAGGACCTGCACGTGCTGGCCTCGCTCGTGCAGTCGACCTGGATGGTGATCGCCCAGGGCGCGCAGGGGCTGCGCGACCGCGAGCTGTTCCAGATCGCCCAGGACAACGGCACCGAGACGTCCCGCCAGATCGCCTGGCTCGACACCCGGATGAAGGTCGCGGCCCCGCAGGCCCTCATCGTGGCGCCATGACCGGCCGCGTGGTCGTCGTGACCGGCGCGAGCGGCGGGGTCGGCCGGGCCTGCGCCCGGGCGTTCGCGGCCCGCGGCGACGACGTGGCGCTGCTGGCCCGCGGCGAGACCGGGCTGCAGGCGGCCGCGCACGAGGCGATCGAGGCCGGCGTCCGGGCGCTGCCGATCCAGGTCGACACGGCCGACGCCCGGGCCGTCGACGAGGCGGCCGGACGGGTCGAGGCCGAGCTGGGCCCGATCGACGTGTGGGTCAACGTCGCGTTCACCTCGGTGTTCGCGCGGTTCGTGGACATCGAGCCCGAGGAGTTCGCCCGGGTGACCGAGGTCAGCTACCTCGGCTACGTCAACGGCACCCGCAGCGCGCTGCGCCGGATGACCGAGCGCGACCGCGGCACGATCGTCCAGGTCGGCTCCGCGCTCGCCTACCGGGGCATCCCGCTGCAGTCGGCGTACTGCGGCGCGAAGCACGCGATCCAGGGCTTCCACGAGTCGCTGCGCACCGAGCTGATGCACGACGGCAGCGGCGTGCACGTGACGATGGTGCAGCTGCCGGCGGTGAACACCCCGCAGTTCGACTGGGTGCGCTCCCGGCTGCCGCGGCACGCGCGGCCGGTGCCGCCGATCTACCAGCCCGAGCTGGCCGCCGACGCGATCGTGCACGCCGCCGACCACCCGCGGCGGCGCGAGTACTGGGTCGGGGAGACCACCGCGCTCACCCTGATCGCGAACGCCGTCGCCCCCGGGCTGCTGGACCGCTACCTGGCGCGCACCGGCTTCACGTCCCAGCAGACCGACGAGCCGACCGACCCCGACCAGCCCGAGAACCTGTGGTCGCCGGCCGACGGCGCGGCCGGCGAGGACTTCGGCGCGCACGGCGACTTCGACGCCCGCTCGCACCGACGCTCGCCGCAGGTGTGGGCCTCCCAGCACCACGGGCTGCTGGGGGCCGCCGGCGCCGCCGGCGCGATGGCGCTCGCCGGGGCGCTGGCCCGCCGGCGGGCGTCGTGACGGCCACGGCCGTCCCCGACCTCGGCCGGGCGGCGGTGACCCTGCAGGAGCGGGTCGACGGCGAGGTCCGCTTCGACGCGGGCAGCCGGGCGGCGTACTCCACCGACGCCTCGAACTTCCGCCAGGTGCCGCTCGGCGTGGTCCTCCCCCGCACCATCGAGGCGGCGATCGAGACGGTCGCGGTCTGCCACGAGCTCGGGCTGCCGGTCGTCTCCCGCGGCGGCGGCACCAGCCTGGCCGGGCAGTGCACGAACGCCGCGGTCGTCATCGACTTCTCCAAGTACTGCCACCGGCTGCTGTCGGTCGACGCCGAGAGCCGGCGCTGCGTGGTCGAGCCCGGCATCGTCCTCGACGACCTGAACCGGCAGCTGGCGCCCACCGGGCTGCGGTTCGGCCCGGAGCCGGCGACCCACCCCAACTGCACGCTCGGCGGGATGATCGGCAACAACTCCTGCGGCGCCACCGCGCAGCGCACCGGCAAGGTCGTCGACAACATCGCCTCGCTCGACGTGCTGCTCCACGACGGCACCCGGTTCGTCGCCGCGCCCCTCGACGACGAGCAGTACGCCGAGGCCGCGGCGCGGCCCGGCCGGGTCGGGGAGATCCACCGGCGGCTGCGCCGGCTCCGCGACGACCACGCGGACCTGATCCGGGAGCGCTACCCCGACATCCCGCGCCGGGTCTCCGGCTACAACCTCGACTCGCTGCTGCCCGAGCACGGCTTCGACGTGGCCGGCCTGCTGGTCGGCAGCGAGGCGACGCTGGTGATCGTGCTGCGCGCCGAGCTGGAGCTGGTGCCGGTGGTGCCGGCGCGCACCCTGGTGGTGCTGGGCTACCCCGGCATCGCCGCGGCCGCGGACGCCGTCCCGGCGGTCGTCGAGCACGACCCGATCGCGCTCGAGGGCGTCGACGACTTCCTGCTGCGCGACCAGCAGCTCAAGGGGATGAACCCCGAGGCGCTCGACATGCTGCCGAAGGGCAGCGGCTTCCTGATGGTGCAGATGGGCGGGGCCGACACCGACGAGTCCGACCGCCGTGCCGAGGAGATGCTCGCGGCGCTCGGCAAGACCGACCACGCCCCGGACGTCGCGTTCTACGACGACCCCGAGCGCGAGCACGAGCTGTGGCTGGTCCGCGAGTCCGGGCTCGGCGCGACCGCGCACGTGCCGCACCGGCCGGACACGTTCGAGGGCTGGGAGGACGCCGCCGTACCCGTCGACCGGCTCGGCGACTACCTGCGCGACGTGCGCCGGCTCTACGAGGAGTTCGGCTACGCCAGCGACGTCGGCCCCAGCCTGTACGGCCACTTCGGCCAGGGCTGCGTGCACACCCGGATCCCGTTCGACCTCTACACGACCGAGGGGGTCGCGACCTACCGGCGGTTCCTGGAGCGCTCCGCCGACCTGGTGGTCTCGTACGGCGGCTCCCTGTCCGGCGAGCACGGCGACGGGCAGACCCGCGGCGAGCTGCTGCCCAAGATGTTCGGGTCCGAGGTGGTCGGGCTGTTCGAGGAGGTCAAGGCGCTGTTCGACCCCGACGACCTGATGAACCCCGGCAAGGTCGTCCACCCCGCCCCGCTGGACGCGCACCTGCGGCTGGGCGGCCACTGGGAGCCGCGGCGGCTGCTGCCGCTGGCGTTCGGGTTCCCCGAGGACGGCCACTCCTTCGCCCAGGCGGCCAACCGCTGCGTCGGCGTCGGCAAGTGCCGCCAGCTCACCCACGACGGCGGCACGGTGATGTGCCCGTCGTACCAGGCGACCCGCGAGGAGCAGCACTCCACGCGGGGCCGGGCCCGGCTGCTCTTCGAGATGCTGGACGGCCACCGCGACGGCACGATCACCGACGGCTGGCGCTCCACCGAGGTCCGCGACGCGCTCGACCTGTGCCTGTCCTGCAAGGGCTGCAAGTCCGACTGCCCGGCGCACGTGGACATGGCGACCTACAAGGCGGAGTTCCTCTACCACCACTACCGGCACCGGCTGCGCCCGCGCGCCGACTACGCCACCGGCTGGCTGCCGACCGCGGCGATGCTGGTCGACCGGCTCCGGCTGGCCCCGGCCGTCAACGCCGCCGCGAAGGTGCGGCCGCTGCGCCGGCTCGGCACCCGGCTGGCCGGCCTGGAGGACCGGGAGGTGCCGCGGTTCGCGCGGCAGTCGCTGCAACGCTGGCTCGCCGGACACACTCCCGCGCCCGGCGCCGGCGCCCGCGGCACCGTGCTGCTCTGGCCGGACACGTTCACCAACCACTTCCACCCCGAGGTCGGCATCGCCGCCGTGCAGGTGCTGGAGAGCGCCGGCTGGGGCGTCACGATGCCGCAGCGCCCGGTGTGCTGCGGGCTGACCTGGATCTCGACCGGCCAGCTCGGCGTGGCCCGGATGCGGGTGCGGCACACGATGGCCGAGCTCGCGCCGCACGTGCGCAACGGCGGCCTGGTGCTCGGCCTGGAGCCCAGCTGCACCTCGGTGCTGCGCTCGGACGCCGTCGAGCTGATGCCCGGCGACCTGGACGCCAAGCGGGTGCGCGACCACACCGTCACGCTGGCCGAGCTGCTCACCGAGCACACCGACGGCTGGGAGCCGCCCGACGCCGCGGGCGTGACCGCGCTCGCCCAGGTGCACTGCCACCAGCACGCCGTGCTCGGCTGGGACGCCGACCGCACCCTGCTCGAGCGCGCCGGCGCCGACGTCGAGCGGCTCGAGTCGGGCTGCTGCGGCCTGGCCGGCAACTTCGGCTTCACCGCCGGCCACGGCGAGGTCAGCGAGGCCTGCGCCGAGCAGGTGCTGCTGCCCCGGCTCCGCGAGGTCGACCCCCGCGACCCGGGCACCGTCGTGCTCGCCGACGGCTTCTCGTGCCGCACCCAGATCCACGAGCTCGACAGCGGGGGCAACGAGGGCGTCCACCTCGCCCAGCTGCTCGCGGGACTCCCCGCCCGCCCCCCGACCCGGACCGACCGCACCACACCCGAAGGATCACCCGAAGGGAGCACCAGATGACGACGACCGTGGCCGACCAGCTGCTCGCCCGCCTGCGCGAGTGGGGGGTGGAGCAGGTCTTCGGCTATCCCGGCGACGGGATCAACGGGATCCTCGGCGCGTTCTCCCGCGCCGACGACCAGCCGCGCTTCATCCAGTCCCGCCACGAGGAGATGAGCGCGTTCCAGGCCGTGGGCTACGCGAAGTTCTCCGGGCGCCCCGGCATCTGCCTGGCGACCTCGGGGCCCGGCGCGATCCACCTGCTCAACGGGCTGTACGACGCGAAGCTCGACCACGTCCCGGTGGTCGCGATCGTCGGGCAGACCAACCGCACCGCGATGGGCGGCAGCTACCAGCAGGAGGTCGACCTGCTCAGCCTGTTCAAGGACGTGGCCAGCGACTACGTGCAGATGGTGACCGTCCCCGAGCAGCTGCCGAACGTGCTGGACCGGGCGATCCGGGTCGCGACCGCCCGCCGGGCGCCGACCGCGATCATCGTGCCCAACGACGTCCAGGAGCTGGAGTACGCCGCTCCGGGGCACGCGTTCAAGATGGTGCCCTCCAGCCTCACCCCGACCCAGCGGCCCACGGTCACCCCGGACCCCGCCGCGCTGCGCCAGGCCGCGGACGTGCTGAACGCCGGCCGCAAGGTCGCGCTGCTGGTCGGCCAGGGCGCCCGGGGCGCGGACGCCGAGATCGCCGAGGTGGTCGACCTGCTCGGCGCCGGGGTCGCGAAGGCGCTGCTCGGCAAGGACGTGCTCAGCGACGAGCTGCCCTGGGTGACCGGCTCGATCGGCCTGCTCGGCACCCGCCCCAGCTACGAGATGATGATGGGCTGCGACACGCTGCTCACCGTCGGCTCGAGCTTCCCGTACACGCAGTTCCTGCCGGAGCTGGACCAGGCGCGCGCCGTCCAGATCGACCTGGACGGCACCATGATCGGGATGCGCTACCCCTACGAGGTCAACCTCGTGGGCGACGCGCAGGCGACGCTGCGCGCGCTGATCCCGCTGCTGGAGAAGCAGCAGGACCGCTCCTGGCACGACGACCTGTGCGCGAAGGTCGCCGACTGGTGGGAGGTGATGGACGCCGAGGCGCACGTCTCGGCGAACCCGGTCAACCCGATGCGGATCTTCCACGAGTTCTCCAAGGTCGCACCGACCGACGCGATCATCGCCTCCGACAGCGGCTCGGCCGCGAACTGGTACGCCCGACACGTCAAGATGCGCGGCCGGATGCGCGGCTCGCTGTCCGGCACGCTCGCGACGATGGGCCCGGCGGTGCCGTACGCGATCGGCGCGAAGTTCGCCCACCCCGACCGGCCGGCGATCGCGTTCGAGGGCGACGGCGCGATGCAGATGAACGGGCTGGCCGAGCTGCTCACGATCGCCCGCTACTGGCAGGACTGGTCCGACCCGCGGCTGGTGGTCGCCGTGCTGCACAACAACGACCTGAACCAGGTCACCTGGGAGCTGCGCGCGATGGGCGGCACCCCGACGTTCGTGGAGTCGCAGGCCCTGCCGGACGTCTCGTACGCCGACTTCGCGCGCTCCTGCGGCCTCGGGGCGACCACGGTCACCGACCCCGACCAGCTCGCCGACGCCTGGCAGGTCGCGCTGTCCGCGGACCGGCCGCACCTGCTCGACGTGCACTGCGACCCGGACGTGCCGCCGATCCCGCCGCACGCGACGCTCGAGCAGATGACCTCGATGGCCAAGGCGCTGATCAAGGGCGACACCAGCCGCTGGGGCGTGATGAAGGAGGGCATCAAGACCAAGGCCCAGGAGCTGCTCCATTGATCGACCCGCAGGAGGACGGCCGCGCCCGGGACGCGCTGTGCGTCACGGCCCTCGAGGCCGCGGCGTACACGGTCCCGACCGACGCCCCGGAGGGCGACGGCACCCTGGCCTGGGACCGCACCACGATGGTGGTCGTGCACGCCCGGGCCGGCGGCCGGGTCGGCACCGGCTGGACCTGGGCCCCCGCTGCCGCGGCGGCGGTCGTCGACGAGCTGCTCTCCCCGGTGGTGCTCGGCCGCGACGCGCTCGCGCCGGCCGCCGCGCAGGAGGCGATGCTGCGCGCGGTCCGCAACGCGGGCCGCGGCGGCCTGGTCGCGATGGCGGTCTCCGCGGTCGACATCGCGCTGTGGGACCTGGGCGCCCGGCTGCTCGACCTGCCGCTGCCCCGCTGGTGGGGTGACGCGGCCCGGCCGGTGCCGGTGTACGGCAGCGGCGGCTTCACGACGTACGACGACGACCACCTGCGCAGCCAGCTGCGCGGCTGGCTGGCGCTCGGGCTGGGCGCGGTGAAGATCAAGGTGGGCGAGTCCTGGGGGCGCTGCGAGCGCCGCGACCTGGAGCGCACCGCCCTGGTCCGCGACCTCGCCGCGGAGAGCACCGAGGTGTTCGTCGACGCCAACGGCGCCTACTCCCCCGGCCAGGCGCGCCGCGTGGGCCGCGACCTGGACGCCCTCGGGGTCACCTGGTTCGAGGAGCCGGTCAGCTCCGAGGACCTCCCCGGGCTCGGCTCGGTGCGAGCCGCGGTCGACGCGGACGTCGCCGCCGGTGAGTACGGCGACGACCCGGCCGCGTTCGCCCGGCTGCTCCCGGTCGTGGACTGCCTCCAGGTCGACGTGACCCGCTGCGGCGGCTACACGGGGTGGCGGCAGGCGACGGCGCTGGCCGCCGCGCACGGCGTGGACGTCTCGGGCCACTGCGCGCCGTACCTCAGCCTCCCGGTCGCCGCCGTGACCCCGCGGCTGCGGCACCTGGAGTGGTTCCACGACCACGTCCGGATCGTGCGCGAGCTGGTCGAGGGGTACGCCGAGCCGGTCGGCGGCACGCTCACCGCCCCCGACGGGCCGGGCCACGGCCTGCGGCTGCGCACCGCGCCCGCCGAGCGCTACCGGGTCGCCTGACCCGCGGAAGGAGCAGCACCGATGCGCGCACTCACCGTGCGACCCGGGACCGCCGGGACGCTGGCCGTCGAGACGATCCCCGACCCCGAGCCGGGCCCCGCCGAGCTGCTCGTCGAGGGCCTGGCGATCGGGGTGTGCGGGACCGACAAGGAGATCGTCCGCGGTGAGTACGGCTGGGCCCCCGAGGCGCCGGACGCCGAGGGTCGGCTGGTGCTCGGCCACGAGTCGCTCGGCCGGGTGCTCCGGGCGCCCGACGGCAGCGGCTTCGGCGCCGGCGACCTGGTCGCGGGCGTGGTCCGGCGGCCGGACCCCGAGCCGTGCGGGGCGTGCGCGCACGACGAGTGGGACATGTGCCGCAACGGCCGCTACACCGAGCGCGGGATCAAGGAGCTCGACGGCTACGGCAGCGAGCGGTGGACGGTGCCGGCGAAGTACGCCGTGCGGGTCGCCGACCACCTGGGACTGGCCGGGGTGCTGATGGAGCCGACCAGCGTGGTCGCCAAGGCCTGGGAGCAGGTGGACCGGGTCGGCGAGCGGGCCTGGTTCGAGCCGCGGACCGCCCTGGTGACCGGCGCCGGGCCGATCGGGCTGCTGGCCGCGATGATCGGCGTCCAGCGCGGGCTGGACGTGCACGTGCTGGACCTGGTCGCCGACGGGCCGAAGCCGGACCTGGTCCGCGACCTGGGGGCGACGTACCACCACACCAGCGTCGAGGAGATCGCGCGCACCGCCCGGCCGGACGTGGTGCTGGAGGCGACCGGCGTCGGCAAGCTGGTCTTCGAGGCGATGGCCGCGACCTCGGCGTACGGCGTGGTCTGCCTGACCGGCGTGTCCTCGGGCGGCCGGCAGCTCCCGATCGACGCCGGCGCGCTGAACCGCGAGCTGGTGCTCGAGAACGACGCGGTGGTCGGCTCGGTGAACGCGAACCTGCGGCACTACCGCGCGGCCGCGGACGCACTGGCCGCCGCCGACCTGGCGTGGCTGGAGCGGCTGATCACCCGGCGGGTGCCGCTGCAGCAGGCCGCGAGCGCGTTCGAGGCCGGTCCCACGGACGTCAAGGTCGTGATCGAGCTCGCCGACCCCGGGTCCGAGGCGGGTGCAACGTGAGCAACCGGATCGACGACTACGCCCTGATCGGGGACCTGCAGACCGCGGCGCTGGTCGGCCGCGACGGCTCGATCGACTGGCTGTGCCTGCCGCGCTTCGACTCCGCCGCGTGCTTCGCGGCGCTGCTGCACGACGAGGACGCGGGGCACTGGCGGATCGCGCCCGCCGGCGCGGCCGCGGCGACGTCGCGGTGCTACCGCGAGCACACGCTGGTCCTCGAGACCACCTGGGAGACCGAGGACGGCACCGTGCGAGTGGTCGACCTGATGCCGCCGCGCGGCGAGGCCCCGGACGTGGTCCGGATCGTCGAGGGCGTCTCCGGCAGCGTCCCGGTGGAGATGGCGCTGCGGCTGCGCTTCGACTACGGGCGGGTCCGGCCATGGGTGCGGGTGCAGCGCTCGGAGGCGTCGGCGATCGCCGGCCCGGACGCGGTGTGGCTGAGCGCCTCGGTGCCGCTGACCCACGACGGAGACGTGCTGCGGGCCGAGTTCACCCTCGCCGCCGGCGACCGGGCCTGGTTCGTGCTCACCTACCAGGCCGCGCACCTGCCCCGCCCCGACCCGGTCGACGCCGAGCGGGCGCTGGCCGACACGACGTCGTACTGGACCGACTGGGTCGACCGCGGCTGTTACGAGGGCAGGTGGGCCGAGGAGGTGGAGCGCTCGTTGGTGCTGCTCAAGGCGCTCACCTACGCGCCGACCGGCGGCATCGTGGCGGCCGCGACCACCTCGCTGCCCGAGGACCTCGGCGGGGTGCGCAACTGGGACTACCGCTACTGCTGGCTGCGCGACGCGACGTTCACCCTCCAGGCGCTGCTTGGCACCGGCTACACCGAGGAGGCCCGCGCCTGGCGCGAGTGGCTGGTCCGCGCGGTCGCCGGCGACCCCGACAAGCTGCAGATCATGTACGCCCTGGACGGCACCCAGCGGCTCCCGGAGACCACGCTCGACTGGCTGGCCGGCTTCGACGGGTCCGCGCCGGTGCGGGTCGGCAACGCGGCGGCCGGGCAGTTCCAGCTCGACGTGTGGGGCGAGCTGCTCGACGGCCTGCACCTGGCCCGCAACGCCGGCCTGGAGCTGACCGACCCGGCCTGGGACGTGCAGCGCGCGCTGCTGGACTGGCTGGAGGGCAACTGGCAGCACCCCGACAACGGGCTGTGGGAGGTGCGCGGCCCGCAGCGGCAGTTCGTGCACTCCAAGGTGATGGCCTGGGTGGGTGCGGACCGCGCGGTCCGCACCGTCGAGCGGCTCGACCTGGACGGCCCGGTCGACGACTGGCGCAAGCTCGCCGCACGGATCCACGCGGACGTCTGCGAGCACGGGTACGACGCGGACCGCCGCACCTTCACCCAGTTCTACGGCTCCGAGGGCCTGGACGCCGCGCTGCTCCTGCTGCCCCGGGTCGGCTTCCTGCCCTGGGACGACGAGCGCGTCATCGGCACCGTCGAGGCCGTGCAGCGCGACCTGTGCCGCGAGGGCTTCCTGCTGCGCTACGACACGCAAGCCGACGGCGGCTCCGACGGGCTGCCCGGCACCGAGGGCGCGTTCCTGGCGTGCAGCTTCTGGCTCGCCGACGCCCTGCACGGCATCGGCCGCACCGACGAGGCCGAGGAACTGTTCACCCGGCTGTTGGCACTGCGCAACGATGTGGGCATGCTGAGTGAGGAGTGCGACCCCCGGAGCGGCGAGCACCTCGGCAACACTCCTCAGGCGTTCAGCCTGGTCGGGCTGGTCAACACCGCCCGCCACCTCGGCGGCACGACGCACGCCACCACCGAGACCCCGACGAGAGGAGACCGCGCATGACGCTCCACCCGAGCGACCCGCTGGACGACCTGCTGCGCTGGGAGCAGGCGGGCGGCAGCTGGCGGCTCCTGGACCGCGGCGGCGACGGCGTCACCGTCTCGTTGTGCCGCTGCGACGGCGGAGAGGAGGTCGACCGGATCGTCTCGACCGACCCCGAGCTCGCGGTCTACGTCAATGCCCGCCCGAGCAGCGAGGACTGAACCTTCTCCCCTGCCGGCGCCACGGGGGCCGGTCGCGGGCGCGAAAGGCGTCACCCCGGGTCGTGGCCGGCGTGACCTCGTCGGTGCCCTAAGGTTGGCGCGTCGCATGCGAGCCTCGACAAACCGTCGAAAGACCGGCACTGTGTCGTGGGCCGCCAGTGTTTTACAGCGGCCAATCGGGGGATTGGACTGACAAGATGACACTGCTCTCGGTGAAGCACACCCATGTCGGAGGACCAGCCAGTCGGGCCCTGCGATACCTCCCCGTCTCAGCGCTGATCCTGGACCTGGTGATCATCACGGGGGTCGTGGTCGTCGCCACCTGGGGCCGTCGGCGCCTCGGCGTCTTCGACAACCCCGCCGACGTGTCCGGTTCGCTCTCCGTGGCCGGCCCGCTCATCGTCGTCGGCTGGATCTTGGCGATCACCCTCCTGGGCGGTCACCGCCAGGATCTGTTCGGGGCCGGGACCGACGAGTACGTGTGCGTCATGAACGCCGGCCTGCTCGCGGCGGGCCTCCTGGGCGTCGGGTCCTACATGGCGAAGTTCGAGCTGTCTCGCGGGTTCTTCCTGTTGCTGTTCGCGATCGGGATCCCCGCGCTGATCCTGGGACGCTTCCTGCTGCGCCGGGCGCTCTACAAGGCGCGTCGACAGGGCAGGCTGCAGAACCGGGTACTGATCGCCGGCGCGATGTCCCACGTCGACGAGATCGCCGACGTGCTGCGTCGCGAGTCCTGGCTCGGCTACCACGTCGTGGGTGCACTGCTGCCGTCGGTCGACCACCACGCGGAGACCCGAGCCGGCATCCCGGTCGTCGGCACCTGCGAGCGGGTGACGGAGGTCGTCCAGCACTCCGAGGCGGACATCATCTTCTTCGCCGGAGGCGCACTCACCTCCCCCGGCCAGCTCCGGCGGATCGCGTGGGATCTGGAGCAGGCTGACGTCCAGGTCGTGGTCGCCCCGAGCGTCACCGACGTCTCGGCGGAGCGCGTGCGGGTGCGTCCGGTCGGTGGGCTGCCGCTCATGCACATCGACGCCCCGCGGGCGACCGACGCGCTGCGTGTCGGCAAACGGCTCTTCGACCTGGTCGGCTCCATTGCGTTCCTCATCGGGTTCTCCCCGTTCTTGCTGCTCGCAGCGGCGCAGATCAAGCTGGCCGATGGTGGCCCCGTGCTCTTCCGGCAGACCCGCGTCGGGCGGGATGGCAAGGAGTTCGCGTGCTTGAAGCTCCGCACGATGCGGGTGGACGCCGAAGAACGGCTCCCCGACCTGCACGCTGCGATCGGCCACGACGTAGGACTCTTCAAGATCAAAGACGACCCTCGGGTCACCCGGCCCGGCCGCTGGCTGCGCCGCTTCTCGATCGACGAGCTGCCCCAGCTGGTCAACGTGCTCCGTGGCGAGATGAGCCTCGTCGGCCCGCGTCCGCCGCTACCGAGCGAGGTCGCCGGCTACGGCTCCGACGGGTATCGCCGTCTGCGCGTGCGGCCGGGCATGACCGGCCTGTGGCAGGTCTCTGGACGCTCCGACCTGACCTGGGACGAGGCCGTCCGCCTGGATCTGTACTACGTGGACAACTGGTCGGTGCTCCAGGACCTCAACATCCTGGTCAAGACGGTCGGCGCCGTCCTGCGCGCCCGCGGCGCGTACTGAGCCGCGTCCCGCTCAGAGCCTCGAGTCGACCAGCCGCCCGACCGACTCGATGATGACGCCTGCGCGTCCGTAGTCGTCCTCGAGGCGCACGATGTCGTCCTCACCGGTGTAGAGCCCACGCTGGACCTCGATGACGACGAGCGGCTCGTCGTGCTCGTTCATCAGCCGGTGCGCCGCCCCGACCGGCACGTCGACGTAGTCCCCGGCTCGAGCCTGACGAACCACGCCGTTGATCACGCAGGTCGCCCGGCCACTGACCACAACCCAGTGCTCGGCACGGTAGGCATGGGTCTGGTACGAGAGCCGCTGGTGCGGCCGTACGACGAGTCGCTTCGCCTTGTAGCCGAGACCTTCGTCGAGGACCTCCCACGATCCCCACGGACGTGCGTCCGACTCACCCATGACTTCCCCCCAGTCGTCGATCGGTGACCACACGCTAGGACGCGACGACCGTCGCCGACTCGAACTCGGACCGAACTTGAGGGAACCTGGAGGAAGAACCCCTCAGGTCGGTCAGCGGCGGGTCAACGACGCCAGCGCCGGCCGCACGTCGGCGAGGTACACGAGAGCCGCGATCGTGAAGACCAGGCTGATCAGCCCGATCGTCCCGCCCAGAACCAGCTGCACCGCCACCCCGAGCCCGAGGATGATCGTCCAGGCCGGCTTGGTGAGCTTGTTCGCAGCGTCGTAGGCCTGAGCGGAGTACACCAGCGAGTTCACGAACGCGAAGATCTTCACGACGAGCAGCACCAGCTCCATGATCATCATGAGAGTCATCTCGGCCTGGAGCACGTGCAGCACCCGCTCAGCCTACGGGAGCGTCCCCACCCGGCAGGAACAAGCGTCCCGCGTTGCCCACGGTCTCGACAGGCTCGACCACCGGTGACGCCCGCGTTGCCGGTGGTCGAGCAGCGAGCGCTAGCCAGCGAGCATCGTCGAGACCCCCGTGAGCGAAGGCAGGGCCTCGACCGCCGACCAGACCAGACGAGGCCCCCGAGGGCTCATGCCTCCCGGGGGCCTCGCGGTCCAGACGATCAGAACAGCGTCAGCTGTCCGTCAGTCACCCACCTTCGACGCGGCGTCGCTGGCGGCCTCGGCAGCGTTGGCGACGGTCTTCTTGGCCGCGGTGGCGGTGGCCTTCGCGCTGCTCTTCGGCGCGGTGGACGACTTCCTCGCGGTCGTCGAGGCCTTCTTCGCGGTCTTCTTGGCGGTGGTCTTCGTGGCCTTGGTCGCCTGGGTCTTCGTGGTCTTCGCCTTGGCCGAGGTGGTCTTGGCGGAGGTCACGGTCTTCTTGGTCGACTGCTGGCGACGGATCCGGTCGACGAGCGTCTCACCCCGCTTCGCGAGGTCGGCGTAGGCCTCGTTGACCGACTCCATGTTCTCGTCGATCAGGTGCTGCACCCGGGTCGGGATCTCCTTGGCATCCGCTCGGAGCTCCTCCACGCGAGCCTCGATGGCCGCACGGCGGGCCTTGGCGTCCTTGGTCAGCGCCTCGACGCGCTCGTTGACGAACGTGACGGTCTGCTTGCGCAGCGCCTCCGGCTCGAACTCGAGGTCGTTCACGCGAGCCTGGACGTCCTTCTGCATCTCGGCGAAGCGCTTCTGCATATCGGTGACGTACTCACGCATGCGCTCCACGGCGAGGTCGGTGACGCCGACGCCGGCGTAGATCGGGCGGGTCGCCTCGGACTTGATGTCGAACTTGGCCTTGGCCATGTCCTGCTCCTTCGGGTTGGGGGTGGCCCGGCGCGGCACCGGGCATGGAGTTCAGTTCGCCGGCTCGTCGCCGCTCGCACCGTTGACGGCGAGGAACGACGCGTAGACGTCCAGCAGTGACTGCTTCTGGCGCTCGGTAAGCTTGGCGTCGCCGAGGATCGCGAGCTCGACCGAGCTGCCGGCACCGGCGTGGGGATCCACGATCCCGGCCCGGATGTAGAGCTGCTCGGCAGAGATCCGCAGCGCCTTCGCGATCTGCTGGAGAACCTCCGCCGAGGGGCGGCGCAGACCGCGCTCGATCTGGCTCAGGTACGGATTGGAGACGCCTGCCTGCTCGGCGAGCTGCCGGAGGGACAACTGGGCCGACACCCGCTGCTCCTTCAGGTACTCGCCGAGAGACTCGACGGTCTTGCCGACCTTGCCCTTCGCCATACCTCTATCGTGCTAGGCGTTGCTAGCAAGAGCAAGCACTTCGGGTGTGCATTGGTTCACATCGACTGTCACCTGCCATGGAAACAAGGGCAATCTCAACGTGCGAACTGCTTGCATGAGCAATCAAATCGCGCTGGTGCGACCGTCGCTCACCAGCAGGACCGGATCTCCCCGACCGGCCTCCCACCGCCGAACAGGGGCGCGAGCCCGGTACGCCGCAGCGCCTCGCCGTCGACGCCCGCCTCACGATCGACACCTGCGCGCGCGAGCGCAGCCGCCATCAGCACCGGCCGCACCCGGGCGGCCCCGTCATCGGTCTTCAACGCGAACGCTCGTCCGTCGGGCAGCGCCACCACGTAGCACGACTCCGCACCCGCCTTGCCGATCGCGCCCGGGATCGTGGTGAGCAGGGCACGCTCGTCGCGACGGGTGCCGGACACCATCTCGGGGTGCTTCCGTATTGCCGTCGCGATCCGAGCGGCCCCCTCGTCCGGCCGCCCGTCCCCGTCCACCCCCAGGGCCAGGCGACGGAAGGCGGTCGCGAGCCCGACCAGTGACGTCGAGAGCAGTGGGGCGCCACATCCGTCGACGGCCACGTAGGCCTGCTCCCCGGTGAGCTCCTCGAACGTCTTCCGGATGCCGATCTGGAGCGGGTGGTCAGGATCGAGGTACGTCGCCGTGTCCCAGCCGTTGAGCACGCACGTGGCGAGCATGGCGGCGTGCTTGCCCGAACAGTTCATCTGCATCGGCGTACGACCGCCTCCCGCACGCAGGATCGCGTCGCGCTCCTCGTCGTCCAGCGGGTAGTCGGGCGGCGTCAGCAGAGCGGACTCTTCGAGGCCGGCACCCGCCAGGATGCGCCGCACTCCATCGAGGTGGAACGGCTCACCGGAGTGCGAGGCGCATGCCAGAGCCAACAGGTCGGGCGGCAGGTCGAGACCGTGGCGCACGAGGCCGAGCCCCTGCACCGGCTTGTTGCACGAGCGCGGCAGGATCGGCGCCGCGACGTCGCCGACCGCCCACGCGGTGGTCCCGTCGGCGGCAAGACCGACCAGCATTCCGTAGTGGTGACCCTCCACGAACCCGGACCGGACGACCTCTGCGACGACGGGAGAAGACATGCCCGCAGGCTAGCCTTCCGCCCCGCTGCCAGAAGTGCTGCCTCCTTTGGGAGGATGGCCCCCATGTCGCACGCCGTTGACCACGACCTGGCCGGGCACTAGATGCAACGCTCAGATCGCCAGGACCCCGGCCACCAGCACTCCGACCACCAGCATTCAGGCCACCAGCACTCCGGTCGCCAGGACCCTGCTCGCACGGGCTCTCGCCGACGGCGCGTCGTGGCGATGGTCGTGCTCGGCATGATCCTCGTCGTGGCGGCGCTCGCCCTGCTCGCGATTCCGATGGCCAGGGTGCCCGGCGAGGCCCGAGCCGCGAAGGAGGATCTGACCGAGGCCAAGGACGCGCTCGCGGACGGGCACCTGTCCCGGGCCCGCGAGCTCGTCGCTAGCGCCAGGGACCATGTCGACACGGCCCAGGGCCGCGTCAACGGGTTCGGGTCCGACGCCTGGGACGTCGTCCCGATGGCGGGAACCGCGGTGGAGGACGCACGCCACCTCGTCGACGCACTCGACGAAGCGACCTCCGTGGCCGAGATCGGCGTCGACCTCTATCCCGTGACGGCCGGCCCGCACGCCACCCTCTTCCGGCACAAGCAGATCGACGAGGCGACGTTGCAGCAGGTCATCGAGGGCGGCCTGCGCGCGGCCGGACACCTGGCCGCCGCGGAGACGGCCCTGCAGGAGGTCCAAGGCACCACCCCCCTCGTCGGCACCATGCTGGCGGCTCGTCGGGACGAGGCTGCGGCCAAGGTGGATCCGCTGGCCGAGACCGTCGACGACCTCGCGCCGATGTTGGAGCGGCTCCCCGACGCGTTCGGTTTCGACGGCGAGCGGAACTATCTGATCGCACTCCTCAACCCCGCCGAGCTCCGGTACTCCGGAGGGGCGACGCTCAAGTTCGCACCCCTCTCCTTCGACCAGGGCAAGGTCGACCTGGGGAAGTCGCTCCAGCCCACCGGCGACCCCACGATGGTCACGCCGGTCTCGTGGCGACCCGTGCCCTTCAACCGCTTCCACCACCCCGGCAGGAATCTCTTGACGAGCGCGACGTTCGCTCCCTCCTGGTCGGTCTCGGGGGAGGAGCTCCTGAGGGCGTGGGGCAAGGTCCGGCACCAGCGCGAGGACGGGGTGATCGCCGTCGACGTCGTCGCACTGGCGCAGCTGCTCGATGTCACCGGTCCCATCGAGGTCGCCGGCTACGGCGAGCTCACCTCCGCCAACCTGGTGCACACGCTGATCGGGAACTACGACCAGTACTACCCGGATCCCACGGTGCAGGACGCCCTGAGCGACGAGCTCATCCCGGCCTTCGAGAGCAAGTTCTTCGGGGGCGGCGACTTCGTAGCCAAGGCCGAGTCGCTGGCGTCGGCCGCCGACAGCCGCCACTTCGCCCTGTACTTCCGCGATCGCACTGTCCAGGAGGGCTTCGCCGCGCTGGGCCTCGACGGCGACCTGACCGAGCCGCAGGGCGACTACATCGGCGCCTTCACGCAGAACACCAACGGCTCCAAGGTCGACTACTACCAGCGCCGCAGCATCGCCCTCCACGTCGAGCTGCAGACCGACGGCTCCGCACGCGACGCGGTCGAGGTGGTCGTGGACAACGACACCCCGCCGTACGCCGTGCCGGAACCCGATCCCCAGAGCTGGTACTTCACCCGGTGGGCGGGTCTGGCGATGGGCGTCTTCGTCCCCAGGACCGCGCAGCTGGAGCACTCCTCCGTCCTCGGAGAGCCCGCAGACCTGCACCTGCGGAAGTTCTACGACCAAGCGTTCGTCGCGCCGAAGATGCTGCTCCCTCCGTCGAGCAAGGGCCGGTTCGACATGCGCTATCGCGTCGCCGACGCGGCCACGATCGACGACGACGGCGAGCTGACCTACCGGCTGGCGTACGACCCGCAGGGCACAGTCCGGCCTCAGTCGGTCACCGTTGAGCTGCAGCTGCCGGAGGGCTATACCGCGAAGAGTCTTCCGTCCGGGTGGTCCGCCGACGGTCGCATGGTCACCTTCCCGATCCAGGAGCTGAGCACCAGCCAGGAGTGGGAGATCGTGGGCGAGCCGAGCGACTAGTCACGCCGCGCGCGCGAGACCTCGGCGAGGAGGGCCCGGGCCCGGTCGTGGAAGGACAGCGGTGGCCGGGGCAAGTCCGCTGCCCGAACGGTTCGCCGGAACTCGGCGACCGCGTGCGCGAGCTCGTCGGCGTCCCGCGCGACCACGACGTCGCGAGGGTCGAACACGTCGTGGATCCCCACCACGTCGTCGCAGATCACCCGGGCACCGGACGCGACCGAGTCGAAGACGCGGTTGGCGATGAAGCCGTGTCGGGCCATGTCGGGCCAGTGGTCGGCGAGGACGATCCCGTGCCGGTTGTAGAGATCGGGCAGACGGCGGTTGTCGACGTAGTCACCCTGCCAGACCCCGTCGGGCAGGTCGTGCCAGCCACGACCGTAGACGACCAGAGGGACGCCGGCGTCCACCGCCATCCGCACCAGCGGCCGGCTGCGGCCGCCCCCGGCGTTCCCCACGAAGACCACCCCGAGGTCGTGCGCACGGTCCGGCTCGATGGCCTCCTCCGCCGGGTGCTCGAAGTGTGAAGCCTGGAGAAGCGGCAGCACCGTGCGCCCGGTGCCGGCCGAGAGAGCAGCACTCCACGGGCCGGAGGCGGCGAACACGTGGTCGTAGCCCTCGAGCTCGGCCGGATCGACGTCATCGGGGTGGCTGATCACCCACAGCACGTTCGTCTGCCCAGGCGTCGGCGGGATGGGATGCAGCCCGCGCAAGGCCAGGGAGACGTCGTCGAGCCAGGTCGGACCGGCTGCGTCGGCTCCTCGGCGATAGGTGACCACTTCTTCTCCGAGGTCGCGCAAGGCCCCGGACAGCGCCTCCGCGAAATGCGTGTCACCCCAGAGGTCACCTGCCGGTCCAGGGGTCGACGGCAGCTTGATCGACCACCGCCGGCGGCGCTGCGGCGGTCGACGTCCGGTGGCCTGGACATCGCCGGTCGGCCCGCTCGCAGGTGGTTCCTCCGCGCCGATGACCGACCCGATCCGTTCGTGGAGCGCCGGGTCCTGCGAGGGCACGGAGTGAGCCGGAGGAGTGTGAACGACCGCCGCCTCCAGCACCGTGGCACGGGCTGCGGGAGCGACCCGGAAGCCCCCCGGGCGAAGGCCGCGCAGACGCGCACCCAGCTCGAGCGCCGCCGCCGACCGTGGCCGATCCGCCGGCAACCCGCCGAGCGCCGCCAGATCCTTCACACGCAGAACCATGACCTCCGGCGAGATGGCAACCAGCGGGTGGCCCTCGAGTCGTCGGGCGTCGTCCGCGGGATGGCCGACCAGCAGAGGCACCGGCGCCGCATCTTCGGCCGCGATTGTCAGCCCCGCGGAGACGATCGTGTCGTGCGGACCGAGCAGCACGGGCTGCACGCCGGCGATCGCGGAGTCGTCGAGGAGGGCCAGCATGGAGTCGATCGCGCCGCGGCGCAGCACGATGTGCGGCTCAAGGAGCAGGACGATCTCTCCGGCCGACCGCGAGACTCCCACGTTCACCCCGGTCGACGCGTGAACCGTCGCGGGCAGCCGGATCAGGTCCACCTCCGGATGCTCCTGGAGGGCCGCCTGGAGGCCGAGGGCCACGTGGGCCGGTGAGCCGCAGTCGACGACCAGCACCTGCACGTCGCCGTCGGTGGCGTCCAGGGCGCTGCGCACCGTGCGGGTCGTGTCGCCCACCTTGGCGGCGACCAGGACGACCGACGTGAGGTCCGGCCGGCGGGTCCGTGCTGCGACGGCGGCCCAGTCGACGTACGGCGGCTCGCTCGGCCCACTCGTACCCTCCCTGCCGAGCTGTCGTGCCAGCGCCACGAGCCCGGCCCGCGCGGCCGGGTCGCGCGAGGCGGCGACGTGCGGGGCCGGTGCGGGCTCCGCCCCCACATCCGCCAGCACCCGGGCCACCCTGCCGCGCCGCCACGCCCCGCGGGTCTGCGGTGACAGGTCGACGAAGTTCAAGAAGGGGTGCGGGCTGAGCCGTTGCTGCATGCCGTGCTCGACGAAGTCCTCGGCGGCCTCGGCGGCATCGCGGAACTGCCGGCCTCTCAACGCCTCGTAGAACTCGACGTCGAGCCAGCCCGACGCCAGCCACCGCGTGGCCCGGGAGCGCGGTGAGCGAGCCCCCACGTCAACGCACCCGGTCGGCCGAGCGGCTCGGGCGTCGCGGACCAGCCGCCACGTCCCGCGGCAGCAGGTCGACCTGGGGGGTGTCGCGCACGGGCCCAATCTACGGGCCCGACACCGCACCGGCGACCGCCGTCGGGGCATTCGCTCCTCGCAAGTTCGTGCCGCCGTCGCCGCGATCACCACGTGGCCGAGATGACGGCGGTCGATCCGGTCACCTCGAACTGGCTCAGTCGTCAAGGAGGCCGATCAGGTAGTGGCCGTAGCCGCTCTTCGTGAGCGGTTCCGCCAGGGCAACCAGGTCGTCGTCGCTGATGAAGCCCATCCGCCAGGCGACCTCCTCGGGCGCGCCGATCTTGGTCCCCTGCCGGTGCTCGATCGCCCGGACGAAGTTGCTGGCCTCGTTCAGCTCGTCGAACGTGCCGGTGTCGAGCCACGCCGAGCCGCGAGGCAGCACCTCGACGTGCAGCTCCCCCGCCTCGAGGTACAGCCTGTTCAGGTCGGTGATCTCGAGCTCGCCGCGCGCCGACGGCTTCAGCGAGGCGGCCCGCTCCACGACCGTCTCGTCGTAGAAGTAGAGGCCGGGGACGGCGTAACTGCTCCGCGGCTTCGCGGGCTTCTCCTCCAGGGACAGCGCGCGACCGTCGTCGTCGAACTCGACGACGCCGTACGCCGTCGGGTCCGCGACCCGGTAGCCGAACACCGCCGCCCCGGTCAGCGACTGGAACCGTTGCAGCCGGCTGCCCAGGCCGGTGCCGTAGAAGAGGTTGTCACCCAGCACCAGGGCGGACGGCTCGCCGGCGATGTGGTCGGCACCGATCAGGAAGGCCTGGGCCAGGCCGTCCGGGTTGGCTTGCACGGCCCACGAGATCTCGATGCCGAACTGGCTGCCGTCGCCCAGCAGCCGACGGAACTGCTCGGCCTCGTGCGGCGTGGTGATGACCAGGACCTCGCGGATGCCGGCGACCATCAGCGTCGAGAGCGGGTAGTAGATCATCGGCTTGTCGTAGACCGGCATCAGCTGCTTGCTCACCGCGTGCGTGATCGGGTGGAGTCGCGAGCCGGTGCCGCCGGCGAGGATGATGCCGCGCATCCGGCCATCGTACGGACGGGAATCGTCGGGGCGGGGCGGGGTACTCATGGAGGAGCGAGCGACCGATCGCCCCTAGGATGGGGCGGCGCCATCGCCTGCACGCCCCCTGGGAGGCCCGGAAAGGAAGCATGGACCCGCACGACCGAGAGACCCGCACCGTCGCCGTGATCGGGACGCGCGGCTACCCCAGCTTCTACGGCGGGTTCGAGACCGCCGTACGCCGGATCGCGCCCGGGCTCGCCGACCGTGGCTGGCGCGTCCGGGTCTACGGACGCAGGGGCGGGGTGGATGCAACGGCCGAGGCGGATCCCCGCGTGCACAGCATCCTCACGCCGGGGCTGGACACGACCTGGTTCAGCACGCTCAGCTACGGGCTGACGGCGGTCCTCCACAGCCTCCTCAGGAAGCCGGACGTCGCCCTGGTGATGAACGTCGCGAACGGGTTCTGGCTGCCGCTGCTCAGGCTGCGAGGCATCCCCACCGTCGTGAACGTCGACGGCCTCGAGTGGGAGCGCGACAAGTGGAACCCCCTCGGCAAGGCGGTGTTCCGATGGGGAGCGCGGCTCACGGCCCGGTTCGCCGACGAGCTGATCTTCGACGCCGAGGCGATCGGCGACTACTGGCGGCGCGAGCTCGGCCGCAGCGGGACGTTCGTGCCGTACGGCGGCGACCCCGCGCCCGCCCTGCCCGTGGATGCGGGCGTGGAGCCCGGCCGGTACGTCCTGCTCGTGGCGCGCTTCGTCCAGGAGAACACCGTGCCGGGGTTCCTCGCGGCCGCGCCCGCGATCGTGGAGAAGGCCGACGTCGACGTGGTGGTCGTCGGGTCCGCGCCAGCGGACGACCCCATCCAGCAGACGGCGGACGCCTTGGCCGCGTCCCATCCCCGCATCAAGGTCCTCGGCCATCTGAACGACGACTGGCGGCTGCACTCGCTGTGGCAGCACGCGGGGGTCTACTTCCACGGGCACACGGTCGGTGGGACGAATCCCGCCCTGGTGCAGGCGATGGCCCTCGGCGCGCGGGTCGTCGCGCGCGACACGGTCTACAACCGCGAGGTGCTCGCCGACGCCGGCGTCTACTGCGACGGCGACGAGGAGTCGATCGTCCAGGCGGTCGTCGCCACGCTCTGCGACGACCGGCCGCTGGGCGAGCTGGCCGCAACCCGGGCCGCCCGTCACTACTCGTGGGAGCTGGTGGTCGACGGGTACGCCCGCGTCCTCGATGCGACGCGCCGGGCACGACGAGAGCAACGCGCCCGAGCCTCCACGGCCGGAGAGGACGAGACGTGGATCGCATCCTCGTGACCGGTGGAGCCGGCTTCATCGGCTCCAACTTCGTCCACCACCTGGTCGCCGCGACCGACGCCCAGGTGACGGTGCTCGACAAGCTCACCTACGCCGCGAGCAGGGCGACGCTCGCGGGCCTGCCCGAGAGCCGGGTGCGGCTGGTCGTGGGCGACATCGCCGACGCTGGCGTCGTCGAACCGTTGGTCGCCGAGCACGACGCCGTGGTCCACTTCGCGGCCGAGTCGCACAACGACAACTCGCTGCGCGATCCGTCCCCGTTCGTGCAGACGAACCTCGTGGGCACCTTCACCCTGCTCGAGGCGGTGCGCAAGGCCGGGGCCCGCTTCCACCACGTCTCCACCGACGAGGTGTACGGCGATCTCGAGCTCGACGACCCGGAGCGGTTCACCGAGGCGTCGCCGTACGACCCGTCCAGCCCGTACTCCTCCACGAAGGCCGGCTCGGACCTGCTGGTCCGCGCGTGGGTGCGCAGCTTCGGCGTGCAGGCGACAATCTCCAACTGCTCCAACAACTACGGTCCGTGGCAGCACGTCGAGAAGTTCATCCCGCGCCAGATCACCAACGTCGTCGCCGGCGGCCGGCCCAAGCTCTACGGCGCCGGGCTCAACGTGCGGGACTGGATCCACACCGAGGACCACTCGTCGGCGGTGCTCACGATCCTGCGCAGCGGGAAGATCGGCGAGACCTACCTGATCGGCGCCGACGGCGAGCGCAACAACCTCGAGGTCGTCCAACTGATCCTGCGGCACTTCGGTCGCCCCGAGGACGACTTCGACCACGTGACCGACCGGGCCGGGCACGACCTGCGCTACGCGATCGACGCCACCAAGCTGCGCACCGAGCTCGGCTGGAAGCCGGTGTACTGCGACTTCGAGAGCGGGCTCGCCGCGACCATCGACTGGTACGTCGCGCACGAGGACTGGTGGCGCCCGCACAAGGAGGCTGTCGAGGCCGCCTACGCGGCGAAGGGCCAGTGATGGAGCCGAGCCCGGAGCTCACGCTGGAGACCACGCCCATCCCGGGCCTCCTGCTCCTGCGGCTCCCCGTGCACGAGGACGGCAGGGGCTGGTTCAAGGAGAACTGGCAGCGGGAGAAGATGGTCGCTCTCGGGCTGCCCGACTTCGGCCCCGTGCAGAACAACGTCTCCCACAACGCGCGCCGGGGCGTGACTCGCGGGATCCATGCCGAGCCGTGGGACAAGCTGGTCTCGGTCACCACCGGCCGGGTCTTCGCCGCCTGGGTCGATCTGCGCCGGGGCGACTCGTTCGGCTCGACGTTCCACGTCGAGGTCGACCCGTCGGTGTCCGTGTTCGTCCCCCGCGGGGTCGGCAACTCCTACCAGGCACTCGAGGACGGCACCAGCTACAGCTACCTCGTCAACGACCACTGGCGCGCGGGTGTCACGTACCCGGCCGTCCACCTCGGTGACCCCGACGTCGCCGTTCCCTGGCCGATCCCCCTCGACGAGGCCGATGTCTCGGAGAAGGACCGGGCCAACCCACTGCTCGCCGACGTCGTGCCGATGGAGCCGCACCGCACGCTGATCATCGGTGCGAACGGTCAGCTCGGCCGCGCGCTGAGCGTCGACTTCCCCGAGGCGGACCGGGCGGACCTGGCCGGCGCCGACCGCGTCCTCGACGTCACCGACCCGGCCGGCGTCGCCGCCTGGCCCTGGCAGGAGTACGACCTGGTGCTCAACGCCGCGGCGTACACCGCCGTCGACGACGCCGAGGCCCCCGAGGGCCGCCGTACCTGCTGGGCGGCCAACGCGCAGGCGCCCGCGACCCTGGCCCGCCTGGCCCGAGACCACCATTTCACCCTCGTGCACTACTCCACCGACTACGTGTTCGACGGCACCGCCGAGTCGCACACCGAGGCCGAGCCGTTCTCCCCGCTCGGCGTCTACGGCCAATCGAAGGCCGCCGGAGACCTCGCGGTCGGGTCCGCCCCGCGGCACTACCTGCTCCGGACGTCCTGGGTCATCGGCGACGGGCACAACTTCGTCCGCACCATGCAGTCACTCGCCGAGCGCGGGGTCTCGCCCTCGGTCGTCGACGACCAGGTGGGCCGCCTGACGTTCACCGGGGAGCTGTCCCGGGCCACGCGGCACCTGGTGGAGACCGGCGCCGCCTACGGGACGTACAACGTCACCAACGACGGCCCGCCCACCTCGTGGGCGGACCTGGCCCGCGAGGTGTTCCGGCTCGCGGGGCGCGATTCCGAGGACGTGGTGCGGGTCAGCACCGAGGAGTACGCCGCCGGCAAGTCGCTGGCCCCCCGGCCGGCCTGCAGCGTGCTGGGCCTGGAGAAGCTGATCGGCACTGGGTTCGTCCCCGAGGACGCGCTGACGGCGCTTGCCCGCTACTGCCGACGCGAGAGCGGAGCCGATCGCACCGCGTGAGCCGACACGGCCTCACGCCGGCCGCACCACCATCACGGGAGATGGGCCGACCGGCACCCGGCACGACGTACGGCAGCGGCTGACCGCACCGTCCGCGTCGCTCCAGGACGTCGCGTCCGTGGCGGTGAACCGGGTGGCGGGGCCGCGTGGCTTCCACCAGAACGTCCGGACCTCGCCGTCTCGGTGCGCCACGCACTCCCAGACGCCGGGGGCCGCGTCACCGAGGGTGCAGCCGTCGACGCGGGTGCCATCGAGCCAGTCGCGTACGACGTCGAAGGACCGTCCCGCGAGCGTCTCGGTGGTGAGGTCCTCCTCGGTCAGGTAGGTGTTGGCGATCCGGCCGATGTTCCAGCTGTACCAATAGACCCGCTGCAGGCCGAGCCCGGCATCGAGCAGGTAGGTGCGCATCAGGAAGGCCCGTTGCAGCTCGGCGGAGATCGGCGGTGGCTCGGGTCCACCCTGGAGTCCGAAGTTGATCTCCGTGTTCCACACCGGCAGGTCGATCCCGTGCTCGGACAGCACCTTCCGGGCCGCAGCGAGCAGCGCCGCCTGGTACTCGGGCAGGCCGTCCGCGGGCGGGTAGAGGTGGACGGCCACCGCGTCGACGGCACCGGCCAGGTCCACGCGGGGAGACTGCAGTGACCAGTAGGCGGCGAAGTACGCCTGCTGGCTCGGGAGCCGTAGGGGGAAGGACGGAGCCACGATCGTCGCCCTCGGCACGACGTTGCGGATGGCCGCGGACGCGACCAGGGTGAGCCGGGCCATCTGCTCAGGTGTCCCGGTCCAGTACTGGATCACGTTCGGCTCGTTCCAGACCTGGTAGTCGATCCGGTCGCCGTAGCGCTGCGCCACCGCGGTGACGTAGCGCCGCCAGGCGGCGAGGTCGGGCATCGAGGCGGCACCCGCGCCGTACGGCGCCTCCTCCCTCGGCCTCGACGCATGGAAGGTAGGCGTCTGGCCGAGCACCAGCAGCGGCCGCGCACCTATTCCCGCAGCGGTCGTCAGGGCCGTGTCCAGCGTGGTCCAGGTGAACTCACCGGGGCGGGTCTCGAGGTCCCGCCAGCTCGTTCCCGAGTCCCACAGGCGCAGGGCACCGATCGGCACGTCCGGCGTGATGCCCTGGCTGACCAGCCCGTCGTGCATGCCGAAGAAGGTGTCCTGGATCCGTTGCCCCGATGGCGCAGGCGGCTGTGCCGGGCTCGTGGCACTCGGTGCGGGCGTCGACGTCATCGGCGCGCCGGGACTGGGCCCGGGACCATCCCCCTCGCTAGAGGGACTGCTCGTGCTGCACCCGACGCCGAGCGCGGCCAGGATGGCGCAGACCAGGCACGCCACGACGCGGCGGGATCGGAACGACATCGTCCTCCAACCGTTCGGATTGGGGCGCGGGCAGGACTGACCGCACCTCGGCGGCGCCCACACCGCGGCCACCGGGCCGCGGTGTGGGTCGCCATCTGGGGCGCGTCAGTTCAGCGACGAAACCATCACTGGCGCGTTGTTGACCGTGAGGGTGAGTGGGCCGACGTGGGTCGTGGTGGCGCCGTCGAGGTCGGTCCAGGAGGTCGTCGTGTTCGAGGTCGTGACCGGAACGGCGCCACCGGTGGGCTTCCAGTAGATCCGCCGGACCTCGTCCGCGCCGACGCGCGCGGTGCAGGTGTAGAGGCCCTTGAGCTGCCCTCTCGCGGTGACCGCGCACGTGACGTCGGTGTCGACGATCCAGCCTCGGACCACCTGCCAGGCGCGGCCAGCTCGGGTGAGTGTGGTGCCGTCGTCCTCGACGAGGTGCGTGTTGGCGATGCCGTTGATCCGCCAGCTGTACCAGTACATCCGCTTGATCGAGCCGCCGGCGTTGAGGAGGAGGGTGCGGGCGACGTACGCCGCCTGCGTCGCCTCCGGGATCCGCTTGGCGGTGTCGCCGCCGAGCAGCCCGTAGTTGATCTCGGTGTTCCAGAGCGGCTTGCGTCGCGCCTGCTGAGGGAGGACCCGCTTGGCGAACGCGAGCAGCTTCATCGAGGCTTCGGGGCCCTGATCGGCCAGCGGGTAGGGGTTGGCCGAGACCACGTCGACCATCCTGGCCACGCTCTTGCCGCCGACCTTGGCAGCCCAGTACTTCTTGAACCACTTCTGCTGGCTCTTGAGCCGCAGCGGGAAGGACGGCGCGACGATGGTCGCCTTGCGCCCGGCGGCCTTGTTGATGGCCACGCTGCCGGTCGCCGTGAGCTTCGCCATCTGGCCGACCGTGCCGCTCCAGAAACCGATCACGTTCGGCTCGTTCCAGATCTGGTAGTCGACGGAGGTCTTGTAGCGCTTCGCAACCTTGGTGACGTAGCGCTTCCAGGCGGAGACATTCTTCGGCATGCTGGAGGCGCCGGCGCCGTACCACCCCGCGGCCTTCGGCTTCGAGGCGTAGAAGCGCGGCGTCTGGCCGAGGACGACCATCGGCCGCAGGCCGGCGTTGAGTGCGGTGTTGACGGCGGTGTCGAGCGCCCTGAAGTCGAACCGGCCCGGCCTCTTCTCGATCTGGCGCCACGCGGTGCCCGTGTCCCACAGCCGGACCGAGCCGACCGTCACTGCTGGGAGCGACCCGCCGGCGATGTTGGCGTCGTGCATCCCGAAGAAGCTCGGGGAGACTCGCTGTGCCTGGGCGGGCGACGACACGAGCAACGTACCGATCATCAGCAGCGGGACCAGTCCGAGGACGAGCGCCCGCAAGCCGGATCGGGGAGTTGGCAGTGACATGGTCGGACCTCCGAGGCAGGCGAGAAGAGTTCGGCGCGATCCCCCCACGGGAACGTGCGCGGGTCTGACCCTACGTCAGGGCGGCGGGTTGTGGCGAAGCTTTGCGGCCCGTCCTCCGACTCACCCCGAGGGCGGGCCCCGACCAACGGCTGCGGCCTTCCGTACGATGGCCGGCGAGCGAGAAGGGGGACGGATGCATCGGTTGCTCGGTGAGACGCGCAAGTACGCCTGGGGGTCCCGGACGCTGCTCCCGCGCTTCCTCGGCACCTCCCCCGACGGCGACCCGCAGGCCGAGCTGTGGCTGGGGGCGCACCCGGGCGCGCCGGCACGGACACCCGACGGCCGGACCCTGATCGACCTCATCGCGGCGGATCCGCCCCGCGTCCTCGGGACCACGGTGGCCGAACGGTTCGGTCGCCGTCTGCCGTTCCTCATGAAGGCGCTCGCCGCGGCCGAGCCGCTGTCGCTCCAGGTCCACCCGACCGCCGAGAGGGCTCGCGAGGGCTTCGAGCGCGAGAACGCCGCCGGGATCGCCGTCGGCTCTCCGACACGCAACTATCAGGACGCCTCCCACAAGCCCGAGCTGCTCTACGCCGTGACGCGCTTCGAGGGGATGGCCGGCTTTCGCGACGTGGCGAGGTCGGCCGAAATCCTGCGGATGCTCGAGCTGCCCTGGGCCGACGAGATGGCCGGCGAGCTGCTACGTGGCGGCGCCGACGAGGCGCTGCACCGCGTGGTCACCGAGGTGCTCGCGCTCGGCCACGGCGAGCTGACGGAGATGCTCGAGGGCCTCACCAAGGCCGCTCGGATCGCGGAGGAGCGGTCGCACGCCCGGCGACCGCCCACCTCCCGGTGGCACCGCAACCGGACCGCGGTCGGACGCGAGGCGGCGCGGCTGTACGCGCAGACGGCGGCGCTCGCCGAGCGCTACCCACGCGACCCCGGGGTCCTGGTCACCCTGCTGCTCAACCACGTCGTGCTCGCGCCGGGAGAGGCGGTGTTCCTGGACGCCGGGATGGTGCACGCCTACACGTCCGGGTTCGGGATCGAGATCATGGCCGCCTCCGACAACGTGGTCCGGGCCGGGCTGACGTCGAAGCACGTGGACATCCCCGAGCTACTCGAGGTCGCCGACTTCAGGCCGGTGGACCCGCCCCTGTGCGCTCCGGACCGGGTCGACGCAGGGCTCGTGCGGTTCCGACCCGGGGTCGAGGACTTCGTCCTCTACGTCGGTGACGCGCCCACCGACCGCCTGCCCGCCACCGGACCTCGCATCCTGCTCGTGCTGGACGGTCACGTCGAGGTCGGCACGGACCGCGACCGCGACCGCGCCGTGCTCGAACGCGGCGCCTCGGTGTTCGTCGGTGCCGACGAGGGCGCGCTACAGGTCACCGGCGACGGGCGAGTGGCCGTCGGGACAGTCGGCGGCTGACCTGCTGCCCGGCGCGTCGATCCAGGGGCGACCCTCGTTTGCGAGCAGCCGGATGTCGGCGTCGACCATGATCCGGACGAGTTCGCGCGCCGTCACGCGCGGCTCCCACCCCAGGACCCGTCTCGCCTTGGAGGCGTCCCCGAGGAGCGTGGCGGTCTCGGTCGGGCGGACGTACCGCTCGTCGAGGCGTACGTGCTTCTCCCAGTCGAGCCCGGCATGCTCGAAGGCGGCGACCACGAAGTCGTGGACCGAGTAGCTGGCGCCCGTGGCCAGCACGAAGTCCTCTGGCTCGTCGGCCTGGAGCATCTGCCACATCCCCTCGACGTACTCGGGCGCGTAGCCCCAGTCGCGGCACGGGTCGAGGTTGCCCATGTAGAGGTAGTCCTCCAGGCCGGCCTGAATCCGCGCCACCGCTCGGCTGATCTTGCGGGTCACGAACGTCTCCCCGCGCCGGGGGGACTCGTGGTTGAAGAGGATGCCGCTCACCGCGAACATCCCGTACCCCTCGCGGTACATCACGGTGGACCAGTGGGCGTGCAGCTTGGCGGCGCCGTAGGGCGAGACCGGACGGAACGGCGAGCCCTCGTCCTGGGCGCCGTCGGCGTTGCCGAACATCGCGGAGCTCGACGCCTGGTAGAAGCGGCAGTCGATCCCGGCGGTGCGGATGGCTTCGAGCAACGTGACCGCCCCGACGCCGGTCGTCAGCGCGGTGTACTCCGGCTCGTCGAAGCTCACGCCGACGTGGGACTGCCCGGCGAGGTTGTAGACCTCGTCGGGCTGGATCCGGTGCAACAGCCGGATCAGCCGCGCGCTGTCCGAGAGATCGGCGTAGTGCAGGAAGAACCGTGCGTGCTCGTCGTGCGGGTCCTGGTAGAGGTGCTCGATGCGGCCGCTGTTGAACGAGGACGAGCGGCGCCGCAGCCCATGGACCTCGTAGCCCTTGGCCAACAGCAGCTCGGCCAGGTAGGAGCCGTCCTGCCCGGTGACTCCGGTGATCAGCGCGCGCTTGCTCACGGTCCCTCCTCGTTCGCTGCTGACCAGATCGTGACACACCACCAGACGGACGCCGCCACAGCCCGCGGGCGGCTATCCCCCAGCGTCGGGGCGGCGTGACCGTGCTCCGGTGACCTGCCGCACCGTCTCCAGGTTGGCCCGCCCGAACCGGCCGTCCGGCTCGAGGCAGGCGCCTTCCGCCCACTCGTTCCAGGCGTTGACGAAGACGAGGGACTCACCGCCCGCGGCCGCGGCGGCATCAACGGCTCGTGAGAGCCACCGCCGGAACGACACCGGGTTGCCGCGGTGGAACGCGTAGGCCGCCGACCCGCGCCGAGGGGTGTTGTCCCACCCCGGCATCACCCCCGGGTGGACGCGCAGGCCGTGCGGCCCGGTGGTCCGCAGGTCGGCACCGTCGACCGCGGCGTCGTAGGAGTAGATGTCACCGGAGTGGCCGGGATCGAGGTCGGGGGCGAGGTCACGAAGGGACTGGAGCCCGATCCCGGAGCCCGGCGGGAAGTGGACGAGCCCGTCGACAGCGTCCGCCGCGGTGCCCGAAAGCCCCTCGAAGTCGCGTGAGGGGATCACCGCGAGGACGTGGAGCCCGCCGAGGCCGTCCTCCTCGGCGCGTGCTCGCCACCGCGCGATCGTCTGCGCGGCGTCGGGGAGCTGCCCGATGCGATAGACGACGAGCAGGGGCTTGCCGTCGACCCGGAGGTAGCGGTGGTCCTTCAGCGCCGGCAGGAGGTTGTCGTAGAACGCGTCCTCCCAGCCAGGGGGGTAGGTCTGGGCGATCAGGACGTCCTGGTCGAGGCCGTCCCACCGCCGGGTCCAGGACTCGTTGGCCCAGCAGAGCGCGAACGGGAAGTCGACCGTCGGGTCGGCGAGCAGGTTCCGCAGCGGGGTGTCCAGCAGGGCGCGTCCGTCGAACCAGTAGTGGTACATCACGAACCCGTCGACGCCGTGGTCGGCGGCGAGCTCGGCCTGCTGCTGCATGACCTTCACGTCGGAGAGGTCGTAGCGCCCCAGCTCACCGGGCTCGACGGGCTGGGCATGCCCGCGGTAGAGCGGCTTGGCGCGGGCGACGTTAACCCAGTCGGTGAAGCCCTCGCCCCACCACTGGTCGTTCTCCGGGATCCGGTGGTACTGCGGCAGGTAGAACGCCAGCACCCGCGGTGGGGCCGTGGCCGGGGTGGTGGCTCGACGGGCCTGGTGGAGACGCGAGGGCACTTCGTCGGTCTCCAGCTGCGCCAGGCCCGCCGCGGTCGCCATGACGCCGACGAACCTCTCGATGGCGTGCGCGGTGGACCCGTCGAGGTGTCCGGCCTCGGACTCGAAGTGCTCCTGCCCCAGCACCAGGTCGGCCAGCCGTTGCAGCAGCCACGGGCGCGCCCAGTACATGGAGCCGGCGGGGTACCGCAGGGCGTCGGGGTCGAACGCGAACGGCACCCGGGCGGCGAGCGCCTCGACGAGCTCGTGGTTCGACCCCCAGGTCTCCGGTCCCTTGAGGTGACCGGTGGGCACGACGACACCGACGTCCTTGTCGCGTCGCATCAGGTCGACGATCCGCCGGATGCCCTCGGGGGAAGGGAGGAGCCCGTCCAGCAGCTCGATGCGCCACGCGTCCCCGTCGATGCGGTGCACGGACCGCTTGGTGTGGACCTTGAGGACGGCGTCGTACCCCTCGAAGGCACCGAGCCGGGCGAGGTCGACGAGCGGCCAGCTGTCCCGGCCGACGTTCGCGACGCGATGGATCCGGGCTCGGGGGAAGCGCCCGCTGATGCGGCCTTCGAGGCTCTCGGCGGGGCCTTCTGCCAGCGTGACGATCAGGTCGAAGTCCTCCGGCATCCGCGCGAGCCGGTCCTCAATGTCCGGCCAGACCTCGGGGTAGAACACGTGGGCGACGACGAGGATCCCCGCCTGTTCTGGCGGCGGCTCCAGCATCAGTCGCGCCTGCCGAGCACCGTGCACGAGCGGCCGCTCGAGCAGCGGGGAGGGATGGGGCGTGCCGGACGTGGCCCTGCGGCGCGCCGGGGCGAAGAGGCCGGCGGTGGGCGTGACCGGGTGACGATCGCGACCGGCCAGTCGTCTCGGCATCGACCGGGCCCGTGTCTTCAAGAGGCGGAGCTTCCCGGCCGAGGCACGCAGGGGTGCGGAGACCCGCCAGGACGCCGACGTGAGCACCGCGGTCATCTGCCGCCGGTACTCCTCTGCCGCGGCCTCGAGCACCGAGATCCGCGCTCGCAGCTCGTCGTTCTCCGCCCGGAGCGCCTCCAGGAGGTCGTCCGGATCCCGTTGGTCCACCGCGAGAATCCCCTGTCTGATCGTCGGCGCCTCATCCTACGGGTGCACGGTCAGTCAGCCCCTCACCGCTCTCGGCCGGTAACATGCCGACCCATGACCTCTGGGGGACTCACGGGCGTGCTGCAGGACCGGGCCCCCGGCCCGCTGAGGACGGAGGAGGCGGCCGCGTTTCAGGGCGCCACGCAGCGGATCGCCGAGGCCGTCAACGGCTTCCTCCAGGGCAAGGCCGAGGTCGTGCACCTGGCTCTGACCTGCCTGCTCGCCGAAGGCCACCTCCTTCTCGAGGACGTCCCGGGCGTCGGCAAGACCTCGCTTGCGCGCGCCCTCGCCTCCGCGCTCGGAGCGCCGTGGCAGCGGATCCAGTTCACTCCTGACCTCCTGCCGGGCGACGTCACCGGGGTGTCGGTCTTCCACCAGGACACCAGCACATTCAACTTCCACCCCGGCCCCATCTTCTCCAACGTGGTGCTGGCCGACGAGATCAACCGGGCGGCACCGCGAACCCAGTCGGCTCTCCTCGAAGTCATGGAGGAGCGGCAGGTGACCGTCGACGGCCGGGCCTATCCGGTGCCGAGGCCGTTCCTTGTCATGGCCACGCAGAACCCGGTGGAGATGGATGGCACGTACCCACTGCCGGAGGCCCAGCTCGACCGGTTCCTGGTGAAGACCACCGTCGGCTACCCCGACCACGCGGCCGAGGTCCGGGTGCTGCAGGCCGAGCACGCGGGCTTGGGCGTGGGGCACGTCCCTCAGGTGAGCTCGCCGGACGAGATCGCCTCGCTGGTGACGGCCGCGCGCACCGTGCACGTCGCACCCGCGGTGTTCGACTACGTCGCCTCGCTGGTCGGCCATACCCGGACGATGCCGCAGCTGCGGCTCGGCTCCTCGCCTCGCGGTGCGATCGGGCTGCTGCGGACCTCGCGGGTGCGCGCGGCGCTCGACGGTCGGCACTTCGTGGTGCCGAGTGACGTGCAGGCACTGGCCGGCCCCGTGCTCGGACACCGGATGCTGCTGAGCCCGTCCTTCGAGGCATCCGGCGGCTCCGCAGCCGATGCGGTGGCCGAGACTGTGCAGGCAGTGCCGCCGCCGCCAGGGGACGGACAGCGATGACACGTCGCGGCGCCGCTCTGCTGCTGGCCGCCGCGGGACTCGCCCTCTGGGGGTGGCGGGCCAACTGGCCGGAGTTGATGGGGCTGGGTGCCGGTGCCGTCGTCCTCGTGATCTTCGCCCTCCTGGCCACTCTGCGAACACCGCGCGGGACCGTGCGCCCGGACCAGGCATCGGTGCAGGTGGTCCGCGGCCAGCCGGCGGAGGTCCGGCTCACTGTCGACCTCCGGGGCCCACACCGCTGGCTGCGCGTCGTTGACGGTCCCGTGCGCGCGCCGCTCCGTTCGGTGCGGCTGCCGCGGTCGGCGCGCCGGACCACCGCTTCATTGCTGATGCCGGTCGACACCCGCGAGCGGGGTCAGCGGGCGCTCGGGCCGTACTCGCTCGTGCACGGCGACCCGTGGGGCATCGTCCGCCGGGTCGTCGCCTCCGCGGACGGCGGCGTCCTCACGGTGCGGCCCAGGTCGTTCCGGATGCGCCGGTCCCTGACGACGGCGTTCCGCGAGGGCGAGTCGGACGCTGCGAGCCGCCGGACCGGGGACCAGCACTTCCATGCGTTGCGCGACTACGTGCTCGGCGACGAGCCTCGCTCGGTGCACTGGCGCTCGTCGGCCCGGGCGGGCAAGCTCGTCGTGCGGCAGCAGGTCTCGGAGGCCTCGACCGGCACCACGATCGTGCTCGATGTCGACGGCTCCGCCTATGCGACGAGCGGCCGCTTCAGCACGAACTGGGACGCGGACCGGTTCGAGGCAGCGGTCGAGGTCGCGGCGTCGCTCGCGACGAGCCAGCTGGGGCGGACCGAGCAGGTGCACCTTCTAACCACCGCGCGTGGTGCGCGGGTGACGAGTGCGTCTGCGGGTGCCGCGGGGAGCCTCCTCGACGCACTCGCGGTCGTGAGGCTGCTGCCCCCCGTCGACACGGCGGCCGACGAACTACCTGCGGTCGTCGCTCGGACCAGGGCCGCCCACACGATCGTCGTCACCTCCGCCCCCGACCTGCGCACGGCCGGCGCGCTGCGCCGACTTGCCACCGTCGCCCCGCTCACGGTCGTCCGGGTGGGCGCAGGTGCCACGACGGCCGGCCTGCCGGGGGCTCGCGTGGTGGACGTGCCGGACGCCGTCAGCCTGGGCGAGCTGTGATCGCCAGGACGCGGGTGGCTGCGGTGGGCATGTGCTGCGCGGTGGCATCGCTGTCCTACTCAGGTGCTGTATCGCTGGTCGCGCTGCTCGCGTTCGTCCTCCCAGCAGTGGTCGTCGTCGTGCTCGTGACGGCAGGGGTCGCACGGCTCTCACTCCGGCTCGCCGCCGCCTCCGGTCTCGCCACGGCGCTGGGTGTCGCCGAGGTCGTCAACCTGGTGTCGGGGACTGCCCATGGCCCGGCCGCACGGTCGACGTTCGCCGCGGCCGCCTTCACTGCGCTCGCGGTGGCTGCCGTGCGCGGGCCCGCGCCGGCGCTCTTCGCCGCAGCGATCGTCGGCGTCGTCGTCGGCGCGCTCGGCCTGGGAGCGGGCGCGGAGGTGGCGCCCGTGGCGGTGGCAACCGTGGTGGTGACCGTGGTCGCGCTCGCCGTCGTGGAGGCGCAGGACCGACACTGGACGCGGCGGCCACCCCAGCTCCTGACGGTCGCCGCCTTCGCCCTCCTCGTGGGTGCTCTCTCGGCGACCGTCGCGCTGCAGGCCAACCGTCAGCTCGAGGGCGAGCCGACGGTCCTGGCTCCTGGCGCCGTGCAACCGACCATCCGACCGCCCGGGGCGCTGGGCGACCCGGGCGCGACGGTGGGTCGCACGCCCACCGCCAGCCCGACGTCCGAGGCCGATACCGCCGCCCCTCCGCCTAGCGAGCCGGCCGTGCCGCTGCGGACCATTTGGCTCGTGGTGCTCATGGTCGTGCTCGTCCTGGTCCTGGGAGCCGCGGCCAGAGTCGTCTGGGTCGCCCTCGCCTGGCGGTTGTTGCGACGGCGACTGCGGCGCGGGTCGGGGCCCGACCAGGTCGCGGGTGCTTGGCTGTGGTCCACCCGCCGGCTGCGCGCTGCTGGGTGGCCGATCCCACTGTCGCTGCCCGCCGACGCTGTGGCCGCGGTCCTCGCAGGGCTGCCCCGACCCGTCCGGGCCGCCCTGCGACAGGTGGCGGAACACACCGTTGCCGCCATCTACGCACCGCCGGAAGCGACGCACGATCCCCAGGTCGCGTGGGCGGCCGCCGATGAGGTCGGCCGCGGCGCCGTCCGTGCCCTCCCCGCCCCGGGCCGTCTCGTGTTCGCTGTCCGGTCGGTAAACTCGCGCCCGTCCCGTTCTGCGGCGCTTGCGCCGGCAACACTCGAGGAGAGTCGCCCGTGAGTGCTCGGCACGCGCGCACCGCAGCCCGCCCGGGCTGGAGGTCGCCTACCCTCAACTGGCACGGCTACGCACCCCTCGACGCCTCCATCGGTGCTCAGTTCAATGCGGCCGCGGGTGACGTGGCCGAGGGCATCCGACGGTGGCGGTCCTGGACCTATCTCGCGATCGAGCAGGTGAAGAATCAGTACCGGCGCACGGTCATTGGCCCGTGGTGGCTCACCCTCCAGACTGCGGCGATGGTCTCCGGGCTGGCGGTCCTCTTCGGTTCGATCTTCGGGCAGCCGCTGCACGACTTCCTGCCTTACATCGGTGGCGGCTTCATCGGGTTCTGGCTGCTGAGCGGTCTAACCGGCCAAGGCGCCGGTGTCTTCGTCAACAACGCGTCGACCCTCACGAGCACCCGTCAGCCACTGTCCGCCCTGGTGTTCCACGCCGTCACGTTCGAACTGCTGCAGTTCGGTCACAACCTGGTGATCATCGCATCCCTTGCAGCGTTAGGCCTGGTGCCACTGGGTGTCGAGATTCTGCTAGTCGCTCCAGCAGTGTTGATCATCCTCCTGAACGGGCTGGCAGTCGGGCTATGGCTCGGCCCGACGGTGGCGCGATTCCGCGACGTCGGACCATTGGTCGCGTCGATCATGCAGATGATGATGTTCTTCACGCCGGTCTTCTGGAGCGTCGACGACGTCGACGGCAGCGGCCGCAACGCCCTAGTCGCCTGGAATCCATTCGCCTACCTGCTGGATCTCTTCCGCGATCCACTACTTGGCGAGTTCCCCTCCGCGGCGACCTGGACCGGCGTCGCGGGTGTCACAGCCGTCAATGTCGCTCTGGCCGTCTGGGTGTTCAGTCGGGCCCGGTCGCGCTTGCCATACTGGGTGTCCTGATGCCCTCGGTCGAGCTACGCAGTGTCCATGTGGAGTACCAGTTGCTTTCGGTGCGGGACTACAACCTCAAGAATCGCGTCGTCCAGACTGCCCGCAGGAAGTTCCAAGAGCCCGTCGTCATCGACGCGCTGAGGACGATCGACCTTGACATCGCGGAGGGCTCGAGGGTCGGTCTCGTCGGGCCTAACGGTGCCGGCAAATCCACCCTTCTGTCAGTCATGGGCGGTCTGCTACCACCGACCCGCGGCACGGTTCGGGTGGCGGGTCGCGTCCTGGCACTCCTCGGTGGCTCCGGCGCGGGTCTGGATCAGGAGGCTAGTGGCCGCGACAACGTTGTGAGCATGGGTGTCCAGCTCGGGGAATCGCCGCGGGACATGCGGCGTCGCATTGACGACATCACCGAGTTCTCCGGACTCGGCGAACGGATCCTGCACCCGGTGTACTCCTACTCCAGCGGCATGCAGACCCGACTTCGATTCTCGATCCTCACCTCATTGCGACCGGATGTGCTCCTGCTCGACGAGGGTCTTGGCACAGCAGACGCTGAGTTCACAGCGCGCGCGAACGAACGGCTCAATCAGTTCATGTCATCAGCAGGAATTCTTGTATTCGCAAGCCACGGGGACGCTCTACTACGGGAGCAGTGCGACGAGGCTGTCTGGCTCGACTTGGGTGCCATAAGGCAGCTGGGGCCAATCGACGAGGTCCTCAAGTCCTATCACGCGAGTCACTCTCGGGAGGATGCATGTTGAGTCCGGCGAGTAGGGAATGACGCGTCCTGACCGACATCAATATTGGAAGGCCTGGAGGTTAGGCAGATGAATTTCGGCGACATTGCGGAGGATGCCGCCGTGGATCGGCATGATGCCCCAACGCTCGACCCCAGAGCTGCCGGGCTGGTGGCCCCTCCCCACCAAGGGGCACCGGGTCCGTCCCCGGCACGGCCGCAACTTGCGGAAAGCCGGCTACATGGTGAGCGGTACAACTTGTTCTGCGCCGCCAAGTACGAAGGTCGGGCGGCATGAGGCCGCGTCGACTGCTCAACAAGTCTTCTCAGGATCGGTCGAAGGGAGGAGGCCGAGTCCAAGGAAACTTCGATCGGGTGACCGGCGGGATGGCGTCCGGTTGGCTGCACTGTCCACGATGCACAACGACGTCCTACATCAGATTGGACGCAACGACTTGGGCTTCTCCGCTGATCGTTCCGCAGGACTTCCCGCGACTCGATGCGCCCGGGAAGGCCGGATTCTGGGCGCGGTTTCTTTCTCCCCTCGGTGCGGGTCAGGTGACAGCCAGGTGCGTCGTGCACCTAGCTGAGCCGATCGTCGGCGGCGCACCAACCCATGAACCACTACAGGGAGTAGGCGAGGTCGCCAACCTCACGCCGTACACCGCGTCGGGATGGTTCCATCCTGGCGCCTGCGATTGCGCCGACACGGACCTCTTCCTCGAGATCGATGGGTCTGCGCGGATGCCCGTTACCGCAGCGCGGAGGTCGCCAGGGTCCGCGCTCCTTGGCTGGTCTGCAGACTTCGTGGACGGTCTGGGTTATGCGGTCTCCCATGGGAGCCGGGTCGAACTGATCCACCCGTGTTCGCCATCACCCATCGACTCGCAAACCATGAACGGCTCTGCGTACCAGGTCCCTGTCGGCGAGCCATGCGATCTTGGGTCGCGCGCAGCTGCGGAACATGGCGATGTCGCGAGGAGGCGGGTAAGAAGTGGGTCGGAGGACGCGCTCAGGGCACTGATCCGCGGCCACGGCTCGACAAACGGCGGTAGCGCCGCCGGGCAGACGCTCGACATCGATGCGTTCGTGAGGATGCTTGACCAGTACGCAGGCGGAGAGGCGATTCTCACGTTGCCGCTTGGATCTGCTGAACTCGGTCTGCTCAACGAACCCGTCGCCTGGGATGCGGACCCGGGTGACTACGAATGCGCGGACTTCCGTCTAACCCGGCTTCAGGGTGCGTTCGCCTCGGTCCTGAATCTCCCTAAGGGAGGCGGACAAGAGCAGTACGAGGAGCTTCTCCGCCAATTCGTGTACTGGGCGCGTCACGTAGACGACAGCGCATCCTTCCTGCTCTCCGACCAATTGTCGTGGCTGGCCAATCGGATAGAAAATGCTCGAACAGCCCCTTCGCACCCGTTCGTCCCCTTAGGTCCGCCGTCCGACCAGGACCACGGCCAAGACCCGGGCCCGGAGGGAGACGTCCTTCGGATCCTTCGCGAAGCTCGCGCGACCGGTCCGACCCGTCGACCCGGAGTCGACGCACCGGTCCGCGCAAGAACGGCAGCGAAGGGGGAGGTCTGTGTCGCTGGACTGGTCGGCCATCCTTCCGGGATCGGACTCAGCGCCACGCAATCGGTCTCAGCCCTCGCGCCAGTCGCCAGCCATCTATGTACCTACAATCTTCACCCGGGCGGCAAGACTGCCAGGTCTCGCGACCTCGCAACGACTGGCGAGCCGCACGGTCACCGCGTAGTGCTGCACCTGCCCATGGACAAAGTGGCCGAGACGTACCTCTTTCAACCACGCCTCTGGAATGGGCGGGGCGTGGCCGGGCTCTTCCTCTGGGAGACAGATGTTGTCCCAGATCGACTTCAGCCCGCCCTGGAGTTAGTCGAGGAGGTGTGGACAGCTTCCACGTTTATCGCGAATGCGTTTACACGAGCTTCTGGAACTCGTGTCACCGTTGTCGGCCATGCCGTGACGGTCGATCACAGGTCGGCATTGACCCGGGAACGTCTGGGCCTGGACGAGCGCGACTTCGTCGTTCATTTCGCGTTTGATGCGCATTCAACGGCCGCCCGGAAAAATCCGGTCGCTTGCGTACGCGCGTTCACGCGCGCCTTCCCGGACGACCCGACGGCGAAACTTGTCATTAAGGTGCGCAATTGGTCCCACTTGGTCTCTATGGCGTACTCAGGATGCCGTGCGTCACGAGCATTTCTTCGCGAGGCCAGCATCGACACTCGAGTGATCGTCCTAACGGACGAGTGGTCGCGAGACGACACGCTCGCCTTGATCGGACTGTCCGATTGCTACCTCAGCCTCCATCGGTCCGAAGGATTCGGCTACACCATTGCGGAGGCAATGGCACTCGGCGTCCCCGTCGTAGTCACCGGCTATTCGGGAAACATGGACTTCTGCTCAGATCGGACGGCCCGCCTTGTGAACTACGAACTCATTCCGGTGGAGGCCGGCGAGTACTTCTACGACTCCATTGGTCGCTGGGCCGATCCGAACGTATCCGACGCCGTCACACATCTGCGCGAGGTGAGGGCTGAAGGACCATCTGCCACCCGGACCACGGAGGCTCGACGATTGGTCGAATCTAGATTGTCCGTACACCAACTCACCAGACGGTACGTCTCCGCCCTTGCCGCGCTTGACCGGCATTGTCGCAACTAGCGCATCATCCAGGCCCGCCGAAACTTCCGGTTCCCCACGTCCTCCATTGTCAAAGGGCCGGATTACCCGGTCGACGCTGCAGCCCGCCGAGCCGCGTCAGCGTGTGCCTGAACAAGCTCGAAGACTGCCGGGTCGTAAAAGCGGAAGTCCTGCACCCTGCGCGTATTCACGACACCCGCGTTGGCCGTCCACACCTCTCCCGCCGAGGTAACCGCCTGCGCCTGTTCAGAGCGAACCACTTCTTCCAACACGTGTCGGTCAACCGAGCCACCAGAGAACGTCACGGCGCGGCCCAGCCACGTGACCGGATCGCGCGTCAGGTCCTCGTAGTGAATGACGAGCCGCTCGCCGGAGAAATCAGTATCGACCCACTTGGCGACAAATTCCCCCCACATACCAGCTTTCGTTGTGGCGAACTTACGAAAGGCTGTTGCCGTATCGGGTTTGCCGCTGAGCACGAAAAGTTCAAAATCGGAAACCACGGCCGGCAAGAACTCTCGATACTGGACAAGTTGCGGGACGTCAGCTTCTGCATCCGCCCCACCACCAAAGTCGTGATTCTTCGAGAATGTCACGCCGTCTCGAACGCATGGAAACGTTCGACAGCAGTCTCTTTCCGGAGGATAAAAGTCACAGTACATGAAACCTGCCTCCGTTCGGTCGAAGTATCTACCCAGCAGTCGCGCCAGCAGATGATGGCCACTTCGGGGCAAACTGATCCCGGCAACGTAGCGCAATGGCATGAGCAGGACCTTTCCGACCTAAGGTCGGCGGCAAACACCGTTGCCCAGACCCTGGTCTCTTGTATTCGGAATTAGCGGAAACTCCAGATGTAGGATAGCGCCCTCGTCTTCCGCCTAGGGACGACCAATCACAGCGTCGGCCAATAAGAGGGGGTCGATGACTCGGCCTGGGCGATTCAGTCTCCGACGATCTCGATCTCGGGCAAGGGAAAGATGAGCCGACCGCCCCGTTCGAGAAAGGCCCGCTCCCTCTCGACGATCCCCTGCCGAAAGTGCCATGGCAAGACAACGAAGTAGTCGGGTTCCTCAGCGCGCGCCTCAGATTCGGAGACAATCGGAATTCCGGTGCCAGGCGTGACCCTACCGAACTTGTCGGGGTTCACTTCAGCAATCGCTTGGATGTCGTCAGGCCCGAAGCCGCAGAATTGAAGGAGAACGTTCCCTTTCGTGGATGCCCCCAGGCCGAACACCCGATTGCCCCCCGCGCGAAGCCGTCGAATCAGGTCCACAAGGTCGTGCCTATGCTGGAACACCCTGGATTCGAATTCCCTAAAGGGACTTGGGGTGTCCAGACCCATCCGCCGCTCCTGGTCCTCGAACCACGCCAGCAGTTCAGTCGGACCCTGGAAATGCGAATCCTCGTGCACAGCCGAGACCGCGAAGCTTCCGCCGTTCACGCTATTGAAGCGGACGTCATAAACCCTTAGCCCGGCGCGGCGCAGAATTGAAGTGACGGTACTTAGCGAATAGTACTCCAAGTGCTCGTGACAGATCGTGTCATAGGACGTGGTACGCAGCATCGACGGCATGTAGGACTGTTCCAGATGCCACACGCCATCGACAGCGAGGCATTCAGCTACCTGCGCAGCAAAGGCTACCGGATCCTCAAGGTCGTAGAACATGCTGATCGTGGTGACAATTCGAGCGGGACTTTCAGATACACCCCTGAAGGCGTCCGCCGAAAAGAAGTCCGCCACCACTTCAACCCCAGGCGAATAGAACTCTCTGAATTTCTCGGCGGTCGGATCGATACCAATGCGACGCAAACCGTCTGCGGAATAGTGGGAGAGTAGGGTCCCGTCGTTACTGCCGATGTCGAGCACCGTATCGCCTTCTTGCAGCGACACCGCGGCCTGCAACAAACGTGTCTTGTTCGCCAGATGGTGGACCATCGAACCGTTGAGCCCCGATCGATAGCCGTAATTCTCGCCATACATCTCATCCAACGGATAGGTCGCACCCAGTTGCACCAAGTTACAGTCGCGGCACCAAAGGAGTTCCAGCGGACCACGCAACACATCGTCTTCGACCGAGGCGGGGAAGACGCCGGTGAGTTGCTGTTGTCCGAGGTCGAGAACGCTGACGAGTCCCGTTGAACCGCACGCCCGACAAGCGGTAATCGATGTAACGCTGCTCACGGCTTCCTCATCTCTCACTGGCGACGGCAAAGCGCCGCCTCGACTGGTGCCTGGTGGATTGTGTTGGCGACCCAAGAGCTCATGGCTTCGTAGAAGTCGCGCCATACGGGGAGGTCCAACGAGTCGATCTGTCGGCGCAGCGCCCGATTGACGCGGGGCACGGCGATGTCTGTCAACGCCTCTGCCAGAGCCTGTGGCGTCATCTCTGGAAGCCTGACCTGGCCCCCGGCCGACAGTCCCTCCAACGCTGGCAGCTGCGCGGCCGCAATGACCGGCACCCCAAGGGAGAGCGCCTCGAGTGGCGGCAGTCCGAACCCCTCGTGCTCGCTGGCGAAGACAAGCGCAGTAGCTCCCTCAACTGTCCGCTTAACCAGATCGTCGTCACCAGCCTCGAACCACGTGACGCGACTGTCAGTAGCCGCGATCTTCCGAAACTCATCGAGGAATGCGTCCCCCTCCCGCCCCGGAGCCCCGATCAACGTCAACCGGTGCTGCCCGCCCCCAGCCCATAGCGTGCGCATGGCTTCGAGAAGCATAGGGATGTTCTTGCGCGGTTCAACGGTCCCGATGGTCACGAACATCGGCTGCAAGGGCGCCTGGCGCTGGCGAGTGCGTCCAAGGCCATCGGCGCCCAGCGGCAGGATTACGCCATTGGTTACGGCGCCGCGCCTCAATCTGGTCTCGATGTCACGGCCCACCTGGGCACTGATGTATGCGACGTTCTCAGCCGAAGCTAACAGCCTGAAGTAGCCGTCCGTGCGCATTTGGTGTCGACCATGCAAGAGCCAAGGTTCCGAAATGGGGATGATGTCGTATGCGAGCAATAGAACCGGGATGATCGCACGATCGCGCAGCGCTTCTGCGACGGCCAATATTTGGGGGACGTAAGTTGGCTCCGGGAGGAAATAGGCGTCGAAGAGGAGGTCGATCTCACCCGGTCGGCAGTCAAACAATTTCGCTTCCCTGAATCGCGAGTTCACGAGTGCGCGTCGTCCATCAAGGGGTCGGGGGGCTGCGAAGACTTCGCCGATAGCGCTCGCGGCAGCGTCGAGGTGGACGACGTCAACGCATTCTCCGCGTAGCACGCCTACATATGCGTCGAGGGGGCTCCGTCTGAGCCCTTCAAGCACATGCAAAAGAACTCTTTGGACGCCCGAGGCAGCGGGAAACGCAATGAACTGGCTTAGGTCTACGAGAACACGTGGACTAATCATCGCTCAGGCCCCAGGCCGAGTGCCGACATCAGGCCAGCGGCGTACGCCTCTCCGCTGCGTTCCTTGAGGTACATCACTCGTTGCTGCTCGAGGCTGTCCGAACGGCCGTCAGCCACCACCTCGGCGATCGCCTCCGCGACGATGAGTGGCGTGGCTTTGCTGGAAACGGCGCGAACGAATGCAGGAGCGGACATCTCTATCGCCAGCTCCTCGGTGGCGACCGTTGGGATGCCGAAGGCGATGCAATCAGCCAACGCTCCACTCAGGGAAAGGACGCTGCTCGTCCTGAGTTGAACGGCGGCGTCGACCGCGGCCAACATGGTTGAGAGCGTTCCAGGGTCCACGCGTCCATGCATATGAAGTCTTCCGTCCATGCCAACTTCCCGTGCCGCGCCGAGAAGCTGGAGGCGCGTGTGCTCAGGCACCGAGCCGACAAAGTGCAGCTCCAAGTTCAGGCCCCACATCTTGCACCATCCCGCTGCGGCCAACACCAAGTCCACTCCCTTGTAGCGAATGTCGACGTGGCCGAACGTCGCCACGTGACACCGTCCCTCCGTGAAGCCAACTTGACGCCGCGCCTGCTCACGGGTGCCAATGCCTCGGCTTGGCGGCAGGTTGTACGGAACAAATGGCACGACTATGGGGGTGACCCCCCGCTCCTCATGCAAACGGGCCGCCAGGCCATGGGCGTGCACGATCAGCGGGTCAGCCCAGCGCACAATGTCACCGAACGCGAGGTCTGGCAGCGTGTCCAAGTCAGCAAGGAAGCCCGGGATCTCCTCTCCAAAGATAGGGCGATCAGCCCGAGAGAGCAGGCGGGCGGTAGCGTCATTACCCTTCCACCACGCGTACAGATCAAGCATTCGGTTATCGTGCGCTATACAGGCGCCTCCGTATTGTTGCAAATACTCGATCATCGGGATGTGGAAGTGACTGTTACCGATTACGGACAGCACGGCATCGAAACTTCGGTCGAGATATGGTTGCGCCGACAGCGGCTCCACGTGGACACCAGTCGGCGGCTTCGCATCCTTTGTTTCCGAGAAAATCGTGACATCGGCATGTTCGGCTAAGTACCGGGCTGTAAATGCGGTGTAATCGGCTACACCTGAATGCTGGGGCGGAAACGGGCTGAGAATAGCCAGCTTGGGCTTTGCGGGACGCAGCAAAACTGGTGGCGCAGGGGAGGAATCATCCTCACCTTTGAGCCGCTCGAACACCGCTCGCAGCCTCTCACGAACAGCCGCCGGACTAGCGAGATTCGAAATCGACGTGCACTGCTCGGTGCTCATGTCACCAGGAGCCAAAGCTGCTCGTAACATGGCTCGGCCGATTGCCTCGATATCGGTGGGCGGCACTAGCCACCATCCATCTCCCAGCAATTCACGATGGGCCGGGATGTCAGAGGCCACCACCGGCGTGCCGCGCAAGACACCCTCGGCCACAGGGATGGAGAATCCCTCGCAGAACGACGGCACCACGACCACCGAGGCAAAGGCGTAGAGGTTGGCCAGTTCAGTATCGCCAACTCCTGAAAGGACAGTGACATCACCGGCAGACAACTTGGCCTGCTCTGCGAAGGACTCCAGTTCTTGCGTCAGTTCCCTGCTCAAGCCACCCACCACGACCAGCCGCATTTGCGTCTGCCTGAGTTCCTTGCAGCGGGCGAAACCGGCCACCGCCGCCAAAAGATTCTTGCGAGGGTCTCCTCCCGTCGGAGCCAAGATAAAGTCATCGGCAGGTGGGGTCGCGGAGGCACTGACTGCGAAGGACGCCAACGGGTCGGCAACGCCGCTTACAAGCAACCGCTCCGGCGACCAGTCGAGCAACGCAGCTGCCTCATCGGAGGTAGCCGAAGAAATCGCAATGCCCAAATCGTAGCGACTCAGGGCGAGAAGTCGCGCTGCGTAACTGAGGCGGGCGCTGTCACTCCGAAGATATGCGGCGGGTCGATCGTGGGGTATGAAGTCGTAAATGATCGCGATGCAATGGATACGGTTCGAGGCCAGCAGCGGTGCCACAGGACCTACATCAGCAGTCATGGGGGAGAGTTGCACGAACCCGCTCACCCTCGCGATGTCCAGGTCGGATGCCCGCGAGGCAGTCGCGTCGAGTAGTTCTTGCGCGTCCGGCCCGAGCGGGGGCAGGTCGGGGTCAAGTAGGCCCACGAGCCGCGTCTCAGCAAGGACCGAGCGCATTTCTGAAAGCACACATCGGGCGTGCCTGCCGACACCGCGAGTGCGGTAGGCGGGATCTTGCAGACAGCGCACATCGATGACCACGTCTCCGCCCCCCGGACGATCGATATTGCGTCGCCCGGTGATGAGAGCGGCCGCTTCCGCTTCAGCAACCGCCATGCGCAAGCTGGGGTCCCAGAGCCCTTCCTTGACAAGGAGCTCTCGAAAGGCCGCCACAGCAGGCTGTGGCCCATTCTTGCTTGTACGAGCAGAGTTCAACTGAGCGAGGAGCGAGTCGGCGTCACTTGGCGAGATATCAGCCTCGGCGTCCAAAGCTGGGAACCACCACGGGGCGCCCTCACGGGTGGCGCTGAGATAGAGTTCCTCTAGGTCCGGGACCTCAGGCAACAGCGCCTGGGCTTCAGGCAACAGGGCCTGGGCCTCAGGCAACAGTCCCAAGGTCTCAGGCAACGCCTGCTGCGTAGACGTCAACTGTTGTACCTGCGAATCCTCGGCCTCCAATGTCGGTGGCACCGCCGCATCGGTGGTGGAAGAGACTCGTCCACTCCGCCGTGATCGGAGGGGGTGAACGACCCGTCTGACTGCGACGCCGAGCCGCATCGCCTTCGATTCACGCAACGCTCGATTGTCCGCGTACGCGGCTTCGATCTGCCTTCCGAGGTGTCGGATGTGTTCCTGAAGGACATCAACTGCTGTTTCCAACTCACGCATCTGAGACTCGGAAACCGTACGCGCATGAACTGCGCTGGCCAATTGCGCTCGGAGATCTTCCGTGTCTGCATGAGTATCGCCGAGCTGGACGGCGGGCACCGCGGCCGAAGCGCCCGACGCTTGGGATGAGGCAAGTCGACGCTCTGCGTGTGCCTCACCCAGTTTGGCTTGCCAAAGACGGTCACGAAGATCGCGTGTTTGCGCTTCGACGTCAGTTGCCGTGGCTGAATCCGCCCCCGACGCGAGCGCAGTGACGACGTCATCCACAGGGTTTGTTGGATGACTTGCTGGGGGCGTCGTCATGGTTCGCTCCTCTGACTAACTAGCTTCTTCTGGGAAGGCAAGTGCGCTGCGCTCGCCGGGATCCTACCGCCGGTGTTGCCGGCCAGCTTGAGCTCGCAAAGCTGAGCCTTGGTCGACCGCAGCCACGTGACGCCGCTCCAGGACCACAGTTGGGTCGACGCGATCGGTTGCCGTGCTGGCCTTCTGACCGGCCCCGAAGGGACGGCACCTAGCCGTGGGAGCTGACCGGGCTATCATCGGGCGGCACGCGATCAGACTGCTCATCAGCGCGTGCTCGGAAGGGACAATGAGAGGCCCCGAAGTGACGGACACGGCCCGACGGGCTCTGGTGACCGGTGTCACCGGACAGGACGGCGGGCACCTGGCCGAGTTGCTGCACAGCAAGGGATACGAGGTCTTCGGCCTGATACGCGGCCAGCGGAACGCACGCAGGGAGGCCCTCGAGCGGGAGTTCCCGTTCGTTCGGCTGATCGAGGCCGACCTCACAGACCAGACCTCCCTGATTCACGCTGTGGCCACCTCGCAGCCGCACGAGATCTACAACCTCGGTGCAATCAGCCATGTGGGCTACTCATTCCGTAACCCTCAGCTCACCGCAGATATCACTGCGAAGGGCGTTCTGAACCTGTTGGAGGCAGTGCGCGTGTCGGGACTCTCTGACTCGACTCGCTTCTACCAGGCATCAACCTCGGAGATGTTCGGAGGCTTGGACTACAATCGGCCGGGGGCCGGTTACAACGAGAACTCCCTCTTTCACCCGCGAAGCCCCTACGGCGTCGCCAAGCTCTACGCACACTGGATCGCGCGCAACTACCGAGAGAGCTACGGGATGTTCGTGTCCACGGGCATCCTCTTCAACCACGAGGGCGAGCGTCGCGGCCTCGAGTTCGTGACCCGCAAGATCACGAACGCGGTGGCTGCCATCCACCTCGGGCTCCAGGACCATCTCGCTCTGGGCGACCTCTGGCCCAAGCGGGACTGGGGATATGCCGGTGACTACGTCCGCGGCATGTGGCAGATGCTGCAGCACCACGAGCCCGATGACTTCGTCTTGGCCACGGGTGAAACCCACTCGATCGAGGAGTTCCTGACCCTCGCGTTCGCGGCGATCGGCGAGACTGACTGGAAGCCGTACGTCCGGCAGGACCCCCAGTTCCGACGTCCAGCCGAGGTCGACATCCTGCTCGGTGACCCGTCGAAGGCAGAGCGGGTCCTTGGCTGGGAGCGGACTGTGGACTTCCCGGGCCTCGTGAGCTTGATGGTCCAGCATGACATCCAGGTTCTCAGCCGCCATGCCTAGCAGGCGTGCTTCCCAGCGCCGTGCAGTGATCACTGGTGTGAACGGTTTCGTGGGACGGCATGTAGCGCAGAGCTTGACCGACGCGGACTGGTCCGTCGTTGGCATCGGACATGACGATCAGCCGACGGAGCACGTGGGGAAGTTTGTAGACGACTACGTCAGCGCTGACCTGACTCGCGAGTGGCCATCGATCCTGGCTCCCGACGCAGTCATCCACCTTGCCGGATTGAGTGCCCTCACGCCGTCGTTCGCTGCACCTCAGACGTACATCACCGTCAACAGCTCGATGGTGACGCACATGGGCGAGTGGCTGCTGGAGCGCGAATCGCCCACTCGCGTGCTAATCGTGAGCAGCGGCGCGGTCTACGACACGCGCGAACAGACGCCGATCGACGAAGACCGACGGACCCGAACGGTCTCGCCGTACGCCGTGAGCAAGGTCCTCGTCGAGAAGCAGGCTGAGTACTACGCCGCCCGAGGGCTCGACATGGTGGTCGCACGTCCGTTCAACCACATCGGTCCCGGACAGACCACGGGGTTTCTTCTGCCGGACCTGCTTGCCGGTGTTCAAGCATCCGGCGAGAGACCGATGGTCGTCGGCGACCTCGGGACCCGCCGGGATTACACCGACGTCCGCGACGTTGCGAATGCCTATCGGCTGTTGGTGGAGAGCGACCTCGGTGACGACCGGGTGTTCAACGTCTGTTCGGGCCGTCCTGTCGCGGGCTCGGAGTTGCTCGAGGAACTGCTTCGGGCGCTCGGGCGCGGCCCTATCGACCTCATCGTCGACGAGGACCGCTTCCGTCCTACTGACCCGCGCGAAGTGCGAGGCGACGCCGGGCTGCTCCGCGCTCGTACCGGATGGTCCCCCACCATCAGTCTCGAGCAGACCGTCAGGGACTTCGTGGCGGCGGCTCTGACCGAGTGACAGCACCGGCGCCTACCGGACCTGACGCATCGCCCCGATCGCTGCTCGAGCGTCAGCGACCCCGCCCGGCCTCCTTCACGGCCGCCTCGGCGTCCACCAGGCCCCAGCCGTAGGAGTCGTCGCGCCCGGGGCTGCCCATGTCTCGCGCCGTACGGCGCAGGATCCGCTCGGCAGCCGCAGAGGTCAGGCGTGGTCGCGCGGACTTCATCAGCGCCACCACGCCCGTCACCATCGGAGTCGCGAGGGACGTGCCCTCGTAGTAGCTCAGCGTGTCGAACGGGTCGCAGGAGAGGACGCGGGTGCCCGGCGCCACGACGTCGACGTACTCCCCCTCGTTCGAGAACGCCGCCCGCTGGAGGTTCGGGCGGACCGCACCGACGGCGATCACGCCCGGGTAGGCCGCCGGATACTGCGGCGGGCTCCCGACGTCGCCTTCGTTGCCCGCGCCGGCGACCACGATCACCCCTCGCTGGAGCGCATAGCGGATCGCGAACCGCAGCACCGGCTTGTCGTGGTCCTCGAAGCTGGCGTTGATGATGTCGGCGCCGTGGTCGACCGCCCACCGGATGCCTTGGGCGACCCGGGTGGCGGGGGCGATGCCGGAGGCGCCGAAGATGCGCACCGACATCAGGTCGACCTCGGGCGCGACCCCCGTGACGCCCTTCCAGCCGGGCCGGTCCGGGCGGGCTGCGATCACGCAGGAGACCGCGGTGCCGTGGTCGTGCAGGTCGATCCGCTTCCCGGTCGGACCCGCGAGGTTCACGGTGCGCCGGACCTGCCCGTCGAGCTCCCGGGTGGGGCCGATCCCGGAGTCGACGACCGCCACGGTGACGCCGCGACCGCGGCTGGTCTTCCAGGACTGCCGGGCATGGATCGCGCCGAGGGCCCACTGGTGCTGGTGCTTGCGCGCCGCGACCTTGCCGACGTCGTGGTAGTAGATGTAGGGCGTGTCCGGGTCGGCCGCCGCGCCGGAGCCCACAACGGACAAGGCGACGGCGACGCTCAGGGCAATCGCGAGTCTCCGGGGCCGCATACCCAAGATGTCGACCGCACGCGGTCGATCCTGAGACGGATGCCGCGGATTTTGCCGGGCTGCACCGGCTCATGAGGCGGCGCCGCCGACTCGCAGGCCGTCGAATGGCACGATGAACCCGTGTCCATGCCACCCGTCCCGCAGTACTGCCCCACGCCCCGCGAACTCGACGACCTCGAGCTCCTGGTCAGCGGCGCCCTGGTCCCGACGGTGGCCTTCAACGAGCCCGGCAGCCCGGTCACGCTGACCCTGCCCGACGGCGTGGCGGCGGCCGCGAGCGCAGCGGGTGCGGTCGAGCTGGTCGACCCCGAGGGACTCCCCCTGGCGATCGTAGAGGTGCCGCGCGGCACCATCGAGCCGCTCACGCACGTCCAGTACGGGCCGTTCCGGCACCGCTACCTGACGCCCGCCCGGAGCCGTGAGCTGTACGCCGGGCGCACGTTCGTCCCGGTCGTCGACGCCCTCACCGAGGCCCAGCTCGCCGTCCTGGCGGGCATCGGCCCGCTGGTGCTGCTGCCGCTGGTCGGACACGGCACTCCCGAGCTGTCACCGGTAGCACTGATCCGGGCGACCCTCGCGGCGGCGGCCCACCTGCCGGCGGCCGACGTGGTGGCGATCCCGCTGCCCAGCCACGGGGACGCGGATCTCGACCACGACCTCGGCCACCAGGTCACCGCCAACTACGCGGGCGAGGACCCGCTGGTCGCTGTCACCGACGACCCGACCGGCGACTACCCGCCCGAGATCGCCGAGATCGTCGCGTTCGACCACCCCGCCCCCGACGACCAGGGCCTGGTGGTGTTCTTCACCGGTCTGTCCGGCAGCGGCAAGTCGACGCTGGCGCGAGCGCTGATGGACCGGCTCCACGAGCACGGTAGCCGCACGCTGACCAGCCTCGACGGCGACGTCGTACGACGCAACCTCTCCGCCGGCCTGACGTTCTCCAAGGAGGACCGGGAGACCAACATCCGCCGGATTGGCTGGGTCGCTGCGGAGATCTCCCGCCACGGCGGGGTCGCGGTGTGCAGCCCGATCGCGCCGTTCGACGAGACCCGCCAGCAGGTCCGCGGGATGGTAGGCGAGGCCGGCGGGGCGTTCTTCCTGGTGCACGTCGCAACGCCACTCGAGGAGTGTGAGCGCCGCGACCGCAAGGGGCTCTACGCCAAGGCGCGGCGCGGTGAGATCCCCGAGTTCACCGGCATCTCCTCGCCGTACGAGGCCCCGGACGACGCAGACGTCCGGGTCGACACCACCGGCCGCAGCATCGAGGAGGCACTCGACGACGTCCTCATCGCGCTTCGCGCCTCCGGCCACCTCGACCTCACCGACGACCCCCTGGGCGAGAACGGCATGCCGCCGCCCGGCTCCGGGCCGGCGCAGCCCGCGGCGGCCCGAAAGTGACCGCCGGCGCGGACCGGCCACGGCACGCGGCACTCGACAGCGCGACCGAGACGTGCGCCACCTCGGGCGCGGCGCTTCTGCGCGTCGTGCCTCGCGTGCCGAACGGATCCAGGAAGATCTCCCTATGACCGCCGGGCACCGACCGCTGGACAGCACGCGACTCGTCCGGGCCACCGCATGAGCGACCTGATCACGACGACCTTCTTCTCGATCCTGGCGGCCGGCTTCATCGTCGGCATCGTTGTCGGCCTGACCGGGATGGGCGGTGGCGCGCTGATGACGCCCGCCTTGATCTTCCTCGGCGTCGGTGACGCCGCCACGGTCGTGACCGCCGACCTCACCGCGGCCGCGGTCTACAAGACCGGCGGTGCCATCGTGCACTCCCGCGAGGGCTCACCCAACTTCTCCCTGGCCAAGTGGCTGATCATCGGGTCGGTGCCGATGGCACTGCTCGGACCCTGGCTGATCCATCAGGTCGCCGGCGAGGAACCGGAGTCGGTCGACACCCTGCTCAAGGAGGCCATCGGGTTCGCGCTGCTGCTGGCGGCCGCGACCTACGCGCTGCGGCTGTACATCAACCTGCGTCGGGTCCGCGGCGGTGCCGCGAACGCGGACCCGAACCCGCCGATCCGGCCGCTGATCACCCTGGCTGTCGGTGCCCTCGGCGGGCTGCTGGTCGGCGTGACGAGCGTCGGCTCCGGCTCGGTGATCATGATCGCGCTGCTGATGCTCTACCCGGGCCTGTCGGCGGTGAAGCTGGTCGGAACCGACCTCGTCCAGGCCGTCCCACTGGTCCTGGCCGCGGCGATCTCGAACATCATCATCAACGGGCTTGACTGGGAGATCCTGATCCCGCTGGTGATCGGCTCCGTGCCCGGCACCATCATCGGCAGCCGGATCGCCCCGCGAGTTCCCCAGTCGGTGATCCGGCGCGGCATCGTGATCGTGCTGACCATGTCCGGGGTCGCCCTCCTCGACAAGTCCGGCTGGGCGCCGCTCGGCAAGGACGACACCCACCCGGTGCTGATCGCCGTGATCGGACTGGTGCTGCTGGTCTCGCTGCCGCTCATCTGGGGCATCCTCCGCAAGGGGCAGGGCCTCCCCATGTTCGGGGCGCCGACGGTCGCCGAGCTGGACGACGCCAACTTCCGTCGACCGCGGACCTGACGAGAGTGACCTGAACCACTCGATTTTGTCCGGTTTGAGGTCACCCGGCCGGCGACGGCTACGATGTGGGCTGCTGTCCCGACGAGAGGTCCCCAGTCAGTCATGACCGAAACCCACGCCGACTACCAGCTGAGTCAGCTCGACCAGCTGGAGGCGGAGTCGATCCACATCTTCCGTGAGGTCGCCGCCGAGTTCGAGAAGCCCGTGCTGATGTTCTCGGGCGGCAAGGACTCGATCGTGATGCTCCGGCTCGCCGAGAAGGCGTTCTACCCCGCGAAGATCCCCTTCCCCGTGCTCCAGGTGGACACCGGCTACGACTTCCCCGAGGTGATCGCCTGCCGCGACAAGTGGGTCAGCCGGCTCGGCGTGCGCCTCATCGTCGCGAGCGTCGAGCAGGCGATCGCGGACGGAATCGTCGTCGACGACGGCAAGACCAGTCGCAACCGGCTCCAGATCGGCACCCTGCTCAACGCGCTTGAGGAGGGCAGCTTCACCGCCGCCTTCGGCGGCGGCCGCCGCGACGAGGAGAAGGCCCGCGCCAAGGAGCGCGTCTACTCCCACCGCGACGAGTTCGGCCAGTGGGACCCCAAGATGCAGCGCCCCGAGCTGTGGAGCCTCTACAACGGCCGGATCCACGAGGGCGAGCACATGCGGATCTTCCCGATCTCCAACTGGACCGAGCTGGACATCTGGCACTACATCGGCCGCGAGGGCATCGAGATCCCCGCGATCTACTTCTCCCACCAGCGCCGGGTCTTCCAACGCGACGGGATGCTCCTGACCGAGTCGGACTTCAACCCGCTGCGCACCGGGGAGTCCGCCGAGGAGCGCACCGTGCGGTTCCGCACCGTCGGCGACCTGACGCTGACCGGGTGCGTCGAGTCCGAGGCTGACACCATCGACAAGATCATCGACGAGATCGCCATCGCCCGCGTCACCGAGCGCGGCGCCACCCGTGGCGACGACCGGTTCTCCGAGGCAGCGATGGAGGACCGGAAGAAGGAAGGCTACTTCTGATGAGCGACTCCCCCACGGGTCTCACCCAGGCCCAGAAGGCTGAGCAGGTCCGCTCCATGGATCTGCTGCGCTTCGCGACCGCCGGCTCGGTCGACGACGGCAAGTCGACGCTGATCGGGCGGCTGCTGCTGGACTCCAAGTCGATCTTCGAGGACCAGCTCGAGGCCGTCGAGGCGACCAGCCAGTCCAAGGGCTACGACTACACCGACCTGGCGCTGCTCACCGACGGCCTCCGCTCCGAGCGCGAGCAGGGCATCACGATCGACGTGGCCTACCGCTACTTCGCGACGCCCACCCGCAAGTTCATCATCGCTGACACCCCGGGCCACGTGCAGTACACCCGCAACATGGTCACCGGCGCCTCGACGGCCGACCTCGGGCTCGTCCTGGTCGACGCCCGCCAGGGCCTGACCGAGCAGTCCCGCCGGCACGCGGTGATCCTCTCGCTGCTCCGCGTCCCCCACCTGGTGCTGGCCGTGAACAAGATGGACCTCGTCGACTTCTCCCAGGAGATCTACGAGAAGATCCACGCCGAGTTCACCCAGTTCGCGACCAAGCTGAACATCCCCGACCTCGAGGTCATCCCGATCTCCGCGCTTCAGGGCGACAACGTCGTCACGCGCTCGGAGAAGATGCCCTGGTACTCCGGTCCCACGCTGATGCACCACCTCGAGCACGTCCACGTCGCGTCCGATCGGGACCTGGTCGACGTCCGCTTCCCGGTGCAGTACGTCGTACGCCCCAAGTCCGACGAGCACCACGACTACCGCGGCTACGGCGGCATGGTCGCCGGCGGCGTCCTCAAGCCCGGCGACGAGGTCGTCGTGCTCCCCTCCGGCATGACCTCCAAGATCGCCGGCATCGATTTGTTCGACCAGGAGGTCAGCGAGGCGTTCCCGCCGATGTCGGTGACAGTCCGCCTCGAGGACGACGTCGACGTGTCCCGGGGCGACATGATCGCCCGCCCGGCGAACGCCCCGAAGCCCTCGCAGGACATCGACGCGATGGTCTGCTGGATGACCAACGAGCCGCTGCGCCCGCGCCAGAAGCTCGCGATCAAGCACACCACTCGCTCGGCGCGCGCCCTGGTCAAGGACATCCAGTACCGCCTGGACGTCAACACCCTGCACCGCGACCAGGACACCAAGGAGCTCGGCCTCAACGAGATCGGCCGCGTCCAGCTGCGCACGACCGTGCCGCTGCTGTGCGACCCGTACTCGAAGAACCGGGCGACCGGGTCGTTCATCCTCATCGACGAGGCCACCGGCGTCACCGTCGGCGGCGGCATGATCAACAGCGCCAGCTAAGCCTCGCAAGCACCAGACAGCCAGAAGGGCCCTGCCATGGCAGGGCCCTTCTGTCTTGGCTCGTGCTCAGCCCTGAACGGGAATGGCAGTCACGTAGCTCGTGCCCGTGAAGTCACCACTGTTGTCAGCGGATTCCCCTTCGATGTCGTAACCGAAGCCGAAGACCAGAATGTCGGTCGCCGCGCTAAAGGTGACAACCCTGGTGGTGGAGCAGGTGTAGTCCCGGCCCTTCCAGGTTCCGGTCGTCGTGAAGCAGGTGCCGACGTCGACCCCCCACGTGGACCCATCTGCCACACGCAGAGCCAACTGCATCTCACCCGGTTGCGGATTTCCGTCGCTGTCGGCCGTGAAGAAGCCATTGCCGGTCAGGATGTACTTGCCTGGCGGGACCGACACCGTGTCGATCAGGGTCGCATTCGGGCTGGCGATCGAGCCCCACGAGCCACCGGTCTTGACGATGGTCGTCGGGCCGCTCACCTGGTAGATCGGGGCAACGACGCCGTCCGCGCCGTCCGCGCCGTCCGCGCCGTCCGCGCCGTCCGCGCCGTCCGCGCCGTCCGCGCCGTCCGCGCCGTTCGCGCCGTCGGCCCCGTCTGCGCCGTCAAGGCCCGGCAGGCCTTGCGCACCGGTCGCTCCCGTCGGGCCGGCCGGTCCGGCGGGTCCTGCCTCACCTGCGGGACCCTGCTCGCCTGCGGGACCCTGCTCGCCCGCAGGACCCTGCTCGCCCTGCTCGCCCTGCTCGCCCTGGAGGCCGTCGAGGACACCGTCCCTGATCTGGGCCCTGCCCACGCTGTTCGGCGCGAGTTCGCGCGAGCCGATCGCGTTCGAGGTGAGCTTCTCACCACTGATGCTGGCGTCCTTGATCCGGCTGCCGTCGATCATCTTCGCGGCAACCGCACCGGTGGTTCCGCCAACGACCAGCAGCCCCGCTGCAGCCATCACGGCGATCCCTGACTTGTACCTGTCCTTCATGGAATGTCCCCCGACTTCCCCTAGGTGTGAATGGGCACGTGCCCTCGGAGGTTAGGACCCAGCCGAGACCCTCGAAGGAGAACCCGACAAGACCTGGGCGCGTTCGACCAGGCCGGACCGACGGCTCTTCGGCAGGTATCGGGTCGAAAAAGACTCACGAATTTCGGGGAAAGCCCTCAACTGTGGGCTTCTGGGTGCCGATAACACTCCGGAAGACTGTCCACAGACCGGCTCCGAACGCGTCCTCCTCCGTTCCTATCGGCCTACACCGGTCTAGACCCATGCCAGGATTTCCGCGCGCTCTCACACCGAGACCGGCCCGCGATGCTCCCGGATGCGTGCCCAGATCGCAGCGGACGTCGAGGCTACGGCCGTACGCCGAGCAGGGTGCGGGCCTCGTCCGGCGTCATCGCGCGACGCTGGGCCACCCTCCCGGCGGCGACCGCGCGCTCGACGAGCTGCGCGTTGCGCTCGACCGGGACGCCCTTCGCCAAGGTGAGCACGTCCTCCATGCCGACCCGCAGGTGCCCGCCCATCGACAGGGCGGCGAGCATCACCGGCAGGGTGCTGCGGCCGATGCCGGTCGCCGACCAGCTGGTCACCTCACCGGGAAGGAGCGCGACGCCGGCGACCAGGGCCGGCGCGGTGCCGGGCATGCCACCCGGGACGCCCATGACGAAGTCGCAGTGCACCTTGCCGCCGTACGGCAGGCCGAACTTGTCGATCAGGCGGCGCAGGGCGTGTACGTGGCCGAGGTCGAAGAGCTCGAACTCGGGTACCACCTGGCGCTCCTGGCTGAGCTGGTAGAGCTCGCACACGAACGGCCACGGGTTGGAGAACACGTCGTCGCCGAAGTTCGTCGTACCCATCGTCAGGCTGCAGGAGTCCGGCTCAGCGTCGAGGACCTTCAGGCGGGACTCGAGCGGGTCGTGCACCGAGCCGCCGGTGGAGAGCTGGACGACCAGGCCGGTGCCCTCGCGCAACGCCTGAACGGTGTCGCGCAGCCGGGACTGGTCCAGGGTCGGATGGTGGTCGGCGTCGCGGATGTGGACGTGGATCATCGCCGCGCCCGCGGCCTCGCACTCCTGCGCGGTCTGCACGAGCTCCTCGAGGGTGGTCGGGAGCTGGGGGCAGTCCTGCTTGGTGGTCTCCGCCCCGGTGGGGGCGACGGCGATCAGGATCTGGTCGGGTGACGTCGTCGGCACGATCGCATCGTGCCAGAGCGGGTTCGGTGTGGGTGGTGCGGGCCCTGCGTCGCTGCGGGGGTCTCGACGGGCGCTCAGGCCCTCAGCGGGCCTTCGCTGCTCGACCACCGGAGGGCGGGGGCTTCGCTGCTCGACCACCGGAGGGCGGGGTCGTGGGGGCGGTGAGCTGGTCGGGCCGCGAAGGGGGGACTTCGCGGCCCGACCAGCCTGGTCGAGTGGGGTCTCAGCCAGCCGCGGGGAGGGTCAGCACACAGGCGCTCTCGCCGTGCTCGAGGCAGATGCCGCCAGCGGCGCGAGCGCCGCTGATGCACGACTCGACGGCCGGGAGCGAGGAACGGGGACCCAGGCCGAGCAGGTCGTCCCAGGAGATCTGCCCCAGCTGTCCACCGCGACCCGTCATCGATGCCCTCCCTCAGGTGTGTCCGCGCGGCGGCAGGGGACGCCCACCCGCGAACTCTTGATGGACGTATCGGCCCCCGCGGAGCCGACCTGAGGGTGGTACGGACCAGTCGCTTCGCCGACCGCTTCGGCACACTGGGCGGGTGCGAGCGGTGGTGCAGCGCGCCGACGGGGCGCGGGTGGTGGTCGACGGTGCGGTCGTGGGCGGCTTCGAGGGCGAGGGGCTGGTCGTCTACCTCGGCATCACCCACGGCGACGGCCCGGCCGAGATCGCGTGGATGGCGCGGAAGATCTGGGACGTGCGGGTGCTCCGCTCGGAGCGGTCGGCGTCGGATGTCGGAGCGCCGGTGCTGGTGGTCAGCCAGTTCACGCTGTACGGCGACGCCCGGAAGAGCCGCCGGCCCACGTGGCAGGCCGCGGCACCCGGGCCGGTCAGCGAGCCGGTGTACGACGCCGTCTGTGCCGAGCTCGATCGGCTGGGCGCGCGGGTCGAGCGCGGGGTGTTCGGCGCGGACATGCGGGTGGAGTCGGTCAACGACGGGCCGGTCACGCTGATCCTGGAGCGGTAGCGGCGGGATGGTTATTGGTTGGGCGGGGCCCTGCGCGGGTGCGGGGGTCTCGACGGGCGCTCAGGCGCCAGGGCGCCTTCGCTGCTCGACCACCCGGCGCTCGACCCGGGCAACCGGCCGTGGTCCGCGGACACGCGGCTCGGCCTGCGATGTGCGCCGATCAGTCGGCGACGGTCTCGGTGACGGGGACGGCGAGCGCGTTGGTCCACAGCCGGGTCAGGGTCGCCAACGCCTTCTCCTCCTCGAACGGCTCGCCGAGCACGAACCAGAGGTAGCTGAAGTTGTCGATCATGCTCACCAGGGCGTGCGCCGCCACCACGGGGTCGATCGCAGGATCGAACCAGCCGTCCTCCGACCAGCGCTCGAAGTTGGCCACGTTGCGCTCCACGAACACGTCGCGGATGCGCCGGCGCAGGCCGCGGAAGTCCGGATACAGCGCGGCGGCCTGGTCGATGATCATCAGGATCGCGGCATGCTCGCGGTAGGAGCGCAGGAACTGCCGCAGACCGGAGTCGATGCGCGCGACGAGGTCCTCGCCATAGGCGCGGGCACGGGACGCATTCTCGCGGTACATCTCGTTGGCAACGTCGACGGCCAGCTCGTAGAAGAGCTGCTCCTTGGTGTCGAAGTAGGTGTAGAAGGTGCCGTAGGCGCACCCGGTCTCCTCCACGATGTCGCTGATCCTCGTGTCGGCGTAGGAGCCGGACTTCTCGAAGGCCCGGCGAGCGCCGTCGATCAGACGCTGGCGGGTCCGCAGGCCCTTCGGCGACAGTGCCGACAGGGCGTCCTCCGAGCGTGAGGGCGGCAGCTCGGGGTCGGTCAGGAGGGGTGACGGCCGTGCCTCGGCAGACTCAGGCTCGGCGCCCTCGGCTTGTGGCATCGGCACTGCGGTTCGCCCCCTTACGCACCTCGAGTTCGTTGATGAAGTTCAGCCTAGTGTGTCGGCGCTCCCGGACCGGTCAGCGCGGCGGCGAGCACCCGAGGCCGGCTCACAGGGTCACGGCCAGGCGGTGCGCCGACTCGAGCAGCGGGGCCACCGCCTGGCCCGCGGTGTCGAAGCCCGCGCCCCGGGTCGCGCCCACGCGGTAGCGGTGGTCGATCCCGGCCGCGATCACCGCGAGCTTGAAGTAGCCGAGCGCGAGGTGGAAGTCCCAGTCCGTGAGGGGTACGCCGCCGGCCGCCTCGTACGCCGCCGCGAGCCCATCCGCGTCCGCGATCCGGTCGCTCGTCCAGGCGCTGGGCGCGCCCAGCACGAGGTCGAGCGCGGGGCTCCGGTAGACGCACATGAGCGCGACGTCGGCGACCGGGTCACCCAGCGTGGACAGCTCCCAATCGACGACCGCGGCCACCCGCACGCCACCGTCGAGCCGCAGGATCGTGTTGTCGATGCGGTAGTCGCCGTGCACGATGCCGCTCGACCGCTGCTCGGGCACGGCGCCGGCGAGACGGCGTCCGGTCTCGACCGCCAGCGACTTGAGGTCGGGCACGCCGACGATCTCCCACTGCCCTGACCATCGGCGAACCTGGCGCTCGGCGTACCCGTCCCGTCGGCCGAAATCCTCCAGGCCGACCGTCTCCGGGCGCACGGCGTGCAGGGCAGCGAGGGTCTGGATCAGGCGCTCGCCGCACTCGTGCACGACCGCGTCCGTCAGCTCGTCGAGGTCGGCGCGTGACTGCACGCAGGTGCCGTCCACGAACTCGGCGACCGTGAACGGCGAACCGAGCACGTCGTCCTCCAGGTGCAGCAGCACCGCGGGCGGCACCGGAACGCCGGTGCCCCGCAGGGCGCGGGTCACGCGGAACTCGCGCGCGACGTCGTGCGCCGACGGTGTCCGGCCGGAACGCGGCGCCGTGCGCAGCACCCAGCGCCCCTCGCCGTCGGTCAACCGGAACGTCAGGTTCGACCGTCCCCCGACGATAGGCCGGGCCGCCAGCGGCCCCACCAGCGGCACCCCAGCTGCCGCCATCGCCTCGGCGACCGCGGTCAGCTCGGCTGCGCTCAGATCGGTCATCCGAGGTACGGCGGTGTGCGCCGCAACTCGTCCCGCGCGATCGACCGGCGGTGCA
>NZ_JASEEQ010000008.1 GCF_030019515.1 Nocardioides sp. | reverse complement strand
CGGTCGAGGAGCAGACCGCGACGACCAACGAGATGTCGCGCAACGTCAACGAGGCCGCCACCGGCTCGGCCGACATCGCGCAGACCATCACCGGTGTCGCCCGGGCCGCGACCGACAACACCTCCGCGGCCTCGAGCACCAGCCGGGCCGCCGAGGACCTGGCGCGGATGGCCGCCGACATGCAGGCGCTGGTCGGCCGCTTCACCTACTGACGCAGCGCCGACCCGGACCGGGGGAGGTCGAGGGGGGACGGCCCGGCTCTCACGAGAGCCGGGCCGCGACCTCCTCGGCGGCGCGGCGCACGACGGGACCGATGGCGTCCACGTCGAGGTCGGTGCCGAGCGTGATGATGCCGACGCTCGCCTCGAGACCCTCGACCCCCCGCACGGGAGCGGCGATCCCCCGGGCTCCGGGTTGGAGCTCGCCGGTCGTCACCGCGACCGACCCGCCCTCGGCGCGGCGGCCCAGCAGGATCGCCTTCCCGGCCGCCCCCTGGCTCAACGGGTGCCGCGAGCCGATCCGGTAGCTCACGTGGAAGTCGGTCCACGAGGGCTCGACCACCGCCAAGGCGAGGGCCTCCTCGCCGTCGGCGACCGTGAGGTGCGCGGTGCAGCCGACCGTCTCGGCCAGCTCTCGCAGGACGGGTACGGCGAGGTCGCGCAGCACCGGCTGCACCGCCGAGGCCAGGTGCAGCACGCGGAGCCCCAGGTGCAGCCGCCCGCGCGGATCGCGGCGTACCAACGCGTGCTGCTCGAGCGTGCTCACCAGCCGGTAGACCACGGTCCGGTTGACCTCGAGCCGGGCGGCCAGCTCGGTGATCGTCAGCCCGTCGCTCGCGCGGGCCAGCACGTCGAGGACCCGCAGGCCGCGGTCCAGCGTCTGCGAGGTCTCGGCCGGCACGCTCCTGAGTCTAGGGCGCCGCGCCGGCGCTACGAGGTCTTGCGGGCCGCCCACTCCCGGAGCCGGTCGATCCGAGCGTGCAGCTGGTCGGCGGTGGCGACGGCCGCGGCCGGTCCCCCGCACTCCTTGCGCAGCGCCGCGTGGGTGATGCCGTGGGCCTGTCCGGTGCGGTGGTGCCAGGCGGCCACGAGACCGTTCAGCTCGCGGCGCAGGGTCGCGAGGTGCTCGTGGGTGGACACCTCGGCGACCGAGTCGCCGGCACGGTCGTGGTCGGGGGCGGCCGCCTTCTGCTTGCGGGCGCGCTCGCTCTGCCGGGTCTGGAGCAGCTCGCGGACCTGGTGCGGCTCGAGCAGGCCGGGGATGCCGAGGAAGTCCATCTCCTCCTCCGACCCGACGTGCACCTCGCCGGAGTGCCCGAACTCACCGCCGTCGTACAGCACCCGGTCGAAGCGGGCCTCCGAGCCGAGCGCCTCCCAGGACGCCTCGAGCTCGGCCGACGCCGCCTCCCCCGCGTTCGCCTGGGCGAGCAGGTCGTTCTCGGCCGCGAAGATGTCGGCCTCGTCGGTGATCCGGCGGCCCAGCACATGGTCGCGCTCGACCTCCAGCTCGGAGGCGAAGCCCAGCAGGCTCGGCACGGACGGCAGGAACACCGAGGCGGTCTCGCCCCGGGTCCGGGCCCGGACGAAGCGCCCGACGGCCTGGGCGAAGAACAGCGGCGTCGACGTGGTCGTCGCGTAGACCCCCACCGCCAGACGGGGCACGTCGACGCCCTCGGACACCATCCGGACCGCGACCATCCAGCGCCGGTCGCTGTCGGTGAACTCGGAGATCCTCTTGGAGGCCAGCTTCTCGTCGGAGAGCACCACGGTCGCGGGCTCACCGCTGATCTGCTTGAGGGCCTTCGCGTAGGCGCGGGCCGAGTCCTGGTCGGTGGCGATCACCAGCCCGCCGGCGTCGGGTACGTGGCGGCGCACCTCGGAGAGCCGCATGTCGGCCGCCGCCAGCACGGACGGGATCCAGGACCCGCCCGGGTCGAGCGCGGTGCGCAGCGCCTGGGCGGTGAGGTCCTTGGTCAGCGGCTCACCGAGCCGGGCGGCGATCTCGTCGCCGGCACGGGTGCGCCACTGCATCTCCCCGGAGTAGGCCAGGAAGAGCACCGGGCGCACCACGTGGTCGGCGAGCGCGTGGGCATAGCCGTAGGTGAAGTCCGCGACCGAGCGCGGGACGCCGTCCGGGCCGGGCGCGTAGGTGACGAACGGGATCGGGTTCACGTCGGAGCGGAACGGCGTACCGGTCAGCGCGAGCCGCCGGGTGGCCGGTTCGAACGCCTCGCGGATGCCCTCGCCCCAGCTCAGCGCGTCGCCCGCGTGGTGGACCTCGTCGAGGATCACCAGCGTCTTGAAGCGCTCCGTGCGGATCCGCATGGCGAGCGGGTTCACGGCGACGCCGGCGTAGGTGACGACGATGCCCACGTAGTCGCGGGACGTCTTGCCCTTGCCGGCGGCGTACGTCGGGTCGATCGGGATGCCCGCCCGCGCGGCCGCCTCGGCCCACTGGAGCTTGAGGTGCTCGGTCGGCGCGACGATCGTGACCCGGTCGACGAGCCGGCGGCCGAGCAGCTCGGCCGCGACCGACAGCGCGAACGTGGTCTTGCCGGCACCCGGCGTCGCGACCGCGAGGAAGTCGCGCGGCAGCTCCTCGACGTACTGCCGCATCGCCGCCGACTGCCACGCGCGCAGCGACGGCGCCGTCCCCCAGGCAGCGCGCTCCGGCCAGGCCGGTGTCAGCGCGGTGGGTCGGGGGTCGGCCTCCGGCCGACCCGTCACTCGCCGCTACCCGACTTGCCGGCGCCCGACTCGTCCCGCAGGGACTCCCAGACCTCCTTGCACTCCGGGCACACCGGGAACTGCTCGGGCGCCCGGCTGGGCACCCACACCTTGCCGCACAGGGCGACGACGGGGGTCCCCATCACCATCGCCTCGGTCAGCTTGTCCTTGTCCACGTAGTGCGAGAACCGCTCGTGGTCTCCCTCATCGGTCGGGACGGTACGCCGGTCCTCGCGGACGTCGGTGTCTGTCGAAAAGCCGATGGTCGTCACGGCCCCCACTGTAATCGAGCCATCCGCCACCGGGACGAGTCGGCGCATCATGCCCACCCCCTCCACAAGCGAGCGGGCAAGACGCGCCGACTCGCGCCCTCTCAGCGGGCAAGACGCGCCGACTCGCGCTTCCTCAGCGGGCAAGACGCGCCGACTCAGCTCAGTTCAGGCCGGGGTCGAAGGGGCGGGTGGAGTGCCAGGCGAGCTCGCCGGGCTGGCGGCGCAGCACGTCGCGCCACAGGTCGGAGGCGTCGGAGCCGAACACGTCGCCGGCCTCGCCGGGGACGACGTACCAGCTGCCCTCCTCGATCTCGCCACGCAGCTGGTCCGCCCCCCAGCCGGCGTAGCCGGCGAAGACCCGCAGCCCCTCGAGCCCGCCGCGGACCAGCTCGAGCGGGGTGTCCAGGTCGACCAGACCGAGCCGGCCGTCGACGACCCGGAAGCCGACCGGCACGTCGTCGGGGCGCGCCAGCAGGGCGACCGCGAGGGCGCCCTGGAGGCCCACCGGGCCGCCCTGGTAGAGCACCTCGGGCTCGGCCGCGACCTCGCCCCATCCGTCGAGCACGTCGTCGACGGGGATGGCCGAGGGCCGGTTGAGGACCACGCCGAGGGCGCCCTGCTCGTCGACGTCGAGCAGCAGCACGACGGTGTCGGCGAAGTTGGGGTCCAGGAGCGCAGGGGTCGCCACGAGCAGCATCCCGGCCCGCGCCTCGGTCATGCCCCCATCATCGCCCACGGCTCCAGGCGCCGGGGGTGGGATGACGACAGCCCCGCCCGACGCACCGGGGTTCGCGGGCGGGAGGTCCGCTGGGAGGGAGGGCGTCGGGTCGGGGCTGTCGGGTCGGGTTGCCGGCCTCGCAGGCTAGGCCGCGAGGGCGGCCTTGAGGCGGGCCAGGAGCCGCGGGTGGGCGGCACGCCGCGAGGTCGGCGCCGGCCGGACCGGGCGGTACGTCGCTCGCGCGCGCGCCTCGATCGCGGCACCGACGCGGACCGCGGCCCGGTCGGGGGCACTGACCCGGCCGGCCATCATGGCCAGCAGGACGTGCTCCTTGTCGCCCGACTTGGCCATCGCCTCGGCCATGGCGTCGTCGAGCGGCTCGGTCCGGTAGTGATCGACGATCGCGAGCACGCCGGGCAGCTCGTCGGCGGTGGCGTGCCAGGCGGCGACGACCGACCCCTCGAGATCCATCGGCTGGCGCATCAGCTCGCGCTCGATCCGGCCGGCCAGGCGGGTGTGCCAGCGCAGTTGGAGCGCGCCGAGCAGGGTCAGCTGGTCGCCGAAGGTCTCGGCGACGCCGTCGACGTCCATCGGGAGGATGCCGTCGCGGCGGGTGTTGGCGGTGGTGATGACGTCGCGGAGGATCTCACCGCGAGAGTGGAAGGACTTCCAGGTCATGGTCTGCTCCTTCGACGGGGCACGGCCTACATACCGTAAGTACGTACCCACGGTACGCAGCCGTACCGACGGTATGCAATCCGGTCCGCGGTGATGGTGGTCACCCATACCGACCGTCGGTATTAGGCTGCCGGGACTATGAGCAAGTCCTCGGTCTCCAAGCTCGTGCCGCGGGTGCCCGGCGTCCCGGTCCCCGGCGCCAGCCGTCGGCAGCAGTACTCCGCCTCCACGAAGCGGGCGCTGGTCGACGTCGCGGAGGAGCTGTTCACCGAGAACGGGTACGCCGCGACCTCGCTGGACGCGATCGTGGCCGGCGCCCGAGTCACCAAGGGAGCGCTCTACCACCACTACAGCGGCAAGCAGGCACTCTTCGAGGCCGCCTTCGAGCGGGTCGAGCAGGACGCCGCCCGCGCGATCCAGAAGGCCCTCAAGGGCCACCGCGACCCGTGGGAGAAGGCGCAGGCCGGGCTGCGCGCCTTCCTGGCCGTGGTGCAGGAGGCGCGCTACCGCCGGATCGTGATCCAGGAGGGCCCCTCGGTCCTCGGCTACGAGCGCTACCGCGAGCAGGAGGAGCGCTCCACGTTCGCGAACGTCCTCGAGATCGTCCAGTCCGTGCTGGCCGCGGGCAGGTGGGACCTCGACGACGCGCTGCAGCAGACGTTCGCGCGGATCTTCTTCGGCGCGATGTCCTCGGCCGGGGAGTCCGTGTCGAGCGCACCCGACCCGATCCAGGCGGCCGCGAACGTCGAGACCGCCATCGGCTTCATCCTGGCCGGCTTCCAGGCCCTCGCCGAGAACGGCGTCGAGCTGCCGTCCGGCGAGGTCGTCGACACCATCCCTGAGCCCTGAGCCCTGAGCCCTGAGTCCTGAGCCCTGGGCCCTGGGCCCTGGCCTACTTGGCGAAGGTGACGTTCCCGTTGGCCGCGGGGACCAGCTCGATCCAGGTGTGGCCGGCCGGGACGTCGAGCCTGCCGGCCTTGGTCGAGAGGGTGATCGAGGCGTCCAGCCCGGTCTTCTTCCAGGTGCCGCGCACCAGCCGGCCCCCGTGGAAGATCATCGCCTCGCCCTTGCCCTCGAGCTTGGTCTCGGGCACCGGGTTGCCGGCGGGGTCGAGGTAGCCGGCGTCGCCCACGGTGACCCGGAGCACCAGGACCGTGTCGGCCGGGAACTCGTCGCCGTCCGCGGCGTAGGTGTTCTCGTTGACGTAGCCGTTGCCGTCGTAGGTCCAGTTGGTCGTGTGCCCGCCGCCGAACACCGCGGCGATCCGCTTGGCCGGCTGGCCCTTCGGGAAGTCGTCCTCGGAGCCCCACGGCAGGTAGTCGTCGGGCCGCGTCGCGTCGATCGCGGACTCCGCCGAGACGTCGGCGAGGTTCGCGAAGAGGTTGTACGGCGCGCTGCGCGAGCTGTCCCGCGCGAAGCCCTTGGAGCCCTCGGCGAAGAACGGGATCCCGGCGCCCCGGATCCGCGCGATCGTCTGCCCCGCGGCGCCGCTGGTGACCATGGTGCCGTCGACCGGCGAGACGATGCCGATGTCGCTGGCCCGCATCGACCGGACCGGGCCGACCAGGTCGGGGATCTCGGAGTAGTAGAACGCCGCGAGACGGGTCAGGCCACCCTCGACCAGCTCCTCGACCACGAGGTCCGCCGAGCCCAGACCGACCTGCGGGGCGCTGGCGTAGGTGTTGTCCATCTTCGTCACGAGGACGGGGTGCTCCTGCGCGACCTCGTCGTCGCCGCTGACCGGGAGCCCGGTCAGCGGCCAGGTCGCCGCGACCGGCTCGGCGCCCGCGACCTTCTGCGAGGCGGGCGCCTCGTCGTCGCTGGGTTCCGAGCCGCCCCCGCAGCCGGCGAGCACCAGGCTCGCGACGACGGCGAGAGCCGCCAGGGTCGAGGTGGAGGTGAGGCGGGCACGGCGCACGGGATCGCTCCGATTCATCAAACTCGTGTGTTCTGGTCGACTTCAAGTGTGCAGCGGCGCGCGTCCGAGGTGGGGAGGCGCGCCCGTGTGATTCGGCCCTCAGCCGAGCTTGGCGCCGCCGTCGACGTACAGCGTCTGGCCGGTGATGTACGACGCCTCGTCGCTGCACAGGAAGGCCGCGGCGGCCGCGATGTCCTCGGGGTAGCCGACCCGCCGCACCGGGTTGGCCTCGGCGTTGAGCCTGCGGAACTCCTCCACGTCCATCTTGAGCCGCGCGGCCGTGGCGTCGGTCATCTCGGTGGCGATGAAGCCCGGCGCGATCGCGTTGGCGTTGATGCCGAACGGGCCGAGCTCGATGCCGAGGGTGCGGGTGAGGCCCTGGATGCCCATCTTGGCCGCGGAGTAGTTCGCCTGGCCGCGGTTGCCGAGGGCGGAGACGCTGGAGAGGTTGAGGATCTTGCCGTACTTCTGCGCGACGAAGTGCTTCTGAGCCGCCCGGGTCATGAGGAACGCACCGCGCAGGTGCACGTTGACGACCAGGTCCCAGTCGTCGTCGGTCATCTTGAACAGCAGGTTGTCGCGGGTGATGCCGGCGTTGTTGACCAGCACGTGGATGCCGCCCAGCTCGGTGACGACCCGCTCGACGGCGGCCTCCGCGGCGGCGCTGTCGCTGACGTCGCAGCCGATGCCGACGGCCTTGGCTCCGCCGCTGACGGGCAGCTTCCCGGCGGCCTCGGCGGCCGAGGCCTCGTCCAGGTCGAGGACGGCGACCGAGGCGCCCTCCTCGGCGAAGCGGGTGGCGGTCCCGAACCCGATGCCGCGTGCGGCTCCGGTGACGACGACGACGCGTCCGTCAAAACGGCCCATGGGTGCTGCTCCTTCAGTGGTCGAGTTCAGTGGTCGAGTTCAGCGGTCGAGCTGGCGTGGTGGAAGACCGGCCCCACACTAGGACAGGTCCGGGAGCCCAACTACCCGCGGGTAGCGAGCGCGGCGCGCAGCCGGTCCGCGTACTGCGCGGCCTCGCCGTCGGCGTACGTCGTCCGGGGCCAGAAGAACCCGCGCAGGCCGTCGCCCCTGGTGCGCGGGACGACGTGGAGGTGCAGGTGGGCGACGGACTGGCTGACGACGTTGTTCATCGCGACGAAGCTGCCCTGGGCGCCGAGCCCCTCGACCATGGCGGTCGCGAGCCGCTGCGAGGCGGCGAGGAACGGGTCGCGCAGGCGGGCCGGCAGGTCCGGCAGGGTGACCACGTGCTCGCGCGGCACCAGCAGCGTGTGGCCCTTGAAGAGCGGCCGGCGGTCGAGGAACGCGACGGTCTCGGCGTCCTCGAGCACCAGCTCGGCCGGGACCTCGCCCGCGACGATCCCGCAGAACACGCAGCCGTCGGTCACGGCCGCGTGCGTCCCACGCCGCCCTCGAGCAGGCCGAGGAGCACGAACGACAGCAGGCAGGCGGCGGTGAAGCTCCAGGCGCCGAGGCTCGCGAGCGGGTCGCCGAGCACGGCGTTCATCCCGGCCCCGCCGACGACCGCCCCCACGACTCCGAGGACGAGGGTGATCGGCACACCGGGGTCGTCCGGGTCGTGGTGCAGCACCCGGGCGAGCACCCCGAGGATCACGCCGGCGACGAGGAAGGCGACCATGCCGGCACGATAGTGGGGGCCGGCCCGCGATCTCCCGGGTGCTAGTCGCAGTACCGGTCGCACGCCCGCGGCCGGATCGCCGCGCGAGCCCTGTTACCGACGTGGTCGAAGTGTTGGGTGTCGCCGGTCGTCAGCGTGCGGGCCTTCTTCCAGGGACCGCCGGCCAGCGAGCGGTAGAGCTCGACGGTGGCCGCGACCGGCATGTCGTCGGCAGCGGTCCACCGGACCCGCACCACGACCGAGCGCCCGTCGACGACCTTCCCCGGGCCGCCGACGACGACCCGGCTGCCGCGCCGCTTCAGCTCGACGCGGGTCTGCCGGGTGGCGGGCTCGTGCGCCTCGTCGCCCGCGAAGGTCGCCCGGAACACGTTGTCGCCGGCGGCCCGGCCGAGGGTGACCACCTGGCCGGCCCGCCCGTTGGCGTCGGTCGTCACGGTGCCGATCGGTGCCCAGGCCTGCGACGTACGGCGCTCCAGCGTGACCTGAGCGCCCGCGAGGGGCTGCCCACCGTCACTGGTGAGCTGGATGCGCAGCGTGGTGTCGTTGTCGGCGTAGGCGGGGTCGGCCCCGAGCGAGAGCTCCGTGGTGGCGGCCCGAGCCGCGACCGCGGCATCGGCTGCGGGGACGACACCCAGGGCGACGAGGAGCGGGAGCAGGGCGGCGGCCGCCGCGTGTCCGAGACGCATGCGCGCCAGCATGCCCAGGCTCGCGGCTGCTAGTCCCCCGCCTCGAGGCGCTCCCGGACCGCGGCTACGGCACCTACTACGGCACCTCGACCAGGCTGCTGAGCGTGCTGGTGTTGCCGCCGAAGTCGTAGAGCGTGAGGTCCGCCTGGATGACGGTGCCCCGGTCGAGGGGCACGAACTCGTACGTCAGGTTCGCGACGTCCGCGTACAGCCCGACGTCGGTGGTGGGCTCCCAGGTCTGCTCGCCGTCCGCGCCGATGGTCAGCACGTCGGGCACGATGATGCCCTCGGGGTCGGGCGCGAGCTCGCCGTACCCGCCCGACTGCTCGTCGTAGAGGTAGATGGTCTCGCTGACGAAGGCGCCGGACTCGATGTCGAGCACCAGTGAGAGCAGGGCGTCCTGCGGGTCGGTGCCCTCCGGGTCGGTCGAGGCGTAGTAGGTCAGCGGTACGTCGAAGAAGGCGGTGCCGAGGTCGTCGCTGAGATCGAGCTCGACGTAGGCGTACGCGGAGTCCTCGCCGTCGTCGAGCTGCAGCACGGTGAGGTCGTAGTTGCCGGATGCCTCGGGGGTGGACCCGCTGTCGTCGAAGTCGGCGATCTCCTCACCGAGGTAGGTGATCGAGTCGTCGTCGTTGACCAGGGCGTAGCTGATGGTGGCCTCGGTGATGTTGTCCAGCGCGGCGGGGTCGAAGGTGCCGGTGAGCGTGATGCTGCCGTCGTGGTCGAAGCTGACGTCGGGGCCGTCGGCGGGATCGGTGAACTCGGGCTGCTCGGCCGCCGGGATCGCGGCGCCGGCGCTGTAGTAGGCGTCCAGGAAGTCCGCCCAGTCCGCGGAGCTCGCGACGTCGAGGTACGCCGGATCCGCGAGGTCGGCCACCGGCGGCAGGTAGATCGACAGCCCGGTGGCGCCGGCGGTACCGACCCCGTCGACGGTCTCGAGCACGGCCTCGTCGAGCGCGGTGACCACGGCGTCCGCCTGGTCGGCCACCTCCGGTGCGGCCTCGCCGATCGCGGCCGCGAGCTGGCCGAGGTCGCTCAGGTGCTTGTCCTGGGTCTCGTCGGGGCTCTTGCCGAAGGCCAGCGTGCTCGCCTCGGACTGGCCCACGGCGGGCGCGACATCGGTCGACTCCTCGGTGAGGGCGGCGGCGAACCCGGCGACCGCCTCGTCGACGGCCGCCATCCGGGTCAGGTCGATGAGCGCGAGGGTGATCTGGTCCGCAGTGCCCTCCGCAGCGGCCTGGTCGGCGAACCCGGCGAGGATCTCCTCACCCAGGTCGTCCGCGGTGGCGTCGGGGTCCTCGGCGAGCAGCTGGAGGGCGCCGTAGTCCCAGCCGTGGCCGGGCTCCAGCTCCTGGGAGGCGACCAGCCGGTCGGCGAGTGGCGCGACGGCGCTGGCGACCTCGAAGTTGGCCATCAGGCAGGCGTCGAACCCGAGCAGGTCGAGCTTGTCGACTCCAGCCCGCTCCAGGCCGGTCGCGATCGCGTCGGTGATCTCGGCGAGGTCGAGCACGTCCCAGTCACTGCCCTCGTCGGGGCCGATGCCGGGCCAGGAGGAGCCGTGGTCGGAGATCACCAGCGCGTAGTGGCCGGCCCGGTGCGCCTCGATCCCGTCGGCGATGAAGGTCGCGAGCACCTCCGGGTCGGCCGAGTCCACGTCGCCGAGGTCCTCGACGACCTCGGTGCTGCCGTCCGCGCCGAGGTCGAGCACCCGCGCGCCCACCCAGCTGCCCTGGTCGAGCAGCTCGTCCTCGCCGTACCCCGCGGAGCGGTCCATGAACTCGCGGACCTGGAGGTTGTCGTTGGAGCCGACGGCGCCGAGCTCGTTCACGTCGGTCACCATGAACGGCTCGAGGTTGGTGTCGGCCATCGAGTAGTGCAGGACGGTCCAGCCGTCGCCCTCGCGTCCGGTGTGGTCGGCGCTCGCGGCCGGCTCGTCGTCGCCTCCGCCGGAGCCGCCGGTGCAGGCGGCGGTCCCGAGGGCCGTCAGCAGGAGCATGGCGAGGGCAGCGGCGAGCGAGCGCGGCGACCGCGCGGTCAGAGGGGGCACGACCGTGAGAGTAGGTTCCCCGCCGCTCGCCGTCCGCCGAACGCCGATCTCGACCGGTGCCATCTAGACGCACCATGTCTCGGGCCGGACGGTCCTCTGGGCCCGGGACCTTGGTCCCTGTTGCCTACGTCACATCCGCCCGGACACTCGAGGCCTGACCCTGCACCGGGGGGTGACATGGACCAGGCGCAGCTCCAGGGGGACGGCCTCCTGGCGAGGATCGCGCGCGGCGTGCCGACGGGAGACCCGGAGGCCGACGCGGCGTACCGCGCCCTGCTCGGGATCGGGATGACCCCGGCCGCGATCGTGGCCGTGCTGCGCGAGCTGGCCGGCGCCCGGCGGCTGGCCCGCACCGCCTGACGCGCTGACCTCACTGGAGGTGCGAGCGCAGCGAGCCTCGACGGCGCGCGGATGCACGTAGGCTCCGCGCATGTCTCGGAGCCGAGGGTGGGCAGCCGGCGCGCTCGCGGTCGCCGCGGCGGCGGCACTCGTCGTCGCCGGCGCGCTCGGCGGGTGGCCGTGGTCCGGCGACGACGCCTACGGCCACTCGCTGGTGCGGTACGGCGACGAGCACGGCGAGCCGAACCGCTACGTGAACCTCGAGGACGGTGCCGCGCAGCTCTCCGTCGGGTCGCCGGACGGGCACCGGATCGTGGTGCAGTGGCGCGACCCCGACGGGCACGGTTGGACCGAGCCGTTGACCGTATGGACCGACGATCGGAACCTCGCGATCGATAACACCGTGCGGTACGGCGGTGGCACGGTCGCGATCCAGCAGGTGTACACGACCGACGTCCACAGCGAGGACGACACCGACACGGTCACGGCGGCGATCGTGTGCCGCGACCGGACCTGCACGGCGGTCGGCTCTCCCGGGTACGGCAGCGAGGCCCAGGTGACACCGGACGGGCAGACGGTGCTGCTCGACCAGGACCGCCGGGGCGTGCACCTCTGGACCCCCGGCGACGGCTTCCGCCGCGCGCGCTGGTCGGGGCACCCCGGCTTCGAGTACGGCGAGGTCTCGCCGTCCCGGCCGGTGCTGGCGCCCGACGGGTCGCTGCGCGTGGTCAGCTCCCGCCCATCCCGCGGCAGCTGCACGTTCGAGCTGCTGGTCTCCGAGCCGGGGGCGGCCGACCTGTCCACGGTGGCGCGGAGCACCCAGCCGCTGCGCGGGCGCGCCCTGTCGGACTGCGCGTCCTACCTGGACACCCACAGCGCCGACTGGGTGACGGTGCACCCGTCCGACCACCGCGCCTCCGACTTCTGGTTCGTCCGTCGCGCGGACGGAGCGTGGAAGACGACGCGGGACGACCCGAGCGGTCTGGAGATCGTCGACGTCCGCCGGGGCTGCTGCGACACCGCGGTCGTCGGCTTCGTGCACTGGAACGACGTCGCCTACGGCTCACCGGACGGCCGCCGGATCCAGGTGCAGACGCACCTGCTCGGCGAGGAGACCTGGAGCGATCCGCTGCTCCTGCACGGCGCGCCCCGCGGCTTCGCCTGCACCTGGCTCGAGGGCTACGAGGTCGGCGACGGGTTCGCCGTGCTGATGACCTGCCACTCGGGCGCCGTGCGCGACGACTTCCGTGGCGACGCGTACGCCGTCGCCACCACCCCGGACCTGGCGCACTGGGAGTCGGCCTGGGTGACCGGCGTCGACTCCGAGCCGGTGGTCGAGGGCGACCGGGTGGTGGTCGGCGACCTGGTGTGGACGACGGACGGCGGCTTCGACCGGGGCTGATCCGCTGCCAGCCCCACACGGCAAGGCCTCGGCCAGCGCCGCTGCGTAAGGGCGCTCCCGAGGCCTGCCGACTACGTACTCCCCTTGAATACTCCGAACCCGGGAGAAATGGAACCCCTGCAGGCGTCGAGCGGACGAAATCTGGGCGTATGTCCCGCTACGCCATCACGCACGGGCTCGACGAGGCCTAGCCCGAACTCAGCCTTCGTCGCCGCAGGACCCGCCGGAGCTCGGCCGGGGGCCACTCCCGCTCGGCGCGGACCACCTCGTCCCACTCCCCTGCGGCGTACCGCCGGGCGACCCGGGTGGTGCCCGGCTTCCACAGCAGGAGGTCCTGGCTGCGGTCGAGGCGCTCGCGGACCCGGCGGAACGTGTGGACGTAGACCACGAGGTCGGCGCCGGTCTGCTGGCAGGAGTAGTCGACCCACCTCGTCTCGCCGGAGATCGCTCGCCACGTGTCGACCCGCGCGCCCGGCAGCCGCACCGTCACGCTCACGCCGCCACGCTAGCCAGGTGACCCGCAGCGCCTCCCTCGCGGCCGCCGGGACGAACCGCCATCATGGGCGCGTGAAGCCCGCGGTGGTCCTGCTCGTCCTGCTCCTCCTACTCCTTCCGGGCTGCTCCTCCGACACGACTGCGTCGCCCACGCCCACGCCCGCCCCCACGTCAGCACCCGCGCAGGCCCAGGACTCGTGGCTCGCGATGGCGCCCGAGGACGTCCGCGCGTTCGAGGGTCCCGGTGGGCAGCTGCTGCTGATCTTCGTCGACGAGACCTACGACATCGACGGCACCTACGCCTCGGCGCTCACCTGGCGGTTGGGCGACGACTACACCACCGACTACTTCGTCGAGGACGACTCCGGCGACCTGTGGTGGTACGGACGCCGGGGCTCCTGGCGCGCCGGCCGGCACGGCGAGCAGCCGCGGCTCGTGCTCGACGCCGCCACCGCGGACGAGCGCACCGTGGTCGAGTTCGGCGACCTGGCCGTGACCCTGGAGCGGGGCTCCGGGCCGGTCCGGGTGGAGACCCGGCAGGGCGCCTACGAGCCGGACGCGTCGGCGGGGACGTAGCACCTCAGGCGAGGTGCCGGCCCAGGATCTCGAGCAGGCCCCGGCTGCCCGCCTCGCGTTGCGGCGCGTCCGCGTCGAACCGGTCGAAGAACACGCCGTGCTCGACGTGGGTGAACCGGGTGCCCTCGTCGATCGCCTCGAACTCCAGTGACGCCACCGACGTCGACATGTGCACCCCGTCCAGCCACATGTCGTACGTCGTGACGATCCGGACCTGCTCGACGATGTCGGTGTACGTCGCGACGTACCGCGAGACCGGGCCGTCGTGGAACGCCCCCTCGGCGACGTCGCGCCCACCGACCCGGAAGTCGAAGGCCCACTCACCGGGCTCGAACGCGTCGCCGGCGCCGAACCAGGCGCGCTTCTGGTCCTCCTCGGCGAAGGCGGCCCAGACCCGATCGACGGGAACGGGGTAGTCGCGGGTCAGGGTGAAGCCGGCGTGGGCGAGGCGGCGCTCGATCGTCATGGCTCGGTGTCCTAGCGCGCGAAGGTGACGTGGACGGTGCCGCTCTCGGCGACCTCCGTCGTCACCTGGTGGGTGAGCTCGAGCCCACGCAGGTCGTCCCACAGCCGGGTCCCCCCGCCGAGCAGGATCGGCGCGATCGCGACGTGCAGTCGGTCGACCAGGCCGGCGCGCAGGAAGTCGCGTGCGGTGCCGACGCCTCCGCCGACGCGCACGTCCGAGCCGCCGGCGGCCTCGACCGCCTCGGCGAGCACGTCCTGGATCGGGGCGCTGCGGAAGTGGAACGTCGTTCCGCCCTCCATCGGGAGCGACGGACGCGGCGCCGTACGGGTGAGGACGTAGACCGGGCACCCGAACGGTGGCCGGTCGCCCCACCAGCCCGTCCAGTCCGGGTCGTCGGGGAACGAGTGCAGGCCGAACATGGCGGCGCCGATGATCTCGGCGCCGACGCCCTCGAAGTACGCCGCGGCGTAGGCGTCGTCGACGCCGGTCGTGCCACCGCCGCTGGTGTCGCCGAGGACGCGCTCGCGGAACGTGCGGGTCGCGGCGTAGGCGCCGGTGAGGCGCTCCCAGTCTCCACCCATCGGGTTCTCCGGGGTCTGCTCGCCGGCGGCGTAGCCGTCCAGCGAGATGTTCAGGTCGATGCGGACGCGGGTCATGTCAGGGGTCCCTTCGCGGGGGTGCGGGGTCAGGTGGCTCTGTTCAGGTGGCTCTGTTCAGGTGGATGGCCAGCCGGTCGGCCTGGCGCTCGGCCGGGGTGCGCTGCTCGCCGAGCCACAGGTGCAGGACGTCGAGCGCGCTCGGTCGCAGGCTCACGGTGCGGACCCGGCCGTGCTTCTCCGACGTGACCAGACCCGCGTCCTCGAGGACGCGCAGGTGCTGCAGGAGGGACGGCAGCGCCATCGAGAACGGCGCCGCGAGCTCGGACACGACGGCCGGCGACTTCGCCAACCGCTCCACGACGGCGCGACGCGTCGGGTCCGCGAGGGCGCGGAGCACGGCGTCGAGCTCGTCGTGATAGTTAGGCACGTACCTAACTATTGGGCACTGGATGGGTGCCGTCAACCGCTTTGCGGCCGGGCGGCACAGCGACCGGAGCCTCCCCGGCGGGCGGCGCCCGACGTACGACGTGGTCACCCGCCGTCGGCGGCGATCGCCGAGTTGGCGCTTCGGCACCTCCTCCGCTTCGCTCCCCCGGTGCAGAACCGCCGACTCGGCTCGGTCCACACGCGACGACGCCCCCGGCGACAGCGCGGAGCGCTGTCGCCGGGGGCGGTCTTCACGTGTGGAGCTGGCGGGAATCGAACCCGCGTCCTCGAGCGTCGAACCAGGTCTTCTCCGGGTGCAGTCCGTGCTGTCGCCTTTCTCGGCCCCGGGGCTCGCACGGACACGTCCCCGACAGGCTCAGTCACGGAATAGTCCCGCTCACCCTCCATGACGCGGAGTGAGCAGCAAGTCTCCTAGCTGACGCCAGGACCCGGGACGGAGACAGGTGCCCGGACTGACGCTTCGATCACTGCTCAGGCAGCGAGAGCGAAGGAACTGCGATTGGTGTTGGCAGTTATAGGTTTCCAGCGATCGTTTACGAGATGACGCTGGCTTCTCGACCCGCTTCCCCTGGAACTAACGTCCCAAGTCGAAACCGATCAGCCCCTCTTGAGTTGTGCTTCCAGTCTACGTGCAGAACGCACGCCGGTCCTCATCGATTCCCGGGCGGACCCGCTCCGAAGAGCTGCGCGCCGTTGCTCCAGCACACCGCGCGCAGCCAGTCGTCGCCGAGGTCGAGCCGGGCCAGCCCCTCGAGCTGATGGGCGTAGGGGTACGGGATCGTCGGGAAGTCGCTGCCCAGCAGCACCCGGTGGCCCAGGTCGCGCAGGCGGGGCACCAGCTCGGGCGGGTAGGGCGGGAAGAAGTCGGTGAACACCATCGTGGTGTCGAGGAACACCCGCTCGTGGGCCTCGGCGACCTCGAGGAACTCCGCGCACTCCGGCGCACCCATGTGCGCCAGGACCAGGGTGAGCCGCGGGAAGCGCCGCAGCAGCCGCTCGGTCGAGGCCGGGCCGGTGAACTCGTTGCCGACCGGGCCGGAGCCCGCGTGCACGACCACCGGCGTCCCCGCGTCCTCGAGCAGGCCCCACACCTCGTCGAGCAGCGGGTCGTCGAGGTGGAACTCCCCCACCTGGAGGTGCACCTTGAACACCTCGACTCCCGCGGCCAGCGCGGAGGCGACGTACGACGCCGCCCCGACCTCGGGGTAGAACGTGGCCGACCACAGCGACTCCGGCACGTCCCGCGCGAAGCCCGCCGCCCAGTCGTTGAGGTAGGTGGCGACGCCGGGCTTGTGGGCGTAGGGCAGCGTGGGGAACCGCCGCACGCCCATCGCGCGCAGCAGCTCGACGCGCTCCTCGTGCGACTGGCGGTAGCGGATCGGCCACTCGCGACCGATCTTCGGGCCGGCGCTGTCGAAGACTGCGTAGACGGCGCGCTGGATGTTCGGCGGCAGGAAGTGCGCGTGCACGTCGAAGAGCCCCGGCAGGCCGAGCGGCGCCCAGAACGCGCGGACGGCCGCGACGTCCGGGTGCTCAGTCATGCATGCCCTTCAGCCGGCGGCCGACCGCCTGCTCGGTCTCCCGGTTGGCCTGGCGCTCGGCGAGCGCGGCCCGCTTGTCCCACGACTTCTTGCCCTTGGCGAGCGCGATCTCGACCTTGGCCCGGCCGTCCTTGAAGTAGAGCGCGAGGGGTACGACCGTGAGGCCCTTCTCGTTGACCCGGCGCTCGATCTTGTCGATCTCGTCGCGGTTGAGGAGCAGCTTGCGCTTGCGGCGGGCGGCGTGGTTGGTCCAGGTGCCCTGGGAGTACTCCGGGATGTGCACGCCGTGCAGCCAGGCCTCGTGCTCGTCGATGTCCACGAAGCCGTCGACCAGCGAGGCACGCCCCTGCCGCAGCGACTTCACCTCGGTGCCCTGGAGGACCAGGCCGGCCTCGTAGGTGTCCTCGATGTGGTAGTCGTGCCGCGCCTTCTTGTTCTGCGCGATCAGCTTGCGCCCCTGCTCCTTGGCCATCCGCCCATTCTCCCAGGACCGGCAACCGGAATGCCGAGTCGGCGCCAGGTTCCGGCACCTGGCGCCGACTCGACGTGGATCAGACGCGGCGGATCGGTCGACGCCGATCAGTTGAGGAAGGAGCTGACCCAGTCCTGGGTGACCGCGATGTCCACGCGCTGGTAGCCGCCGAGGTAGCGGCAGTTCGAGGTGTAGCCGTAGCTGGTCACCGCGACGATCTCGCCCTGGTAGAACACCGGACCGCCGGAGTCGCCGAAGCAGGTGCCGCCGGTGCCGAAGGGGTCGTTCTCGTTGCCGTTGGTCTGCAGGATCTGCGGGGTGAGCTTCTGGCCGGGCATGTCGACGTAGCGACGCTCGATCGGGAAGCTCTCCGGAGTCGGGTTCTGCGGACCGCTGTCGGCCTGGCGCACCTCGGTGCCGTAGCCGACGGCCCGGAACAGGGTGCTGCGCAGGTTCTCCGTCCCGATCTGGTCGAGCACCCCGAGGCCGGCCAGCTGGGCCGGCTTGATCTTCACGGCCTTGTCGAGGACGACCACGCCGACGTCGTTCCAGTTGTCCATGTCGGTGAAGTCGGAGTACTGCGGGTGGGTGTGTGCCGTGCCGGAGACGAAGCCCATCGCCGCGATCTCCTTGGCGGTGTAGCCCGCCGACGGCTTCGCGGCCGGCGCGTACCCGCTCGTGGGCCCGTCGGAGACGAAGTTCCGGAAGTCGACGAGCACCTTGCCGACGTCACCGTCCGTGCAGTGCGCCGCGGTGACCAGCACCGTCGGGCTGATCAGGGTCGCGCTGCAGCGATAGCGGCCGGTCGCGTCGTAGAACAGGATCAGGCCGACGTTCGAGTACTGGTTGGCCGCGTCGAACGTGCCGCCCGTGCTGGCCTGAGCGGGCCGGGCGAGGAACAGCACCGGCAGCATCGCGGCCGCGAGCGCCGCGCAGAACAACTTCTTCATGTATCGCTCCCTCTCGTCATTCCCCCGAGGAGAGGGAGTCCATCACAGAAGATCGTCCAGCGGGAGACCCCTGGGCCGAGAAGTTCTGGCGGGTCAGGGCAGCCAGTTCATCGGGTCCACGGCGGCGCCGTTCACCAGGATCGTGAAGTGCAGGTGGCAGCCGGTCGACCAGCCGGTGGAGCCGACGTACCCGACGACCTCGCCCTGGCTGACGCGGTCGCCGACCCCGACCCGGTAGCCGGTGGCGTGGTTGTAGACCGCGGTGACGTTCTTGCCGTTGATGTTGCCGAGGCTGAGGTAGAGGCGGTTGCCGTAGACCGCGGAGTAGTACTTGGCGATCACGGTGCCGCCGGCGACGGCGCGCATCGCCTCGCCGCAGGAGACGCCGAAGTCGGTGCCGTCGTGCAGGCCCCAGTAGTGGTAGATCGGGTGGATCCGGTAGCCGAACGGCGAGGTGACCACGCCCGGGACCGGGCGGATCATCAGGCCGTTGGTGGGGCCGTTGTAGCCGCCCCTGGCGCGCCGGGCGGCGGCCAGGATCTGCTGCTTGATGCGGTTCTCGCGGCGCTTGGCCTCCCGCAGCTCCGCGCGGTCCTGCTGGCGGGCCCGCATCGCGCCGGCCCGCGCGTCGCGTCGGGTGACGACCAGGGTCAGCACCCGGTCACGGGCGGTGCGCGCCTCTTGGTGCAGCGTCTCCATGGTGACGAGATGGTCGGCGGCAGCCCGGCGCTGCACCTCGACGTCGTCGCGGGCGGCCTGCACCTGGTTCTCGCGGACCTGGAGCAGCACCTCGGCGGCGTGGAGGTCGTCGTACGCCCGCGCCTCGCGACCGACGATCACGTCGTTGAGCGCGGACTGGCGGGTCAGGTCAGCGGTGCTGCGCGACTCCAGCAGCGTGGCGAAGGCGAGCAGCTGCGGGTCACCCTGCTCGTAGATGTCGGTGACCGTGTCGGTCAGCTTCAGTCGCTGGTCGTCGAGGGCGGCCTGGCCGTCGTCGAGGTCGGCCTGCGCGTCGTCGAGGCGCTGCTCGGCGGCCTCGAGGCGGACCTGCATCTCGTGGTCGCGGATCTCGGCGGCCTGGAGCCGGGCGCTGGCGGCCTGCAGCTCCCCGCGGGCGGTCGCGAGCTCGTGGATCGCCCGGTCCACCGCGGCCTGGGCATTGCGCAGCCGGGAGCTGGACTCATCGAGGTCGTGCTGGGCGCTCTTGACCTGCTGCTGGGCCTGCTGCTGCTTGTGCTTGAGGTCCTTCGGCTCGGCATTCGCGAGGGGAACGGTCAGCGCACCGATCGCCAGGGTGCAGGCCACGGTGGCTGCCGCCAGGCGATGGCGTGCGGTACGGGGGAAGAGACGCACCGGTCTGCCTTCACGTGTTCGGGGAAGAGAACTCCTCGACGGTAACGTGCCCGGATCAGACTTTGAGGTATTTGCGCGTCAGCACGAGTGTCGGAAGCAGCGTCAGGATCGGGCCGAGCACCGCGACCCAGATCGCGGCGACGGTGAACTCTCCGGCCCCGATCCACGGGATGAACCCCACCAGGTCCTCCAGCCGCCCGTGCACGGCGAACCACATGAAGGCGCCGAGGGTGCCGATGGACACGCCGACGGCGATCGCCGCGGTCACCAGTGACTCCATGATGAACGGCAGCGCGATGTAGAGCGTCGACGCGCCGACCAGGCGCATGATGCCGATCTCGCGGCGCCGCGCGAAGGCCGCGAGCCGGATCGTGTTCGCCACCAGGAGCAGCGCCGCCAGCACCAGGAACGCGGCGATCCAGAACGCGCCCCACTGCATCACGCGCAGGCCCTGCAGGACCGGGCCGACGATCTGGCGCTGGTCGCGGACGTTCGAGACGCCGTCGAGGCCGACGATCGCGCTCTCGATGCCGGCGTACTCGTCGGGGTCCTTGAGCGTGATCCAGACCGACTCCGGCATGTCGTCGGCGGTCGCGGCCGGGTTCGGCCCCTCGAACTTCTCGGTGCCGAGGAGGTCCTTGATCTTCGCGAACGCCTCCGCCTTCGTCTCGAAGCGGTAGCCATCGACCTCCGGGTTCTCCTCGATGACCTTGGTGATCCGGTCCTTCTGCGCGTCGGTGACCTCGCTGGCGCAGGCCGGGTTGTCGTCGCGCGCCTTGCACAGGAACGCCGTGATCTGCAGCTCCGAGCCCCACTGGTCGGCGGCCTTGGTGGCCTGCTGGTTGAGCAGCACCCCCAGCCCCACGAGCGTGAGGGACACGAACAGGGTCAGGATCACCGCCAGGTGCATCGACAGGTTGCGGCGCAGGCCCTGGCCGAGCTCGGAGAAGACGTAGCGAAGCTGCATGTGGGAGTGGAGGTCCTCGTTCGGTGGTCGGTGCTCGGGAAGGTGATCGGGGTCAGTGCTGGAAGCCGTAGATGCCCTGCGCCTGGTCGCGCACGACCCGGCCGTCGTCGAGCTCGATGACGCGCTTGCGCATCTGGTCGACGATCCCGGCGTCGTGGGTGGCCATCAGGACGGTGGTGCCGGTGCGGTTGATCCGGTCCAGCAGCTTCATGATGCCGACCGAGGTGGTCGGGTCGAGGTTGCCGGTCGGCTCGTCGGCGATCAGGATCATCGGCCGGTTCACGAACGCCCGGGCGATCGCGACCCGCTGCTGCTCGCCGCCCGAGAGCTCGTCCGGCATCCGGTCGCCCTTGCCGTCGAGGCCGACCAGCTCCAGGGTCTCGGGCACGAGCCGGCTGATCTCCGAGCGCGAGCGGCCGATCACCTGGAGCGCGAACGCGACGTTCTCGGCGACGGTCTTGTTGGGCAGCAGCCGGAAGTCCTGGAAGACGGTGCCGATCTGGCGGCGCATCCGCGGCACCTTCCAGCTGGCGAGCCGGTTGATCTCCTTGCCGGCGACGTAGATCCGGCCCGAGGTGGCGCGGTACTCGCGCAGCACCAGCCGCAGGAAGGTCGACTTGCCGGAGCCCGAGGTGCCGACCAGGAAGACGAACTCGCCCTTGTCGACGTCGACCGAGACCTGGTCGAGCGCGGGGCTCGCCTGGCCTGGGTAGGTCTTGACCACCTTCTCGAACCGGATCACGGGAGTCGAGCGTAGACCCTGGACCTAACGAGTCCCGGGACGCGTGTCCCAGGGTCGTAGGTTGTCCCCGTGCCTCATCTGCGCGCTCAGACGCCGGTCCCGCTCGCGGGGCCGCTGCCGGTCCGGCTGCCGGTCCGACTGCCGGGCCTGCTGGCCGGCCTGCTCGCCGGCCTCCTGGCGCTCACGACCGCCTGCGAGGGCGAAGCGCCGAAGCCCGCCCCGGCGCCGGCCTCCAGCACCCCGTTGGGGGAGGTGGCGACCGACACGGTCACGGTGGCCCGCGACGACTTCTGCGCCCGGGTGGCTCCGGCCGCGGTCGAGGAGGCGCTCGGCGCGACTCCCGGCGATGCCACCGCGTGGGCCAACGGCGAGCGCGCCGCGCTCACCCCCGACCTGACCGACGTCGCCCACGAGTACGGCTGCCGGTGGGCCGCGGACGGTACGGCGCTCCGCGCCTGGGTGTTCGCCCCGCCGGTGCCCGCCGGCCAGGCCGAGGACCTGCGGCGCGCGGCCACGCGGGCCGAGGGCTGCGAGCCGATCGCCGACGCGCCCCGCTTCGGGTCCCTCGGGGTGGCGGTGCGGTGCGCGGGCGGCACCGGCGGCTCGGGGGTGGTCACGGCGTTCCACGGGCTGTTCGGCGACGCCTGGCTCTCCTGCTCGGTGGAGACGTCCGGGTCCGTGCCGGTGCCACCCGCCGAGGCGCTGGACCGCGCCGGCCGCTGGTGCGCGACGGTCCTGCAGGCGGCGGCCGCCTGAGCCCTCGTCGTACCGACCCGGGCCGGCTCAGGTCGTGGACGTGGCCCGCTCGTGGCGGACCGGGCAGCCCGCGACGCCGGGCACCGGGAAGGTGCCGAGCTCCTCGATCCGGTAGCCGTCGGGGTAGCTGCGGATCCAGGAGATGTCCTCGATCCGCTTCGGCGAGCGCCGGGCCGGGAAGGCGCGCAGCGCCAGGCCCCGGGCCCGCAGCGCGGCGCGGCTGGCGCGCTGGACGGCCACCGGCGGCGCGCCGTACCGGAACGCCTCGCGCAGCGGCTGGTCCATCAGCGCGCGGGCGAACAGCCGGGCCGGCCGGCGCACCGGTGGGGCGTAGAACGTCTGCATCAGCGCCAGCGTCGCGTCGGCGACCCGCCGGGCGCCCTCGTCGTACGCGAAGTGCTCGGCCTCGTAGGAGTCCATCAGCTCCTCGAACCCGGCGTAGGTCTCCGGCACGTCACGGATGTTCATGTGCCGCCCGAGCGTGCGGAAGTACCGCACCGACGCCTCGAGCTCGGTCGGCGTCAGCGGGCGCTTGCCGTAGTCGTCGAGCCAGCGCTTCGGGACGACCACGAACGTCGAGAGGACGTAGCGGAACTCGTGGTCGGGGATGTCGTAGGCACGATGCATGGTGTTGATCCGGCGGATCGCGGCCCGCGACTCCGGGTGCTCGAAGCCCAGCCGGGTCGGCGGCTCGAGCAGCAGCGCGGTGTCGTCGTACCGCTTCTGCACCTGCTCGGTGAACGCCCCGGTCTCCTCGAGCAGCCGACCGATGCCGGGCACGGCGTAGGTGCGGAACAGCGCGAAGCTGAGCGCCTGGTTCATGTCCCAGGGGAACTCGTACATCACGACGTTGCGGTAGATCTCGACGAAGTCGGTCTCCGGGTCGAGCGAGTCGTTGCGCCTCTTCCAGTGGTCACGCCGCATGGGCCGACCCTAGAACAGGTTCTGACAATCCGGCAGCGGCCGCGCACCTGACATATCTGTCCCGGATCTGGCGATCTCGCGACAGATCCGTCAGGTGCGACGCGGACCTCAGTTGGCGGCGGCCTTCTCGGCGCCGCGGCGCCACCGGATGCCGGCCTCGATGAAGTCGTCCACGTCGCCGTCGAAGACCGACTGGGGGTTGCCGACCTCGTAGCCGGTGCGCAGGTCCTTGACCATCTGGTACGGGTTCAGCACGTAGTTGCGCATCTGGTCGCCCCAGGCCGCGGCGACGTCGCCCTTCAGGTCCTTCTTGAGCGCGGCCTCCTCGGCCTTCTTCTTGGCCAGCAGCTTGGCCTTGAGGACCACCATGGCCGAGGCCTTGTTCTGCAGCTGGGACTTCTCGTTCTGGCAGCTGACCACGATGCCGGTCGGGAGGTGGGTCAGGCGGACGGCGGAGTCGGTGGTGTTGACCGACTGGCCGCCGGGGCCGCCGGAGCGGAAGACGTCGGTGCGGACGTCGTTCTCGTCGATCTCGATCTCGTCGGTCTGCTCGAGCACCGGCACCACCTCGACGGCGGCGAACGACGTCTGGCGGCGGCCCTGGTTGTCGAACGGGCTGATCCGGACCAGGCGGTGGGTGCCCGCCTCGACGGACAGGGTGCCGTAGGCGTACGGCGCGTGGATCGCGAACTCGGCCGACTTGATGCCGGCCTCCTCGGCGTAGGAGACGTCGTAGACCTCGACGGGGTACTTGTGCTGCTCGGCCCAGCGCGTGTACATCCGCATCAGCATCTCGGCGAAGTCGGCCGCGTCGACGCCGCCGGCGCCCGAGCGGATCGACACGATCGCCTCGCGGGCGTCGTACTCGCCGGAGAGCAGGGTGCGCACCTCGAGGCCCTCGACGGACTTCTTCAGGCGGGCCAGCTCGGCGTCGACGTCGGCCAGCGCGTCGGCGTCGCCCTCCTCCTGGGCCATCTCCACCATGATCGCGAGGTCCTCGATCCGGTCGTGCAGGCCCGTGAAGCGGTCCAGCTCGCCCTGGAGCGCGGAGAGCCGGCCGGTCACCCGGGTCGCGTTGGCCTGGTCGTCCCAGAGGTCGGGTGCGGCGACCTGTTCGCCGAGGTCGGCGATCTCGACGCGCATCGCCCCCAGGTCGAGCACCTGCTCGATGGTGTGCATCGTCGCCTGGAGCTGCTTGATCTCTGTGTCGTAGTCCGGTCCTGCCACAAGGACCAAGGTTACGGTGCGGTGCGGTGCGGGCCTACTCGGCGACCGCGACGGACAGCGGGAGCTCGGCCCAGACCCGCTTCCCGGTGCCCGCGGCCTCCATCCCCCACGACGCCGCCAGGGCGCCGACCAGGTGCAGGCCGCGGCCGTGCTCCTCGGTCTCGGTGAGCGGCTGCGGCTCCGGCGTACCGACACCGGCGTCGGCGACCTCGATCCGCAGGGCCCGGTCGCTGACGGAGAGCCGGAGCCGGTAGGAGGAGCGGGCGTGGGTCAGCGCGTTGGCGGCCAGCTCGCTGGTCACCAGCAGCGCGTCGTCGACCGGGCCGTCGACCCCCCACTCGGCCAGCTTGTCGCGGACGAAGCGCCGGGCGACGCTGACGCTGCGCAGGTCGTCCGGGAGGTCGATCGTGGCCCGGGTGTCCGCGCTGCCGCCCACCGACTCCAGCAGGTCGATGAGGTAGCCGAGGTCCGCGTCCTTGAGGACGAACCCCTCGGTGTGGGCGCGGATCCAGGCACGGTCGGCGGTCTCCAGCCCGGAGAACACGACGACCTTGGATACCGGCGAGGCCTCGCGCACGCGGGTGAGGACCTCGCGCCCGGCGATGTCGGGCAGGCCGAGGTCGAGAACGACGACGTCGGGACGCAGCTGTCCGGCGAGCCGAACGGCCCCGATACCGTCCGCCGCCTCACCCACCACCTCGAAACCGCCCCGGAAACGGAGCGAGGTGCGGACCAGCCGGCGTACCTCAACGACATCGTCCACCAGGAGGACGCGGATGGGCACGGTGGAAGCGTAGGCGCTCGAGCCGCCCGTGGCACGCACCCGGGACCGGTCCGCGCCGCGCGTCGCCGGGTGCGTCGACCCCCGTTCAGCGGACCGCATCGGCGCCCGCCCGGGGCAGGGTGAGCACGAACGACCCCCCGGCGGACCCGCCTCCGCCGTCGGGACGGTACGCCGCGTCCCCGTCGTGGGAGCGGGCCAGCTGGCGCACGATGTAGAGCCCGAGCCCCGTCCCACCGCCGCTGCGGCCGGTCGCGAACCGGCCGAAGAGCCGCTCGCGCATCTCCTCGCTGACCCCCGGCCCGGCGTCGCGGACCTCGATCTCGACGGTGCCCGGGTCGGCCTCGGCGGCCCGGGCCGAGACCTGGACGGGCGGGCTCCCGTGGCGCAGCGCGTTGGCGACCAGGTTGTCGACCGCCTGCCCGAGCCGGTCGCGGTCGCCCTCGACCAGCAGCCCGGGCTCGGCGGTGGCCTCGACCTCCGCGCCGGGGTGGGCGCGGCGGGCGGCCGCGGCTGCGGCGGCGACGAGGGCGCCGACGTCGAGGGTCTCGACCTCGAGCTCGAGCGCACTGGCCTGCAGGCGGGAGGCGGTCAGCAGGTCGGCGAGCAGCCGCCGCAGCCGGGCGGCGCTCGAGCCCATGCCCGCGAGCAGCTCGCGCCGCTCCTCGGCGTCGAGCTCCGCCGCATGCTCGGCCAGCATCTCGGCGGTGCCGGCGAGGACGCCCACCGGGGTGCGCAGCTCGTGTGCGGTCACGGCCAGGAAGTGGGCCTGGTCCTCGGCCGCCTGCTGGAGCTGGGCGTTCGCCTCGGCGAGCGCCCCGGCGGCCGCCTCGGCGTTCTCGAGCATCACCCGCCGCTCGGTCGTGTCCCGGGTGATCTTCGCGAAGCCGATGTGTCGGCCGGCCTGGTCGTGGACGGCGGTGATCAGCACGTTGGCCCAGAACCGGCCACCGTCCTTGCGGACCCGCCACCCCTCCTCCTCGTAGTGGCCGTCGCGCAGCGCGAGCTCGAGCTCGTGCTCGGGGTGCCGGGATTCCTGCAGCTCGGGCGGGTAGAACGTGCGGAAGTGCCGGCCGACGATCTCGCTCTCGGTGTAGCCCTTGATCCGCTGGGCACCCGCGTTCCAGCTCTCCACGAGCCCCTCGGGCGAGAGCATGAAGATGGCGTAGTCCTCGACGTTCTCGACCAGCAGCCGGAACCGGGTCTCGCTGCGGCGCAGCTCCTCCTCGGCCTGGCGCTGCGCAGTGACGTCCTGCACCTGCCAGAACAGGTAGAGGGGCCGCTCGCCGCTGTCGAGCACCGGGGCGACCGTCGCCAGCACCCGGCGCGGCGGGGTCACGCCGGTGACGTCGTGCTCGATCTGCACGACCCGGCTGCGGCCGTCGAGGATCTCGGCGAGGGCGTCGTCCACGAGGTCGGCGCGACCTGCGGTGAGGTCGGCGTACGGCAGCCCGACCAGGCCGTCGGCGTCGCGGCCCAGGAGGGCGGCCAGTGCGCCGTTGGCGCGGACCACCTGACCGGCCAGGGTCACCGTGGCCATCCCGATGGCCGCGTCGTCGAAGACCTCGCGGAACCGCTCCTGGTGCTCGCGCAGGACGGTGCGGTCCTCCTCCCCGGGCGCCGGGGCCTCGGGGTCGGCGTCCAGCAGGGCCAGCAACCGGTCCACGAGGACGTCCAGCGGGGTGGACTTCTCCAGGAACGCGGCGGCCCCCAGCTCGATGGCCCGGTGGGCCAGGCCGTCCTCGGAGAACCCGCTGTACATCGCGACCCGGGTTCCCGGCGAGGCCTCGAGGACCTGGGGCAACGCGACCAGGCCGTCCATCTGCGGCATCGACACGTCGAGCAGCAGCAGGTCCGGCCGGTGCCGGCGTACCGCCTCGACCGCCTCGACGCCCGTCGCGCCCTCGCCGACGACGTCGAGTCGCCCGGAGACCCGCAGCCGGCTGCGCACCAGCGCGCGGACGTCGGCGGCGTCGTCGACGATCACGATCGTCGGACGCCGAGCCGATCCACCCGGATCCTGGCCCACCTCGTCCCCTACCACCCCGGACACCAGGGGAACCTAACCCAACGGGTGCCCCGGTGTCGCGGCCCGGCGGTCGGGTTCTGCGGGGTTCTGCAGGTTTGTGCAGCGCACGGAGATGAGGCACCGTTCCGGTCCGCGCCGGCTGCGGGGGTGGAACCGTGGCGCCCAGGCGCTGCTCGGGCGGCGCCACCCGTCTCTCTTCAAGTCCGCCGACCAGCTCTTCGGGGAGCCCACCATGATCATCGAGGTCCGTCCGACCCCCGCCCTGCGGCGCTACGGCGCGCGCATCGCGGGCGCGATCGCGGGCCTCGGGCTGCTGGCGGTCGTACTGGTGTCGGCCGCCGAGCTGGCCAGCACCACCGACCCGCCCCCGGGCAACGTCACGGTGAGCGACCCGGCCCAGCGCTGATCGGCCCCGCGCGGCCCCGCGCGGCACTGCCGGCGGGTCAGCGGGCCTTGCGGCCGAACACCTGCGCGACGTACCAGGTGCCGCCGGCCCGGCGCGCGCCGATGCCCATCAGCCGGTAGCCCCGCTTCAGGATGTTGGCGCGGTGGCCCGTGGACTTCATCCAGCCGTCGAGGACCACGGAGCGGCCGGTGGGGTAGCCGTAGGCGACATTCTCCCCCGCGAGCGAGAGGTGGCAGTCCTTGGCCACCCGGGCGAGGTCCTGGTGGAACATCCGCTCCTGGCGGGCCATCTTGCGCGCCTGGCGCACGGCCCACTTCTGCACGCAGGCGTGGTGCCGGAGCGGGACCCGCGCGTGCTGCAGCCGCTGGACGTTGGTCACGGTGAACGCCTCGGCCTGGTACTCCAGCGCCGCCAGCTGCGCGTGGGCGGGCGGGGCGAGGGTGACGGCCGCGGCGAGGGTGCCGGCGGTCATCGTCACGCTCGCGACGCAGGCCACCAGGGCGGTGCGGATCGAGCGGCGTCGGTCGGTCATGCATCACTCCCGGATCATGGGCTAGACCGTCTGGGCCAATCCCCACGGTAAACCCACCCGATGGGGTGATGTCGAATTACCGTCCGCGAATGCCCCCACGCCGCCGGCTCGCGCTCGCCCTCCCGCTCGTGCTCGCCCTGGTGGCCGCCCTCGGGCTCGGCGTCGCCGACGCGAGCGGTCCGGCGAACGACCCAGCGAGCGGTCCGGCGAACGACCCAGCGAGCGGTCCGGCGAACGGTCCCGCCACGGGCTCGGCGAGCGTGCCCGCAGGCCGGGCCGCGGTCGTGACGACCGACGACCTGCCGGCGGGTGCGATCGTGGCCGACGAGCGGATCGAGCAGCTGGTGCGCGCCGGTGACCGGGTCTACGCCCACGGCTGGTTCTCCACCGTCGGTCGGTACGCCGGGCCCGGCGCCGTGCTCGACGCCGCCACGGGATCCGGCGTCGCGAGCCCGGCGATCGCCGACGGCCAGGTCTCGGTCGCGCTCGCCGACGGGTCGGGCGGCTGGTACCTCGGCGGTGACTTCACCCGGATCGGCGGCCACCCGGCCGGCGGGCTGGCGCACGTGCTCGCGGACGGCAGCCTCGACACCGGCTTCCTCCCGGTCGCCGACGGCCTGGTCAGCGCGCTGGCGCTCGGCGGCGACACCCTCTACGTCGGCGGGTTGTTCGAGGCCGTCGAGGGGGTGGCCCGCCACCACCTGGCGGCCGTCGCCACCGACGACGGCGCCGTGTCCGACTTCGACGCGCCCCAGGACCGGCGGGTCACCGAGCTGGTGCTCGCCCCGGCGGCGGGCGACCGCTCGGCGCGGCTGTTCGTCGCCGCGGGGAGCGTCTCCGCGGTGGACCCGGTCACCGGCGGGCCGGTGGCCGGCTTCGACGCCGTCGCCGAGGAGCCGGTCCGGGCGATGACGCTGGGCGGCGACCGGCTCTACGTCGGCGGCGACGGCCTGGTCGCCCTCGACGCGTCCACCGGGGCGGCCGACCCGGGCTTCGACCCCGGACTCGGGGCGGGCCCGCCCTCGGACCGCCGGGTGCACGCGCTGCTCTACACCGGGGACACCCTCTACGTGGGCGGCGACCTGGCCGCGGGCCGCCTGGTCGCGCTGGACCCCGCCACGGGTGCCGCCGACCCCGGGTTCGCTCCGGCGATCCCGGCGCGACGCAACGCGGTCGGCGTGGCCGCGGGCGTCTACGACCTCGCGATCGACGGCGACCGGCTCTGGGCCGCGGGCAGCTTCACCTCGGTGGCCGGCGAGCCCGTGGGCGGCCTGGCCGTGCTGGACGCCGACACGGGCGCGCCGACCGGCCCCGCGGTGCCGTCGTACGACCTGCAGGTCAACGCGGTCGAGCTCTCCGGGGGCAAGGCGTACGTCGGCGGGCACTTCTACATGACCGACTTCGTGCGCACCGGGGGCATCGCCGCGCTCGACGCCGAGACGCTGGCGCCGGTACCGGGCTTCGCGGTCGGGCGGCGCGCGTACGGCGACCTGGTGCCGGGCGACGGAGTGCTGTTCGTCGCCAACACCCACTTCATGGGCTACGACCCCTCGCGCGCGGCGGCGGCGAGCCACCACTTCTACTCCCACTACACCTGGCCGGTGCGGGCTCTCGACGCCGAGACCGGGGCGGCGCTGCCCGGGAGGTCGCTGCGGGTGCGCGACCTCACCGGCGTCACCACGATCGGCGACCGGCTCTACGTCGCCCGCCGGTTGGAGAGCGACGTCCGGTTCCCGCGCAACCAGGTCGACGTGTACGGCCCGACGGGCAAGCGGGTCGCGTCGTACCGGCTGCCGCTGCGCGGCTACGTCACCGAGCTCGGCAGCGTGGGCGGGGACCTGGTCGCCGCCGGCAGCTTCAAGGCCGACCCGGCCCGCGACACCGCGATCCTCCGGGTGGACGCGACCACCGGCAAGCGCCGCGGCTGGTTCGACCCCAAGATCGACGGCCCGGTCTACGACATCGCGGGCGACGGCGACTCGCTGTACGCCGCCGGCCTCTTCACCCGGGTCTACCAGGGCTCGGACTTCGCCAGCCCGGGCCTGGCGCTGCTCGACGCCCGGTCGCGCCGCGACCCGGCCTTCGCCCCGGAGCCGTTCACCGGCAACCGGGTGCTGCTGCGGGTCACGCCGCTCGGCAGCCTGCTCCGGGTCGACGGCGCCTCGCACCGTTTCATCGACGCCACGACCGGTGCGGTCGCCCCCGACCCCACCGACGGCTGGGGCAGCCGCCTGTGGTCGATCACCGGGTCCGACACTCCCGGCGGGCTGGCGTTCACCTCGTGGATCGAGCCCAACCTCGGCGGCCGCGACCCCTACCGCCTGGGGTTCGTGGCCTCGGCCGGCTGAGGCGCCCCCGCGGCGTTCCCCCCTTCTCCACAGGCCACCCGGCGGGGCAGTTCGGAAGCGCTCCGGCGCGGCGACACGCCGCCGAGGGGCGGACTGCCCCCCGTTGTGGCCCCGGGCGGCTCACCGCTCCGCGACGACGACGGCCGACCCGGACGCACCGATGGTGGCGGTCTCGGGCGAGCCGGGCACGGTGAGCGGCAGGTCCAGCGGCGCGCGCACGTGCACCGTCACGCTCGAGGTGGCGCGGTCGACGTGGACGGCGAAGCTCAGCCCGGGATAGGACGCGTACGCGCCGGAGGAGACCAGGTAGTCGTGGACCGACGCCCGGACCGCGCCGGCCGTCAGCTCCAGCCGGTCGGCCGGCACTCCCCCGGCGTAGACCTCGCGCCCGGTCGCGCCCAGGTCGGCCCCGCGCAGCGCCGCACCGTCGGCGACGGTGTCCAGGCCCTGGCGCTGGAGGTACGCCGCGGACGCGTCGACGACCAGCGCGACGCCCATCGCCAGCACGAACGCGAAGCCGACGATCATCAGCGTGGCCTGGCCGGCCTCCGTGCGGTCACGGCGTCCGTCATGGCGCGGCACGGCCGACCTCCTGGAACTGCCCGATCGGCACCGCGTGCGTGGCGTCCAGCGCGAAGCTCGGCGCCCCGCCCCCGAAGAAGGCGGGCAGCAGGGGCAGATCCACCCGCGAGGACACCACCACCGTGATCACCGACGTGCCGGCGTGGCAGTCGTGCGGGTACGGCGAGCAGGTGATCCGCACGTCGAGCGGAACGCCGTGCACGCCCTGGTCGGCGAGGGCCTGCCGGGCCACCGCCCGGGCGCGGGCGTAGCCCTCCGCGTCGGTCGGCGCGAGCGCGTAGGCACGCCCCGCGGCGCGGGCGGCGCCGCTGACCGCGAAGGCACCGCGCTGCACCTCGAACACCGAGACGACGATCCACACCAGCGGCACCAGGAGCAGGATGCCGAGCCAGGTCAGCTCGACCAGGGCACTGCCGTCCTCGCCCCGGCGCCGGGCGAGCCGCCGGGTCACGGTCGTTGCTCCTCGACGGCGTGCCCGGTCACGGTCAGGGAGATGCCGGGCCCGCCGAGGCCCAGCGCCGGCACGGTGGCGTGGACGACCACCTCCACGCCCGGTGCGCCGTCGACGGTCGCGGGGTGGGCCGAGACGTCGCGCGCGAAGCGACCCGAGATCGCGCCGTCGATCTGCCGGCGGGTGCGGGCCACGCCGTCGGCCGGCCCCCGGTCCAGGGTGGCGGCGTACCGCGCCCCCTCGGACGCCGCCGAGGCCAGGGTGTTGCGCACCAGGAGCACCAGGGCCACCTGGAGGATGCCGAGGAAGATCGGGACCAGTACGACGAGCACGAGCACGAAGTCCACGACCGCGGAGCCGCGCCGGTCGCGACGAGGCACTACTTCACCTGGTTGAGCGCCGAGTCGAGCATCGACTTCAGCTGCGGCTGGGCGACGGCGGTGATCGCGACCACGAGGCCGGCGGTCATCACCGTGATCATCACCCAGCCGGGCACGTCGCCGCGCTCGTCGCGGACCCGAGGCGCTCCGAGCACCAGGCCGAGCGCCAGGGAGAGCCGAGTGATCGCGAGCGAGATGTGTTCCATGGTTCTTCCGTTCTCCGAAGGGCGTCGAGGGTCTGGGTGATCAGGGGGCGATCAGGGGGTGGTCAGGTGCAGCCCGACGACGCCGGGCCAGAAGGCGAAGAGCACGGTGATGGGCAGGACCAGGAACACGACCGGCACCATCATGAAGACCTCCTTGCGGGCGGCGGTCTCGATCAGCTCCCGGCGCCCGGCCTCGCGGACGTCGGCGGCCTGGGCGTGCAGCACGTCGGCGAGCGGCGTGCCCCGCTCCACCGCGACCGCGATGCCCTGGGCGAACCGGGCCACCAGCGGGAGGCCGGTCGCCGACGCCATCGCGTCGAACGCCGCCGCCACCGGCTCGCCGGTGCGGATCTCGGCCAGGACCCGGCCCAGGTCGGCGGAGAGCTCGCCGCCGCTGCGGCGTACGACGCGGTCCAGGGCGGCGACCGGCCCCTCTCCGGCGGCGACCGCGAGCGCGAGCAGCTCGGCCACGGTCGGGAACTCCGCCAGGATCCGGCGCTCGCGGTTGCGCACCTGGCTGGTCAGGTAGGTGTCCCGGGCCAGCACGCCGACGACGAACGCCACCCCGCAGGCCAGCAGCGACGACACCGCGGACCCGGGCTGGGTGAGCATCCGCAACACGCCCCACGCCGCGGCGATGGCGAAGCCGACGACGCCCCAGAGGACCTGCTCGATGCGGAGCTCGTGGACGGTCTTGTCGAGGGCGGCGCGCTGCAGCCGACGGCGTACGGACGTGGCACCACCGAGGACCCGCTCGACGGCGTCGGCGGCCGAGCGCAGCACCGGCCCGAACACACCGGCGGCCGCGGAGGTCGGCGAGGACGAGGCGACCCGCAGCTGCGGCGTGCGGCCGACCTGCGGGAGGTCGCGGACGTAGGGCAGCACCCGCACCGCGAGCTGGGGTCGACGGATCACCCGCACCCGCGCCGCCACGAGCAGCAGTCCGGCGCCGACCGTGGCGCCCAGCAGCGCACCCCACACCGCGGGTGTCATGACAGGATCCGCCGCTCGATGGGGAGCCGCCCGATGCGCATCATCAGGCGGTAGGCGACCACGCAGGCACCCGCGCCGACGGCGAGCACCAGGACGCCGCCGGGTGAGGCGTAGCGGTGGATCACCTCGGACTGGAAGGACATGAACAGCAGGACCAGCCACGGGGACGCCACGGCCAGGCGAGCGCCGTTGACCGTCCACGCCTGGCGCGCCTCCATCTCGGAGCGGGTGCGGGCGTCGTCGCGCAGGTACGACGAGAGGTCGCGCAGCAGCCGGCCGAGCTCGCCGCCACCGACTTCGCGGGCGACCCGCAGACCTTCCACGACCCGGTCGCCGACCGGGTCGGCGAGGCGCTCCTTGAGCCGGTCCAGGCACTCACCGAACCGGCCGGTCACCTGGTAGTCGAGGGCGAACTGGTCGAAGGCGTCGCGCAGCGGCTCGGGTCCACGGGTGCCGAGAGCGGTGAGCGCGTCGGGCAGCGACATCCCCGCGCGCACCGCGGAGGTGAGGTTGTCGACCGCCTCGGGCCACACCTCGGCGAGCTCTCGCTGGCGGCGCCGGGCGCGACCCGAGACGATCGCGACCGGCGCCCAGGCCCCCATCAGCCCGAACGTGACCGCGACCGGCGGGGTGCCGGAGACCGCCTGCAGGACGACCGCGGTGACCGCAGCGCACACGGCACAGAGCACGACGAAGCCGGTGACCGAGACCTGTCCGAGTCCGGCCCGGGCCAGCAGCTCGCCGGCCCGGCCGCCGCGCGCGGGCGTCGCGCGGGTGCCCCGCGGCAGTGCGAACGCGCTCCAGACGAGCATCAGCCCGACGCCGACCCCGAGCCCGACGAGCGCGCCCATCACGCCCCCTCGGCCAGCATCCGGTGGACGTCGATGCCGAGCCGTTCGTAGCGCTCGGGGTGCGGGGGCATCCCGCCGGTGCGCCGCAGGTCGGCCCCGCGGCGCTCGAAGACGGGCTCGACCTCGATCACGTCGCTCTCGACCCGGCCCGGCACGCCGACGATCTCGTTGACCCGGCGTACGCCGTGCTCGTCGACGCCGAGGTGGACGACCAGGTCGACGCTCGCCGCCACGGTCGGCACCACGAACCGCGCCGAGATGTTCTCCCCGGCGAGCAGCGGCAGCGTGCACATCTTCACCAGCGCCTCCCGGGCGCTGTTGGCGTGGATCGTGCACATGCCCGGGAGCCCGGCGTTGAGGGCGAGCAGCAGGTCCAGACACTCCTCGGCCCGGACCTCGCCGACGATGATCCGGCTCGGCCGCATCCGCAGGCTCTCCTTGACCAGGTCGCGCAGCCGGATCTCGCCGGTGCCCTCGAGACCCGACTGGCGGGTCTGCAGCGGCACCCAGTCGGGGTGCGGGAAGCGCAGCTCGAAGACCTCCTCCGCCGAGACCACCCGGTCACCGCCCGGGATCGCCGCCGCCAGGCAGTTGAGCATCGTGGTCTTGCCGGCCTGGGTGCCGCCGGCGACCAGCACGTTCAGGCCGGCCCGGACCGAGGCCTCGAGGAAGCCGGCCGCGGCCGGCGTGAGGCTGCCGAGCTCGACCAGGTCGCGCAGCCGCGCCGCGCGCAGCACGAACTTGCGGATGTTGACCGCCGAGAAGCCGCGGCTGATCCCCTCCAGGACCACGTGCAGCCGGTGCCCCTCCGGCAGCATCGCGTCCACGAACGGCTGGCTGATGTCGATCCGCCGGCCGCTGCTCTTCAGCATCCGCTCGACCAGCTCCTGCACCTGCGCGGAGGTGAGCACCAGCGTGGTGAGCTCGTGGCGACCGTTGCGGGCCACGAAGACCCGGCTCGGGTCGTTGATCCAGACCTCCTCGACCGTGGGGTCGTCGAGGAACGGCTGGAGCGGCCCGAAGCCGGAGACCCGGGCGACCAGCTCGCCGACCATCGAGTCGACGTCGGGCACCGGCGCGACCGCACCGGTGAGGCTGCGGTCGTCGTGCTCGCGGACCACCGACTCGGCGATCCGCCGGACCAGGTCGGCCTCACGCTGCGGGTCCACGGCCTCGCGGCGCACCACCTCCCGCACGTGCAGGTCGAGCTGCTCGACGAGCTCCTCGTGCGCGTTCGCCGTACGCCGGGCTGCCGGGTGTGTCGACAGGTGTGGCGCCGGGTGCGCCGACGGATGGGTCAGTGACATCGCGTTCCCCGAGATGGTTCCTTGGCGGTGAGTCTTCCTGATCGGCGCCCCCGCCAAACCCGCCGGCGCCGCTGCCTGTGGACAACGACCGGGCCGGGGCCGGGTCCCGCGGGGATGGGTGGTTGCGGTCGGCGGCCGGCCGGCCGGTGGGTCGCCGGACGTCGTACGGACAGAGCGACGGGTGACACCCTCCGCATGACGTCTCGCGCGACCGACGGCGGGTTCCGCGGCCGCTGGGGTCGGCGCGTGCGGACCTCGGGGTGGGCGGTGCTCGTCTCGGTGCCGCCCGCCCTGCTGACGGGCGGGCCGGCGTTCCCGGGTGCGAGGCGCGCCGCCGGCGGCCGTCGCTGCCATCCCTGTCCTGCCGTGCCGATCCCTGCCCGGGGCCTTCCTCCGAAACCCGGGCCCGCAAACCAGCGCGCGGTTGGGCCTCGGAGCCCTACGCTGCAGCCATGCACGCTCGGCTCGCCCGAGTCCTCGGGGTCGCTCTCACCGCTGCCTGCGCAGCCACCCTCCTCGGCGTCGCTCCGGCGGCCACGGCGGACCGCGACCGGGAGCCCGGCCACCGGGCCGGGATCCTGCCGCCCACGGCCGGTCCTCCGCAGCACCTGCACACGACCGTCGTCCCGGGCCGCAACGCGATCTCGGTGACGTGGGAGGCGCCCGCCGGGCTGCCCCCCGCCCTGGCCTACGAGATCCTGCTCGACGGCCGGCTGGTGGGCACCGTCCTGCCCGTGACCACGTCGTACACGATCACGACCGACGACGCCGACCTGGTGCTGGGCCACACCTACGAGATCGCGGTGCGAGCGGAGCTGGGCGAGGCGGCGTACACCGAGCAGACCCTCTACATCGCGCCGGTCACCACGGCGCAGACGGCGAACCCCTCGAACCCGCTCGCCGGCCGGGAGTGGGGGGTCTACACCGGGCTGCAGGACCAGGCCTACATCGGCTGGAGCAAGCTCGGCGCCGCGCAGCAGGACGAGCTGGCGCTGTTCGCGATGATCGAGAAGGCCACCTACTTCGGGCGCTGGATCGGCGACGACGAGGTCACCAGGAAGGTCGAGACCTACATCGCGAGTGCCCAGGCCGGCGACCCGGAGAGGCTCGCGCTGATGACGCTGTTCCGGATGTTCCCGTGGGAGGGCGAGGCGCGCATCGACCAGCGGCTGCCGACGCCGGCCGAGCAGGCGTCGTACCGCCGCTATGTCACCAACCTCGCGCAGGGCATCGGCTCCAGCCGGGTCGCGGTGATCGTCCAGCCGGACGGCTACTTCGTGAAGAAGGCGTTCGAGGCGTGGGTCGGGAAGGTCGGTCGCAAGAAGGCGCTGCTGCCGGCGCGGATGCTGGCCTGGACCGTGCAGACCCTGGCAGCCCAGCCGCGCGCGACCGTCTACCTGGACATGGGCTCGGAGGACTGGGCCCGCGGTGACGTCGCCGCGGTCGCGAAGTACCTCCGGCTCAGCGGTGTGCAGTACGCCCGCGGCTTCTCGCTCAACGTCTCGCACAAGAACTACCTCGAGCGCGAGATCGTCTTCGCGAAGAAGGTCTCCGAGGCGCTGGCCCGCATGGGGCTGAAGGACAAGCACGCCGTGCTGGAGACCAGCGACAACGGGCAGCCCTTCCACGGCAGCGAGATCAACCCGCAGGGCGGGCAGACGCCGAACTACACCCAGCCCGGCGAGGTCCCGCCGTGCCAGACCTTGGACCAGAAGACGCCGTGCACCGCCCTCGGCGTGCCGCCGACCACCGACGTGAACAACCGCGCCTGGGGGCTGGGTGCCACCGCCGGGCGGATCGCCGCGCGGTACGTCGACGCCTACCTGTGGATCAGCCGGCCCTGGCTGCCCGACCAGGGCGAGGGCGGCACCAAGTTCAGCCCGGAGTACGCCTCCTTGCTGAAGAAGACGTGGACGTTCTCGCCGTACTTCACCGGGACGCCGTAGCCAGTGACCGCGCGGCCCGCGACCGCGGACGGGCAATACCTGCACTGTTAGGCCGAAGTTTCGGCCGAACAGTACTGGTTTCCCCGGGTACCCGGGGAAACCAACCCCGGGTCGGCTCAGGCGAGCTCGACCAGCAGCTGGCCGCCGCTGACGGCGTCGCCGGGCTGGACCAGGATGCTGCCGACGGTGCCGGCCGCGGGCGCGGTGATCTCGGTCTCCATCTTCATCGCCTCGAGGACCACCAGCACGGCGCCGGCCTCGATCTCCTGGCCCTCCTCGACCGGGATCCGGGCCACGGTGCCGGCCAGCGGGGCGCGCACGCCCTCGCCGTCGGCCGCGGGCGCGGACCCGTTGACGGGCGCGGCGGTGGGCGCGGAGAAGGTCCCTCCGGCCATGAAGATGCCGATCGTGGGCGGCCGCTCCTCCTCGACCTCGACCTCGACCTCGTAGACCTGGCCGTTCACGGTCACCTTGAGCTGCATGTCCTCACCTTCGCCTTGACCGGCCCCGTCACCGGGCACCATGGATGATCCGGTGACCCTGCACCGCCACGCGGCCCTGCTGGGCCCATGCCTGACCGGTCCGGTAGTGCACCTGCTTGACCTTGGCGCGGTGGCCCAGGAACGAGGCCACCGCGGCGGAGATCGCGAGCACGACCTCCTCGGGGATCTCCTCCTCCTGCCGCGTCCGGACGGCGGCGACCTCGGCCTCGAGGGCCGCCACCCGCTCGGTGAGCTCGCGGACCGCCGCGAGCAGCTCCTGCTCCATGCCGCTCTCCAGGCCGCTGCCGCTCACGTCGGGCCCAGCCCGTGCTTCTTGGCCGGCCGCAGCTCACGCTTGCTGGCCAGCATCTCCAGGGCCCGTGAGATGTGCGCCCGGGTGCAGCACGGGTCGATGATGTCGTCGACCAGGCCGCGGCCGGCCGCGACGTACGGCGTGGAGAACGTCGAGCGGTACTCGTCGACCAGCTCCGCGCGCCGGGCCTCGGGGTCCTCGGCCTCGGCGATCTCGCGCCGGAACACGATCTCGGCCGCGCCCTCTGCCCCCATCACCGCGATCTCCGCGGTCGGCCAGGCGAACACCTTGTCGGCGCCCAGGTCCTTCGAGCACATCGCGACGTACGCACCGCCGTAGGCCTTGCGCAGCACCACGGTGATCTTCGGGACCGTCGCCGCGGAGTACGCGTAGAGCAGCTTGGCGCCGTGGCGGATGATGCCGCCGTGCTCCTGCGCGACACCGGGCAGGAAGCCCGGCACGTCGACCAGGGTCACCAGCGGGATGTTGAAGGCGTTGCAGAACCGGACGAACCACGAGCTCTTGTCGGAGGCGTTGATGTCGAGCACGCCGGAGATCACGCTGGGCTGGTTGGCGACGATGCCGACCGTGCGCCCGGTGATCCGGCCGAAGCCGATCACGATGTTCTGCGCGTAGCCCGCCTGCACCTCGAGGAAGTCCGCGCGGTCGACGATCCGCGCGATCACCTCGCGCACGTCGTACCCCTTCTTGTCCGAGACCGGCACCAGCTTCGGCAGCTCCAGGTCCGGCTCGATCGTGTCGTCGGGGTCGACGATCGGCGGGTCCTCGGTGTTGTTCTGCGGCAGGAAGCTGAGCAGCTTCTTGGTGATCAGCACCGCCTGCTCGTCGTCGTCGGCCACGAAGTGGACGACACCGGAGCGGCTCATGTGCGCGTCCGCGCCGCCGAGCGCGTCGGAGGAGACCTGCTCGCCGGTGACCTGCGCGATCACGTTCGGCCCGGTGATGAACATGTGGGCCTTGCGGGTCTGGATGATGAAGTCGGTCAGCGCCGGGGAGTACGCCGCCCCGCCCGCGCACGGCCCCGCGATGATCGCGATCTGCGGCACCACGCCGGAGAGCAGCACGTTGCTGTAGAACACCCGGCCGTAGCCGGCCAGCGAGCCGATGCCCTCCTGGACCCGGGCGCCGCCCGAGTCGTTGATGAACACGAACGGCGTGCCGGTCGTCAGGCTCGCCTTCATCATCGCGACGACCTTGTCGCTGTGGACCTCGCCCGCCGAGCCGCCGGCGACCGTGAAGTCCTGGCTGGCCACGTGGACCGGGCGGCCGAGCACGGCACCCTCGCCGGTGACGACGCCGTCGGCGGGGTAGTCGGCCTTGTCGAGCCCGAAGTACGTCGACTGGTGCCGGGCGAACATGCCCGTCTCCTGGAACGTGCCTGGGTCGATCAGCGCCTCGATCCGCTCACGCGCGGTCAGCTTGCCCTGGTCGTGCTGCTTCTGCAGGCGGGCCTCGCCGCCGCCGAGCGCTACCTTGTGCCGCCGCTCCTCGAGCTCGGAGGTGCGCTCGTCCATCGTGGCCTGGTGGTGCTTGTGCTTGCTCACCGGATTCCCTTCAGGCTCGCTCGACCGTGACGTCGTGCTTGCGGCCGTTCATCGAGACCGCGTAGTGGATGGGGCCCTTGACCGGGCCGGTGCCGGACGCGGACTCGGCGAGCTTCTCGGCCGCCTGCTGCGCGGGGTCCTTCCCGACGTTCTTGGGACCCTCGGGCCGCTCGAGGAAGAACTTCGGCGCGACGCCCGGGAACATCGCGTAGGTCAGCACGTCCTCGTCGGTGCCGTCGGCGCCCTCGAGCGCGTTGGCCTCGGCGCAGAGCTTCTCCCACTCGGGTTGGAGCAGGTCGGCGGGCCGGACCTCGATCGGCTCCTTCTTGGTCTGCAGCCGGGCGGCCTCGACGATCTCGGGGTCGCGGGGGCCGATCGCCTTGCCGTAGTAGCCGAGCATCAGGTCGGCGAACTCCGCGGTGAGCACCTGGTAGGGGCCCATCAGCACGTTGAACACGGCCTGGGTGCCGACGATCTGGCTGGACGGCGTCACCAGCGGCGGGTAGCCGGCGGCCTTGCGGACCCGCGGCACCTCCTCGAGGACCTCCTTGAGCCGGTCGCCGGCGCCCTGCTGGCGCAGCTGCGACTCCATGTTCGAGATCATCCCGCCGGGGATCTGGCTCTTGAAGATCTCGGTCTCCACGCCGGTGATCGCGGACATGAACTCGGTGTACTTGGGGCGGACGACCGCGAAGTGGTCCTTGATGCTGAGCAGCCGCTCGTCGTCGAGGCTCGTCTCGTACGGCGTGCCGTGCAGCATCTCGACCAGCGACTCGGTCGGGTTGTGGCCGGGGCCCATCGAGACCGAGGAGATCGCGGTGTCGACGGCGTCGGCGCCCGCCTCGATCGCCTTCATCAGGCTGACCAGCGTCACGCCGGTGGTCGCGTGGCAGTGCACGTGCACCCGGACGTCCTGGCCGAGGGACTCCTTGATCGCCCCGACGATGTCGAACGCCGGCTGCGGCCGCAGCAGCGCCGCCATGTCCTTGAGGCACAGCGAGTCGCAGCCGAGCTCCATCAGCTCGTGGGCCATGTCGACGTACCCCTGCACGGTGTGCAGCGGGCTCTCGGTGTAGCAGATGGTGCCCTGGGCGTGCTTGCCGACGCGGCGCACGGCCTTGATCGCCTCGCGCACGTTGCGCACGTCGTTGAGCGCGTCGAAGGTCCGGTAGACGTCCATGCCGTTCTCGGCGGACTTCTCCACGAACTTGTTGACGACCGTGTCCTCGTAGTGCCGGTAGCCGAGCAGGTTCTGCCCGCGCAGCAGCATCTGCAGCTTGCTGTTGGGCATCAACCGGCGGAACGTGCGCAGCCGCTCCCAGGGGTCCTCGTTGAGGAACCGGATGCAGGCGTCGTAGGTCGCACCGCCCCAGCACTCGACGGACCAGTAGCCCGCCGCGTCGATGTCGGCACAGGCGTCGACCATGTCCTCGAGCGCCATCCGCGTCGCCATCAGGCTCTGGTGGGCGTCGCGCAGGATCAGCTCGGTGACCCCGATCTCTCGTCGTGCGGCGGTCGCGCCGGTGGCGCCGACGCCCCCTGTCTCGGTGTCGCCGTAGGTCATGACTTCATGCTGGCAGCGGCGACGTGCGCTGCCCCGGGTCGTTGGTCCCGCGTCCGCGGGCGGTTGCGGGCCCGTCCCAGCCCCCCGCGGGAACGGAGTCCCGGGACGCGGTCCCGAGCCCCGTGCTGGGGCTCAGTCGAGGACGCCGGGAGCGGCTTCCTCGTCGTCGACCCGGTCCTCGGCCAGGGTGTCGAACGGGTCGTGCCGGCCGCGCTCGTCGTCCTTGCGGACGGTCGCCTTGCGGGCGGTCCGGTGCTTGGTCTCTCGTGCCGCGGTCGCGCCGTGCGCGTCGGGGACGGCGGGCGCCGTGGTCAGCAGCCCCACGACGAGGGCGGCGCTCGCGATCGCGCGCAGGATGAGCGTCATGTGCGTGGTTCCCTTCCCACGCCTGTGAGGTGAGCTGTCGGGTTCGGGCGTGGAAGGTGCCCGGCCACCGGCTGGTGGCTTCACCCCGAGCGGTCCGGCTCGGACCGCGAAGGTGGTTCCCCCACTCCTGCCCCGGATGTCGATGACCGGTCGCGGACGGGCAGGACTCGGCGTAGCCACGACCGGTGGTGCGTGATGCGAACGGTCGGGGACGGTAGCCACCGATCCGACCGGACCACGACTCGGCGGCCGGTGCGGGCCGTGGCGCACACCACACCGCCCGCGTGGATCCGCCGCCGGGTTGGACGAACGTCACACGACGACGCGGCCCTCGTCGAGGCGTACGACGCGGTCCGCGACCTCCCTGACCCGCCGACCGTGAGTGGCCACCAGCACCGCCGTGCCGGCCCGGGCGGCGGCAGCGGCGGGCACCCTCCGGCCCGGGCCGACCTCAGCCCGCGTCGGGGCCGGCCTCGACGAGCTCCAGGAGGTCGGCGACCGAGTCGACGACGCGCGTGGGCCGGTAGGGGAAGGTCGAGACCTGCTCGAGGCGGGTCGAGCCGGTGGTCACCAGGATCGTGCGCAGCCCGGCCTCGAGGCCGCTGATGATGTCGGTGTCCATCCGGTCCCCGACCATCACCGTGGTCTCGGAGTGCGCCTCGAGCCGGTTGAGCGCGCTGCGCATCATCAGCGGGTTCGGCTTGCCGATGAAGTACGGCTGCCGCCCGGTCGCGGTGCTGATCAGCGCCGCGACGGACCCGGTGGCCGGCAGCATCCCCTGCTGGCTGGGCCCGCTCGCATCGGGGTTGGTCGCGATGAACCGCGCGCCGCCGTCGACCAGGCGGATCGCCCGGGTGATCGCCTCGAAGGAGTACGTGCGGGTCTCCCCCAGCACGACGTAGTCAGGGTCGCGGTCGGTCATCACGTAGCCGATGTCGTGCAGCGCCGTGGTCAGGCCCGCCTCGCCGACGACGTACGCCGTGCCGCGTGGGCGCTGGTCGTCGAGGAACTGCGCGGTGGCCAGCGCCGAGGTCCAGATCGCCTCCTCGGGTACGTCGATGCCGCTGCCGAGCAGCCGGGCGCGCAGGTCCCGCGGGGTGAAGATCGAGTTGTTGGTCAGCACCAGGAACCGCCGCTGCGAGGCCTTGAGCGCCTCGATGAACTCCTGGGCGCCCGGGATCGGCACCTCCTCGTGCACGAGCACGCCGTCCATGTCGGTCAGCCAGGTCTCCACGGGGCGGGTCGTCATGGCCGCCATTCTCACCCAGACCGGAGATCAGCGCCGCGGCAGCAGCACCTCGATGCCGTCGGCGGGGTGCGAGCCGGTCACCCGCCCGCCCAGCGCCTCGACCACGGAGGTGACCTGCGCGACCCGGTCCAGCGGCTCGGCGCCGTGGTGGCTCTCCCGGCCGTGGCCCTCGCACTCGACGCGGATCCGCAGGTGGCCTCCCTCCTCGCCGTGGAAGACGATGCGCACCGAGCCGGTACCGCGGCGTACGACGTCGGCCAGGAGCAGGTCGGTGACGTGCTCGACCGGGCCCGGCGTGTAGGTCAGCGACAGGTCGCCCTCGGCGGCGGCGGTCAGCGAGCGGCTGCGGACGCCGAGCCGGTCGGCCCACCGCTGCGCCAGCTGGGTCGCGAGGTCGACCAGCGGCAGCTCGGAGCCCGCCACCAGGCTGCCGCGCCGGGTCAGCTCGACCAGCTCGCCGGCGACCGCGCCGACCTCCTCGACCGCGGCCAGGCTGCGCGCCGCCGACTCCTGCACGTCGGCCGGCACGTCGTCGCGCAGGGTGAGGTCCTCCAGCTCGAGCCGCAGCCCGGTCAGCGGGGTGCGCAGCACGTGCGAGGCGTGCTCGGCGAAGTCGCGCTCGCGGTGCACCCGGTCCTCGAGCTGGTGCGCGCTGGCGCGCAGCGCGTTCGAGATCGCCCGCGCCTCGGGGATCCGGGTACGCGGCAGCTCGAGGTCGAACCGGCCGCGGCCGAGAGCCGCGGCCGCGACGGCCAGCCGCTGGAACGGCGAGGAGAGCGCGGAGGCGATCAGGAAGCCGGCGATGCCGGCGACCACCGCGATCAGGACGAACAGCGCCGCGATCGACCCGGTGTCGCGCCCGACGATGTCACTGGCCACCTGCGGCGACTGGCTCACCGTGACCCGGGCTCCACTGACCGCGAGGACCGCGGCGAGGTCGTCCTGGGGGTCGTCGGTTCCGGCGTAGTCGGGGCCGCGGACCACGACCGTCGGGCCGCGGTCCGGGTCGTACTCGAGGCGGCGGTCCGTGCTGACCAGCGTCGTCAGGAACCGCTCGTCGATCGCCCCACCGGCCGCCTCCCGATCGTCGACGATCGCACCGATCAGCTCGACCTCCTGGCGCAGGTGGCCGGCCTCCTGCTCCTGGATCAGGTCGCGCAGCACGAACGTGCGCACCACGCCCGCGCCGAGCAGCAGCACGATGGCGAGGACGACGAACGCGAGGGTGAGGCGTTCACGCATCGGCGGTGCCGCCCTCGAGGCGGAACCCCACACCTCGAACGGCTACCACCCTGTCGGTCACGCCGACGCTCTCGAGCTTCTGGCGCAGCCGTCCGATGGTGACGTCGAGCGTCTTCGTCGAGCCGTACCAGTTCTCGTCCCACACGTCGGCCATCAGCCGGCCGCGGGAGACGACCTTGTCCCGGTTGGCGGCGAGGATGTTCAGGACCTCGAACTCCTTGCCGGTGAGCGGAACCTCCTCCTCGCCGGCGTAGACCCGCCGGGCGTCCACGTCGATGCGCAGCCCGTCGGACTTCGCATCCTCGGCCGCCGAGGCGGAGGAGGTACGGCGCAACAGGGCGCGCACGCGCGCCTGCAGCTCGGCCAGGCCGAACGGCTTGGCCAGGTAGTCGTCGGCCCCGTAGTCGAGCCCGACCACCCGGTCCAGCTCGCCGGCCCGGGCCGTGACGATCATGATCGCGCCCTCGAAGCCCGCCTCCCGCGCTCGGCGGCACACCTCGAGGCCGTCGATGTCCGGGAGCCCGAGGTCGAGGATCACGACCTCGGGTGAGGTCGCCATCGCGTCCAGGGCCTTCTGGCCGCTGTCCACCCACGAGACGTCATAACCTTCGCGCTCCAGCGTTCGGACGAGGGGGAACGCGATGTCCTCCTCGTCCTCCACCACCAGAACTCGTTGCGCCATGGGAGCGAGCATAGGGCCCGTGGCGCCCGGCCCGAGGACGGTACTCAACGTTCGCTCCCCTCGGTCTCGCGGAGGGTGCCTCCGCCGCTCGACGCGCCCGGCTGGCTGGGATCCTCGCCGGCGGCGATCGAGGCCGCCCGGCGACCGCGGATCTCACTGGTGATCAGCAGCACCAGCAGCACCGCGGAGCCGACCATCAGCAGGCGCGAGATCGGGTGGAAGATGACCAGGTAGCCGTAGCCGACCCACGGGAGCGTGTAGACGACCCGGGGCAGCGTCGCCTCCCGCGGGTGCAGCACCCACGGGTCGCGGACCGGCTCCGCGTCGCCCCGGGTGCGGATCCCCTCGGGTCCGACGCTCACGATCCGGTGCGTCACCAGGCCGTCGGCGCCGGAGCCGGCCGGTGGTCGGAACGTGATGACGTCGCCGACGCGCAGGTCACCCACCGGGACCGCGCGCTCGAAGACGACCGAGCCCTGCGAGATGCCGCCCGCCGTACCGGAGTCCATCGAGTCGCCGGACATCACGTAGCGGTCCAGGCCCAGCCCGATGGGCAGCAGGACCAGGATCGAGACGGGCGCGAGGATGACCACGAGCGCGAGCAGGCGCCCCCACGGCGTCGACGCCGGGCGGTGCGGGGAGGTCGTGATCTCCATGGGCGGATTTCTCCGAGATGCGGTCAGGGAGGGCTGTCCGCCCGGCGCTCCCCCCGTCAGCGCCGGACAGACGTTCCTCCGGGCGGCCGAGCCGTTCGGCGCTCCCCCCAGGCGCGCCGGACGACTCGTCCAGGTTCCGGGTCTGACGACGACCGTCCGCGCGCCCCCCAGGTGCGCGGGCGGCCGTCGTCGTTCCCGATGGCGATCAGCTCCGGTCGGTCCTCCTCAGCCGAAGGATCCTGACGATCCAGAGGTCGAGTTCACCCACGTGTACGACGCTGACGCCGGCTCGCCCTGGTTGGCGAACGGCGCGTCGTCCGGCAGCGACACCGTGAACGTGAACGTGCTGGACCCACGGGACTCGACGGTCCCGACGTCCTGCGCGATGTCGCTCATGGCGGCGAAGTCGCCGTCGTACAGCGTTCGGCCGTCCTGGTCGATGACCAGGTGCAGCTCCCCGTCCGCGAACGGCGCGGGGTCTCCCGTCTCCTGGAAGGAGAGTCTCGACGGCGTACCACCTGAGTTGCGGATGGTCACGCTGCGAGACACAGACTCCCCGGGCTCGATCCTGCTGATGGTCAGCGTCGCGCCCTGGTTGTCGTCAGCCAGCAACCGGATCCCGGAGGCTCCTTCGCCGGCACTCGTCCAGGGGACCCCCATCAGCATGGCCAGCAAGCCGGCGCCGACGACGCTGCCCACAGGAAGAATGAGCTTCCTGGCCGTGGCGGCAGCGGTCGTGGTGGTCATGTCATCCCCTGGTGCTCCAGTGCTACACCGCCAAGGTAGGCAGGGCCGGTCCACACCCGATGAACACGATCTCCACGGAGGATCCACCGTTCGGTAACAGAAGCGGCTTCCTCGAAAGACCGCCGCTGACCTGCGCAGATGCCTTTCCGGGCCTGCTCAGCGGGGGGCTGCGAACAGGTCGCCGTGCTCCTCGAGGCGCTCGAGGACCTCCTCGAGGCGGAGCTGGCGCAGCGCCATCGGGTCCTCCGCGCCAGCCTCGACCTCGGCCCAGGCCAGCGGCGTCGCGACGGTCGGCAGCTCCCGGCCCCGCAGCGAGTACGGCGACACGGTGGTCTTCGAGCCGGCATTCTGCGACCAGTCCAGGAACACCTTGCCCGCGCGCCGGGCCTTGGTCATCGTGGCGGTCACCAGCGCCGGGTGCTCCCCCTGGAGCTCCTCGGCGACCGCCTTGGCCAGCGCCGAGGAGTCCTCCGAGGGCAGCCGCTCCGGCAGGTCGGCGTACAGGTGCAGGCCCTTGCTGCCGCTGGTGACCGGCTTGGCCGCCAGGCCGCGCTCGGCCAGCCGCTCGCGCACCATCAGCGCGACCTGGCAGCACTCGTGCAGGCCGGCCGGCTCCCCCGGGTCGAGGTCGATCACCACCCGGTCCGCGCCGCGCGGGCGACCGGTGCGGTCGACCGTCCACTGGTGCACGTGCAGCTCGAGCGCGGCGAGGTTGACCAGCCAGGTGAGGGTGGCCAGGTCCTCGATGATCGGGAAGACCAGGGTGTCTACCCCCGGTCTGCCGGAGGTCGACCGGGCGCGGCTGCCGGTCGTGGGCACCTTCGCGGTCCGCACCCACGAGGGGGTGCCGGCGGGCACGTTCTTCTCGAAGAAGCTGCCCTCCTGCACGCCGTGCGGCCAGCGGATCCGGGTGACGCACCGGCCCGCGAGGTGCGGCAGCAGCGTCGGCGCGACCTGGGCGTAGTAGTTGAGCACCTCCCCCTTGGTGGTGCCGGTGCGGGGGTAGAGCACCTTGTGCAGGTTGCTGATCGTCAGGGTCCGGCCGTCGACCTCGACGCGGACCTCTTCGCGGTCGGGCTGCGGCACGTCAGCGGCCGATCGCGATCACGGGCTTCCGGTCCGGGTCGAGGCGGTTGATCAGCGACTTGATGAACCAGCGCGGCGCGCTCACGCAGCCGGCGGTCGCACCGGAGCCGTTGACGTGCAGGAAGATCCCCGAGCCGCGGTGGCGGACCTGGCGGCCGTTGAAGCCGGTGACGATCGACCACTCGTACTGGACGGGGTAGTCCGAGAGCCGCTCGGAGGAGTCCGGGTCGCTGGCCGGCAGTCGCCACCGGAAGCCGCCCTGGCGCATGTTCCGGTACCGGTTGTAGAAGTTGGAGGCGTTGTCCTGGACCCAGAAGTCGCCGGCCCGGATCCTGCGGTAGTCGATGTCCCAGGCCGGCCGGGCGCGGTGGGTGCCGAACGCCGAGGGCAGGTCGTAGCTGCCCAGCGGGGTGGTGCCGGTGCCCTGCCGGCGGTGCCGGCCGACCACCAGCCCGCCGTACCCGATCCGGCCGTCGGTGGCCCGCATCCGCTTCTGCCAGCCCTCGCCGGTCCGGACCCACCAGGTCACCCGCGCCCGGTAGCCGCGGGTGTGGTTGACCGTGACGACCTGGGTGGTGCCGGCGCGCAGGCGTACGTCGACGCCGTCGAGGCGGACGTGGTCGGATGCTGCCTGCGCGGGGGCCGGGGCGAGCAGCGCGGGGGCCGGAACGAGCAGCGCAGTGGCCAGGAGCGGCAGCAGGAGCGAGCGGGCTCGCGGACGGGTCATCAGGGTCGGCACAGGTCCTCCGGGGTCAGGTCGGAGCGAACCCCCTGGAACGAGGGCTGGCGCAGGCGCTGGTACCCGCGACCGTGGGTGTCGATGTCCACGACCAGGACCGGCTCCAGCCACCGGGTGCCCTGCGCGTCCACGCGCGGCACCTCGTCGGCGAAGGGGCTGTCGCCGCGGCCGAGCCCGGTGACCAGCCCGGCCAGTGCCCGTCCCTGCCTCGGCCCGATCCCGCTGCCCACCCGGCCACGGTAGAGCAGCCCGTCGGCGGTCGGCTCCCCCACGAGCAACGAGGCGAGCCGGTCGACGGTGCCCTCCTGGGGTCGCCAGCCGCCGACCACGTAGGAGACCCGGTGCCGGTGGGCGAACTTCTGCCAGTGCGACGAGCGCTCGCCGAACACGTAGGTGGAGCGGCGGCGCTTGCTGACGATGCCCTCGAAGCCCTGCTGCAGGGTCGCCTCGAAGAGCATCGCCCCGTCGTCGTAGGCGGCCGGCACCTGCCAGGTGCCGTCGAGGCCGAGCCCGGCGAGCAGCTCCCGGCGTACGTCGAGCGGCTCGCCGGTCAGGTCGCGGCCGTCGATCCGGAGCAGGTCGAAGACCATGTAGGTCGCGGGCACCGCCCGCGAGAGCCGGGCCGCGCTGGCCGCCTTGCGCACGTGCATCCGGTCCTGGAGGGTGCGGAAGTCCGGCAGCCCGCGCTCGTTGAGCGCGATGATCTCGCCGTCCACGAGCAGGTCGCGGTCGCCGAGCGGGCTGGTCGCGAGCTCGGGCCAGGCGATCGTGATCGCGTTCTCGTTGCGGCTGGTCATCCGGAGCACGCCGTCGCGCACCTCGGTCAGCGCGCGGACCCCGTCCCACTTCACCTCGTGCGCCCAGGCCTCGCCGGTCGGGACCTGCCGGCCGTGGGTGGCGAGCATCGGGCGCATGCGCCCCATCCTGCCCGACCGGTGCCGCCCGACCGATGACTGCAGGCATTCCCATGAGTCACACTGGGCACCACCCCTTGGAGGAGGATGCGGATGCGTGCGATCTGGAAGGGCGCAGTGTCGTTCGGGCTCGTCAGCGTGCCCGTGAAGCTGTACGCCGCCACGGAGTCCCACGACGTCTCGTTCCGCCAGGTCCACGCCAAGGACGGCGGGCGGATCAAGTACCAGCGGGTGTGCTCGCTGGACGGCGAGGAGGTCGCGTACGCCGACATCGCCAAGGGCTACGAGACCGAGGACGGCGAGATGGTGGTCCTCACCGACGACGACCTGGCCGAGCTGCCGTCGACGTCGTCGCGCGAGATCGCGGTCGAGAAGTTCGTGCCGTCCGAGCAGATCGACCCGATGCTGTTCGAGAAGTCGTACTACCTCGAGCCGGAGAAGTCCGGCGCCAAGCCCTACGCGCTGCTGCGCCAGGCGCTGCTGGACGCCGACCGGATGGCCGTGGTCACCGTCGCGCTGCGCCAGCGGACCACGGTCGGGGTGCTGCGGGTGAAGGACTCCGAGAACGGACAGGTGATCGTGCTGCAGACGATGATGTGGCCCGACGAGGTCCGCACCCCGGACTTCTCGGTGGACGCCGGCACGGTGAAGCCCGCCGAGGTCAAGATGGCGAACATGCTGGTCGAGACGCTCGCCGGCGACTTCGACCCCGCGGAGTTCGAGGACGACTACGCCGAGGCCGTCGAGGCGCTCGTGAAGACCAAGGTCGAGGGCGGCGAGGTCAAGCGGACGCCGACGTCGACCAAGTCCTCCGGCGAGGTCGTCGACCTGCTGGCCGCCCTGCAGCGCTCCGTCGACGCGGCCAAGTCCGCTCGCGGGGAGACCCCCGCAGCGGAGGGCGGGGCGGGCGAGGCCGACGAGGAGCAGGAGCCGGCGAGGAAGGCGGCCGCCAAGAAGCCCGCCAACAAGACCGCCAAGAAGGCGCCCGCGAAGAAGGCAGCGGCCAAGAAGCCCGCCAAGAGGACCGCGGCCCGCAAGGCGAGCTGACGGCCGGGTCGTCGGGAGTGGCGGATCCGGTGGCACCGGGCCGATGAGAACGGCGGCCTCGCCCGGTCGTATCCAGGACGGACCCCGACGCCCACGACCCTGAGGAGCCGACGATGAGCAACGTCCCCGGAGCGCCGACCTGGATCGAGCTGTTCACGACCGACACCGACACCGCCCGCTCGTTCTACGGCGAGCTGTTCGGCTGGACCGTGCAGGACAGCGGCCCGGAGTACGGCGGCTACGCGCAGTTCCTGCGCGACGGCGCGCCGGTCGCCGGGCTGATGCGCAACGAGATCGGCGCCCCCGACACCTGGTCGATCTACCTCCGCAGCGCCGATGCGGCGGCCACCGTCGCGGCCGCCCGGCAGCACGGCGGGCAGGTGCTCGTCGAGCCGATGCAGGTCGGCGACCTGGGCCACATGGCGGTGGTCGCCGACCCCGCCGGCGCCGCGGTCGGCGTCTGGCAGCCGCTGGAGTTCGAGGGCACCGCGGTACGCGCCGAGACCGGGGCGCCGTCGTGGTTCGAACTGCACACCACCGACTACCCGGCGGCCATCGCGTTCTACCGCGACGTGTTCGGCTGGTCGACCCACACGATGAGCGACACCCCGGAGTTCCGGTACACGACGCTGGGCAGGGACGAGGACGCGCTCGCCGGCATCATGGACGCGACCGGGCACTTCGACGGCCAGCCGTCGGCCTGGGTGTTCTACATCCAGGTCGAGGACGCGGACGCCACGCTGGCGCGTGCCCTCGAGCTCGGCGGCAGCCGGCTGCCGGACACCGGCCCGCACGACACGCCGTACGGCCGGCTCGCGGTGCTCGCCGACCCCGCCGGGGTGCAGCTCAGCATCGTCGGGTCCGAGCGGGCCTGAGCGGCCGCCTCCTCGCGGTAACACGGCGTTACAGCAGACGGGTCACTCGCCGCGGGCGGCCCTGGAGTCGGGGAACATCGCGTCGAAGCGGTGGAAGAGCCAGTCGCTGAGGCGGGGCGCCAGGATGTTCAGCAGCTCGCCGACGTCGCCGGCGGGGGTGTTCACCGTCACCGGCCGGTCCTCCAGCGCGCGCACCACCCGGGCGGCCGCCTGCTCGGGGCTGGCACCCCGGCCGGCGTACGCCTCGGTCGGCGCGGACATCGCCGTGCGCACCAGCGAGAAGCGGATGTTGGTGAAGGTGACGCCGTCGCCGTAGGTCTCGCGCCCGGCGATCCGGCTCCAGGTGTCGAGCGCCGTCTTGGAGGCGAGGTAGGCGCTGAACTTCGGCGCCTTCATCTGCACGCCCCAGCTGAGCACGTTGACGACGTGCCCGAAGCCCTGCTCGCGCATCGCCGGCAACAGCCCCATGGTCAGCCGCACCGGGCCGAAGTAGTTGATCGCCATGGTGCGCTCGAAGTCGTGGAAGCGGTCCTGGGTCAGGTCCAGGGACCGCCGGATCGAGCGGCCCGCGTTGTTGACCAGGTAGTCGACCGCGCCGTGCGCGGCCAGCACCTGCGCGACCAGCGTGTCGACGGCATCACCGTCGGTCAGGTCGCAGGGGTACGCCGCGGCGCGGCCACCGGTCTCCTCGATCTCCTGGCGGACCCGCTCGAGCTCCTCGGGCCGGCGCGCCACGAGCAGCACGGTGGCTCCGGCCCGGGCCACGGCCAGCGCGGTGGCCTCCCCGATCCCGGAGGACGCCCCGGTGACCAGCACGGTGCGCCCGGCGAGCGGGCTGCCCGGGTCGTGGACCAGCCGGCGCAGCGCCCGGGCGGCGCGGGCCCGCGGGGTGGCGAGGAGCAGTCCCATGGCAGGACGGTAGCGGAGCCCCGCCGCGCGAGCGCCGGGCCCTTGACGCATCCGAACGGTCGTGCTTTTCTTGGCCAATGACCAAGGGCACCGAGACCCGCACCGCGATCCTCGACGAGGCGGCGGACCTGGCCTCCCGGGTCGGTCTCGGTGGGCTGACGATCGGCACCCTCGCCACGCAGACCGGACTCTCCAAGAGCGGCCTGTTCGGCCACTTCGCCTCCAAGGAGGCGCTCCAGATCGGCGTGCTGGGCCGCGCCCGGGAGCGCTTCGTCGATCGGGTGCTGCGCCCGACCCTCGCGACGCCCCGCGGCGACCAGCGGGTCCGCGCGCTCTTCGAGCACTGGCTGGCCTGGCAGCAGGGCGGGTTCGCCGGCGGCTGCCTGTTCATCGACGCCGTCAGCGAGTTCGACGATCAGGAGGGGCCGGTCCGCGATGAGCTGCTCCGCTCGGAGCGCGACAAGGCCGAGACCGTGATGACGATCGTGGCGACGGCGGTCGCCGAGGGCGACCTCGCCGCCGACCTCGACCTCGAGCAGTTCGCCTTCGAGCTCCAGGGGATCATCCTCGCCCACCACTACAGCTGCCGGATGCTGCGCGCCCCCGACGCCACCGATCGCGCGCGCACCGCCTTCGAGCGGCTCGTCGCGTCGGCCCGCCCGCGCTGACCCCCGACACCCCCGACCCCGCACCCGCTCCCGAGAGGAACCCGTCATGGCATCGTCAGGCTCGTTGAAAAGCACGATCGTTCGTACTCTTACCCACGCCGGCTTCGGCGCACTCGACCGGATGGCGCCGGCGCTGGGCGCCCGGCTGGTGATGCGGCTCTGGTTCCGCATCCCCCGCGGGATGCCGCTGGTCGCGCCGACCGGCACCCCGTTCGAGGTGCGCTGGCAGGGGCGCACCCTGCGCGGCCAGGTCTGGGGCGAGGGGGCGCCGGTCTACCTGGTGCACGGCTGGGGCGGCAACGGCGACCAGATGCGGCACTTCGTCGAGCCGCTGGTCGCCGCCGGGCACCGGGTGGTGGCGTACGACGGGCCCTCCCACGGCCGCTCGGACGCCGGCCTGCACGGATCGGAGACGACCGACGCGGTCGAGCTCGGCCAGGCCCTGGACGCCGTCGTCGCCGAGTTCGGCCCGGCGCGGGCGGTCGTCGCCCACTCGCTGGGCACCCTGTCCCTGCTGCTCGCGCTGCGCGACGGCTGGTTCACCGCCGAGCGGGTGGTGCTGGTCGCGCCGGTCGACGGCGTGCCCGGGTTCACGGCGCACTTCCGCCGGCTCCTCGGCTTCGGGGACCGCATCCAGCGGCACACCGACCGGCTGGTCGAGAAGCGCACCGGCTACCGCCCCGACGAGCTCCGGACCCTGCTGCTCGCCCGGCGTCCGGGCCTGCCGGAGGCGCTGGTCGTGCAGGACCGCGACGACCGCAGCGTCGGCACCGGCCCGGCCCGCGAGCTGACCGCCCACTGGCCGGGCGCGGCGTACCTGGAGACCCGCGGGCTCGGGCACAACCGGGTACTGGCCGACCCCGGGGTCGTGGCGAGCGTGGTCGGGTTCGTGACCGACGGCACCGAGGCGGACGCGCGCGACGAGCTCGCCTCCTGAACCTGACCCCGGGCCGGGGCTCGGCCGGCGGCGGTTTCCCCGGGTACCCGGGGAAGTTGTCACTTATCGGCCGAAACTTCGGCCGATAAGTGCAGGCTTTCCGGGTAGCCCCGGCCGTTCGAGGAGCTCTCCGGCGAGGCTGCCCGGCCAGACCAGCTCGGCGAGGAGGGTCGTGGGCCCGGCGACCGGGCGGCGCAGCCCCTCGACCAGCTCCAGCAGCGTGGTCCTGCCCACGCCGTCGGGGCCGAGGACGCAGAGCTCCCCTCGCCGACGGTCAGGCCACGCCGTCGACCGCCCGCAGCTCGCCGTCCGTCATGGTGAGGTCGACGACCTCGATGGCCGGCATCAGGACGCGTCGCCCGCGACCAGCGGCCAGGGCCGGGCTGCCTCGAGCTGGGCGGAGAGGGAGAACAGGGTGGCCTCGTCGTCGGTGCGGCCGACCAGCTGGACCGCGACCGGGAGGCCGTCCGCGGCGAGGCCGCACGGCAGCGACGCGGCCGGGTTGCCGGCGACGTTCCACAGCGCGGCGTAGGCGATCGAGGGCATCGCCCGCAGCGAGGCGCGCACGGTGCCGACGCCGTCGAGGCGGCCGACCCGCGGCGGCCGGTGCGCGATGGCCGGGGTGAGCAGCACGTCGACGCCGTCCGGCCCGTCGAAGACCCGGTTCGCCTTCGCCGACACCTGCTCGCTCCGGCGCAGGGCGCCGTCGATGACCTTCTGGGTCACCCAGGAGCCGAGCCGGTAGGTCTCGCGGGTGCGCCGCTCGAGCCGCTCGAAGTGCTCGACCTGGTCGGCCTCGGCGCGGATGCCGGCGAAGAACTGCGGCACGAACGCGGCCGTGGGGTCGGGGTAGCGCGGGTCGATCTCGCGGACGTCGTGGCCCAGGTCGGCCAGCAGCCGCGCGGTGTCCTGGACGGCGCGCACGTGCACGGGGTCGGGGCGCACGCCCAGGCTGACCGGCTTGACCGACCAGCCGATCCGCAGCCGGCCGGGCTCGCGGCCGGCCGCCGCGACGAACGGCTCGTCGCCGCCGGCGGTGTAGAGGTCACCGTCGACATTGCCGCGGATCGCGTCGTAGACCAGCGCGCTGTCGAGCACGCTGCGCGTCAGCGGCCCGGCCGTCCCCAGCGCCCACCACAGGTGCGGGTGCGGCGCGGTGGTCACCCGGCCACGCTGGGGCTTGAGCCCGAACAGCCCGCAGCTGGCGCTCGGGATCCGGATCGAGCCGCCGCCGTCGCCGCCCATCCCGGCCGGCACCATGCCGGCCGACACCGCCACAGCGGTCCCGCCGCTGGAGCCTCCCGGGGTACGGCCCCGGTCCCAGGGGTTGCGGGTCACCCCGCGCGAGGCGGACTCGGTGAACGGGAACGCGCCGAACTCCGGCATGGTGGTCTTCGCGACGATCACCGCACCGGCCACGCGGAGTCGGCGTACCACCTCGGCGTCGGCGGCCGCCGGCGTGGAGTTGGCCTCGCCGCCGAACGTGGTCACCGTGCCGGCGACGTCGATCTCCTCCTTGATCACGAGCGGTACGCCGTGCAGCGGCCCGACCGGACCGCCGGCGGCCAGCGCCTCGTCGCGCGCCTGGGCCTCGGCGATCGCGGCGTCGACCATCAGCTGCGAGATGGCGTTCAGGCCGCGGTCGCGCTCCGCGATGCGGGCCAGGGCGAGCTCGACCGCGCCGCGCGCCGAGACCTCACCTCCCGCCACCAGTCGTGCGGTCTCGGCCACTCCGGCATGCGCAAGGTCCGTCATGCGCGACAGGCTAGCGGTGCCGGGAGGTCATCCGGCTGGAGCCGCAGGTGACACCGACCGGATGACGTCCCGGGCCGAGCCGGCGCCGGCCAGCGCTCAGGCCAGCGAGTCGAGCCAGGCGCGGTGCAGGTCGGAGAAGCGGCCCGAGCCCGCGGCGACCAGCTCCTCGGGGGACCCGTCCTCGACGATCCGGCCGTGCTCCATGACGACCACCCGGTCGGCGATCTCCACGGTGGAGAGCCGGTGGGCGATGATCACCGCGGTGCGCCCGGCCAGCACGGTGCGCAGCGCCCGCTGGACCAGGCGCTCGCTCGGGACGTCCAGCGACGAGGTCGCCTCGTCGAGGATCAGCACCGCGGGATCGGCGAGGAAGGCGCGGGCGAACGCGACCAGCTGGCGCTGGCCGGCGCTGAGCCGGCCGCCGCGGTTGCTGACGTCGGTGTCGTAGCCGTCGGGCAGGGCCCGGATGAAGTCGTCGGCACCCAGCGCACCGGCCGCGGCGACGACCTCCTCCAGCGTGGCCGTCGGGCGACCGAAGCGGATGTTGTCGGCCACGGTCCCGGAGAAGAGGTAGTTCTCCTGGGTGACCATCACGACCCGGTCACGCAGGGTGTCCGAGGCCAGCTCGCGCAGGTCGACGCCGTCGAGCAGCACCCGCCCGGAGGTCGGGTCGTAGAAGCGCGTGGCGAGCTTGGCGAGGGTGGTCTTGCCGGCGCCGGTGGTGCCGACCAGCGCGAGGGTCTGGCCGGCGGGCACCGTGAGGTGCAGGTCGGGCAGCACCGGGCGGCCCTCGACGTACGCGAAGCCGACATGCTCGAAGCGCACCTCGCCGCGGGCCTGCGGAAGGTCGCGCGGACGCTCGGGCTCGGGGACACCGGGCTCCTGGTCCAGCACGCCGGCGAGCTTGTCGAGCGCGGCCGACGCGGACTGGAAGGTGTTGTAGAACTGCGAGATCTCCATCATCGGCTCGAAGAACTGGCGCAGGTAGAGCAGGAACGCGGCGAGCACGCCGATCGTGACCTCGCCCTGGTAGGCGCGGTAGCCGCCGTACAGCAGGACCAGCGCGATGGTGATGTTGCCGATCAGGCGGATGCCGGGCATGAACCAGGCGACCAGCCGGAACGCGACCAGGTTGGCGGCGCGGTACTGGTCGTTGACGTCGTCGAAGATCTCCTGGTTGCGCGACTCGCGCCGGAAGGCCTGCACCGCGCGGATGCCGCCCATCGACTCCACGAAGTGGACGATGACCAGCGCGACCTTCTCGCGGGTGACCTGGTAGCTGCGCGCGGACTCCTTGCGGAACCAGTTGGTCAGCCAGGCGAGGAACGGGCCGCACAGCAGCGCGACCAGCCCGAGCTTCACGTCGAGGAGCACCAGGATCCCGGCGGTGCCGACCAGGGTGAGCGCGGCGGTGACCAGGCCGTCGAAGCCCGTCTCGAGCATCTCGTAGATCGCGTCGACATCAGAGGTCTGCCGCGAGATCACCCGCCCGGAGGTGTAGCCGTCGTGGAACGCCGGGCTGAGCGCCTGGAAGTGGCGGAACACCCGGCGTCGTACCTCGAAGAGCACGTCCTGGCCGATCCGCCCCGAGCGCACGAGGAAGAGGTTGCGCGACACCGCCTGCACCAGCGTCGCCACCAGCACGGCCCCGACGATCAGGAGCAGCGGATCGAGGTCGCCGGACTCCTGGATCGGCGGGATGCCGGTGTCGATGCCCTCCTTGACGAGGTACGGGATCGACAGCCGCGCGGCGTTCTCGACCACGACGATGAGGACCAGCGCCTGGATCGCGCGGCGGTACGGCGCGAGCAGCTCGCGGAGCAGCCGCCGGGAACCGCCCCCCAGGCCGCCGGCGGTCATCCGCTCCGCCGCCTCGTCGGCGTCGACCTCCGCCACGCCCCGCCAGCGCCGGACGTCGGTGTCGGCCTCGGTCCCGATGTCGGCGCGGTCGGCGGGCTGGTTCATGCCGCACCGCCCTCGGTGTCGTCGAGGGCCTCCGCGGCCAGCAGCTCCCGGTAGGCGGGCACGGTGGCCAGCAGCTCGCGGTGGTCGCCGACGTGGGTGATGGTGCCGTCCTGGATCAGCGCGACCCGGTCGGCGAGCAGCACGGTGGAGGCGCGGTGGGCGACGACCAGGCCGGTGGTGTCCGCGAGCACCCGGCGCAGCGCCTCCTCGACCAGCCGCTCGGTGTGCACGTCGAGTGCGGAGAGGGTGTCGTCGAGGACCAGCACCGTCGGGTGGGCGAGCACCGCCCGGGCCAGGGCGAGGCGCTGGCGCTGGCCGCCCGAGAGCGCCATCCCCTGCTCGCCGATCCGGGTGTCCAGCGCCCAGGGCAGGTCCCGGGCGAACCCGGCCTGGCTGACCTCGAGCGCGGAGTGGATCTCCTCCTCGGTGGCGTCGGCCCGGCCCAGGGTGAGGTTCTCCCGGGCGCTCATCGAGAACAGCGTCGGCTCCTCGAAGGCCGTGGCGACCAGCTGGCGCAAGTGCCGCAGGCGCAGCTCGCGGACGTCGACCCCGTCGATGGTGACCCGACCGGCGGTCACGTCGTACAACCGCGGCACCAGCGCGGTGAGGATCGTCTTGCCGGAGCCGGTGGCGCCGACCAGCGCCACGGTCTCGCCCGGCGCGATGTCGAGGTTGACGTCGTGCAGCACCAGCTCGTCGGGGGCGTCGGGGAACGCGAAGTCGACGTGCTCGAAGCGCACGTGCCCGCGGGGCCGCTCGATCTCGCGCGTGCCGGTCACGATGGCGGGGGTGGTGTCGAAGATCTCCAGGATGCGGGCGGCCGCGGTCATCGCCTCCTGGGCCATCGCGAGGATCACGCCGAGCGACGCGATCGGCCACACCAGCGAGAGCATCAGGGTGATGAACGCGACCAGCTCGCCGGGCGTCAGGTAGCCCTTGCCGACGCCGATCGCGCCGAGCAGCAGCACGACGACCACGGCGAGGTTGGGGATCACCTCGAGGAAGGTCCAGAACTTCGCCGACAGGCGGACCTTGTCCATGCTGGTCGCGTGGAGGGAGCGGGCGGCGGCTTCGTACTGCGCGGAGACGTGCTCGCTGCGCCCGAAGGACTTGATCACGCGGATGCCGACCGCGCCCTCCTCGGCCAGGGTCGCCAGATCGCCCTGCTCGTCCTGGACCCGGCGCGAGATCAGCACGTAGGACCTCTCGAACCGCATCGAGAGCCACACGATCGGCGCGGCGGTCGCCGCGACGACCAGGCCGAGCGGCCAGTACATCTCCAGCAGCACGACGGTCACGATCGTCAGCTGGAGGACGTTGGTGATCAGGAAGATCAGCCCGAAGCCGCTGAACCGGCGGATCGCGGACAGGTCCGTGGTGGCGCGCGAGAGCAGCTGGCCGGACTGCCACCGGCTGTGGAAGCTCATCGGCAGCTGCTGGAGGTGGTCGTAGAGGTCGCCGCGCAGGGCGGTCTCCAGGTCGAGCACGGTGGCCGACTGGACCCACCGGCGCCACCAGATCAGCACCGCCTCGAGCACGCCGAGCGCGAGCGCGAGCAGCCCGAGGCCGATCAGGCCGCGGGACTCGTGGTGGGTGACCGGGCCGTCGATCAGCGCCTTGGTGACCAGCGGGATCGCGATCGAGAGCCCGACCCCGCCGAGGGACGCGAGCAGCATGATCGTCATCGACAGGGCGTGCGGGCGGAGGTAGCCGCGCAGCCGCCACAGCGAGTGGACCCCGGCGGGTGGGTCCTGGTCGGGCGCGGGGCCGGCAGAGTCGGGCATCGTTGCTCGATCCTAGGTCGGCCCGCCGACACCCGGCGACGGGATTGATGCCGCTACCTCTCGACGGCGATCACCTCGTCCGGACGCGCGCGGGGCGCGCCGGCCGTCCATGCCCCCCGCGCCGCACCGGCGGCGGAACTCCACGTCGTTTGGTCACCAACGGCGGACCGAACCGGGCCCAGTCACGCCGTTGGTGACCAAACGACGACGTTCTGGACGGGCGGGGCGGGCCGCCCGGCTCGGGTCAGCCGGTCGCGAGCAGCCCGCGCACGATGCGCAGCCCGACCGAGAGCCGGGCCAGGTCGGCCGCGTCGTCGGCGCAGATCTCCTCGAGCGTGGCGGCCGCACGCGGCACCAGCACGCCGTCGGCGTCCTCCCAGGCGGCGATCCGGTCCGCTGCCGGGTCGTCCGCGGAGGTCGTCGCGAGCACCTGCGCGGTGAGCTGGGTGTGCACGTCGTGCAGGTCGTCGCGCAGCGCCGCCCGGGCCATCGTCTGCCACCGGTCGTCGCGCGGCAGGCCCAGGATCCGCTGCACGAGCGCGGCCAGTCCGAGCCGCTCCCCCAGCGCGAAGTGCACCCGGGTCACCTCGGCCGGGTCGAGACCCTCCCGGGCGGCCACCTCGACGATGCCGAGCAGCATGTAGGCCGGCGGCAGCACGGCGACCCGGCTCGCCACCTCGGCCGGCACGCCCTCGGCCTCGAGGCGGTCACGCCGGTCCTGGTACGCCGCGAGCTCGCGGCCGGTCATCAGGTCCGGCAGCTCGGCCAGCACCCGCTGGACCGGCCCGGAGAACTGGTCCACAGTGCCCTGGCTGTCCAGCGGCGGCCGCCGGTTGTTGACCAGCCACCGCGAGGCCCGCTCCACCAGCGTGCGCATCTCCAGCCGCATCCGGGTCTGCACCGCGGCGTCCAGCTGGTTGTCGAGCTCGCGCAGGGCGTCACGCACGGGCAGCGAGCCGAAGATCTCGCGGGCCACGAAGTTGGCGCGGGTCAGCTCGGCGCCACTGGCGCCGGTCTCCCCGGACAGCCGCGGCCAGAACGTGATCCCGGCGCCGTTCACGATGTCGTTGACGACCTGGGTCACGATGATCTCGCGGCGCAGCGGGTGCTCGTGGATCTGCGGACCGAAGCCGTCCTGGACCGGCTGCGGGAAGTACGCCCGCAGGTCCAGGTCGAGGTACGGGTCGTCGGGCAGGTCGGAGGCCAGCAGCTCCTCGGCCAGCGCGATCTTGGTCCAGGCGAGCAGCACCGACATCTCCGGGGTGGTGAGGCCCGCCCCGCGGTCGAGCCGGCGGCGCACCTCGCGGCTCGTGGGCAGGCCCTCGAGCTCACGGTTGATGAGACCGTCGCGCTCCAGGCTGCGGATCCACTCCTCGTGGACGTGCAGCATCGACCCGGCGTTCGCGGCCGCGTTCGCCAGCGCGAGGTTCTGCTCGTAGTTGTCCCGCAGCACCAGGTCAGCGACCTCGTCGGTCATCTCGGCGAGCAGGGTGTTGCGCTGCTTCTCGGTGAGGTCGCCGTTCTTGACCACCCGGTCCAGCAGGATCTTCAGGTTCACCTCGTGGTCGGAGGTGTCGACGCCCGCGGAGTTGTCGATGAAGTCGGTGTTGATCCGGCCCCCACGCCCGGCATCGGCGGCTCCGGGACCGCCCTCCAGGGCGTACTCCACGCGGCCGAGCTGGGTGAACCCGAGGTTGCCGCCCTCGCCGACGCAGCGGGCCCGCAGCTCACGGCCGTCGACGCGGATGCCGTCGTTCGCCTTGTCCCCGGCGTCGGCGTTGGACTCCTCCGAGGACTTCACGTAGGTGCCGATGCCGCCGTTCCAGAGCAGGTCGACCGGCGCGAGCAGGATGGCGCGCATCAGCTCGGCCGGCGTCATCGACTCGATGCCGTCGGCGATGCCGAGCGCGCCGCGCACCGCGTCGTTGAGCGCGATCTTCTTCAGCGAGCGCGAGTAGACGCCGCCGCCCTCGGAGATCAGCGCATGGTCGTAGTCCTGCCAGCTCGAGCGGGGCAGCTCGAAGAGCCGCTTGCGCTCGGCGTACGACGCGGCCGCGTCCGGGCTCGGGTCCAGGAAGATGTCGCGGTGGTCGAAGGCCGCGACCAGGCGGGTGTGCTCGGAGCGGAGCATGCCGTTGCCGAAGACGTCGCCGGACATGTCGCCGATGCCGACGCAGGTGAAGTCCTCGGTCTGGCAGTCGACCCCGCGCTCGCGGAAGTGCCGCTGCACCGCGACCCACGCGCCTCGGGCGGTGATGCCCATGCCCTTGTGGTCGTAGCCGACCGACCCGCCGCTGGCGAACGCGTCGCCCAGCCAGAAGCCGTAGTCCTTGGCGACGCCGTTCGCGATGTCGGAGAACGCAGCGGTGCCCTTGTCGGCGGCCACCACCAGGTAGGAGTCGTCGCCGTCGTGGCGCACCACCTGCTCCGGCGGGACCGTCTCTCCGTCGACGAGGTTGTCGGTGATGTCGAGGAGCCCGGAGATGAACGTCTTGTAGCAGGCGACGCCCTCGGCCAGCCACGCGTCGCGGTCGCTGGGGGCAGGGAGCTGCTTGCAGAAGAACCCGCCCTTGGCGCCGACCGGCACGATCACGGTGTTCTTCACCATCTGCGCCTTCACCAGGCCCAGCACCTCGGTGCGGAAGTCGTCGCGCCGGTCCGACCAGCGCAGGCCGCCCCGGGCGACCGCGCCGAAGCGCAGGTGCACGCCCTCGACGCGTGGGGAGTACACGAAGATCTCGAAGCGCGGCCGCGGCTCGGGCAGGTCCGGGATCCCGGCCGGGTCGAGCTTGAACGAGATGTAGGAGCGCACCCCGCCCCCGCGGGGCGTCTGGAAGTAGTTGGTGCGCAGCGTGCCGTGGATGTGCGCGAGGTAGGAGCGCAGGATCCGGTCGTGGTCGAGGCTCGCGACGTCGTCGAGGGCCCGGATGATCCGCTCCTCGATCATCTCGGCTCGGCTGAGGTCCGCCGTCGGGTCGAAGCGGACCTCGAAGAGCAGCACCAGCAGCCGGGTGATGTCGACGTTGCTGCTGAGTGCCTCGTGGATGTAGTCCAGCGCGAACGGCGAGTTCCCCTGGCGCATGTACTTGGCGTACGCGCGCAGCACCGTCGCCTGGCGCCAGGTCAGGCCGGCCCCGAGGACCAGCGAGTTGAAGCCGTCGATCTCGTTGTGCCCGTCCCACACCGCCCGGATGGCGTCCTGGAACAGCTCGCGTGAGTTGTCCGGCAGGGCCCGGTCGTAGCGCAGGCCGAACTCGTAGATGTACGTCGGCCGCTCGAGCCCGTCGAGGTCGTAGGGCCGCTCGTCGACGACCTCGACCCCCATCGAGGACAGCATCGGCAGGACCTCCGAGAGCGACAGCGGCGGCCCGATCCGGTACACCTTCAGCCGCGCCTCGCCCTGGCCCGCGTCGAGGTCCTGGTGGAGCGACAGGTCGAGTCCCGCGCCGTTCTCGCCGAGGCGGACGTCCTCGAGCCGGCCGAGGTCGAGCGCCCCGATCCGGGCTGGGAAGTCCTCCTTGTAGGCCTCCGGGAACGAGTCGAGGTAGCGGCGGGCCAGCCGTGCGCCGTCCTCCTCGCCGTACTCCGCGAGCACCGCGGTGGCGAAGTCGTCGCGCCACGAGCGGGACGCCTCGGTGAGGCGGCGCTCGAGCTCGGCGGAGTCGACCTCGTGGATCGCCGAGCCCTTGGGCGGGTGCACGACGAAGTGCACCCGGGCGGTCGTGGACTCGGTCAGCCGGACGGTGAACTCCACGGTGGCGCCGCCCAGGCTCTCGCGCAGGATCTCGGAGAACCGCTCCCGGACCGCGGTGTTGTAGCGGTCGCGGGGGAGGTAGACCAGCACCGACACGTAGCGCCCGTAGGTGTCGCGCCGGATGAACATCTTCAGCTGGCGGCGCTCGCGGGCATGCATCGCGGCCTCGGCCATCGGGGCCAGCTCGTCCACGCTGGTGTGGAACAGCTCGTCGCGCGGATAGGTCTCGAGCGTGTCCAGCAGCGCCTTGCCGTCGTGGCTCTGCGGCGAGAAGCCGATCCGCTTGAGGACCGCGGCCGCGCGGTCGCGCAGCAGCGGGATGCGGGTCAGTGACTCGGTGTAGGCCGCGCTGGAGAACAGGCCGAGGAACCTGCGCTCGCCGACGACCTCGCCGTTCTCGAACCTCTTCACGCCGACGTAGTCGAGGTACGCCGGGCGGTGCACCGTCGAGCGGGAGTTCGCCTTGGTCAGCACCAGCATGGTCTTCTCGCGCGCCTTGGCCGCTGCCTGGGCCGGCAGCTTGCCCGACGAGGTCGACATGTCCTGGTCGGCGCGCAGGATGCCCAGGCCGGTGCCGGGGACGCCGCGGAGGTGCTCGCTGTCGTCCTGCCGCTCGAGGTGGTACTCGCGGTAGCCGAGGAACGTGAAGTGGTCGTCGGCCAGCCACTGGAGCAGGTCCCGCGCCTCGCGCACCTCGTCGGCGTCGACGCCCTCGGGCGGCTCGACGGTCAGCTCGTGGACGATGTCGGCGACCTGGGCGTGCATCTTCGACCAGTCCTCGACCGACTCGCGCACGTCGCGCAGCACCCGTTGGATCGACTCCTCGACCTGCCCGAGGTCCTCGCCCTCGGGGATCCGGTCGATCTCGACGTGCATCCACGACTCGCGGCCGAGCTCGCGGCCGGTCTCGTCGGAGTCGGTCTCGTCGGAGCCGGGACCGACCTCGCGCAGGTCGCCGGTGATGTCGCGGACCACGTCGAAGAGCGGGTGGATGACCAGGTGCACGTCGCGCATCTGGCGCGACAGCTCCATGGTCAGCGAGTCGACCAGGAACGGCATGTCATCGACGACGACCTCGACGACGGAGTGCCCCGCGGCCGACCAGCCCTGGTCGCCCGGCGTCGGCGTGAACACCCGGACCCGGGCCGTGCCCTGGGGGCGCTCGGCAGCCAGCCGGTAGTGCGACGCGAACGCGCCGTACACGTCGACGGCGGAGCGCTCGCACACGTCCTCGGCGGCGACATGGCGGTAGTAGGCCCGGATCAGGCCCTCTGCGGCGTCGTGGGGTGGGCTGCCCGTCCCCTTGCCCCTGCGGGCCAGGGCAGCCGCTTCGGACAGCAGCTCGGACAGGTCCTGCTCACGCGTCGTCGTTGACACGGGTCCGACATTAGGACGCCGCCGTCCGTCCACCAACTCCGCCCCGCCGAGTCGACGGTCCCGGACCTCTGAGAGGCCCCTAGATGTACCCGGCCAGGACGTTGGTAGCGGCGAGCCTGGTTGAACGAACGAGAACCTCCGAATGGGATGTGGCTTGTCTAAGGCCCACTCCCACCCGGAGGTTCTCGTGTCCCACGGTAGTGCCCGGCTGACCGTCCATGGTCGCCGCTTGATCGTCCAGCGCCACCAGGCCGGTTGGCCTCAAGCCCATATCGCGGCCGCGATGGGCGTCTCCCGCAAGTGCGTCAGAACCTGGATCGACCGCTTCGAGGCTGAAGGCGATCCCGGGCTGGTGACGCGGTCCTCGCGTCCGCACACGATGCCGACTCGCACCAGCCCCGAGGTCGAACAAAAGGTCCTGGCCGCCCGGGCCACACATCGCGACGGCGCAGACGTGCTCGGCCCGAAGGTCGGGGTGCCGGCCCGGACGGTGTCTCGGATCCTGCGCCGCCACGAGATGCCCTACCTGCGTGAGTGCGACCCGATCACCGGCGAGGTGATCCGCTCCTCGAAGGCGACCGCGGTCCGCTACGAACGCGAACGGCCAGGCGAGCTGGTCCACATGGACGTCAAGAAGCTCGGACGCATCCCCGATGGTGGTGGCTGGCGCGTCCACGGACGAGGCATCCCGCGTGACCGCGTCAACGGCCCCGGCTACGACTACGTGCACTCACTGGTCGACGACTACACCCGCCTGGCCTACAGCGAGGCCCTGGCCGATGAGAAGGGCGCGACCTGCGCAGGGTTTCTCGAACGCGCCATCGTCTACTTCGCCGAGCATGGAATCGCTCGAATCGAGCGGTTGATGACCGACAACGCCTTCGCCTACCGCCACTCCGCAGACCTCAAGCGCGTGTGCGCCGAGCACGACATCCGGCAGAAGTTCATTCGCCCCCACTGTCCCTGGCAGAACGGCAAGGTAGAGCGCCTCAACCGCACCCTGGCCACCGAGTGGGCCTACCGACAGACCTTCACCAGCAACGCCGAACGCGTAGCAGCTCTTGCCCCCTGGCTCGAGCACTACAACACTGAGCGCCGCCACAGCGCACTCGGAGGCAAGCCGCCGATCAGCCGCCTGCTACCAACCTGATGGCCGGGTACACCTAGGCGCCGTACCCTCGGAGTCATGCGCGTGGCCCTCGCCCTCGGCTCCGGCGGGGCCCGCGGCTACGCCCACATCGGCGCGATCGAGGAGATCCGGGCCCGCGGCCACGAGATCGTCGCGATCGCCGGCTCGTCGATGGGCGCGCTCGTCGGCGGCCTGGCCGCCGCCGACCGGCTCGAGCCCTACACCGAGTGGGCCCGCTCGCTGACCCAGCGCGACCTGTTCCGGCTCCTCGACCCGAAGTGGTCGGCCCCCGGCGCCATCGCCGCCGGCCGGTTCTTCGCCGAGGTCGAGCGGCTGGTCGGCGGGCAGCGGATCGAGGACCTGCCGGTCCCGTTCACCGCCGTCGCCACCGACCTGCACGCCCGCCGCGAGGTGTGGTTCCAGCGCGGCCCGTTGGTCTCCGCGATCCGCGCCTCGACCGCGATCCCGGGCGTGATCACGCCGGTGGAGATGAACGGCCGGCTGCTCGCCGACGGTGGGCTGATGAACCCGGTCCCGATCGAGCCCACCGCCATCTCCGTGGCCGAGCTCACCATCGCGATCTCCCTCCAGGGCGCCCGCACCGCGCACGAGCGGGCCACCCCGGCGCGCGAGCCCGCGAGCCCGACCTGGCGCGAGGAGCTCGTCGAGCGGGTACGCCGTACCGTCGGCCGGACCGCGGAGCCCGAGCCGCCCACGCTGCTCGAGCAGGTGCGGCTCTCCGACGTCGTCGGGCTGTCCATGGACGCGATGCAGGGGCTGATCACCCGGTACCGGATGGCCGGGCTCCCGCCGGACGTGCTGGTGACGGTGCCGGTCGGCGCCGCCCGGTCGCTGGAGTTCCACCGCGCCGCGGAGATGATCGAGCTCGGCCGCACCCTCACCGCCGAGGCGCTGGACGCGGCCGGGCACTGACCGGCACCCGACGGGTCACCAGCGGTTGCGGGCCTCCTCGGCCCAACCGACCAGCCCGTCGAGCGGCACCCGCTCGCCGTCGTCGGTGGCGGCCCAGCCGCTGAAGCGGCCGAAGCACTGGTGGGTCTCGTTGGCCACCACCCCGAGGTTGGTCTTGTCCACGCGCTCGTGGAACGGCTCGAGCCGGGCGTCGACACGCGGCCCGTGGATCCGCCACGGTCGTCGCCAGTCGGTGCGGTCGTACTCCCAGGCCAGCTCCTCGCCGATCTTGTGCGCCCGGCCGTCGACGAACAGCGCGTTCTCGGTCAACCCGGTGCCGTCGGTCCACTTCCCGCCGAGCGTGATGCCGACCCGCTCCGACGAGCCGGCCGCCCAGTTCCAGGTGATCGCGTAGGGCCACTTGCCGCGCCCGTGGTCGAGGACCGCCCACCCCTCGGTCACGTCGTACGGCGTGCCCTCGAGCACGACCCGCCCGGTGACGGAGCGGGCGACGTCCTTGACCGTGTACTGGAAGCGGCGGGTGCTCCACGGCACCACCACCCCGACGCACTCGCCCCCGGCGCCGACCGCCAGGTCCACCTCGATCCCCGGCGCGCTCGCCCGGACCACGACCCCGCCGGGCGCACCGGTCCCGCCGGGCGCGTCGGCCAGCTCGATCCGCAGCCGCCCGGCCTCGACCAGCGTGCGGCCGCCGACCCCCGGCGCCAGCGCCACCCCGCGGGCCAACGGCGGCACCTCCTCGTGCGACCAGGTCCGCCCGGTCTCACGGTCCAGCACCCACACCGAGCAGACCCCGGCGTAGCCGAGCGACGAGGCGACCACCCCGAGGCAGAGCCGCGGCGTCACGACGCCCCAGTACTCCCAGCGCTTCGCCCGGCCCCAGCCGCGCAGGTTCGCGCGGTGCAGCGGCCGGCGCGACCAGCCGACCGCGTCCGGGTCGAGCCGGCCGCCGGGCAGGCACAGGTCGACCGGCGTCGTGATCTCGCGTTCTGCCACAGGGGTGGTCTATCAGTTACTAACCTTCGGCCCGTGCCCTACCGAGATCTCAGCGACCGTGAGCTGCGCGCACTCGCGTTCGTCGACGAGCGCGAGCTGGTCCGTGACCTCGTGGAGCTCGTCTCGGTCCCCAGCATCAGCGGCAGCGACGCCGAGTGCGACGTCCAGCACCGGCTCGCCAAGCAGCTGGGCGAGCTCGGGCTCGACGTCGACCTGTGGCAGCTCGACCTGGACCGGCTGACCGCCGACCCGGCGTTCCCCGGTTGGGAGGCGCCGCGCACCGAGAGCTGGGGCCTGGTGGCCGCCAGCGGGCCCGGCGAGCCCGAGCTGGTCCTCCAGGGCCACGTCGACGTGGTGCCGCCGGGCGACCTCGGCGCGTGGCGCGCCGACCCGTTCGGCGGGACCGTCACCGGCCGGCGCGTGCACGGCCGCGGCACCTGCGACATGAAGGCCGGCGTGGTCGCCAACCTGGCCGCGGTCCGCGCCGTGCGCGCCGCGGGGATCGCGCTCACGAGGCCGTACGCCGTGCAGCTGGTGGTCGGCGAGGAGGACGGCGGACTCGGCGCCTTCGCCACGCTCGAGCGCGGGCACCGGGGCCGGGCCTGCATCATCACCGAGCCCACCAGCGGCACGATCACCACCGCGAACGCCGGAGCCCTCACCTTCGAGCTCCGGGTCCCGGGGGCCGCGACCCACGCGAGCACGTCGTACGCCGGCGTCAGCGCGCTGGAGAAGTTCTGGCCGCTGCACGCCGCGCTCGCCGCGCTCGAGGCGCGCCGCAACCGCGACGTCCACCCGCTGATGGCCGAGTACCCGCTCGCCTACCCGCTCTCGATCGGCAAGGTCGGCTGCGGCGACTGGGCCAGCACCGTCCCGGACCTGCTGGTCGCCGAGGGCCGGCTCGGCGTCGCGCTCGGCGAGGACCCCGACGACGCGCGCGCCGAGCTCGAGGAGGCGATCGCCGAGGCCGCGTGCGCGGACCTGTGGCTGCGCGACCACGCGCCGACCGTCGCGTGGACCGGGGGGCAGTTCGCCAGCGGGCAGTACGCCGAGGGGAGCAGCGCGCTGCTCGACCTGGTCGCGACCGCGCACGCCGATGTCACCCAGGGGCCCCGGCCGCGCGAGCGCGGGGCGCCGTACGGCAGCGACCTGCGGCTGTACGCCGCCGCCGGCATCCCCACGCTCCACTACGGCCCCGGCGACGTCCGGCTCGCCCACGGCCCGCAGGAGGCGGTCGACGTGGACGAGCTGGTCGCCGTCACCGAGAGCCTGGTGCTCGCCCTGATGCGGGCCTGCCGCTGATCACCAGCGGTTGCGGGCCTCCTCGGCCCGGCCGCGTTCGCCGGGACGTCATACCGACGGAGGAGGGGGACACACTGTCCGTATGACGTCCCGGCGACGAGCGGCTCAGAAGAGCAGCGCGGAGGCCGGGTCCGCCATGATCCCCGCGACGTCGGCGAGGTAGCGCGAGCCCTTCTCCCCGTCGATGTGCCGGTGGTCGAAGGAGAGCGCCAACGTGGTCAGGTCGCGTGCCACGATCTCGCCGGTCGCCTCGTCGACCCACGGCTGCTTGCGGATCGCGCCGAAGCAGAGGATCGCGGACTCGCCGGGGTTGATGATCGGCGTACCGGAGTCGACGCCGAAGACGCCCACGTTGGTGATCGTGAACGTGCCGCCGGCCATCTCGGCCGGCTGGGTCTTCCCCTCGCGCGCGGTCGCGGTCAGCGCGTTCAGCGCCTGCGCGAGCTCGAGCAGGCTCATCGAGTCGGCGTCCTTGACGTTGGGGACGACGAGTCCGCGCGGGGTGGCCGCGGCGATGCCAAGGTTCACGTAGCGCTTGTAGACGACCTCCTGCGCCGCGTCGTCCCACCACGAGTTGATCTCGGGGGTCCGCCGCATCGCGAGCAGGCACGCCCGGGCCAGCACCAGCAGCGGTGAGACCCTGACCTCGCGGAACTCGCGCCGCGCCTTCAGCCGCTCGACCAGCTCCATCGTGCGGGTGACGTCGATGGTGACCCACTCGGTCACGTGCGGGCTGGTGAACGCCGACCGGCTCATCGCCTGCGCCATCATCTTCCGCACGCCCTTGATCGGCTCGCGCCACTCCCGCTCGCCGCCGCCGGCGGTCGAGGTGCGAGGCGCCCCGGCGCCGAGCCCCGGAGCCCCGGACGCGTCACCGCCGGCCGCGGACTCCACGTCCTCCCGCGACACGGTGCCGTTCGGCCCGCTCGGCGTGAGCGTGGTGATGTCGACGCCGAGGTCCTTGGCCAGCTTGCGCACCGGCGGCTTGGCCAGGGTGCGCGCCGCGGCCGGGGTGTCCAGCGGCGCGGCGGCGGTGGCGGGCACCGGCTCCTCGTCGGCCTCGACCATCGGCGCTCCGCCGGTCTCGAACGCGGCCTGCGCCTGCATGTGCGCGGCCATCGCCCCGGAGGGCACCTTGCGGGCCCGGCGGACCGGCCCCCGGTCGGCCTTGTTGCGGCCGACCAGGCTCTCGCCCTCGCCGCCCCCGGACGCGGCCGGGTTGGACAGGTCGATCGCCTCCGGCGCCTCCGGCGCGCCACCGGCCGCCGGCTCGTCGGCCACGTCGTCGCCGATCGCGATGATCGGCGTGCCGACCGGGATCATCTCGCCCTCGGCGACCAGGATCGCGCTGACCGCACCGGCGTACGGCGAGGGCAGCTCGACGATCGACTTCGCGGTCTCGATCTCGACGACGATCTGGTTGATCTCGACGACGTCGCCCACGGCGACGTGCCACTTGACGATCTCGGCCTCGGTCAGGCCCTCGCCCGGGTCGGGCAGCTTGTACTCAGGCACGCGGGCCTCCTTCAGAACTCGAGCGAGCGGTCGACGGCGTCCAGCACCCGGTCCAGGTCGGGGAGGTAGTCCTCCTCGATCCGGGACGCCGGGTAGGGCGTGTCGAAGGCTCCGACCCGCAGCACCGGTGCCTCCAGGGAGTAGAAGCACTGCTCGGTGATCCGGGCCGAGAGCTCCGCGCCCAGGCCGAGGTTGACGTGCGCCTCGTGGGTCACGACCACCCGGCCGGTGCGGCGTACCGACTCGTAGACGGGCGTCATGTCCAGCGGCGAGAGCGTGCGCAGGTCGATCACCTCGAGCGAGCGGCCCTCGGTGGCGGCGGCCTCCGCCGCTGCCATCGCGGTCTTCACCGTCGGGCCGTAGGCGAGCACCGTGATGTCGGTGCCGCGCCGCACCACCCGGGAGCTGAACAGCGGGGCCGGGGTGGCGGTGTCGTCGAGATCGGCCTTGTCGGCGTGGTACTGCCGCTTGGGCTCGAGGAAGATCACCGGGTCGTCGCACGCGATCGCCTGCTGGATCATCCAGTAGCCGTCCACGGGGTTGGAGCAGGCCACCACCTTCAGGCCCGGCGTGTGCGCGAACTGCGCCTCCGGGCTCTCGCTGTGGTGCTCGACCGCGCCGATGCCGCCGCCGAACGGGATCCGGATCACCATCGGCATCCGGGACTTGCCCTGGCTGCGGAACGTCATCTTCGCGACCTGGCAGACGATCTGGTCGTACGCCGGGTAGACGAACCCGTCGAACTGGATCTCGACCACGGGCCGGTAGCCGCGCAGCGCCAGCCCGACGGCGGTGCCGACGATGCCGGACTCGGCCAGCGGCGAGTCGATGACCCGGTCCTCGCCGAAGTCCTTCTGCAGCCCGTCGGTGATCCGGAAGACACCGCCGAGCTTGCCGACGTCCTCGCCCATGAGCAGGACCTTCGGGTCGTCCTCCATCGCCTTGCGCAGCCCCATGTTGAGGCCCTTGGCCAGCGTGATCTTGGTGCTCATGCCTGCGCCCCCTCAAAGGACTCGAGGTAGGCGGCGAACGCCTCCCGCTGCTGCTCGAGCTCCTCGGTGAGCTCGGTGTAGACGTGGTCGAAGATGCTCAGCGGCGAGGGGTCCGGCAGCGCCCTGCAGCCCTCGCGGAGCCGGGCACCGAGGTCGGCCGCCTCCTCCTGGACGCCGGCGAAGAACCCGTCGTCAGCGATCCCGTTGCGCCGCAGGTAGGCCTCGACGCGGGCGATCGGGTCCTTGAGCTTCCAGCGCTCCAGGTCGTCGGAGAGCCGGTAGCGGGTCGGGTCGTCGGTCGTGGTGTGCGCGCCCATCCGGTAGGTGTAGGCCTCCACGAACGTCGGGCCCTGGCCGTCGCGGGCCCGGTTGAGCGCGGCCTTGGTGACGGCGTACGTCGCCAGCACGTCGTTGCCGTCGACGCGGACGCCGGGGAAGCCGAAGCCGAGCGCGCGCTGGTAGAGCGGGATCCGGCTCTGCCGCTCGAACGGCTCGGAGATCGCCCACTGGTTGTTCTGGCAGAAGAAGACCACCGGTGCGTTGTAGGACGCGGCGAAGACGAACGACTCGTTGACGTCGCCCTGCGAGGAGGCGCCGTCGCCGAAGTGCGCGATGACCGCGGCGTCGCGGTCGGGGTCGCCGGTGCCGACGACGCCGTCGCGCTGCATGCCCATGGCGTAGCCGGTGGCGTGCAGGGTCTGGGCGCCGATCACGATCGTGTAGAGCCCGAAGTTGTTGGCCTTCGGGTCCCAGGAGCCCTGGTCGACGCCGCGGAACAGGCCGAGCAGGTCGAGCGGGTCGATGCCGCGGCACCAGGCGACGCCGTGCTCGCGGTAGGTCGGGAAGACGTAGTCCTGGGGGCGCAGCGCGCGGCCGGCGCCGATCTGTGCGGCCTCCTGGCCGAGCAGCTGGGCCCAGATGCCGAGCTCGCCGTGCCGCTGCAGCGCGGTCGCCTCGGTGTCGATGCGACGGGTGAGGACCATGTCGCGGTAGAAGCCGAGGATGGCGTCGTCGCCGAGGTCGAAGGAGAAGTCGGGGTGCTCCACCCGCTCTCCCTCGGGCGTGAGCAGCTGGACCAGCTCGGGTCCGCCGTCCTGCTGGGAGGGCCCGAAGACCTCGGCGAGGTCGGGGCCGAAGCCAGCCGTGTTCGCGGGGTTGCCACCCGCTGCCTGCTGGGTCACGTGCGCTCCTTCGAGTCGTCGGCGGTACGGGGTCTCCGCGTGCCGATGTCGGCCGCTCCGGACGCGGGGCGCGGGGGGTGTGGCGCCCTGTGACCCGGAACACAATCGTGCACGTTCAACCTACCGGTGCCACCGTCGGACCCGCCAATCAACCGGGGCAACCAACCGGGCAACCAACCGGGGCGATCGTTGCGCGAGCGGCTCACCTCGGCGCACCACGGGTCGTCAGTGGACCTCGCCGAGGTCCTCGTGCTCGCGGTGGCTGACCGGCTCGACCTGGAAGGTCGAGTGCCGCAGGTCGAAGTGCTCCGCGGTGCACTCGCACAGCCGGTCGAGGACGCCACCGACGCCGAGCTCGGCGAGCACCTCCTCGGTGACGGTCACGTGGGCCGACAGGCTCGGCATCCCGCTGGTGATCGTCCAGGCGTGCAGGTCGTGGACGTCGACGACGCCGGGCATCGCGAGCAGGTGCCGGCGTACGTCGTCCAGGTCGAGGCCCTGCGGGGCGACCTCGAGCAGGATCGACGCGGACTCGCGCAGCAGCACCAGCGAGCGCGGCAGGATCAGCGCGGCGATCACCAGGGACGCGATCGGGTCGGCGCGGTCGAGGCCCCAGGCCCAGATGACGGCGCCGGCCAGCACCGCGAGGACCGATCCGACCAGGTCGGCGAACACCTCGTTGGCCGCGCCGCGCAGGTTGAGCGATCCGGTGTCGGAACGGTTGAGGATCACCAGCGACACGGCGTTCGCGACCAGGCCGACCGCGGCGAACGCGACCATCGGCCCGGCGTCGACCGACACCGGGTCGGCGAGGCGGGAGATGCCGGCCCAGGCGAGGTAGCCGCAGACCACGAGCAGCACCAGGGCGTTGACCAGCGCTGCGAGGATCTCGGCCCGGTGCAGGCCGAACGTCGAGCGGGGGCCACCGCCGTGCGCCGCGACGTACGACGCCCCCAGCGCCAGCACCACGGCCGCGGCGTCGGTGGCCATGTGGCCGGCGTCGGCGAGCAGCGCCAGCGAGCCGGTGAGCAGCGCACCCACCACCTCGACCGCCATCACGAGGACGGTGATCGCGAGCACCACCCGCAGCCGGCCGCGGTCCTCCGCCCGCCCCGCCGCGTGGTCGTGGTCGTGCCCCATGTCCGCATTGTGCCAACTCCACAGATTCTGCTGCGCGGCGCCGATGCCCAGGTGATCCTGTCGCCGCACGACAGGACGCGACACGTTTGGCGGGGACACATGGGGTGGGGGAGGCGGGCGGCTGCGGCCGCTCTGACGACGATGCTGGCCGCGGTGCTGACCACGGCACTGACGGTTGAGCTGATGCCGGACGCGTCGGCGGTGCGGCTGCGGCCGCCGGCGCAGCGGGTGACTCCGGTCCTGCACCGGGAGGGGTTCGCCGACCCCTCGGTGGTGTCGATCGCGGGGGGCTACCTGGCGATCTCGACCGGGTGGCGGGCGCCACGAGCCGTGTCGAGCTCGCCGCGCGGTCCGTGGCACTCGGTGCGCCCGGCCCTGCCGGACCTCCCGCGGTGGGTGCGCTCACCGCAGATCTGGGCCTCCGAGCTGGTGCGGTCGCGCACCGGCTGGCTGCTCTACTACTCCGCGGTCGCGCACGGGAGGACCCGCCGCTGCATCGGCGTCGCGAGGGCACGGCGCCCCCTCGACGTGTTCCACACCGTCGGCCGCCGGCCGCTGGTGTGCCCGCGGCGCGGCGCGATCGACCCCTCCGGCTTCGTGCGCGGCAACGGCGTCCGCTACCTGCTGTTCAAGACCCAGGGGAACCCGACCTCGATCCGGCTGCTCCGGCTCACCCGCGACGGCCGGCACCGCGGCCACCACGCCCACCCGCGGGTGCTGCTGCGCAGCCGGCACACGGTCGAGAACCCGGTCCTGGTCCGGCACCGGCGGCACCTGGTGCTGTTCACGTCCGAGGGCTACTTCGGCAGCTGCGGCTACGAGACCACGTGGCGCCGCTCGAGGAGCCTGTTCCGCTGGGGCCGGTCCGAGCCGCACCCGCTGCTGCGGCGTACCAACACCGGCATCTGCGGGCCCGGCGGCGCCGACGTCGTCACCGCGGGCCGCAAGCACCCGGTGATCTACTTCCACGGCTGGACCTGCGGGAAGCGCCGGCCGTGCCCGCCGCGGTTCGTCCTCGGCCGGGCCAAGCGGCCCTTCGCGCGCCGGGTCATGTATGCCGCCCACCTGCGCTGGCGGCACGGCGCGCCACGGGTGCACGGCTTCATCCGGCGGCACTGAGCCAGCTCCTACCCTGTCCGGCATGGAGCTCGCCTTCGACGGGGAGGTCTGGGAGTGGCGCGGGCCGGCGCCGTACCACTTCGTCAGCGTGCCCGAGGACGACTGCGAGCAGCTGGCCGAGACCGCGGCGGCGGTGACCTACGGCTGGGGGATGATCCCGGTCACCGTCGAGGTCGGTGCGACCCGCTGGACCACATCGCTGTGGCCCAAGGACGGTGGCTACGTCGTGCCGCTGAAGGACCAGGTGCGCCGGGCAGAGGGCCTCGAGCTCGGCCAGCAGGTCACGGTGCGGCTGGTCGTCGACGTCTGAGCCGGCCGGTGGCGGCCGATCCCCGGACGGACGCGGCGCGGGCCGCCCGGACTTCTCAGGCAGAACCTGCACTTCTCGGGTGAAACTTCGGCCGATAGGTACTGGTTTCCCCGGGTACCCGGGGAAACCGACGACGGCAGCGCTACAGCCGGTCCCGCCCGTGCGGGGTCAGCCAGACCGACGGGTCCGGGCCCTGGGGGACCACGCCCGACGGGTTGATGTCCCGGTGCACGACGTAGTAGTGCCGCTTGATCTGGTCGAAGTCGGTGTTGTCGCCGAACCCCGGCGTCTGGAACAGGTCGCGGGCATAGCCCCACAGCGCCGGCATCTCGGTGAGCTTGTTGCGGTTGCACTTGAAGTGCCCGTGGTAGACCGCGTCGAAGCGGGCCAGCGTGGTGAACAGGCGTACGTCGGCCTCGGTGAGCCGGTCGCCCATCAGGTAGCGCCGGTCGGTGAGCCGCTCCTCGAGCCAGTCCAGCGCGGTCCACAGCCGGTCGTAGGCCTGGTCGTAGGCCTCCTGGGTGCCGGCGAACCCGCACCGGTACACGCCGTTGTTGACCTCGGTGAAGACCCGCCGCATCACCTGGTCCATCTCCTCGCGGAGGTCGTCGGGCCACAGGTCGGGCGCGTCCGGGCGGTGGTGGTCGCGCCACTCGAAGAACAGGTCGTGGGTGAGCCACGGGAAGTCGTTGGTGACCACCGCGCCGGTCGGCACGTCCACGACGGCGGGCACCGTGATGCCGCGCGGGTAGTCGGGATAGCGGGCGAAGTACGCCTCCTGCAGCCGCTCGATGCCGAGCACCGGGTCCCGGACCCCGGGGTCGAGGTCGAAGGTCCAGCTGCGCTCGTCGTGGGTGGGCCCGCAGAGCCCCATCGAGAGCACGTCCTCGAGCCCGAGCAGTTGGCGCACGATGATCGAGCGCGTCGCCCACGGGCAGGCCTTCGCCGCCACCAGCCGGTAGCGACCCGGCTCGACCGGCCACAGCTCGCCCTCGACCGGGCCGTGCTCGGGCCGGCGCCCCTCGCGGGTGATCCGGTCGGGGATGTATGTCATGTCGCGGTCGAACTCACCCGACGTGAGGTACCTGCCGCCGCCCGAGTCCTCGCCCATGCCTCCACCTTAGGTGAGAGTTCAACCATGGCGGGCCCACGGCTCAGAGCAGGTGCCGGTCCTGCTTGGCGCGCAGCACCCGCAGCACCGCGGCGTCCACCTTGGCCCGGAACCGCTCGCTGGTGCGCGCGCGACCGAGGACCGCGCGGTACATCGCCGGCACCGGGTCGGGGTCGACGCTGAGCACGATGTCGCCGCCGGCGCCGATGAAGCGCAGCGCCCGACCGGCCGGGCTGTAGCCCGCGACCTGCCTGGCCCGGGCCAGGTCGTCGGAGATCACCACGCCGCGGAACCCGAGGTCGCCGCGCAGCATGGTGCCGATCACGAACGGCGAGAACGCCGCGGGGTTCCGCCGGTCGAGGTGCTCGTAGTACGCCGTCGACATCATCACGAACGGAACCCCCGCGCCGATGGCCGCCCGGAACGGACGGAGGTAGGCGTCGTGCCGGGTCGTCACGTGGTCGGTGACGCCCGCGTGGGTGTCGGTGTTGGCGCGCACCCGGCCCAGTCCCGGGAAGTGCTTCACGGTGGGTACGACGTCGCCGTCGGCCATGCCGTTGAGGAACGCGACCCCGTGCCGGGCGACGACCTTGGTCGTGAAGCCGAACTCGCGGTCGTAGCGGCCGATCGGCGGGTTGTGCCGGGCGGCCTCGCGGCTGGGGACCGTGTCCATGACCGGCGCCAGGTCGAGGTTCACGCCGGCCCGGCGCAGCTGCCCGGCCCACACCTTCGCGGCGCCCCGCAGCCGGCGCGGCTCCCACGTCCCCTGCTCGAGCGCGGAGGGGATGTCGGAGAACCCGGGCCCCTGCAGGACGCGGACCGCTCCGCCCTCCTGGTCGGTGGCGACGAACAGGCGGACCCCGCCGGTCGACGCCCGGTCGACCTCGGCGCGCATCGCGCGGGAGACCCGCGCCGGGGCCCGGACGCCGTCGTAGCTGCGGCCGGCCAGCATCACGTTGCCGACGTGGAGGCGGTGGATCTGGGCGCGGGTGGCGCGGTCGACCCGGTCCGCGGGCGTGCCGACCATGAACAGCTGCCCGACCCGCTGGGCCAGGCTCAGCTCCCGGAACACCGACGCCGCGGTGCGGGTCTCCTGGTGCCGACCGCTGGTCGCGGACGCGTGCGCGTGGGCGGAGCCGGTGGCGGGCACCAGCAGCCCGGTGCCCAGGACGGCGGCCGCGAGGGCGACCCGGACCGGACGGAGCGACGACAACACGCGTCGGCACGCTACCCGGTCAGCGGGTGAATGCGGCAGCGACCCGGAGCAGCCGGTCGTTGGCCTCGGTCTCCCCGATCGAGACCCGGGCGCCCTCGCCCGCGAACGGGCGGACCACGATCCCGGCCTCGTCCGCGGCTGCGGCGAAGTCCGCCGTCCGCTCGCCGAGCTCGAACCAGACGAAGTTGCCCTGGGCGTCGGGGACGTCCCAGCCGGCCTCCGCGAGCCCCGCCACGACACGGGCGCGCTCGGCGACCAGGGCCTCGACCCGCTCCAGGAGCTCGGCCTGGCGCTCCAACGACGCGATGGCCGCGGCCTGGGCGACGGTGGAGACGCCGAACGGCAGCGACACGGCGCGCAGTGCGGCCGCGATCGGCGCGGGCGCGACGGCGTACCCGACACGGAACCCCGCCAGCCCGTAGGCCTTGGAGAAGGTGCGGGTGAGCACCACGTTCTCCCGGGCGCGGTAGGTCGCGAGGCCGTCGACCGGGTCGGCCATCCGCACGAACTCCAGGTACGCCTCGTCGACGACGACGAGCACGTGCGGCGGCACCTTCGCGAGGAACGCGTCCAGCTCGGCCTGGGTGACCGCGGGCCCGGTCGGGTTGTTGGGGGTGCAGACCAGCACCACCTTGGTGCGGTCGGTGAGGGCGGCGGCCATCGCGTCCAGGTCGTGCCGGCCGTCGGCCAGCACCGGCACCTTGACCGCGGTCGCGGCCGCGGCGGTCACCGCGATCGGGTAGGCCTCGAACGAGCGCCAGGCGAACACGACCTCGTCACCCGGCTCGCAGAACGCCTGCACCAGCTGGTAGATCAGCCCGACCGACCCGGTGGCCACCGACAGGTGGTCGGCCGGTACCGCGAACTTCTCCGACAGGGCGGCGTAGAGCCCGGCGCTGCCCATGTCGGGGTAGCGGTTCATCGCGGCGACGCCGGCCCGCACGGCCTCGATGACCCCGGGCAGCGGCGGGTAGGGGTTCTCGTTCGAGGAGAGCTTGTACGACGTCATCCCGGGTCGGACCGTCGGCGGCTTGCCGGCGACGTACGGCGGGATCTCCGCGACGGTGCGCCGGGGCTGGGGGCTGGTCATGGGGCCACCCTAGTGAGGACGGCGGCGGCGCCAGGGGCGCAGCAGCAGGGCCAGCACGATCCCGATCGCGACCCCGACGACCGCGCCGGTGACGTTGTCGACCACGTCGGTGACGTCGCAGGCCCGGTCGAGCCGGGCCAGGGCCAGCTGGGTGGCCTCGATCACCACGGAGTAGCCGGCCAGGACGGCCAGTCCGGCCGGCACCAGCACCCAGGCCGCGCGCCACCGAGCGGCCGCGAGGACGAGCAGGGCGCCGGGCGGCACGAACACGACCGTGTTGAGCAGCCGCTGACCGCCGGAGAAGATCCAGAACGCGTCCGGCGCCGGTCCGCCGAGGTCCCACGAGCAGGTGGTCAGCCGGCCCTCCGCGGGCACGATGCCCGGCGCGCCGTTCGCCGGGATCAGCGTGATCGAGGCGATCACCGCCAGCGACCAGACCAGCCCTCCGACCGACGCGGCGGTCACCCACCCCAGCCGGCGCAGCGCCAGGGTGAGCAGCAGGCAGGCCGCCGCGGACACGACGACCAGGAGCAGCATCACCTGCACGCCGCCGACCGGGAACACGGCGTCGAGGCTATCCGGCGGCCGGCGGGACAGCCCGGCTCGGACCTCTCGGCCAATACCTGCACTTCTAGGCCGAAGTTTCGGCCGAACAGTACCGGTTTCCCCGGGTACCCGGGGAAACCGCCGCCGGGACGGCAGCGCAGAGACCCCCGAGCCACACCTCGGTCCCCATAGGATCGAGGTGTGGGTCTCTTCAAGCTGCTCGGCTGGCTGCTGACGAACGCGGTCGCGCTCGCCGTCGCGTGCCAGCTCTTCGACGGGATCGGCTTCCACGGGGGCGCCAGGAACGGGTGGGACGAGGTGGCCGACAAGGTCTGGCCGCTGCTGTTCGTCGCGCTGATCCTGGGCGTCGTGAACTCGTTCGTGAGCCCGGTCCTGAAGTTCCTGTCGATCCCGTTCGTCATCATCACGCTGGGCCTGTTCCTGTTGGTGATCAACGCCCTGATGCTGCTGTTCACCGAGTGGCTGGCCGGCCTGTTCGACATCGACTTCTACGTGCACGGGTTCTGGACCGCGGTCGGCGGCGCGCTCGTGATCACGGTCGTCACCTGGATCGTCGGCCTCCTGCTCGGCGACGCCGAGGGGGCCTGAGCCGTGGTGGCGCCGGCGCTGCCCCCGGCCCGGACCCCCGGCCGGTACCACGTCGCGGTGGTGTGCCTGGGCAACATCTGCCGCTCGCCGATGGCGCAGGTCGTGCTCAGCGAGCGGGTCGCCGACGCGGGCCTCGACGACCGGGTCACGGTGACCAGCGCCGGCACCGGCGGCTGGCACGTCGGCGGCCCGATGGACCCTCGCGCCGCCGCCACGCTGACCCGGTCGGGGTACGACGCCTCCCGGCACCGGGTCCGCCAGTGGGACGCCCGGGACGCCGCGGACCTGGTGCTGGCGATGGACGCGCAGAACCACGCCGACCTCTCCGACCTCGAGGACCCCGCTGTGGGCACCGCCGAGGACCCCGCTGTGGACACCGCCGTGGACCCGCCGGACGGGACCGGCCGGGTCCGGCTGTTCCGCGAGTTCGACCCGGTCGAACCCGGCGGCGACGTGCCCGACCCGTACTACGGTGGGGACTCCGGATTCGAGGAGGTGTTCGCGATGGTGGAGCGCACGGCGAGGTCCCTGGTGCAGACCCTGGAGCGCGAGCGCCCCTGGAGCGGCGGGGGTGAGCGGGTCTCGTGACCCGACAGCCGCTGGTCGCGCGCCGGGCCGAGGAGCTCCTCGGATCCTCGGTGGTGGCCACGGCGCCGGTCGCCGGCGGCGACATCTCCACGGCCACCCGGCTACGGCTCAGCGACGGCACGACGGCGCTGATGAAGACGCTGCCGCACGCCCCGGAGGACTTCTTCGCCGCGGAGGCGGCGGGGCTGCGCTGGCTCGCCGAGGCGACGTCCGCCGGCGGGGCCCAGGTCCCCGCGGTCCTCGGCGTCGACCACGAGTGCGTGATCGTGCGCTGGGTCGAGCCGGGCAAGAACTCCGTCGACGCGGCCACCGGGTTCGGCCGCGCGCTCGCGGCCACCCACGCGGCCGGGGCGCCGTCGTACGGCGCGGACCGCGACGGCTTCATCGGCCGGCTGCCGCTGCCCAACCGGCCGACCGACAGCTGGGCGGAGTTCTACGCCGCGCGCCGGGTGCTGCCCTACCTCAAGCTCGCGCGCGACCGCGGCGCCGCGACCGCCGAGCAGGCGGCCGCGATCGAGGCGGTGCTCCCCCGGCTCGCCGACCTGGTCCCCGAGGAGCCGCCCGCCCGGCTGCACGGCGACCTGTGGAACGGCAACGTGCTGTGGGGCCTGGACGGGCAGGCGTGGCTGATCGACCCGGCGGCGTACGGCGGGCACCGTGAGGTCGACCTCGCGATGCTGGCGCTGTTCGGGCTGCCGCACCTGCCGCGGATGCTCGACGCGTACGCCGAGGCCGCCGCCGAGACCGCGCCCCTGACCGACGGGTGGACCGAGCGGGTGGCGCTGCACCAGGTGTTCCCGCTGCTCGTGCACGCCTGCCACTTCGGCGGCGGCTACGCCGGCCGGGCCGCCGAGGCCGCCGCCCGCTTCGCCTGAGCCGCCCGGCCGGGACCGGCCGCGGAGCCGGTCGGTTCTCAGTCCCGGCTCAGGCTCGGCTGGCAGAGTATGAGCGTGACCACGCCCATCGCTCCCCGGCCGCGCGTGCTCGTCGTCGACGACGACCGGGCCGTGCGCGAGTCGCTGCGGCGGTCGCTGGAGTTCAACGGCTACGAGGTGGTGCTGGCCGCCGACGGCGCCGAGGCGCTGGCCGGCATCTCCGCCGCCGCCCCCGACGTGGTCGTGATGGACGTGATGATGCCCCGGCTCGACGGCCTGGAGACCACCCGGGCGCTGCGCACCGCCGGCAACGACCTGCCGATCCTGGTGCTCACCGCCCGCGACGCCGTGGGCGACCGGGTCGAGGGCCTCGACGCCGGCGCCGACGACTACCTCACCAAGCCGTTCGCCCTCCAGGAGCTGCTCGCCCGGCTCCGGGCCCTGCTCCGCCGGGTGGTCCCGCACGAGGACGCCGACGACGAGGTGCTCTCGTTCTCGGACCTGTCGATGGACGTCGGCACCCGCGAGGTGCGCCGTGGCGAGCGGGTGATCGAGCTGACCCGCACCGAGTTCGCGCTCCTGGAGATGTTCCTGCGCCGCCCGCGACGGGTCCTGGAGCGCTCCTTCATCCTCGAGGAGGTGTGGGGCTACGACTTCCCCACGACCGCGAACTCCCTCGAGGTGTACGTCGGCTACCTGCGCCGCAAGACCGAGGCGGAGGGCGAGACCCGGCTGATCCACACCGTCCGCGGCGTGGGCTACGTGCTGAAGGAATCGTGAGCGTCTTCCCGCCGGTCCCTGCGGACGGGCGGTGGCACTACCGCCGCTCGCTCGCCAGCCGGGTCACGCTGCTCACCACGATCGCGGTCGGCGTGACCGTCGCGTTCGTCGCCGCCGGCGCCTATCTCACCGTCCGCATGCAGATGCAGACGACGCTCGACGACTCACTGGTCGAGCGGGCCGCGACCGCCTCCCTCGACCTGTGCCAGAACGACCTGCACATCCCCGACGAGTACCTCGGGGCGGCCGACGTCTGGGTCGCCTGCCTGCAGGGCGGCGTCGGGGTCGCGACCTCGGTCGACAACAGCTCCCCGATCAGCCTGCTCGGCTCCCCCGAGGCGGCGGTGGTCGCCGGCGAGCGGCAGCAGTCGCTGCGCACCGTGGTCAGCAAGGGCGGCGACACCCACTGGCGGGTGATCGCGCTACGTCGCGACGGCGGCCAGACGATGATCCTCGCCCAGTCGCTGGAGTCCCAGCAGAACGTCCTCAACCGGCTCGGCATCGTGATGTTCCTCTTCGGGCTCGCCGGGGTGATCGCCGCCGGCATGGCGGGCTGGGCGGTGGCCCGCAACGGGCTGCGACCGGTGCGGCGGCTCACCTCGTCGGTGGAGGAGATCGCCCGCACCGAGGACCTGCGCCCGCTCCCGATCGAGGGCGACGACGAGATCGCGCGGCTCGCCACCGCGTTCAACCAGATGCTCGCCGCACTGGCCGCCTCCCGGGACCGGCAGCGCCAGCTGGTCGCCGACGCGGGCCACGAGCTGCGCACCCCGCTCACCTCGCTGCGCACCAACCTCGACCTGCTCGGCCAGGCCGACCGGGGCGGCGTCGACCTCCCGCCCGAGGCGCGCGCCGAGCTGCTCGACGACGTCGCCGCCCAGATCGAGGAGATGACGACGCTGATCGGCGACCTGATGGAGCTGGCGCGCGACGAGCCGCTCACTCACGTGGTCGAGCCGGTCGACCTGCCGGAGCTGGTCGACCGGGCCGTCGCGCGGGTCCGCCGGCGCGCGCCGGCGGTGACCTTCGACGTGGCCGTCGACCCCTGGTTCGTGGTCGGCGAGAGCTCCGGCCTCGAGCGCGCCGTGACGAACCTGCTCGACAACGCGGCCAAGTGGAGTCCGGCCGGTGGGACCGTGCGGGTCCGGCTCGAGGACGGCGTGCTGACCGTCGACGACGAGGGGACCGGCATCTCCGAGGAGGACCTGCCGCACGTCTTCGATCGGTTCTACCGCTCGCAGGAGTCCCGGTCGATGCCCGGCTCCGGGCTCGGGCTCTCGATCGTGCGGCAGGTCGCCGAGCGGCACTCCGGCACGGCTCGGGCCGGCAGCTCGCCGGCCGGCGGCGCCCGGCTCACCCTGTGGCTGCCCGGCTCCCACGCGCCGGTCCCGGACTGGACCCCCGCCCCGTGAGGCGGGCGCTGCCCGCCGTCGCGCTCCTCGCGGCGGCGCTCGCCGCCGGCTGCTCGTCTGACGGCGCGGGCGGCTCGGGCGGCCCGGGCGGTCCGGGGTCAGCGGCGTCGGACGCCGCCGACGTGGGCTGGAGCCCCTGCGACGGGCTGGACGCCGTGCAGGTGAGCCGTTGGGCCGGGCAGCGGATGACCGAGCAGACCGGCACCGCCGACCAGCCGCGGTGCGCGTTCACGCCGGTGGCCGACGGCGGTCCGGCGTTCGACGTCAACTACCTCTTCTTCGGCGGCGGGCTCGACGAGGCCTGGCGGACGATGGGCTCGATCCAGGGCCGGGTCACCCGGCTCGCGGTGCCCGGCGCCGACGCCGCCCGCCTGGTCGTGCACGCCCGCCGCCCGGCCGTGCTCGTCACCGGCTTCGTGCAGAGCGGCGGCCTGGTGCAGAGCGTGAACGCCGTCCAGCTCCGCCCGTACGACGAGCGGCGGGTCGTCTCCGCGACCCGACGGCTGCTCGCGGCCCTGGTGCGCGCCGCCCCCGAGCGGCCCTGAACAATGGCGCCGTGACCGACGCGATCTCCTTCTTCACCCGCGACGGCGACGACCTGGTCCCCGAGCCGCTGGCCTGCAGCATGTGGAGCCAGGACCAGATGCACGGCGTCGCCCTCAGCGGCGCGCTGGCCTGGGCCGCGGAGCGGCGGCTCGCCGAGGCCGGCCGCACCGACCTGCGCCCGGCCCGCTGGGCGGTCGACCTGTTCCGCCCGGCCCGGATGGTGCCGTGCACCCTGAGCGCGGCGGTCGAGCGGGAGGGCCGCCGGATCTGCCTGGTCGACGTGATCCTGTCCCAGGACGGGGAGCGGGTGGCCCGCGGCACCGCGACCTTCCTGCAGCCCTCGGCGAGCACCGCAGGCGAGGTGTGGGAGCCCGCCGAGCGCCCGGAGGCCCCGGCGCCGGAGGTCGTGCCGCCCTCGGCGGTCCCCCGGGCGCCGTACGTGCGCTCCTCGGCCGGTTGGTCCCAGGACTTCCTCGCCCACCAGAACGCGGCCCGCAAGGCCACCTGGAGCACGGCGGTGCCGGTGGTGGCCGGCGAGCCGGTGACCGGCTTCCAGGCCGCGGCCGCGACCGCCGACGGCGCCAGCATGGTGACCAACTGGGGCACCCGCGGCATCGAGTACATCAACACCGACATCACGCTGACCCTGGCGCGCGAGCCCGAGGGCGTCGAGATCGGGCTGCTGGCCACCGACCGGGTCGAGCACGACGGCATCGCGGTCGGCACGGCGACGGTGTTCGACCGGCGCGGGCCCCTGGGCAGCGTGCTGGTGGCAGCGCTCGCCAACGCCCGCCGTACCGTCGATCTCGGGTCCGTCACCTACACCGACGACGGGCGACGCGGCAGTCCTTGAGGAGCGGTGAGACGATGCAGGCATGACGGGCATCCAGACCACCGAGGCGGGCATCCTGCCGTTCAGCGACACCCAGGCTCACGTCGAGCTCACCGAGGCGTACGCCGCGCACAACTACCACCCCCTGCGGGTGGTGCTGTCCTCCGGCGAGGGCGCCTGGGTCACCGACGTCGAGGGCCGTCGCTACCTCGACTGCCTGGCCGGCTACAGCGCCCTCAACTTCGGGCACTCCCATCCCCGCCTGGTCGCCCGGGCCACCGAGCAGCTGACCCGGCTGACGCTGACCTCGCGGGCGTTCTACAACGACCAGCTCGGCCCGTTCGCCCGCGACCTCGCGGCGCTGACCGGCAAGGAGCTGATCCTGCCGATGAACTCCGGCGCCGAGGCGGTGGAGACCGCGATCAAGGTGGCCCGGAAGTGGGCCTACCTGGTCAAGGGGGTGCCCGAGTCCCAGGCCACGATCGTCGCGATGGAGGGCAACTTCCACGGCCGCACGACCACGATCGTGTCGTTCTCGAACGACGCCGCGGCCACCGCCCACTACGCGCCGTACACCCCCGGGTTCCGGCTGGTGCCGTACGGCGACCTCGAGGCGCTCGCGGCCGCGGTCGACGAGACGACCGCGGCGGTGCTGCTCGAGCCGGTGCAGGGCGAGGCCGGCGTGATCGTGCCACCCGAGGGCTACCTGCAGGGCGTCCGGGCGCTGTGCAACTCCAGCGGCGTGCTGATGATGGCCGACGAGATCCAGTCCGGCCTGGCGCGCACCGGCCGGACCTTCGCCTGCGACCACGAGGACGTGGTCCCCGACGTGTACATCCTCGGCAAGGCGCTCGGCGGCGGCCTCTACCCCGTCTCGGCGATCGCCGCGGACGGCGACGTGCTCTCGGTGATCACCCCGGGCACCCACGGCTCGACGTTCGGCGGCAACCCGCTGGCGGCCGCGATCGGCCGCGAGGTCGTCGCGATGCTGGAGACCGGCGAGTTCCAGGAGCGCGCGGCCACGCTCGGCGCGCGGCTCGACGCCGGGCTCGGCGCGCTCATCGGCCAGGGCATCGACACGGTCCGCACCCGCGGGCTGTGGGCGGGGGTCGACATCAGCCCGGACCTGGCCACCGGCCGGCACGTCTGCGAGCAGCTGCTCGACCTCGGCATCCTCGCCAAGGAGGCGCACGGCCAGACGGTGCGGCTCGCGCCGCCGCTGGTCGCCTCCGAGGAGGACGTCGACCTGCTGGTCGGGGCGTTCGCGGAGATCTGCTCGGGCTGAGCGCCCGCGGCGTGGGGGCCGGACCGCCCGGCCCGACCCCCCGTGTGCCTCAGTTGCTGTACGCCGCGCCGAAGATGTCCTGGTCGAGACCTCCCGCGTTCGGGCAGGTGTCGGTGCCGAAGCTGCCGTCCGGGTTCGCGGTCCGGCACTGCAGGACGTCGAACCCCTCGCCACCGTCGTAGCGCGGGTCGTCGCCACCGACCACCTGCCGGGTGTCGGTCCAGGTGCCGAAGGCGAAGTTCCCGACGCTCGACACGTAGTTGTAGTCGCCGTGGAACGGGACCCGCCGGTCACCGAACATCTCGTAGTTCGGCATCTGTGAGCTCGACGACAGCCGGACCACCGACCAGGTGGCGCCGCCGTCGGCCGAGGACGCGCCGTACGTGTCGAGCCCGACCGTCGGCAGGTGGAAGCCGGCGGCGTCGGTCGCCGACGCGTTGCCGGGCGGGTTCTGCACGCTGTAGCCGGGGTCGTTGCGGCTGTCGTGCCAGAGCGCGAACAGGTATCCGCCGTCGGCGCTGATGTCGGGGAACAGCTGGTGGCCGACCGGGGTCGGAGCCAGCAGCCGCGGCGTCACCCAGCCGCCGTTGCCGACCTTCACGGTGAGGTAGACCGCGCCCTGCCCCACCATCAGCGTGCCGTTGCGGACCGGCGCGGTGTTGTACGTCGACGTCGACGGCACCTCGGTCGAGGGGATCGTGGCGTCGTACACCAGGTAGACGGTGTTGGACGGGTCGGCCGGGTCGGCGGTGATCCGAGGCTGGCTGTCATGCCGGAAGAACACGAAGCCGCTCCGGCAGGCGAACGGGCCGGACCCGCAGTCGCGGGAGTCGCCGGCCGAGCTGGGCTCGACGTCGGACTCCGGGCCGTCGGCGTGCTCGAAGGCGTCCTCGTGGGCCGCCTCGGCCGCCTGCGGGTCGCCGGCCGAGTCGGCGGCGTCGAAGCCGTCGAACTGCGCCGCGACCGCGGGCCTGGTGAAGCTGCGGCCACCGTCGGTGGACCGCACCCACAGCATCGCGTCGTGGCCGGTGGCGCGGCTGCCGACCGTGCCGTTCCACGCGACGTAGACGGTGCCGTTCCGGGTCACCGCGATGTCGGCGAACTGGTTGCCGAGCGAGCCCTCGGAGATCCGCATGGGCTGGCTGAAGGTCCGTCCGTGGTCGGTGGACCGGGCGAACATGATCTCGTTGTTGCCGCGCAGGCCCTGGAAGACGCTCCAGGCGACGTAGACGTTGCCGGCGTAGCTGCTCGAGAGACCGCGGTCCACCTCGATCGAGGTCTTGTCGTTGAAGCGGCTGTTGAGCGCGGGGCCGCCCTTGCCGACGACCACCGTGCGCACGTAGTGCGCGGCGTGCTGGTCGTAGGTCGCGACCCAGACGCTGCCGTTCTGCGGTGCGACCCGGTTGAAGGCGTTGCCCATGTAGAACAGGCGGCCGTCACGGTCCCAGGCCTGCACGGGGTCACCGGCGTTGGTGATGCCGCGCTGGTGCAGCGGGCTCGCAAGACCCTCGGCGGAGCTGTCGGTGGGGTAGCCGGGCAGCAGCGAGTCCGTCCAGGTGCCGCCGCCGTCGGTGGACCGGTAGAAGCCGGCCCAGGTGCCGCCGGCGAGCTCGACGGTGCAGTAGTCGTTCGACCCGGCGGTGACGATGCTCGGGTTGCCGGGGTCGACCGCGGCGGTCGGCTCGTTCTGCTGCCGGCGGTTGGTGCCGCAGGTGGTGATCGCGTCTCCGGTCGACGGGGTCGCGCCGTTGGCCTTCACGTAGGAGCTGTCGACGCTGACCGGGGTGTCGGGGCCGGTGGCGGCCTCGGCGACCGAGGTGAGGGCGAGCGGAAGCGCAGCGGCCGAGACGGCCGCGAGCAGGACGATGCCTCGGTGGAGGCGCCTGGGGTGCTGGCTGGGGTGGTGGTGGGTGGCCATGACTCTCCCGAAAAGAAGTGATGGCGCGGCACCGTGATCGGTGCCGTGGGTCCGACCGGGCTCCGCCGTGGTGGGCGGAGCGGGTCTGAGCCATCTCGCAAGGTACGCCCGCGGGGCGCCCGTCGTCACCCCACGGATCCGCACCGGGTTCCGCGGGCCGCCGCCGGTGGTGAGCGCCGGCCCCGACTAGGGCCGGTACGCGTCCTTGGACTCGCGCCAGGACCGCTCGAACGGCAGCCGCCACGCGTGCGGGGCGACCAGCTGGTGGATCGCGTTGGGGCCCCAGCTGCCGGGGGCGTAGGTGCGGACCGGCGGCGGGCTCTCCAGTACCGGCGTGGACCGCTCCCACAGCGTCTCGATGCCCTCGGCGGTGGTGAACAGGGTGTGGTCGCCGCGGATCGCGTCGTGGATCAGCCGCTCGTAGGCCTCGAGCACCCCGCCCGACGACGTGGTCTCGTGGGTGGCGAACTGCATGGACAGCTTCTCCAGCTTCATGCCCGGGCCGGGCCGCTTGCCGTAGAAGGACAACGACATCCGGGACTGGTCGGCGAGGTCGAACGTGAGGTGGTCGGGGCCCTGGGTGCCCGCGTTGGACCCGGGCGGGAACATCGCGAGCGGGGGCTCCTTGAACGCGATCGAGATGATCCGGGCGCCCTCGGCCAGCTTCTTGCCGGTGCGCAGGAAGAACGGCACCCCGGCCCAGCGCCAGTTGTCGATCTCGACCCGGAGGGCCACGAACGTCTCGGTGTCGGAGTCGTCGGCCACGTCGGGGTGGTCGCGGTAGCCGGCGTACTGGCCGCGCACCACGTTCCGCGGCTCGATCGGGAGCATCGAGCGGAACACCTTGAGCTTCTCGTCGCTGATCGGGTCCGGCGCGAGCGAGGTGGGCGGCTCCATCGCCATGAACGCGAGCACCTGCATCAGGTGGGTGACGACCATGTCCCGGAAGGCGCCGGTGGTCTCGTAGAACCGGGTGCGGCCCTCGAGGCCGAGGGTCTCGGGTACGTCGATCTGCACGTGGTCGATGAAGTTGCGGTTCCAGATCGGCTCGAAGAGGCCGTTCGCGAAGCGGAACGCGAGGATGTTCTGGGCCGCCTCCTTGCCGAGGAAGTGGTCGATGCGGAAGATCTGGCTCTCGTCGAACACCTCGTGGAGCCGGGCGTTGAGGCGCCGGGCCGAGGCCAGGTCGGTGCCGAACGGCTTCTCCATGATGATCCGCGAGTGCTCGACCAGCCCGGCCGCGTCGAGCTGGTGGACCACGTCGAGCGCGGCCTGGGGCGGCACGCTCAGGTAGTGCAGACAGTCGACGTCGCGGCCCGGGGAGCCCAGGTCGGCCCGGCAGCCGCGGACCGCCTCGGCGAGCGCCGCCGGGCCGGCGGACTGCGAGACGTAGCGCAGCATCGTGCTGAACCGGTCCCAGCGGTCCTCGTCGAAGCGGCCGTGGCCGAACTCCTCGCAGGCGGCGCGGGCGATCTTCACGAACGTCTCGGTGTCGATGTCCTCCAGCGAGGTGCCCACGATCCGGGCGTCCTGGATCAGGCCCGCCTGCCACAGCCGGAGCAGACCCGGCAGCAGCTTGCGCCGGGACAGGTCGCCGGTGGCCCCGAACAGCACGATGACGTGCGGGTTCTCCATGGCGTGGCCGGTATCCACGCGGCGCGGATCTGACACCCGCGCCGGCAGCCCTCAGTCGCCCTCGGTCGCCCTCGGTCGCCCTCAGTCGCCCTGCGGCAGCTCGTCGAGCGCGGTCAGCAGCCGGTCGGCCTTCCACCGGGACTCGGCGTACTCCTCGGCGACCTCGGAGCGGACCGTGATGCCGCCGCCGGTGCCGAGGAGGTAGTCCCCGTCGCCGGTGGTCGTCAGGGTGCGGATGACCACGCCGAGGTCGGCGCGCCCGTCGGCGCAGACCCACCCGAAGGCGCCGGCGTACGGCCCGCGCGGGGTGGCCTCGACGTGCTCGATCACCTGCATCGTGCGCAGCTTCGGCGCACCGGTCATCGAGCCGGCCGGGAACAGCGCGCGCAGCGCCTGGACCGTGGTCACGTCGTCGCGCAGCCGGCCACGGACCGCGCTGACCAGCTGGTGCACGGTCGCGTAGGACTCGACGTCCATCAGCGTCGGGACGTCCACGGTGCCGGGCCGGCACACCATCGAGAGGTCGTTGCGGAGCAGGTCGACGATCATCAGGTTCTCGGCCCGGAACTTCGGGTCGGTCGCCAGCCGGTGGCGGCCGGCCTCGTCCTCGGCCGGCGTCGCGCCGCGCGCCGTAGTGCCCTTGATCGGCTTGGTCTCGATGGTGCGGTCGGCGGTGACCAGCGCGTAGCGCTCCGGGCTGGAGCTGAGCAGCCAGGCGCGGGCGTCCGGCACGTCGCGGACGTCGTGCTGGAGGAACCCGGCGTACGGCGCCGGGTTGAGCTCGCGCAGCCGCAGGTACGCCGTCACCGGGTCGACCCCGCTCTCCGTCCGCACCCGGTAGGTCAGGTTGACCTCGTAGCTGTTCCCCGCCCGCAGCTGCTCCTGGACCTCCTCGAACGCGGTGCAGTAGGCGGCGGGGGCGGCGTCGGTTTCCCCGGGTACCCGGGGAAACCTGCACTGTTCGGGGGAAACTTCGGCCGATAAGTGCAGGGATTGCCCCACCAGCTCGTGGTCGAAGAACCGGACGCCCGCCGGCCGCATCCAGACGGCGTCGGGCAGGCCGGGGCCGGTCGCGGCGGGCAGGTCGGGGCGGCAGGCGTAGCCGAGGTACCCCACCCAGTGGTCGTCGGGCGAGCCGGCCGCGAGCTCGGCCTCGAGCGCCGCGAACACGTCGTCGCCGACCACCTGGGACCGGCCGCCGACGTGGCGACGCACCTCCCGGCGGGCCGCGGAGTAGGTCAGCGACACGTCGTCCTCGCCCAGCCAGCCCACCATCGAGCGGCGGCCCGACCACTCCCGGGCGCCGCCGCCGTCGAGCCAGAAGCAGCGCGGGTACGCCGCCGCCACGTCGCGGAAGAACGCCACCGGATCAGTCCCGCGCCCGGTCACGACAGCCCCAGGAAGTTCGCCACCAGCAGCGCGCCGTGCTCGGAGAGGATCGACTCCGGGTGGAACTGCACGCCCTCCAGCGGCAGCGTCCGGTGTCGCACCCCCATCACCACGTCCCCGGCCCACGCGGTGACCTCCAGGACCTCGGGCACCGCCAGCGCGGCGAGCGAGTGGTAGCGGACGGCGGCGAACGACGGGGGCAGCCCGGCGAACACGCCGCGGCCGTCGTGGGTCACCCGCGCCACCTCGCCGTGCGCGGGCTCGACCCGCCCGACGGTCCCGCCGTACGCCGTCACCAGGCCCTGCATGCCCAGGCACACGCCGAGCACCGGCCGGGCCCCGCGCCGGAGCACCTCGCCACCCACCGCGAAGTCGGCGGGCACGTCCGGGTGGCCCGGTCCGGGCGAGAGCACCACGTGGCTGAACGCGAGCACCTCGTCGGCGGACACCTCGTCGTGCTGCACGACCGCGGGCAGCGCGCCGGTGACCGAGGCGACCAGGTGCACGAGGTTCCACGTGTAGGAGTCGTGATGGTCGACCACGACGACGTCCGGGACCACGGGCGCAACCTACTCCAGGGACGGGACGGGCCCGATGAAGCTGGGGGGCAGTCTTCACCGGGCCCATGAGCGGGTTCCCGCCGTGTTACACCGACAAGCCTACCGGGCAGCGGGACCGGACGCCTCAAACATCGAGCAGAAGCTGCGACACGATCTCGTGCAGCAGGTCGTAGCCGTGCTCGGTGAGGATGGATTCAGCGTGGAACTGGATGCCTCGGTAGTGCGGACCGCGAACGAGGTGGATGTCACCGGTCTGGACATCCGCCTCGACCTCGACCCCCTGCGGTGGCCCGGAGCCGGCCTCGAGCCGCGCGACGAAGGTGTTGTAGAAGCCCACCCGCTCGGTCCGGCCGCCGATCGGCACCGGGGACTGGGTGCCCTGGAAGACGATGTCCTTGTAGGCCAGCGGGATCCCGAGGTGGTGGCACAGCGCCTGGTGGCCCAGGCACACCGCGAGGAACGGCCGCCCGGCGGCCATCAGCTCGGCGACGGCGGCGCGCAGGTTGGCCATCTTCGGGTCGTCGCCGTCGCGCGGGTCGCCCGGCCCCGGGCCGACGATGACCAGGTCGAACCCGTCCAGGCGGCCCGGCGCGTAGTCCTCGTGGCGCACCACCTCGCTGGTCAGGCCGAGCACGCCGAGCACGTGGCGCAGCATGTTCACGAAGTCGTCCTCGCCATCGAGGATCACGACACTCCTCCCGGCCAGCCGCGGGTCCGGCGGGGCGCCGCCCTGGTCGGTGAGCCAGAACCGGCTGAGCCGCTGGTTGCGGGCGTTCAGCGCCAGCAGCACGTCCTCGTCGCTGACCAGCTCCGCGAGGTTGACGTCGGGCCGCGGCGCGGGTGGGACCAGTCCGAAGGCGCTGAGGATGCCGCCGGCCTTCGCGTGCGTCTCGGCGACCTCGTACGCCGGGTCCGAGTCGCGGACCAGGGTCGCCCCGGCGGTGACCGTGAGCCGGCCGTCCAGCCCGACGTCCGCCGTGCGGATCACGATCGGGCTGTCCACGACCGGGCCGCCGACCTCGTCGCGACCGAGGATCGCCAGCGCGGCGCCGTAGTAGCCGCGGCCCCCGGCCTCGTACCGCTTGATCAGCCGGCAGGCGTTCTCCACGGGCGAGCCGGTGACCGTCGCGGCGTACATCGTGTCCCGCAGCACCTCGCGGGGGTCGCGGCTGGTCCGCCCGGCGAGGAGGTACTCGGTGTGCACCAAGTGGCTCATCGGCTTGAGGAACGGGCCGAGCACCTGGCCGCCCTCGTTGCAGATGTCGCACATCATCTTCAGCTCCTCGTCGACGACCATGAAGAGCTCGAAGATCTCCTTCTCGTCGCGCAGGAACTCCAGCAGCCGGCCCTTCACCGGGGCGTCGCCCTCGCGCGGGATCCGGAACGTGCCGCTGATCGGGTTCATCCGCACGTCGGCCAACCCGAACGGTCCGCTCGGTCGCTCGCTCGTCCCTCGCTCGGCTCCGTCGCGGACGGGGTGGATGGAGACGTGCCGCTCGGGGCTGGCGCCGATCAGGTAGCGGTCGCCGGTGAAGAAGACGTAGGTCCAGTACGCGCCGCGCTCGCGCTCCAGCAGCCGCCGGAAGACCGTGAGCGCCTTGTCGGCGCCCCAGTCCGCGACGGTCGCGCGGTAGTGGCGGCCGACCACCAGGTTGGCGCCCTCGCCCTGCCCGATCTCGTCGTGGATGATCGCGGCGACCAGCTCGGCGTACTCCTCGTCGCCGGTCTCGAAGCCGCCGCGGTCGGCGAACTCCACGCCGGTGTCGTCGATGGCGTCGAGCACCTCGGCGACCGAGAACTCCAGCTCGGTCTCCACGTCGACGACCACCAGCGGCGTGCCGTCGTCGTGGGCCTCGAAGCCGCGCTCGCGGACCTGGCGGAACGGCACGGCCAGCAGCCGGTCGGCGATGTGCCCCTCCTGGGGCACGCCCTCCTCGAGGGGTACGTCGAGGATCGACTCGACCACGCGGCGCCGGCCCCCGACCAGGCCGACCGTGTCCCGGTCGCCGGCCCGCGTCGAGCGGCGGATGATCGCCCAGGCCTCGTGTCCCTGGAGGGCCGCGATGGCTTCCCGGGCATCAGGCGTGGGCTGCTGGGTCATGGCGCGACTCTAGTTCTCGCCGAGTCGGCGCATCGTGCCCGTCTCAACCCGCCGAGTCGGCGCGTCCTGCCCGGCAACGTGGGCAAGATGCGCCGACTCGGCATCTCCGGGTGCGTCAGGACAGGGTCGTGAGCAGCTGGGTCGCGCGGGTGAGCACGACGTACAGCGTGGCCCGGCCGATGGCCGACTCGTCCTCGATCTCCTGGGGCCGCACGACGACGATGCCGTCGAACTCCAGGCCCTTGGTGTCCAGGCCGGTGAGCACGACGATCCGGTCGTCGCCGGAGGGCGTGACCGAGGAGTCGACGGCCGCGCGGGAGCCGGGGGCGTCGTCGGCGACCTCGGGCCAGGACGCCAGCCACGCGTTGACCTCCGAGCGACGGGCCGCCGGGACCACGATGCCCACGGTGCCCGGGACGGCGGCCGCCATCCGCACCACGGCCTCCCGGGTCGCGGACTCCAGGTCGGTGATCCCGGCCAGGACCGTGGGCTCGACCCCCGTCGACCGGACCGCGGTCGGCAGGTCGGCCTCCAGGCCGACCCGCTCGGCGTACGCCGCGGCGTGGGCGTAGATCTCCGAGGAGTTGCGGTAGTTGGTCGACAGGTGGAACTCGTGGACCTCCTTGCCCTCGAGCGCGGCAGCCCGGGCGGCGGCGGACTCGTCGGGCACCGGCCACGAGGACTGGGCGGGGTCGCCGACGATCGTCCAGGACGCCGCGCGGCCGCGCCGGCCGACCATCCGCCACTGCATCGGCGTGAGGTCCTGGGCCTCGTCGATCAGCACGTGCGCGAACGGGTCGTCCTCGATGCGGTGCGTGGGCGGCGCCCAGGCCCGGCCGGTCGGGGCGTACTCGCGGTCGGCCGCGGTGAACAGCTCCTGCATGTCCACCCCGCCCTCGAGCAGGCCGGTGTCGTCGAGCTCGCGCTCGTCGTCGGTGCGGGCCGGCACGTCGCCGAGCGCGTAGCGCAGCTCGTCGAGCAGGGGCACGTCCTCGATGGACAGGCCGGTCGCCTCGCCCCACGACTTGGCCAGCAGGCGCTGCTCCTCCGGGGTCACCACGCCGTCGCCGACGCGGGAGAGCAGCTCGGGGTCACGCAGCCAGCCGAACACCTCGGCGGCATCCAGCGGCGGCCACCAGCCGGCGGCGAAGTCCACGAACGACTGGTTCGACAGCATCTCGTCGTCGAACGCCTCGCGGCCCCGGTCGCGGCCCCGCTCACCGCGGACCTGGCGCCACATGGCGTCGAGCAGGGCGTGCGCGACCCGGGGCAGCTGCCGGTTGCGGCGGCCCTGGGACATCAGCTGGCGGCGCAGCCGGCCCAGCTCGCCGCGGTCGAGCACGATCGTGTCGTCACGCCAGAAGATCCGGAACCCCTGAGGACTGCCCGGCGCCTGCTGGCGCGCCGTACGACGCATCAGCTCGGCCATCCGCGCCGAGCCCTTGACGTCGGCGACCGAGGGCTCGTCGTGGCGGGTGGCGCGCAGGCCGTCGACGACCTCGCCCAGCGACCGCAGCGCGACCGCGGTCTCGCCGAGGCTCGGCAGCACCCGCTCGATGTAGCGCATGAAGACGCCGCTGGGGCCGACGATCAGGACGCCTCCGCCCTCGTAGCGGCGGCGGTCGTTGTAGAGCAGGTACGCCGCGCGGTGCAGCGCGACCACGGTCTTGCCGGTGCCGGGGCCGCCGGAGATCGACACGACGCCCTTGCCGGGCGCCCGGATCGCCTTGTCCTGCTCGGCCTGGATGGTCGCGACGATCGAGTGCATCGAGCGGTCGCGGGCCCGGGAGAGCTGCGCCATCAGCGCGCCCTCGCCGACGATCGGCAGGTCGACGTCCGAGCGCTCCATCGCCTCCGCGTCGAGCAGCTCGTCCTCGACGCCGACCACCGAGGGACCGGCGCACCGCAGCACCCGGCGGCGGACGACGTCGTGGGGCTCGGCGGCGGTGGCCTGGTAGAACACGGCGGCCGCGGGGGCGCGCCAGTCGATGAGCAGCGAGTCGCGGTTGGCGTCGCGCAGGCCGATCCTGCCGACGTACCGCGGCTCGGTGTCGACCTCGGCCGTCATGTCCAGACGGCCGAAGACCAGGCCCTCGTGCGCGGCGTCGAGCTGCGCGATGCGGCGCGCGGCCTGGAAGACCATCGCGTCCCGCTCGACCAGCCCGCCCTCGTGACCCAGCCGGCCGCGGCTGTGCCCTTCCTTGGCCAGTGCCTGCGCCTGCCGGGCGGACTCGGTCAGCTGGACGTACACCCGGTCGACGAACGCCTGCTCTGCGGCGATCTCGCGCTCGACCAGCTCTTCTGACAACTCTCGATTCCCCTCACCCGGAACGTCCCCACTCAGAACCCACCCGACAGCCCGGTGATTCCGGCAAGTCGACAAGCCTACCCGCTGCACCCCTTCGAGAAGGTGGGGTTCGCCGGATGCCCACCTGGCAGGCGGATCCCACCCCGGGACCTCTCAGGCAATCCCTGCACTTCTCGGCCGAAGTTTCGGCCCAACAGTGATGGTTTCCCCGGGTACCCGGGGAAACCGACGCCCGGCCTAGCGGCGCCGCGACAGGAACGCGGTCATCGCCTCCCGCGCCTCGTCGGAGGCGAACAGGCGGGTGGAGAGCTCGGCCATCTCGGCTCCGTGGGCGTCGATGCGGGCCACCAGGTCACGGTTGAGGATCCGCTTCGACTCGCGCAGGCCCTGGGCGGCGCCGGTGACCAGCGACGCGCAGACCCGGTCCACCTCCTCGTCGAGCGCCTCGCTCGGCACCGCGGTGGTGACCAGGCCGTACGCCGCGGCCTGGGCGCCGGTGAACACCTCGCCGCCGAGGGTGGTCAGGGCGGCCGCGCGGGGGGTCATCCGGTGGTGGACGGTCAGCGAGATGATCGCGGCAGCGAGCCCGAGCTTGACCTCGGTGAGGGCGAACGTCGCGTCCTCGGCCGCGATCGCGATGTCCGAGGCGGCCACGATGCCGATGCCGCCGGCCCGGACCGCGCCGGACAGCCGGGTGACCACCGGCTTGTCGAGGGTCACGATCAGCCGCTGCAGGTCGACGATCCGGCGGGTGCCCTCCTCCATGCCGCCGCTGGACGCCTCGGACAGGTCGGCGCCGGAGCAGAACACCCGACCCTCGGCGCCGATCAGCACCACCGCGACCTCGTCGTCGGCCGCGGCGCGCTCCAGGCCCTCGAACAGCTCGGTGACGAGCTGGCGCGAGAGCGCGTTGCGGTTGTGCGGGGAGTCGAGGGTGAGGGAGGCGATCGCCTCGCCGGCTACGCCGGAGACGGCGTAGTGCACGAGTTCGGTCGGGGCGTCGGGCATGCGGCTCATCCTGCCGCATGCCCATCCGCCGGGGCCTCCGCTCCGAACAACACCCATGACGACTCGCCTCGCCCACGCCACCGCCGCCATGGGCGTCGGCATCCTGGCGACCCTGGTCGGCGTCGCCGCGGGCCATCTGGTCGCCGGCCTGACCGAGCCCGCCGCCTCCCCCGTCCTCGTGGTCGGGTCCACGGTGATCGACCTGACGCCGACCCCGCTCAAGGAGTGGGCGATCGCGCGCTTCGGCACCCACGACAAGACCGTCCTGGTGGGGTCGGTGCTGCTCGGCGTACTGGTGCTCGCCGCGCTCGCCGGGCTGCTGGCGCGCAGACGCTTCGCGTACGGCGCGGCCCTGCTGCTCGCGCTCGTCGCGATCCCCGCCGGAGCCGCCCTCACCCGCCCCGGCGCCGCGACCAGCGACGTGCTGCCCAGCGTCGTCGCGGGCGGGGCCGGGCTGGCCGCGCTCGCCTGGCTGACCCGGGCCCGCATCCGCGAGGAGCGGCGCCCGGCCGGGTCGGACGGTCCCAGCCGGCGCGGCGTCCTGGTCGCCGCGGGCACGCTCGGCATCGCCGCCGCGGCGATGGGCGGTGCGGGCCGCCGGATCGCGTCGTACCGCAGCCGCACCACGGTCGTCGACCTGCCCGCCGCGGCCGACCCGGCGCCGCCGTTCCCCACCGGCCTCGACGGCCGGGTCCCCGGGATCAGCGGCTTCCGCACCCCGACCGGGGACTTCTACCGGGTCGACACCCGCCTCACGCTGCCGATCGTGGACGTCGACAGCTGGACGCTGACGATCGACGGCGACGTCGACCAGGAGGTCACCTTCACCTTCGCCGAGCTGCTCGCGATGCCCCTCGTCGAGCGGGACATCACGCTCACCTGCGTCTCCAACGAGGTCGGCGGCACCTACATCGGTGCGGCGAGGTGGCTCGGCGTGCGGCTCACCGACCTGCTCGAGCGGGCCGGCATCGACGGCACCCGGGCCGACCAGCTGCTCAGCACCGACGTCGACGGGATGACGATCAGCACCCCGCTCGCCCTGGCCACGGACGGTCGCGACGCCATGATCGCCGTCGGGATGAACGGCAGCTCCCTGACCCGCGAGCACGGCTTCCCCGCCCGGATGGTGGTGCCCGGGCTCTACGGCTTCGTGAGCGCGTGCAAGTGGATCAGCAGGATCACGCTCACGACGTACGCCGAGCAGGAGGCGTACTGGACCCGGCGCGACTGGGCGACCGACGCCCCGATCAAGATCTCCAGCCGCATCGACACGCCCCGGCCGCTCGCCACGGTCCAGGCCGGCCGCACGGTGATCGGCGGGGTGGCCTGGGCCCAGCACCAGGGCGGCATCGAGCGGGTCGAGGTGCGGGTCGACGGCGGCGCCTGGCAGCAGGCGCGGCTCGGCCCGTCGGCGGGCAACGACTACTGGCGGCAGTGGTACCTGCCGTGGACCGCCGAGCCGGGCCGGCACTCGCTGGCGGTGCGGGCCGTCGACGGCGAGGGCGACGTGCAGACCGCCGTACGCGCCACGCCGTTCCCGGAGGGCTCGAGCGGCATCCAGGAGATCGTCGTCAACGTCGCGTGAGCCCCACCTGAGATTCCTGCAGCCGGGACCAATCCGTTCCTGCCGCTGGTCCGAAGACCACATGTCACGACCTCGATCGCAGACCCACACAGACCCACACAGACCCCAGCAGACCCCAGCGAAAGGCTCCACCATGAACAACCGCTCCCTCCGCCGCTCGACCGGCCTCGCCTCGCTCGCGCTGATCGCCACGTTCGGCCTCGCGGCCTGTGGTGGCTCCGACAGCGACGCCAACGACGCCACGGCCACCACGCCGGCCTCGAGCGCCCCGGCGGACGACATGTCCTCGGGTGCCGCCGGTGACGCGATGGACGCCGGCGCCGCGACCTTCGGTCCGGGCTGCTCGGCGATCCCGGCCTCCGGTGCCGGCTCGTTCAACGGCATGGCCACCGAGCCGGTCGCCACCGCCGCGAGCGCCAACCCGCTGCTCACGACCCTGGTCGCCGCCGTCGGCAAGGCCGGCCTGGGCGACACGCTCAACTCCGCGGACGGCATCACGGTCTTCGCGCCCACCGACGACGCCTTCGGCAAGATCCCGCCGAAGGACCTCGACGCCGTGCTGGCCGACAAGGACCTGCTCACCAAGGTGCTGACCTACCACGTGGTCGCCGGGCAGCTCACCCCCGAGGACCTCGCCGGCACCCACGAGACGCTCGAGGGCGAGCAGGTCACCGTCGAGGGCTCCGGCGACAGCTTCACCGTCGGCGACGGCGACGCCAAGGTGCTGTGCGGCAACATCCCGACGGCCAACGCGACGGTCTACGTCATCGACTCCGTCCTGATGCCCTGATCCTCGGACCGAACCAGGGTTTCCCGAGACCCCCAGCGAGCAAGGATCCCTTCCGTGGACCACATCCGATCCGTCGGCGCCGGCGCCCCGTCCCCCGAGGACGGGGCGCCCGGCGCCGACGCCGCAGCGCGGCGGACGGCCGACCTGGTCGACCTCATGCGTCGCTCGGCCCGCGGTGACGAGCAGGCGTTCGCGCGCCTGTACGACGCCACCGCGTCCCGGGTGCACGGGCTCGCGCTGCGGGTGGTGCGCGACCCGGCCCAGGCCGAGGAGGTCACCCAGGAGGCGTTCCTGGAGATCTGGCGCACCGCCACCCGGTTCGACCCCGACCGCGGCAGCCCGCTCGCCTGGCTGCTGACGATCACCCACCGCAAGGCCGTCGACCGGGTCCGGTCGGCGCAGGCGGCGACCCGCCGCGACACGACGTACCACGAGCAGAACCAGCCGGTCGAGCACGACGAGACCGCCGAGGCCGCACACGCGACCCTCGAAGCCCACCGGGTCCGCGGCGCGCTCGCGGCCCTGACCGAGGTGCAGCGCGAGGCCGTCGGCCTCGCCTACTTCGGCGGATACACGCACACGGAGGTGGCGACCATGCTCGACCTACCGGTCGGCACCGCCAAGACCCGCATCAGGGACGGCCTGATCCGGCTGCGCGACGCGATGGGAGTGGGCTCATGAGTCACGAGTACGACGTCCACGCGCTGTCCGGCGCGTACGCCGTCGACGCCCTCGACGACCTCGAGCGGGCCGCGTTCGAGCGGCACCTGGCCGAGTGCGCCGAGTGCCGCGCCGAGGTCGCGAGCCTCCGCGAGGCCGCGAGCACGCTCGCCGAGACCACCGCCACCGAGCCGCCCGCCGGGCTGCGCGACCGGGTGCTCGCCGGGATCGCCACGACCCGGCCGTTGCCGCCGGAGGCGCCCGCGCCCACCCACGTCGACTCTCGCCGGCCGCGACGCCGGCTGAACCTGCTCGTCGCCGCGGCCGCCGCGGTCCTCGTCGTCGGGGCGGGCACGGTGTTCTGGCAGCAGCCGTGGCAGGAGTCCAGCCAGACCCAGTCGCCGGTGGCCGCGGTACTCTCGGCCGCCGACGCCCGCAGCACCTCGCTGGACTTCGAGGGCGGCGCGAGGGCGACGCTCGTCCACTCCGACAGCGTCGGCGGCGCCGTGCTCGTCACCGAGAAGATGCCGCCGCCCCCGCCGGGCAAGGTCTACCAGCTCTGGCTCCAGCAGCCGGGCGAGGGCATGGTCTCGGCCGGCCTGATGCCGGTGGAGGCCGACCAGCGGGTGTTGCTCACCGGCGACGCCGCGACCGCGACCGCCGCCGGGATCACCGTCGAGCCCGAGGGTGGCTCGTCCGAGCCGACCAGCGACCCGATCGCGCTGTTCGACTTCGGCAGGAAGGCGTGAGCGGCCGGCACGTCGCGGTCATCGGGTCCGGCGTCGCCGGACTGACCGCGGCGTACGTCGCGTCCCGCACCGCGCGGGTCACCCTGCTCGAGGCCGACGACCGGCTCGGCGGGCACGCCGACACCCACCAGGTCGAGGACCCCGTGGCCGGTCCGCTGGCCATCGACACCGGGTTCATCGTGCACAACGAGCGCACCTACCCGACGCTGCTGAGGCTGTTCGGCGAGCTCGGGGTCGCCACGCAGGAGTCCGAGATGTCGATGTCGGTGCGCGACGACGCGACCGGGCTCGAGTACGCCGGCGCGCTCGGTCCGCGGGGACTGTTCCCCCGCGGCCGCAACCTCTCGCGCCCGGCGTACCTGCGGATGCTCGGCGAGGTGCCGCGCTTCCACCGGCTGGCCCGGACGCTGCTCGAGGGCGACGGCACCGGCACCGGCACCGGCGACACCAGGCTCGGCGACTTCCTCGACGGGCACGGCTTCACGGCGTACTTCCGCCGGCACTTCATGGAGCCCCTGGTCGCCGCCGTGTGGTCGTGCGACCCCGACGTGGCGCTGGAGTACCCCGCTCGCTACCTGTTCGCCTTCCTCGCCCACCACGGGATGCTCGGCGTCACCGGCTCGCCGCAGTGGCGCACGGTGAGCGGCGGCTCGCACGAGTACGTCCACCGGGTCGCCGCCGCGATCGACGAGGTCCGCACCGGCGCCAAGGTCACCTCGGTTCTCGAGACGCCCGACGGCGTCGACGTGACCGACGGCAACGGCGCCGTGACGACGTACGACGCGGTCGTGGTCGCCACCCACCCGGGGCAGGCACTGGCGATGCTCGCCGACCCGACACCCGTGCAGCGCGAGGTGCTCGGCGCGATCGGCTACTCGCCCAACGTCGCGTTGCTGCACACCGACGCCTCGCTGCTGCCGCGGGCCGAGCAGGCGCGGGCGTCGTGGAACTTCCGCCGTCCCCTCGGGGAGCGCGGCCACGTCACGGTCACCTACGACCTGACCCGGCTGCAGCGGCTGCCCACGCGGACCCGCTACCTCGTCACGCTCGGCGGCGAGGACCTCGTCGACCCGGCCACGATCGTCGCCCGGATGGAGTACGAGCACCCGCTCTACACCCCCGCGTCGGTCGCCGCCCAGCGACGGCTGCCCGAGCTCGACAGCGACCGGGTCGCGTTCGCGGGCGCCTACCACGGCTGGGGGTTCCACGAGGACGGCGCGCGCTCCGGCCTGGCGGCCGCCGAGCGGCTGGGGTTCGCGTGGAGCACGCCGAACGTCGCGGCCACCCCGACCGGGATCTACGACACCACGATCACCCACGTCCGCAGGTCGCCGTTCAAGCGCACGTTCACCCACCGCTCCCACACCTGGCTGGTCGACCTCGACGCGCTGCCGGACCACGGCCTGCTCGGCCGGTTCGAGGGCCGCGACCACCTGGGCGACCCCGGCCGCTCGATCAAGGACAACCTCGCGACCTTCGTGGCCGGCCACGGCGTCGAGCTGGGCACCGGGCGGGTGCTGATGGCCGCCCACCCCCGGGCGTTCGGCCACTGCTTCAACCCGATCAGCGTGTTCTGGGTGACCCCCGAGCACGCCGAGCCGTGCGTGGTGGTCGAGGTCCACAACACCTACGGCGACCGGCACGCCTACCTCGTGCACCCCGACGGGCAGGGCCGGGCCACGACGCCCAAGCAGATGTACGTCTCGCCGTTCCACGGCGCCGACGGCAGCTACGACCTGCGGGTGCCCGTGCCCGGCGAGCACCTCCAGGTGAGCGTGGCGCTGCACGACCACGAGGACACCGACGACGGCGCCCGGTTCAGCGCCTCGCTCACCGGCACCCGCTCGGGCCACGGTCCGTGGCGGGCGGCCCCCGCGGCGCTGCGGGGCGCCGCGCTGATCCGCGCCCACGGCATCGCGCTGTGGCTGCGCCGACTGCCGATCCGACCGCGACCCGCACACCACCAGGAGGGAGTCCGGTGACCGTCACACCCACCCGATCCATCCCCGGCCGCTGGCCCGGCCTGGACGCCGTACCGTCCGGCCTCCGCACGGGCGTCGAGTCCCGCGTCGCGCGCCGGCTGTTCGTCGGTGCCGTCGACCGGCTCGACGTCACCGTCCACGTCGGAGCGGACACGTTCGGCCGCGGCGGCCCGGCGATGACCGTGCACCGGCCCGAGGAGCTCTTCGCCCGGCTCGGCCGCGACGGCCTGATCGGCTTCGGCGAGGCCTACCTGACCGGGGCCTGGACCGCCGAGGACCTGACCGGGTTCCTCACGGTCATCGCCGCGAACGTCGCCGACCTGATCCCCCGGCCGCTGCAGCGGGCGCGGGCGCTGGTACGGCGGCGCACGCCGCGGGCGCACCGGACGACCGCCGACCGCACCCGCGACCTGATCGCCCACCACTACGACCTGTCCAACGACCTGTTCGGGCTCTTCCTCGACGAGTCGCTGAGCTATTCCTCGGCGCTCTTCGACGCCGACCCCGACGAGGCGCTGCTCCCCGCGCAGCACCGCAAGATCGACCGGCTGCTCGACCGGGCCGGCGTCGGCGCCGGCACCCGCGTGCTCGAGATCGGGACCGGGTGGGGCGAGCTGGCGATCCGGGCCGCCGCCCGGGGCGCGACCGTGCACACCGTCACCCTGTCCTCCGAGCAGCTCGCGCTCGCGCGGCAGCGGGTCGCGGCGGCCGGGGCGTCCGACCGGGTGAGCATCGAGCTGTGCGACTACCGCGAGGTCCGCGGCGAGTACGACGCCGTGGTGTCCGTGGAGATGATCGAGGCGGTCGGCCACGCGTACTGGCCGACGTACTTCCGCACGATCGACCGTCTGCTCGCGCCGGGTGGCCGGGTGGCGATCCAGGCGATCCTGATGCCGCACGAGCGGATGCTCGCGACCCGCGGCAGCTTCACCTGGATCAACAAGTACATCTTCCCGGGCGGGTTCCTGCCCTCGGCCCAGGTGATCGACGAGGTCACCGAGCGGCACACCGCGCTGCGGGTGACCGACCGGCTGGCGTTCGGCGCCGACTACGCCGAGACGCTGCGGCGGTGGGACGAGGCCTTCCTCGGCGCGGAGGACCGGGTGCGGCTCCTCGGCTTCGACGCGACGTTCGTGAGGATGTGGCACTTCTACCTGTGCTACTCCCGCGCCGGCTTCGCGTCGGGCTACCTCGACGTGCAGCAGCTGACGCTGGAGCGGCCCGGGTCCGTCATGATCGCCTCATGACCGACCTGCTGCTCGTCGCCGGGCTGGCACTGCTCGCCGCGGCCGTGGTGATGACGGCCACCGCGCTGGTGGCCCGCCGGGTCGGCCGGGTGTCGGTCGTCGACGTCGGCTGGGGCCTCGCGCTGGTCGCGGTGGCGCTGGTCTGCGCGCTGCTCTCCGGCAGCTGGCAGTCCTGGCTGCTGGCCGGGCTCGTCGTCGCCTGGGGCGGCCGCCTGTCCTCGCACATCTTCACCCGCTCCCTGGGCCACGGCGAGGACCCGCGCTACGAGGAGCTGCTCGGCGGCACCCTCGACCGGGTCGGCATGGCCCGCGCGGTCCGCAAGGTGTTCCTCGTGCAGGGCGCGGCCGTGTGGCTGGTCTCCCTGCCGCTGCAGGCCGCCGCCCTCGCCGGGCCGGAGTGGCCATGGCTGGCCTGGGCCGGGGTGGGCGTGTGGCTGGTGGGCGTCCTCTTCGAGACGGTCGGCGACGCCCAGCTCGCGGCGTACAAGCGCGACCCCGACCGCGGCCCGGTGATGGACCGCGGGCTGTGGTCCTGGACCCGGCACCCCAACTACTTCGGGGACGCCTGCGTGTGGTGGGGGCTCTGGCTCGCCGGCGGCGCCGCGTCCGGCTGGGTCGCCGGCCTGGCCAGCGTCCTCTCGCCGGTCGCGATGACGATCTGGCTGGTGTGGATCACCGGCGCGCGGCTGCTGGAGCGGACGATGATGCGGCGCCCCGGCTACGCGGAGTACGCCGCTCGCACCTCGATGTTCGTGCCGCTGCCGCCGAAGCGCGCGTGACGCGCTACTGCTGTTCGCCGGCCTCGCGCTCCCGCTTGCGCTGGGCCTCGTAGGCCCGGCGCTGCGCCTCGGCGCGCTCGCGGACCTGGCGGAGGAACGCCTCGTCCTGCCCCGGGTCGAGCGCCGCGGCGCGGCCGGGTCGGTCGTACTCCGGGAAGTCCGGCGTCTCGCGCCGGTAGGCCCGCCCGTCGGCCGCGCGCCGGGCCACCCCCGGGTCGGGGCGGCCGGCGACCAGCCAGGCGATCGACCCGACGAACGGGAAGAACAGGATCAGCAGCACCCACGCCACCTTGGGCAGGTTGCGGACCCGGTCGGTGGGGCTGCCGATCGCGTCCACCAGGCAGAAGACCCACAGGGCGAACGTCGCGACACCGAGAAGCAGCTCGAGCTTGATCACGACGTGAGTCTGCTGCCCGATCGGCCCCGCCGTCACCCGTTCGGCCCGATCGGCTCGGTTCCGACCGGCTCGCTCCGACCGGTTCGCTCCGACCGGTTCGGGCCAACCGGTGCGGTCCGACCGGGTCGGTCCGAGCGGGTGTGGTGGTTGACTGGGCCGCATGGCGCCCGACCGGGTCGACGAGGCGTTCGCGGCGGCGCCGCGCGAGTGGTTCCTGCCCGAGCGCGAGCGGGACCGGGCGTCCTACGACGGACCGATCGAGATCGGCCAGGGGCAGACCAACTCCCAGCCCCGCACGGTCGCCGCGATGCTGCGCCTGCTGGAGGTCCGGGCCGGCGACCGGGTCCTCGACGTCGGCTCGGGCTCCGGCTGGACCACCGGCCTGCTGGCCGAGCTGACCGGTCCCGCGGGCGACGTGCGGGGCCTGGAGCTGGAGCCCGACCTGGTCGCGTTCGGCCGGGCCAACCTGGCGCGCGGCGACTGGGCCTGGGCGCGGATCGAGCAGGCGACGCCCGGCGTGTACGGCGCGCCCGCGGACGCGCCGTACGACCGGATCCTGGTGTCCGCCGAGGCCCGCGAGCTGCCGGCGACGCTGGTCGAGCAGCTGGCGCCGGAGGGCCGGATGGTGGTCCCGGTCGCCGGCGAGATGCTGCTGGTCGACGTCGACCCCGACGGTGAGCAGACCGTCACCCGGCACGGCTTCTACCGGTTCGTGCCGCTGCGCTGACCGCGTTCCGTGCGACCGCCGGGTCCTCCTATCCTGCGGGGGTGACCGACGCCCCGACCGAGCTGCTGCGGCTGGCCTCCGCCGACAACTTCCGCGACGTCGCGGGGACCGGACCCGGCCTCCCGACCGGCGACGGTGGCCGCGTACGGCGCGGCGTCTTCTACCGGTCGAACGAGCTGCAGCTCACCCATGAGGACGCCAGATCCCTTGCCGGGCTGGGGATCCGGGCGATCCACGACCTGCGGAGCTCCCCCGAGATCGAAGCGCATCCGGACGTCGACGTCCCGGGCGCCACCTGGCGGCACGCGGAGGTCACCGGCGTCCCGATGGAGACGGTCGCGTCCTTGCACGACGTCGACGCGGCGCACCGGGTGATGCACGAGGTGTACGTCGCGTTCGTCCGCTCGGAGGCCGCGCGAGCGTCGTACGCCGGGCTGCTCATCGAGCTCGCGACCGGCGCCGTGCCGCAGCTGTTCCACTGCACCGCCGGCAAGGACCGGACCGGCTGGGCCGCGGCGCTGCTGCTGGAGATCGCGGGCGTGGAGCGGGACACGATCCTCGCGGACTACCTGCTGACCAACGAGGTCTCCTCGACCACCCGGGAGAAGTACCTCGCGCTGGTCGCCGAGCATCTCGGCCCCGAGCTGGTCGCGGTCTACGAGCCGACGATGGTGGTCGAGGAGTCCTACCTGCAGGCCGGGTACGCCGCCGCGGAGACGGACTACGGCTCGGTCGCCGGCTATCTGCGCGCCGGTCTCGGGCTGGGCGAGGACGTCCTGGGCGAGCTGCGCGCCCGGTTGCGTGCATGAGCACGGCCGACCCGCCACACCCCGCCGAAGCCACCGACATCGCGCTCGACCTCGACACGCCATCGCCCGGCCACGCTGACATCCTGGGCCCGTGATGACGCCCCTCCGACCGACCCGAGGCTGGCTCTGGCCGCTGGCCGCCGACCTCGCGTGCGTCCTGGCGCTCGCCCTCGGCGGCAAGAGCTCGCACGAGGCGGGCGAGTCCGACTGGGTGCTGCTGGCCATCGCATGGCCGTTCGCGGTGGCCGCCGGCGCCGCCCACGCCGGGCTGGTCTCCCAGGACCGGGAGACCCGTCGGGTCTGGCCCGGTGGGGCGAGCGTCGTGGCGGTGACCTACCTGCTCGGCATGCTCCTGCGCGCGCTCTCGGGCCGCGGCCTGGCGCCCGGCTTCCTCGTCGTGGCCGGCCTGTTCCTGACCGCGACGATGTTGGGCTGGCGCGGGGTGGTCTGGCTCGCCGGCCTCAGGCGACGACGTCGTCCCAGCCGGCGGCCAGGTAGTCGATGAAGGCCGGGCCCACCGCCTCCGCGCGGAGCTCCTCGCGGCTCAGCGGCCCGGGTCGCGCCGCGAAGTCGGGGTCGGCGAGCACCCGGGACGCGAAGTCGTGGTGGAAGATCGCGCCGAAGCCGACCGTCACGATGTCCGCGCCCTGCTCGAGGCACCACCGGGCGTCGGCGCCCGAGAGCACCCGGCCGGCGACCCCGAGCCGGGTCGCGCCGCGGGGCAGGTCGGTGAAGTGCTCGATGAGCAGCCCCGCCGCACCGCCGCGGGGGCGCATGAACACGTCCCACAGCGACATGTCCAGGTAGTCCAGGAGGCCGGAGTCGAGCATCCGCCGGGCCGTCTCCCGGCCCTCCTCGAGGGTGATGCCGTTGCCCTCCGGGGTCAGCCGCAGGCCCAGCTGGAAGTCCGGCCCGGTGGCCGCCCGGATGCTCTCGACCACCTCGAGGACCACGCGGATCCGGTGGTCCAGGGAGCCGCCGTACCCGTCGGTGCGCAGGTTGCGCCCGTCGAGGAACTGCCCGAGCAGGTAGCCGTGCGCCCCGTGCACCTCGACCCCGTCGAAGCCCGCGCGCTCGGCCCGGACGGCCGCGGCGACGAAGTCGGCCACCAGCTGCTCGACCTCGGCGGTGGTCATCGCGACCGCCTGCTTGGCCGGGTCGTCCCACGGGCACTGGTTCGGCCGGCCGCTGAGCGCCGGGTCCGCCCGTCGACCGCCGTGGTGGAGCTGCACCGACGAGCGGGCCCCGGTCGCACGCAGCCGCTGCGCCAGCGCGGTCAGCCCCGGCAGGTGCGCGTCGGACGCGACCCCCAGCTGCCCGTCCCACGCGTGCCCGGCCGGAGCGACGTACGCCGCCGCGGTCATCACCAGCCCGAAGCCGCCCTCGCCGCGGGCCTCCAGCCAGCGGGTCTCGTCCTCCGACAGGGTGCCGTCCGCGTGGCTCTGGGTGTTGGTGAGCGGCGCCAGCGCGACGCGGTTGCGCCAGTCCGGGCCATGGGCGAACGAGAGGCGGTCGGCGATCGAGGTCACGGGATCATCCTCCCCGCGCCCCGTGGCCGCCCCGGACGCGGGTCGGTCCCGCGACGGTAGCGCCGGAATCCTCCAGGTTTCCTCAAGGCGCGGTACGCCGGGCCCGGACGGCTGCTGCGCCCGGTAGCGTTGTCCACGACCCCGCTGGCGACCCGAGACGCCGGCGGGGTCTTCTCCTTCCCGGCGGGGCGGGTGCTCGGCGTCGCTGCAGCTCCCACGCCAGGCGGTCCTCGACGTACCGGGCCGGACGCGACCCGGTCCGCTTCCGCTTCACCCGCGGCAGCGACCCGCTGCGTACCGGCTGACCTCCTCGGGGGTCACCGTGTCGGGGCCTTGGGCGTGGGCAGGGACATGCCTGACACGGTGCCCCCACGAGCCTCGACCGCCGAGTGTGACGGGGTCGATGGCCGGCCGCTCTCAACTCCCGGCACCAGCTGCCGATGTGTCTTCACATGCTGTCGTTCTCTCGGGATCGGTCCCACGACCCGTCGCAGCGGCGGGTGCTGGTCGTGCTCGCCAGCCTGTTCCTGGTCGTGGCGAGCCTCGCGCTGGTCACGGTGCCCTCCGGGCAGCCGGCGTATGGCGCCTCCGCGGCGCTCTCGGTGTCGCCCTCGACCTACGTCGGCGGGCAGCGGCTGACCTGGACCGGGAACGTCGGCGCCCCGGGCGTGCGCTCCCTCGCCCTGCAGTTCCACATGGGCCGGCCCGGCGACCGGTGGACCACCGTCGCCGGGTTCGACGCCAGGACCCGCGCCGACGGCAGCTTCTCGTTCAGCTACCCGGCGCCCGGGATGTTCAACATCCGCTACCGGGTCAAGGCCGGGTCGCACGTCTCGCCGTCCCGGCTGTTCCTTGCCAAGACCCAGGACCTCACGCTCCGGGTCGCCGGGCAGCGGGACAACAACACCGGTGAGCCCGGCCTCGTCCCTGCGGACCGGCCCTTCGACATCGTCGTCGACACGACCCCGGACAACATCTTCCGCAGCCCGTCCTCCCAGGGCCTGCCCGTGTTCGCCGGCCGGACGCTGACGCTGCAGCGGCGCGTGGACGGTGACACCTGGCGCGCGGTCGCCAGGACCGAGGTCGGCGACGACGGCCTCGGCCGGTTCAGCGGGCTCACCGAGCAGGCCGGCGTCGCGGTGTTCCGGGTCCGCGAGGAGGACTACCGCCAGGACGGCAACGAGATCGGCTGGACCCAGTCCTTCCCGCTCTGGGTCTACGTCGGCTCCGACGCGTGGGACCGGTACGAGCAGCAGCGCCGCGAGGCGCTCGCCACCGCCTCGTCGCCGCCGCGGGACAGCGCCGCCTTCGGCAGCGGGGCGCCGACCCCGACCGCGAGCGAGCGGTACGGCTGGTACCCGCTGTACTGGGACTTCGCGTGGGAGCACGGCCAGTCGCTCACCGGCGGTCCGGCGCGCGGGACCCGCCCCCGGGGGCACTGGGTCGACTACGTCGACGGCGCCGGCCGGGTCAGCAAGCAGAACGGGCAGCTGACCCTCGACAGCAAGCGCTTCTACGGCGCCGGCCCCGGCGACTTCGGCAGCACCCGCGCCACGCTGACCGGCAACGCCGCCGCCCAGGGCCGGTGGGAGGCCCGGATGCGGATCCGCGGCGCCTACGAGACCGGCGGTCGCGCGTACGGCGTACGCGCCGAGCTCGTCCCCGAGAGGACGTCCGGGCGCGCCTGCAGCAGCCACACCATCGAGATCGCGAGCATCTCGCCGTTCTCCCGCAGGGTGCGCTTCGGCGCCCGCTCCGCGAAGTACCGCTGGAGCGGTGCCGCGACGGCCTCGGCCACGCCGCTCCACTCGGCCTACGCGGTCGCGGTCGAGGTGTCCAAGAGCCACCTCACCTGGTTCCTGGACGGCAAGCCGGTCGGGTCGGTCTCCGACCCCGCGGCGTTCCCGGGCGTGCCGATGACGCTGCGGCTCACGCTGACCGGCGCGGGCCAGCAGGAGATGAACCAGGTGAGCCTGGTCTCGGACTGGCAGCGCGGGTTCCCGATCACCTCGGGGCGCCAGACGGTGAGCCGGGACAAGCTGAAGCGGCACCCCGCGACGGGCTGCTGACCGGCTGCTGACGAGCCCGGCACCGCACGGCCTACCCGTCCTGCGCCGGCTCCTCCGCCTCGCTGTCGTCGTCGGCCACCACGGGCAGCGCGACCGTGGGCCCGTCGAAGGTGACCTCGACGTTCTGGAACCCCTTGTGGCGCTGGGCCTTGACGTAGTCGGCGTAGGCCCGCTTGTCCGCGTCGGTCAGGTCCACCTTGTCGGTGAACGGCGTCAGCAGCGCTCGCGGCCAGAGGCGGTGGGAGAGCACGACGTTGACCTCGATGCCCAGCACCCCCATGACGGCGCCGATGAACAGGATCCCGATCAGGCCGAGGACCAGGCCGAAGGTCTTGTTCATCTGGCTCGTCTCGGCGAGCACGTTGGTCACGTAGAGCGTGCCGAAGTACTGCAGGGACTGCCACAGGACGGCGACCGTGAACGCGCCGGGCAGCGCAGCGCGGAAGTCGTGGCTTCGGGCGACGCCGAACTGGAACAGCACCGCCAGGACCGCGGTGATCACCAGGACGCTGCCGATCACGATCGGCCAGCGATAGCTGGCGATCGTGTCGCCGAGCACCTCGGTGCTGCTGCCCAGCGCGGAGAGGATCGAGAGCACCAGCAGGGCGACGCCGGCCGTGAGCAGCAGGCCGAGGCTCTTGAGCCGCAGCAGGAGCGGGTTCGGGCGGCGGTTGCGGGGGACGGACCAGGCGATGTTGAGCGCGTTCTGGAGCGCCTGGCCCAGGCCGAGCGAGCCGTACAGCGCCACCAGCGCACCGACCACCACACCGGCGGTCGAGCCCTGCAGGCCCTCGGGCTGGCCGAGCTGGTCGCCGATGATCGGGAACTGGCTGAGCGCGGAGTCGAGCAGGTCGGACTCCAGGCCCGGGTTGCCCTGGAGGATGAAGCCCAGGATCGACGTACCGAGCAGCAGCAGCGGGAAGATCGCGATGAACGCGTAGTAGGTGATGATCGCGGCCAGGTAGTTGCCCTGGTCGTCGGAGTACTTGTAGATCACGGCCAGGGGCACGGCGATCGGCGGGAAGCGACGCTGCCCGCGGTCGACGGCGTCCAGTGCCCTGCCCACCCGCTCACGGTACCGGCGTCGGCGGTCCGGGGTCGGGGAGTGTGGGCATCTCGAGGCCGGTGCGTCGGCCGACCAGCACCGCCCGGGTCACCGAGGCGGACCCGAACCGCTCGCGCACCCGGTCCAGCGCGGCGTCGAGGCCGTGCTCGTGCACGGTGTCGGGGAACAGCGGCAGCTCGAGCTGCTGGGAGCGGCCGTCGACCAGCCCGGAGATCGTGACGCCGAGCAGCGTGCAGCCGCGCTCCTCGATGAGCGGCCAGCTGGTGGCCAGCAGCCGCCGTCCGGTCTCCAGCCAGGTCGCCGTGGTGGCGGTCGAGTGCGCCAGCGTCGCGGAGCGGGTCGCCCGGCTGAAGTCGTCGAACCGCAGCCGGAGCGTGAACGTCTGCCCGATCCGCTCGCCCGCGCGCAGCCGCCGCGCCACCCGGTCGACGAGGCCGGCCAGCAGGGCCTCGAGGTCACCGCGGCTCTTGGGCCTCCCCGGCCGGCCGATCGCGCACTGCGAGCCGATCGAGCGGCGCCGCCGGCCCACCTCGACCGGGCGCGGGTCGAGCAGGTTCGCCAGCGCCCACAGGTGCCGGCCGGCGGCCTTGCCGACGGTCGCGCTCAGCTCGACCTGCTCGCGGGCCGCGAGCTCGCCGATGCTGCGGATGCCCTCGGCGTGCAGCTTGGCCGCGGTGACGGCGCCGACGCCCCAGAGCCGTTCGATCGGGAGCGGGTGGAGGAACGCCTCCTCGCCGTCCGGCGGCACGGTGAGCAGCCCGTCGGGCTTGGACACCGCGCTCGCGACCTTCGCGAGGTACTTGGTGCGCGCGATCCCGACCGAGATCGGCAGCCCGACCTCGTCGCGCACCCGGGACCGCAGGTCGCTGCCGATCTGCTCGGGCGGACCGACCAGGCGCCGCAGCCCGCCGACGTCGAGGAACGCCTCGTCGATCGAGATCCCCTCGACCAGCGGCGTGGTGTCCTCGAAGATCGCGAAGACCTGCTTGCTGGCCTCGACGTACGCCGAGAACCGCGGTGGCACCACGATCGCGTCGGGGCAGAGCCGCGAGGCCTCTCGTCCGCCCATCGCCGAGCGCACCCCGAAGGCCTTCGCCTCATAGCTCGCGGCCAGCACCACGCCGCCGCCGACGATCACCGCCCGGTTGCGCAGCCGAGGGTCGTCGCGCTGCTCGACCGAGGCGAAGAACGAGTCGAGGTCGGCGTGCAGGATGCTCGCCTCCGGCCTGCTCGCCATCCTGCCCACCCAACCAGTATCGAACAATTGTTCGGTCCTGTCGAGGTGGCGCGAGGAGGAGCCGGCGCGATGAGCGCGACGATCGTCGCGAACCCGTCGAAGACCCCTGCCACGGCCTCACCCGGGGAGTGCGGGTTCAGACGACCGTCAGGGTGCCGTCCGGCTCGGTGACGAACAGCTCCACGCCCTCGGTCACGGCCGCGGCGTCCGAGCCGAGCCCGACCGCGATCTTGTTGGCGGCGTTGCGGACCACGTCGAGCACGACCTCGACGGCCTGCGCCGGGGTGAGCTCGCGGCGTACGTCGGCGACGACCGACTCGGGGATCGCGAGCGGGGTCCAGATGATGGCGTCGGTCAGCGCCAGCGCCGCCTTGGCGACCGGCGACAGGTCACTGCTCTCGTAGTGGTCCACGGCCTCGAACGTCACGTCGTCGGCGCCCGCGTCGATCGCGGCCACCGAGCGGCGCGACGCACACAGTCGGCAGGCGTGCTGGCGCGCGCCGCGCAGCCGCACCAGCTCGGTGGTCGTCGGGTCGACCCGGTCGAGCAGCGCCACGCTCGCCAGGAACGACTCGACGAGGCTCCAGATATCCGCGACCGGCATCCGGCGCGGCACGGCCGGCCAGGCCGAGGGCGCGAACACGGCGTCGAGGGCCGCCTCCAGCCGGGGGCTCACGTCGGAGACCCACACCATCTGCGCCACGTCGAAGAGCCGCTTGCCGGTCGCGTCGGCGAAGCCGGAGCGCAGCCGCTCGTCGACCTGGGAGACGTCGACCCGGAACTGGTCGACGAACGCCACGACCGCCGGGCTCTCCAGCACCTCGTCGTAGAGACCCGAGGGGCGAACCTCCTGGACTCGACGGAACGCCGCCGCGGCCGCCGGGGCGTACTGCTCCAGCGCCGCGGCGCCGTCGAGCTCGAAGGAGGTCACCCCTTGAGTATGGGGCCGGTCCCGGTCAGTACGACTTCGGCAGCCCCAGGGAGTGCATCGCGACGAAGTTGAGGATCATCTCCCGGCTCACCGGCGCGATCCGGCCGGCGCGGCTGGCGACCAGCAGCCCGGCCACGCCGTACTCCTGGGTGATGCCGTTGCCGCCGTGGGTCTGCACGGCCCGGTCGACGGCCCGGCAGGCGGCCTCGGCGGCGGCGTACTTGGCCATGTTCGCGGCCTCCCCGGCGCCCATGTCGTCCCCGGCGTCGTAGAGGGCGGCGGCCTTCTGGGTCATCAGCCGCGCCATCTCGATCTCGATGTGCGACTCCGCCAGCGGGTGCGCGATCGCCTGATGCGCGCCGATCGGCCCCTGGAACACCGTGCGCTCCTTGGCGTACGCCGCGGCCTTGTCCAGCGCGTAGCGGGCCAGGCCGGTCGAGAACGACGCCGCCATGATCCGCTCGGGGTTGAGCCCGGCGAACAGCTGCACCAGGCCGCCGTCCTCGTCGCCCACCAGGGCGTCGGCGGGCAGCCGCACGTCATCGAGGAACACCGCGAACTGCAGCTCGGGGCTGACGATCTCCATCGCGATCGCCTTGGCCTCCAGACCCTCGGCGTCGGTCGGCACCACGAACAGGCAGGGCTTGAGCTTGCCGGTCCGCGCGTCCTCGGTGCGCGCGACGACCAGCATGTTGTCGGCCTCGTCGACGCCGGAGATGTAGATCTTGCGGCCGGTGAGCACCCAACCGTCGCCGTCACGCCGCGCGGTGGTGGTGATGTTGTGGGTGTTGGTGCCGGCGTCCGGCTCGGTGATCGCGAACGCCATCGTGCCGGTGCCGTCGCAGATGCCGGGCAGCCAGCGCTGCTTCTGCTCCGAGGTGCCGTAGCGGCTGATGATCGTGCCGCAGATCGCGGGGCTGACGACCATGAGCAGCAGCGGGCAGCCCTGGGCGGCCAGCTCCTCGCAGACCGCCGCGATGTCGCCGATGCCGCCGCCACCCCCGCCGTGCTCCTCGGGGATGTTGATGCCGAGGTAGCCGTGCTTGCCGATCTCCAGCCACAGCTCGGTGGTCTTCTCCCCGCTGCGCGCCTTCTCGGCGAACCACTCGCGGCCGTACTTGCCGGCCAGCCTGGCCACGGCCTTGCGGAGCTCCTGACGCTCCTGGGACTCGGTGAACGCGTTCACTCCTGCTCCTCCACTACGGCGAGTACCTCTCCGGCGGCGACCTGCGCACCGGGTTTGACGTCGATCTCCGTGACCGTGCCGGCGTACGGCGCGCTCACGGTGTGCTGCATCTTCATGGCCTCGAGCACCAGCACCGGCTGCCCGGCCTCGACCTGCTGGCCGGCCTCGACCGCGACGCTGACGACGGTGCCGGGCATCGGCGCCAGCAGGCTGCCGCTGGCGACCTGCTCGGCCGGGTCGACGAACCGCGGCACCCGGGTGAGCCGGACGTGACCCCGCGGGCTGTCGACGTTCACATCGGCTCCGTTGACGGCGATCGAGTACGTCGTGCGCACGCCGTCGGTCTCGAGCGTCACCTGCCACTCGTCGGTCGAGCCTGTCGAGACCACGGCGATCACCTCGTGGCCCACGACCCGGTACCCGTCACGACCGCCCCACCACTCCACGGCGACGTCGCCGTCGAACTCGGTCCGCTGCGGCTGGGAGACCACGTTGCGCCAGGCGACCGGGATCCCGCGCTGGACGGTCCTGGTCGCCACGGCCCGCTCGGCGAGCGCGATCGCCGCCGCCACCGCCGCATCCGCGGACGGCGGTCGAGGTGCCAGCGCGGCGACCCTCGAAACCCCGTCGGACGACAGGAAGTCGGTGCTGACCTCGCCGCGCAGGAACGCCGGGTCGCGCAGGACGCTCACCAGCAGGTCCCGGTTGGTGACCAGCCCGTGGATCCTGGCCCGGGACAGCACGCCCGCGAGCTTGCGGGCCGCCGCCTCCCGGGTCGGCGCGTGCGCGATCACCTTGGCGATCATCGCGTCGTAGTGCGTCGACACCGTGCTCCCGGACTCGAAGCCGGCGTCCACGCGGATGCCGTCCTCCTGGGGGATGTCGAACGTCGTCAGCGTGCCACTCTGCGGCTGGTAGTCGGCGATGGGGTCCTCGGCGTACAGCCGCACCTCGATCGCATGGCTGCGCGGCGGGTCCGGCCAGCCCATGAACCAGCTCGCCTCGGCGTCGCGGATCTGCAACGCCACCAGGTCGACGCCCGCCACCAGCTCGGTGACCGGGTGCTCGACCTGGAGCCGGGTGTTCATCTCCAGGAACCAGAACCGCTCGGTGGCCGGGTCGTAGAGGAACTCGACGGTGCCGGCGCCGCGGTAGTCGATCGCCTCGGCGGCCCTGCGAGCCGCGTCGTGCAGCCCGGCGCGGACCTCGTCGCTGAGCCCCGGTGCCGGCGCCTCCTCGACGACCTTCTGGTGCCGACGCTGCAGCGAGCAGTCGCGGTCGCCGTAGACGCTGGTGCCGACGACCTGCACCTCGACGTGGCGACCGTGCTCGACGTACGGCTCGACGAAGACCGTGCCGTCGCCGAACGCCGACGCCGCCTCGGCCTGCGCCTTCTCGATCTCGCCCGGGAGGTCGGCGAGCGCGCGGACGACGCGCATGCCGCGACCGCCACCACCGGCGGACGCCTTGACCAGCAGGGGAAGGTCGGCCTCGGTCGGCTCGTCCGGCGCCTCGAGGATCGGGACCCCGGCGGCCTTCATGATCCGCTTGGCCTCGATCTTCGAGCCCATCGCGTCGATCGACTCGGGTGCCGGACCGACCCAGGTGAGCCCGGCGTCGATCACCGCCCGCGCGAACTCGGCGTTCTCGGACAGGAAGCCGTAGCCGGGATGGATCGCGTCCGCGCCCGAGCGCCGCGCGGCGTCGAGCACCAGGTCGATGCGCAGGTAGGTCTCGCCGGGCGCGTTGCCCGGCAGGCGTACGGCGTGGTCCGCCTCCCGCACGTAGGGCAGGTCGGCGTCCGCGTCCGAGTGGATCGCGACGGTCTCGATGCCGAGGCCGCGGCAGGTGCGGAACACCCGGGAGGCGATCTCGGCGCGGTTGGCGACGAGGAGTCGGCTGATCGTTCCCTTGGTCATGGCCGGAAGACTCCGAATCGGTCGGTGCCGACGTACGGCATGTTCTCGATCACGGACAGGCAGATGCCCAGGATCGTGCGGGTGTCGCGTGGGTCGATCACGCCGTCGTCGTAGAGCATCCCGGAGAGGAAGTGCGGCAGCGACTGCTCCTCGATCTGCGCCTCGACGATCTCCTTGATCCCCTTGAAGCCCTCGGCGTCGAAGACCTCGCCCTTGGCCTCGGCGGACTGCTGCGCCACGATCTCGAGCACGCCGGCGAGCTGCTGGGGGCCCATCACGGCCGACTTCGCCGAGGGCCAGGTGAACAGGAACCGCGGGTCGTAGGCGCGCCCGTTCATGCCGTAGTTCCCGGCGCCGTACGACGCGCCCATGATCACGCTCAGGTGCGGGACCGTGGAGTTGCTGATCGCGTTGATCATCATCGCGCCGTGCTTGATGATGCCGCCCTGCTCGTACTCCTTGCCGACCATGTAGCCGGTCGTGTTGTGCAGGAACAGCAGCGGGGTGTCGGTCTGGTTCGCGAGCTGCACGAACTGGGTGGCCTTCTGCGCCTCCTCGGAGAACAGCACCCCCTGCGCGTTGGCGAGGATCCCGACCGGGCGGCCGTGGATCCGCGCCCAGCCGGTGACCAGCGAGGTGCCGTAGAGCGGCTTGAACTCGTCGAACACCGCGCCGTTCGTGGCGGACACCCCGTCACAGACCCGCCGGATCACCTCGCGCGGGTCGAACGGCTCCTTGAGGTCCGTGGGGATCAGGTCGAGCAGCCCGTCCGGGTCCTCGTCCGGCTCGGCAAAGGAGGCGGGGGCGGCCGAGGCCTTCCGCCAGTTCAGCCGCGCGACGATCCGCCGGCCGATCCGGATCGCGTCCAGCTCGTCCTCGGCGAGGTAGTCGGCCAGCCCGGAGATCCGGGCGTGCATCTCGGCGCCGCCGAGCGACTCGTCGTCGGACTCCTCGCCGGTCGCCATCTTCACCAGCGGCGGGCCGCCCAGGAACACCTTCGCCTGCTCCCTGACCATCACGGTGTAGTCCGACATGCCCGGCACGTAGGCGCCACCGGCGGTCGAGTTGCCGAAGACCAGCGCGACCGTCGGCTGCTTGCGCGCACTGGCCCGGGTGATGTCGCGGAACAGCTTGCCGCCCGGGATGAAGATCTCCTTCTGGGTCGGCAGGTCCGCGCCGCCCGACTCGACCAGGGAGACGGTGGGCAGCCCGTTCTCCTCGGCGATCTGCGAGGCCCGGAAGATCTTCTTGACCGTCCAGGGGTTGCTCGCGCCGCCCTTCACGGTCGGGTCGTTCGCGGTGATCATGCACTCGACGCCCTCGACCACGCCGATGCCGGTGACCACGGACGCGCCGACCGGGAAGTCCGAGCCCCAGCCGGCGAGCGGGCTGAGCTCCAGGAACGCCGAGCCCTCGTCGACGAGCAGCTCGATCCGCTCGCGGGGCAGCAGCTTGCCCCGCGCGTGGTGCCGCCCGACGTACTTCTCCCCGCCGCCGGCGACCGCCTTGGCGTGCTCGGTGTCGAGCGCGGCGAGCTTGTCGAGCATCGCCTCGCGATGGGTGCTCACGCCTCGACCACCGCCTTCATCCGCTCCAGCGTGGTGCGCATGCCGCGCTCGTTGGTGCGCCCGCGGAGCCGGCCGAGCAGCAGCCAGTAGGCGCGCAGGTAGGGCTTCGGCTCCAACCGGAAGTACTCGGTGACGCGGGTGCCGGTGCCGTCCGGCTCGAGCCGGTAGCCCCAGTTGTTGACGGTCACCTGGTCGGTGCCGACCGCGAACTCGAACAGCTCGTTCGGCACGCAGGCGGTCACCTGGCACGGCGACCAGTACGTCGGCCCCACGCCGTTGCGGCGCACGTGGCCCTTGAACGACGCGCCCACCTCGGGACCGGTCGAGCCGCGGGTCCACCGCGCCTCGAAGGTCTCGGGCGAGAACTCCCCGATCCGGGTGACGTCGCTGACCAGCGCCCACACCTTCTCGGGCGGAGCGTCCATGTGCAGCGAGACCTCGCCACCCATGCCCGTCATCGGGCGTACCCCAGCAGCTTCGCGGCGAGATCAGTCAGCACCTCGGTCGCACCTCCTCCGATCGGCAGGATCCGGGCGTCGCGGTAGTGCCGCTCCACCTCGGTCCCGTGCATGTATCCCGTCCCGCCGTGCAGCTGGACGGCCTGGTCACAGACGTACGTCGCGGCATCGCAGGCGGTCTGCTTCGCGAGGCACACCTCGGCGATCACGCTGTCTCCGCGCACGTGGCGCGCCGCCACCTCGCGGGTGTAGGCGCGGGCCACCTCGACCTGCCTCCGCATCTCCACGAGCTTGTGCCGCACCACCTGGTTGGCGATCAGCGGCTTGCCGAAGGTCTCCCGGTCGCGGCAGTACGCCGCGGTCAGCTCGAGCGACCGGGCGGCGATGCCGTAGGCGTGCACCGCGAGCGCGAGCCGCTCGACGACGAACTGCTCGGCGATGTAGTAGAAGCCGGCGTTCTCCTCGCCGACCAGGTTCGCGACCGGCACCTCGACGTCGACGAACGACAGCTCGGCGGTGTCGGAGCAGTGCCAGCCCATCTTGGTCAGCGCCCGGTCGACGGTGAAGCCGGGCGCGCCCTTCTCGATCACGAGCAGCGACAGGCCCGCGTGACCGGCGCCGCCGGTGCGGACCGCGGTCGTCACGAAGTCGCCGCGCACCCCGCTGGTGATGAACGTCTTCGCGCCGTTGACGACGTAGACGTCGCCCTCCCGGCGGGCCGTGGTCCGGATGCCGGCGACGTCCGATCCGCCGCCGGGCTCGGTGACGCCGAGCGCCCCGATCCGCTCCCCCGCCAGGGTCGGCCGGACGAACCGGTCGACCAGGTCGGGCGAGCCGTGGGCCGCGATGTGCGGCAGCGCGATGCCGCCGGTGAACAGGCCGGCCATCAGCCCGCTGGACGCGCCGGCCTCGAACATCCCCTCCTGGAGCTCGACGGTGTCCAGGACGTCGCCGCCCCCACCGCCGACCTCCTCGGGGAAGGAGATGCCGAGCAGGCCCTGCCCGGCGGCCGTCCGGTGCAGCTCGCGCGGGATCTCGCCGGCGTCCTCCCACTCCTGGAGGTACGGCACCACCTCGCGGCGGACGAACTCGGCGCCCAGGGCCCTCAGGTCGCTCATCAGAGCAGCCCCTCCTGCACGTGCACCATCCGGGACCGCACCCACTCGCCGAGCCCCTTCGCCTGCGGGTCGAACCGGGTCGAGGCCGCCACCCCGTCACCGAGCAGCCCGCGGATCAGCACGTTGACGCCACCGAGGTTGGGCAGCACGTGGACCTCCACCTCGAGGTCGGCCGCCTCCGGCACCAGCTCGCGGACCATCCGCTCGGAGATCAGCTTCGCCAGCCAGGTCACCCGGGCGTCGTACTTCCCGGACCCGTCGTTGACCACCCAGAGCCCGAGGTTCGCGTCGCCGCCCTTGTCGCCGGACCGCGCGTGCACGAACGTGCCGAGCGGCACCCGGCGGGTGAGCGTGTCGGCGGGGGCGGCGTACGACGACGGGCGCCGGCCGGACTCGTGGTCGGCCTCGGCGAGGTCGGTCGGGTCCGCGATCACCTCGCGGCGGCCGTCCGCGTGCACCACGGTGTGCGTGACCGCGCCGCGCTCGACGTACGCCGCGCGGTAGACGCCGTATGGCGCGGGCTGCGCGGGCGGGGCGGTCATCGTGAAGCCGGGGTACGACGCGAGCGCCAGCTCGACGGCCGCACTGGTGAACGCGCGGCCGACCGGGTCGGGGCGCTCGTCCTTGACCGTGCAGCGCAGCAGGCAGGAGGCGCCCTCCTCCGTGTCCGCGTCCGGCGGCGGCAGCGCGGTCCGGGTCCAGCTGACCTCCTGCGCCGTCAGGGCCGGGGCGAGCTGCTCGCGCACCCAGTCGGCCTTCGCGTCGATGTCGAGACCGGTGAGCACCAGCTCGACGGTGTTGCGGAAGCCCCCGAGCTCGTTCACGCACACCTTGAGCCGCTCCGGCGGCGGGCCGCCGCGCACCCCGCTGATCTCGACCCGGTCGTGGCCGACCTCGCGCAGCGCCACCGTGTCGAGGTGTGTGGTGACGTCGGGGTTGAGATAGCGGGTGCTCTGGATCTCGTACATCAGCTGGGCGGTGACGGTGTCGACCGTGACCGCGCCGCCGGTGCCGGCCTGCTTGGTCACGACGCAGGAGCCGTCGGCCGCGAGCTCCGCGAGCGGGAAGCCGAGCGGGCGCCCGTCGTGCGGGAGGGTGCGGAAGCCGGAGAAGTTGCCGCCGGTGGCCTGGGTGCCGCACTCGAGCACGTGCCCGGCCACGACCGCGCCGGCGAGCTCGTCGTACGACGTCGGCGTCCAGCCGTGGTGCGCGACCGCGGGCCCGACCACGAGGCTGGCGTCGGTGACCCGGCCGGTGACGACCACGTCGGCGCCGGCGGCGAGCGCGGCGGCGATGCCGAAGCCGCCGAGGTAGGCGTTGGCGGTGAGCGCGCCCTCGAACCCCAGCTCGGCGGAGCGCGAGCGCAGGTCGTCGCCCTCGACGTGCGCGACCGCCGGGTCGAGCCCGAGGCCGCGGGCGACCTCGCGGATCCGGTCGGCCAGGCCCGCGGGGTTCAGGCCGCCGGCGTTGCTGACGATCCGCACCCCGCGCTCGAGCGCGAGGCCGAGGGTGTCCTCGAGCTGGCGGACGAACGTGCGCGCGTAGCCGAGCGCCGGGTCCTTCATGGTGTCCCTGCCGAGGATCAGCATGGTCAGCTCGGCGAGGTAGTCGCCGGTCAGCACGTCCAGGCCGTGCCCGTCCTCCTGGCGGCCCTCCAGCATCTCCCGCATCGCGGAGAGCCGGTCGCCGTAGAAGCCGGAGCAGTTGCCGATCCGCAGTGCCGGCTTCGAGGCTCGCTGCGCTCGCACCTCAGCCACCGAGTCCACGAGAAGGCCTCCCCCCACCGGCGGGACCGGCGAACGCCTGCGCGATCGTCAGCCACCTCTCCGCGTCGGCGCCGGCGGCGACCAGGTCGGTGTCGTCGCGGTGCACGCGCTGGGTGACCAGCAGGCAGAAGTCCCAGGCCGAGCCGCGCACCGACTGCGCGGCGTCCTCGGGGCCCCAGGTCCACGGCTCGCCGGACGGTGCGGTCAGCTCGATGCGGAACTCCTCGGCCGGGGCGTCCAGCCCGTGCACGGAGAAGGCGAAGGCTCGGGTGCGTACGCCGAGGTGGGCGACGTGCCGGATCCGGTCGGTGCGCTCGGGGCGCATGTCGAGGGCGGCGTACACGTCGAGGGCGTGCGCCCAGGTCTCCATGAACCGGGCCGTCGCCATCGAGGCGGGCGACATGGGCGGGCCGAACCACGGCATCCTCTGACCCTCGGGGTACTCCCGCAGCGCCCGCGGCAGCTGCTCGCGGGCGGCGCCCCACCGGGCCAGCAGCGCCTCGGGCCGCAGCCGGGCCACCTCGTGCGCCTGCGCGTCGACGAACCCGGTCGGGTCCTCGAGGGCCTGGAGCACCAGGGCGTCCCACGCCTGCTTGCCCTCCGGGGTGGGCGTGGCGGCGACGACCGCGACCTCGTCGGTCCAGAGCAGGTGGGCGACCTGGGTCGCGACCCTCCAGCCGGGCGCGGGCGTCGGCCGCAGCCAGCCGTCGTCGTCGAGTCCGGCGACGGCGTTCCACAGCCGGTCGCCCTCGGCCCTCAGGTCGTCGAGAAGGTCGTCGAGCAGACTCATGCGGTCTCCTTCAGCTGCTGGTCGAGCGCCTCGGCCCAGCGGTCGAGGATCCGCCCGCGGCGGCGGGCGTCGTCGGTGATCGTGTTCGCGAGGCCCAGGCCGCGGACCAGGTCCAGGGTGGCCTGCACCAGCTCGCGGGTGCCGGGCCGGGACTCGTCCGCGCCGAGCAGCTCGACGGTCAGCCGGTGGGTCTCGCGGCCCACCCGCAGCTCGAGCGGGCCGACGGCGGCGAGCAGCGCGGCGTCGGTGCGGGCCGCGACCCACAGCTCCAGGGCGGCGGTGAAGACCGGGCCGGTGAAGTGGTCGGCGAGCATCTGCAGCACCGCCCGGGTACGCCGCTGCCCGGCGGGCAGCCCGACCGCGGCGGCCGCGAGCTCGGTGCCGCGCTTCTCGGTGAGGTGCTCGACCGCCGCGACGACCAGGGCGTTCTTGGTCGGGAAGTGGTGCAGCTGGGCCCCGCGGCTCACCCCGGCCCGCTCCGAGACCAGGGTCGTCGACGTCCCGGCGAAGCCGTGCTCGACCAGGCACTCGACCGTGGCCTCCAGGAGCCGGGCCCGCATCAGCCGGGTGCGCTCCTCCTGCGAGACCCGGCCCGATGCCTGGGGCCCGCCCGTCGCCGTCGTCACCGCCCCAGCATGGCCCGCCCACCAACAAACAGTCAAGCCTGTTTTTTTATAGGATGCTGCTGCGAACGTCGGTGACCACCGCCCGGGACCGGCTCCGGATCACTACCCTGGGGCCATGTCCGAATCCGGGAGCCCGCCGCAGGACCCCAACGCGAACCCGTACGGCCCGCCGCCGCCGTCCGGCCAGCCCACGCCGCCGCCGTACGGCCAGCCGACCCCGCCGCCCTACGGGCAGCCCGCACCCCCGCCGGCCGGGCAGCCGACGGTCCCGCCGTACAGCCAGACCTACGGCCAGGCGCCCTACGGCCAGCCGTACGGCCAGCCCTACGGCCAGCCGGGGTACGGCGCACCGGCGCCGGTCTACGACTACGCGCACTGGGGCAAGCGGGCGGGCGGCTACCTGCTCGACGGCCTGTTCACGATGCTCATCGCGATCCCGGCGTACGGGCTGCTCTTCGGCGGCATCGCGGTCGGCACCAAGGACATGGAGACCTACACCGACCCCGCCGGCGTCAGCCACACCACCGGCGAGTGGGACAACGCGGGGACGCCGTTGGTGATCCTGGGCGCGGTGCTGTTCCTGTTGCCGCTGGCGTTCTTCATCTGGAACACCTGCGTCCGGCAGGGCCGCACCGGCTACAGCCTGGGCAAGGGCATCGTCGGCATCCGGCTGCTCGGCGAGTCGAGCGGGCAGCCGATCGGCGGCGGCATGTCGTTCGTGCGCTACCTGCTGCACATGCTCGACAGCCTCGCCTGCTACCTCGGCTGGCTGTGGCCGCTGTGGGACACCAAGCGGCAGACCTTCGCCGACAAGATCCTCAGCACCGTGGTGGTCAACCAGCCGAAGGCGAAGTAGCCGCTACGCCGTAGCCTGCGGGGGTGACCACGCGGATCCGCGGCCTGCTCCTGACCGACCACGTCGTCGAGGTCCCGCTCGACCATGCCGACCCCGGCGGGCCGGCGATCGAGGTCTTCGCCCGCGAGGTGGTCGACGCCGACCGTGCGGGCGACGACCTGCCCTGGCTGCTGTTCCTCCAGGGCGGCCCGGGAGGCAAGTCGCCGCGGCCCGGCAGCGGCGTCGGCGACGCCTGGGTCCGGCACGCCGCGCTGACCCACCGGGTGCTGCTGCTCGACCAGCGCGGCACCGGCCGCAGCACGCCGATCACCGCGCGGACCGTCGCCCAGATCGGTGGCGGAGGCCCGGGCGACCTGGGCGACCTGGGCCTCGCGGCGTACCTGCGGCACTTCCGGGCGGACGCGATCGTCGACGACGACGAGGTGCTGCGCGGCCGCCTCGCCGGCGGACGGCCGTGGGCGACCCTGGGCCAGAGCTACGGCGGGTTCGTGACGATGACCTACCTCTCCCGCGCGCCACAGGGGCTCCGCGCCTGCTACGTGACCGGCGGGCTGCCCGGCCTCACCGCGACCGCCGACGACGTCTACGCCCGGACGTTCCCACGGATCGCCCGCAAGAACGCCGAGTTCCGCGGCCGGCACCCCGGCGACGCGCAGCGGCTGCGCGCCATCGCCGACCACCTCGAGGAGCACGACGTCCGGCTGCCCGACGGCGACCGGCTGACGGCACGCCGGCTGCGGACCCTCGGCACGGTGTTCGGGATGAGCGACGGCTACGACCGGGTGCACTGGCTGCTGGAGGAGGCCTGGCACGGCGCCGAGCTCGCCGACGGGTTCCGGCACGCCGTCATGGGCCTGACCGGGTGGGTGGACACGCCACTGGGGGCGCTGCAGGAGTACACCTACGGCCAGCCCGGGATGGCGCCGACCGCCTGGGCGGCGCAGCGCGCGATCGAGCAGCGGCCGGAGTTCGCCGCCGACGCCGACCCGCTGCTGCTCACCGGGGAGACGATGTTCCCCTGGATGTTCGAGGAGATCGCGGCGCTGCGCCCGTTCCGGGGCGCGGCCGAGCTGCTGGCGGCGTACGACGACTGGCCGGCGCTCTACGACCTCGACCGGCTCGCGGCCAACGAGGTCCCGGTCGCGGCGGTCGTCTACTTCGACGACATGTACGTCGACGCCGAGCTCTCGCTCGACACCGCGGCGCGGGTCGGCAACGTGCGGTCCTGGGTCACCAACGAGTGGGAGCACGACGGGCTGCGCGCGGACGCCGGCCGGATCCTCCCGCGACTGATCGAGATGGCACAGGGGTAGTCAGCGGGCACTTCTCCTCCGCCGCCTCGGGACATTGTCCTCTGGCCGAGCACCCCCGGGGAGTACCCACCATGCTGGTGGGCGCCCTGCTGCTCCACACCGCAGGGGGCTCCCGACCTTGCGGCGAGACAGGAGACGACCATGGCCGCGACACCCACAGTTCCTGCCCACCTCCACCGTCCGGCGATCAGCCGGCAGCAGCTGGCCTTCGGCTGGCCGCACCGGGTCGCCGCCGGACTCCTGGTGCTGGTCGGCGCCACGTTCGTCGCGGTCACGCTGGCCGCGAACCTGTTCCAGGTGGGGCCCGCGTTCGACCGGCTCACCGACGACTTCCGCCCGATCATGTCCCAGAAGGCCCTGCAGACCGACCAGCAGGACATCGACACCCTGGCCGCGGCAGGGGCCGAGATCCAGACCGAGATGCTGCCGGCCCTGGCCCAGCAGCTCGGCGTCACGCCCGAGCAGTTCTCCACCACGATGGCGGCGCAGTACCCCGACGTGACCGCCGGCCTCGCAGCCGTCCCGCAGATCACGCCGAGCTTCACCTCCCTGGTGACCATGCTCGACGAGCAGCGGCCCTACTTCGCCGCCGCCGACGCGATCCCGACCGAGTCCGTGCCCGCCACGTCGGTGCCGTGGTCGCTGTTCGCCGTCGGGCTGCTGAGCGTCGGGCTCGGCGCCTGGGTGTGGTTCCGGCCGCGCGGCAGCGCGATCGCCGTCACCGTGGCCGGGGCGCTCCTGATCGCCGTACCGCTGGCCCTCAACATGCCGCACAAGGCGTCCTACGCCGACACGATGAACGCGAACCTGAAGCCGGTGTACAACCAGCAGCTGATCACCCAGGCATCCGGCTCGCTCACCACGCTGACGGCGATGGGCACCCAGATGCAGCAGGAGATGATGCCCGACCTGGCGGCCCAGCTGGGCATGTCGCCCGAGCAGCTGAACTCCTTCTTCGCCGAGAACTTCCCGGCCACCACGGCGGCCCTCGCCGAGCTGCCCGCGTCGTTGGGACGGTTCCAGGGCCTGGTGGCAGCCTTCGACCAGCGCCTGGACGACTACGAGACGATGGAGCCCGTCTCGTTCGAGCCCATCGTCTGGTTCATGATCGGCGGTGGCGCTGCCCTGTTCCTGCTGGGTGGGGCGGGCATCGTGATCACTCGGCGTGCCGGGCGCGACGGGAGGACCGCCTGACCTGCGTCACCGGTAGGTGAGCGTCTCGCCCTCGAGGTGCGGGTGCTCGTTGAAGGTCAGCAGCCGCGCGCCGGTCGACCCGACCAGGACGCGGGACATCGAGGAGTTCACGACCACGGTGTTGAAGCGGCTCCACAGCCGCGCATAGGTCGCGGGGTCCGCGCCGTCCGGGTCGACCAGCGCCGCGCACGCGGCCGCGATCGGGCCGCCCGAGCTCACCACGACGACCGTGCCACCCGGTCCCGCGCCGGTGCACGCCCGGTCGAGCGCGGCTCGCACGCGGTGGACGAAGCCGGGCCAGGACTCGGGGTACTCCGCGTCGTACCGACCGCCCGTCCAACGCTGGGTCGCGAGCTCGAAGACCCGCTGGAACTCCCGCCGGTCCAGCTCGCCCTCGGGATGGTCGGGGTACGCCGCCACCACGCCCAGGTGGTCGAACTCGTCCCAGCCGACGTCCAGCTCGACCGCCGGCCCCCAGCCCGCGGCGGTCGCCACGGCCTCGGCGGTCTCCCGCTGCCGCCGCATCCCGCCGCTGAGCACCGCCGTCGGGACCACCTTGCGCTCGGCGAGCCAGGCGCCGAGCAGCCGGCCCTGCTCCCAGCCGGTCTCGGACAGCACGTCGTAGTCGTCCGCACCGAACGACGCCTGGCCGTGACGGACCAGCAGCACCACACCCATGGGCGTCAACCTAGACGTTGACCCCATCGGGCTCCGCGGGCGGCCCAGTGGCTAGGACAGCCCGAGGATGGTGCCGTCGTCGGCGAGGTCGATCCGCGCCGCGGCCGGGCGGGTGGGCAGGCCGGGCATCGTCATCATGTCGCCGCAGATCACCACCACGAAGCCGGCTCCGGCCGACAGCCGGACCTCGCGGACCCGGAGCTCGTGGCCGGTGGGCGCGCCGAGGAGGCCGGGATCGGTCGAGAACGAGTACTGCGTCTTCGCCACGCAGACCGGCAGCGCGCCATACCCGTCCCGCTCGATGCGCGCCAGCCGCTTGCGCGCCTTGCCGTCCCAGGTGACCTGCCCGGCGCCGTACACCCGGGTCGCGACCGCCTCGACCTTCTCGATCAGCGACAGCTCGTCGGGGTAGGTGAAGGAGAACTCGTGGGGCGACGGCTCGTCGAGCGCGTTCAGCACGCCCTTGGCGAGGTCCTGCGCCCCGATGCCGCCATCGGTGAAGTGCGTCGCCTGATAGGCGGGGACGCCGTACGACGCGGCGAGCTCGACGACCTTGATCACCTCGAGGTCGGTGTCCGTGGGGAACCGGTTGACCGCGACCACGCACGGGACGCCGTTCACGTGCCGCAGGTTGTCCAGGTGGCGGCGCAGGTTCTCCATCCCGGCCTCGACGGCGCCGAGGTCCTCGCGGTCGAGGTCCGCGAGCGCCACGCCGCCGTGGTACTTCAGCGCCCGCACCGTCGCGACGACGACGGCGACGTCGGGCCGCAGCCCGGACATCCGGCACTTGATGTCGACGAACTTCTCGGCGCCGAGGTCGGCCCCGAAGCCCGCCTCGGTGACGACGTAGTCGGCCAGCCGCAGGCCGGCCCGGGTGGCCATCACCGAGCTGCAGCCGTGGGCGATGTTCGCGAACGGTCCACCGTGGACGAACGCCGGTGCGCCCTCGAGGGTCTGCACCAGGTTCGGCGCGATCGCGTCGCGGAGCAGCACCGCCATCGCGCCGTCGGCGCCGAGGTCGCGCGCCGTCACCGGCGTGCCCGCGCGGGAGTAGCCGATGACGATGTCGCCGATGCGGCGCTTCAGGTCGGCCCAGGACTCGGTGAGGCAGAAGATCGCCATCAGCTCCGACGCGACCACGATGTCGAAGCCGTCCTCGCGGGGGAACCCGTTCGACGGGCCGCCGAGCCCGACGACCACCTCGCGCAGGGCGCGGTCGTTGGTGTCGAGCACCCGCTTCCAGGTCACGCTCCGCACGTCGATGTCGAGCTCGTTGCCGTGGTGCACGTGGTTGTCGATCAGCGCGGCCAGCAGGTTGTCGGCCGCGGCGATCGCGGCGAAGTCGCCGGTGAAGTGCAGGTTGATGTCGGTCATCGGCACCACCTGGCTGTAGCCGCCGCCGGCGGCGCCGCCCTTGAGCCCGAAGACGGGGCCCATCGACGGCTCCCGCAGGCAGGCGACGGCCCGCTTGCCCAGCCCGTGCAGCGCGTCGGTGAGGCCGACCGACGTGGTCGTCTTGCCCTCGCCCGGCGGGGTCGGCGACAGCGCGGTCACCAGGATCAGGCGGCCCAGCGGCCGGTCGGCGAGCGAGTTCAGGTAGGTGATGTCGACCTTCGCCTTGTGATGGCCGTACGGCACCAGGTGCTCGGCCGCGATGCCGAGAGACTCGGCCGCTACCTCGGTGATCGGCCGCAGCGTGGCGGCCCCGGCGATCTCGATGTCGGACAGCACCGTCGAGCACTCCTTCGTGCGCCGGTCCGGTCCATCCCGGGCCGCTTCAAAAACGCTAGCCCGATCGCCGTCCTCGGGTAGATGAATCGGCACGGAACCGGCCACTGTGGCGAGCGTCTCACCACAGCGGCCGCAGCCGTCGGGTCAGGCCGGGAAGGAGCCGTTCGACGCGGCGAGGTCGCGCAGGTACGCCGTGGGGCGGAACCGCTCGCCGTACTTCTCGGCCAGCTCGTCGGCGCGGGCCACGAACGCGCCGAGGCCGACCTGGCCGGCAGTGTTCTGGTAGCCCTGCATGAACTGGGCCGCGCCGCCGGTCATCGCCGGGAAGCCGATGCCCATGATCGAGCCGATGTTCGCGGCGGCCGCGGACTCGAGCACGCCCTCCTCGAAGCACTTCGCGGTCTCGAGCGCCTCGATGAACAGCATCCGGTCCTTCATGTCCTGCAGCGGGATCTGCTCCTCGCTGCGCGGGAACGCCTCCGCGAGGCCCGCCCAGACGCCCTGCCGCCGGCCGGACTCGTCGTACTCGTAGAAGCCGGCGCCCTTGAGCCGCGACGGGCGGCCGAGCTCGATCATCTTCGCGACCACCTGCTCACCGCCCGAGGACTCCCAGGTGCGGCCCTCGCGCTCGGCCGCGTCGGCGTTCGCCTTCTGGATCTTGGCCATCAGCTCCATGTTGAGCTCGTCGGTCAGCTGCAGCGGCCCGACCGGGTAGCCGGCCTGGGTGCCCGCGCGCTCGATCGAGACCGGGTGCAGGCCCTCGCCGACCATCGCCAGGCCCTCCATCACCTGGGTGCCGATCACCCGCGAGGTGTAGAAGCCGCGGCTGTCGTTGACGACGATCGGGGTCTTGCGGATCTGCTGGACCACGTCGTACGCCTTGGCGAGCGTGACGTCGGAGGTCTCCGCGCCCCTGATGATCTCGACCAGCGGCATCTTGTCGACGGGGCTGAAGAAGTGCAGGCCGATGAAGTCGGCCGGCCGGTCGACGCCGGCGGCCAGCTCGGTGATCGGCAGCGTCGAGGTGTTGGAGCACAGCAGCGCGTCGTCGTCGACGTACGGCGCGATCTCGGCGAAGACCTGCTGCTTGAGCGACGGGTCCTCGAAGACGGCCTCGATCACCAGGTCGCAGCCGGCCAGGTCCGCGGCGTCCGCGGTGGCGGTGATCCGGCCGAGCAGCTCGGCCTTCTTCTCCTCCGTGCTGCGGCCCTTCGCGATCGCCTTGTCGAGCAGCTTGGCGGAGTAGGACTTGCCCTTCTCGGCGCTCTCGGCGGCGACGTCCTTGAGCACGACCTCCATGCCGGCGCGGGCGCAGGAGTAGGCGATGCCGGCGCCCATCATGCCGGCGCCGAGGACGCCGACCTTGACCGCGCGGTACGGCGGGATCCCCTGCGGGCGCAGCGATCCGGAGTTGATCGCCTGCAGGTCGAAGAAGAACGCCTGGATCATGTTCTTCGAGCCCTGGTTGACGATCAGGTTGGTCAGGTAGCGCGACTCGATCCGCGAGGCGGTGTCGAAGTCGACCAGCGCACCCTCGACTGCCGCCGACAGGATCGCCCGCGGGGCCGGGTAGACGGCACCCTTGGTCTGCTTGCGCAGCAGCGCCGGGAAGGCCGGCAGGAACCCGGCCAGCGCCGGGGACGTCGGCGAGCCGCCGGGCATCTTGTAGCCGGGCTTGTCCCAGGGGTTCTGGCTCTCCTCCGGGTTGGCCTTGATCCAGGCCTTCGCGGCGGGGACCAGCTCCTCACGGGTGGCGACCAGCTCGTCGACCAGACCCTTGTCCTTCGCGGCCGACGGCTTGAACTGGGTGCCGGTGAGCAGCACGTCCATCAGGCCGGACTGGAGGCCGAGCAGCCGCACGATGCGGGTGACGCCGCCACCGCCGGGCAGCAGCCCCAGCGTGGACTCGGGCAGGCCGAGCTTGACCGAGTCGTCGTCGACCGCGATCCGGTGGTTGGTGGCCAGGCAGATCTCGAAGCCGCCGCCGAGCGCGGCGCCGTTGATCGCCGCGACGACCGGGCGGGGGAACTGCTCGAGCCGGCGCAGGCCGGCCTTGACGGCCTCGCCCATCGCGAAGACGTCGGCCGCATCGGCCTTGGTCGCCTGGACCATGTTCTTGAGGTTGCCGCCGGCGAAGAAGGTCTTCTTCGCGCTGGCGACCACGACTCCCGTCACCGGGTTGTCGGAGTCCACCTCGTCGTACAGCCGCTGGACCGCCGCGGCCATCGACTCGAGGTACAGCTCGTTCATGGTGTTCGCGCTCGACGTCGGGTCGTCGAGGGTGAGGGTGACGATGCCGTCGGCGTCCTTGTCGTAGCGGACGGCGGTCTGCTGCTCGGTGCTGCTGGTGCTCATGGAAGTCCTGTTCTGAACACGGTGGTTGAGGTGCGCGGCGCGGTGGCGCCCGGCCTCGAAACCACCAGAGGAAGGAGGGTTCTCAGACGATCTCGACGATGGTGGCGATGCCCATGCCGCCGCCGACGCAGAGCGAGGCGAGGCCGCGGCGCAGGTCGCGGCGCTGGAGCTCGTCGACCAGGGTGCCGAGGATCATCGCGCCAGTGGCACCGAGCGGGTGGCCCATGGCGATGGCACCGCCGTTGACGTTGGTGATCTCGTGGCTGATGCCGAGGTCGCGCATGAACCGCATCGCGACGGCGGCGAAGGCCTCGTTGATCTCGAACAGGTCGATGTCCTCGACCTCGAGGCCGGCGCGGGCCAGCGCCTTGCGGGCGGCCGGGGCGGGGCCGGTGAGCATGATCGTGGGGTCGGCGCCGGAGACCGCTGCCGAGACGATCCGGGCCCGCGGGGTGAGGCCGAGCTCGGCCCCAATCTCCTCGGTGCCGATCGCGACCAGCGAGGCGCCGTCGACGATGCCCGAGGAGTTGCCGGCGTGGTGGACGTGGTCGATCCGCTCGACCCAGTGGTACCTCTCCAGCGCGACGTCGTCGAAGCCCGCCTGGGCGCCGATGTCGGCGAAGCTCGGCTTCAGGCCGGCCAGGCCCTCGGCGGTGGTGCCGGGGCGGATCGTCTCGTCGTGGTCGAGCACGACCAGGCCGTTCTGGTCGCGGACCGGGATCACCGCGCCGCTGAAGTAGCCGTTGGCCCAGGCCTTCGCGGCCCGGTGGTGCGACTCGGCGGCGTACGCGTCCACGTCGTCGCGGGTCCAGCCCTCGATCGTGGCGATCAGGTCGGCGCCGATGCCCTGGGGCACGAAGCCGGTCTGCAGCGCGGTGGCCGGGTCGGAGGCCCAGGCGCCGCCGTCGGAGCCCATCGGCACCCGGCTCATCGACTCCACACCGCCGGCGAGGATCAGGTCCTCGAAGCCGCCGCGGACGCGGGAGGCCGCCTGGTTGACCGCGTCCAGGCCGGAGGCGCAGAAGCGGTTGAGCTGCACGCCGGCGACCGTCTCGGGGTAGCCGGCCTTGAGCGCGGCGGTCTTCGCGATGTCGCCGCCCTGCTCGCCGATGGGAGTGACCACGCCGAGGACCACGTCGTCGACGCGCGCGGGGTCGAGGGAGGGGTTGCGCTCCTTGACCTCGTCGAGAAGCCCGACGATCAGGTCCACGGGCTTCACCTCGTGGAGGGAGCCGACCTTCTTGCCCTTGCCGCGGGGCGTGCGGATGTGGTCGTACAGGAATGCCTCAGCCATGCCTCGATTGTGACACTATTACTGTCACCGTCAAGATCGAGCCCTGTGAGGAGGGTCATGGACGAGAGCGTCGCGCCGGTCGAGTCGGTCCGTGGACTGCTGACCCTCGACGAGCTGACCAACCGGGTCGGCATGAGCGTGCGCAACATCCGCTTCTACACCACCAAGGGCCTGGTGCCGCCGCCGATCCGGCGCGGCCGGTCGGGCTACTACAGCCCCGACCACGTGGCGCGCCTCGAGCTGGTCCAGGAGCTGCAGGCGCACGGTTTCACGCTGTCCGCGATCGAGAAGTACCTCGCCGGGATCCCGGCGGACGCCTCCCCCGAGGACATCGCGCTGCACCGCACGATGCTCGCCCCGTGGCAGGCCGACCTGCCCGTGGAGATGTCGCGCGCCGAGCTCGAGCGGCGCACCGGCCGCTCGCTCAGCGAGGAGGACCTGGCCACGCTCGCGGCCCTCGGGATCGCGTTCCGCACCAAGCGCGGCCGCTACGAGGTCGCCGTCTCGCAGCTCTCGGTCGGCCTCGGGCTCCTCGACCTCGGCTTCCCGATGGAGGCCGCGATCGCGGCCGGGGAGGTGTACGCCGACCACGGCCGCCGGATCGCCAAGGAGCTCAACGAGCTGTTCCGGACCATGGTGTGGCCGGTCTACAAGGAGTCCGGCGCGCCGCCGGAGCAGCTGCGCAGCGTCGTCGAGCGGCTCAAGCCGCTGTCGATCGCCAGCCTGGTCTCGGCGTACGAGGCCGCGATGGACGAGACCCGGCGCGAGGAGATCGCGGCGCGGAGCCGGCGTACCCGGCCCGCGAAGGACCGTGCGCAGGATTGAACGGCACCCGGACCGGCCACTGAGAGGCATGACCGAGCCGTGCACCGTCCTCGTCACCGGCGCGACCGGGTTCATCGGCAGCCGACTGGTGCCCGAGCTGGCGGCCGCCGGTCACCGCGTCCGCGCGATGACCCGGCGCCCCGAGGCGTACGAGGGGCCGGGCGAGCCCGTCGCCGGCGACGTCAGCGACCCGGGGACCCTCGCCGCGCCGCTCGAGGGCGTGGACGTCGCCGTCTACCTGGTGCACTCGCTCGACGACGACGACTTCGAGCGCAAGGACGCCGACGCGGCCCGGGCCTTCGGGCTGGCCGCCGCCGCGAGCGGCACCCGCCAGATCGTGTACCTCGGCGGCCTCGGCAAGGACGACCTGTCGGCCCACCTGCGCTCGCGGCGCGAGGTCGAGCGGCTGCTCGGGGAGTCGGGGGTGCCGGTCACCGTGCTGCGCGCCGCGATCGTGGTCGGTGCCGGCGGGATCTCCTGGGAGATGACCCGCCAGCTGGTGAAGAACCTGCCTGCGATGGTGGTGCCCCGCTGGGCCGCGACCCGCACCCAGCCGATCGCGCTGGACGACGTCGTGCGCTACCTGGCCGGCGTGGTCGGCAACGAGGAGGCGTACGACCGGGCCTTCGAGATCGGCGGGCCCGACCAGCTCAGCTACGTCGAGATGCTCCAGCAGGCGGCCGAGGTGATCTCGGGCAGCCGCGTCCCGATCCTGACCGTGCCGGTGCTGACGCCCAGGCTGTCGTCGTACTGGATCTCGTTCGTCACCAACGTCGACGCCACCACCGGCCGCAACCTGATCGACTCGATGGGCACCGAGGTGATCGTCACCGACCACGCCATCCGGGACCTGGTCCCCGGCGAGCCGATCACCTACCGCGAGGCCGTCCGGCGCGCGCTCGCCGACTCCTCGGCCGGGTAGCCGCCGCCGGGCTCGGACCTCGGGGGCTCCCGGTCGACCCCGCCCGGACTGTTCGGGCAAAGCCTGCGCTTCTCGGCCGAAGTTTCGGCCGAACAGTGCTGGTTTCCCCGGGTACCCGGGGAAACCGTCGCGGGCCCGGGCGTCTGGCTGCTGACTCGTCAGAACAGGGCGGGGAGCGCGAAGAGCATGGTGAGCGACCAGGAGCAGTGGGTGAGGATCGGGGCCAGGATGCCGCCCGAGGCGCGGCGCTCCAGGCCGACGAGAGCGCCCAGCAGCAGCGCGGCGAAGGCCAGCATCACGTTGCCGGTCGCGAGGGTGGCCACGGCGTAGGCGATCGTCGTCAGGACGACCGGGTGCCGTGGGATCGCGGCGTACGCCGCCCCGCGGAAGAACAGCTCCTCCGCGACGCCGTTGACGGCCGTGACCAGCACCAGGAGCGGCCACGAGCCCTGGTCGGCGTGGTCGACCACCGAGCGGACCTGGTCGTCGAGGAGCGGCACCTGCCGCACCACCAGTGCACCGACCACGAAGACCCCGGCCAGGGCGAGGCCGAGCACGACCGGGGTGAGCACCGGGCGCCGGCCGGCGCTGCCCGGAGTGGCGGCCGTGCCGGTGCCGAGCCGGCCGAGATGGAGCGGGCCGGAGGCGAACGCGCCCACGGCCCACACCGCGGCCAGGCCGAGCGTCGCGGGGTAGAACCACGCGCTGCCGGGGTCGATGCGCAGCGACAGCCCGAGCACGATGCCGCCGAGCACCACGAAGCCGGCGGTCACCAGCTGTCGGTGCCGCAGCGCTGCGGGGGTCGCCCGGTGGTCGCGCGGGACCCGGTCCCACAGCGCGCGGCGCAGCCAGGTCAGCACTGTCGTCTCACCCCTTCCGGAGAGGGAGTCCCCAACAGCGGGGACTCCCTCACCCGAGGGCGCCGAGCCTGACGAACGGCCCGAGCCTGCGAGCAGCCCGAGCCTACGAGCAGCCGGAGCCTACGAACGCCCGGAGCTGAACGACGCGGCGCTGTGCCGCCCGTTCCCGCCCGAGGACGCCGACGGACCACCCGACCGGCGTCGCGAGCCGTTGCCGCCGCCCGAGCCGCCGGAGCCGCCCGACCTGCCCGAGCCGCCCGAGCCGCCCGACCTGCCGGAGCCGCCCGACCTGCCGGAGCCGCCCGACTTGCCCGACGAGGCCGATCCGGCGGACGCAGCCGAGGAGCTCGGTCCTCCGCGCCGGCCGCGGGCGCGGTTGCGGCCGCCGCCGGGGCGGCCCGAGCCCTCGGGCCGCGAGCCACGACCGGCCCGGCCGGCCGCGGGTGCGGGCGCCTCGACGACCAGGCCGCCGGGGACCAGGACGCGCTCGCCCGGGGCGAGCTGGACCAGGAGCGGATGGCTCGCGCCGTTGATCCGCGTGGTGGTCGGCTTGATGCCCGCCGCGCGGGTCAGGTCGCGCACGTCGCGCACCTGGTCGTCGGTCATCAACGTGATGACCGTGCCCCGCGCGCCCGCACGAGCGGTGCGCCCGGAGCGGTGCAGGTAGGCCTTGTGCTCGACCGGCGGGTCGGCGTGCACCACGAGGGCGACGTCGTCGACGTGGATGCCGCGCGCGGCGATGTCGGTGGCGACCAGCGTGGTGGCGCGGCCGGAGTGGAACGCGTCCATGTTGCGGGTCCGTGCGCCCTGGCTGAGGTTGCCGTGGAGCTCGACCGCCGGCACACCCGACTTGTTGAGCTGCTTGGCCAGGCTCTTGGCGCCGTACTTGGTGCGGGTGAAGACCACGGTGCGACCCGGCGCGCTGGTCAGGTCGACCAGCACCGGCACCCGGTGCTCACGTCCGACGTGCAGCACGTGGTGGTCCATCGAGGCGACCGGCGACTGCGCCGAGTCGGCCTGGTGGGTCACCGGGCTGTGCAGGAAGCGCTTGACGATCACGTCGATCGCCTTGTCCAGCGTGGCCGAGAACAGCAGCCGCTGGCCGTTGCCGGGTGTGCGGTCCATGATCCGGCGGACACCGGGCAGGAAGCCGAGGTCGGCCATGTGGTCGGCCTCGTCGAGGATCGTGATCTCGACCTGGCTGAGGTCGCAGTGACCCTGGCCGATGAGGTCCTCGAGACGGCCGGGGCAGGCCAGGACGATGTCGACGCCCTTGCGCAGACCGGTGACCTGGGGTCCCTGGCCGACGCCGCCGAAGACGGTCTGGGTGGTGAGGCCAGAGGTGCGGGCCAGGGGCTTGAGCGCCTCCTCGATCTGGTTCACGAGCTCACGGGTCGGGGCCAGGATCAGCGACCGCGGCTTGCGGGACTGGGCCGGCCGGCCGGACGCGGTGAGACGCGCGACGAGCGGGAGGAGGAAGGCGTAGGTCTTGCCGGAGCCGGTGCGGCCCCGGCCCAGGACGTCGCGGCCCGCGAGCGAGTCGGGGAGCGTGGCGGCCTGGATGGGAGTGGGCTGGGTGATGCCGAGGTCGCTGAGGACGGCGGCGAGGCTCGCGGGGACGCCGAGATCGGCGAAGCCCGCAGCGGAGACTGCAGAGGACAAGGGAGAACTACTCACTGTTGGCGTGTCTCGCCAGGTGGATCCCGAGAGGGAGTGGCGCAGCGCAGAGATGGCCGCGCATAGCCCGAGGCAAGACGGAACGGGCTGCGTCGCCAGTATAGGGGACGCAGCCCGTCCGTCGTGCATCGTCGGTCCGCCGGGGCGGCCCGGGTGCTACTTGGTGAGGCCGTCCTTGACGTCCTTCGCGGCGTCCTTGACGTGCTCGCCGGCGTTCTTGACCTTGCCCTCGGCCTGGTCGGCCTTGCCCTCCGCCTCCAGGTCGCGGTCGCCCGTGGCCCGGCCGGTGGACTCCTTGACCTGACCGCCGGTCTCCTCGAGCTTGTGCTTGGCCTTGTCACCGATGCCCATGGCTGGCTCCTTCGTGTCGACTGGACTCAGGAGGTCGGTGTCCGATCCGAGGCTCAACGAAACGTCAGGACGCCGTCGTCGATCCGGTCGTGGTTGATCGAACGCACGTCGCGCAGGTAGTTCTGCCGCAGCTTCCACGGCTCGCGATCGCCCTGCTTGGGCAGCTCGTCGAGCGCCCGGAGGATGTAGCCGGAGCTGAAGTCGATCAGCCGCTGCTCGCCGACCGACGGGTCGCGCGGCGCGACGGCCCGCCGTACGCCGTGCTCGTCGAGGTAGGTCAGCAGCCGGCACACGAAGTCGGCGACCAGGTCCGCCTTGAGCGTCCAGGAGGCGTTGGTGTAGCCGATCGTGAACACGAAGTTCGGGACGTCGCTGAGCATCAGCGCCTTGTAGGTCATGGTGTCCTGCATCTTCACGGGCACCCCGTCGACGACCAGCTCGACGCCGCCCATCGCCTTGAGCGTCAGGCCGGTGGCGGTCACGACGACGTCGGCCTCGAGCTCCTCGCCGGAGCGCAGCCGGATCCCGGTCTCGGTGAAGGTGTCGATGTGGTCGGTGACCACCGAGGCCCGGCCGGCGCGCATCGCCCGGAACAGGTCGCCGTCGGGGACGAAGCACAGCCGCTGGTCCCAGGGGTTGTAGGCAGGCTTGAAGTGCACGTCGACGTCGACGCCGGCGGGCAGCTGCTTCGCGGTCATCTTGCGGACCAGGCTCTTCACCAGCTCGGGGCGCCGCTGCGCGAGCTGGTACGTCGCGACCGCGAGCAGGATCGCCTTCCACCGCACGATCGGGTAGCTGACGCGCGGGGGCAGCCGGCGCAGCCGGGTGGCGAGCGGGTCGCGGCCGGGCAGCGAGAGGATGTAGGTCGGGGAGCGCTGGAGCATGGTGACGTGGCCGGCGCCGGCCTCGGCCATCGCCGGGACCAGGGTCACCGCAGTCGCGCCGGAGCCGACGACGACGACCCTCTTGCCCGCGTAGTCGAGGTCGTCGGGCCAGTGCTGGGGATGCACGACCGGGCCACGGAACCGCTCCTGGCCGGGCAGCTCCGGGGAGAACCCCTGGTCGTAGTCGTAGTAGCCGCCGCAGGCCCAGAGCAGGCTGGTCGTGACCGTGAGGATCTCGCCGTCGTGGTCGACCTCGACGGTCCAGAGGTCGGTCGCGGAGTCCCAGCTCGCGCTGACGACCCGGTGCCGGTAGCGGATCAGCTCGTCGACGGCGTACTCCCGCGCGACCGTGCGCAGGTACTCCAGGATCGAGGCACCGTCGGCGAGCGCGGTGTCGCCGGGCCACGGGCGCCACTTGAAGCCGAACGTGAACATGTCGGAGTCCGAGCGGATGCCGGGGTAGCGGAACAGGTCCCACGTCCCGCCGCTGGCCGCGCGGGCCTCGAGCACGGCGACGCTGCGCTGCGGGTGCTCGGTGCGCAGCCGGCAGGCCGCGCCGATCCCGGACAGCCCGGCGCCGATGATGAGGACGTCCACGTGCTCGCTCATGAGCAGACTCTACTGAATATCTGTCAACGACCGTAGAGCTCGACGAACCGGGACAGCAGCCGCGGCGGGTGCTCGACCGTGCTGCCACGGGCCATCGCCAGCAGGCCGTCGAGCTCGTCGGGCTCGAAGTAGCCGTGGTGGCGGTAGGTCTCGATGCGCAGGGCCAGGCCGTCGCCGTCGAGCTCGGGGTGGAACTGGGTGGCGTAGACGTTGCGGCCCATCCGGAACGCCTGGACCGGGCAGGTCGACGAGGAGGCCAGCAGCTCGGCGCCCACCGGCAGCCGGCTGACCGCCTCCTTGTGTCCGAGGAACGCGTCGAAGTCCGGGGGCATCGCACTCAGCAGCGGGTCGAGCAGGCCGGCCTCGGTCAGGCTGATCCGGCGACTGGAGATCGGCTCGCCGTAGGTCCGGTCGACCAGGCCGCCGCGCAGCCCGCCGAGGACGCCGACGCCGTAGCAGGCGCCCAGGAACGGGAAGTCGGCGTCGAGCACCTGCTCCGCGAGCCGCCGCAGGTCGGCCTCGGCACGCCGCTGCACCGGCGACTTGACGTCCTCCGGGTCGCTGGAGTTGAACGGCCCGCCACCCAGGACGATCCCGGACAGCCCGTCCAGGTCGACCGGGCCGAGCTCGTCGCGCTCGACGCGGACCCGGCGTACGTCGCGCTCCTCGAGCCCGGCGCACCGCAGCACGGCGGCGTACTCGCTGTCCGCGGCCTCGTCCTCCGCGCGCGTGCCCAGGAAGAGGAACGGCTTCATGCGCGCATCATGCCTGGACTCATGCCTGGACTCATGACTGGACCGCGGCGCCGCTCGCGATCAGGGCGTCGACGCCGGTCACGCCCCAGGCCTCGAGGGCCTCGCGGGTGCTCTGCCCGGCGTCCTCGGCGCTGCGGCCGAGGGTGGCCGCCGTGCGCGAGAAGCGCGGCGCGGGCGCGGGCTGGAGGTAGCCGTCGTGCTCGACGAGGACACCGCGTGCCCTCATGTGCGGGTGCTGCGCCGCCTCGGTGAGCGGGATGATGCCGGCCACGCAGGCTTCGGTGCCCTCGAAGACCTGGACCCACTCGGCCTGGGTGCGGGTCCGGAACCGGTCGGCGATCAGCGCGCGCAGCGCGCCCGCCTGCTCGGGGTCGTAGCGGTCGGGGGCTTCGTCCGCGATCCCGAGCAGCCGCACGAGCTCGTCGTAGAACTGGGGCTCCAGGGCACCGACGGACATGTGCTTGCCGTCGGCGGTCTCGTAGATGTCGTAGTAGGGGACGCCGCCGTCGAGGAGGTTGGCGACCCGCTCCTCCTTGAAGGTGCCGGTGGCCAGGAAGGCGGCGGTCATCGTGTTGAGGTGGGTGGTGCCGTCGACGATCGCGGCGTCGACCACCTGGCCCCGGCCGGAGGTGTGCGCCTCGAGGAGCGCGGCGAGGATCCCGATGACGAGGTACGTCGAGCCGCCGCCGAAGTCGCCGAGCAGGTTGGCCGGGAAGTGCGGCCGGGCCTTGTCCTGGCCCAGGCCGTGCAGCGCGCCGGTGATCGAGATGTAGTTCATGTCGTGGCCGGCGACCTGCGCGAACGGCCCGTCCTGCCCCCACCCCGTCATCCGGCCGTAGACCAGCCGCGGGTTGCGCTCGTGGCACACCTCGGGCCCGAAGCCGAGCCGCTCGGCGACCCCGGGGCGCATCCCCTCGACGAGCACGTCGGCCTGCGCCACGAGCTCGAGCACGGTCCCGATCGCGTCCGGGTGCTTGAGGTCCAGCGCCACGCTCGGGCGCCCCCGGTTGAGCAGCATCTGCGGTCCGCCGCCGGCCAGCAGCTGCCCGCCGGGCCGCTCGACCCGGATCACGTCCGCGCCCAGGTCGGCCAGCGTCATGCACGCGTGCGGCCCCGGCCCGATGCCCGCGATCTCGACGACCTTCACGCCCTTGAGGGGCCCGGTGCCCTGGCCCAGCTCGATGCTCATGCGGGCGATTGTGACAGAGGTGCTGTCACGGTCGTCGAGGCTCGTCCCCAGGTACGACGGGGGCCGGTGGTGACCGTGCGTCCCGGCGACCACCATGCAGGCATGGAGCCGACCCCCGATCCGAGCCCGCCGCGCGGGCTGGACGCCGCCGCCCTCGCGCGGTTGCTCGGCGACCAGTCGGGCGTGGTCTCCCGAGCCCAGCTCTGCTGGCCCAGCACGGCTGGACGGGCAGCCCGAGACGCTGCGGCCCGGACTGCCGGCTGTCACCTCCCGGCGCCGCCGACTCGAGCTGGAGTCCGTGACGCACCTGGTGCGTCACGGACTCCACCTTGTCCGGGCTCCGGGACGTCAGCCGGGCAGCACCCGGCGCAGGAAGTGCCGGGTGCGCTCCTCGCGGGGGTTGCTGAAGATCTCGGCCGGCGGGCCCTGCTCGAGGATCCGGCCCTGGTCGAGGAAGCAGACCGTGGTGGCGACGTCGCGGGCGAAGGCCATCTCGTGGGTGGCGAGCACCATGGTCATCCCGCGCTCGGCCTCGGCGCGGACGATCTCGAGCACCTCGCCGACCAGCTCGGGGTCGAGCGCCGCGGTGATCTCGTCGAGCAGCAGCAGCGTCGGGTGCGTGCACAGCGCGCGGACCAGGGCGGCGCGCTGCTGCTGGCCACCGGAGAGCTTGTCGGGGTGCTTCGCGGCCTGGTCGGCCAGCCCGAAGCGCTCGAGCAGCTCCTGCGCTCGCGCCTCCGCCTCGGCGCGGCGTACGCCGTGCACCTGGCGCGGCGCGAGCGTGCAGTTGTCCAGCACGGTCAGGTGCGGGAACAGGTTGTAGGCCTGGAAGACCATGCCGATCCGCTTGCGGACCGCCCGCGCGTCGACGCGCGGGTCGGAGATCTCCGCGTCCTCGAACCGGATCACGCCGTCGTCGATGTCCTCGAGCAGGTTCAGGCAGCGCAGCAGCGTGGACTTGCCGGACCCGGACGAGCCGATCAGGCAGATCACGTCGTGGGGCTGCACGGTGAGCGAGACGTCGTCGAGGACGACCTTGTCGCCGTAGGACTTGCGCAGTCCGGTGACCTCGAGCAGCGCGCTCATCGCGACCCCCGCTCCCGCTCCATCATCCGCCGGCCCATCCAGTCGGTGAACCTCGCCAGCGGGATCGTCAGCGCCACGAAGAACGCGGCCGTCACCAGGTACGGCGTGTAGTTGAAGGTGTAGTTGCCGTAGTCCTGGGCCGCGAACAGCGACTCGAAGACGCCGACCGCTCCGACCAGGGCGGTGTCCTTCTGCAGCGACACGAAGTCGTTCATCAGCGGCGGCGTCACGCGCCGCACGCCCTGCGGCAGCACCACGAAGCGCATCGCCTGGGCCCGGCTCAGGCCGAGCGCCTCGGCGCTCGCGACCTGCGAGGGGTGCACCGACTCGATGCCCGCCCGGATCACCTCGGCGACGTAGGCGCCGTACGACAGCACCAGCGCGGCGGTGCCGAGCACGGCGAGGTCGTTCGGGACGCCCTGCAGCCGCAGGGCGGGGATGCCGAACGCGAACAGGAACACCACGAGGATCGTGGGCACGCCGCGGAAGAAGTCGGTGTAGAGCACCGCGAGCACCCGGACCGGGGTCAGCAGCGGCGAGACCGTGCTGCGCACGATCGCTACGGCGCCGCCGAGCAGCAGGATCAGCGGCTCGGCGACCAGGAACATCTTGACGTTGAGCCAGAAGCCCTTCGCGATGTCCGGGAACGCCTCCTTGGCGTGCGGCCAGGACAGGAACGTCTCGCGGAACCGGTCCCATCCCGGCGAGGCGACGATGCCGACCACCAGCAGACCGAGCACCACGACGGTGGCGGCGGTCGCGAGCAGCACGCCGCGGCGCCGGATCGAGCGCCGCGCCCGGGCCCGCTCCTGCTCCCGCTCGCTCGGCGTCCAGCCGACCGCGCTCACTCCAGCACGGGCACGTCGACCGTGTCGGACAGCCACTGCTGCTCGATGCCGGCGAGGGTGCCGTCGCTCTTCAGCGTCGCGAGCGCCTCGTTGACGCAGGTCACCAGCGGGTTGCCCTTCTCGAACAGCAGCCCGAACTGCTCCTGCTCGCCGCTCGCCTGGAACTGGCCGGCCAGGGTGCTGCCGGGGATCTCCACCGCGGTGATGTAGAACGCGGTCGGCAGGTCGGCGACGATCGCGTCGACCTGGCCGTTGAGCAGCGCCTGCTTGGCGGCGTTGGTGTTCTGGAAGACCAGCGGGTCGCTGTCGGGCTGGATCTGGTCGCGGATCGCGGTGAGGCTCGTGGTGCCGGTCTGCGCGCCGAGCTTCAGCGAGCCCAGGTCGGCCAGCGAGGTCGGCGTCGCGCCGTCCTTCTTCAGCGTGATCACCGCCTGGGCAGCCGAGTAGTACCCGTCGGAGAAGTCGACGACCTCGGCGCGCTGCGGCGTGATCGAGATCTGGTTGATGTCGAAGTCGAACTTCTTCGGGCCCGGCGCGTAGGAGTTGTTGAACGGCACCTTGACCCACATCACCTCGTCGGCCGCGAAGCCGAGCTCCTCGGCGACGGCGTACGCGACGGCCGACTCGAAGCCCTGGCCGTTCGAGGGGTCGTTGTCGACGAACCACGGCTCGTACGCCGGGGAGTCGGTGCCGATGGTGAGCATCGGGTGCTCGCTGACCAGCGGGAGGCTCTCCTTCGCGCACTGGTCGGCAGGGGCGCTCGACCCGGCGGCGTCCGAGGCGGCCGGGTCGGAGGCCGTGGTGGACCCGCCGTCCGACTCGGGCGCACACGCGACGGCGGCGAGCAGCAGGGGCAGGGCGGCGATCGCCAGGGATCCACGCAGACGCATGGGTGCAGCGTAGGACCCGGCTCAGGGGTGGCGCTGACCATCGCGCATTTGGTGGACGACCGCGGTGATCGGCGCCGGCGGGATCGGCGTGGACGTGAGCCACCTCCTGACCCACGACCCCGCCGACACCGACGAGGACTGGCGGGCGCACTCGGGCGCCGGCCGGCACCGATGTTGAATGGCGGGGTGATCCGCGACCTCACCGACGACCAGGCCCGCTCGGCGTTCCCGCTCAAGTGGGGCGCGGTCGAGCCCGGCGTGGTGCCGGGCTGGGTCGCGGAGATGGACTACCGGCCGGCCCCGCCGATCGAGGACGCCCTGGTAGCGGCGGTCCGGCAGGGCGCGCTCGGGTACCCGCCGTTCGGCGACGGCGGCCTCGGCGACGCGTTCGCCGGGTTCGCGAAGCGGCACTGGGACTGGTCGGTCCCGGCCGACGCGGTGCTGCCGACCGGCGGCGTGATGGGCGGGGTCCGGCTGGCGCTCGAGGCGCTCTGCCCGCCCGGCCCGGTCGTGGTGCCGCTGCCCTGCTACCCGCCGTTCCGCGACGCGGTCGCGATCACCGGCCGCGAGCTGGTCCCGGTGACCGTCGACCCGGACGCCGACGAGGCGGTGCTCGACCTGGAGGCCGTGGAGGCGGCGTTCGCGGCGGGCGCCCGGACCTTCCTGCTCTGCAACCCGCACAACCCGCTCGGCCGGGCCTGGTCGCGCGAGGAGCTGGCCGCGCTCGCCGGGCTCGCCCGGCGCTACGACGTCCGCGTGGTCTCGGACGAGATCCACGGCCCGCTGGTGCTGCCCGGCGCGACGTTCACGCCGTACCTCACCGTCGACGAGCACGCGGTCGTCGTGACCAGCGCGTCGAAGAGCTTCAACGTCCCCGGGGTGCACGGCGCCCAGCTGGTGCTGCTCGACCCCGCGGACCGGGCGGTGTTCGCCGCGCTGCCGGTGCCGGCGCAGAACAGCTGGTCCCCGCTGGGCATCGTCGCCGGCGTCGCCGCCTGGCGGGACGGCGACGAGTGGCACGCGGCGCTCATCGAGCGGCTGGCGGCGCAGCGCGCGCTGCTCGGCGAGCTGCTGGCCGCCCGGCTCCCCCGGGCCCGGATGCGGCCGCTGGAGGCGACGTACCTCGCCTGGCTCGACCTGCGGGCGTACGGCGTCGCCGACCCGGTCGCCGCCGGGCTCGCGCACGGGGTCCGGCTGGCGCCGGGCAGCGACTACCAGCCCGGGCTGGCCGGGCACGTCCGGCTCAACCTCGCGACGAACGCGGAGCGCTTGGAGCGGATGATCCACCGCCTGGCCACCGCCCTGACCTCCCGCGACTCCTAGGAGTACCTAGACTCGCGCCGTGCCCGGACAACGCGTCACCGTCATCGGATGTGGCTACCTCGGGGCCACCCACGCCGCCTCCATGGCCGAGCTCGGCTACGAGGTGCTCGGGGTCGAGATCGACGCCGCCAAGCGGGAGTCGCTCGCGGCCGGCAAGGTGCCGTTCTACGAGCCCGAGCTCGAGGAGCTGCTCGCCAAGCACGTGACCTCGGGACGGCTGCGGTTCACCGACTCCTACGAGGAGGCCGGGGCGTTCGGCTCGATCCACTTCGTGTGCGTGGGCACCCCGCAGCGTCACGACGCGCTCGGCGCGGACGTGCAGTACGTCGACGCCGCGATCGAGTCGCTCGCGCCGTACCTGGTCGAGAGCGCGCTGGTCGTCGGCAAGTCGACCGTGCCGGTCGGGACCGCGGAGCGACTGGCGGCCCGGCTCGCAGCGCTCGCGCCGGCGGGTGCCGAGGCGCGGCTGGCGTGGAACCCGGAGTTCCTCCGCGAGGGCTTCGCGGTCAAGGACACCCTCGAGCCCGACCGGCTGGTCTTCGGGGTGACGTCGGAGCGCGACGAGCAGGAGCTGCGTTCCTTCTACGCCTCGGTGATCGACGCCGGCACGCCGGTGGTGGTCACCGACTTCGCGACCGCCGAGCTGGTCAAGGTCTCGGCCAACGCGTTCCTCGCCACGAAGATCTCGTTCATCAACGCGGTGGCGGAGGTCTGCGAGGCGGCCGGCGGCGACGTCGTCGACCTCGCCGACGCGATCGGCCACGACGTCCGGATCGGGCGGAAGTTCCTCAACGCCGGCGTCGGCTTCGGCGGCGGCTGCCTGCCCAAGGACATCCGGGCGTTCCTGCACCGCGCCGGCGAGCTCGGCGTCGAGGACACCATGTCGTTCCTGCGCCAGGTCGACGACATCAACCTGCGCCAGCGCACCCGGGTGGTGCAGATCGCCACGACGATGCTCGGCGGCAGCGTCGCCCGGTCCCGGATCGCCGTGTGGGGCGCGGCGTTCAAGCCGCACAGCGACGACGTCCGCGACTCACCGGCCCTCTCGATCGCCGGGCAGCTGCACCTGCGCGGCGCGCAGGTCTCCGTCTACGACCCGAAGGCCAACGACACCGCCCGGGCGACGTTCCCGACCCTGGACTACGCCGAGTCGGCGCTGGCCGCCGCCCGCGACGCCGACCTCCTGCTGCACCTCACCGAGTGGCCGGAGTTCCGCTCCGTCGACCCGGTCGAGCTCGGCTCCGTCGTACGCCGCAAGCAGCTCGTCGACGGCCGCAACGTGTTCGACCTCGGCGCCTGGCGGGCCGCCGGCTGGACCGCCCGGGGGCTGGGTCGGCGCTGATGGTTGGGGCGGGCGAGCCGGTGTCGGTTTCCCCGGGTACCCGGGGAAACCATCGCTTCTAGGCCGAAGTTTCGGCCGATAAGTGCCAACTTCCCCGGGTACCCGGGGAAACTGCCGGCCCCCTACAGCTCCACCAGCCGCGACGGCGTGAGCCCGGTCCAGGTGCGCTCGACGCGGGACGGGTCGAGCAGGTAGTCCAGGTCGACCTCCCAGGTGTGCCCGGACTCGTTGCGGCGCAGCACGTACCCCAGGCCGTGCGTGCGGTAGATCGCGCCGCCGGCGGCGGTGACGGCGGTGAGCAGCTGCGCGTCGACGTACTTGCGCACGCTGCGGAACCCGCCGACCTCCCGCAGCACCGGCCGGTCGACCATCATCGTGCCGCCCGCGACGAACCGCGCGTACAGCTCGGTCGGGTGGCCGCGCTTGACGGTGAGGTCGCGGGGCGCGACGTAGTGGAACTCCGCCGGCATGCCGACCAGCTGCGCGCCGCTGTAGGCCCGGGCGCGGAGCAGGTCGGCGACCACGTCGGGGGCGTACCAGTCGTCGTCGTCCACCTTCAGCAGCACGTCGCCGTCCGCGGTCCCGGCCGCGGCGTGCAGCACGTCGCCGAAGATCCTGTCGGCGGCCGCGGGCGCGAGGCGTACGTCGACCGCGGGGCCGACCGCGTCGCGGACCCGGGCCTCGTCGACCGTGAAGCCGTGCGGCGCGAGCACCAGCTGCAGCGACGTCACCCCCCGCTGCCGGGCCACCTGGGCCAGCGCGAAGTCCAGCTGCTCGGGCCGCCGCGTGGCCAGCAGGACCGAGACCGGACGCTGCCAGTCGATCGAGCCGTGCTCGTCGAGCGCGGCCCGGCGCAGCACCAGGCTGTGCTCCTCGCGGGCCAGCGGATCGTCGAGGTCCACCTCGGCGAAGCCGGGGCCGACGAGCGGGACGCCCGCCATCGCCAGCCCCGCGACCGTCCGGGGGTCGGCGTCCGGGCCGACGCTCACGCCCTGGGCGTCGCGCAGCTCGGTCACCAGCGCCGGCGTCAGCCCGGCCGACCCCAGCGGCACCACCCCGCGGTCCCAGGCCGGCCGGAACCCGACCGGGTTGAACACCCGCTCGTCGAACCGGGCCGGGTCGCTCCGGGTGGCGACCACCGCGGGCCAGACCGCCTGGCGGCCCAGCTCGGCCACCACCTCGGCGACCGCCACCGGGCGCGCGAAGCGGGCCACGACCAGCCAGCCGCCCTCCGCCCGCCGCGAGCGCAGCGACGTCAGCGGCGGCCACTCCGGCCGCGGCACCAGCGCCAGCGCCCCGGGCGCCGACTCCACCACCACCCGGACCACCGCGGACCGCTCGTCGGCGGGCCCGTCGTACGAGCGCAGCGCGAGCAGGTCGGCGACCCGCACCTCGATCATGGGCTCAGCCATCGGACACCCGGCTCAGACGTCCAGCCGGCCGCGGCGCTGCACCAGCGGCCGCGGCGCCCGCGGCAGCCAGGTGCGGGTGATGTGGTCGACCACGTGCACGCCCGGCGGCGCCTCGATCCGGTGCAGCCCCTCGACCCGGTCGCCGCGGCCCTCGCACAGCGCGCTGTAGACCTCCCACTCGCGGCGCTTGCGCGGCGCCCGCGAGGAGTCGAACTCGGTGTGGCTCCAGTGCGCGAACTCGTCGGCGTCGAGCCACTTGAGCTCCACGCACAGCCCCTCGGGCAGGATGATCCGCTCGGAGGTCTCGGGGAACTCGCGCACCTCCCACTCGAACGCCTTCACGAACGTGTACTCCGGCCCCATCGGGTAGATCCACGGCTCCAGGAACCGGAAGCCCAGGTCGATCCAGGCGACCGACTCGCTCTCGATCGACACCGGGTGCCGCGGCACCGCGACGACCGCGCGCGAGTCCTCGAGCTGCCAGGACAGGTCCGCGAGCGTCGCCACCCCCTCGCGGGTGAGCACCATGTCGCCGTCCCACTTCATCGAGTACGACGTGCGCACCTGCGAGAACGACCAGTTGTAGAAGTGCGTCAGCGAGTGCACCGAGTCCGGCGGGGTCGCGAGGTGCTCGGCGCCCGCGCGGCTGACCCGGAACGGGTACGACGTGAGCGTGAACCGGTCCGCGGCGCCGACCTGCTCCGCGACCCGCTGCGCGACCTCGGGCGTGCCGTCGTCCGACCCGTTGTCGACCAGCACCACGTGCTGGACGGCCTCGAACATCGGCGGCAGCACCCAGGGCAGGTTCCGCGCCTCGTTGCGGACGCGGAACACGCAGGTCAGCCCGGGGCGCAGCGGCCCGTCGCGCCACGGCCAGGTGACGTCGTACGCCTGCTCGCCCTCGCGGGTGGGGATGTCGGGGCCGGGCCCAGTCGCCGACAAGGCCTAGCGCTCCTTGCCGAACGCCTTGCGCAGGCCGCGGCGCGCGCCCGCGGGCACCATCGCGCGCATGCCGTGCGGCACCCGGTCGGCCAGCCGCGCGGGCACCAGGGCACCGGACGGCGCGTTGGCCTGTCCCTCCCGGCGCGCGGCGAGCGCGGTCGAGTGCGAGAGCGCCTCGGCCTCGTCGTACAGGGCGGCGTACGCCGTGCGCAGCTCGTCGAGCCGGTCGTGCACCTCCGGGGTGTCGCCGTCCTCGTCGGCCAGCCGGTCCAGCTGCTGCCAGGTCTCCTCGGCGATCTCCCGCAGCCGGGCCGGCACCTCGACGTCGTCCCAGGTGAGCTGCACCCGGCGCAGGCTGGGGTCGATGAACTGGTGCACCCGGCGGATGTCGTTGGCGGTCGCGGACTTCACCGCGTCCAGGTCGAAGGCCTGGCCGATGCCGAACACCGGGATCGTCCAGTCCCTGAGCATGTCGTCGTAGCGGACGAACCGGCGCGCGGAGCCGCGGGTGGACCGCTCGGTGTGCAGCATCATGTTCACCCAGGCCGCGGTGCGCTGCACCTCGCCCGCCGCCGCGCCGGCCTTCGCGGCGGCGTAGTACTTCTGCTTGCTGCCGACGACCTCGGTCACCGGGCGGAGCATCGTGACGTACGCCGGCGCCGCGTCGCAGCGCAGCGCCGCTGCCCGCCAGAGCCCCAGGAACCAGGCCAGCCGCGGGTCCTTGACCACGAGCTCGGGTCCGCCCTCGACGAACTGCGCCTCCAGCCACTCGTGCAGCCGGCCGCGCAGCGGCTCGAACGCCGACAGCTTGCCGGCCTCGAACCAGGCCGCCGGCCGCCCGTCGGAGACCTGCACGTTGCAGCGCTTGAGCAGCTCGTCGTGGAAGTCGACCACCCACTGCGGCTCGCCGAAGCCCTTCGGGTTGGTCTCGTCGGCGACCACCTCGGGCTGCGGCACGCGCATGCCCAGGGTCTGCAGCGCGCCGGACATCGTGCTGGTGCCGCTGCGCCCGGAGCCGACGACGAACACGACGCGCCGCTTGACCGGGATCGGCTCGGAGAGCGGGATCGGCGTCGACATGCCAGGCAATCTAGCGTCGCCCGCGGCGCAGGAGCGAACCGATCCCCGAGCGCCCGGGCCGCTCCGGCGGCTCTTCCGGGCCCTTCCTCCCGGCCTTCCTCCCGGCCTTCCTCCTGGCCTGCTTCGCCCCCGGCTGCTGGGGTGCGCCGCCCGTCCCGCCCAGCTCGCGCCAGGACTCGGCCGGGTCCTGGGCCGGGCCCGCGGTGCCGCGCAGCCGCGGGCGCCGGATCGTCGCGCTGGGCTCGAACCCGGCATCCGCGCCCTCGACCCACCACGACCCGAACAGCTCGTCGACCAGGTCGTCGAGGCCCTCGGGGTCGTCGGGGTCGACCTCAGGCCCGGCCACCTTCGCGGCCCGGGCGTACGCCGCGGTCCGCTCGACCCGGGCCACCGAGCCGTCGGCCATCAGCACCTGCCGCAGTCCGTGGTGGGTGCGTTCCAGGTGCAGCACCAGGGTGCCGAGCGTCTCGGGCGTGGGCGCCCAGTCGGCGTTGGGGAGCACCAGCCGGAACTGGCCGCGGCGCCGGCCCGGTGACTCGGCGAGCACCACGCGGGGCTCGCCGGCGTACGCCGCCCGCACCAGCCGCGGCGCCCGCTGCTCGTCGTCGAGCGGGTGGGTTCGCTCCTCGGTGATCCGCGACCAGTCCCCGAGCAGCGTGACCGACAGGTCCGCGAGCGAGGAGGCGAGCACCGAGTCGACCGTGGCGATCACCGCGGTGTGGTCCCGGCCGCGGACGTCCAGCACCACCTCGATATAGGGCACCGAGTAGAGCCGGCCGCGGCGGCGCTGCGGCTGCAGGTCGGGGACCCGGTCCGCGAGGAAGTGGGTGTTGTAGTCGTTGACCTCATCCTGCCGGCTCTGCTGGTGCGAGCGGCCCAGGTGCCAGCTGCGCGCCTCGCGGTCGGCGACGAACACCGCACCGCACTCGGCCAGCCGGTAGCCGAGGTCGATGTCCTCGCCGAGCCGCAGGCCGGTGTCCATGCCGCCGGCCTCGTCGTACAGCGTCCGGCGCAGCGACGCGGTCGCGCCCACGTGGGTGCGCAGCGCGCGCGGACCGGCGGCGCGCAGGTCGTCGGTCCGGTCCCACACGTCCTCGACCCAGTGCCGTTCCCTCTCGGCAGTGGCGAACACCTCGTGCATGCGACCGTCCGCAGCGGGCGCCCTTGCCAGCAACGGATCCGGGTCCACGAACCACTTGTGCCCGAGCACGACCGCGTGGTCGATCAGGTGGTGCCAGCGCAGCTGCGCCTCGACCTCGTCGGGCTCGACCAGCATGTCGGCGTCGAGCCAGTGCAGGACCTCGCCCTCGGCGGCGAGCGCGCCGGTGTGGCAGGCGTTGGCGCGGCCCCAGCCGGTCTCGACCCGCACGATCCGGGTGCGCTCGGGACGCGGCCCGGACAGCTCGGCCAGCTCGAGGGGCCGCCCCGGGTCGTCGTCCGCGATCACCACCTCGAGCAGGTGGGCCGGGTAGGTCTGGGCGGCGAGGCCGGCGAGCACGTAGGGGAGCAGCCGCTGCGCGCCGTACGCCGGGATCACCACCGACACCGACCGGGTCGGCTCCCACCGGCCGAGGGCGGGCGCGTCGAGGGTGCCCCAGTCGTTGCGGCGCACGCGGGGTTGGTCGCTCACCCTGCCTCCAGGAGTCTGCTGGGCCGGAAGCCGCGCCACTGCGCGGCGACGCTCTGCCGGGTCAGGAAGTAGCCGAGCCCGGTGTCCCAGGTGTGGCCGTGCGTCGTACGCCGCAGGACGTACCCGAGGCCCTGGGTGCGGTACACGCTGCCGCCCGCGGCGCGGACGTCCTCGAGCAGCCGGGCGTCGACGTGCCGGGGCACGCTGCGGAAGCCGCCGACCGCGCGCAGCAGCGCCCGGTCGAGGGTCATCGTGCCGCCGGCGACCACCGCGCCGAAGCTCTCGCTCGGGCCGCGGCGGCGCACGGTGGTGCGGATCGGCTCCAGGTAGACCAGCTCCGCGGGCATGCCGACCAGGTCGGCGCCGGAGTAGTGCTTGGCGAGCAGCAGGTCGGCCAGGACGTCGGGCCCGTACCAGTCGTCGTCGTCCATCTTCACGACCACGTCGCCGGCGGCCGCGTCGGTCGCGGCGCGGAGCACGTCGCCGAAGACGGTGTCGGCCGGCAGCGGCAGCAGGGTGACGGACCGGGCGCCGAGCCGCTCGCGCACCAGGCCGGGGTCGGCGTCGAACCCGTGGGTGGCCAGCACCAGCTCGAGCTCCGCCACGCCGCGCTGCCGGGCGACCTGGTCGAGCGCGAAGGCGAGCTGCTCGGGCCGGCGGGTGGGCAGCAGCACGCTGACCGAGGGGTACGCCGCCGCCCGCAGCCCGGCGCGCCGGGCGACCTGGTGTCTCCAGGCGAGGTGCGAGTGCTCACGCAGGGCGGCCCGGCGGAGCCGGACGGAGTGCTCCTCACGGCGCAGCGGGTCCTCCAGGTCGGCCGGGTCGATCGGGTCCACGCCGGGGTAGCCCGCGCCGACGAGCGGGACCCCGGCCATCGCCAGCCCGGCCACGGTCCGGGCGTCCGCGTCGTCGGGCACCACGACGGCCTGGGCGTCGCGGACCGCGGCGACCAGCTCGGGTGTGGGCTCGCCCGCGGGCAGTGGCACCGGCCCGCGGCCCCAGTCGCGGCGAAAGCCGACCGGGTTCAGGAGTGCCTCGTCGAGGGGGCCGACCGGCTCGCCGCGCAGGTGCAGGGCGACCGGTGCGCGGCCCAGCACCGGGTGCTCCGGCAGGTCGGCGCGGCCGCCGAAGACGACCGCCGCCGGAACCTCCTCGGTCACCGCGGTCGGGTCCACCGGCACCGGGGCACCGGTGACGACCAGGCCGTGGTTGCCGGTCGCCACCGGGGTGCCGCTGTGCCGGGCGAGCTCGACGAGCACCGGTCCGGCGGGGGCGGGGCGCCGGAACGTCAGCCGGGTGTGCGCGCCGCCGTCGGGGGTCTCGGCGACCAGGCCGGCCAGCGGCGGCCACTCCGGGCGGAGCACCGTGGTCACCGGACCGGTGGCGGACGCCAGGTAGCACGCGACGTGCTTGGCGCGGCCGAGGCCGGGCAGGGCGGACACGGCCACCCGGAGCGCCGCCTCGTCGGCTACCGCGAGGAGCACGGTGGCCCAGCTCTCGTCCGGGACCTGGTCCCCGAGGCCGGCGCAGGTGACGCCCTCGGGCACCGGGCCGAGGTCGGCCCCGGGGCCGGTGAGCACCAGCGCCGGTGCGGCGAGGTCGGCGAGGATCGAGCCGGCGTCGGGAAGCATCAGGCCCGGGTCAGCACGGCCGCGCCCTTGTCGAGACGCAGCGTGTCGAACTCGAAGTCCGGCAGCAGCGGCCGCCAGCGGTCCACCACGTCGGCGTCGCCGGGGCGGGCCGTGTCGTCGACGACGATCGTGCAGGTCCGGGCCAGCCGGTCGTGCAGCAGCGGCACCATCGGGTAGCGGGCCCGCGGGCCGGTGCCCTCGGGCGGGCCGTCGACCAGCACCAGCCCGACCTCGGAGAGGTCGGCGAGCGCGGACTCGTCGTACCAGGGCGTGTGGTGGTCGGCCAGGGACGTCGGGCCGAGCGGGGCGACCCGCACCTCGGCGTACTCCGCGACGCCGTGCCGCGCGAGCAGCCGGCGCGTGGACTCCGCCCACTCGGGGTCGTGCTCGAGCGCCACGATCCGGGTCGCGATGCCGTGCTCGCGCGCGGCCAGGGCGAGGACCACGGTCGAGACCCCGCTGCCGCCCTCGACGACCGTGGCCGGGCGGGTCTCGACGAAGCGGTCCACGAGCTCGACCAGCAGGTCGGCCGAGGCGGTCCACAGCCCGAGCGGCGGGATGCCGGCGCGGATCGGGACCATGTCGAAGAGGTTGGTGATGTCCTGCACCCGCTTGGCGACGTGGTCGCGCTCCTTGCGCAGCTGCGCCTGGGTCACCAGGCCCTTCGGCAGCTTCGGCTGCGCGGCGACAGCCTGCTGGCGCGGCCGCTGGGCGCGGGCCACCCGGCGCTCGAGGACGCGCAGGCGCTCCTCGACCCGCCGGAGGACGACGTAGGCGCACACCCCGGTGGCCGCGACCGCGCCGGAGAGTGCGAGCCCGACGAGGACGCCGGTGCGCCCGTCGACCAGGCCGAAGACGACGGGCACGGCGACGAGCAGGAGGGCGACCGCGAGAGCAGCGAGCCGGAGGCGGGCGGCAGACATGGCGGTCACTCTAGACTCCGCAGCATGCCGCGATCGGACCTGAGGTACCTGTTCGTGGTCACCTACGGCCGGTCCGGCTCGACGCTGCTGATGGGCGTGCTCAACACTCTGCCGGGCTACCTGATCCGCGGCGAGAACCGCGACGCCCTGCACCACCTCTACCTGTTCCACCACACGATGCTCACCGAGAGCAGCCGCGGCCCGAAGAAGAGGCTGCGCCAGCCCACGCACCCGTTCTTCGGGATCGCGGGCTTCCCCGCCGAGCGGTCGGTGCGCCAGCTGCGCCGGCTCGCGCTGGACACCGTGCTGCGCCCGCGCGCGGACACCCGGGTCACCGGCTTCAAGGAGATCCGCTGGTACCACGCCGACCTCGAGGAGTACGTCGCGTGGCTGCGCGAGGTCTTCCCGGGCGCCCGGTTCCTGGTCAACACCCGCGACCACGCGGACGTCTTGAAGAGCAAGTGGTGGGCCGAGGGTGAGGACAAGTCCGAGCACCTCGCCGACATCGAGCGGCGGATCCTCGCCCTGGCCGACTCCCTCGGCGACGCGGCGTACCACGTCCACTACGACGAGTACGTCGCCGACCCGGCCGTCCTGCGCGGCCTGTTCGACTGGCTCGGCGAGGAGTTCGACGAGGACGCCGTACGCGCCACCATGGCCGTGCGCCACTCCATCTGACCCCGCCGAGTCGGCGCTAGTTGCCCGCCCCACCCCGCCGAGTCGGCGCTAGTTGCCCACCCCACCCCGCCGAGTCGGCGCTAGTTGCCCACCCCACCCCGCCGAGTCGGCGCTAGTTGCCCGCCCCACCCCGCCCCACCCCGCCGAGTCGGCGCTAGTTGCCCACCCCACCCCGCCGAGTCGGCGCGCTACCTGCCCACCGCGGGCAAGATGCGCCGACTCGACGTCCCTGGGCGGGCAAGATGCGCCGACTCGGCTCAACCGAGGGAGCGGGTCTGGGCGGCGATCACGTCGGCGTACCACTGGAAGGAGCGCTTGGGGGTGCGCACCAGGGTGTCGTAGTCGACGTGCACCAGCCCGAAGCGCTGAGTGAAGCCCTCGGACCACTCGAAGTTGTCCATCAAAGACCACGTGTAGTAGCCGCGGATGTCGACGCCGCGCTGGCAGGCCGTTGCAACCGCGCGCAGGTGGGCGTCGAGGTAGTCGATGCGCGGCTGGTCGTCGACGACGCCGTGCTCGTCCGGGCCCATGTTGTAGGCGCAGCCGCTCTCGGTGACGTAGATCGGCGGCAGCGCGGCCCGGTAGCGGGCTCGCAACGTGATCAGCCACTCGCGCAGCGCGTCGGGCACCACCGGCCAGCCGAAGTCGGTGGCCGGGTACCCGACCAGCTCGCGGAACTCGAAGGGCATCTCGGCGTCCTCGCGGGCGGCGCCGATCTTCAACGGGTTGTAGTAGTTGACACCGTAGAAGTCGAGCGGCTGCCGGATCACCGCCAGGTCGCCGTCGTGGACCACGTCGGCCATCAGCGGCTGCAGGTCCGCGGGGTAGCGGCCGAGCAGCATCGGCTCGGTGAACATGCCGTTCCAGAGCGCGTCGAAGAGCTTCGTCGCGCCGACGTCCGCCTCGTCGTCACTGACCGGCCACATCGGCGCGTGGTTGTTGGCGCAGCCGACGCTGGTGGCCCCGGCGGCGCGCAGCTCGACCGCGGCGCGACCGTGGGCGAGCAGCAGGTGGTGGGCGACCGGCATCGAGTCGAACAGCAGCTTCCGGCCGGGCGCGTGCATGCCGATCGCGTAGCCCATCATCATCACGACGTTGGGCTCGTTGACCGGGATCCAGTGCTCCACCCGGTCCGCGAACCGCTCGCCGACGATCGCGGCGTACTCCGCGAAGCGGTCGACGGTGCCGCGGTTCAGCCAGCCCCCGTCGTCCTCGAGCGCCTGCGGCAGGTCCCAGTGGTAGAGGGTCGCCATCGGCTGCACGTCGTTCGCGAGCAGCTCGTCGATCAGCCGGTCGTAGAAGTCCAGGCCCTTCGCGTTCGCGGGCCCGGAGCCGGTCGGCTGGATCCGCGGCCAGGACAGCGAGAACCGGTAGCCGCCTGTGCCGAGCCGCTTCATCAGCGCGACGTCCTCGACGTAGCGGTGGTAGTGGTCGCACGCCACCGCGCCGCTCGAGCCGTCGACGATCCGGCCCTCCTCGGCGGTGAACGTGTCCCACACGCTGGGGCCCCTGCCGTCCTCGGTGGCCGCGCCCTCGATCTGGTACGACGCCGTGCTGGTGCCGAAGCGGAAGCCGGGCGGGAGCTGCGGGAGCGGGCTGTCGGGGGACGCGGGGGGCACGGCACAATGATGACGGTGAGCGTCGAGATCCGCCGGGGAACTGATCGGTACCTCACCCGAGGACCCGGATTCTTCACCCGGCACTCCTTCGCCTTCGGCGAGCACTACGACCCCGACAACGTCGGGTTCGGCCCCCTGGTCTGCCACGACGACCACCGGCTCGGCGCCGGCGCCGGCTTCGGGAGCCACCCGCACCGCGACCTCGAGATCGTCACCTGGGTGCTGTCCGGGTCCCTGGTGCACGAGGACTCCGCGGGACACTCGGCGGTGGTGACGCCGGGCCTCGTGCAGGTGCTGTCGGCCGGGTCGGGCGTGACCCACTCCGAGCTCGCCGGGCCGGACGGGCCGGTCCGGTTCGTCCAGGCCTGGCTCACCCCGGACGAGGTCGGTACGCCGCCGGCGTACTCCCTGCGGGCCGTCGAGCTCGAGCCGGGTCGGCTGGTCGAGGTGGTCCGGGTCGGGTCTGCGACGCTGCGGGTGGCGCGGCTCGGCGCGGGCGCCGCGGTCACCCTGCCCGAGGAGCCGCGCCAGCACGTGTTCGTCGCCGGCGGGGCGCTGACCCGGTCGTCGCTGGCCGAGCCGCTGGCCGACGGCGACGCGTACCGGATCGTGGACCGGCCGGGGCTGTCGGTGACCGCGGCGGTGCCGACCGAGCTGATGGTGTGGACGTTCTGATGGTGAGCCGGCCCCCGCGGCCGGCGCTGGTCCTGCGCCCCCTCACCGCCGTTCTGCTGTAACGCCGGGTCAGGCCAGGACGGCGAGGGCGCCGGGGAGGACCTCGACGGTGGCGGGGGTGGAGTCGAGGGCGGGCAGCGGGCCGAGCGGCTCGCCGTCCCCGCCGACGGGGATCGCGGAGCGGGAGGTGCCGCGCAGCTCGACCCGGGTGCCGGTGAGCACGGTGACCTCGGGCAGCGCGACGTGGGAGCCGTCGTACACCTTCGGCAGCGACCGCATCAGCGCCACCCGCGACGCCGCCTCGATGACGACCACGTCGAGCCGGCCGTCCTCGACCGACGCGGCGGGCGCGATCTTCATCCCGCTCCCGTAGTAGCCGGAGTTCGCGACCACGACCGTCGCGGCGGTGTAGGTGTGCTCGATGCCGTCGACCGCGACGACGTAGCGACCGGCCTGGTAGGTCGCCAGCGAGCGGAGCGCGGCGTAGGGGTACTGCAGCCGGCGCGGCAGCCAGGTCGCCCGATCGACGATCTCGGTGGCGCGGGCGTCGACGCCGGCGTAGACCGAGCCGGCGACCACCCGGCGCGCCGCCCCGAGGCCGGCGACGGCGATCAGGTCGACCCGGCGTACGGCGCCTCCCAGCAGCAGCCGGGCCTGTCCCTCGGCGTCCTCGGGGAGCCCGAGCATCCGGGCGAAGTCGTTGCCGCGGCCGGCGGGCAGCACCCCGAGGACGCCGTCGCGCTCCGACACCAGGCCGGCCAGCGAGGAGAGCATCCCGTCGCCGCCCACGGAGACGACGACGTCGCCGCGGCCGACGGCCTGGTCGACCATCTCGACCATCGCGTGCGGGCCGGGCGAGTAGGTGACGTCGACGGTCGCGCCGCCGGCGCGCAGCAGGCGGGCGACCGGGACCACGGCTTCCGGCGCGGCACCGCCGCCCGAGGACGGGTTGACCAGGAACGTGAACGCCCGCGGCTCCCCTGGGGTGGCGCTCACGGGATCAGCACCCCCGGGTTGAGGACCCCGGTCGGGTCCAGGTCGGCCTTGACCGCCCGCAGGATCGAGACGCCCACCGGGCCGATCTCGCGCTCGAACCACGGCTTGTGGTCGGTGCCGACGGCGTGGTGGTGGGTGATCGTCGCGCCGGCCGCGAGCATCGCGTCGCTGGCGGCGGCCTTGGCCGCCCGCCACTGGCCCAGCGGGTCGTCGGTCTCCTTCGCGGCCACGGTGAAGTAGAGCGACGCGCCGGTCTCGTAGACGTGCGAGATGTGGCACAGCACCAGCGCGGGCTGGCCGAGCGTCGCCTCGAGTGCGGTCTTCACGCCGAGGTAGAGGTTGTCGAGGTTCGACCAGAACGTCGCCGACTCCAGCGTCTCCACGAGCACGCCGGCGTCCAGCAGGGAGTCGCGCAGGTACGGCGCGTCGTAGCGCCCGTGCGCCCACTTCTCCCCTGCGCCGGTGCCGACGCTGGTGCCGCCCAGGCCCTCGAAGACCGCCATGACGGCCGCCCGCTTCGCCTCGACCGCGGCCGGCTCGCCCTCGAACCCGGTCACCATCAGGCAGCCGCTGCTGCCGGTGGTCTCGCCCGTCGAGGCCCCGCCGATCGCGGTCGGGTCGGCGAGGTTGATCGCCGACTCCGACTCGTCGGAGAGGCGCAGCACCGTGGGCAGCAGGCCGGCCTGGGCCAGCGTCCGCATGGCGGTGGCGCCGTCGGCGAACGAGGGCCAGCGCCAGGCCTCGTACACCTGCACCGCCGGCACCGGCCGGACCCGCAGGGTCAGCGCGGTGATCACCCCGAGGGTGCCCTCCGAGCCGAGGAAGAGCTGGCGCAGGTCGGGGCCCGCGGCGTTGGCCGGCGCCGTGCCGAGGTCGATCCGGCCCCGGGGGGTGGCGACGGTCAGGCCGACGACCAGCGCGTCGAAGCGGCCGAACCCGGCGCTGGACTGGCCGCTGGAGCGGGTCGCGGCGAAGCCGCCGAGGCTGGCGTACTCGAAGGACTGCGGGAAGTGCCCGATCGTCATCCCCTCGGCGGCGAGCAGCGCCTCGGCCTCCGGGCCGCGCAGCCCGGGCTCGAGGGTCGCGGTCATCGAGACGTGATCGACCGCGACCAGTCGCTTCATCCGCACCAGGTCCAGGCTGAGCACCCCCGCGAACCCCTCGCGGCGGGCGACCAGGCCGCCGGTGACCGACGTACCGCCGCCGAACGGCACCACCGCGAGGTGGTGCTCGACCGCGAACGCGAGCACGGCGGCGACCTCGTCGTGGCTGCCGGGGCGGACCACGGCGTCCGGGGCGTCGGTGAGGTCGCCGGCGCGGGCGCGGAGCAGGTCGGGGGTGGACTTGCCGCGGGTGCGCAGCCGGCGGGTCTCGTCGTCGGTCAGCACGTGCCCGGCGCCGAGGAGGTCCTCCAGGCCGCGGACCAGGCCGGGCGCGAGCGCGGACGGCGCGAGGGCGGGGTGGTCGACGGCGGGGCGGTCGTCGACGCCGAACACCATCTCGACCAGGCCGCGCGCCTCGTCGGGAAGGGCTTGGGCGCGAGCCGGGTCGCCCCAGCGGGACGGGTGCATCTCGGTCTGGTTCACGATCACGTGTTACAGTGTGACACATGACGTCACTCCGTCACAACGTCCCGGACCGGGCCGAGCCGCGGGACGGCTACCTCGACGCGGCGCGCGACTGCATCCTCGACGTCGGCTGGCGGCGTACGACGCTCACCGAGGTCGCCCGCCGGGCCGGGGTCTCCCGGATGACGATCTACCGCACCTGGGCGGACATGCCGCAGCTGCTGGCCGACCTGATGACCCGCGAGTGGGGCGGCGTGGTCACCGACTCCCTCGCCGAGGAGGACCCCTCGGCCCCGACCGTGGACCGGCTGGTCGGCGACATCGTCGAGACCGTGCAGCGACTGCGCGAGAACGAGCTGTTCGTCCGCATCGTCGAGCTCGACCCCGAGCTGATCCTCCCCTACCTCTTCTCCCGACGCGGCCGCTCCCAGGACGGCATCCTCGAGCTGACCGTCGCCGCCCTCCGCGAGGCCCAGGCCGAGGGCGCCGCCCGGGCCGGGAACCCGGACGCGATGGCCCGCGCGATGCTGCTCGCCGCCCACGGCTTCGTGCTCTCCGCGCACACGATGGTCGACGACCGGGTGTCCGCCGCGGACCTCGACGCCGAGCTCACCCTCGCCCTGACCCGGAGCCTCCAGCCATGACCAGCCCGCCAACGACCACCCCGACGACGACCACGCGGATCACCCCGGGCCTGGCCGGCGCCCCGACCGAGGTCGACCTGGTCGTGATCGGCCTCGGCATCACCGGCGCCGGCGTGGCCCTCGACGCCGTCACCCGCGGCCTCTCGGTGCTGGCGGTCGACGCCCACGACCTCGCCTTCGGCACCTCGCGCTGGTCCTCGAAGATGGTCCACGGCGGGCTGCGCTACCTCGCCAAGGGGCAGGTGGGCGTGGCCCACGAGAGCGCGGTCGAGCGCGGCATCCTGATGGAGACCACCGCCCCGCACCTCACCCACCCGATGCCGATGCTGGTGCCGCTCAGCTCCAGCGTCACCCGGCTGCAGACCTGGATGACCCGCAGCGGCATGTGGGCCGGCGACCTGCTGCGCCGCGGCGCCCGCACCGACGCCGAGACCCTCCCGAAGCCGCGGCACCTCAGCGTCACCGAGGCGCGCAGCCTGGTGCCCGCGCTGCGCCCGGCGGGCCTGCGCGGCGCGGTGCTCGGCTGGGACGGCCAGCTCGAGGACGACGCCCGGCTGGTCACCACGATCGCCCGCACGGCCGCGTCGTACGGCGCCCACGTGCGCACCCGCGCCCGGGTGCTGGAGGCCACCGGGACCTCGGTCCGGCTCCGCGACGAGCTGACCGGCGCGACGACGACCGTCGCCGCGCGCAGCGTCGTGAACGCCGCCGGCGTCTGGGCCGGCGGCCTGGTCGACGGCATCAGGCTGCGACCCAGCCGCGGCACCCACCTGGTGCTGCGCGAGGAGACCCTGCCCGGCCTGACGGTGTCGGTGTTCTGCCCGGTCCCCGGGGAGACCAACCGGTTCGTGATGGTGCTCCCCCAGCCGGACGGCACCGTGTACGTCGGCCTCACCGACGAGCCGGTCGACGGGGAGATCCCGGACGTGCCGCAGGCCTCGGAGGCCGAGGTCGGCTTCCTCCTCGACGTCGTGTCGGCCGCGTTCTCCCACCCGCTGCACCGCAGCGACGTGGTCGGCACCTTCGCCGGGCTGCGGCCGCTGCTCGACCTCGGCGGCGACGGTGATGACGGGGACGGCGACGGCACGCGCACCGCGGACCTGTCCCGTCGGCACGCCGTGCTCACCAGCAGCACCGGCGTGATCACGGTCGTGGGCGGCAAGCTGACGACGTACCGCCGGATGGCCGAGGACGCCGTGGACGCGGCGGTCGCCGCCGCGGGGCCCACCCTCGAGCGGCGCGTCGGACCGTGCCGCACCCGCGAGCTGCCGCTGCTCGGCGCCGCACCCCGGGCGGAGCTGGCGGCCCTCGAGCTGCCCGCCCGGCTGGTGCGCCGCTACGGCACCGACGCCGCTCTCGTGCTCGACAGCGCACGCGCGGTCAGCGGGCTCCCGGACGAGGAGCTGCTCGCCCCGGTCGCCCCGCACATCCCCGTCACCCTCGCCGAGCTGCTCTTCGGCGTCACCCACGAGGGCGCCGCCGACGTCGACGACCTCCTCGACCGCCGCACCCGGGTCGGGCTGGTGCCGGCCGACCGCGAGCTTGCCGTACCCGCCGCCCGACGCGCCCTGGAGATCGCCGCGCCCGCCGTCCGATGAGTTCTCGCGTCGACGCCGGTCGGTAGGCAGAGGCAGACTGGACGACGCGAGGAGCTGGACCATGACGGCGATCGAGGCGGCACCGATGACGACCCACCCCCAGACCGAGAGCCCGATCGAGGACGCAGGCCGGATCGCGGCGGCGCGCAACGAGCTCGGCGACTTCCCGACCCTGACCCAGCGCTACCAGCGCGAGCTGCTCGCGCACTGCTACCGGATGTCCGGCTCGGTGCAGGAGGCCGAGGACCTGGTCCAGGAGACGTTCCTGCGCGCCTGGAAGGCCTCCGCCGACTTCCAGGGCCGCTCGTCGGTGCGCACCTGGCTGTACCGGATCGCCACCAACGTGTGCCTCACCAATCTCGAGGGCCGGCCCCGGCGGCCGCTGCCGGCGGGGCTCGGCACCCCCGACGCGATGGCCGGCGACGCGTTGGAGGAGAACCACGAGATCGCCTGGCTCGAGCCGGTCCCCGACGCGGCGGTGGTGGTCGCCGAGCGCGACTCGATCCGGCTGGCCTTCGTCGCCGCGCTGCAGCACCTGCCGGCCCGCCAGCGCGCGGTGCTGATCCTGCGCGACGTGCTGCGCTGGTCGGCCGCGGAGGTCGCCGAGGCGCTCGAGACCACCTCGGCCGCGGTCAACTCTGCGCTCCAGCGCGCCCACGCGCAGCTCGCCGGGCGCGGCCTCACCGAGGAGACCGTCGAGCCCGACCTGACGCCCGCCCAGCAGCAGCTGCTCGAGAGGTACGTCGACGCGTTCTGGCGCAAGGACGTCGACGCGATCGTCAGCCTGCTCACCAGTGAGGCGATCTGGGAGATGCCGCCGTTCACGAACTGGTTCGTCGGGCCGGAGAGCATCGGCGAGCTGATCGGCAAGCACTGCCCCGGCGGCCTGAACGACATGCCGATGCTGCGCACCTCGGCCAACGGCCAGCCCGCGTTCGGGCTGTACATGCGCGTGGCCGACGGCGGCTTCGCACCGTTCCAGCTGCAGGTGCTCGAGCTGGACGGCACCCGCGTCACCCACGTGCACGCGTTCTTCGACACCGCGCTGTTCACGAAGTTCGGGCTGCCCGACCGGCTCGACGACGGCTACCGGCCCGGCGACCACCCGATGAGCCTGGTCCCGACGAGCGCCGTCCCCTCCGCCGTCCCCTCCGCGCCCGGCGAGTGAGTTGACCCGGACCGTCCCCGGGTCCGTCGAGCTGCTCGACCGGGCCCTGGGCTACACCCGCGCCCGGCTGGCGGGCGTGCGCGCCGAGCTGCTCGACGCTCCGACGCCCTGCGAGGCCTGGACCCTGGCCGACCTGCTCGCCCACCTGGAGGACGGGCTCGACGCGTTCGCGGAGGCCGCCGGCGGAGCGGTCGAGGTGCTCCCCGGCAGCGCGGCCGGCGGCCGGGTGGCCGTCCTGCGTGAGAAGGCCTGTGCACTGCTCGCGGCCTGGAGCGACCCGGCGCCCGGCGACGTCGTCCTCGAGGCGGGCGGCGCGCGGGTCGACCTCGGCACGCCGACCCTGGTCGCCACGGCCGCCCTGGAGGTGACCGTGCACGGGTGGGACGTGGGGCAGAGCACCGGCGAGCGCACCGCGATCCCGGCGAGCCTGGCGCAGCAGCTGCTCCCGGTCGCACATCGACTGGTCGGGGCGGGCGACCGCGGGGCCCGGTTCGCCCGGGCCCGACCGGTCCCCGCGATGGCGCCGTACGACCAACGGCTGCTGGGCTTCCTGGGCCGCACCTGACTGGTCCACCGTCATCGAACTCCGCCGTTCCGACCCCCCACAGGGGCGGGTCTTCCTAGGCTGCGGGTCGTGCTGCTGACCCGAGTCGATCTCGCCGCCCGTGGCTACGCGATGGCCCGGGCGGGCCGGATCGGCGAGGCGCTCGCGGACCTCGACCAGCTGCGCTCCGCGGGCTGGGAGGACCTCGGCGACCTCGACCGTGCCTCCGTCCTGACGACCGCGCTCGACTGCCGGCTGGCGCGCGGCGACCTGTCCCCGGCGATGACGCTCGGCGAGGCGCTCGGAACGTTCCTGGACCGGCCCGGCCTGACCGGGGCGGTCGCGCACTACGGTCGCGGCGAGCTGTCGGCGGCGGCCGGCGACTCCGACCTCGCCGCCGGGCACTTCGCGCGCGCCGGCCGGCTGCTCTCCGGTGGGCGGGACGGTGTTCGCCTGGTCCCCTGGCGGGTCGGCGCGGCGCTGGCCGCCGTCCGGCTCGGCCACCGGCGCGAGGGAGCCGCGCTCGCCCGCGAGCACCTCGGCGCCGCACGGACCTCGGGCGCGCCGTACGCCGTGGCGCTCGCCCTGCGCACCGTGGCCACGGTAGACGCCCGGAGCGACCGGACCGCACTGCTGCGCGAGGCCCAGGACGTCCTCATCGGCGTGCCCGCCGCGCGGCTGGCCGCGCAGATCGACACCGATCTCGCCGGGCTGCTGCTGCTCTCCGGCCGGCCGGACGCCGACACGGCGCTGGCGCTGCTGCGCGGCGCCGAGGCGTACGCCGGGCGTGAGGAGCTCTGGCCGCTGCAGAGCCGGGTGCGCCGGCTGCTGGACCGGATGGGCGAGCCCGCCCGGCCGGTGCGCGGCGAGGCCCTCGCAGCACTCACCGCCGCCGAGCGGCGGGTCGCCCGGCTGGCCGCCGACGGGCTGACCAACCGGCAGATCGCCGACCGCCTGGTCGTGACCGTGAAGGCCGTCGAGTGGCACCTCTCGCGCGTCTACCGCAAGCTCGGCATCCGCTCGCGGACCGGCCTGCCCGCGAGCCTCGGCCTGAAGTCGGCGGGCCTGTAGATCGGGCGGTCAGCCGGCTGGTGGTCCGCGCCGAGCCGCCGTCGGTTTCCCCGGGTACCCGGGGAAACCAGCACTGTTGGGCCGAAACTTCGGCCGAGAAGTGCAGGGATCGGCCGAGAGGTCCGCGGGGCGCCGACGCCCACGACCACACGACGCTGGCGCGGTCCTCAGAGCCAACGCAGGCTGCGCCCGTGGCCGTGGGTGCGCGCGACCGCCCGGCCGTCGACGCCGAGCACGAAGCCGTGCTCGTCCTCCGGTACCTCCGGTCCGGTTTCGGTGACGGCGGGGAGCACCCGCGGACCCTCGTTGCTCACCCAGTGGCACCGGCCGGCCGCGACCAGCCCGGTCATCAGCTCGTGGAACGCGGACCGGCGCTCCTCGGGCAGGTAGGCGATCACCGCGCTGTGGAACACCAGCACCGGGCCGTGCTCGCGCGCCCGCTCGACCATCGCAGGGAGCTCGTCGACCAGGTCGCCGCGCACCAGGTACGGCGGGTCGGTCCGGGCGACCGCGACGGCGCGGGCGAGCTGGGCCCGCCGGTCGTCGTGCTCGGGCCAGACCAGTGCGGACAGCCAGCGCACCTGGTCGCCGTCGGTGACGTCGACCGGGGACAGGTCTATGCCGGCACGCCAGACCACCGCCGGCGGAGCGGCGGGCAGCGGGCCCACGCCCAGCACGGTGCAGCCGAGCTCGGGTGCCGCGGGGTCGCCGCAGCGCCGTACGCCGTCGGCGGTCCGCCACGCGTAGCGATACCGATCCGGGTAGAGGCAGAGCCCGGCGCTCGCGCCGACCTCGAGCAGCGCGACCGGCCCGGGGCCGGCCGCCAGCGCGAAGGCGGGCACCAGGGTGGCCAGCCGGCCGGCCTCGTTGGTCTGGGTGGCGCGCTCGAGGATGGTGCGCCGGACGGTGCCGTCGTCGCCGAGCAGCGCCTCGCGCAGCGCGGCGTACGGGCCCGGCGCCGGCACCCCGTGCCAGCGGGCCGCCGCGAGGACCAGGTTCGGCTGACGCTTGGTCAGCGGCAGGGTCTCGAGCCACGCGAGCACCTCCTCGTCGGTCGCGACCCGGCGCGACCAGTCGGCGAAGCACGGCGAGGTCGGAGCGGCGTCGGCCGCGAACTCGGCGTACTGCGTCGCGGTGTCGGCGAAGAGGTCCACGTCGCCATTGTCGAATCCGCCCCGGCGGAGGGGGCGGATGGGCCACCATTCTCGGCATGGGAACCTTCGGGGGGCGAAGGACGGTGGCGCGCGCCTCCGCGCTGCTCGCGCTCTCCGTACTCCTGTCTGCGCCCCTGCTGGCGGGCTGCACCGCGGCGCTCGACCAGGCGCACAGCGTGCAGACGAAGCTCGGCCGGATCGACCAGGTGGCCGACGCGACCGTGAGCTCCCCCTCGGACGAGCGCGCCGCGGCGATCACGATCGACTACACGGGTGTCGCCACCGAGCGCCAGCTCGCCCGCCTGGTCGCCGAGGTCGGCCGCGTCGCGGACCACGAGAGCTACCCGGCGTACCGCCTCGACCTGGTGCCGACCGAGTCCCCCGGCGACACCCTGGTCGTCGACTCCACGTTCGCCGGCAGCGACGTCGCGCCGTCGGTGCTGACGACCTGGCTGCGGGTCACCGCGGCCCTCCTCGGCGACGTCACCTACTCCTACCAGCAGAGCAACGAGTCGATCGCCGTCGATTCGGGCGCGGGCGTCGCGCACGACGTCAGCGAGGCGAGCCGGATCGGGTACGGGTTCCGCGACACCACCTGGACGTTCACCAACGCGGGCACCGTGTTCGTCGTCTCCGGTCGCGTCTCCCCGACCGACGTGCTGCTCTTCTCGGGCGTGCAGCGCTCGGTGTCGTCCGGGGCGCTGCCGGCGCCGGCGGCGGCGTGGCGACTCGAGCGCCGCACCGACCACCTGCTGCTCGACCTGGACGTGACGTTCACCTCCGGGCCGGTCGCACCCGCACGGCTGACCGTCGAGCGGTACGGCGAGGACGTCCGGCGGCTGGTGGTCGCCGCCCTCGACGCCCTCCGGGTGGCCGGCCTGCCGGTGTGGCTGCGGCTGCACCACCGCGCCGCCCCCGGCGACCCGGGCGACCCCGCCGGCACTCCGGACGACGACGTGTTCGGCTACTGGGTCGCCGGCCAGAGCCCGGTCCGCGGCCGGGATCCCCTGCTCCGCGGCTGGGACCGGTGGCTCGCCGCCCTGGCCCGCTCGGCGCGCTGACCCGCCCGGCGCGGCCTGGGAGGATGCGCCCCGGAGGATCCGCCACCCGGCCACCTGGCCACCAGGCCACCCGGCCGGCGGTGCCCAGGCAACCGACCCGCGACCCGAATCGGTTGCTGGGCCACCGCCCGCCCCGGGCAGGGGAGGATCCGGCCGCGGCGCGAGGATCCGGCCGCGGCGCCGGCGGGTCAGCCGGCGGGGAGGGCGACGTAGGTGGTCTCGAGGTACTCCTCGATGCCCTCGAAGCCGCCCTCGCGACCGAAGCCGCTGGACTTGACCCCGCCGAACGGCGCGGCCGGGTTCGAGACCAGGCCGGTGTTGACGCCGACCATGCCGAACTCCAGCGCCTCGGCCAGCCGGATGGTGCGGGACAGGTCCCGGGTGTAGACGTAGGAGGCCAGGCCGTACTCGGTGTCGTTGGCGATCCGGATCGCGTCCGCCTCGGAGTCGAAGGTGGTGATCGGCGCGACCGGACCGAAGATCTCCTGCACGTTGATCTCGGAGTCGACGGGTACGCCGAGCAGCACGGTCGGCGGGTAGAAGTAGCCGGGCCCGTCCGCGGCCCGGCCGCCGGTGACGACCGTGGCGCCGTCGTGGACGGCGTCGGTGACCAGCTGGCTGACGCTCTCCACCGCGCGCTCGTCGATGAGCGGGCCGACGTCGACGCCCTCGTCCTGCCCGCGGCCCAGGGTGAGCGCACCCATCCGCTTGCCGAGCTTCTCGGCGAACTCCTCGGCGACCGAGGCGTGCACCAGGAACCGGTTGGCCGCCGTGCAGGCCTCCCCCATGTTCCGCATCTTCGCGATCATCGCGCCGTCGACGGCCGCGTCGACGTCGGCGTCCTCGAAGACCAGGAACGGCGCGTTGCCGCCCAGCTCCATGCTGACCCGCTGCAGCCGGTCGGCGGACTGCCGGACCAGCACCCTGCCCACGCCGGTGGAGCCGGTGAAGCTGACCTTGCGCAGCCGGTCGTCGGCCTGGAGGGTCTGGCTGAACTCGCCGGTGTGGCTCGTGGTGATCACGTTGAGCACGCCCGCCGGCAGCCCGGCCTCCTCGAGCACGGCCGCGAGCGCGAGCATCGACAGCGGGGTCTGGCTGGCGGGCTTGACGACCATCGTGCAGCCGGCCGCGACGGCGGGCCCGATCTTGCGGGTGCCCATCGCGAGCGGGAAGTTCCAGGGGGTGATGAACAGACACGGGCCGACCGGCTTCTTGATGGTGAGCAGCCGGCTTCCGCCACCTGGGGCCTGCATCCAGCGGCCGTGGATGCGCACCGCCTCCTCGGCGTACCACCGGAAGAACTCCGCGCCGTAGGTCACCTCGCCGGCGGCCTCGGCGACCGTCTTCCCCATCTCGAGGCTCATCAGGTGCGCGAACCCCTCCGCGCGCTCGGTGATCAGCTCGAAGGCGGTGCGCAGGATCTCGCCGCGCTCGCGGGCCGGCGTCGCCGCCCAGTCGGCCTGGGCCGCGACCGCCGCGTCGAGCGCGTCGACGGCGTCGGCGACGGAGCCGTCCGCCACGTCGGTCAGCACCGAGGCGTCGGCCGGGTCGATCACGTCGAGCCGCTTGCCGCCCTCCGCGTCGCGCCAGGTGCCACCGATGAAGAGGCCCCGGTGCTCGGGGCCGAGGAGGTCCAGTCCGTTCATGCTCCCCAGCCTGGCACCCCGCGACCTTCGAGCAAATCGCTGACAGGCCGACGGGGTCGTGCCAGGCTGGGAGCGTCGACTTCGGAGGGAGCACTTTGTTGTCGGCAAGAACCCCTTGCTGACCCCATGCAGCGAGGGGTTCGCCCTTTGCCGCGCCGGTCCGGAGCACCCCCTCGCACCGTGGGCGGCCCGGCGGAGGGGCGGGGGCCACGGCATGCCGCGGCCCCCGCGTTCGTCCCGGCGCACGCGGGGGACGACCGCAAACCGTGACCAAGAGCCCTTGTGCCCGGGACCGATGAGGAGTTGTGTCGGACCGAGGTCCCAACAGCGAGACTCGTGGCACGAGGAGCGGTCATGGCGGAAAAGGGCGGCGGAAACCGGAGAGCGTCGGGGCAGGATCTGGCGGCGAGCAGCCCGGACCGGATCCGCAACGTGGTGCTCGTGGGCCCGGCAGGGTCCGGCAAGACCACCCTCGCGGAGACTCTGCTCGCCGCCTCAGGCGCGATACCTCGCGCCGGCTCCGTCCGCGACGGGACGACCGTCTGTGACCACGAGGAGTCCGAGCACGCCCACGGGCGCAGCAACTCCCTCAGCGTCGCGCCGCTCCTCCACGACGGCGTGAAGGTCAACCTGATCGACACCCCCGGATACGCCGACTTCGTCGGCGAGCTGCGGGCCGGGCTGCGGGCGGCCGACTGCGCGCTGTTCGTGGTCGCCGCCAACGACGGCGTGGACGACGCCACCCGCGCGCTGTGGCGCGAGTGCGCCGCCGTCGGCATGCCGCGCGCGGTCGTCGTGACCAAGCTCGACCAGGCGCGTGCCGACTACGACGGCCTGCTCCACCAGGCCCGGGACGCCTTCGGCGACCGGGTGATGCCGCTCTACGTCCCCGTCCGGGACGGGGCCGACGTCACCGGGCTCACCGGGCTGCTCACCCCGAGCGCCGAGGCCGAGGCGACCGGACTGCGCGGCGACCTGATCGAGGCCATCATCGAGGAGTCCGAGGACGAGTCGCTGATGGAGCGGTACGTCGGCGGCGAGGAGGTCGACGAGAAGGTGCTCGTCCAGGACCTCGAGCGCGCGGTCGCGCGGGCGAGCTTCTACCCCGTCGTACCCGTCTGCTCGATGACCGGGGTCGGCTGCCAGGAGCTGCTCGACCTCGCGGTCCGGGCGTTCCCCTCGCCGGTCGAGCACACCGCGCCCGACGTGTTCCTGCCGTCCGGAGCCGCGGCCGACCCGATCACCTGCGACCCCGACGGCCCGCTCGTGGCCGAGGTCGTGAGGACGGCGAGCGACCAGTACGTCGGCCGGCTGAGCCTGGTCCGCGTCTTCTCCGGCACCCTCGAGCCCGACCAGACCGTGCACGTCTCCGGGCACTTCTCGTCGTTCTTCGGCGAGGGCACACACGCCGACCACGACGAGGACGAGCGGGTCGGCAACCTGGGCCACTCGTTCGGCAAGGTCCAGGTCCCCACCGAGCGCGTGGTCGCCGGCGACCTGTGCGCGGTCGGCCGGCTCTCCCGGGCGGAGACCGGCGACACCCTGTCGTCGGTGGACCAGCCGCGGGTGCTGCGGCCGTGGTCGATGCCCGAGCCGCTGCTGCCGATCGCGATCGTCGCGCGCAGCAAGGCCGACGACGACAAGCTCTCGCAGGCCCTGGGGCGGCTCGCCGCGGAGGACCCGTCGCTGCGGATCGAGAACAACGCCGAGACCCACCAGCTGGTGCTCTGGTGCATGGGCGAGTCCCACGCCGAGGTCACCCTCGAGCGGCTCACCGAGCGGTACGCCGTGCACGTCGACCAGGTGCCGTTCGTGGTGTCGCTACGCGAGACGTTCGCCGGGAAGGGCGCCGGCCTGGGTCGGCACGTGAAGCAGTCCGGCGGGCACGGCCAGTACGCCGTGTGCCAGATCGAGGTCGAGCCGCTGCCCGAGGGCGGCGGGTTCGAGTTCGTCGACAAGGTGGTCGGCGGCGCCGTACCCCGCCAGTTCATCCCGAGTGTCGAGAAGGGCGTGCGCGCCCAGATGGAGCGCGGAGTGCGCCACGGCTACCCGGTCGTGGACCTGCGGGTGACGCTGCTGGACGGCAAGGCGCACGCGGTCGACTCCTCGGACATGGCCTTCCAGATGGCCGGCGGGCTCGCCCTGCGCGAGGCCGCGGCGGCCACCACCGTGACCATGCTCGAGCCCTACGACACCGTCACGGTCGTCATCCCCGACGAGCTGGTCGGCACCGTGATGAGCGACCTGTCCGCGCGCCGGGCCCGGCTGCTCGGCACCGACAAGGTCGGCGAGGACCGCACCCAGGTCCTGGCCGAGGTCCCGCAGACCGAGCTGGTCCGCTACGCCGTCGACCTGCGCTCGGCCACCCACGGCGCCGGCGTCTTCACCCGGTCGTTCGCCCACTACGAGCCGATGCCCGAGGAGGTCGCCCGCAACGTCGAGACCCGGACGACCTAGCGACCCGCCGGCGGGCTTCCCGGTCAGCCGGCCCTCCTGCTGCCTGTGTGGGTCGTCCCGGACGTCACGCGGAGGGTGTTACCTGTTGCTCCGTCCGGAGGACGTCTGGCGACCCGCGCGGCGACGAGGTCGACGCGCGAGACGCGGTCAGCGGGCCGCGCGCAGGAACGCCTCGAGGACCGGGCCGGCGGTGCCGCTGCCGGAGGAGCCGACGTCGACGAACACGGCGACGGCGAGGTCGCCCTGCGCCGCGATCATCCACGCGTGGGTCAGCAGCCTGCCGCCCCGCTCGAACTCCGCGGTGCCGGTCTTGGCGATCACCGGCGGGCCGGGCACGTCGAGCAGCCCCGCGCCGCTGCCGGACGTGACGACGGCGCGCAGCATCGAGCGCAGCGCGGCGGCCTCCGGCGGGGCCAGCGGCTCGGCTCGGCCCGGGACCGACACGTCGACGGACCTCACCAGCCGGGGCACCACCGTGTGGCCAGCCTGCACCGACGCGATCACCGTCGCCATCGCCATCGGTGAGGCGAGCACCTTGCCCTGGCCGATCAGGTCGGCGGCTGCCTCGGTCTCCGAGGCCGGCGGCTCGACGCTGCCGAAGTACGCCGGGAAGCCCAGGTCGTGGTCGATGCCGAGGCCGAGCGAGGCCGCCGCGGCGGCCAGGTCCCCGTCGTCGAGCCTGCCGCGCTGGGAGATCACCGCGGTGTTGCACGAGTTCGCGATCGCGGTGCGCAGCGCGATGTCGCCCAGGGCAGCACTCGGGTAGTCGTCGTAGTTCTCGAACCGCTTGCCGTCCACGACGACCGACGGCGTGCACGGCACCGTGCTCTCGGGGGTGAGCCCGGAGCGCAGCAGCGCGAGGCTGCTGACGCTCTTGAACGTCGAGCCCGGGGCGACCTGGCCGTACGTCGCGAGGTTGTAGCCGTCGTTGCCGGGCCCGTTGGCCGCGGCCAGGATCGCGCCTGTCGACGGCCGCAGTGCCACCAGCGCACTGGCCGGCCCGACGCCGGCGAGCGCGCGCTCCGCGGCCAGCTGCAGCGGCTCGTCGAGGGTGAGCTCGAGCGGCTGCCCCTGCTCGGCGTCGACCCGGAACAGCTGGCGCTCGCGCCCGTCCGAGGCGACGGCGTCGACCACGACGCCGTCGACGCCCTGGAGCTGGTCGTCGTATCGCGCCTGGAGCCCGGAGAGCCCGGCCTGGTCGCCGACCTGGTACTTGTCCGGCTCCTTCTCGATCATCTCCGCGGTCACCGCACCGACGGTGCCCAGGATCGGGGCCGCGAAGTCGCGGGTCGGCGCCAGCGGGATGTCGTCCGGGACCGCGAGTGCGCCAGGGATGGCCTGGTAGCCGCGCGCGACCTCGAGGGGTACGTCGTCCTTGCGGAACACGATCGCCTCGACGTACGCCTTGTCGCCCGCCGCCTCGACCTGCTTGACGTACGGCGCCGCGTCGACGCCCACCAGGCGGGCCAGGCGCCGCGCGGCGTCCGCGGTGCGGGCGGCGGGGACTCGCGACCGGTCGATGCCGAGGCGGACCACCGGGCGGTCGGTCACGAGCGCGACGCCGTCCGCCCCGACCACCGGGCCGCGGCCGCCGCCGATCGGCGTCACGTCGAGGACCGTCCCCGGGCCGAGGCTGGGCTCGACCACCTTGCGCGACCAGGTGACCTGCCACTCGTCGCCGGCCTCGGTCAACGGCGCCTCGGTGGTGTAGCGCCACTCCTCGCCGGCCAGGGACCAGGTCCACGCCAACGTGGCCGTCGCGGCGCCCGCCTCGCTCTCCTCGGTGCCGGTCGCGTCGACCGTCGGGGTCGCCTCACCCATGCCCTCGACGACCTTCGCGTACTCCGCCCCCACGTCCTCGGCCGTGCCCTCGGTGAACGCGACCGCACCGAAGTCGCCGGACACCAGCGCCTCCGCCAGCGCGTCCGCAGCGTCGTCGGGATCGGGCCCGGTCACCTTCTCGGCCGCGTCGCAGCCGGCCAGCGCACCGCCTGCGAGCAGGAGGGCGAGGGTGGCGAGCGAGAGTCGGCGGCCCGGGAGCATGGAGTCGGTTCTACCAGCCACCGCCGACCGTGCCCCGGCTAGGACTTGTGGCGCGGCTTCTTGTGCGGAGCCGGCGGGCCGCCGCCGTCGCGGCTGAGCTCGATCAGCTTCCCGGAGATCCGGGTCGAGCGCAGGCTGTCCCACGCGCCGGCCGGCAGGTCGGCGGGGAGCTCGACCAGCGAGTGGTCCGCGCGGATGTCGATGTGCCCGAAGTCCTGGCGAGACAGGCCGCCCTCGTTGGCGATGGCGCCGACGATCTGGCGGGGCTCCACCTTGTGCCGCTTGCCCACCGCGATCCGGTACGTCGTCATCGGGACGTCGCTGCGGCCACGAGGGCGGCGCTCGCGCGGCTGCCCTCCGTGGTCCGGTCGGTCGCGGCGCGACCCCTGGGTCGCCCGCTCCTCGCGTGGCGCGCGGACCTCGTCGGCCGGGTCGAGCAGCAGCGGGGTGTCGCCCTGGGCGACCACCGCGAGGGCCGCGGCGACATCGGCCTCGGGCACGTCGTGCTCACGCACGTAGTGGGCCACGATGTCGCGGAACGCCTCGATCCTGCGGGTCTGCGAGAGGGCCTCGGTGATCGCGTCGTCGAAGCGGGACAGCCGGGTGGTGTTGACGTCCTCGACGGTCGGGAGCTGCATCTGGGTCAGCGGCTGCCGGGTCGCCTTCTCGATGTGCTTGAGCAGGTAGCGCTCCCGGGGGGTGACGAACGAGATCGCGTCGCCGCTGCGCCCGGCCCGCCCGGTGCGCCCGATCCGGTGCACGTAGGACTCGGTGTCGGTGGGGATGTCGTAGTTGACGACGTGGCTGATCCGCTCCACGTCGAGGCCGCGGGCGGCGACGTCGGTGGCGACCAGGATGTCGAGCTTGCCGGACTTCAGCTGGCTGACGGTGCGCTCGCGCTGCGTCTGCTGCACGTCGCCGTTGATCGCCATCGCGGAGAAACCGCGGGCCCGGAGCTTCTCGGCCAGCGTCTCGGTCTCGTTCTTGGTGCGGACGAAGACGATCATGCCCTCGAAGTTCTCGACCTCGAGGATGCGGGTGAGCGCGTCGACCTTCTGCGGGTAGGACACCATCAGGTAGCGCTGGGCGATGTTCGAGGCGGTCGCCGTCTTGTTCTTGACGGTGATCTCGGCCGGGTCGTCGAGGTACTTCTTCGAGATCCGGCGGATCTGCGCGGGCATGGTCGCGGAGAACAGCGCGACGTCCTTCTCCGCGGGCGTGTCCGCGAGGATCGTCTCGACGTCCTCGGCGAAGCCCATGTTGAGCATCTCGTCGGCCTCGTCGAGCACGAGGAACCGCAGCTCGGACAGGTCGAGCGTGCCCTTCTCCAGGTGGTCCATGATCCGGCCCGGTGTGCCGACCACGACGTGCACGCCGCGGCGCAGCGCGCTGAGCTGGACGCCGTAGCCCTGCCCGCCGTACACCGGCAGCACGTGCACGCCCTTGATGTGCGCGGCGTACCGCTCGAACGCCTCGCACACCTGGAGCGCGAGCTCGCGGGTGGGCGCGAGCACCAGTGCCTGCGGGCTCTTCTGGGCCAGGTCCAGCCGGGAGAGGATCGGGAGCGCGAAGGCCGCGGTCTTGCCGGTGCCGGTCTGCGCGAGGCCGACGACGTCGCGCCCGGCCAGCAGCGTCGGGATCGTCGCCGCCTGGATCGGCGACGGCTTCTCGTAGCCGACGTCGGCCAGCGCCTTCAGCACCGGCTCGCTGAGCCCGAGGTCGGCGAACGTCACCTCGGGGGTGGTCGTGTCGTCCTGCTCGTCACTGCTCACCCGTCAACGGTAGTGGCTGCGCCTTCCGACGGTGGATTCGTGGTCGCGGTGCGCTGCGTCACCTCCCGGGGGCCACCTACTCGACCGTCACGCTCTTCGCCAGGTTGCGCGGCTTGTCGATGTCGTGACCGAGGCGCAGCGCCGCGTGGTAGGCGAGCAGCTGCAGCGGGACCGTGAGCAGGATCGGGTCGAGCTCCCGCTCGTTGCGGGGTACGACGATCCGCTGGACCCCGGAGCGGTCCTCGAGGTCGCCGAGGTCGACGCCGTCGTGGGTCACGACGACCAGCGGTCCGCGGCGCGCCGCGATCTCGTGCAGGGCGCCCACGTTGCGGTCGGTGAGCTCATCGGCCGGGACGATCGCGACGGTCGGCACCGTCTCGCAGATCAGCGCGAGCGGGCCGTGCTTGAGCTCGGAGGTCTGGTAGGCCTCGGCGTGCCGGTAGGAGATCTCCTTGAACTTCTGCGCCCCCTCGCGGGCGACCGGGTAGCCGCGCACCCGGCCCACGAAGAACAGGCTCTCGGCGTCGGCCAGCCGGCCGGCGACCTCCGCGAGCGCGTCCTCCTGGGCGAGCACCTCCTCGATCTGGTGCGGCAGCCGGGACAGCCCGGCGATCAGCCGGCGCCCGTCGGCGATCGAGAGGTCGCGCACCCGGCCGAGCTGGAGGGCGAGCAGCGCGAAGCCGAGGAACATGTTCGTCAGCGCCTTCGTCGAGGCGACCGCGACCTCCGGGCCGGCGTGCAGGTAGATGCCCCCGTCGCACTCCCGCGCGATCGCGCTGCCGACCACGTTGACCAGGCCGACCACCCGGCCGCCCTTCCGGCGGATCTCCTGGACCGCGAGCAGGGTGTCGATGGTCTCGCCCGACTGGCTCACGGCGACGTAGAGCGTGTCCGGCTCGATGATCGGGTTGCGGTAGCGGAACTCGCTGGCCGCCTCGGCGTCCGCGGGGATCCGCGCCAGCTCCTCGACCAGGCCGGCGCCCATCTGGCCCACGTAGTAGGCCGACCCGCAGCCGAGGATCTTCACCCGCCGGATCGCGCGGTTCTCGCGGGGGTCCAGGTTCAGCCCGCCGAGGTGGGCGGTGCCGAACCGCTCGTCGAGCCGGCCGCGGAGCACCCGCTCGGCGGCGGCGGGCTGCTCGAACATCTCCTTGCGCATGAACGAGTCGTGCTCGCCCGCGTCGTACGACGAGGGGTCGACGTCCACCACCGTGGCCGACTTCGCGGTCGCGGTGAGGTCCTGGCGGTAGGTCGTGAAGCCGGTGGCGGTGACGCTGGCGATCTCTCCGTCGTCGAGGTGGGCCACCGTCGTGGTGTGCCGCACGATCGCCGCCAGGTCGGAGGCCACGAACATCTCGCGCTCCCCGACGCCGACGATCAGCGGGCTGCCGTTGCGGGCCACGACGATCCGGTCGGGGAAGTCGACGTGCAGCACCGCGATCCCGTAGGTGCCCTCGATCGCGGCGAGCGCCTCGCTCACCTTGCCCTCGAGGGTGTCCGCGCCCGACCGGGCGATCAGGTGGGCGAGCACCTCGGTGTCGGTGTCGCTGACCAGGTCCACGCCGTCGTCGGCGAGCCGGTGTCGCAGCGCCGCAGCGTTGTCGATGATCCCGTTGTGCACGACGGACACCAGGCCCTTGCCGTCACCGTGGGGATGCGCGTTGACGTCGTTGGCCGGGCCGTGGGTGGCCCAGCGGGTGTGCCCGATCCCGACCTTGCCGGCGAACCGCTTGGGCAGGCTGTCGGCGAGGTCGCGCACCCGCCCGGCCCGCTTGGCGACCTTGAGGCCGGTGCCGGCCAGCACGGCCAGACCGGCCGAGTCGTAGCCGCGGTGCTCCAGGCGGGTCAGTCCCTCCACCAGGATCGGGGCGGCCTGCTGGGCTCCGACGTACCCGACGATTCCGCACATGGTTGGTGTGTCCTCTCACTACTGGGTCTCGACACGTCGGTCGCGACCTCGTTCCTCGGTCGCGCGGCTCGCTCGACCACGATCAGCGGGTCCGCTCCGCGTCCCCGCTCACCCGTAGACGATCCGGCGCAGCTGGCGCGCCGTGAGTGGCGGAGCCGCGACCACCCGGTGGGCGAGCTCCTCGGCGATGCGGGCGAAGATCTGCTCGTTCCTCGCGCCGTAGGTCTTCAGGTGCGCGTGCCGCCGCCGCACGTACTGCTCCACCGTCTCCGCGTGGAACGCGACCACGTCCTCGACGACGCGGGCCGCCTCGCTCACCGAGAGACCGGTGCTGGCCGCGATCCGGCCGACCAGCTCGGGATCGGGAGCCGACGGGGAGGCTGCAGACCCGGTCACGCGAGCGATCCTGCGCCTGTACCGGCCCGTACGGCAACTTCCTGCCCGGATCCGGGCAGGAATGTCCGAAACACCGGGGTCCGGTCGGTCCTGGAGCCCGGCAGCCGTCTCCGCCCAGGTGGTGCACGACGTGCGTGTCGGGCGGCCCAGAAGCCCCTCGAGTGGGGCGTCGAGGTCGGATCACCCGGGCTTTGTGACACCTGGGTGGGAGTCGGCTAGTCTAGGTGAACAGCAGGTGAACGAAAGGCGTCCGATGAACGACACGACCATGACCGACAACCTGGTGCAGACCTGGGTGCCGGTGGCCGATGCCCGCGGACGGACCCACCTCGAGGCCCGGTGGACCTCCGCGCGGCCCGCCGCCGTACCCGCGCAGGCCCCGCACGCCGCCTGAACCAGCACCCGCCCACCGGTCGGCCCGTCAGCACGCCTGGCGGGCCGACCGGCATTTCGGCCGGCTCTCCCGACGTGCGCCCGGCCCTGCGCCCCGACGGGGCGTACCCGACGCGGCCCGGGGTACCGGGAATGAATCGGACCACGGTCCGGTTCATAGTGGTCAAAGGTTCAATCAAATCGACCCACCCCGCGAGGAGTCAGCACATGTCGTTCTTCAACCGCAAGCCCGCCGAGGCCTTCGATGCCCCCACCGCCGCCGTCGAGGACATCTCCGGCGACTACACGATCGACCCGGCGCACACCCGGATCGGCTTCAGCACCCGGCACGCGATGGTGACGACGGTCCGCGGCCAGTTCGGTGACTTCGCCGGCACCGCCCACGTGGACGCCGCGAACCCGAACAACTCCCGCGTCGAGATCGTCATCCAGACCGCGAGCATCGACACCGGTGTCGCCGACCGCGACGCGCACCTGCGCTCGGCGGACTTCTTCGACGCCGACCAGAACAAGGAGATCACCTTCGTCTCGACCAAGGTCGAGCGCGGCGGCCAGGACTGGGTGATCACCGGCGACCTGACGATCAAGGGCGTCACCAAGCCCGTCACCGTGGCTTTCGAGCCCAACGGCTCCGCCCGCGACCCCTTCGGCAACCTGCGCATCGGGTTCGAGGGCGGCACGGCCATCAACCGCAAGGACTGGGATCTGACCTGGAACGCCGCGCTCGAGACCGGCGGCGTCCTGGTGTCCGAGAAGGTCAAGCTCGAGTTCGACGTCTCCGCGATCCGGAACGCCTGAGCCTCGCTCCGCCCCCGAGCTGGCCTCGACCAGCTCCGTGCTCCTGACGGGGCCGCCGGAAAAACCGGCGGCCCCGTCGCGCATCTCCTGGTTCGATGTGCCCCGTGCCCGCACCCCTCGAGCTCCCAGCAGACCTGTCCGAACGCCCGCTCGTCAGGTCCGACGCGCGGGCCGTCGTCGAGGTGATGGCCGCCCAGGAGGCGCACGACACCGGCGAGGTGTCGATCGAGGAGGCCGACATCCTCGGTGACTGGGGGCGCCCGTCGTACGACGTGAGCGCCGGCACCGTCGGGGTCCTGGCCGGCGACCGTCTGGTCGCCTACGCCGAGATGATGGGCGCCGACCGCGGCGACGCCGCCGTCCACCCGGACTACCGGGGCCGCGGAGTCGGCACCGCGCTGGCCGGCTGGATGCAGGCCAAGGCCCGGAAGGCCGGGTCCGACGTGATCGGCATGCCCGTGCCCCAGGGCTCCGCCGGGGACCGCCTGCTCGCCGCGCTCGGCTACCACGTGCGCTGGGAGAGCTGGGCGCTGAAGCTGCCCGCGGACGCACAGATCCCGCCGCGCGAGCTGCCGGCCGGCTACGCGCTCCGCGAGGCGACGCCGGCCGACCACGACGCGTGCTGGACCGTGGTCGAGGACGCGTTCCTGGAGTGGTCGGAGCGGGACCGGGTGCCGCTGGACGACTGGCTGGCGACCGTGGTCGGGCGGCCCGGCTTCGAGCCGTGGAACCTGCGCGTCGTCACCGACCCGGCCGGTGCGGTCGTCGGCGCGACCCAGGTCTTCCTCTCGGGCGAGGAGGGCGACCAGGAGGGCTACGTGAACAAGGTCGCGACCCGTCGCGACCAGCGCGGCCGGGGCATCGCCCAGGCGATGCTGGTCGACGCCTTCGCGACCGCCCGCGCGCACGGCGCCACCCGGTCCGGCCTGGACACCGACTCCCGCACCGGGGCGCTCGGCCTCTACGAGAAGGTCGGGATGGTCGTCTCCGCGACCTGGGTCAACCGCGCGATCCGCGTCTGAGCCCGCGGACGTCATGCGGACGGTGTGTCCCCCTCCACCGTCCGTATGACCTCCCGGCGAAGGAGCCGGTCAGCGGATCGGGGCCCCGGAGATGGACCGCGCGATGACCAGGCGCTGGATCTCCGAGGTGCCCTCGAAGATCGTGTAGATCCTGGCGTCGCGGGCCATCCTCTCGACGGGGTACTCGCGGGTGAAGCCGTTGCCCCCGAGGATCTGCATGGCCTGGCCGGTGACCCGCACGGCGGTCTCCCCGGCGAACAGCTTGGACATCGAGCCCTCGGCCTGCTCGAAGCGCTTGCCCTGCCGGGCCATCCAGGCCGCGCGCCACACGAGCAGCCGGGAGGCCTCGATCGAGGTGGCCATGTCGGCCAGGCTGAACGCGATCGCCTGGTTCTCGATGATCGGCTTGCCGAACTGCTCGCGGGTCCGCGCATAGTCCAGGGCGACCTCGTACGCCGCGCGGGCGATGCCGATCGCCTGCGCGCCGACCGCGGGGCGGGTGCGCTCGAAGGTCGCCATCGAGGCGTTCGAGCCGGCCTTGCTGCTGGCGCCCTCACGGGCCCGGGCCAGCCGGGCGTCCAGCTTCTCCTTGCCACCGAGCAGGCAGCGGCCGGGCACCCGCACCTGGTCGAGCACCACCTCGGCGGTGTGCGAGGCGCGGATCCCATGCTTGTGGAACTTCTGGCCCTGGCTGAGGCCCTTCGTGCCCGGGGGCACCACGAAGCTGGCCTGGCCACGGGTGCGCAGCTCGGGGTCGACCACCGCGGTCACCACGTGGACGTCGGCGATGCCGCCGTTGGTGGCCCAGGTCTTGGTGCCGTTGAGGACCCACTCGTCTCCTGCCTCGTCGTACGTCGCCCGGGTGCGCATCGCGCCGACGTCGGAGCCGGCGTCGGGCTCGGAGGAGCAGAAGGCGCCGAGCTTGAGGTCACCGGGGGCGCCGTACATCGCGGGGATCCACTCCGCAACCTGCTCGTCGGTGCCGTTGGCGCGCACGCCCGCCGCGGCCAGCGAGGTGCCGACGATCGAGAGCCCGATCCCGGCGTCGCCCCAGAACAGCTCCTCCATCGTGATCGGGAAGCCCAGCCCGGTCTCGTCGAGGGCCTGGGTGACGATGAAGTCGACGGAGTAGAGGCCGACCTTGGCCGCCTCCTCGACCACCGGCCAGGGGAACTCCTCGCGCTCGTCCCACTCGGCGGCCGCGGGCCGGACCACCTCCGCGGCGAAGTCGTGCACCCAGGTGCGCAGGTCGAGGTGGTCCTGGTCGAGCTCGAAGGACGGCGTCACGTGCCGCACGTTACCCACAGCTGGCCCGGCCGTGGGGTCGTGTGCCCGAGCACGCGCCATGGCGCGTGCTCAGGCACACGACCCCTCCCCCATCCGGAGGGTCAGGTGCGGATGGCCTCGTGCGGCTCCAGCTCGGCCTCGACCCCGGGGTCGCCGGCGTCGGCGTGGTAGTCCTGCGCGCGGGTCTGGTCGACGCCCTCGGCCACGCCGAGCGCACGGAACACCACCGTGAGGACGACCGCGACCAGCAGGTTGGCCGCGAACGCGATCAGCGCGATGTAGAACTTCGTCTCGGTGCCCGGGAAGTTCACCAGCGGCCCGCCGAAGTGGTCCTGGACCGGCGAGGACACGCCGTACGCGAGCCAGGTGCCCCACGCCATGCCGACCGCCCAGCCCGCGAACAGCGCCCACCGGTGCATCCAGCGGGTGTAGAGCCCGATCACGATCGCCGGCAACGTCTGCAGGATCCACACGCCGCCGAGGAGCTGGAGGTTGATCGCGAACGAGTTCGACAGCGCGAGCACGAACACGAGCGCGCCGAACTTCACGAGCAGCGAGGCGACCTTGCTCTGCTTGGCCTCCTGGGCGTGCGTGGCATTGCGGTTGATGAAGGCCCGGTAGATGTTGCGGGTCCACAGGTTGGCCGCGGCGATCGACATGATCGCGGCCGGCACCAGCGCCCCGATCACGATCGCCGCGAACGCGACGCCCGCGAACCACGGGCTGAACTCGTTCTCGAACAGCTGCGGCACCGCCTGCTGGGGGTTCTCGACCTTCACGCCGGCGGCGATGGCCACGAAGCCGAGCAGGGCGAGCAGCCCCAGCAGGAAGGAGTACGCCGGCAGCAGGGCCGCGTTGCGCCGGATCACCGACCGGCTGCGGGTCGAGAGCACGCCGGTCACCGAGTGCGGGTACATGAACAGCGCGAGCGCCGAGCCGAGGGCCAGCGAGGCGTACGCCCACTGCGCCGGGCCGGGCGGCATCGACCCCTTGGGCGCGGCCTCGCCGGCCGCGATCGCGTCGGCGTTGTCGACGTTGAACGACGTGAAGCTGTCGTTGACGCTCGAGAAGATGTTCCCCCAGCCACCCAGCTGGGAGGGCAGGTAGAGGACCGCCACGATGATCACCAGGTAGATCAGCGTGTCCTTGACGAACGCGATCAGCGCGGGCGCGCGCAGCCCGCTGGAGTAGGTGTAGGCGGCGAGGACGACGAAGGCGAGCAGCAGCGGGAAGTCCTGGACCAGCCAGTTGTCGCTGTCGGTGCCGAGGCCCATCACCTCGAGCACCACCTGCATGCCGACCAGCTGCAGCGCGATGTACGGCATCGTGGCGAGGATCCCGGTCAGCGCGACGGCCAGCGCCAGCGGCCGGCTGTCGTACCGGCCCTGGACGAAGTCGGCCGGGGTGACGTACCCGTGTCGGTGGCTCACCGACCACAGCCGGGGCAGGAACACGAAGATCAGCGGGTAGACGACGATCGTGTACGGGACCGCGAAGAACCCGACCGCGCTGCCGGCGTACAGCGTCGCGGGCACGGCGATGAAGGTGTACGCCGTGTAGATGTCGCCGCCGATGAGGAACCAGGCGATGAACGTGCCGAAGCCACGGCCGCCCAGCCCCCACTCGTCGAGGCTGTCGAGCGACTGCGCCCGGCGCCAGCGGGCCGCGGCGAACCCGAGCACGGTGACCAGGAGGAACAGGAAGACGAAGACGCCGAGGACGACGCCGTTCACGTCCGCGATCACCGCGGCTCACCGTCCCGGCTCGCGCCGGTGCCGTCCGGCTCCGGCGGCAGTCCATGGGCCACGCGCTGCGCGCGGTCGGCGCTGGTCGCGACGAAGTACGCCGGGACCGTCAGCCCGACCGCGGCCACGACCAGGAGGAACTGGAACCAGTAGTAGAACGGGAAGCCCAGGAAGGCCGGGTCCTCCCGGTCGTAGAGGGGCACCCACAGCGGCAGCACCACCGCGGGCGTGAGCAGCGCTGCGACCAGCAGCCAACGGCCACGTGAGCCGCTGCTCCGATCAGCCGGGCGGCGGGGGACGTCGGACATGAGCACCTCCGAGATGGGTGACGATGTGACCGTGGTCACCCCGTTCTCTACCCGGTTCTCGGCGTAATACGCGTGCGGGGCCGGGCTTTCGCTACGGCCCTGCGGTCACCGCGAGACCTCGCCGGGCGGGCGCGCTCCTGTCAGGCTCGCCTCGCCCGGCGGGGGGTTCGGGGGCACTCCCTCCGAGAATGCCTGAGCCCGCCCCGTTCATCGGGACGGGCTCAGGACTCAGCTCACAGATCGCCTTCCATGCAGGGAATCAGGCGAGCGGGTTGGACGTCCGGCTGTTGATGCACAGCGTGCCGTACCGCACCGCTGCCGGACCGCCGTAGTGGTTCCAGAAGTAGTACGAACGGGTCTTGGGCCGAGGCTCCATGCCGAGGAACCAGTTGTCGTCCCAGTGGCTGTCCAGGTAGAACCAGCCGACCATCGCCTTGTAGGCGTGGTAGTCGCCATCGGCCTGGTCGCAGGTGTACTGCCGCTCCTCCGGGTCACCCTGCGGGATGTTGCTGGCGTACCAGCTGCCGAACGACGTGCCCGGCAGGTGCTTCATCGCAATCGCGTGACGCGGCGTGGCAAGGTCGAACACCTGGCGCGAGATGCAGCGCCCGTAGATGGAGATCTGTAGCGGCACCGGGGAGCCGTCAGTGATGAACGACCACCCCCATGACTGGCCGAACGCACGCGGGTACGTTCCGCGCAGTCGGAAGTTCGCTGAACCCAGGTCGAACCCGGGGGCGACGAAGTACTCGTTGGTGGCGCACTTGCCCCACGGCTCAGCCTGGGGCTCGCTGGTGAACCAGCCACCCTGATCTACGGCGCTGTAGAGCCCTCCGAAGAGGCTCCGCACCTTGATCTGGTGGTGGTGCGAGTTCGCGTACTCGGTGTAGCCCCGGATGCAGGTGAGGAAGAGCTTCACCTGGGCGTCGCCCCAGGCCTTGTTCTCGATCTCGAACTGCCACGAGCGGAGGTCGCTGGGGTCCGGGTACGACGCGCGAACCCAGACGTCCCGCTCGTCGTCGTACGTCCCGTGGAGCGTCGGGGCACTCGGGAAGTCCGGGTCCTCGTCCGTGTCCGGCGGCGGCGGCTGGTACTGGTCGACGTGCTTGACCGACCACATGCCGTCGAGGACCTGGTCCCCCGCGTTGCAGCGAACCAGCTGCGAGCCGGAGTCGGCCGAGCCGTCGCTGCCGACACCGGACAGACGGATGTTCTTCTCGACCTTGTACATGTACACCTCGTGCTTGTGCTTCGAGGTGCCTGCGTCGGCCGGCAGGGCCGAGGTCGCGACCACCACGAGCGGAGCGACCAACGCTCCGATGGCGACCGCGATGCGGAACCGGGTATGAGCGGTCATGACGACGCTCTCCTTGCATTGACAGGAAATAGGGCGTGAGCACGTCTCCCGAGAACGTTCCTCCGGCCCCCCCCAGCCCGGTAGTCGACAGGCTAGGACGCGTCGCCGATGCGGTGAAACTGGTCTATGACCGTGGTCTATGACACTGGTATGCGCCGGTCATCTGGACCAGTCCCGGGCGCGCGCGAGCCCGTAGCGGCGGCTCAGCACGAAGATCCAGACGAGCACTCCGGCCACGATCAGCGGCAGGTGGGTCAGCACCGTCAGCACCACAAGCACGGCCAGCGCGACGACGATCGGCGTCGGCAGTCCGGACCGTCGCACACCGCCGCACCGGTACGCCGGACGCCGCGCCGAGGTGGTCCGAGGCGGCGCCTCCGGTCCGGACCGGCCCGGCAGGTCTCGGAACACCGGCCCCAGGTCGGCGCGAGTGCGCGCGGCCCAGATCCGGTGGAGCCGCTCGCCGTGCTCCTCGACGCTGAGCCGGCCCTGGGCGTAGTGCTCGCCGAGCGCCGCCGCCGCCTGCTCGCGCTCGGCGTCGCCGATCCTCAGCTGGTCCTCGCTCACGAGTCGTCCTCGCCCTCGGGGTCGCCGTCGGCGAGGATCCCGTACAGCCGGCGGCGGGTCTCAACGAGGACGTCGACGGCCGCGCGCCGCTGCTGCTCGCTGCCGGTCGTCACGAGCTGCCAGACCGCACCCATCACCTGGCCGATCTCGGGCTTGAGGTCGGCGTACCCGCCCTGCTGCTCCTCGCGCTCGGGCTGCTCGAACGGCGCCCACACCGAGCTGAGCTCGTCGGCGTGGTCGGCGACGTACGCCTCGCCCTCGTCGGTGAGCCGCAGGCTGCGCCGCCCGCCGCTGTCGTCGGTCGCCAGCAACCCCTCGTCCTCGAGCTGCTGGATGGTCGGGTAGACCGAGCCCGGGCTCGGACGCCACGCGCCGTTGCTGCGCTCGGCGATCTGCTGGATCACCTGGTAGCCGTTGACCGGCTCGCCGTTCCACTGCGCGGTGCGCACCACGTCCAGGATCGCGGTGCGCACGTCACCGCGCCGGACCCGCGGTCCGCGCTGGCGATCGCCCTGGGCGAGGCCGAACAGGCCGGCCACCCACGGCGGCGGCCCCGGATGTCCCGGCCGGCCGAAGCCGCCGGGCCCGCCCCACGGACCACCCCACGGGCCGCCGGGCCGCCCGCCGTGCTGGTGCCACTCCTGCTCGCCATGGCCGGCCCACTGCCGGCTGAATCCCTTGTGTCCCACGACAGGACCCCTCTCTGATCGGATAGCGCGCGGCGGCGTACTGTCGCCGACCGTTCGCGATATATCGCGAGCGTATGCCGATGGGTCGGCCCGGGCAAGACAATTTCCCCGGGTACCCGGGGAAACCAGTACTTCTAGGCCGAAGTTTCGGCCGATAAGCGACAACTTCCCCGGGTACCCGGGGAAACCGACGCCCGGTGCCGGGACCGGCTACCGGGCCAGCCAGGCGGCGTACGCGTCGAAGGTGTAGGGGCGGCCGAGGAAGTCGGCGACCAGGTCGGCGGCGTCGCGGGCGCCGCCGGGGGCGAGCACGCGGTCGCGGTAGCGGGCGGCGACGGCCGGGTCGAAGAGGTCGGCGGGGTCGAAGGCGGAGAACAGGTCCTTCGCGATCACCAGCGACCACATGTAGGTGTAGTACGCCGAGGAGTAGCCGCCGAGGTGCCCGAAGCTCGCGAACATGTGGGTCCCCTCGATGTAGGGGAACGGCGAGTAGCGCTCCTGCAGCGCGCGCATCGCGGCGGTGAGGTCGTCGGGCCGGTCGGTGTGGAACCAGTACGACATCGCCGCGTAGAACATCTGGGTCCGCGCGTGGTAGCCCTTGCCGAACTCGTCGGCGGCCCGCATCCGCTCCACCAGGTCCACCGGGATCGGCTCGCCGTCGGCGTCGGTGGCGAAGGTGCGCAGCACCTCGGGGTCCCACGCCCACTCCTCGAGCAGCTGGCTGGGCGCCTCGACGAAGTCCCACTCCGTGGCGACGCCGGAGAAGCGGGTCCACTCGCCGTGCCCGCCGAGCAGGTGGTGGACCAGGTGGCCGAACTCGTGGAAGAGCGTGACCACGTGGTCGTGCTCCATCAGCCCGCGCGAGAAGTTGCACACCAGCACGCCCTCCGGCAGCTGCCGGCCGGCGAGCCCGTCGACGAGCGTGAACTGTGCGGCGTGCTTGTACTTGCCCTCGCGCGGATGCAGGTCGAGGTAGATCCGCCCGAGCGGAGCCGGGCCGTCGGGGAGGTCGCGGAGCACGTCGTACGCGGCGACGTCCTCGTGCCACACCGTCGCCTCCAGCACCGGCTCGTAGCGCAGGCCGAACAGCCGACCGGTCACCTCGAGCAGGCCGCGGCGGACCTTGCCGAAGTCGAAGTACAGCCGGACCCGCTGCGCGTCGACGTCGTGCCGCTCCTGGCGGACCAGCTCCTCGTAGTAGAGGGTGTCAGCGGTGTCGATCGCGGTCGCGTCCGGGACGTCGCGCCGATAGCGCTCGAGGAGCAGGTCGACGTCGCGCCGCATCGGCTCCTCCGCGGCCGCCGTGATCCGGTCGATGAACGCCGGGATCGCCGGGCCGTCCCCGATCATCTTCACGCCCGCGTCGTACGACGCCCAGTCGACGTAGCCGACCAGGGTCGCGAGCTCGTGCCGCAGCGCGAACATCTCGCGCAGCAGGGGCTCGTTCTGCGGCCAGCCCCGCTCCAGGAACGCGACCGTGACCTGGCGCCGGACGCCGGCGTCGTGGACGAACATCCTGGCCGGCACCGCGTCCGGGTAGTCGGTGGTGATCGTCACGAGTCCGTCGGCGTCGGCGGGATGCGCGCCGAGCCAGTCCTGCGGCAGCCCGGCAAGGCGCTCGGGCGGCACCCGGACGGTGCGCACGTCGTCGCGGATCGTGCGGCTGAACTCCTGGCCGACCTGGGTCAGCCGCTCGTTGATCTCGGCGAGCCGGGCGCGGGCCGCGTCGTCGAGGTCGACGCCCGCGCGCCGGAAGTCCTCGAGCGTCTTGTCCAGGAGGCGGGCCGCGACCGGGTCCAGCCCGGTCGGGTCGGCGGCCGCGAACACGTCGTACAGCCGCCGGTCCTGGCGCAGCTCGGTCACCAGCCGGTCGACCTCCAGGTCGGCCGCCTCGCACGCGGTGCGCACCGCCTCCCGCGGGTGCACGTTGGCGAGCAGCGAGGCCGCCGCCGCGACCCCGGAGAGCACGCGGGCCACCTCGTCCCACTCCCGGAGCACGCCCAGGACGTCGGCCGGCGGGGAGGTGCGCAGCCCGTCGGCGCGCTCGCGGGCGGCCGCGAGGCCCTCGCGGGTCCGGGACTCGACCCACTCCTGGGCGTCGTCGGGCAGCGGCAGGGGGAGAGGCGCGAGGCTCATGGCGCCCAGACTAAGGACGCCGTACCCGACGTCCGTGGTCAGTACAGCTAGGGCGCCAGGCTGCCGCGGCGTCGGGACAGGTACGCGCGCTCGGCCGGGTTGTCGGTGGCCGCGATCGCGGCGTCGTACGCGGCGCGTGCCTCGGCGCTGCGGCCGAGCCGGCGCAGCAGGTCGGCGCGGGTCGCGTGCCAGGCGTGGTACGACGTGAGCGGCAGCCGGTCCACCTGGGCGAGTGCGACCTCGGGGCCGTCGAGCTCGGCCACCGCGACCGCCCGGTTGAGCGCGACGACCGGGCTCGGCACGATCGCGTAGAGCTGTGCGTACAGCGCGGCGATCTGCGGCCAGTCGGTGTCCGCGGCGGCCGGGGCGTCGGTGTGCACGGCGTTGATCGCCGCGAGCAGCTGGTACTGCCCCGGCGCCCTGCCGGTCTCCCGGGCCCGCGCCAGGCACTCGCGGACCAGCCCGTGCCCGTCCGCGATCAGCTCCCGGTCCCACCCGCCGCGGTCCTGCTCGTGCAGCGGCACCAGCTCCCCGCCCGCCACCCGCGTCGTTCGCCGCGAGTCGGTGAGCAGCATCAGGGCCAGCAGGCCGGCGACCTCGGGCTCGTCCGGGAGCGAGGTGCGCAGGATCCGGCCCAGCCGGATCGCCTCGGCCGTCAGGTCCTCGCGGATCGGCGCGGCACCGGAGCTCGCGAGGTAGCCCTCGTTGAACACCAGGTAGACCACCGCGAGCACGGCGGAGAGCCGGTCGGTCAGGTCGGCGGCGGCGGGCACACGGAACGGGATGTGGGCGTCCTTGATCTTCCGCTTCGCCCGGGTGATCCGCTGGGCCATCGTGGTCTCGGGCACCAGGAAGGCCTGCGCGATCTCGGGGACCGTCAGCCCGCCGAGCAGCCGCAGCGTCAGCGCCACCCGCGCCTCCTGTGCGAGCGCGGGGTGGCAGCAGGCGAAGATCAGCCGGAGCCGGTCGTCCTCGACCGGGCCCGTGGGCTCGTGGGGTGTGTCGTCATGCATGATCCGGGCCGCCCGGTGCTTGGCCTCGCGGTGCGACTCGCGCCGGATCCGGTCGATGGCCCTGTTGCCGGCCGTCGTGGTCAGCCACCCGCCGGGGTTGGGCGGTACGCCGTCCCGGGGCCACCGTTCCAGCGCGACCAGCAGCGCGTCGCCGGCCGCCTCCTCGGCGACGTCGAGGTCGCCGAAGCGGCGCACCAGCGAGGCGACCACCCGCCCGTACTCCTCGCGGAAGATCCGCTCGACCGCCGCACCCGCGTCGCTCAATGGCTCAACCTCCTGGCCGGGGACCCGGTCGGCCCCGTCACCCTCTCCACGAACGCCGGGCCCGCGACACGACACCCTTCCGCAGAGGAATCGGTCTTGCCTACTGTGAGGCCCATGCCCGTGCCGGCGTTCCGCCTGTCCGCCACCGTGCTCGGCAGCCCGGACCCACGCGGCCTCGCCGCGTTCTACCGCGAGCTGCTGTCGTGGACGACCCTGGTCGAACGGCCCGACTGGGTCGTGATCGGGCCGCAGGACGGGGCGACCCCGGGTCTCGCCTTCCAACTCGAGGACGGGCACGTCCCGCCGACCTGGCCGGCCGGGCCCGGCGAGCAGCAGATGCAGGCCCACCTCGACGTCGCGGTCGAGGACCTGGACGCGGGCGTCACGCACGCGACCGCGCTCGGCGCGAGCCTGGCGACGCAGCAGCCCCAGGACGACGTCCGGGTGCTCCTGGATCCGGCCGGGCATCCGTTCTGCCTCTTCGCCTCGGCGGGCTGAGCGTCTACGGTCGGGCCATGACCGACTGGGGCGACCTGTACCGCGAGCACGTCGCGGCCGTGACGGCACTGGCCGGCGGCCTCACCGACGAGCAGCTCGAGACCACCGTGCCGGGCTCGCCCGCGTGGACCGTGCACGACGTGCTGGCCCACCTCGCCGGCGGCTGCTCGGACGTCGTCACGGGACGGACGGAGGGGGCACCCGGTCCGGAGTGGACCGCCCGCCACGTCGCCGAGCGCCGGGGCCTGCCGGTCGGCGACCTGGTCGAGGAGCTGCGGTCGCACCAGGACGCGGTCGCCGCCATCTCGGCGCAGGACCCGCGGCCGGCGATCGTGTGGGACATCGCGACCCACCACGCCGACCTGCACGAGGCGCTCGGGCTGGGCGTGATGCCGGAGCGGCTCTGGCAGCCGGTGCTCGCCGGCGCGGGCGCGATGAGGCTCGGCAGCGCCGGGCTCCCCGAGGACGTCGACCACTACGAGCTGTTCCGGGCCCTGTTCTCCCGCCGCTCGCGGACCCAGATGCAGGCCTGGGGGCTCCCGCTGTCGGCCGAGCAGCTCGACGAGCTGTGCCTCTTCGGTCCGCGCGAGGATGACCAGCCCGTACCCTGAGCGGGTGCTTCCTCGGCCTCGCCTGCTGCGCGCCGCGGCGCTGCTGGCGGCCCTCGCGTTCGCCGCGGGCCTCGCCGTACCGGCCGGCGCCGACCCGGTGGCGCCCGACGGGTCGCTCGCGGCGAAGGGCGCGGACCCGCGCAGGACCCGCGGGCTGTTCGTCGATCCGCTGATGCCGGCCGCGAACCAGGACCAGGTCTACCGCGACCGGATCGGCTCCAAGGCCCAGGCGCTCTGGATCATCCCCGAGGCCTACCCGACCTCGGAGGTCCGCGGCGTGGTCCGCGCCTACACCAAGCGCGCGCTCACGGCGAGGAAGACGCCGATGCTCGTCGTCTACGGCATCCCGGGCCGCGACTGCGGCCAGTACTCCTCGGGCAACCCGCTGACCACGGCCGCGCAGTACCGCACCTGGGTCCGGCGGATCGCCGGCGGCCTGAGGGACCAGCACGCACTCGTCGTGGTCGAGCCGGACGCGCTGCCCCTGTTCAGCAGCCCGGTCGAGACCTGCCCCACGAAGCCGGACGGCTGGCAGGGGATGCTGCGCTTCGCGAGCCGGCGACTGAGCGACTCGGGGGCCTGGGTCTACCTGGACGCGGGCCACTCGAACTGGACGCCGTACGACCAGCGCCCGGCGTTCCTGAAGCGGGCCGGCATCGGGTACGCCCGGGGCTTCAGCACCAACGTCTCCAACTTCCGCACCACCGCCAGCGAGAAGCAGTACGCCGCCTTCCTGCTGCGCGGGCTGCGCAGGCTCGGGATCCGCGGCAAGCACTACGTGATCGACACCTCGCGCAACGGCGCCGTCCCCTCCGCGGACGGCTACGACGTCATCAACCCGACCTGGGCGCGCCTCGGCCGCCCACCCCGACTGGTTTTCGACGGCGCCTTCGACGGCACGCTGTGGGTCAAGCACCCGGGGGAGTCCGACGGCCAGCTCAACGGCGGGCCGCCGTCGGGTCAGTGGTGCGACTTCCTGGCCGATCGACTGCTCGGCCAGCCCGAGTCGAGCACCTGCTGAGAGTGCAGACCTCGGTGGGCGGGAAGAACGCGTCAGCCGTTCGGGCTCGGTGACCGTGCGCAGACTCCGCGACCACGTCGGTGGCCTGGTGGCCGACACCCGACCGCTGCGCAACGATGACTTCCGGCGCCTGTGGGTCGCCAACATCATCACGGTGATCGGGGCCCAGCTGACGGTCGTCGCGGTGCCCGCGCAGATCTACCAGATCACCGGCTCCTCGGCGTACGTCGGCCTGACCGGGCTGTTCGGGCTGGTCCCGCTGGTCGTCTTCGGACTGTGGGGCGGCGCGCTGGCCGACGTCTTCGACCGGCGCACGCTGCTGATGATCACCACGCTCGGGCTGATCGGGACCAGCGCGCTGTTCTGGCTCCAGGCGGCGCTGGGCAACGGCGACGTGTGGCTGCTGCTGGGGCTGTTCTCGGTGCAGCAGGCGTTCTTCGCGGTCAACCAGCCCACGCGCAGCGCCGTGCTGCCGAAGCTGCTGGCGCCCGAGCTGCTGCCGGCCGCCAACTCGCTCTCGATGACGGTCTTCCAGGCGGGCGCGATCGCCGGCCCGCTGGTCGGCGGCCTGCTGATCCCGGTGCTCGGCTTCTCCTGGCTCTACCTGATCGACACGATCACGCTCTTCGCGACGCTCGGCGCCATCGTCCGGCTGCCTCGCCTCCCGGTGGAGGGCGGGCTGACGACGACGCCGGGGCTCCGCTCGGTCGTCGAGGGCTTCGTCTACCTGCGCGGCCACCCGGTGCTGCTGATGTCCTTCGTGGTCGACCTGATCGCGATGGTCTTCGGGATGCCGCGGGCGCTGTTCCCGGAGATCGCGCATCTGTCCTTCGGCGGCCCGACCGAGGGCGGGATCGTGTTCGCGGCGCTGTTCGCGGCGATCCCGGCGGGTGCGGTGGCCGGCGGGGTGCTGTCGGGGTGGGTCTCACGGATCGACCGGCAGGGGTACGCCGTGGTCGTCTGCATCCTGGTGTGGGGCGCGGCGATGACCGGCTTCGGCGTCGCGGTCGCGCTCGCCGACCAGTGGCAGCGGCCGATGCTCGTGGTCGCGATCGCGATGCTCGTCGTCGGTGGGGCGGCGGACATGGCCTCCGCGGCGTTCCGGACCAGCATGCTGCAGACCGCCGCGGCGGACTCGGTGCGCGGTCGGCTCCAGGGGGTGTTCATCGTGGTCGTCGCCGGTGGCCCCCGGGTCGCCGACGTCGCCCACGGCACCAGCGCGGCGGTCGTCGGCACCGCGGCAGCGGCCGCCGGCGGCGGCGTCCTGGTCGTCGTCGGCACGGTCGTCGCGGCGATCGCCGTACCGTCGTTCGTCCGGTACCGGCTCAGCCGGGACGCGGTCTCCTGACCCGGGGCCGGCGGGCCCGGCCTAGGCCCCGAGCAGGCCGCGGACGTACGCCGCCTGCCCGACGTGCTGGGCGTCGTCGTCGGCGATGCTGACCAGGCGCACGCCCCGGGTGACCGGCGGGTCCCAGTTGGTGTCGATCACCTCGTCGAGGTCGGCCGCGCTCAGGGCGCGCAGGTATGCGACGGTCGCCTCGTGGCTGGCCCGCAGGTAGCCGGCCAGCAGGTCGGCGCCCACCCGGACCTGGCCGACCTGCTCGCTGGTGTGCCCGTAGCCGTGGTCCCGCGGGTCGATCGGCAGCGCGAACCGTTCGACCCACCCGTCGGTGACCCAGACCTGGTCGGTGCCCGCGAGGCGCGCGACCTGCGCGTCCTGCCCGCGCGCGATGTGCCAGACCAGCCAGGCGATGGAGTTGGCGTCCGGTGTCGGACGGTGGGCGAGCTGCTCCTCGTCGAGGCCGTCGACGGCCGCGAGGCCGTTCTCCAGGACGCGCTCGAACAGGTCGATGAGGACGTCTGCGGGGTTCATGGGCCCGACGTTACGTCGGCGCGCCCCGGGCACCCGGCGTACCTGACGCAACTGCTCGTGGGAGCGCGCGCGGAGGACCGATGCGTCAGGTGCGCGGGGACTGGCCGCGCAGCTTCTCCAGCCGCGCGTGCAGGGCGACCACGCGGTGGGCGTTGCCGGGGAGCGCGACGTACTGCTCGCCGAAGGCCGCGAGCAGGGCGTCGTCGAGGCGGCGGACGGCGCCGGGCGGGTAGCGGTAGTCCATCCGGGCCGCGATCCGGTCGCCGTCGACGGCGGCGAGCACGTGGCCGAGCTCGGCGAGCGTGGTGACGCCGAGCTCCGGGAGCAGCCCGGCGATCCAGCCGTAGTGGTCGGTGCGCGACCACTCGGCATCGGCGTACTGCCCGGCGAGGAACGCCGCGAGCTCACGAGCGCTGATCCCCTCCGCCTCCGTGTCCGGCTCCTCGGGCGTGACGCCGCGGAGCCGGTCGCGGATCGTGGTGAACTCCTGGTCGGCGAGCTCGAGCAGGCCGGCCGCGAGGGTGAACCGGCGGTCGAAGTCCCGGGCGTGCTCCTCGGGCACCGTGCCCTTGTAGCGGATGTCGTGCTCGAACTCCGCCCACGCGTGCTGCAGCACGGTGCGCACCTGCACCTGGGCGGTGCGACCGTCGGCGCGCGCGACCTGCAGGTGCCGGCTGGCGTAGCCGAACCGGCCCTCGCCGGCCGTCTCCTGCCCGAGGTCGCGGTCGTCGAGGATCCGCAGCTGGCTGCCGAGCACCTCGGCGACCGCGGCGACGTCGCTGCGCACGTAGGTGATCACCCGCAGCCCCACCTGGTCGCCGATGTCGCGCAGCGGGTCGGTGTAGAGCGGCAGCCCGTCGATGGTGCGCCCGGCCTTGGCGGCGAACGAGTCGACGCTCTTGGCGCGGCCGGTCACAGTCAGGTAGTTGATGCCCGCCTCGTCGAGGATCGAGGTCACCAGCGCGACGTACTCCCGCGCGACGGCGACGAGCGCCGGGTGCCGCGCGGCGTACTCCTCGACGGCGGCGCGGATCGTCGCGTGCGCGTCGGGGAGCGTCGGCGTGACGATGTAGCCCTGCTCGAAGTCGCCGTACGTCGTGGTCCGCTCGGGCCAGCGGTGCGCGAACAGGGCGACGTACGCGCAGATCACCGCGTCGACCTGGTCCTCGACCGCGCGCAGATGGCTCTTCCGGGTCGCGTCCTCCACCTGGGTCCGCAGCGCCTGCCAGGCGCGGTCGGTCGTCACGATCCGCTCGACGTGGGTCATCAGGACCAGCAGCTCCGAGCGCAGCAGGTCGAGGTCGCGGCCGCGCTTGTCCTTGTACTTCAGGGTGCGGCCGAGGCCGAACAGCACGATCGTCGCCGGGTGCGGGTAGACCTCGATCGCGCGGCGCGGCCTCCCGGAGCGCGGGTCCATGTCGAGCCGGAGCCGCTTGCACAGCCGGGCGCCCCGGGAGCCGGCGACGAACTCGGGCTTGCTGGTGTTGGAGGGGTGCGGGGCCGCCTCGAAGCGGCGGAAGTCCTTGCCGAGCGCCTGCTCGGCCGGCCGCGAGCCGGTGGCGTTGGTGACGATCAGGGGTGCGTCGAAGGCGACCAGGCAGGTGCCTTCGACGTACGGCGCGAGGTGGGCCTCGATCTCGTCGTCGGAGTGGACGGTGGCGATGTGGAGCAGGCGTGCCTCGGCGTCGAGCACGGCCAGGCCGCTCGGCCGTCGCTCGCCCCAGGCGAGGTCGACCCCGACATAGTGCATGGGAACAAGACTGCCCTACCGCGGGTCCACGGCGACGGCGGGAACGACGAACCGCTCGACCAGGGCCCGCTCGTCGCGGTCGTCACGGCCGGGCACGGTCAGCAGGGAGACGATCACCCGCACCAGCCACCGCGCGGCGTCCTCGTCGTCGACCAGGCCGCGCCCGAGCGCCTCGACCACCGCGCTGGACTGGGCGAGCTCGGCGGTCGTGGCGGCGTCGCCCGCACCGAACCAGGCCAGCAGCGCCGGGGCCTCGCGTACCAGCCGCACTGAGGCGAGCACGGCCGTCGCCAGGCGCTCGGCGGGATCGGTCCGGCCCGCGGTCTCGGCGGCCACGGCGGCGCCGACCCGGCGTGCCTCGCGGTGCACGAAGGCCAGGTGCAGGGCCCGCCGGTCGGGGAAGTAGCGGTAGAGCGTGGCCCGCGAGCACCGGGCCGCCCGGGCGATCTCGCCCATGCCGACGCCACCGACGCCCCGGTCTGCGAACAGCCCGGCGGCCGCGTCGAGGATCCGCTCGGCGCTCGTCCGGCTGCTCATGCCGCCACCCGGAACGGCACCCGGGTCGGGCGGCGCACGTAGGGGCCCGGCGCCCACTCGACGCCGTCGAGGTCCACCGCGAAGTCCGGGCACCGGGCCAGCAGCTCCTCGATCGCGACCCGGGCCTGGAGCCGGGCAGCGGCCGCGCCCAGGCAGTGGTGGCTGCCCTGGCTGAACGTGAGGATCTGGGTCGGGCGGCGGCGCACGTCGAGTTCGTCGGCGTCCGGGCCGTAGCGGCGCGGGTCGCGGTTGGCGGCGCCGTACAGCAGCAGCACCCGGCGACCGGCGGGGACCGCGGTGTCGTGCAGCTCGACGTCGCGGGTGGTGGTGCGCGCCAGGGCCTGCACCGGCGAGGTGAGCCGGAGCAGCTCCTCGACCGCGTCGGGGATCAGCCCCGGGTCGTCGAGCAGCAGCCGGCGCTGGTCCCGCGCGGTCTCGAGCAGCTGGACGGTCCCGCCGAGCATGCCGGTGGTGGTGTCGTTGCCGCCGGTCACGACGGTGAAGACGTAGGCGAGGATGGACAGCAGGCCGGCGGTGTCGTCCCCGACGCCCGCCGCGACCAGGTGCGAGACGGTGTCGTCGCCCGGCTCGACCCGGCGCCGGTCGATCAGCTCGGTGAAGTAGGACATCAGCTCGCCGATCGCCTCCGCGGCGCCGAGCACCTCCCCGGCGGAGCTCGCCGAGACGATGGCGTGGGTCCAGGCGTCGAACCGCTCGCGCCCGTCCTCGGGCACGCCGAGGTAGTGCGCGACGACCATCGTCGGCAGCGGCTTGAACAGCACGTCGACGACGTCGCCCCCGCCCTCGGCACGCAGTCGCTCGAGGCGCTCGACCACGAACGCGCGCACCATCGGCTCCAGCGTCGCGACCTGGCGGGGCGTGAAGCCCCGCGCTACGAGCCTGCGGAACGCGGTGTGCTCCGGCGGGTCGAGCATCACCAGTGGCCGGTGGTCGGCCAGGCCGATGGTCTCGAGCTCGTCGTACTCCACGGTGAGGCCCTGGGCCGAGGAGTACGTCGCGGTGTCGACCGCGGCAGCGAGCACGTCGGCGTGCCGCGACAGGACGTAGTAGTCCCGCCCGTCGGCGCGCGGCATGTGGTGCACCGGGTCGTGGTCGCGCAGGTCCGCGTACCTCCTCCACGGACTCGCCCAGGTCTCGGGGGTCGCCGGTCGGTACATGCCGACGATGATGAGACAGATTGGTCGATCTGTCTATTCTTCCAGGTCAGCGCGTCAGATGCCGGCGCGCTGTCGGTCGGGCTCAGCTGCGGGCGGCATACTCCTGCGCGACCGCGGCGCCCAGACGCGCGTTGGCGCGGACCAGGGCGATGTTGGCGGTCAGCGAGGCGCCGCCGGTGATCTCGACGATCCGGCCCAGGAGGTACGGCGTCGCGTCCTTGCCGTGGATGCCCCGGGCGCCCATGTCGGCGAGCGCCTGCTCGATGATGCCGCCGATCTCGTCGGCGGGGATCTCGTCGGCCTCGGGGATCGGGTTCGCGACGACGACGCCACCGGCGATGCCGAGGTCCCACTTGGCGGCCATCACCGCCGCGACGTCCGCGGGGGAGTCGACCCGCATCGGGGCGGCGTGGCCGCTGGAGCGCGAGTAGAAGGAGGGGAACTCGTCCGAGCCGTAGGCGAGGACGGGGACGCCGAGGGTCTCGAGCCGCTCCAGGGTGAGGCCGATGTCGAGGATGCTCTTGACCCCTGCCGAGATGACGGCGACGTCGGTGCTGCCGAGCTCGGTGAGATCGGCGGACTCGTCGAAGGACTGCTGGGCGCCGCGGTGCACACCGCCGAGGCCGCCGGTCACGAAGACGCGGATGCCGGCCAGCGCGGCCAGGCGCATCGTCGCGGCCACCGTCGTCGCGCCGTGGGCGCGGCGGGCCACCACGAACGGCAGGTCCCGCACGCTGACCTTGGCCACGTGCTCGTCGCTCGCGAGCAGCTCCAGGTCGTCGGCGGTGAGCCCGATCCGGGGTCGGCCGTCGAGGACGGCGATCGTCGCGGGCACCGCCCCGGACGCGCGGATGATCTCCTCGACCTCGGTCGCCATCGCGACGTTCTGCGGGTAGGGCATGCCGTGGCTGATGATCGTGCTCTCGAGCGCGACCACCGGGCCGCCGTCGCGCAGCGCGTCGGCGACCTCGTCGGTGAGGGTGAGCAGGGGGTGGGGTGCGGTCATGACAGCAGGCTCCTGACGAGTCGGTCGGTGAGGTCGGGTCGGACGGTGTCGGTGCTGGCGACGGTGAGGGCGGCGGCGGCGTGCCCGTACGCCGCGGCCTCGGCGGGGTCGGAGCCGGTCAGCAGCGCGTGGCAGAAGGCGGCGGTCATCGCGTCGCCGGCGCCGGTCACGTCGATGACCTCGCCCGCCACGTCGGGCGTCACGGCGTCCAGGGCGACGACGCCCGCCGGCGAGCTGAGCAGGGACCCGGCCGGGCCGAGCCGCACCCAGACGAGCTGGACGCCACGGTCGTGCAGGGCCTGAGCGGCCGCCTCCTGCTGGCGCCGGGTCCGGGTCGGGAGGTCGGTCAGGGCGGCGAGCTCGTCGCGGTTGGGCGTCACCGTGAACACCGGTCGGTCGACGGAGACCAGCGGCGCCAGGGCGGCGGCCTTCGGGACGCTGACCGGGTCGAGCAGCACCCGGGTGCCGACCTCCGCCGCCAGGTCGAGGGCGTAGCGCAGCGTGCCGGTCGCGAGGTTGCCGTCCAGGACCACCAACGACGCCGCGGCCAGCAGGTCGCGCGCCGCCGCGACCTGGTCGGTCGAGAGCTCGTCGGTGGCGGCCATGTCGGCGACCGCGACGACGAGCTCCCCGTCGGCGTCCAGGACGGCGGTGTAGGTGCCGGTCGACCGGGCGCTGCGGCGTACGTGCTCGACGACGACCCCCGCGTTCGAGGTCGCGGCGAGCACCTGGTCCCCGAGCGCGTCGCTGCCGATCGAGGCGACCAGATGGGTCCGGGTGCCGAGGCGGGCCAGGTTCTCGGCGATGTTGCGGCCGACGCCGCCGGCGGCCATCGACGCGGCGCCGGGGTTGCTGGTGGCGACCACGGCTGCGCGGGTGCTGCGGGCCTTGACGTCCATGTTGGCGCCGCCGACGACCACGACCGACGGGCCCTCGCTCAGCACGTAGCCGCGGCCGAGGACCACGCCCTTGCGGGTCAGGTTGGAGAGGTGCACGTTGACCGCGGCGCGCGTGGTCCCGAGCGCTTCGGCGATGGCAGCCGAGCTGATCAGCGGGTCGCGACGGAGCAGGCTCACGATCTCCTGCTCGCGCTCGGTGATGTTCATGCTTATTACTATAAGGCCTCTTTATCAGAATAAGCAAGAGCTCCGGGAACGACGAGCGCCGCGATCCCGGTCGTGAGGGGTACGGCGAGCACCAGGCCGATGCTGCTGGCCAGGGTGCGCACGATCTCCTCGGTGATGTCCTCGGTGGTGAGCAGGTCGTCGAACGGCAGCCCGTAGAGCTGCAGGATCAGCAGTACGGCGAGCGCCGTACCGGCATAGGCGAAGACGATCGTGTAGATCGTCGAGGCGATGTGGTCGCGCCCGATCCGCATGCCGCTCGCGAACACCCGGGCCCGGCTCATCGTCGGCGCCGCGGCGCGGATCTCCCACACGGAGGAGGACTGCGCGATCGTCACGTCGTTGAGCACGCCCAGCCCGGCGATCACGGTCGCGCACGCGAACAGGCCGTGGAAGCTCAGCCCGCCGACCAGGCTCGAGAGGATCCCGGCGGTCTCGTCGGTGATCCCGGTCAACCGGGTGGCGCGGGTCGCGACGACCCCCAGTCCGGCGGTCACGCCGACGCCCACGAGCGTGCCGGCGAGCGCGGTGCTGGTGCGCAGCGAGAACCCGTGCGTCGTGTAGAGGACCACGAACATGATGGCGGCGGCCGCGGTCAGTCCGACCAGCAGCCCGGACTCGCCGGTGAGCAGCGCGGGCAGCACGAACTCCCACAGCACCAGGCCGCTGAACGCCAGACCCGCGAGGGCGAAGAGGCCGCGCCACCGCGCGACCACGAGCACCAGCGCGACGAACACCAGCAGCAGCACGAGCAGCGGGGTGGTCCGGTCGGTGCCGAAGTAGGCGTACGCCGGGTCCGCGCCGTCCTGACCCGGCGTGCGCTGCAGCTTCACCTGGTCACCCGGCTCCAGCCCGGACTCCGCGACGTGCGGCGCGACCCGGACCGAGGCGTGGTCCCCCTTGCCGGCGCCCTCGACGAGGGTCACGTCGAGCAGCCCGCAGTCCTCGGACCGGTCGCCGGGACCGGCGCAGGGCGTGTGGACCTCGTCCACCTCGGCGTTCGGGAACGTGACGCCGGGGGCGGCGAAGGGCACGCTCTCGGTGATCTTGTCGACCTCCGACCCGTTCGGCCAGAGCAGCACCAGGCCGGCGACGGCCACGGCGGCCGCCAGCACCAGCGCCGTGAGCAGGACCGTGCGCGGCCCCCGGGAGATCTCGACCTCGGCGCCGTGCCCGCGATGGGCCCGGTGCGCGTGCCCACCCGCCATGACCGCCGTCCTTCCTCGTCCGGGGGCGCCGCCGACCTCGCTCGCCCGCCGACAGTCTGCACGCACCCCCGGCGGGGCAGCAGAATGGCCCCGTGCCGACGCCGAGCCAGTGGATCGCCTTCGTGGTCGCCAGCGCCCTGTTCATCCAGGTCCCGGGGCCCAGCCTGCTGTTCACGATCGGCCGCGCCCTGACCGTCGGCCGCCGCGACGCGCTGCTGTCGGTGGTCGGCAACGCGGTCGGCGTGACCACCCAGGTCATGTTCGTGGCGGCCGGCCTGGGAGCCGTGGTCGCGGCGAGCACCGAGGCCTACGTCGTCCTGAAGATCTGCGGGGCGGCGTACGTGGTCTGGCTCGGCATCCAGGCGATCCGGCACCGCGCGGACGCCCGGGCCGCGCTGGCCGCCGTCGACCACCTGGCCGTGGCCCGCGCGTCGGCGCTGCGGTCGCTGCGGATCGGCTTCACCGTCGGGCTGACCAACCCGAAGACGATCGTGTTCTTCGTGGCCTTCCTGCCGCAGTTCGTCAACGCCGCGGCGGGGCACGCCGGCCTCCAGCTCGCCCTGCTCGGCCTGGTCTTCGGCGTGATGGCGGCCGGCTCCGACTCGGTCTGGGCGCTGGCCGCCAGCAGGGCGCGCGACTGGTTCGCACGCCGCCCCACCCGCCTCGACAAGCTCGGCGTCGCCGGCGGCGTGATGATGATCGGCCTCGGTGCGACCCTCGCCGCCACCGAGTAGCGCCCGTTACAGCGAGCGGCCCTGGTCGTGGGCCAGCAGGGCGACACCGAGCGAGAGCCGGGACGACGGGTCGTCGAGGGGATGGCCGACCAGGTCCTCGAGGCGCCGGAGCGCGGGGTAGAGCGAGGTGCGGTTGCGGTGGGCGACCCGGGCGAGCTCGGTCTTGTTGCCGCCGACGGCGAGGAACTGGCGCAGCAGCTCGACCAGCCCGCCGGGGTGGCGCGCCTCGTGCTCGAGCAGGGCGCCGAGCTCGGCCTCGGCGAACTCCTGCAGGCGGGCGTCGCCGCGCAGGGACATCAGCAGCCCGGGCAGCCGGATGTCGGACTGGCGGAAGCAGCCGACCGGCTCGTGCCGGGAATCGCCGGGCGGCAGTGCCGCGGCGACGTCGACGACCGCGCGGGCGCTGCGCAGCGAGGGACCTGCCGCCAGCACCCGGTCGACGACGGGGCCGGCGGCGAGCACCGCGTCCGGCTCCCGCCGGCGCAGCTCCCGGCCGACAGCGTCGGGCAGCCCGGCGCCCCCGGCGAGGAGCACCCCGACGTGCTCGCCGTCGAGCACGCCGACCACGCCGGCCGTCCCGGCTCCCCGCACCGCGTCGTGCAGGCGCTCGCTGAGATGGACCATCCGGCGCTGGGCGGCCGCGACATCGGTCGGCGCGTCCCGGCGCAGCCGCGCCGCGAGGCCGACGTACTCCCGCTCGTCCGGTACGCCGAGGGCCCGCAGCCGGGCCGCGGCGGTGGCCTCGTTGCCGAGCCGGTCGTCGAGGAGGTCGAGCAGGAAGCCGCCGTGCACCCGCAGCTGGATCGCGATGTCGTCGCGTTCGACCATCCGGGCCAGCTCCAGGGCCTGGGCGGCCCGCTCGAGCACCACCCGAACCCGTGCCTCGTCGACGAGCTGGCCGCCGGCACCACCGGCACCGCCGACACCGAGCGCGACCAGCCGACCCCAGGGCCCGCCGTGGATGCCCACCGGGGTGGTCAGCCAGCGCTCGGGCCCGGCGGTGCCGGTGGCGCGCAGGAACGGCGTGAGCCGCGAGCGGCGCTCCCACTCCGCGAGCAGCCGGTCGACCGGCTCGCCGACCGCCGCGGGGGCGAGCACCCGGCGGGCCAGGTCCTCGAGCACGACCGAGGTGCCCGCGAGCTCGGCCGCGGCGGCGACCAACCGGTCGGTGTCGGCCCGGGCCAGGCCGAGGTCGGTGAACGTGCGGTGCACCTCTCCGGCGAACCGGACCTGCTCGAACTGCTCGGCCACCAGCGTCCGGTGCACGGCCTCGGTGATGTCGACGAACCGCACCGGGCGGTTGAGGGCGACCACCGGCAGGCCGGCGGCGCGGGCCCGGCGCAGGGCCGCGTCCGGCACCGCCGGGTACTCGGCGCTGAGCTCGACGACCAGGCCGGCGGCGCCCGCGTCGACCAGCTGCCCGACGAACGCCGCGGCCGCCTCGGGCGAGACCGTCATGCCCAGGCCCGTGGTGAGGACCAGCTCGTGGCCGGCCAGCACCGCCCCGACGTCGCGCACCTCCGAGACGTGCACCCAGCGCAGGTCGGCGTCGAGGCGATCCTCCCCGCTGAGCACGACCGGGTCGCCGGTCGCGAGCGCCGGGAGGCCGAGGGCCTGGCGGACGGTCATCCCCATGCCCGGAGTCTATGCGACGGTACGTCGCCCTCGACTCGATTTCGGCGACAGGTCGTCCCTGGCCGGTGCGCGTAGCCTCGGCCAGGCTGGCGACCATGAGCAACCCGGACACCACCGCACCTGCGACGCCCACGACCATCCCGCACTGGATCGACGGCCAGCCGCGCCCGGGGGCGGCGACCCGCCTCGGCGACGTCACCAACCCCGCGACCGGACGGGTGACCGGACAGGTCGTCCTCGCGGACGGCACCGACGTCGACGCCGCGGTCGCCTCGGCGAAGGCGGCCTCGGGGGCCTGGGCGCGAGCATCGGTGAGCGCGCGCACCCAGGTCGTCTTCCGGTTCCGCGAGCTGCTCAACGAGCGGAAGGCGGAGCTGGCCGCGATCATCACCGCGGAGCACGGCAAGGTGCTCTCCGACGCGTTGGGCGAGGTGTCCCGCGGCCAGGAGGTGGTCGAGTTCGCCTGCGGCATCCCGCACCTGCTCAAGGGCGGCAACAGCCCGCAGGTCTCGACCGGGGTCGACGTGCACAGCATCCGTCAGCCGCTGGGCGTGGTCGGCATCATCAGCCCGTTCAACTTCCCCGCGATGGTCCCCATGTGGTTCTTCCCGATCGCGATCGCGGCCGGCAACGCGGTGGTGCTCAAGCCGAGCGAGAAGGACCCGTCCGCCGCGATCTGGATGGCCCGGCTCTGGCAGGAGGCCGGCCTGCCCGACGGCGTCTTCACCGTGCTCCAGGGCGACAAGGTCGCCGTGGACGGGCTGCTCGACCACCCGGACGTCGCGGCGATCAGCTTCGTCGGCTCGACCCCGATCGCCGAGTACGTCTACGAGCGGGCCAGCCGGGCGGGCAAGCGGGTCCAGGCCCTCGGCGGCGCGAAGAACCACATGGTGGTGCTGCCCGACGCGGACCTCGACCTGGCCGCCGATGCCGCGGTCAGCGCGGGCTACGGCTCGGCCGGCGAGCGCTGCATGGCGATCAGCGTGGTGGTCGCGGTGGGCGGCACCGGCGACGACCTGGTCGAGCGGATCGCCGCGCGGACGACGGGCCTGCGCGTCGGCGACGGCACCCGGGAGTCCGACATGGGGCCGCTGGTGACCGCAGCGCACCGCGACAAGGTGGCGTCGTACGTCGACGCCGGTGCGACCGAGGGCGCCACGCTCGTCGTCGACGGGCGCAAGGTCGACGCGGACGGCGAGCAGGACGGTCACTGGCTGGGCCCGACGCTGTTCGACCACGTGACGCCGCGGATGAGCATCTACACCGACGAGATCTTCGGCCCGGTGCTCAGCGTGGTGCGCGCGGAGACCTACGCCGACGCCATCGAGCTCGTCAACGCGAACCGCTACGGCAACGGAACCGCCATCTTCACCAGCAACGGCGGCGCCGCCCGCGCCTTCGAGCAGGACGTACAGGTCGGGATGATCGGCGTGAACGTGCCGATCCCGGTGCCGATGGCCTACTACTCCTTCGGCGGCTGGAAGGCCTCGCTGTTCGGCGACACCCACGCGCACGGCGTCGAGGGCGTGCACTTCTTCACCCGCGGCAAGGTCGTCACCACACGCTGGCCCGACCCCGGCTCCACCGGCGGCCTCGAGCTGGCCTTCCCGAAGAACCACTGAGAGGAAGCGACGATGAGCAGCGCGTACGAGCTGGACCGCAAGCACGTCTTCCACTCCTGGTCCGCCCAGGCCGAGATCACGCCGATGGTGATCACCGCCGCCCGCGGCTCCTACGTGTGGGACGCCGACGACCGGCGCTACCTGGACTTCTCCAGCCAACTGGTCTTCACCAACATCGGCCACCAGCACCCACGGGTGGTCGCGGCGATCAAGGAGCAGGCCGACCGGCTGTGCACGATCGCGCCGCAGCACGCCAACGAGCAGCGCTCCCAGGCGGCCGCGCTGATCGCCGGGCTCGCGCCCGACGGCTTCGAGAAGGTGTTCTTCACCAACGGCGGGGCGGACGCCAACGAGCACGCCGTACGGATGGCCCGGCTGCACACCGGACGGTTCAAGGTGCTGACCGCCTACCGCTCCTACCACGGCGGCACCCAGACCGCGATCAACCTGACCGGCGACCCGCGGCGCTGGCCCAACGACACCGCGACCGCCGGAGCCGTGCACTTCTTCGGGCCGTTCCTCTACCGCTCGGAGTTCCACGCGACCACGCCCGAGGAGGAGTGCGAGCGGGCGCTGCACCACCTCGCGCGCACGATCGAGGCCGAGGGCCCGGACACGATCGCCGCGATCCTGCTCGAGACCATCCCCGGGACGGCCGGGATCTTCGAGCCGCCGCCCGGCTACCTGGCCGGCGTCCGCGAGCTGTGCGACCGGCACGGCATCGTGCTGATCCTCGACGAGGTGATGGCCGGCTTCGGCCGCGCCGGGACCTGGCTGGCGCTGGACCGGTACGGCGTCACCCCGGACCTGATCACCTTCGCCAAGGGCGTGAACTCCGGCTACGTCCCGCTGGGCGGGGTGATCATCAGCGACCCGATCGCGGACACCTTCGCCCACCGCCCCTACCCGGGCGGGCTCACCTACTCCGGCCACCCGCTCGCCACCGCAGCCGCGGTCGCCACCATCCACACGATGCGCGACGAGGGCATCGTGGAGAACGCCGAGCGGCTCGGTCGCGAGGTCTTCGGCCCGGGCCTGGCCGAGCTGGCCCAGCGGCACCCGTGCGTCGGGGACGTCCGCGGCGTGGGGGCCTTCTGGGCGATCGACCTGGTCGCCGACCGGACCACCCGGGCGATGCTCGAGCCGACCGCGCTCGGCGAGGTGGTCGCGGGCTGCAAGGCGGCCGGGATGCTCCCGTTCTCGAACACCAACCGGATCCACCTCGTGCCGCCGTGCACGATGAGCGAGGAGGAGGCGCGGGAGGGCCTCGCGATCCTGGACGACGCCCTCAAGGCGGGCGACGTCCATGCGCGGGCCTAGGGGCTCCCGGCCCACCGTCTACGAGCGGCTGGCTCCCCCGGCCGCGGCCGTCGAGGCGGCGCTCGCGCCGTCGCGGCACGCGGTCTTCTGGCTCGAGGACGCGGGCCCGGCCACGCCGTACCCGCCCCTGCGCGGAGCGAGCCGGGCCGACCTGACCGTGGTCGGTGGCGGCTACTGCGGGCTGTGGACGGCGCTGCTCGCCAAGCGCCGCGACCCGGGTGCGCGGGTGGTGCTGCTCGAGGCCGAGACCGTCGGCTGGGCCGCGTCGGGACGCAACGGCGGGTTCTGCGAGGCGAGCCTGACCCACGGCGAGCAGAACGGCCGGGCCCGGTGGCCCGAGGAGTACGACGTGCTCGAGCGGCTCGGCCGGGAGAACCTGGACGCGCTCGAGGAGGACGTCCGCACGCTCGGCATCGACTGCCAGCTCGAGCGGACGGGGACGCTGAGCGTCGCGGTCGAGGAGCACCAGGTCGACTGGCTGCGCGCGCCGGACGGATCGTTCGGACCGGGCTTCCTCGACCGCGACGCCGTACGGCGCGAGATCGACAGCCCGGTGTTCCTGGCCGGCGACTGGGACCGGGAGGACTGCGCCCTGGTGCACCCGGCGCGGCTGGCCCGCGAGCTGGCGCGGGTGGCGGCCGACCTCGGCGTGGAGGTGCACGAGCAGACGCCGGTGATCGGCCTCGACTCGTCCGGGGCCGGTCCGGTGACGGTGCGCACCACCGCCGGGGCGGTGGCCAGCGAGCGGGTGGCGCTCGCGACGAACGTGTTCCCCGCGCTGCTGCGGCGGGTCCGGCCGCTGACGGTGCCGGTCTACGACTACGTGCTGATGACCGAGCCGCTCAGCGACGCCCAGCGCGCCGCGATCGGGTGGGCGCACCGGCAGGGGCTCGCCGACCTGGCCAACCAGTTCCACTACTCCCGCCTCACCGCGGACCACCGGATCCTGTGGGGCGGGTACGACGCGATCCATCGCCGCCGGGTCGACGCCGCCCACGAGGAGCGGCCCGAGACCTTCCGGCTGCTGGCGTCGCACTTCCTCACGGTGTTCCCGCAGCTCGAGGGGATCACGTTCACCCACCGGTGGGCCGGCGCCATCGACACCTCCACCCGGTTCGCGGCGTTCCACGGCCTGGCCGCCCGGGGCCGGGTGGCGTACGCCGCCGGCTTCACCGGGCTCGGGGTGGGCGCCACCCGGTTCGCCGCCGAGGTGATGCTGGACCGGCTGGCCGGCCTGACGACCGAGCGCACCGAGCTGGAGATGGTGCGGCGCCGGCCGGTGCCGTTCCCGCCCGGCCCGGTCGCGAGCGCCGGCATCGCCCTGACGCGCTGGTCGCTGGACCGCGCCGACCACCGCCAGGGCCGGCGCAACCTGTTCCTGCGGACCCTCGACGGCCTGGGGCTGGGCTTCGACTCCTGAGCCGGCCGATCTCCCGTCGAGGCACCCCCGGTGGCTGCGGGACCCGGTCGGACACACCCGGTTCAGGGGGTCTCGGCGGAGCGGGCGGCCGACCCGCGAATTGACGCGCGGCGGGTTCGTCGACATACGTTGGGCGACCATGAGCACGAGCACCGTCTCCCGTCGTCTCCTCGCGGCCGCGTCGGGCACCCTCGCCGCCGCCCTCAGCGTGACCCTGGGCCTGACCCTCGGTCCGGCCACATCGCCCGCGGACGCCCACCACGCCGGCGTCCCGGGGCCGGTGCACGCCGGCAGCACCTACGGCTGGGGCAAGGCGCCCGTGGACTACCGCTTCGTCGGGCCGCTGAAGAAGTCGCAGTGGCGGGTGGAGGGACCGGGCCTGGTGCGCAACCAGCACGGCATGCTCACCCTCAACACCGCCAAGCGCGGCACGGTCAGCGCCACCCAGATCACCAAGGGTCACGCGACCGGCCGCTGGGAGATCCGGCTCCGCTCGCGGCAGTACGACCACGGCGGGCACGACTACCGGGTGCTCACCGAGCTGATCCCGGCCGGCAAGCGCCCGCAGTACTGCGGCGCGAAGAACATCGCGCTCGAGGCGTACACGCCCAACAAGACGATGGTCAGCCACTACATCCGCAGCCGGCCCGACCACCGCTACTTCGCCCGCAAGGGCCTGGGCCTGCACAACGACCAGTGGCACACGTTCGCGGTCGAGGTCACGCCGCGGCGGATCTCGTGGTTCGTCGACGCCCACGTGATCAGCAGCGAGCGCCGCAAGGACGCCCTGACCGGGGTGCCGTTCGCCGTGCGCTTCACGATGGAGGGCGTCGGCCACAAGCGGATGAACCAGAGCCGGATGCAGATGGACTGGCTGCGGTACTGGACGCTGCGCAAGCCCAACGCCCGCTCGACCGACGCACCCCGCACCACCCTCGGCACCTACAAGGAGGGCTGCGCGTAGCAGTCCGGTGCCGGCTTCTCGGAGCGCCGGCCTCGAAACCCTGGGGCGGGCCCGGCTCGCGAGCGGCACACTGGGGCCCGTGCCCCAGGACCTCAGCGCCGTCGGGTGGCCGGTCCGCACCGAGCGGCTGCGGATCCGGCGCGCGACCCCGCACGACCTCGACGCGACCTGGTCGTTCCGGCGGCTGCCCGAGGTCGGCGAATGGGTCACCTGGACCGCCGAGGACGGGGACCGGTACGCCGAGCAGTTCCTCGACCCCGGCCGGCTCGCCAGCACGCTGGTCGTCGAGCGGGACGGCCGCGTGATCGGCGACCTGATGGTGCGCATCGAGGACGCCTGGGCGCAGGGCGAGGTCGCCGCGCACGCCGTCGGCGTGCAGGCGGAGCTCGGCTGGTCGCTCGACCCGCAGTACGCCGGCCAGGGGTACGCGACCGAGGCGGTCGCCGAGCTGCTGCGGATCTGCTTCGAGGAGCTCGGGCTGCGCCGGGTCGTCGCGCTGTGCTTCGCCGACAACACCGCGTCCTGGCGGCTGATGGAGCGCGTCGGGATGCGCCGGGAGTCGCACAACGTCGGTGACTCCCTGCACCGCTCGGGCCGGTGGCTCGACGGGTACGGCTACGCCCTGCTCGCCGAGGAGTGGCGCCGGCAGCGCGACCGATAGCCGGTCCTCAGCCCTCGGGGCCCGGGCGGACCATCGTCTGCTGGTGCAGCCCGCGTCCGCCGTACCGGAGCCCGGGCACCACCGGGTTCGGGCCGTGCCGGGCGAACCCCATCCGCTCGAAGAACGCCACGGCCCCGGTGTCCTCGGCGGTCGTCTGCGGGTAGCAGCCGGCCGCCACTTCCTCGTCGAGCCGAGGGCCAGGCCGCCACCGAACCCCGTCCCGGGGTCGTAGGGACGGAGCCCGATCGCGGGCCGGGACCGGGTCATGGGGACAGCCTGCGAGTCGCGCGGCGACCAGCAGCACCGGGGTGGGCCGATCCGATCACCTCGCGTCGGCTCCTCAAGCGCGGCCCGGTTCGGCCGATCTGAACGGCGTCCGAAACGGATTTCGACGACAAAGGGGACATGGATGTCCGCGATGCGATCGAGCGCGCCCGCACGCCCACAGCCGGCCGCTCGCACCTCGGCTCGCAGGCCGACCCACCACCGGCGACTGCTCGTCGCGACGGTGCTGCTGACGGCGGCGACGGTGGTCCTCTCCGCTGCCGCCGCGCAGGTCGGGGCCTCCCCGGTCGACGCCGGCCCGGCCCGACCACCGGCCGCGCCCACAGCCACCGCCTCGGGACCCACCTCCGTGGGCCCGGTCGAGGAACACCTGCCCGGGCAGCTGCTGACCGAGGGCCAGGCTCAGGGCAGCACCCGGTTGGAGGTGGACTGGGGGAACCGCACGCCGGTGCAGGGCCAGCCGGTGACGATCAGCGGCTCGGCGCCGGTGCCCAGCAACGGTGCGTCGCGCTGGGTGTACCTGGAGGAGCAGGCGATCGACAGCAGGGTGTGGGGCTACCTCAAGGACACGCGCACGGACGCCACCGGCCGGTTCCGCCTCGAGCTCACCCTGGACCGGGTCAACGAGCCGCGCCGCTTCCGGATCCGGCTGGACAAGGCCCCCGGCGCGCCGTCGGCCGCCTCCCCGCCGGCCACCTTCAGCGCCGTGTGGAAGCCGGTCGGTCCGGCGACGGTCAGCTATCCCGGGCTGACGCTCGTCTGGCCCGGCGCGGAGGTGCTGGTCGGCTCGAAGCAGGCGGTGGTCGGAACCCTCGCGACCCGGCTGACCCGGGCGACCGCCGCCTTGCAGCAGCAGGTCGCCGGCCGGTGGTCCGACATCGCCAGCACCCCGGTCACCGGAGCCGGCACGTTCAGCCTGGACCTGCCGACGACGTACCTCTCCCACGGTGACTACCGGGTGCGGATCACGGCGAACGGGACCGTCGCACTCGAGACGCCGGGCCAGTCGGTCGTCGTGGTGCCGGACTACACGCCGGCCGGCCGGGCGAGCAGCTATGTCTTCGTCAGCCCGTCCCCGGTCGGCCGGTGGAACCCGTGCGCGCCGATCAGCTACCGGGTGAACACGGCGAAGGCGCCGCCCGGCGTGCTCCTTGACGTGCGGACGGCGCTGGAGCAGATCACCCAGGCCACCGGGCTCCGGTTCGACTACCGCGGCCCGACCACCGTGGTGCCGTTCGCGACCAGCGACACCTTCGACCCCGCCGTGGCGGACCTGGTGATCGCCTGGGCCGATCCCGCGCAGATGCGCGGGCTGTTCCCGGCCGGGACGCTCGGGGTGGGCGGGCCGGAGTTCCGCGCGGGCACCGCCGTCGATCCGGCCGGGCGCCCGGTGCGCCAGATCTACCAGGGCGGGGTCACGATCAACACGGCGTTCAACAAGGACCTCAAGCCCGGCGCGGGTGAGGGCCTGACCCGGGTGGCGGCGCTGATGCACGAGGTCGGGCACGCCGTGGGCCTGATGCACGTCACCGGAGACGAGGCCCAGCTGATGTCCCCGTCGATCGGCTACGGCCTGGACCGGTGGGGGGCCGGCGACCTCGCCGGCCTCGAGCTGGTCGGCTCCGGCGGCGGGTGCGTGACACCCGCCGCCTGAGCCGGGTCCGAGACGGACGACGGTCCGTCAGTGGAAGCGGTGCGGGAAGGCGCGGACGATGCCGCGACTGAGCGTGTCGGCCATCATCAGGATGTGGTGGTGGATCTCGTCGTAGTCCGCCACGCTCGCGGCGTAGTCCCCGGTGAGCTCGTGGGACGCCTCGGCGAGGGTCTGGTCGAGGTGGGTCTTCATCGCCGCGCGCATCGCGTCCCGCGGCCACGAGCGTCGGTTCGCCTTGGCGAGGAAGTCGGCGATGTCGTCGGAGTTGGCGTACCAGTCGTCGTGAGCCTGCTGGAACCCGGCGTCGTCACCGTCCTTGGCGGCCTGGAGCAGGCGGACCGCGATCGTGATGTGGTCCTTCAGCAGCGCGGTGAGCTGGTCGCCGGCAGCCTTGCCGTAGTAGGGCTTGATGGCGTCCCCGATGTCCTCCTGGTTCCTCAGCAGCCGGCCGGCGGTGGCGTCGAACGAGGCGGAGCCGTCGGCGAAGGTCACGATCGCGAGCCGCGTCCAGGTGACGTGGTCCTCCCAGAGCTTGCGCATCTGGTCGTGGAACCGCGCCTTCGAGATGGTCCTGGCCCGCGCCGCGTGGCCCTCCGCCGCGTGGCTGTCCGTGGCGTGGCCGTCCGTGGCGTGGCTGGCGCTGTGGGCCTCGTGCGCTGCCGAGGGCGAGTGCTCGGTGTCCACGACCCCGGTCGCGACCGCCGTGGCGAGGGCGAGCCCGGCGAGCAGGGCGACGAAGCCGCCGCGGCGGCGGGCGAGGATGGATGGGTTCATCGGTTTCTCCTTGGGTTGAGGTGCACGAGAGCCAGGACGGCTCCCACCAGCTCGAGCGCGGACGTCGCCACGCCGAGGGCGTCGAACGGCTCGGGGTGGGCGGTGAGGACCGGGATGCCCGTGGTGCGCGCCAGCAGGTACGCCGCGGCCGTGCCGGCCAACAGCGCCGCGGTGGCGACCGAGAGCCACGGGGTCGGCGCCATGGCCTCGCCGACAGCGGCGAGCGCGAGCGCGACGGTGGCGACCACGAACGCGACCGCCATGGCCTCCGACTCCTCCAGGTGCGGGCCGATCAGGGCGCCGTGCACGCCGGCCGAGACGGCGCAGGCGAGCGCCGTCAGGTCGGCGGCCGGTACGACGATCCGGCGCCGGGCGAGTGCGAACGGTCGCGGTGGCGTCGTCGTCGGGAGCGTCATGCCGGTCTTGGTGTCGGCGGCGGCGCCGGTCTTACCCTGCGGCTCGACCCGACCGGCAACTGGTCCAGATCAGTCGGCGACTCGTCCCGCGGACCCGGTAAGACCGGTGCCCTGGTCCGACACCAACAGGGCATGACCATCCACCAGTCGCACGAGACGCCGCGCTGCCGCAGCGGCCCTCCGACCGATGTCCGGAGCTGGCGGCGCTGCCGGCTCCTCGAGGCCGGCTTCCCCGGGGCGCTCGCCGACACGGTGGCCGCCGACTCCCGCTTCGACCTGCATGCGCTGCTCGAGCTGGTCGACCGCGGCTGCCCGCCCGACCTGGCCGTCCGGATCCTGGCGCCGCTGCCCCGGGAGGTGGCACCGTGACCACTGTGAACCCCACCAGTCCCGAGGTGGTCCCCCCGCCCGCGGACGACGCCTGGATCACGGACCTCGACGACGACGGCCCGGCCGGCCAGCTCGCGCTGCAGAGCCTCCGCAGTCTCCTGGTGCGCGCCACCCGGCACCAGGTCTGGCGGTTGCGGGACCTGCTGCCGGGCGCCGGCCCGGGCGAGCTCGAGGACCTGGCCCAGCAGGCGGCCGACGACGCCCTGGTCGCGGTGCTGCGTCAGCTCGGGAGCTTCGAGGGCCGCAGCCGGTTCACCACCTGGGCGTACAAGTTCGGGGTGCTCCACGCCGGCGTCGCCGTACGCCGCCAGGCCTGGCGGCACCGCGAGGTCCCGCTGCCGGACACGTTCACGCTCGTGGACAGCTCGCCCTCGCCGGCCGCGGTCACCGAGGCGAGCCAGCTCGCGCGCGCCGTCGGCGCCGCGATCGCCTCGGAGCTCACGCCGCACCAGCGCCGCGTGCTGCTGGCGCTGGTGGTGGAGGAGGTGCCGATCGACGTCCTCGCCGACCGCCTCGGCACCACCCGCAACGCGCTCTACAAGGCCCTGCACGACGCGCGCCGCCGCCTGCGCGCCGCGCTCATCACCGGCGGCCACCTCGACCCCCGCCCCGACCGGAGCACCTCATGACCCGCCCGAACCGCAGCCTCGACCCCGCGACGATCTCCCGCCTGCTGGTGGACACCAGCCCCTACCTGTCGTGCGACGACTGCTTCGCGCTGCTCGACGAGTACGTCGAGCGCCGGCTCGCGGACCCGCAGCACCGCGACCCGGCTCTCGAGGCGCACCTGCGCGGGTGCGGCGCCTGCGCCGAGGAGGCCGAGGCGCTGCGGGACCTGCTCATCGCCGACGCGGGCTGAGTCGAGGCCGACGATGACGACCGCGTTCGTCCTCTCCGGCGGCGGCAGTCTCGGCGCCGTCCAGGTCGGGATGCTGCAGGCCCTGGCGGCCCGTGGCATCGAGCCCGACCTCCTGGTCGGCACGTCCGCCGGCGCGATGAACGCCGCCTGGCTGGCCGTGCACGGCACCGCCACGGACTCGCTCGCCGGGCTGGAGGGCGTCTGGACCCGGCTGCGGCGCAGCGACGTGTTCCCACTCGAGATCCGGACCGCGCTGCGCGGCCTCCTCGGGCAGGCCCCGGCGGTGACCTCCTCCGAGCGGCTGCGCGCCCTGGTCGCCGGCCACGCCGGCGGCGCCCGGCTCGAGGACGCGCTGGTGCCCACCCACCTGGTCACCGCCGACCTGATCACCGGCCAGAACGTCACGCTCTCCTCGGGCCCGCTGGTCGCCGCGGTGCTGGCCAGCGCCGCGATCCCCGGGGTGTTCCCGCCGGTCGTGCTGGCCGACGACCAGCTGGGGGACCGGTACCTGGTCGACGGCGGGGTGGCGCACCGCACCGGCCTCGCGGAGGCCGTCGACCTGGGCGCGACGCTGATCTACGTGCTCCCGGCGGGGAGCGCGTGCGCCCTCCCGGCGCCACCGTCCTCCGCCCTCGGGACCGCCCTGCACGCCCTGACCCTGCTCATCGAGCAGCGGCAGGCCCGCGACGTCGCCGCGCTGGCCGGGGTCGCGAGCCTCAAGGTGCTGCCGCCGCTCTGCCCGCTGCGGGTCTCGGCCGCCGACTTCAGCCACGGCGCCGAGCTCGTGCACCGCGCCCGCCAGGCCTCGCTGCGCTGGATCGACAGCGGCGACATCGACCTGCCGGCGCCGGAGCGGTTCCTGTCCACCCACCGGCACGTCGGTCGGCGGGTCGGCTCGGATCACGGTCCGCGGGCCGCCTGACCAGCGATCCGTGCCGCCCGGCCGCGTCTCCGTCAGGGTCGGCGAGGCACCACCAGTCCGGACTGGTAGGCGAACACGACCAGCTGCGCGCGGTCCCGTGCCCCGAGCTTCGTCATCGCCCGGCTCACGTGCGTCTTCGCGGTCATCGGGCTGAGCACCATCCGCTCGGCGATCTCGTCGTTGCTCAGCCCGTGGGCCACCAGCGCCACGACCTCCCGCTCCCGGTTGGTGAGGGAGCTCAGCTCCGCCGAGGGGAGCGCATCAGCCGGCCGGGCCGCGAACTCGCTGATCAGCCTGCGGGTGACGGTCGGGGAGAGCAGCGCGTCCCCGCGCACCGTCACGCGCAGTGCCTCCACCAGGTCGGCGGGCTCGGTGTCCTTGACGACGAAGCCGGCGGCACCCGCCCGCAGGGAGTTGAAGACGTACTCGTCGAGCCCGTAGTTGGTCAGCATCACCACCGACACCTCGGCGAGCTGCTCGTCGCTCGCGATCCGGCGGGTGGCCTCGATCCCGTCCATCTCGGGCATCTGGACGTCCATCAGGACGATGTCGGGCCGGTGTGCGAGCGCGAGCGCGACACCGTCGAGACCGGTGGCGCCCTCCCCCACCACCTCGATGTCGTCCTCGGCGTCTAGGAGGGCGCGGATCCCGCTCCGGATCAGCGGCTGGTCGTCGACCAGCACCACCCGGATCACCGCCCGGGTCACATCCGGGGTCACAGCCGGGGTCACAGCCGGGGTCACCTCCGGACTCGAAGCCGGGGTCACGACGCGGGTCCCGGAGCCGCGTCCGCGGGCAGCTCGGCGACGACGGTGAATCCGCGCGAGCCGCCCGGCTCGGCACGCAGCCGCCCGCCCACGCCGGTGACCCGTTCGCGCATCCCCACCAGGCCGTAGCCCGGCACCGGCGGCCGCGGCGACCCGGCTCCGTCGTCGTCGACCCGGACGATGACCGCGGCCGCGCCGTACCTGACCTCGACCGCGGCGGCCGCGGGACCGGCGTGCCGGGTGACGTTGGTCAGCGCCTCCTGGACCACCCGGTACGCCGCCTGCTCGACCTCCGGTCGCAGTGGGCGCACCACTCCGCGCACCGTGTACGTGATCGGCAGGCCGGAGGACCGCGCGCGCTCGACCAGCTCCGGCAGCCGGTCCAGCCCGTTGCCGGCCGTGATCTCGTCGCGGCGTAGCACGTCGAGCGTCGAGCGCAGCTCGCGCACGGCGTCGGTGCTCGCCTCCTGGATCGCGAGCAGCGCGGCCGACGGCTCCTCGCCGCTCTTCCTCGCCAGGTGGGCAGCGACGCCGGCCTGGACCTTGATCACCGAGATGCTGTGGGTCAGCGAGTCGTGCAGGTCTCGGGCGATCCGGAGCCGCTCCTCCACGGCCCGGCGGCGGGCGACCTCGTCGCGGGTGCGCTCGGCCTCCTCGGCGCGCCGCTCGACCTCGCGGACGTAGGCGTGCCACTGCGCGAAGGCGGCCAGCCCGGCGGCCGCCGAGACCAGCCAGCCGGTCGCGTAGAACCGTCGCCATCCCCGATCGGTGCGCATGGTCTCGAGGGTAGGGCCGTGGTCGGCCGTCCACATCGCGCGGCGGGAGTACGCCCGCCCTACTCCGTGGGCGGTAGGTCGACTGTCAGATCCGCGGCGGCTCCTTCGTCGTCATGGTGACGGACCCGCACAGCTGCGCCGCCGGAGTACGCCGGCACTGCGCCCGGCGAGGTGGTCGAGGCACCGGCCACCCGCCCCGCTGGCAGCCGGAAGAGACACCCCTCGGGCGACGCGGCGGCACCGAAGGTCCGCCGAGGATCTGACCTGTGACCGGACCGACCGGCCGAGGACGAGGAGAAGACGATGAGCCTTCAGGAGACGACCGAGCTGGCCCTCGAGTCGCTACGACCCGGTGACGACGGCTACGACGACGCCGCCCGGGTGTTCTTCGCGACCGGAGAGCCTGCGCTGATCGTGCGGCCGCGGGACCCGGACGAGGTCGCGGCCGCGCTGGACCACGCCGTACGCCGTGGCCTCGCGGTGGCCGTGCGCTCGGGCGGGCACAGCCCCGTGGGACACAGCACGAACGACGGCGGCCTGGTCATCGACCTCGGCCGCCTGGACGCCGTCGAGGTCGTCGATCATGCGCGCCGGCTGGTCCGCGTCGGCGGCGGCGCGCGCTGGGGACAGGTCGCCGCGGCGCTCGACCCGCACGGCTGGGGCATCACCTCCGGCGACACCGCCGCCGTCGGCGTCGGGGGCCTTACCCTCGGCGGCGGGGTCGGGTGGCTGGTGCGCCGGCACGGCCTGGCCATCGACAGCCTGGTCGGAGCCCGGGTGGTGACCGCGGACGGCCGCGTGCTGGTGACGTCCGCGGACGAGCACCCCGAGCTGTTCTGGGCGTTGCGCGGCGGCGGGGGGAACTTCGGCGTCGTGGTGTCCTTCGACTTCGTCGCCCGGCCGGTCACGACCGTGCATCACGGGACCGTGACCTACGCGCTGGACGACGCCGCCGGGCTGCTGCGCCGGTGGCGGGACGCGATGCGGACCGCCCCCGAGGAGCTGTCCAGCACCCTGGTGCTGGCGCCTCGAGTCCCCGGCGCGGCCGCGACCGCGACGGTCCTGCTCTGCTACGCCGGCGACCCCGGCGCCACCGCGGCGGACGCGGACGCCGCGATCGAGCCGCTGCTCGAGCTCGGGACGGTCACCGAGGCGAGCATCCGCGAGTGCCGGTACGCGGAGGTCCTCGAGGACGCCCAGCACCCGCCGGGTGTGCGCCTGGTGGGCCGCAACACCCTGGTGCCCGCGCTCGACGAGGACGTGATCGCCGAGGTCGTCGGTCTGCACGAGATCCCCGGGCCGCCCCGGGCGGTCGCGGTGCGCAGCCTCGGCGGCGCGTTCGCGCGGGTACCGGCCGACGCGACCGCGTTCGCCCACCGGGACGCCGAGGCGATGGTCGTCGGGATGGTGGTGCTGTCCGGCGCCAGCACCGACGCGGAGGTCGCCGAGGCACTGGTGCCGTGGCGAGCCGTGGCGGCCCGGGGCACCGGTAGCTACGTGAACTTCCAGGGCTCGGCGACGCTCGAGGACGTGGCGGCGGCGTACCCGCCGGCGACGTATGCCCGCCTCGCCGAGGTGAAGCGGGCCTACGACCCGGGCAACGTCTTCGCGCTCAACCACAACGTGCGGCCGTAGCGGTCGCCGAGGCTCGACGCGGCTCAGGCCCGGCCGGCGGCCACCGCCGCCCGGGCCCACGTCTCCCAGTCCTCACCGCGGATCAGGGCGTGCGGACCGGGCAGTACCGAGCCGCCGGCCATGCTGGCCGCGGCGGGTGCGGGCACGACCTCGACGTGCTCTCCGCGCAGCGCGACCAGCCGCCGCACCAGGTCCACCAGGCTCTCGCGCCGGGGGCCGGCGACCTCGACGTCGCCGCCCCGGTCGGGGTCGAGGTCCTGGGTCGCCAGCTCGACCAGGAGCCGCGCGACCTCCGCGGAGGCCACCGGCTGGGTGGGCAGGTCCATGATCTCCGCGCGATCGCCACGACGGGAGCGCGCGAGCACCTGTCCGGGGAACTCGTGGAACTGGGTCGAGCGCAGCACCCGGGGGCCGGGCGCGTGCTCGCGGGTGGCGCGCTCGTGCGCGAGCGTGGCGACGTACCAGCCGAAGTCCTGGCTCTCCTCGATCCCCACGATCGAGAGGACGACCGTACGCCGCACCCCGGCGGCCCGGGCCGCGGTGCCGAGGTTCCTCGCGACTTCGGTGAAGAGCCGCGTCGCGGCCTGCTGGTCCATCGTCGGGGGCCGAGTCACGTCGACGACTGCGTCGACGTCTCGGAGGTGGTCGCCGAGGGCGGCCGGGTCGGTGAGGTCGACGCCGCCGCTGCGGCTGAGCCCGACCACCTGATGGCCGGCGGCCGCGGCGAACCGCACCACCTGGGAGCCGATCAGCCCGGTCGCGCCGGCCACGGCCACCCTCCTCACGCTCACGTCGGCGATCGTAGGGCGGGGCGTAGCCTGGCAGGCGTGGCACCGAAGTCCGCCGTTCGCATCAAGCGGGTCTACGACGACCCGGCGAAGGCCGACGGGCACCGGGTCCTCGTCGACCGGGTCTGGCCGCGCGGCCTGAGCAAGGCCGACGCGGCCTACGACGAGTGGCTCAAGGACGTCGGCCCGTCGACCGACCTGCGGCGCTGGTTCGGGCACGACCCCGAGCGGTTCACGGAGTTCGCCGAGCGCTACCGCGCCGAGCTGGACGGGTCGGACGCGCTGGCCCGGCTCCGTGCGATCCGGGACGAGCACCGCGTCGTCACGCTGCTCTTCGGCGCCCGCGACACCGAGCACAACCAGGCGGTCGTGCTGCGCGACCTGCTGGGCTGATCCCCGCGTAGGATCGCAGTCCGGGGCCGAGCCCGGACGACGTGGGACGAGGTGACGGTGGTGGCGCGCGGGGATCACGTCTACGTGTGCCGGGGGCGCCGCTATACCCACCACGGGATCGACTGCGGTGACGGATCGGTGATCCACTACGCCGGCCCGCGGGGGAGCGTCCGCCGCGTCACACGCACGCCGTTGGACGTGTTCGCCGCCGGGTCCGAGGTACGGGTCCGCTCCTACGAGACTCGACTCCGTCCCGAGGACACGGTCCGTCAGGCCGAGTCCCGGCTGGGTTCGATGGGCTACCACCTGGTCCGCTACAACTGCGAGCACTTCGCCGCCTGGTGCTGCACGGGTCGCGCCGCGAGCAGCCAGGTGCGGCGCTGGCTGCTCGCCGCCCAGGGCACCCTCGCCTCGCTGGTCGCCGCCCAGTCCTTCGGCCCGCACCTGGCGGTGGTCGGCACCCTCGGCGCCGGGATCTACGCCATGTCCGGGCCGTTGCGCCGGCGGTGACTCCCCGACCGTCCCGGACCAGGTTCGTGGGTAGCCTCGGAAGCGTGCCGGCACCTCCCGTCCCCCGCGCCGGGCACCTGCTCAGCGAGATCGCCCGGTTCCTCACGGTCGGCGGGCTCGCGACCGCGGTCTCCGTCGTGGGCTTCAACGCCCTCGTGCACGGCACCCTGCTCGACGCCGCGCCGATGCGGCACCAGCCGATCCCGGCGTACGTCCTGGCCAACGTCGTCGCCGGCGCGGTGGCGTACGCCGGCATGCGACTGTGGGCGTTCCGCCACCGCGAGGTCGAGGACCCGGTCCAGGGAGTGCTGCGCTTCTTCGGCCTCGGGGCAGCGACGATGGCGATCCCGGTGCTGTGCCTGACGGTCAGCCGGTACCTGCTGGGGCTCTCCGACGTGTGGGCGGACAACCTGTCGGCGAACGTGATCGGCCTCGGCCTGAGCACCGCCGCCCGCTTCTGGGTCTTCCGGCGCTACGTCTTCCTCGAGCCCGGAGCCGCGCCCGAGCCGGGCGCAGCCTGACCCCCGCCGTCTGGGCTCCGGGACGTCGAAGCTCCACAGCCTTGGAAAGCACACTTACCGTATGTTGTGTATTCTTGCCACTTGGTAAGTGCCGGCGACAGTATGGGGCCGTGGACCTGACCCAACCGCTGAGCAGCCTCGTCCCGACGCTGGACGCCGAGACGCTCACCGTGCTTGCGCGCACCGAGCAGCCGTTGACCGGACGCCGGATCGCCGAGCTCGCCCGCCGTGGCACGCACCCGGCCGTCCAGAAGGTTCTCGACCGGCTCGCCGATCACGGTCTGGTCGACGTCCAGCCGGCCGGCAACGCCCGCCTCTACACCCTCAACCGCGACCATCTCCTCGCCCGGCCCGTCCTCGAGGCCGTCACCGCCCGCGAAACACTCCTGGCTCGCCTGCGCGAACAGATCGGCTCCTGGGAGGTTCCGGCCGTCCACGCGTCCCTGTTCGGGTCGCTGGCTCGCGGTGAGGCCGGACCCGCTTCCGACATCGACGTGCTCGTGGTCCGCCCGTCCGACGTCGCCGAGGACGACCAGACCTGGCAGCATCAGCTCGCCGACCTCGAACAGCGCGTGTCGCGGTGGACGGGGAACCCGCTGTCGTGGTTCGAGACGACCGAGGAGGCCATGCTCCGCGCCCTCGGCAGCGGTGAGCACGGCGACGGTGGTGAGGAGCAGGTGGTCTCTTCGTGGCGGGAGGACGCGCTCAACCTGTCCGGCGAACCGCTGCGCAGCCTGCTCGCCCGGCTCGGTCCGCACGCCGAGGCGGGGGCGGGCCGATGAGCCCGTCGCGGAGGATGGCGAGAGGCGGTCCCGGCGATGCCCGGAACCGGCGCAAGATCGCAGCGAAGTACCTCGAGGCCGCCGAGCTCGTCGCGACCGAGGAAGGCGCGACCGCGAACAACGTGATCGTCGGGATCGCGGCCCTGGCCGGCATCGCCGCAGGCGACGCCATCTGCCTGTCCGCGACCGGGTCCCGATACGCCGGCGACAACCACGGCGAGGCCGCGAAGGTCCTCGCCGGCGTCGACCGCGAGCTCGGCGCCGAGCTCGCGAAGCTCGTCCGGCTCAAGCCCGGCGCGCACTACGGGTCGAAGTTCATCGGCGACGCCGACCGGACCCGAGCGCTCCGGGCGGCGTCCACGCTCGTCGGCGCGGCTACCGAACGGACCCTCGGCGCCTGACGCGCCTCGACATCGCGCCTCGACATCGCGCCGGCGCTCAGCGGGCGTGCTCGGCAGAGAAGATGCCGCTGCGCTTGCGCAGCGCTCAGTGGGCCATGTCGACGAAGCGTGAGTAATGGCCCTGGAACGCAACGGTGATGTCCCTGGTCGGGCCGTTGCGGTGCTTGGCCACGATCAGGTCGGCCTCGCCGGGGCGGGTCGACTCCTTCTCGTAGACGTCGTCGCGGTGCAGGAGGATCACCATGTCGGCGTCCTGCTCCAAAGAACCCGATTCGCGCAGGTCGCTCATCATCGGGCGCTTGTCGCCGCGCTGCTCGGGACCACGGTTGAGCTGGGAGAGCGCGATGATCGGGACGCTGAGCTCCTTGGCCAGCAGCTTGATCTGCCGGGAGAACTCCGAGACCTCCAGCTGGCGGGACTCGACCTTCTTGCCCGAGGTCATCAGCTGCATGTAGTCGATGACGATCAGCCGCAGGTCGTGGCGCTGCTTGAGCCGCCGCGCCTTCGCGCGGATCTCCATCATCGTCATGTTCGGCGAGTCGTCGATGAACATCGGCGCCGAGGACACCTCGCCCATCTTGCGGGCCAGCTTGGCCCAGTCGTCGTCGTTCATGTTGCCGTTGCGGATGTGGTTGAGCGGCACCTTCGCCTCGGCGGAGAGCAGCCGCATGGTGATCTCCGAGCGGGTCATCTCCAGGCTGAAGAACACGCTGGTGAGGTTGTTGTGGATCGACGCGGCCCGGCACAGGTCGAGCGCCAGCGTCGACTTACCCATCGCCGGGCGGGCCGCGACGATGATCATCTGTCCGGCGTGGAGGCCGTTGGTGAGGTCGTCGAGGTCGGCGAAGCCGGTCGGGACCCCGTAGAGCCCGGCCTCGCGGTTGCCGATCGCCTCGATCTCGTCGAGGACGCCGTCCATGATGTCGCTCAGCGGCGCGTAGTCCTCCGCGGAGCGACGGTCGGTGATCTTGTAGACCTCGGCCTGGGCGGTGTCGACGATGTCGTCGACCTGGCCCTCGCCGGCGTAGCCGATCTGCACGATCTTGGTGCCGGCGTCGACCAGGCGGCGCAGGATCGCCTTCTCGCGCACGATCTCGGCGTAGTAGCCGGCGTTCGCCGCGATCGGCACGTTCGCGGAGAGCGTGTGGAGGTACGGCGCGCCCCCGACCCGCTGGAGCTCGCCGCGGCGCTGCAGCTCGGCGGCGACGGTCACCATGTCGACCGGCTCGCCGCGGCCGTACAGGTCGATGATCGCGTCGTGGACGGTCTCGTGCGAGGGCCGATAGAAGTCGACCCCGCGCAGCACCTCCGCGACGTCGGCGATGGCGTCCTTGGAGATCAGCATGGAGCCGAGCACGGACTGCTCGGCGGCCATGTCCTGCGGCGGCGTCCGGTCGCCCGGCGACCGCGGCCGCTCGCCCGGGGCGTACGACGCCGGACCATCGCCCCAGTCGTCGATCGGCGGCTCCGGCAGCCCGCGCGGGCCCTGCTCGGTGACGCTCAACGTGCCCTCCTGATCGCACCCGTCCGACCCCTGCTGACGACGCCGACGCTACGAGCAGCCACCGACACCGCCGTGTCTCCTGACGGTTTCCTGGCAGGGTTCCTGGCGGTGCTACTGGCGGGAGACGACCCGACGACCTTGGGACCGTACGCGCCCCGGGCCGGTCAGCGACAGTGGCCTATCCACAGGCTCGGGGCGCTCCTGGGGATAACCCCCGGCGCGCCGTGGACGACACGCGGCGAGGTGTGCACAGTTTGGGGAGCGCGCTGTGGACAGCCGCGCCTCGTGCGCCCGCGGCACGCCGCTGACCTGCGAGAACACTTCCCCACAGCTGTGCATGGGAAAATTCTCGGCGCGGATCCGGGTTGATCTTCCGGCCATCCGCCGATCACCCGCACGCTTTGTCGACATAGCGCCCGCAGCAGGTTATCCAGAGTTCATCCACAGGTGTTGATAACTAGTCCGGTTGGGAGTGACCGAGCATCCTGAGTCTTACCATGACTAGGTCGACGCCATGACCGTCCCACCCCGGGCACGGGACCGGGCACGGGACCGGGAGATCCTGCGCCTGGCAGTGCCGGCCTTCCTCGCCCTGGTCTCCGAGCCGCTGTTCCTGCTCGCCGACGCCGCCATCGTCGGCCACCTCGGCACCGCGCCGCTGGCCGGCCTCGGCATCGCGGCCGCGGTGCTGCAGACGGTGGTCGGGCTGTGCATCTTCCTGGCCTACGGCACGACCGCCGGGGTGGCCCGCCGGCTCGGGGCCGGCGACCTGCGCGGGGCGCTCGCCCAGGGCGTCGACGGGCTGTGGCTGGCGGCCGGCATCGGCGTGGTCGTCACCATCCTCGGAGTGCTGCTCGCGGACCCGGTCGTCCACCTGTTCGGCGCCTCCGAGTCGGTGACCGACCCGGCCGCGACGTACCTGCGGATCGCGTTCCTCGGCACCACGCCACTGCTGCTGATGCTGGCCGCCACCGGCGTGCTCCGGGGCCTCCAGGACACCCGCACCCCGCTCGTGGTCGCGGTCGGCGGCAACGCCCTCAACGTGGTGCTCAACCTGGTGCTCGTCTATCCCGCCGGGATGGGCATCGCCGGATCGGCGCTCGGCTCGGTGCTCGCCCAGGCGGCCAGCGCGGCGGCCTTCCTCGTGGTGGTCACCCGCGCCGCCCGTGCCCACGACGCCTCGCTGCGCCCCGACCTGCCCGGGATCCGTGCGGCCGGACGCGCCGGCGTCCCGCTCGTGGTCCGCACCCTGACCCTGCGCGCCGCGCTGCTGCTCACGACGTACGTCGTGACCCTGGCCGCGACCGGCGCCCGCGAGCAGGAGGTCGACCTGGCGACCCACCAGCTCGCGATGACGCTCTGGACGTTCCTGGCCTTCGTGCTCGACGCGATCGCCATCGCGGCCCAGGCGCTGACCGGTCGGGCCCTCGGCGCCGGCGACGTCACCGCCGTGCGCGAGACCACGAGGAGGATGGTCCGCTGGGGCGCGCTCAGCGGGGTGGCGACCGGGCTGCTGCTCGCGGCCGCGAGCCCGGTGCTCGGTGCCCTGTTCACCGGCGACGGCGACGTGCGCGACCTGCTGGTGCCGGTGCTCCTGGTGGCCGCGCTCGGGCAGCCGGTCGCCGGCGTGGTGTTCGTGCTCGACGGGGTGCTGATCGGCGCCGGCGACGGCGGCTACCTGGCCCGCGCCGGCCTGGTCACCCTGGTCGCCTACGCGCCGGTCGCGCTGCTGTGCGCCGCGGTCTCGGCCGGGCTGGTGGCCGTCTGGGTCTCGTTCGCGGCGGTGTTCATGGGCGCCCGGCTGGTGGTGCTGGTGCACCGCGCCCGCGGCGACGCGTGGCTGGTCACCGGACGCTGACCGGCCCGGCGAGCGAGCGCCTCGACCGTAGGGTGTGCGGCGTGAAGCCGCTCCAGTCGATCGCGATGGGCCTGGTGATCGTCGCGATCGTGGCCAAGGTGGGCGGCGGGTACGACGTGCTGCCCGACCCGGTCGGCTGGCTGCTGGTGCTCCAGGGCCTGGGCCGGCTGCCCGCGAGCCTCCCGCACCGTCCGGCGCTGAGCACGCTCGGCGTCCTCGCCCTGCTGATGAGCATCGTGCTGTGGTTCCCCGGGCTGGCCGACGGCCTCGAGCGCACCGACGAGTCGCTGCTCTGGGCGGCGAACCTGCCCCAGCTCGCCTTCATCGCCGTGCTCTGCCGGGCGCTCTCCCGGCTCGCGGCCGCCGAGCCCGGGCGGGCGCGCTGGCTGCGCACCGCCGCCGCGCTGACGGTGTCGGCCGCGCTGCTGCCCGTCGTGGTCCTCGGCGCCGACGAGACCTCGCTGCTCACCGTGATGGTGGTGGGCGCGTCCCTGGTCCTGCTCCTGGTGATCGTGCTCCTGTTCCGCTACTCCTCCCGGCCCTGGGCCCGGCCCGAGGTGGACCAGACCGCTTCGCCGTGAGGCGTGTCCCTCGTAGCCCGCGGCCGGAGCGGGCGTTGGGTGGGACGGGAGCACCGAGCACGTACGGAGGGATCCATGCGCCACATCTCGACGCGACGCGTCGGCGCCGCCTTCGCGGCCGTCCTCACCGCGGCCACACTTTCGCTCGTCGCGCCACCCGCGCCGGCGGACGCCGCCGACGCGTGCACGAGCGAGGTCCAGCCGACCGACCCGCTGCTCGGCCTGCCGACCGGCACCGCGTGCGACGACACCGTGCCGCCCACGACCACGCTCGGCGCCGTGACCCCTGCCATGTCCGGCGGGTGGCTCGCGTCGACCGCGGTGACGATCGCGTTCACCGGCGCGCACACCGACGCCGGCCCCGGTGGTGACACCGACCCGATCAGCTACCAGTGCCAGTTCTTCAACAGCGCGATCGCGCCGACGGCGTGGCAGGCCTGCACCTCGCCGGTGACCTACGACAGGCTCGAGGAGCGCTCGGCCACGCCGTACACGTTCCGGGTGCGCGCCATCGACACCCCTGACAGCGCCCACGACATCACCACCGACCCGTTCTTCGCCGCCCCGGCCGACCTGCCCGACATCGACCAGACGCCCGCGGAGCTGGTCTTCCGGGCCGACGCCACGGCGCCGAGCACGTTCGGCCTCCTGCGCACCAACTACTACGACCAGGACCGTCAGGACGCACCGATGGTCACCGCGCCGAAGGTGCAGATCCGGCTGCAGAGCAACGAGGGCGGCCCCGTCGAGGTGCCGACCTACCGCTGCCGCCTCGACGACCGGTCCGTCCCCTGCAACGACGGGCTCACCGCGCTGCGCGGCCTGGGCGCCGGGATGCACGACTTCACCGCCGCGGCGGTCGACCCGGCCGGCAACGTCGACCCGACGCCGTTCGCCCAGCGGTTCTTCGTCCCGCGCAACCTCACCGCCGACGACGCCGCGAGCTCCTCGCGCGGTGACTGGCGCCGGGTGCGCAGCGCCGGGTCGTTCGCCGGCGACTACCTCCAGGCCACGGCGTACGGCGCGACCCTGAGCTTCCCGGTCCGCAACATCCGCGCGATCCGGCTGCTGGCCCCGGCCGGGCCGCGGCTCGGCAAGGTGGACATCCGGGTCGGCCAGGGCGCATGGATGCGGGTGAGCCTCGCCTCGAAGGACGCCCAGCGGCTCAAGATCTACCAGGTCCGCGACGAGCTCTCCGGCCTGCTGGCCGGCCCGCTGCAGATCCGGGTGGCCTCCCGGAACCGGGTGGTGCGCGTCGACGCGGTCATGGCCCGCTGACCCGCGCCGGGACCGGGAGGACCGGACCTCGCGTCCCGACCGACACGACAGGGCCCGCACCCCCCGGGGGAGGTGCGGGCCCTGTCGGTGGAACGTTGCCGCTGCGCTGGGTCCAGCGCCGCTGTGGCTGACCTGTCGACGACGGATCGGCGACCGGTCAGGCCGGGATGACGTTGAGGGCCACCACGGCGGACACCTCGTCGTGCAGCTTGACGGACACCTCGTGGGCGCCGAGCGACTTGATCGGGTTGGTGACCACGATCGTGCGCTTGTCGACCTGCTCGCCCGAGGCGTCGGCGAGGGCGCCGGCGATCTCGGTGACCGTGACGGCGCCGAACAGGCGGCCGCCGGCACCGGCGCGCACCTGGACGGCGACCGGCTGGGCCTCGAGCTTGGCCTTGATCTGCTCCGCGTGGTCGTGGTCGCGGACCGCACGCGTGGCGCGGGCGGCCTTGATCGAGTCCACGGTCTTCTCGCCGCCACGGGTCCAGCGCAGGGCCAGGCCGCGGGGCACGAGGTAGTTGCGGCCGTAGCCGTCCTTCACCTCGACGACGTCACCGGGGGCACCGAGGCCGGTGACCTCCTGGGTCAGGATGAGCTTCATGTCCTCGGCTCCTCTCAGCGACCGGTGGAGGTGTAGGGCAGCAGGGCGACCTCGCGGGCGTTCTTGACCGCGATGGCCACGTCGCGCTGGTGCTGGACGCAGTTGCCGGTCACCCGACGGGCGCGGATCTTGCCGCGGTCGGAGATGAACTTGCGGAGCAGCGCGGTGTCCTTGTAGTCGACACCGGTCGCCTTCTCCTTGCAGAACTGGCAAACCTTCTTCTTGGGCTTGCGAATCACTGCCTTGGCCATTGTGGTGCTTCCTTTCTAGAAGCCCGGCGCAGAGTGGGTACTGCGCCGGAATGGTTGAGGGTGTTCGGTTGGGTTGGTGATCAGAACGGCGGCTCGTCCGAGCCGACCCCGGGAGCGCCCCACGGGTCGTTGGCCGGGGCGGACTGGCCACCCCCGCCGGCGTACCCGCCGCCACCCGAGGGCTGACCGCCCTGCTGGGGGGCGGGCGTGGCCCACGGGTCGTCCCCGCTCGAGGCCTGGCCGCCGCCACCGCCGCCGCCACCGCCGGAGTAGCCGCCCCCACCGCCCTGACGGGTGGTGCGGGTGACCTTGGCGGTGGCGTACTTCAGCGACGGGCCGACCTCCTCGACCTCGATCTCGAAGACGGTGCGCTTCTCGCCCTCGCGGGTCTCGTAGGTGCGGGACTTGAGGCGACCCTGCACGACGACGCGCATGCCGCGCTGGAGGGACTCGGCGACGTTCTCCGCGGCCTGGCGCCAGACCGAGCAGGAGAGGAACAGCGCGTCCCCGTCCTTCCACTCGTTGGTCTGGCGGTCGAAGGTGCGCGGCGTCGACGCGATCCGGAAGTTCGCCACGGCCGCACCCGAGGGGGTGAAGCGCAGCTCCGGGTCGTCGACGAGGTTGCCGACCACCGTGATGACGGTCTCGCCTGCCATGCGGGTCTCCCTAGCGTTGGTTCTGATTCAGAGTCGGTCCGCGGTCGTCCGACCACGTGGGCCCATCGTCGCGGCAGGCGCCGACAGGCGGAAGTGGTCGTCCACAGGGCGGGGTCTCGAGCCTTCAGTGGGCGTCGGGACGCATGACCTTCGTGCGGATGATCGACTCGTTGAGGGTGAGCTGACGGTCGAACTCCTTGACCGTGGCGGGCTCGGCGTTGAGCTTGATGACGGCGTAGATGCCCTCGGCGTTCTTCTTGACCTCGTAGGCCAGGCGACGCCGGCCCCACACGTCGACGGACTCGACGGTGCCGCCGTCCTTACGGATGACGTTCAGGTACTTGTCGAGCGACGGCTCGACGGTTCGCTCTTCGAGACTGGGGTCGAGGATGACCATCACTTCGTAGGCACGCACAGCGGTCTCCACCTCCTCTGGACTGGACGGCCACGGACTCTCCGTGGCAGGAGGGCTTTGCGTTGGTGTTGCTCGCCTCGGCACCGCGCCCGTCGGTGGGTGCGTGCAGAGAACGCCCCAGGCTAGCAGCGGACGGCCCGCCGGCCCCAACCGGCGACCGCGCTCGGGCCTCGCCGGCCGGACCGGTCGGGCAATCCCTGCACTTCTCGGGCGAAGTTTCGGCCGAACAGTGCTGGTTTCCCCGGGTACCCGGGGAAACCGACGGGCCCGGCCGCCTGGGGAGAGCCGGGTCTGAGCAGGGGCCGGGCGGGGTAGGAGGACGGCGATGCCACGTACGACGACGCCTCCTCCCGCCGGTCCGCTCGCCGGCCGGTACCTGCTGCTCGACCAGGTCGGCGCCGGCGCGATGGGCTCGGTGTGGCGGGCCCGCGACCTGCGGACCGGGCAGGTCGTGGCCGCCAAGGTGCTCGGCGCCCACGACAGCACCACACTCTTGCGGTTCGTGCGCGAGCTGTCGGTGCGGGTCGCCCACCCGCACGTGGTCGCGCCGACGGGGTGGGCGGCCGAGGACCACCGGGTGGTGTTCACGATGGACCTGGTGCGCGGCGGGTCGGTCGAGCAGCTGCTGGCCGAGCGCGGCCCGCTGCCCGCGTCGTACGTCGCCCTCCTGCTCGACCAGACCCTCCAGGCGCTGGCCGCGGTGCACGCGGCCGGAGTCGTGCACCGCGACGTCAAGCCGGCCAACCTGCTGCTCGAGCCGACCGGGTCGGGCCGGCCGTTCGTGCGGCTCGGCGACTTCGGCGTGGCGGTCCCGCTCGACGACGTCCGACTGACCCGCGGCCCGGGCGCGGTCGGCACCGACGGCTACATGCCGCCCGAGCAGGCCGCGGGTGCGGCGCCCGACCCGCGGCAGGACCTGTACGCCGCGGGCGTGGTCGCCGCCGAGCTGCTGACCGGTCGGCCCGCAGGCCGCGGGGCGCCCGCAGATCGGAAG
>NZ_JASEEQ010000007.1 GCF_030019515.1 Nocardioides sp. | reverse complement strand
GGCCGTGGTGCGGGCGTCGCGGGCGGCCGCCGCCGCGCGGACCGCGGCCGCCTCGGCGTCCTCGGCCTGCTGGGCCGCGACGTCGGCAAGGGTCGCGGCGGCGCGGAACCCGTCGTAGTTGGCGTCCAGGGCGCGCTCGGCGTTCTGGAGCGTGGTGGTCTGCTGGACGACCTCGTCGATGCCGTCCGAGCCGACGATCGCGGAGAACGCGGTCAGGCCGGGGGCCAGCTCGTACGACGAGACCAGGGCGTCGCCGTACGCCTGGCGCTGCCGATCGAGGTCCGCACCGGCGATCGCGACGTGCTCCCGGGCACTCGCCGCCTGCTCGCGGGCCTGGGCGGCGCGCCAGCGAGCGCCGTTGAAGGCCTCGGCGGCCTGCGCGGCCCGCACCGCCGCCTCCTCGAGGCGCTGGTCGGCGACCGCGAGCCGGGCCTGCACCCCGGCGACGTCGCCGGCTTGGGCACGCGCGGCCGAGCGGGCGTCCCGGACGTCCTGGCGCGACGGCGTCTGGTCGTCGGCGACCGCGCCGCCGGTGACCGGCCCGGCGACCAGCCCGGTGACCAGGGCGGTCGCAGCGAGAGCGGCGGCCAGGTCGAGCGCTCGCACCGTGGTGTCCCCATCCGATCGTCTGCACCGCCCCATGCGGCACTCGGAGCACGCTAGACAACTTTCGTCACAAACGGAACATCTGGCCCCGATTTTCTCAGAACTCACGGCGTGTCGGCTTGACAAACCACAGCGGTGTAATTCCGGCCGGACCGGCTCTGGTCGGAGCGCTCCCGACTCGACCGAGGCAGCCGGGGGTCAGCGGTCGACGGGGACGGCCGACGTGGCGGTCGTGGCGTGCGAGGCGAGCCCGTGCTTGTCGAATCGCTGCCCGCTGGCCAGCCCGCCGACGTAGAACGAGACGAGCGCGATCATCACGCCGGCAACGTCGTCGGCGATGTAGTGCCAGCCGAAGTACAGCGTGGCGATCACCGTGACCCCGAAGTTGACCCAGAAGATCCACCGCAGCGCCCGGGAGCGCACGGTGTACTGGATCATCAGCGCGACGAGCATCGTGATCGCGACGTGCAGGCTCGCGAAGCCGGCGACGGACTGGACCGAGTCCTGGACCACGCCCCAGTACACGTTGTTGCGGCCGTAGGAGAGCGACTCCATCAGCTTGTCGGTGGGCGTGTCGGGCAGGCCGTCGTACAGCCAGACGTACTTGAGCCCGGGGCCGAGCGTGGGCAGCGCGTAGTACGACGCCGTGCCCAGCGACCAGGCGATGCACTGCGAGGTGACGAACCAGTAGCCGTAGGACAGGTTGCGCGACCAGACCAGCCACGCGGTGACCGCCAGCGGCACCAGCGGCAGGAACCACAGGTAGACGTAGGACAGCGGCCAGGCCATGAAGCCCTCGCCGAGGAGCCCGTGGAGCACGTGCGCCGGGTCGTGGCCGAACAGCAGCGCCCGGTCGAGGTAGTGCAGCTCCCGGTCGTACATCACGTCGCGCACGAACGGCAGGAACGACTTGAGGTTGCGGTAGCTGACGTAGACGACGTAGAAGCAGACGATCCCGAGCGCCACCAGGGTGAGCCGCTCGCGGTTCCAGTGGGTCCGCCAGCGCTCCCGCACGATCCCGGGCATCAGCCGCGGGTCCATCTTGGAGTACCACAGGGTCCGGGGCAGCAGGTCGAGCAGCAGCGCGCCGGCCAGCAGCAGCGGCAGCCGCAGCCAGGACGGCCCGAGGAAGCTGCCCTCGGGGTCGATCAGGCGCTTGTCGTAGATGATCGCCACGATGATCGCCAGCACGCCCATGACGACGGCGTTGCCCACGAGCAGGGCATAGGCACGGCGATACACGCAGGTCAGTGTAGGCACCGGGCCGGGTCGGTGTCCGGTCAGCGTCCGGTCGGCGTCGGGGCCAGGCGGCTGGGGTCGACGCTCAGCCGGACCGGGTCGCCGGGCCCCGGATGCGTGCCCAGCCGCCCCACCGCGTCGACGGCGCCGATCCCGTCGACGTCGACGACCAGCCGGATCAGCTCGGGGGTCGCCCGCGCGGACACGACGACGCCGCCGAGGGGTCCGTCGTCGGCGACCACGAGCGCCGAGCGGCGTACGGCGACCGCCGGGGCGGCGGGCCGGCCGGCCGCTCGCAGGAGCGCAGCCGCGGCAGCGCCCTCCAGGACGCTGGCGTACCCGAGGAAGAGCGCGGTCTCGGGGTCGGCCGGCGCGCGCCAGACCTCGGCGATGTCGCCCTGCTGGACGATCCGGCCGGCGCGCATCACCGCCAGCCGGTCGGCGACCGCGAAGGCCTCCTCCTGGTCGTGGGTGACCATCAGGGCGGTGGTGCCGGCAGCGCGCAGGATCTCGCGCAGGTCGACGGCGAGCCGTTCGCGCAGCCCCGCGTCGAGCGCGGACAGCGGCTCGTCGAGCAGCAGCAGCCGCGGCGCGACCGCGAGCGAGCGAGCCAGCGCGACCCGCTGCCGCTCGCCACCGGACAGGGTTGCCGGGAGGCGGTCGGCGTACCCCTCGAGCCCGACCAGGGCGAGCAGCTCGGCGACCCGCTCCGCGGCCCGGGGGGTACGCCGGAGCCGCAGCGCGTAGCCGATGTTGCGGGCGACCGTGAGGTGGTTGAACAGCTGCCCGTCCTGGAACATCAGCGCGAAGCCGCGCTTGTGGGTGGGGACCGGGGCCAGGTCGGCGCCGTCCCAGCAGATCCGCCCGGAGACGGCCGGCTCGAGCCCGGCCACCGCGCGCAGCAGCGTCGACTTGCCCGAGCCGCTCGGCCCCAGGACCGCGAGCACGTGCCCGTCCGCGAGCTCCAGCGTCGCGTCGACGACAGCCGGCACGCCGTCGTACGAGACGCTGAGGTGGTCCAGGGCCAGCATCAGAACGCCCCCACCGACGGCACCCGCAGCCGGTCGACGGCGAGCATCACGAGCGCGGTCGTGGCGGCGAGGACGACGGACGCGGCGAGGGCCATGCCGTAGTTCATCGCACCCGGGTGCCCGATCAGGTGGTAGATCACGATCGGCAGCGTGGGGTGGTCCTCCCGGGCGAGGAACGAGGTGGCCCCGAACTCGCCGAGCGACACCGCGAACGCGAAGCCGGCCGCGGCGGTCAGCGGCCGCCACATGGCGGGGAGGTCCACGGTGGCGAAGGTACGCAACGGGCCGGCACCGAGCGACGCGGCGGCCTGCCGCTGGCGGTCGTCGATGCCGCCGAGCACCGGCACCAGGGTCCGGACGACGAGCGGCAGCGCCACCAGCGCCTGCGCGATCGGGACCAGGAGCGGTGAGTCGCGCAGGTCGAGGGGCGGCCGGTCGAGGGTGATGAGGAACCCGAAGCCGAGCGTCACCGCGGACACGCCCAGCGGGAGCATGAACAATCCGTCGAGCAGGCCGCGCGCCCGGCGCTCACCCCGCGTGCGCGACCGGCGGGTGACCACCACCGTGACCAGCACGCCCAGCGACAGCGACATCCAGGTGGCGTCGACGGCGGTGCGCAGCGAGGTGGCGAGCGCGTCGGTGGCCGAGGCGAGCAGTGCGTGCTGCGAGCCCTCGCCGGTCAGCGCGCGGTAGTTGCCCAGGCTCCACGTGTCGCCGACTCGCAGCGAGCCGGCGACCAGGGCCGCCACCGGTGCCCCCACCAGCAGCAGCACCAGCCCGGTCGCGACCAGGTCCGGCCAGTCGCCGGGGGCCGGCCGCGGCGGGCGCCGGGTGGAGCGGGCCAGCGCCGGGTCGGGTACGGCGCGCAGCCGGCCGGCCACCACCAGGAGGGCGGTGATCGCGAGCAGCTGGAGGATCGAGAGCGCCGCCGCGGCCTGGAGGTCGAGCAGGTTCGTGGTCAGCAGGTAGATCTCGGTCTCGACCGAGGAGTAGCGCAGCCCACCCAGGGTGAGCACCACGCCGAAGGCCGTGGCACAGAACAGGAAGACCACGCTGGCGGCGCTCACGATCGCCGGCCGGAGCGCGGGGAGCGTCACGGTCCGGAACACGTGGGCCGGCCCCGCCCCCAGCGCCGCGGCCGCCTCGGCCGGGCGCGGGTCCAGCGACTCCCACGCGGCGCCGACCGCCCGGATCACCACCGCCACGTTGAAGAACACCAGGCCGGCGACGATGGCCACGGCCGAGCCGTCCAGGCCGAGGAAGCCCAGCGGACCGGCCTCGCCGATCAGCTCGCGGAACGCGACCCCGACCACCACCGTCGGCAGCACGAACGGCACCAGCAGCAGCGACCGCAGCGCCCGCCGGCCCCAGAACCGGCGCCGATGCAGCAGGTGCGCCACGGGTAGGCCGAGGAGCACGGCGAGCAGGGTCGCGACGGTCGAGGACCAGACGGTGAACCACAGCACCCGGTGCACCCGGGGCCGGCCGAGCACCTCGAGGACCCCGCCCGGGTCGAAGCGACCGTCGGCGAGGAAGCCCTCCGAGACCATGCCGCTGACCGGCAGCACGAAGAACACGCCCAGCACCGCCAGCGGCAGCGCCGAGAGCCCGACCAGCTCCAGCGACCGCCTCATGGCCCGGCCGTCACCCCGGGCCGCCGGCGGGCGCCGCCGGACGTCATACGGACAGTGGAGGGGGACACACTGTCCGTATGATGTCCGGGGATGCCGCTCATCGGGAGGTGACGTCGCTCCACTCGCGCAGCCAGTCGTCGCGGTGCTCGCTGATCGAGGCCGGGTCCACCTCGTAGGGCTCGCTGGGCTGCTGCGCGAACCGCGCCCACTGCGCCGGCAGCTGGACCGAGGCGTCGACCGGGAACACGTACATGCTGTCCGGCAGCGCCGACTGCACGTCCGGGCCGAGCAGGAAGTCGACCAGCTCCTCGGCTCCGTCGGGGTTGGCGGCCCCGGCCAGCACGCCGGCGTACTCCACCTGGCGGAAGCAGGTGTCGAGCAGCGCGCTGGTCGACGACTTCCCGTCGGAGACGGTGAACGCCGGGGAGGAGTCGTACGACAGCACGATCGGCCGGTCGCCCTGGCCGCCGCCCTGGGTGAAGTCGACCTCGTAGGCGTCGGACCAGCCGGCGGTCAGCTTGGCCCCGTTGTCCATCAGCCGGGCCCAGTAGTCCTGCCACCCGTCCTCGCCGTACGCCGCGATCGTCGTCAGCAGGAAGGCCATGCCGGGCGAGCTGGTGGCGGCGCCCGGCGTGACGAACAGGTCCTGGTACTGGGGGTCGGCGAGGTCGTCGAGGGTCTTCGGTGGGGCGAGGTGGTGCGCGGCGAACCAGGTGTCGTCCACGTTCACGCACACGCTGGCGTTGTCGATCGGCGTGAGGTCGTGCTCGTCGTCGCCCGGCAGCCGGTACTGCTCGGCGCCGTCCGGGAGCGGCGCGTCGTACGCCGCGAACACGCCCTCGTCGAGCGCCCGCGAGGCGAAGGTGTTGTCGACGCCGAAGGCCACGTCGCCGAGCGGGTCGCCCTTCGTCAGCACCAGCTTGTTGGTGAGGATCCCCGCGTCGCCGGACGCGCGGACCACCAGGTCGTAGCCGGACTGCTGCTCGAACTGCCTGATCAGCGGCTTGGGCAGCACGAACGACTCGTGGGTGACCAGCACCACCCGGGTGGGCGTGCCGCCGGGTCCGGCCGACGGCTCGCCGTCGGACGAGCCGTCCCCGATCGTCGAGCAGCCGGTCGCCGCCAGGGCGAGCGCGACCAGCGGGACCAGTGGCGCCAGGGCATGGATGGGTCTCATTTTCCGACTCCCTTCGCCGGTGCTAACCGGATCAGGTTCATAGGGTCTGCGGCGGATCCGCACTCTCAGCACGTTGCGACGTGCTCCCCTGCGTTTGTCGAGACTGTAGTCCCACCGTGCTCGGCCCCGGGGTCCGGTCCTGCCACCGGACGCTTCCGGCTCGCTGCAACGCCCGTCTAACGGCTCTCCCCGGCGCGTTGCAACCTGGTCGGCAGGTGGGGTGAACCGGCGTTCCAGTTGCGCGGCCGGCGTCGGCGGATGCTCAGCGGGTGAGCGTGACCACCGCGTCGAGGCGGGCCAGCTTGGCGGGGTTGCGCACCACGTAGAGCCCGGTGACCAGGCCGTTCTCGACCACCATCGACGCGATCGTGTCGAGCTCGCCGTCCAGGACGATCCGCAGCGCGGGAGCGCCGTTGACCACGACCACGTCGGCGACGGCCTCGAGGCCCTCGGCGACCGCGTCGAGGAAGCGGACCACCTTCTCGCGACCCAGGATCGGCCGGAGCGCGGCCTTCTTCACCCCACCACCGTCGGTGACCAGCACGACGTCGGGGGCGAGCACGTCCATCAGGCTCTGGATGTCGCCGGTCGCGACCGCGGCCAGGAACGTCGCCATCACGTGCTCGCGCTCGGAGCGGGTGGCCTCGACGCGGGGCCGCCGCTCGGCGACGTGGCCGCGGGCCCGGTGCGCGATCTGGCGCACGGCGGCCGGGCTCTTGTCGACCGCGGCCGCGATCTCGTCGTAGCCGAAGTCGAAGACCTCGCGCAGCACGAACACCGCGCGCTCGGTCGGGCCGAGCGTCTCGAACAGGGTGAGCATCGCCAGCGAGACGCTGTCGGCGAGCTCGACGTCCTCGGCCACGTCGGGGGCCGTGAGCAGCGGCTCGGGCAGCCACGGGCCGACGTACGACTCCCGGCGCCGGGCGTTCGTGCGCATCCGGTTCAGCGCGAGCCGGGCGGCGATCCGCACCAGGTAGGCCCGCTCGTCGCGCACCTGGCTGCGGTCGACCTCGACCCACCGCAGCCAGGTCTCCTGGAGCACGTCCTCGGCGTCGGCGGCCGACCCGAGCATCTCGTAGGCGACGGTGAAGAGCAGGTTGCGGTGGTCGACGAAGACATCCGTCGAGCCGGTGGCGTTCATGCGTCCCTCACGTGTCCAGACGGTACGGCGAGCGGCAGCTCGCACACATCCGAATATCCCTGGCTCTGCAGGCCCGCGGCGGAGTTGAACCGCGAGCGCATGTTCTCCAGGGCGACCATCTGGGTCAGCTCGACGACGGCGGGGGTGCCGAGCCGCTCGACCAGGCCGGCCACCATCGCGTCGGTGACGGTCGGCGGCGTGGCGGTCATCGCCTCGGCGTACTCGAGGACGTCGCGCTCCAGCGGCGTGAACACGTCCGACTCCCGCCACCGCGGGACCTGGCTGATCTTCTCCAGGTCCAGCCCGTCGTCGTGCGCCTTGAAGTAGCCGAAGTCCAGGCACCAGCTGCACCCGATGGTGGCGGCGCTGGCCAGCTGCGCATAGGACTTCAGCGTGGGGTCGAGCGCGTCCCACTTGGCGGCCTTGCCCTCGAAGCCGACCACCGCCCGGAGCAGCGGCTTGTGGTGGAAGTACACGTAGAGGCCGTCGGGGATCTCCCCGAACGTGCGGCGGGCGTACGCCGACATCACCTTTCCGTACAGGCCGGTGATCGTGGCCTTGGGGATGCGGAACGTGCTGGGCATCTGCCTTCTCCTTCGCTCTCTCGTCGGGCACTTCTGGGTCCGTCACCCACCAGACACCGGCCACGCCGCGGCTGTGACACCCGGGCCTGTGGGAGGCTGCGACCCATGAGCCCCAGCCGTCGCCACGAGGCGCTCGCGTGGGTCGTCCCGAGGCTGCGTCGCTCACGCGACCTGGACACCCCGGAGGCCGAGCGGGCGCGGATCGAGCGCTGGCACGCGACGCTGGGACGACGGCTGCCGACCCGGCTGGCGCCGCGCTTCGCCAAGCGGTTCTCCGTGGTCACGGAGGTGCTGACCGGCCCGTCCGGCGAGTTCGCGTCGTACGTCGTCACCCCGCGCGGGACCGACCCGCGGCGCACCGTCGTGTACCTCCACGGCGGCGGCTACGTCGCGCCGATCGACCCCTTCCACGTCCGGTACCTGTGCCGCCTGGCCACCGACCTCCACGCACGGATCGTGCTGCCCGACTACCCGTTGGCGCCCGAGCACACCTGGCGCGACTCGCACGCGCCGATCGCCGACCTGACCGCCCGCTGGGCCGGCGACTCCGACCAGCTCGTGCTCGCGGGCGACTCCGCGGGCGGCGGCTACGCCCTCGCGATCGCCCAGACCCTGCGCGACCGCGGCGGCCCGCAGCCCTCGCGGCTGCTGCTGCACTCCCCCTGGGTGGACCTGACCGCCACGACGCCGGAGACCGAGTCGTTCACGGTCCGCGACCCCTGGCTGTTCCTCGGCAAGCTGCAGGCGTACGCCGCCTGGTGGGCCGGGTCCCCCCCGGACCTCGCCCGCCCCGAGGTGAGCCCCGCGCTGGCGGACCTCGACGGACTGCCGCCGGCGCTGATGTTCTGCGGCACCCGCGACACGCTCGCCCCCGGCTGCCGGCTCCTGGCCCGCCGGGCCGACCGATCCGACTGGGACCTCACCTACGTCGAGGTCCACGACCTGATCCACGTCTACCCGCTGCTCCCCCTCATCCCGGAGGCACGGGAGGCCCGCCGACACACCCTGGAGTTCCTCCGATGATCACGATCACCGCCGGTCCCTTCACCGCCCTCGACCCGACCACCGCGTACGCCGTCTGGCGGCTGCGCCAGGACGTGTTCGTGGTCGAGCAGGAGTGCCCCTACCCCGACCTCGACGGTCGCGACGACGAGCCGGGCACCCGGCACGTGCTGCTCCGCGACGACGACACCGTGCTCGGCTACGCCCGGGTGCTCGACGAGGTCCGCGACGACCGGCCGGTCTGGCGGATCGGCCGGGTGCTGCTGGACCGCGCGGTCCGCGGCAAGGGCCTCGCGGACCCGCTGATGCAGACCGCGCTCCAGGTCTGCCGGGGCCGCGACGTGGTGCTCGACGCGCAGTCGCCGCTGGCGCCGTGGTACGCGACGTTCGGGTTCGAGGCCTCCGGCCCGGAGTTCCTCGAGGACGGGATCCCGCACACCCCGATGCGTCTCAGCCGCTGACCGGGCCGCTGACCGGGCCGCTCGCCGGGACCGCCGAGAACAGCACGCCCTCGGCGGTGTCCTCGCGGGTCGCCCGACCGCGGGCGACCAGCAGCTCGAGGTGCGCCTTGGTCTCCATCGCCGCCATCCCCTGGCTGAACGCGTCGAGGTCGTCGTACGCCAACTCGCGCCGGGTCCACGCGAGCTGGTGCGCGACGCTGAACCCGGTCCCCGGCCCGTCGGCGATCGCGGCCAGGCTCTGCGCGAGGCGCCGGTCGTGGAAGGACAGCAGCTCGTCCGCGCGGGCATGCGACGACGGCGCCACCGGACCGTGCGCGGGGAGCACCTTCAGGTCGGGCAGCGCGCGCACCTTGGTCAGCGACGCCATGAAGTGGCCGAGCGGGTCGGGCGTGGGCGGGACCGTGAACCCGATCGACGGCGTGATCGTCGGCAGCACGTGGTCACCGGCGAACAGCAGCCCGGCGGCCCGCTCCGCGAAGACGTAGTGCCCCGGCGTGTGCCCGGGGGTGTGCACCGCGTCCAACGTGCGGGCGCCGACCTCGATCGGGTGGTCGCCCTCGAGCCAGGTGTCGGGGAGCTTCCAGATCGCCGGGTCCGGGCGCTCGCCGCCCTCGGCCGCCCACAGGTCTGCGAGCTCGTGCGCCCCCGCCGTGCGGAGCACGTCGAGGAACGGGCTCTCGTCGAGGAGCCCGTCGTTGAGCAGGTCCAGGGCCGGCTTCTCGCCGAGGCCGAGCGCCACGTCCGCGCCGTACTCGTGCCCGAGGACGGTGGCGAGCGTGAAGTGGTCGCGATGGACATGGGTGACCAGGAAGCGGCGGATGTCGCCGAAGCCGTAGCCGACCTGGCGCAGGCACCGCTCGAGCAGGTCCCGGGCGACGTCGATCGCCCAGCCGCCGTCGATCAGGGTCAGGCCGTCCGCGGTCTCGATCACGTAGACGTTGATCGCCTTGAGCCCGTCCATCGGCAGCGGCAGCGGGATCCGGTGGATGCCCTCGGCGACCTGCCACGCACCCTCCTTGCTCCAGTGCTCGCCGGAGTCGGGCGAGACGGCGAACGCCGTCGGCGTGGAGGACGGCGAGGTGGAGGGCGTCACGGACGGACCCTACGACCCCACGTCGGGGAACCCGAGGTCGAGGGTCGGCTGCTGGATGCCGCCGTCGATCTCGAGCAGCTTGCCGGTCACGTACTGCCCGGCCCGGGAGGCGAGGTAGACGACGCCCGCCGCGATGTCCTCCGGCTCGCCCACGCGCCCGAGCGGGGTCTTGGTCTCGAGCTGGCTCATCAGCTCCGGCTGGCCGGCGACGTACTCCAGGGCACTGGTCATGATCGACCCGACGTAGATGCCGTTCACGCGGATCCGCGGGGCGAGGTCCTGGGCCGCCATCCTCGTCCAGTGCGCGAGCGCCGCCTTGGCGGTGCCGTAGGCGACGAAGCCGCGGTCGGCGGTGCGGCCCATCATCGAGCTGATCGTGACGACGCTCTTCTGCGCCCCCGGCAGCGAGCCGTCGTCCTGCAGCATCAGGGGCACCGCCGCCCGGGTCAGCGCGTGCGCGGTGGTGACGTTGAAGCTGAACGCCTCGTTGAGGAACTCGTTGCTGGTGTCGAGGAACGCGTTCGGGAACGTGCCGCCGACGTTGTTCACGACCGTGTCGAGCCGGCCGAGCTCGTCGTACGCCGTCTGCGCGAGGCCGGCGACCGCGTCGAGGTCGCTGAGGTCCGCGGCGACCACGAGCGCGCGCCGACCCGTCGCGCGGACCCGCTCGGCGACCTTGTCCAGCTGGCGCTCGGTCCGGGCGGAGATCAGCACGTCCGAGCCGGCCTCGGCGAGTGCGACGGCGGTGGCGGCGCCGAGGCCGCGGCCCGCGCCGGTGACGATCGCGACCTGGCCGGTGGTCGCGAAGCGGTCCAGGATCGTCACTTCGTGCTCACCAGCCCTCGGCCGGTGACCAGCGGGAGGTCGAGCGCGGTGACCAGGCCTCCGGGCGAGGCGACGACGGCGGGGACGGCGTTCACGATCCGCTGGGCGGTCACGATCATCCCGGAGACGTTGTGGTCGCCGTTCTCCCCGTGGTGGGTGAAGTCGAGCTGCAGGAACGGCTCGCCCTGGATGACGACGCGGTAGCAGCCGTCGCCCTCCGGCGGGGTCGGCCACTCGGGCACCTGGTCCGGGGCGGTCCGGGTGATGTGGTCGAGCACGATGCGCGGGACGCCAGCCACCTTGCCGATCACCTGGAAGCGGACCGCGCCCATGGTGCCGGCCGCGACGTCTCCCGAGACGCTCGGCGTGTCGACCTCCGCGGGCCGGCGGTCGACGGCCTCGGTCAGCGGCTCGTCGAGCGTGACGCCGAGGCCGGCGGCGAGCTGCCGGACCACGCTGCCCCAGGCCATGCCGAGGACGCCCGGGGCGAACAGGAACCCCGGCTGGTCCATCGGCTTGCCGAACCCGAACAGGTCGTTCATGACGACCGGCTGGTAGTAGGTCGAGTAGTCGCAGATCTCCATCACCCGCACCTCGTCGATGCGCTGGCTCAGGCTGCTCAGCACCAGCGGCAGCACGTCGTTGGCGAAGCCGGGGTCGATGCCGTTGACGTGCAGGCTGGCGCCCGTGCGCTCGCCGGCCGCGGCGATCCGCTCCATCAGCTCGGGAGGCAGGATCTGCTCCGGCCACTGCAGCAGCACCGGCCCGCTCGAGGTGACGTTGACGCCCGCCTCGAGGAAGTCGACGAGGTCGTCGATCGCCTCGAAGACCCGGTCGTCGGTCATCGCGGTGTGCACGATCGCGTCGGGCCGCATCGCCAGCAGCTGCTGCTTGTCCGTGGTGGCGCGCACCCCCAGCTCGCGACCGAGCCCGGCCAGCTCGCCGGCGTCCTTGCCGGCCTTGTCCGGGTGGGAGACCCAGACCCCGACCAGCTCGAGGTCCGGGTGGGCGTCGATGCCCGCGATCGCGTGCCGCCCGACGGTCCCGGTGGACCAGACGACGACTCTCAGCGGCGTGCGCTCGGTGGCCGAGCCGGTGGAGACCATGCGGGCAATCTAGAACACGTTCTAGTGCGCTGGGAAGGGCCCGGGGTTCGGCTGTCAGCAGCCGATCCCCGCAACCGGCGTGACCACCGGGCAGCGGGTGCCGGAGTAGATGGTGGGCATGCACCGGTTGCAGTGGATGCAGACGCCGGCGGTGGCGCGGCCGGAGCGCAGGCGGTCGACGAGGTCGGGCTCGCGGAGCAGGGCGCGGCCCATCGCGACGAAGTCGAAGCCGTCGGCCATCGCCTGCTCCATGGTGGCGAGCCGGTTGATGCCGCCGAGCAGCATCAGCGGCATCGACACGGCGGCGCGGAAGCGCAGCGCCTGGTCGCGGAAGTACGCCTCCTCGAACGGGTAGGCCTTGAGGAAGCCACGGCCCACGGGCGTCCTCATCCCGAGGCGTACGACGAGCGGCATCGTGGCCGCGAACTCCTCGACCGGCGCCTCGCCGCGGAACAGGTACATCGGGTTCATCAGGGACGAGCCACCGCTGAGCTGCAGCGCGTCGAGGGTGCCGTCGGCCTCGAGCAGCTGGGCGTACCCGATGCCCTCGTCGGTCGTCACGCCGCCGCGGAACCCGTCGCCGACGCTGACCTTCGCGGTGATCGCGGCGTCCGAGCCGATCTCGTCGCGCACGGCCCGGGCGACCTGGCGGCCGAGCCGGGCCCGGTTCGCCAGCGACCCGCCCCACCGGTCCTTGCGGCGGTTGAGCCCGGGCGCGAGGAAGGAGGAGATCAGGTAGCTGTGGGCCATGTGCAGCTCGAGCACGTCGAAGCCGGCCCGGACCAGCAGCCGCGAGGCCGCGACGTACGCCTTGGTGATCCGGGTCAGGTCCGCCTCGGTCGCCGAGCGGACCATCTGCATCGACAGCGGGCTCGGCATCCGGCTGGCGCTGATCGCCCTCACGCCGTTCGAGCGGCCGTTGGCGACCGGCCCGGCGTGCCCGACCTGGCCCGCGATCGCGGCTCCGGACTCGTGGATGGCGTCCGCGAGGCGGGTCAGGCCGCCGAGCGTCGGCTCGCCCACGACGATCTGCTCACGGTGCGTGCGCCCCTCCGGAGCGACCGCGAGGTACGCGACGGTGGTCAGCCCGACACCGCCGCGGGTCACCGCGAGGTGGTAGTCGATCAGCTCGTCGGTCACCTGCCCGTCCGGCACCCGGCCCTCGAAGGTCGCGGCCTTCACCGTCCGGTTGCGCAGTCGCACCGGGCCCAGCGTGGTCGGGGCGAACACGTCCGCGGTCATGACGGCAACCTAGAACACGTTTCAGTTGTTGGCGAGGGCGGCGAGCTTCCGGTGGCGCAGCCAGAGCAGGCCTGCGACCGGGAGCACCGCCGGCACGAACCCGTAGCCGATGCCGTAGTCGGACCAGACCGAGGCGTCGGGGAACCAGTCGCGCACGACCAGGCTCAGCGTCCCGACGCCCGCGACGCCGGCCAGCTCCACCCAGAGCATCACGCTCGCGAAGCCGGTGCGCCCGGCCGAGGCCTGCCGGATCGCGTACCACCCGAGCGCGTAGGTGACGGCCGCCGCCAGCGATAGCCAGTAGGCGACCGGCGCGTCGTCGTACCGCGTGGTGAGCTGCACCAGCGACCGGGCGCCGGCGGCCAACGTGAACAGGGCGTAGAGGGCCAGCAGCACCTGGTGCGGGCCGCTGCGGCGCTCGTCGCTCATGCGGTCATCTGCAGGCGTACGGCGACCACGCCGACCGCGACGGCCGCGACCGCGACGACGGCCGCCGACCACGTCGCGCGGTCGTCCTGGACCGACCGCATCGCGATCGGCAGCACGCACACCGAGGCGACCAGGTAGCCGACGTACGTCGAGGTCGACTCCGGCCGGTCCCCGCCCAGCAGCGGCCCGAGGCCCACCAGCGCGCGGACGACGACCAGCAGCTCGAGCATCCAGGCCATCTGGTCGAGCCAGCGCGGCCGCTCCGTCCCGCGGGCGGCCGCGGTCACCGCGAGCACCGCCACGAGCGCGGCGTACCCGACCACGATCCAGGTGATCTGGGTGCTGACGCTCGGCATGGCAGCATCATCGACCATGACCGGCCCGGCCCCCGACGACACCCTCGTCGCGACCCTGCGCGCCGCCGGGTGCGTGTTCGCCGAGGAGGAGGCCGCGCTGCTCGCCCGCGAGGCCGAGGACGAGCCCGCACTGGCGCGGCTGGTCGCGCGCCGGGTCGCTGGGGAGCCGCTCGAGCAGGTGGTCGGGTTCGCCGAGTTCCTCGGGCTGCGCGTCGCGGTCGAGCCCGGGGTGTTCGTGCCGCGGCTGCGCACCACACTGCTGGCACGCCGGGCGATCGCGTCGCTCGAGCCGGGGGACGTGGCCGTCGACCTGTGCTGTGGCACCGGCGCGCTCGGCATGGCGCTGCTCGCCGCGGTCCCGGGGATCGAGGTGCACGCCGCGGACATCGACCCCGCGGCCGTGCGGTGCGCGCGGCGCAACCTCCCGACCGGCCGGGTCCACGAGGGTGACCTGTACGACGCGCTGCCGGCCTCGCTCCGCGGCCGGGTGGCGGTCGTGGTCGCGAACGCGCCGTACGTCCCGACCGGCGCCATCGCCACGATGCCGCCGGAGGCCCGCGACCACGAGCACCGGGTGGCGCTCGACGGCGGCGCGGACGGCCTCGACGTCGCCCGGCGGGTGATCGCCGAGGCGCCGCAGTGGCTCGCCCCCGGCGGCCGGGTGCTCGTGGAGACCAGCGCCGCCCAGCGTCTCGTGGCCGCCGCCCACGTCACCGCGGCGGGCCTCGACGTCGCCGTCGCGTCGGGGGACGACGTCGACGGCAACGTCGTGATCGGTCTCAGGCCCAGGAGCTGACCGTGTCGCGCAACGGCACCGTCGGCCGCCCGAGCAGCTTCGCCAGCTGACCGGTGGTGAGGCCGAGCAGCCCCGCCGCGATGTCCTGGTCGAGCGCGACCACGAAGCCGGCGGTCCCCTCATCGAGGCCCGCTGCCAACAGGGCGTCGCGGTGGGCCTCCGGGGTGAGCGAGCGGTAGGCGACCTCCCGGCCGAGCACGTCCGCGAACGTCGCCGCGAGCTCGCCGTAGGTCCAGGCGGCGTCGCCGAACAGCTCGTAGGCAGCGCCCTCGTGGCCGTCGGTGGTGAGCACGACGGCCGCGGCCTCGGCGAAGTCCGAGCGCGGTGCGCTGGCCACGCGGCCCTCGCCGGCGCTCCCGAGGACCACCCCGCTCGCGCGGGCCTGCTCGAACGTCGGCAGGTAGTTCTCGGTGTACCAGCCGTTGCGCAGGAACGTGAACGGCAGTCCGCTCTCGCGGATCAGGGCCTCGGTGGCCGCGTGCTCGGGCGCGACGGCGAGCGTGGTGTCGTCGGCCGCGGGTGCGCTCGTGTACACGACGCGGCGTACGCCGGAGCGGACCGCGAGGTCGACGACCGCGCGGTGCTGCGGGACCCGGCGCCCCACCTCGCTGCCGGAGACCAGCAGCAGTACGTCGTCGGCGCCGAGCCAGTCGACGGACTCGGGGACGTCGTCGAAGTCGAGTCGCTCGACGCGCACGCCCCGGTCGGCGAGGTCGGCGAGCCGCTCGACGGACCGGCCGGTGGCCACGATCCCCTCCGCGCCCCGCTCGAGCAGGGCCTCGACGACGAGGCGGCCGAGGTGGCCGGTGGCTCCGGTGATGACGATCGACATGGTCTGGCCTTCCGTGGGTGGGGTGCAGGTGTCGTCGGTTGAACCACTCCGCGCTGTCACACCTTCCCGTCCGGGGGTACCCACTTTGAAGTGGGGTACCCACCCACAGGTAAGGTGGATGCCATGGCGTCCGTCCGCGACCTCCAGCTCGACACCGCGTGCCCCGACACCCGCCTGCTGGTGGAGCACGTGACCAGCAAGTGGGGCGTGCTCGTGCTGCTCACGCTCGACGACCGCACGCTGCGCTGGAGCGAGCTCAAGCGCGAGATCGCCGGGGTCAGCGAGAAGATGCTGATCCAGACCCTCCAGGTCCTCGAGGCCGACGGCCTGGTGCGGCGTACGGCGCTGCCGGTCGTCCCGCCCCATGTGGAGTACGCCCTCACCGACGACGGCTGCGCCGCCGCAGCACTCCTGGCGCCGCTGGTGCGCTGGGCCCAGACCCGGGTCGGGCCGCGGGTACCGGTCAGCTGAGCACGAGCCGGGTCAGCAGCGCGTTGTGGTCGCTGGCGAAGCCGCCGACCACCCACTGACCGGCGAAGCGCATCTGCTGGGCCCGGTAGGCCGCGCGGTCGACGTACACGTAGTCGATCCGGCGCCCGTTCGAGGGGAACGTCGGCGCCACGTCGGTGCCGAGGGCCTGGTACGACGAGACCGCGGTGTCGGCCAGGGCGCGCCGCGGGCCGCCCACGGGCCGGTGCCGGGCGTCGGCGCGGGCGTCGAAGTTGTAGTCGCCGGTCCCGACCACCCACCGGCCGGGCGCGGTGCGCCAGGTCGCCGCGATCCGGGCCAGCTGGTTGCGGGCCCGGTAGGCGTTGATCGTCGGGGTCCAGCGGCCGGGACGGGACAGGTCCTCGATCGCCTGCGGCAGGTGCGCGTTGACCACGGTCAGCAGCCGGCCGGTGTCGCGGTGGCGGAGCGTGACGACCCCGACCATCCGGTTGCCGAACGGGTAGCGGCCCTCGCGCCAGCTGACGCCGAGCGCGACCTGGCGCTGCCGCGCGGTGACCAGGGCGAACTCCGAGCGCCGCCAGGAGACCGCGATCTCGGAGTTGCGGCGGCCGAACGGGAAGGTCTTGGTGTCCCAGCCCGGCAGCGCGTGCAGGACCCGGCCGAACCGGTCCGCCTCCTGCCAGCCGACCACGTCCACGCCGCGTCGGCGGGTGAGCCGACGCGCGTCGTGGGCGGCCTGGGCCGGGCTCAGCTTGCGGTACATGTTCATGCTCGCGACGCCGATGTGCACGCGCTTGAGCCGCACCGGTCGTACGCCGGACGCCGCGGTGTGTCCGCCGCGCGCGGGCGCGGTCGTCAGCACCCGCTGGCGCGGGGGCGGAGCGACGTCGGCCCGCGGTCCGGCGGGCGCGACCGTGAGTCCGGCGCCGCTGGCACCGACAGCGGTCACGTGGGCCGCGGTCTGTGCCGGCGCGACCGGCTCGGGCTGGTGGTCGACCAGCGGCGCGACCAGGAAGCCGATCAGCGTGGCGACGAGCAGCAGCGGCGGCGGTCCCGCCCACCTGCGGGCGCGACGGGACGCATCGCGGCGTCCGAGACGGACCCGTCGGACCACGCTGCTTCCCCTCGGCTCGGTCTGGCGGTGGTGCGGCTGACCCTCACGCTAACCTCGTGAGCCACTTCAGCCTCGGAGGTCACGCCCGTGTCGCCGCGACGGCGAGACGGTCCACGAAGTCGTTCATGACGTGGCCGGAGTGGCCCTTCACCCAGGCGAACGCGACGTCGCCGCGGTCCTGCACCAGGCCGACCAGCGGCTCCCAGAGGTCCCGGTTGGCCACCGGCTTGCGCGCGGAGCTGACCCAGTCGCGGTCCAGCCAGCCCTGCCACCACAGGTCGCGGAAGCAGTGCACGACGTACGTCGAGTCGCTCACCACCAGCAGCGGCCCGTCGAGGGAGCGCACCGCCTCCAGCGCCGCCCGGATCTCCATCCGCTGGTTGGTCGAGGGCGACTCGTGGCCCGACGCGTACACGGACGTGTCCACGGCCCAGGCCCAGCCTCCGGGGCCGGGGTTGCCGGAGCAGGCGCCGTCGGTGAACACCTCGCGCGCCCCCTCGGGCACCGGCATGGCGGGGCGGGGCGGGCGCTTGGCTCGGGTACGGGGCGGCACCGGAGCACCCTCGCACAGCGGGGGTTGGCTACCGTCATCGGTCATGGGACCCGAGGCGCCCCCGACCGACCTGTTGGGCACCTGGACACTCACCCGGGTGGTCGACGACCGCCTCGCGGGCGAGCGGCGCGACGTGGTCGGCACCGCCACGTTGGAGCTGGAGTCGCCGGACCGGGTGCGGTGGAGCGAGGAGGGGACGATGAGCTGGGCGGGTCGCTCGGTCCCGGTGAGCCGGACGCTGTACGTCGAGCGCTCCGGCGCGGCGTGGGAGGTCACGTTCTCCGACGGCCGGCCGTTCCACCCGTGGGCGGTGGGCCACCGGGTCGGACACCCGTGCGGCGCCGACCACTACGACGGGCTGATCGAGGTCGACGCGGAGGGCTGGACGGTCGAGTGGCGGGCGACCGGGCCGGAGAAGGACTACGTGATGACCACGGTCCACTCCGACCGGCGGCCCGCCCGCCCCGCGGCGGACTGACGCGACACCGGCCGGCGCACGCGTCTCAGGCTGCGCGGCGGGCGCTCGCGGCCGGTCGGGCCGTGAGGACCGCGAGCGCGGGCCGGGCGGCACGGCGCGCCTCGGCGACGACCGCGACCAGCGCGGCGACGGCGACGAGGGCGGCGACGACCCCGACCACGAGGATGGCGACGAGGAACGGCTCGAGGGCGGCGGGATCGGACATGGCGGTGCTCCTTGGATCGGTCGGCCCGAGGCGGTCCGCCTCGGCGCGGCTACCGTCCCGCGCACCGCTTGGGGATCACTGGAGGCCGGCTCGGGGTCGGCTGGGGTCGACCTGGGCAGGCTGGGATCGACCTGGGGCGGGGACGCCCGCCGGGGAGCTCCGGCGACGGGCCGATCGCGCGATCAGGCTTGGACCGATCAGGCTTGGACCTGGTGGCCGTCGAGCGACGCGGCCGGCGTCCCGGCGGCCTCGGTGCGCGCAGCGGGCACCTGGACGCCGACCAGGGCGACGCCCGGAGCCGGCGTACGGCGTGCTGCCGCGACGACCCACACCAGCACAGTGACGGCGACGGCGGCGGCCACGACGCCCAGGACGACGAAGGCGACCAGGTAGGGCAGCAGGCTGGGGTAGTCGGACATGGGGACTCCTCGGTGAGGGACGAGCGAGACCGCTCTGCCCTCACCAACGACGTGGCGCGCCGTTGGTCATGCCGGCGGCAGCCGGGTCAGGCGCGACTCCGCCGAGCCTCGGCGATCGTCTCCTCGACGATCGAGTTCAGCCGCGCGCCGTTCGGCCAGCCGGCGTAGTGGCACACGAAGATGACGATCTCGCGCAGCGCCTCGTCGTCGAGCTCGCCGTTGGCGTGGGCCGCGGGCACCTGGATGCCGAGCACGTCGGCGGCGCCCTGGCCGGCGAGCAGGCCGATCAGGACCAGCCGCCGGTCTCGGTCCGAGAGGCCGGGCCGGTTCCAGATGTCGGCGAACAGGTGGTCGGCGGTGTAGCGGAAGAAGTCGCCGGCCCCGTCGGTCATCTCGAACCCGTAGACCTCCTCCATCCGCTCCAGGCCGCGGCGTCGGTCCGCGGGGAGGTCGTCGAACCTGTCGGTGCTCATAGACCGAGTCCCTTCCCGAGGCGCGGCAGCGCCTCGCGTGCCAGTGGTACGTCGACTCCGAGCTCCTCGGCGAGCTCGATCGCGAACGTCAGATCCTTCTCCCCGAGGGCCCGGACGTGCCCGAAGACGCCGTGCCAGAAGTCGTCCGGCGCGATCGGCGCGGTGCTGTCGCGGTACATGATCGCGCCCGGGCCGCCGGTGATCGCGTCGGTGTGCCGGACCACCTCGCCGAGCCGCACCAGGTCGAGACCGGCCGCCTCGGCGAGCCGCTGCGCCTCGGTCACGGCCGTGAACGCGACGAAGTGGATCAGGTTCCGGGCCAGCTTCATCCGGGTCCCGGCACCCAGCGGCCCCGCGTGCACGACCTTCGAGCCGAGCACCTCCAGGGCCGGACGCGCCGTCTCGAAGTCCGCCTCGGAGCCGCCGACCATGATCGCCAGCGAGCCGTCGGCCGCGCCCGTCGGGCCGCCACTGACCGGGGCGTCCAGCACCCGGGCACCGAGTGCCTCGAGCCCGGCCGGCGTGCCCGGCGCGACCGTCGAGTGCACGACGAGCACGGGCGCCCCGCCCACCTCGTCGGCGACCTGCCGCACCTGGTCGTCGTCGCGCACCATCACGCACACGACGTCCGAGCGGGCGGCGAGGGCGGCCACCGAGGCCGCGCCCCGGGCGCCGGCCGCCTCGAGCTCCTCGACCGGCTCGCGGACGACGTCGTACACCCACAGGTCGATGCCGTCGGCGGCGGCGAGCCGCAGCGCCATCGGCTTCCCGATGTTGCCGAGCCCGACGAAGCCGACGCGGAGGCTAGGCACGGAACGTCTGCCCGCCGTCGACGGCGATGATCTGGCCGGTGACCCACGACGCCTCGTCGGAGAGCAGGAACAGGCAGGCGCCGACCAGGTCCTCGGGCTGCCCCATCCGCTTGATCGCCAGGCCCTTGACCAGGTCCGTGGCCGCGTCGCCCGCCTGGGTCCGGGTCGCGGGGGTGTCGGTCGGGCCCGGGGCGATCGCGTTGACCCGGATGCCCATGCCGCCCAGCTCGTGCGCGAGCTGCTGGGTCAGCCCGTTCACGCCGACCTTGGCCAGCCCGTAGAAGCCGGAGTAGAGGTAGGCCGCGGTGCTCGACTGGTTGACGATCGACCCGCCGCCGCGCCGCTGCATGGCCCGGTGGACGGCGCGGGTCATGACCAGCGCTCCGTCCATGTTCACCGACATGAACCTGCGGTAGTAGTCCCAGTCGACCGAGATGAGCAGGTCGAACTGCATGTCGCCGTAGATCGCGGCGTTGTTGACCAGCCCGTCGATCCCGCCGTACGCCGCCTCCGCGGCCGCCACGAGCTCCGCGGCCGACTCGTGGGAGGAGACGTCGGTGCGCACGAACAGGGCCCGCCCGCCGGCCGCCTCGATCTCCTTCGCGACCCGCTCCCCGGAGTCGGCGTTGAGGTCCGCCACGACCACCGCCGCACCCTCCGCCCCGAGCGCCTTCGCGTACGCCTCGCCGATGCCCTGCGCCGCGCCGGTCACGACGACGACCTGATCCTGGAACCTCATCCCACTCCTCCTGGTCTCGCGTCGCACCTGACGTATCTGTCGACGATCCGCCGTACTTCCGACCGATGCGTCAGGTGCGTGGCGCCCTACGCGGGCTCCGCGATGGTCTTGGTCTCGAGGTACTCCTCGAAGCCGGCGACGCCCATCTCCCGGCCGAGGCCGGACTGCTTGTAGCCGCCGAACGGGGCGTCCGGGCTGAACCACACCCCGCCGTTGACGGCGATGGTGCCGGTGCGGATCCGGGCCGCCACCGCCTTGGCGCGCGCCAGCGATCCGGACTCCACGGATCCCGAGAGGCCGTACGCCGAGTCGTTGGCGATCCGCACCGCGTCGTCGTCGCCGTCGTGGGCGATCACCACGAGCACCGGCCCGAAGATCTCCTCCTGCGCGAGGCGGGAGGAGTTGTCGAGCCCGGCGATCACGGTCGGCTCGACCCAGAACCCGTCCTGGTCGATCACCCGGCCGCCGGTGGCGAACGTGCCGCCCTCCTCCTCCGCGAGCCGGAGGTACGACGCGACGCGGTCGCGCTGCACGGCCGAGATGACCGGGCCGCAGATCGCTCCGGGGTCGGTCGGGTCCTTGGCGCCGATGGACTCCATCGTCGCGGCGGCGACCTGCACGGCCTCGTCGTAGCGCTCCCGCGGGACCACGAGCCGCGTCGTGATCGCGCAGCCCTGCCCGGCGTGGATGCACGCGGTGAACGCGGTGGCGGCCGCCGCGGCGGCCAGGTCCGCGTCGTCGAGGACGATCGCGGCGGACTTGCCGCCGAGCTCGAGGAACACCTTCTTCAGGCTCGGCGCCGCGGCGGCCATGATCGCGCGACCGGTCGCCGTCGAGCCGGTGAACGAGACCATGTCGACGCGTGGGTCGGTGGTCAGCTGCGCGGCGACGTCGTTGGACCGCGGCGTCACCACGTTGAGGACACCGGCCGGGATCTCGGTGTGCTCCGCCACCAGCCGGCCCAGCTCGCACGCCACCCACGGGGTGTCCGGGGCCGGCTTGAGCACGACCGTGCAGCCGGCGGCCAGCGCCGGCCCGACCTTGGCGAGGTTGATCTGGGTCGGCACGTTCCACGGCGAGATGGCCGCGACGACCCCCACCGGCTCTCGCCGTACCGTGCGCCGGCTGGGGATCCCCATCGGCCGGGCCACGCCCAGGTCGGTCTCGAACTCGTAGGACTCCAGCAGGTCGGTGACCCACCTCAGCCCGTCGACGGGGACGTCGAAGCCCGCCGCGCCCATCATGAAGCCGGGCATCCCGACCTCGGCGGTCGTGAGCGCCCGGAACGGCTCGGCGTTCTCCAGCAGCGCCGCGTGCAGCTGGCGCAGGCAGCGCAGCCGCAGCCCGGTGTCGGTCGACCAGTCGGTCTCGTCGAACGCACGACGGGCGGCCGCGATCGCGGCCTCCACGTCCCGTTCCGTCGCGTCGGGGGCGGTCCCGATCCCGCCCCCCGTCGCCGGGTTCAGGATCGGGTACGTCGAGCCGTCGGCGGCGCCGACCAGCAAGCCGCCGATCAGCTGCTGGGCCGGCGGCGGGAGCGCACTCACCGCGCGGGCTCCTGGGTCACGTGGTCGCCGCGCTCCACCGGTGGCGGCCAGACCGTCGACGGCAGCTCCCGGTGGCGGTAGTGCCCCGGCACGCCGAGCCCGCCCACCGACATCCGCCTCAGCAGCGGGCCCGGGGCCTTGCCGGCCTCGGCGATCGCGAGGAACGTGTGCGCGGTCGACGGCAGGTCGAACCAGTCGCGCTGCCAGGCGATCTTGACCTCACCGTCGTCCGCGCCGCCGACCTGCCGCTCGAGCCCGAACCACGAGCCGCCGATGCCGAGGATCTCGTACTCCTCGCCCTGGTCGTCGAGGATGCCGGACCGCTGCTTCCAGAACCCGACGACCATCCCCTTCTGCTCGTCGATCAGCGTGCACTGGTAGTCGTAGTGCCAGCCGTCCAGCCCGTCCATCTCGATGCCGATCGCCCAGTCGCGGATCTGGTCGCGGCCCACCGCCATGAAGTGCTCGTCGGGGCTGTACATCCAGCCGTACGTCGCGTCCTCGGCGTACCACTGCGCCATCGCGCGCCAGTCGCCGGACCGCTCGGCCTGGCGGTTGATGTCGAGCCAGCTCTCCCAGAACTCCTCGATCTCCGCTCGGGTCAACGACACGGTCACTCCTCCTCGTCGGGCTCGATGGCCAGTGCCCAGGCCGGGCAGTGCTTCACGGCCGACTCGACGCCCGGCCGCAGCGACTCGTCGGGGCGCTCCTGGAGCACCGTCACGTGGTCGGCGGCCTCGTCGAACCCGAACACCGCGGGCGCCTCGCCCTGGCACATCCGGTGCCCCTGGCACAGGTCCAGGTCGGCCACCACGCGGAAGCTCATCGCCGGCCTCCAGGGGTCCTGACCCCGCCGGCGGTTTCCCCGGGTACCCGGGGAAGTTGTCGCTTATCGGCCGAAACTTCGGCCCAGAAGTGCAGGTTTCCCCGGGTACCCGGGGAAACCTGCAGGTGCCATGGCACCCCAGCCCACCGGCTCATCGGACCCGCCTCCGGTACCTCACCCGGCACGGCTGCTCGAGCTGGATGACCATCTTCGAGACGTCGTCGCGGTAGGACTCCGACGGCTGGGTCATCTCGAACTCGAAGTCGCGCAGGATCACCGAGAAGATCGCCTTCATCTGCATCATCGCGAACGCGTTGCCGACGCAGCGGTGCCGGCCGGCCCCGAAGGGGATCCAGGTCCAGCGGTTCTGGAGGTCCTCCTGCCGGGGGTCGACGTAGCGGCCCGGGTCGAAGGTCTCGGGGTCGGGGAAGTCCTCGGGGATCCGGTTGGACACCCGCGGCGAGGCGGCGACGACGGCCCCCGGCGGGATTCGGTGGCCGGCCAGCTCGATCTCCTCCCGGACCACGCGCATCAGGATGATCAGCGGCGGGTGCAGCCGCAGCGTCTCCTTGAGCGCCGCCTCCAGCCGCGGGATCGAGCGCAGCGCCTGGAAGGAGACCTCCACAGCGCCAGTTCCATCGGGGTCGGCGTAGAGGTCGTCGAGCTCGGCGACGACGTCCCTCATCACGTCCGGGTGCCGCATCAGCTCGATCAGCGCCCACGCGGCCGTGCCGGACGAGGTGTGGTGGCCGGCGAACATCATCGAGATGAAGATGCCGGTGATGTAGTCGGCCGACGTGTCGATCGAGATCAGCACGTCGAGCAGGTCGCGCTCGTCGCGTGGGACGGTCCCGCGCGCCACCCGGCGGTCGATGATCCCCTGCACCAGCTCGACCAGCCGCTCGCGCGCCGCGTCGCGCACCCGGAACGACTCGATGTCCAGGTAGGGGTCGACGTAGGCCAGCGCGTCGGTCCCGCGCTCGAGGTCGTGGTAGTGGCGCGCGAACGAGGGGTCGAGCTCCTCGCGGAACGGCTTGCCGATCAGGCAGGCGGACGTCGTGTAGATGGTCAGCTCGGCGAACCAGTCGAGCAGGTCGATCTCCCCCTCGTCGCCCCAGTCGGCGACCATCCGGCGGATCTCCCGCTCGATCGTCGACGCGTGTCCGCGCATCATGTCGCCGCGCAGCGCCTGGTTCTTCAGCATCTGCTGGCGCTCCTCCGGCGAGGCGTCGAAAACCACGCCCTTGCCGAAGATCGGGGTCATGAAGGGGTACGCCGCCGCCTGGTCCAGCGTGGAGTCCGGCGCCCGGAAGAACTGCTCCTGCGCCTCGGCGCCGGACACGAGTACGACGTCCTTGTCGGCGAGCCGGAACCGGCCGAGGTCACCGCACTCGGCCCGCACCCGCTCGAAGAGTCCGACCGGGTCGACCCGCATCTCGGCGAGGTGGCCCCACCCCTCGGCAGGGCCGTCGTCCGGCACGGCGTAGGAGACCTCACGGATCTCGGAGACGCTCATCGACCCGCCAGCTTGGATTCGTCCGCTCGGTCGCTCGCTCGTGCCTCGCTCGGCTCCGTCGCGGACAGAGGGGCCTCGGGGTTGACCTCGATCAGGCTCAGGTGCACGCCGCGCGGCGCGCTGACGATGGTCGTGATCGCGTCCGCGATCGCCGACGGCTTGAGGAAGTGCGGGTGCCGGGCCTGGCCGAACCGCACCCACTGGTCGAGCACGAACGCCGCCTCGTCGGTGTCCCAGTCGGAGCCCATCTCGCTCCAGGTCGGGCCAGGCCGCACGACCGACGCCCGCACGCCGGTGCCCTCGAGCTCCATCTGCAGTGCGTGCGCCATTCCCTCGAGCCCCCATTTGCCGGCGGCGTACGACGACATGAACGGCCGGGCCCGCACCGCCACGTCGGAGGAGACGAACACGACGTCGCCGCGACGGCGCTCGACCATGCCGGGCACGAACGCCCGGACCAGCCGGTGCGCGCCGACGATGCTCAGGTCGAGCTCGGCGCCGAAGCGGCCGGTGTCGACCTCGTGGATCGTGCCGGGCGCCACGGCCCCGGCGTTCGACACCACGACCTCGACGTCGCCGAGCTCGGCGACGACCTTCTCGGCGAACGTCGCGACCGAGTCGTCGTCGGTGAGGTCGAGGGCGTGCGCGAACGCCTCGCCCCCGGAGCCGCGGATCTGGGCGGCGACCTCCGCGCACCGGTCGGTACGCCGGGCGCCGAGCGCGACCGGGAACCCGGCCGCCGCGAGGGCGTGCGCGGTGGCCGCACCGATCCCGGAGGAGGCGCCGGTGACCACGGCCGGGCGGCGCGCCGGCTGCGCGTACCTGCCGCTCATCGCGCCGCCATCCGCACCGGCACCGACGCGAAGCCGCGGACGTTGACCGAGTGCACCCGCCGGCACCGGTCGTGGTCGACCTCGACGGCGCGGGTGCGGCGGACCAGCTCGCCCAGCGCGATCCGCGCCTCCAGCCGCGCGAGGTTGGCGCCCAGGCAGAAGTGCCGGCCGCCGCCGAAGCTCAGCAGCTGGGCGACCTCGTCCTTGGACCGGAAGATGTCGAAGCGGTCGGGGTCGGCGAACACCCGGTCGTCGCGGTTGGCGGAGCCGAGCACCAGCACCGCCTTGGACCCGGCCGGCGCGACCTTGCCGTGGAGCTCGACGTCCTGGAGCAGGTGGCGGGCGAGCATCTGGCTGGACGTGTCGAAGCGCAGGGTCTCCTCGACCCACGGCGCCACGAGCTCGTCGGCGGCCGCGGGGTCGGCGAACACCTTGTCGTACTGCTCGCGGTGGCGGGCCAGGTGGAACAGTGCGTGGCCCAAGAGCTTGGTGGTGGTCTCGTTGCCGGCGACGACCATGAGGAACAGGAACGCGATGATCTCGTCGTCGGTGAGCCGGTCGCCGTCACCATGACCGTCCTTCAGGCGCGCAGCCAGCAGGGCGCTGGTGAGGTCCTCCGTGGGTCGCCTCCGGCGCTGCTCGACCATCTCGGCGTAGTAGCCGACCAGCGTGAGGGAGGCGTCCATGCCGGCCTCAGGGACGTCGCGGACCCCGGGCTCGCGGTGCACCACGAGGTCCGCCAGCCGACGTACCTCGGCCCGATCGGCCTCGGGGACGCCCATCATCTCGGAGATGACATCCATCGGGAGCTTGCCTGCGAAGTCGGCGATCCAGTCCACGTCACCGGCCTCGAGGCACCGGCTGAGGTAGTGGTCGGTGAGCTCGTGGATCCGCGGCGCCAGCGCGGCGACCCGTCGGGGCGTGAAGCCCTTGGAGACCAGGGACCGCAGCCGCTGCTGGCGCGGCGGGTCCATGCCGAGGAACGACATCACCTTGTGGGCGTCCGGGCCCCAGGCGCTCTTGTCGATCGAGACCCCCATCGCGTTCGAGAAGACACCCTCGGTGCGGATCGCATGCTGGACGTCGGCGTGCCGGGTGATCACCCACAGGTCGAGGTCCCGGTTGTGGTGCAGCGGGTCCTCGTCGCGGCACCGGCGGTACGTCGGGTAGGGGTCCTCCTGGAACGCGTAGTCGTAGGGGTCGAACACGAGCTGGTCGTGCACGGCGGTCATCGGCTGCCCCTCATGATCACGGCGACCACGGCGTCGAGCCGGTCCGCCATCTCGGCATAGGTCATCAGGCCCATCCCGGCCTGCAGGAGGGCGCCGGAGAAGGCCAGCGCGAGCGTCTCGAGCACGTCCGGCTCGGCCTCGTCGCCGAGGGCGACGCGGAACCGGCGGACCAGCTCGGCGCCGATCCGCAGCCGCAGCTCGGCGACCTCGGGATCGGGGCCGAGCAGGGCGGGCGTGACGGCGGCGGCGAGCTCCGGGGCTGCCGCGAGCCGCTGCGCGAGCCCCCGCGTCACCCAGCGGACCCGGCTGACCGGGTCCGCGCCCTCGGGCCGGACGTCGGCGTCCTCGAGCAGGAACCGCCAGAAGAGCTCGGCGTAGAGCCGGTCCTTCGAGGCCAGGTAGGTGTACGCCGTCGCCGGCGAGAGGCCCGCCCGGTGCGCGACGGTCCGGATCGTGAGGGTCTGGTGACCCACCGCCCGCAGCTCCTCGCGGCCGGCCTCGAGGAGCCGCTCGGCGGTCGTGCCGGCCGTCGTACTGGACACCTGTCCAAACTAGAACGTGTTTCGCTTTTCGCGCAAGACCCCTACAGTCCCGCCATGACCACCGCACCGACCGGCTCCTGGTCCCGCGACGAGCTCGAGGTCGCCTTCCGCGACTACCAGGACGAGGTCGAGCGGATCGCCGGGTCCGGCGACTGGGCCCGCTTCGCCGACCTCTTCACCGAGGACGCGACCTACCGCGAGCACGCGTACGGCGACTTCGCCGGGCGCGAGCAGATCCGCGCCTGGATCGTGCGGACCATGTCGGCCTTCCCCGGCAGCGAGATGCCGCACTTCCCGATCGAGTGGTACGTCGTCGACGAGGAGCGTGGCCGGATCGTGTGCGAGGTGTGGAACGTCCTGCGCGACGCCGGTGACGGCGAGCGCCACGGCGCCAGCAACATCACGATCCTGACCTACGCCGGCGACGGCCTCTGGTCCCGCGAGGAGGACGTCTACAACCCGGCGACGTTCCTGCAGGCGACGAAGCGGTGGTACGCCGCGGCCCAGCAGCACGGGCGCACCACCCCCGACGGCGACGCGTGGATGGCGGCGTTCGCGGGCTGAGGGGCGCTCAGAGTCCCATGTACCTGCCCGGCCGGTGGTTGAACGCCAGCACGATGTTGAGCACGACGGCGCCGAGCGCAGAGAGCACCACGACCCCCGGGTCGACGACGAACGCGGACCCGAGCACGACCATGACGTCGAGGACCATCTGCACGTAGCCGGCTCGGAGCCCGAGCTTCTCCTGCATCAGCAGCGCGACGATGTTGAAGCCCCCCAGGCTCGCCCCGTGCCGGAACAGGATCAGCAGGCCCACGCCGGCGAGCAGGTTGCCCGCGACCACTCCGTAGAGCTTGTCCAGGTCGGCCAGGTCCAGCACCTCGGCCTGGAGCCGGGTCGCGAACGAGACCCCGACCACGCAGGCGAGCGACTTCAGCGTGAACGCCAGGCCCTTCTTCCAGGCGGCCACCGCGAACGCGGGCAGGTTGATCAGGACGAACAGCAGCCCGAACCCGACCGGGGTCGCGTAGGAGAGCAGCAGGGACAGGCCGGCGGTGCCGCCGGTCACCGCACCGGCGGCCTGGAGCAGGCACAGGCCGAGGGAGACGACGTACACGCCGGTGGCCAGGCTCAGCAGGTCCTCGACCCAGGTGTGCGGCGGAGCAGCAGGAACGGCGCTCATCCGCGGCCGGACTCGGCGTCGGCCAGGGCACCGGTGTGGTCGGGGAGGACGTGCATCGTCACCCCGGAAGTCTCCCCCACCACCTGGCGCGCGGACCATCCGGTGTCGAGACACCCCCAGGTGGCTGAGGCCAAGGGTCCGGGGCAGCCACGTGGGGTGGCTCGACGCGGGATCAGCCGGGGTAGGTGCGGCAGGGCTGGCTGCGCAGCGACGCGCAGGCGGGGGCCCTGGTCGGCACCCTCACGTCCGGGACCACCGAGAGCACCAGGCGGGAGCGCCGTACCGCGTCGGCGGCCACGAAGACCTGCTCGCCGTCGGCGATCGTGTCGAAGGCCCACAGCGGCCGGGCGCCGCCGGGCGCGTCCACCGTCAGCCGGAGCCGCGACCCCTCGCGGAAGGCCTGCGCGAACGGGAACAGCTCGATGCGCACCTTCGTGTACCGATCGGCCGGCAGCGCAGCGGCGTCGGACTCGAGGTCGGTGTGCACCGGGGAGACGGCGGTCGACCGGGCCCGGTCGAGGGCGCGATGGCTGGCCCGCAGCCACCCGGACTGCACGTACACCTCGCGACCGCTCGGTCTCACCTCGCTGAGCGTCACCTCGAGGTCCGTGTCGGGCGCGGCGGCCCGCACCCAGAGGTCGACCGAGCCGGTGCCGATCGCCACCACGTCCCGGCGCAGCGGCGCGCTGAGCCAGCCGAGCCCGGTGCCGGCAGGGATCTGCCGCCAGTCGTAGTCGGGGTGCGCCTGCCAGATCCCTGCGCTCGAGCCCGAGTACGTCGTCTGCGGCAGGGCGCTCGGGTCCGCGCGGTAGCTGCGCACGGTCGCCGCGCCGGGCCGCGTCGACGACGGCCGGGCACGCAGCCGACCGGTCGAGCCGAGGTACCACGCCGTCGGCTCGACGCTCGGGATCGGCCAGGAGGGGAAGGTCCGCACGTAGCGGGGCAGCGGGGCGCCGGAGGGCTGGCCGGCCGCCGCGCCCTCCTCGAAGAGGATCCGGACCGGGTCGGCGGCCTGGTAGCGGCGCAGCGCCTGCCGGTAGGTCAGGCCCGCGTAGTCGGGTCCGGGCGGGAGGGACAGGCCGGCGACCCCGGTGAGCGACTGCGCCAGGATCGGGGCCACCACGGTCTTCGCTGCCGTCGGCACCCGGCGGGCCACGTAGAGGTCGAGGAAGTCGGCGTACCGCCCGAAGACGCCGAGGCTGAGCGACTCCGTGTGCGAGCCGTTGGTCATCGAGGCGTAGACGTGCGGAGCCGAGGTGAAGTCGTCGAGCAGGGCCGGGAAGTGTCCGCCGGTCTGCTCGTCCTGCCAGGCGCCGGCGGTGAAGACCGGGACGTCGATGTCGTGCACGAACAGGCTCGGCGAGATCGGGTCGCCCACCTCGGCGGAGTAGTACGGGTTGTCCGCGATCAGCTGCAGCGGGTCGGGGTTCTGCAGCCGCAACGCCTGGTTGGCCTCGCAGACGGTGTCGCCGGCCGTGACCCGGGGGCGCTCCCAGCCCTCGCCGTACGGCGCCGCCTGGGTTGCCCGCTCGGTCGCCCAGGGGACCGCGAAGCCGGTGTTGAGGATCCCGCCCGGGTAGAGGGTGCCGCGGTAGGTGTCGTCGATGACGGACAGCGGCGTGATCGCCGAGAGGTGCGGCGGCCGGGTGCGCGCGACGTAGAGCTGGGAGATGCCCGGGTAGGAGATGCCCACCATCCCGACCCGGTGGAACTGCGCCCACGACTGCGCGGCGACGGCCTCGATCACGTCGTATCCGTCGAGGCTCTGGATCGGCTCGAAGTGCAGGAAGGTGCCGCCGGAGCAGCCGGTGCCGCGCATGTTCACGCCCACGTAGGCGAACCCGAGCGCGTTGAAGAGCTGGGCCATGGTCGTGTTGGCCGGGTTGCTCGGGTCGTAGCCGGAGTACTCGACCACGGTCGGGAACGGGCCGGGGCCTGGCGGCAGCACGACGTTCGCCGACAGCGTGGTGCCGTCGCGGGTGGTGATGTAGCCGAAGCCGGACGCGAGGGTCTGGCCGGCGTAGAAGGACTGCGGCGGCGCGGGGTCGTCGAAGCCGCCGACCGTGACCGGAGCGGACGCGGAGCCGGGCTTCGCTGCGGTCCGTACGACGTAGCTGCCGGCGTCCAGGTCGCGCCACGCGAGGCTTCCGGCAGTGTCGACCGTCCCCGTCGCCACCGTCGCGCTGTCGGCGCCGACGAGCTCGAGCTCCTCGCCGGGGGTCGCCGAGAGCACGTAGAGCTGGTTGACACTGGGCCGCAGGACGAATCCTGCGGCGTCGGCCGCGGTGGCCCCGGCGCTGCCGAGCTGGGCGCCGGCGAGCACCGCGGCGACGACGATGCTCGCAGTCGCCGCTCTCCTCGCTGTGCGCATGCCGCGATGCTGCCACCTTCGCGCCGGGCTGGGGCCCGAACTCCCGAGCCACGTCAGCGCCCGCCCACCGGCTCGCAGAGGCACTGAGCCGATCGTCCCGATCTCTAGAGCCGAAGGTCCCGGATCCGTACTGGGCCCTCGGGTATCCGCACCGTTCCGATTAGTGTCGGCGGCAGGCCACGACCACAGACCGGGCCTGCCCAAAAACGACCACAGGAAGTCGCGGATGAGCAAGCAGGGACGGATCAGGACCCAGCAGCTGCGCGAAGCGCAGCGCATCGCCCAGGCACAGCAGGCCCGCCGCCGCCGGCTCGTCACTGCGGTCGGTGCCGTCGTGATCCTCGGCCTGGTCGCCGCCATCGTCTTCGCGGTCGTGAGCACCGTCACCGGGGACGACGACGGACCGCAGGCAGCCTCCGGGGACGTGGTGGCACCGGCGAACATCGACCCCTCCGGCTCGTTCGCGGTCGGCCAGGACGACGCACCGGTCACCGTCGAGATCTACTACGACTACATGTGCCCGGCCTGCGGCGCGTTCGAGGCGGCCAACAGCGGCGAGCTCGACCGGCTGGTCGCCGACGGCACGGCCCGGATCGAGCTGCGCCCGATCTCCTTCCTCGACGAGCAGTCTCGCGGCACCCGCTACTCCACCCGCGCCGCCAACGCGTTCGCGACCGTGGTCCACGGTGCGCCGGAGCAGGCGTGGGCGTTCCACACCGCGCTCTACGAGAACCAGCCGGACGAGGGCACCGAGGGCCTCAGCGACGACGAGATCGCCGCGATCGCCCGGGACGCCGGCGTACCGGACGACGTCGTCGAGAGGTTCGGCGAGGGCACCTACGAGCCCTGGACCGCCTCGGTGACGCAGAAGGCGTTCGACTCCGGCATCCAGGGCACGCCCACGGTCGTGGTCGACGGCGAGCAGTTCCAGGGCGACGTGTACACGGTCGGCCCGCTGACCGAGGCGATCGAGTCGGCCGCGGCCAGCCAGTGACCGGCGAGCTCGGCACCGACGAGGAGCTGGCCGAGGGCTCCCGGCTGCACCGGCTCCGGCACAGCCGCGCCACTGTCTGGGTGACGATGCTGGTCGCCTCGGTCGCGAGCCTCGTCGCGTCGTTCGTCCTCTCGATCGATGCCCTGCGTCTCGCCGAGGACCCGAGCGCCGACCTCGGCTGCAACATCAACGCGGTGATCAGCTGCGGCACCGTGGCCAACTCGTGGCAGTCCTCGCTGCTCGGGTTCCCCAACGCCTTCCTCGGCCTGATCACCGAACCGGTGGTCATCACCCTGGCCGTCGCCAGCCTGGCCGGCATCCGGTTCCCGCGCTGGTTCATGCTGGCCGCGCAGGTCGTCTACACGGTAGGCCTCGCGTTCGCCTACTGGCTCTTCTACGAGGCCATGTTCGACATCGGCGCGCTGTGCCCGTGGTGCCTGCTGGTGACGCTCGCGACGACGCTGGTGTTCTTCGAGATGACCTACGTCAACATCAGGGACGCCAACCTGTACCTGCCGCGCCGGGTCCAGGCGGGCCTGGTCGCGATGGTCCGCTCGAACCTCGATCTCGTGCTCGTCGTCGCCTGGATCCTGGTGCTGGTGCTGGCCGTCGTGCTGAAGTACGGCGAGGCCCTGTTCGCCTAGCCTCGGGACGACGCTTCGAAAGGCCCGCGCTGTGAAGACCCACCCGCCACCGGCCGCGCTCGCGGCGGCAGCCCTCGTGACCCAGCGGCTCCTGGGTGTCTCCCGGCCGGCGCGCCCGGCACGCACCGCGGCCGCCGGCCTGGTGGCCGTCGCGTCGGCGGCCCTGGTCGTCACGGCGGTCGGGGAGTTCCGCAGGACCCGGACGAGCGTGAACCCGCTCGAGCCCGGCACCGCCACCGCGCTGGTCACCACGGGCGCCAACGCGATCACGCGCAACCCGATGTACGTCGGCATGGCCGGGCTCCTCGTCGCCCACGCGCTGCTGCGCGGACGGGGGGCGGCGCTGCTTCCGGCCGCGGCGTTCGTCGCGGTGATCGACCGCGTCCAGATCGCCGCCGAGGAGGCTGCGCTGCTCGAGCTGTTCCCCGCCGACTACCCGGCGTACGCCGCGCGTGTGCCGCGCTGGGTCGGGCCGACCGGGCCCGCTCGCTAGGCATCGGCCGGGGCCGGTCGTCAGGTCCGGCCGGTCCAGCCGGGCGGAGCCGCGGCCTAGCCTCGCCACGGTTGCGTCGTTGCCCGGGCATGACCCGCAAGATCCCGTTCGTCCTCCTGCTGCTGCTCGCCCTGGCGCCGGTCGGCGTGAGCGCACCCGCGTCGAGCAGTCCGTCCAGCGAGTTCGTCCGTCCGAGCTGGGGTGACGGGCAGCTGCCCGCCGGATGCGTGGTCGACCGCGACCCGCTCAACCCCGACAACCTCTGCTACCACATGAAGGTCGGCCTGAACGCCCTGGACAGCCCCAAGGTCGACGTCGACGTGCTGGTGCCGGTCTCGCCGGCCGCCGAGCGCGACATGCGGGTCGCCGAGCAGGCCGTGATGATGTGGGACGGCGGTCTGCACTACCTCGCGGACCAGATGGGCCTGCCGTGGCTGAAGCACGGGTTCGAGATGGACGTCCGCACCCACCAGGTCGTGGTCGATCCCACCGGGGCGCTCGAGCACCCCCTCTCCCTGGTCGATCCCGAGATCGTCGTGGTCGTCAGCAACCCGGCCGGCGGCGTCGGCATCGGCATCGACCCGGTGTCCTTCGCCGGCGAGCTCGGCATCGTCGACGGCGAGGGCGTCCCGTGCGCCTCCGTGCCCGCCCCGCTGGACTTCGGCGCCTGGACCGACAAGCCGGGGTTCGAGCAGCACGGCCGCGAGAAGGGCGGGGTGTACGTCGAGGACTGCGGCGGCGTCGGCGGGAACGTCTGCTTCGCGGTCAACGGCGCGATCGACCCGGTGCCGGGTGCGTCCGACTTCTTCGGCCTCTTCGACCTGGTCGCCCACGAGTTCGGCCACTGCCTGACCCTGGGCCACGTGGGCGACGGCGCCGACGGCCCGTGGGGCCCGACGCCGACCAACGACATCATGGCCTACAGCACCGACCCGCCGGGCGTCGCGAAGTGCGTCTCCACGCTCGACGTCGAGGGCTTCGCGCTGCGGATGAGCAGGTACCTCGACGTCGACGGCGACGGCTCGGTCGACCGGCACGACCACCTGGCCCCCAACGACGTCCGGGGGGACGGGCTCAACTCGTTCCAGGTGCAGCACCCCGACGACCACCTCTACGCCTCCTCGACCGGGGATCCTGCGGACTGTCCGCAGCCGGACCTCGGCCCGGTCCCGCTCAGCTACGGCAGCTGGACCCCGAAGCCCGTCGCCACGACCCGTCCCGTGCTGCGTGCCTCCTCCCTGCAGGTCGCCGACGGTCACGTGCGGGTGCGCGGTGCGGCCACGAACGAGCCACTGGGCAAGGCGCCGACCGAGCGCACCGCCCGGGCCACCGACGCCACCTCGGACTCGCCCACGCCGGTCACGGACCTCACCGGCGTGGACGTGTCGGTGACGCGCAACACGGTGCACGCGACGATGTCGGTCTCCCAGCTGTGGCCGCTCGCGCAGGGCGGGTCGGTGCCGGCGTACAGCCTGCTCGTCTCCGGACGCCGCTTCGACTCCTTCATCGGCACCGGCGACACGTCCGGGACGCCGCAGGTGATGGACAACGGCACCGGCTACTACCTGCCCGAGGGCAGCGCGACCTGGAACTACGACGACAACACGGTGACGTTCCGCGTGCGCCGCGACTATCTGGCCGACCAGCACATCGAGGCGCCGTACACGGTCAATGCGATCACCGGCCTGCACGCGCGCGGCAACGACTGGATCGCCACCACGGATGCCGCACCCGACGGTGCCGGGCTGCACCTCGCCGCACCGCCGATGGCCCCCGAGACCCGGGACGCGCCGGTCGCGCGCACCGTGCGGACCTCACGGGTCATGCTGACGCCGGAGGGTGGCGCCAGCGTCCAGCCCACCGACAGCACGCTCGGAGTCGGCCTGGTGAGCACGGTCGACAGCCGCGACTACTATCGCCTGCCCGTCGAGAGGCAGGCGACCGCGAAGGTCACGCTGAGCTGGACCGGCTCCACCATCTTCGGCCTCTCCGCCAACGGTGGCTCGGGCCAGCGGGTCGAGGAGCGGGACGGCAGCATCACGGTCACCGTCCCCTGGGCCCGCCGCGACCTGTCGATCACCGTCGACCCCCAGGAGGTCGTCGAGCCGACGACCTACACGCTCACCGCCCGGCTCACCACCGTGAAGGCGGACCGGGACCGCGACCGGGTGCCGGACGTCGCGGATCGGTGCCCCGCCCGGCCCGGGCCCAGCACCAGCAGTGGCTGCCCCGACACCGACGCCGACGGCCTCCTCGACCGGGCCGACCGGTGCCCGACCCAGGCGTCGGCGAGCGCGAGCGGGTGCCCGACCGGCGCGGACGAGCGGATCGTCCTGATCGTGGACGGCCGACGGGTCGCATCGCAGACGGTGGTCACCGGCCACGGATCCGCGGCCTTCACGCTCGGTGGGGACGTCGGCCGCGGCGCGCACCGCGTGGTGCTGGCCTGGGTCAACGATGGTGAGGTCGTCGCGCGGGTCGCCCGGCGGGTCGGTTAGCGAGGGGACTCCACGACCTACCCTTGCCGGCGCCGGTCGGTGCCAGACGATCGGCGTCCTACTGCCGGTCCCATTCGGCAGCGGGGGTCCGACAGTCCACCTACCGCGTGCGGTGTTCGGCCAGCACCGCCCCGATCCGGTCGGCCCCGGAGCGAGGCCCGTTGTCTCCGGCGTTCTGCCGCACCAACGTTCGTGCCGCCTGAAGCACACCGCGGGCCGCACCCTCGCGGAGCTCCGCCGGCAGGGTCTCGATATCCGCGGTCTTCGCCGCGCCGACGATCCGGCGCGACATCTTCGCTGCCGCGAACAGCCACGCTTCGGCCTCCCAGTCACGAAGCAGGTCCTCCATGGTGCCGTCTCGCCACACCCGCGGGTCCAGGCGGGACGGCCAGCGGCGCCGGAACTCCGCTTCGAACCCGTCCCAGGTCTGTTGGACGAGCCCGAGCGCCCACGAAGCCCGCTCGTCCTCACCGAGAGCGAAGGCACGCGCCGCCGCAATGATGTAGTTCCCCCAGAGCGCGCCCAGGTCGAAGGCCACGGGCCCGTAGAAGGCGAACTCGGAGTCGAAGGCCTTGACGGAGCCGCACTGCGACGAGCCCTCGACCGAACGGACCATGACCGAGCCGGTGTGGAGGTCGCCGTGGATCAGGGCCTCCGCCTTGGTCATGAACAACCACTTGGCGCGACCCATCGCCCGGACCATGACGTCATCACCGGCGAGCTCGGCAGCATCCTTCTCGTTGGCCGGCAGCACGGAGTTGCGTCCGGCGTCGACCAGGGGCTCGGTGAACACGAGGTCCTCGGTGATCGTGCAGAGGGCGGGGTTCACCGCGGCGGCCAAGGCGTCGGCGAGCGTGTCCCGCTCGAGACCGAGGGCGGACGTGCCGAAGGCGACGGCCCCGACATAGGTTCCCATCGCCTCCGCCGCGCCGTCGTGCCGCAGACCCTGATTGAGTGCGCCCCGCCATACCTGGTGGTCGCTCAGGTCCTCCATCGCGATGATGTACCTGTCAGGGTTGTAGTCGAAGACCTCCACCACGTGGTCGGGGATCAGGGCGTGGTGTGCCTTGAGCGACTCGACCTCGTGACGCGCGCGGTCCGGGGTCATCGGCCAGCCCTCACCAGTCATCCGGACGTAGGGCAACGCCTGCTTCAGGCACAGTCCGCGGCCATGGCGATCCTTGACGAGGAACACCAGATTGAGGTTGCCGTCGCCGATCTCCTCGACGCTTGCGAGAGCACCGGTGTCGACGCGACCGGCGAGGACCGGCCGGGACTCGATGTAGGACGTCAGGGTATCGACGGTGAGGAACTCGTAGTCGGACATCATCCTTCTCCTGGGGCGGGCTGCATGGGGTACGGCGCTACGTGGCCGGGGTATAGCGCACCTTGCGGCGCGAGATGGTGAACGAGAACAGGAGAGCGACGATCAGGACCAAGCCCTTTGCGGTGTCCTGGTAGTAGTACTGGAACCCCTTCATGGTCAGACCGGTCAGCACGATGCCGATGAGGAGCGCACCGAGCAGGGTGCCCCAGGCGTTGGGCTTGCCCATACCGAGCACCGAGGTTCCGACCAGGGCGACCGCGACCGCCTCCAACAGCGACGAGGTGCCGGCGTTGACGTCGCCCTGACCGATGCGGGAGACCAGGATCAGGCCGCCGATCGACGCAAAGACACTGCACAGCACGTAGGCGAGACCGCGATACAACCCGACGCGAACACCAGCGAGACGGGAGGCCTCGGGGTTCGCGCCGATCGCGTAGAAGATGCGACCCCACTTGGTGCGCGCCAGGATGAACCACGACACGGTCGTCAGCACCAGCATGATGACCACCGGGTACGGCACCGGCCCGAGAGTGCCGCCGTCGATCCGCAGGAAGGATTCGGTGAACTTGCCCGGCGCCGGAGTGCCATCGGGCAACACCATGCCCGACGCCACCGACTGTCCGTCGACGGGAATCAGCTTGCTTCCTTGGATCACGAACATCATGCCGAGGGTGGCAAGGAGGTCCGGGATCTTGCAGAGGACGATCAGCACGGCGTTGAGCAGGCCGACGGCAACGCCGGAGAGCAGTACGACGGCGACCGCCGCGCCCCCGTTCAGGTTGTAGAACACCATCGTCATCGCGGCCATCTGTACCGACAGGCCTGCCGTCGAGCCGATGGACAGGTCCATCCCCCCGACGGCCATGACGAACGTCATCCCGAGCCCGAGGATCGCCGTGACAGACGCGAACTTCAGCATGGAGAAGAGGGCACCCGAGGTGCGGAACGACGGCTCCGACAGCGTGAAGTAGCTGAACAGCGCAACAGTCACGGCGATGAAGCCGTACTTGACGACCGCGTCCCGCACCCGCGTGCCCGTGCTCAGTGTGTCGTCCTCAGGCCGCACCACTCTGCCGCTGTCTACGGCCTCCGCCGGGAGAAGACTGGACTCGATCTGCGGCATCACGCCACCTCCGACATGCTCTTCACGATGGCTTCACTGTCAACTTCCGAGGTATAGGCATCCATGCGGATCTCACCTTCGACCAGTACGACGATCCGGTCGGCGACCTCGCGGATCTCGTCGACGTCGCTGGAGAAGACGACCACGCAGGACCCTGCTTCTGACGCTTCCCGCGCTTTGTGGCAGATGTCGTGCCGGGCGCCGATGTCTACTCCCCGGAATGGTTCATCGAGGAGGATGACGCGCGGCGACTGGGTCAGCCATCGACCGACCACGACCTTCTGCTGGTTTCCGCCCGAGAGGGCGTCGACCGGCTGGTCGCAGCCGGTCGAGACGACACCGAAGGCGTGGATGACCGAGCGCGCGGAGGTCCGCTCGCGCGGGATGTTCAGCACCCCGGCCCGCGCCAACCTCCCGATGAACGGCAGCGTCGTGGTCCACGCGATCGACCAGCCCGGCAGGATCGCCTCGGACGCGCGATCCTCCGGCACGAGGTAGATGCCCCTCTCCACGGCGTGGGCCGGCTGGCGCGGCCGGTAGGCCTTCGCGTCGAACCTGATGGTGCCTGCTCGGAACCTGCCGGCCCCGAAGATCCCGCGGGCGAGCTCGGACTTCCCGGCTCCGATGAGACCGACGACGCCCGTCACTTCGCCGTAGCGGATGTCCAGGTCGAACTGTCCGGAACGGCGCAGCAGCTGAACCCCCCGAAGCTCGAGCGCCGGGACGGTACCGCGCTTCTCGACGAGAGTGTCGGCGTCAAGGGCGACCTGCTTCCCGAGCATGGAGCGAACCGCCACGGCCATGTCGAACGGCTGATCCTGCACGTCATGGATGCGACCGTCACGCAGCACGACCAGCTGGTCGGCCAGGGACCGGATCTCGTCGAGGTGGTGGGAGACGTAGAGGATGGCGACGCCCTCCCGGCAGAGGCGTTTGATCACGTCGAAGAGACGGTCAGCCTCAGCCTGGGACAACGTCGACGTCGGCTCGTCCAGGATCAGCACCTTGGGACGATGGACCAGCGCCCGTGCCAGCAGCAACAGCTGCCCGTCGGCGATGCCCAGCTCGAAGACGTCGCTGCGCAGGGTCGCGTCGGACCAACCGAGGTCGAGCGTCGCAGCGATCTCCCGAGCCCTGGGCAGCAGCTTGGCGTGCGACCTGACCGCGGGGATCCGGCCCTGGACGATCTCCTCGAAGACCAGGTTCTCCGCCACGCTCAGGCCGGGGATGATGCTGGCCCCGATGTGCTGGTGCACAGTCTGGATACCGTGTTGCGCGGAGGCGAGCGGAGAATCCATGACGACGGGCTCGCCGGCCACCTCGATCGTTCCACCATTTCCGCTGTAGACGCCGGCGAGGATCTTGATCAACGTGGACTTGCCGGCCCCGTTGGCGCCCAGGAGTGCGGTGACCGTCCCCGGGTACAGCGCCATGGTGACGCCCTTCAGGACCGCGTTGGAGCCGAACGACATGGCGATGTCGTGCAGGCTCAGAGCTGGGATCTGCTGATGGGGTGAAGAGTCGCTGGGCATCCTTGATGTCCTCTCGGTGCGCCGGAGCGGGGGACCGAGCCCCGCTCCGGCGGACGGCTCAGAAGGTGACGTTCGGGATCCAGTCGGCAGAGGACACGTCTGCGATGTTGAGTGCCGGTTCCGCCGCACGGAGGTCGTCCATGTTCTTGATCCCTTCAGACCGCAGGAAGTCCTGCGTGACCAGGATCGGCGGGAACTCCACGTTGAGCCCGTCCAACTCGCCGGCCATGTGCAGCGCAAGCGTGCGGACCACCGCCGCGCCGATGGCGTTGGGGTCCGTCGCGCCAGTGGCCACCCATGGGCTGTCCGGGTTGGTCATCAGCTCGATGTCGGCAGTGGAGATGTCGGCTCCGTAGACCTTGACCTTGCCCTGCAGGCTCGGGTTCTGCTTCAGCGCCGACAGGGTCGCCTTGGTGAGCTCGTCATAGGGTGCGTAGACGGCGACCACGTCGGGGTTGGACTTCAGGACGCTGTCCACCATCGGCGCGGTGTCCGTCGCCGTGGAGTTGGTGAACTTGCCGGTCTTGAACTTCTGGGTCCAGTCGTTCTCGCCCAGGTACTCCTGCCAGACCACGTCCCGGCGATCCAGCGGCGCGATGCCGGCGACGTTGACGTAGCCGACCGGCTTCCCGGTACCGATGTCCTCGGCCATCTTGTCCAGAACCAGGCTCGCCATCTTGTTGTCGGACTGCTGGGTCTGCACGGCGTCCGGCGCGCACTTCTGGATCTCGACGTCGTAGATGACTACCTTGATGCCCTGGTCGATCGCCTTGTTGACACCCGGGCAGAGCGTGTCGGGGAAGCCGTGACGCACGATGATGCCCTGCACGCCGGATGAGATGGCCTGGTCGAGCTGGGTCGCCTGCGTGGCGTTGTCGCCCTGGGCGTCGTACACGCTGAGGTCGATCCCCAGCGCTGCCGCCTGCTGCTTGGTGCCGTTCAGGTACTGCTGGAAGTAGTCGCCCTGGCCGCTGTTCTGCACGATGGCCACGCGGACACCGGGCTGGTCGAACGGCGCGGGCGCGTCGCCGCTCGCCGCCTGCACGGAGGCGGATTCCTGGTTCTTCGGCTTCACAGTGGTGGCGCCGCTGCCCTGGCTACAGGCAGCGAGGCTCAGAGCAGACACCGCGGCGACACCGGCCACGATGAGTTTCTTCATCCTCATGGGGTTCCTCTCGTAGGTGCAGCCGGGGGTCCGGTCTGCCTCATGGGTCAGCTCGCCACCGATGCGAGCAGGTTCGGGTCGGGACGAGCTGCGGGCTCGACCACCCCCCGGTCCGTCACGATCGCGTTGATCAGATCGTGCGGGGTCACGTCGAAGGCGGGGTTGTAGACGGGGGTCGACGGCAACGCCGTCGGGTGGCCCCCGAGACTGAGCACCTCTGCGGCGTCCCGCTCCTCGATCGCGATGTCGTCGCCATGTGCCGTCGCCAGGTCGACAGTGGAGCTCGGCGCGGCGACCACGAACGGGATCCCGGCTCGCTGACAGGCCAGGGCCAGGGCCAGGGAGCCCACCTTGTTCGCCGTGTCGCCGTTCGCGGTGATCCGGTCCGCCCCGATGATCGCGACGTCCACCAGCCCGCGCACGATCGTGCTCGACGCCGCGCCGTCGACCTCGAGCAGGTGCGGGATCCCGTCCCGTGTCAGCTCCCAGCTGGTCAGGCGCGCGCCTTGGAGCAGCGGGCGGGTCTCGTCGACATACACGACTTCCAGGGCGCCACGGTCGTGGAGCTCGTGGATGATCCCGTACGCCGTCCCCCAGGCCGAGGTGGCCAGTGCGCCGGTGTTGCAGTGCGTGACGACGCGCACCTGCTGCTTGCCGGTCCGGTCCAGGATCCAGTCGGCACCGAGCCGCGAGAGGGTCCGATTGGCTGCCTCGTCCTCCTCCACGACGGCCTTGGCCATCTTCAGCACCGTCTCCGGTCCCGAGGGCATCGCCGCGCGGACCTGGTCCACGCCCCAAGCGAGGTTCACGGCCGTCGGACGCGCGAGCCGGATCCGGTCGACCTCGCTCTGCAGCCGCTCGTCGCCCCAGCCCTCGCTCTCGGCCTGCCGCATGGCGACGACCACACCGAGCGCACCCACGGCCCCGAGCGCGGGCGCTCCACGGACCGCCAGGCTCTGGATCGCTGCCACCAGGGTGTCGACGGTGTCGACGTCCAGGTAGCGCTCCTCGACGGGCAGAAGGGTCTGGTCGAGCAGCCGGATCGTCTGCGCGTCCTCCTGCCACTGCAATGCCAGGACCATGTGGCTCGCCTCCCGATATACTACTGGTTGTTTTACAACTGCCTCGGAGAGTAGATATGACTTCGGCAGTTGTCAACGGATTCGAGCAAACCCGCGCGACCGACAGCACGCGCTAGGGTCGGCGCGGCGACACGCAGGGTGAATGGAGAAGCAGATGAGGACTCGCAGCACACTGGTGTCTCGCATCGCCGAGGACCTCCGCGCGGACCTCTCCGCGGGGACCTACAGCCCTGGTTCGAGACTGCCCACCGAGGCTCAGCTCAGCGAGAACTTCGGCGTGTCGCGACCAACCGTCCGCGCCGCCTTGCGCGAGCTCGAGGCGCTCGGACTGGTGCAGACCCAACACGGCGTCGGGACGTTCGTGGTTGAGCAGCCGGCGGTCCGGGCCGGACTGGAGGGCATGGACTCGATCACGGACTCGATCCGCGCCACCGGGAAGGTCCCGGGCATGGTGTACGCGACCCGCGTGGTCCGGCCGGTTCTACCCGAAGAGGCCGCATTCATGGGGGTATCCGGCAACACCGAGGTCCTCGAACTGCGACGCAAGCTCTTGGCCGATGGCGAGGTGGTCGCCTACTCCTACGACCTTCTCCCCGCAGTGCTGCTCCCAGACGGATTCGACACGCAGACGCTGGAGGGATCCCTCTTCGCATTCCTTCGCGGCGTGCTCCGGATCGAGCCCGACCACGGCGTCGCGGAGGTGCATGCGGTGCACTCCGACCACGTGGGATGGGGCGACGAGGCGAAGGCGCACGACCTCTTCGTGCTGCTGAACCAGCTGCACTACGCCGCCGACGACCGGCTGATCCTCTACTCGCGCACGTACTTCATCGAGGGTCGCTACTCCTTCACGATCTTCCGCAACCACCGCTGACGCGAGGCCGCGCTGGTCGCGGCCGGACGGCGTCGCGAGATTCGGCCGGTGCACTTGACGACCCCGCAACTCACCCCTAGGTTGTCTTACAACTAGGAAACGGGGTGGGAACGTTGTCAGGTCTGCCGCTCACGTTGTCCCCGGCGGCGTCGGCCGCACTGGCGGACCTCGTCAGGGTGTCTCGACTGCTCGGGGGCGACCCCGGGCTCGTCCTTCACGGCGGCGGGAACACCAGCCTCAAGGCGGCCACGACCGACCTGACCGGGTCGACGGTGGAAACGCTCTTCGTGAAGGCGAGTGGACATGACCTCGCGACGATCGACGAGGCCGGCTTCGCCCCGCTCCGGCTGGCCCGCCTGCGCGAGATCCTGCCTCCCGTCGTCGTCCCCGACGACCTGCTGATCAACGAGCTGCGCTGTGCTCTTCTCCGGGCGGACGCACCGGATCCCTCGGTCGAGTCGTTGCTGCACGCGCTGCTGCCCCAGCCGGCCGTCCTCCACTCGCACGCCGACTCGTTGCTCGCGGTGACGAACACGCCCCGTGGCCGCGAGCAGCTCGCGGAGCTCTTCGGGGATCGCGTGATCCTCCTCGAGTACGCGATGCCCGGGCCGGACCTGGTTGCCGCCTGCCATGCCGCCTGGAACACCGCCGGCGGCACCCAGACGGAGGGCATCGTCGTGCTGGGACATGGCTTGTTCACCGTCGGCGAGACACCGGACGAGGCCTACCGCCGGCACATCGACCTGGTCGCTGAGGCCGCGGGCCTCCTGCAGGCGGCGGCGCCCCGGGATCCGTTGGCGACGGCCGCGTCGATGCCGCCCGCCGACCCGCTGGCTGTGGCGAGGTTGCGGCAGAGGCTGAGCCGGGCCGCCGGTCACCCACTGGTGGTCACCTCGCACCACGACGGCGAGGTGGCGTCGTTCATCGGGAACGACAACCTGCTCACGGCCTCCCAGCGCGGTCCCCTCACCCCCGACCACGTCATCTGGACCAAGCGCAGCCCGATGATCGGAACGGACGTGGACGCCTTCGTCCGGGCCGAGGACGCCTACTTCGCCCGGCATGCCGCGCGCCGCACGGGCACCTTGGCGCGCCTCGACGGGGCGCCCCGCGTGGTGCTCGACCACAGCCTCGGCATGCTCACCGCGGGCCGGACGGCCCGGGAATCGCTTCGAGCCGCTGACATCTACCGGCACACCCTGCGTGCGATCGACCAGGCCGAGACCCTCGGCGGCTACCAGCCGGTCGAGGAGGAGCATGTCTTCGACCTCGAGTACTGGTCTCTGCAGCAGGCGAAGCTCTCCCGCACGGACAGCTACCGCCCGCTCTCCGGACAGGTGGCGGTCGTGACCGGCGCGGCCTCGGGCATCGGGCGAGCGTGCGCGGTCAGCCTTCTGGAGTCCGGCGCCAGCGTGGTGGGCTGGGACGTCAGCCCGTCGGTGCGCGACACCCTCTCCTCGCCGGAGTGGCTCGGGCTCGCTGTCGACGTCACCGACTCCGCGGCGGTCGCCGCGGCGATCCAGCGCGGGGTCGAGGCCTTCGGCGGAGTCGACATCCTCGTCGTCGCGGCGGGCATCTTCCCCACGAGCGCCAACCTGGGCGAGATGTCGATGCAGGCCTGGCGCCGGGCGATGGCGGTGAACGTCGACGCGGTGGCGGACCTCTACGGACAGATCCATCCGTTCCTCGCCGCGGGCACCCCCTACGGCCGCGTCGTGCTGATCGCGTCGAAGAACGTCGCCGCCCCGGGCCCTGGCGCCGCGGCCTACTCCTCGTCCAAGGCAGCAGTGACCCAACTGACCCGGGTCGCGGCCCTCGAGTGGGCCCCCCACGGCATCCGGGTCAACATGATCCACCCCGACGCCGTGTTCGACACCGGCCTGTGGACACCTGAGCTGCTCGAAGCGCGAGCCGAGCACTACGGCATGACGGTGGAGCAGTACAAGCGTCGCAACCTCCTCTCCACGGAGGTGACCAGCAAGGCGGTCGGCGATCTCACCGTCAGCGTGGCCGGTCCCGCCTTCGCCGCTACCACCGGCGCGCAGATTCCCATCGACGGCGGCAACGAGCGGGTCATCTGAACACCGGCCACCGGCCACCGCACACACGAGCGAGGACGCATGAAGTCTGGATCCACCAACGATCTCGAGTACCGCTTCGGCGACCACGGACCCGCCTACGTGATCCGGGATCCGTCCAGCGAGATCGGCGTGCTGCGGCTGCGGCCCGGCGACGACATGACCAACCACATCCATCACTTCTGCGACGAGTCGTTCATCGTGCTGGAGGGGTCCGCGACGTTATGGGTCGGCTGCGAGCAGCGCTACGTCCTCGCTGCAGGCGACGTGTACCGCTGCTCGCCCGGCGAGATGCACTACTTCGTCAACGAGACCGACGCGCCGTTCCGCATGGTCTTCGTCAAGTCGCCGGCCAGCCCCGGCGACACCGTGAACCTGCCCTGGACGCCGGGGCAACCGGCGCCGCAAGTGCCGGAGACGCCAGCACTGTGACAAGGAAAGACAACGAAAGGATTCACCATGGCTGACCTCGAGGGCAACCTCGCCGCCAAGGACTTCGGCCTCGACCGCCCTCAGCAGATGGAGGGCTTCCACATCAAGGGTGCCAGCCAGCTCGACTTCGGCATGCGGCACCGCCTCTCGCGCATCTTCGGCGCAGACGGGCGCACCGTCATGCTCGCCTTCGACCACGGGTACTTCCAAGGTCCCACCAGCGGACTCGAGCGCGTCGACCTGAACATCGCGCCGCTCGCGCCGTACGCGGACGCGCTCATGGCCACGCGAGGCATCATCCGTTCGGTCATCCCGGCGAGCTGTGACAACGCCCTCGTCGTCCGGGCATCCGGCGGCCCTTCCATCCTCAACGACCTGTCCGACGAGCGCATTGCGATGGACATCACCGACGCCGTTCGCATGGACGCCACAGCCGTCGCGGTCCAGGTATTCATCGGCAGCGACCACGAGACCCAGTCCATCCACAACCTGACCCAGCTCGTCGACGCGGGCCTCGGGGCAGGCATCCCCGTCCTCGGCGTGACCGCGGTCGGCCGCGACATGGTGCGAGACGCGCGCTACCTCGGCCTCGCCACCAGGATCATCGCGGAGCTCGGCGCCCAGCTCGTCAAGACGTACTACTGCGAGGACTTCGCACAGGTCACCGCTGCCTGCCCGGTGCCGATCATCATGGCCGGCGGCAAGAAGCTGCCGGTGCTCGACGCCCTGGAGATGGCACGCAGGGCGGTCGACGAGGGCGCAGCCGGGGTGGACATGGGCCGCAACATCTTCCAGCGTCAGGACCCGCACGCCATGCTCCAGGCCGTGCGCTCCGTCGTTCACGACGAGTGGTCACCCGAGAAGGCGACCGAGCTCTACCGGGACCTCTCGCACGGCGCGGAGGACTGATCCGAGGTGCACATGTCGGTGGCCGACGCCCGCGCGGCCGTCTGCGAGGTGGGGCGGCGTCTCTGGCAACGCGGGATGGTTGCCGCCAACGACGGCAACATCTCCGTCCGCGTCGGCCCCGACAGCTTCCTGTGCACGCCGACAGGGGTGAGCAAGGGCAATCTCCGTGCCGAGGACCTGCCCATCGTCGACGGCAGCGGGCAGGTCCTCGGGGGTGGCGGCCTCCTGCCGTCCTCGGAGATCCGGATGCACCTGGGTGTCTACGCCGTGGACCCGGAGGTGCACGCGGTCGTCCACGCGCACCCGATGTACTCGACCGTGTGGGCGATCAAGGGCGAGGGCCTGTCCGGGCCGATGATGCCCGAGACGGTCGTGGCCATGCCGGAGGTCCCACTGGCGCCCTATGCCACGCCTTCCACCGACGCCGTCCCGGACTCAGTGAAGCCGTTCGTCCTGTCCCATCGAGCCTGCCTGCTGGAGCACCACGGTGCTCTCACCTGGGGCACGGACCTGGAGCAGGCGTATCTCGCGATGGAACGGCTGGAGTACACCGCGCAGGTGACCTACCTGCTGCGCCAGATCGGCGGGGAGCGCTACCTGCCCGCCGACGAGGTCGCCCGGCTCAACGCCATCTTCGGCACCGGTCGCTGAGGGTCTCGCGACTCGGCAGTGGTCACGCCAGGCCGAGCGCGAGCGTCCGGGCCTCCTCCAGAAGCGGAGCCACGGCCTCGCCCGCGGTGTCGAACCCGGGCCCGCTGGTGGCGCCCACGCGATACCGATGGTCGATCCCGGCCGCGATGACGGCGAGCTTGAAGTAGCCCAGAGCCAGGTGGAACTCCCAGCTGTCCAGTGCCACACCGCCGGCCGCTTCGTACGCAGCGGCCAGCCCGCTGACGTCCGGGAGCCGACCGCTGGTCCACGCGCTCGGTGCGCCGAGCACCAGGTCGAGTGCAGGGTGGCGGTACACGCACATCAGTGCCACGTCGGCCACCGGGTCACCGAGCGTCGAGAGCTCCCAGTCGACCACCGCTGCGACCGACACGGTCTCGGCGATCCGCAGGATCGTGTTGTCGATCCGGTAGTCGCCGTGGACGATGCCACTCGCGCGCTGGACGGGCATCGCGGCCGTCAGGAGGCGGCCGGTGGAGGTCGCCAGCGGGTCGAGCGCGGGCGTTCCGACCAGCTCCCACTGTCCCGACCAACGGCGGACCTGCCGTTCGGCGTACCCCTCCGGGCGGCCGTGACCCTCGAGGCCCACGGCCGCCGGATCGACGTCGTGGAGGGCGGCCAGTGTCTCCACCAGGCGTCCCACGCACGCATCGACGATCTCATCGGGCAGCTGGTCGAGCTCGTCGCGGCTCTGCACGCAGGCTCCGTCGACGAACTCCGCGACTGCGTACGGCGCGCCCAACACCTCCTCGCCCTCGTCGAGCACGACCGCGGGTGGAACCGGGACGGCGGTGCCGCGCAACGCGCGGGTGACTCGGAACTCCCGCGCCACGTCGTGTGCCGACGGCGTGCGACCCGCGCGCGGCGCGGTGCGCAGTACCCACCTCGCCGCGCCGTCGGTGAGCTGGAAGGTCAGGTTCGAGCGGCCGCCGGCGATCTGCCGCGCCTCGAGGGGGCCAGCGAGGGCGACCCCGGCTCCGGCCATCCTCGCCGCGACTCCGGTCAGCTCCGCCGTGGACAGGTCAACCACCGGGCACCTCGTCGAGGTCGTACACCAGGGGACTCCTTTCAATCAGTGGACGCAGGGCGATCAGCCCGATCACGGGCAGGACGGCGAGAATGGCGAGCGCAGTCGGGATGCCTGCTGCATCACCGAGGCCGCCCAGAGCAGCGGAGCCGACGGAAGCGCCGACCATGAACACCAGGGTGGCGATGCCGAGCGCCGCGCCGCGGAGGTCGACGGACACGGCGGCCGTCACGGCCGCCGTCATCGCCGGTTGGCTGATGCCGTAGGCCACGACGACCAGCCCGACGGCGGTCGCGAGCAGCACCGGCGACGCAAGCTCGGCGCCGACCGCGGCGACCGCCAGCGCGACGAGGGCGAGCGCGGCGGCGACGGCCAGGGAGCGGGCTGCGCCGACGCGGTCGAGGAGTCGACCAGCGTGCCGCGATACGACCAGCGACAGCACGGCTGGAGGCACCAGCAGCACGCCGACCTGCCAGGGCTCCCAGCCCTGACCGACGAGCACCGCGGGCACCGCGATCAGCAGGCCGAACCACGCCGCAGGAACGGTCGCGGCGGCGACCGCACTACGCACCACGGTCGGGTCGGTGATCACCACGCGGGGCAGGAAGCCGCGCGGTCTGCGACGTACGTGCCGGACCACGAGCGGGGTCCCGAGCAGGAGCATCAGCGTCCCCACCAGCGCGACCAGGAGGCCGGTCGCGGGCGACTGGACCAGCAGCACCAGACCAGCGGCGGTCACTCCGACGAGCATCGCGCCGAGCACATCCAGCGTCGCCCCGCTGCCCTGGCCGGTCAGCGCACCCCAGACGAAGGGGACGACCAGGAGGGCGAGCACCGGTAGCGCCAGCACGGCCCGCCAGCCGGCTACGTCCTCGACCAGCCCGCCGACCAGCGGCCCGATGCTGCTCAACGCAGCAGTGACACCGGCAAGGCGGCCGAGCGCGACCCCACGCGCCGCCCCCGTGTACCGATGGCTGACCGCCGTGATTCCGAGGGTCGGGATGGCCGCGGCGCCGGCCCCCTGCACCAACCGGGCGCCGAGCAGCACGTCGTACGTCGGCGCAGTCGCCGCGACGACCGCGCCGACCGACATCAGCGCGACCCCCACCAGGAGCGGCACCCGTACGCCGACCAGGTCGGAGACCCGTCCGTAGACCGGCGTCGCCACGGCCAGCATCAGCGCGTAGAGGCTGATCGCCCAGGCCGCGTCGCCCGAGTCCACGCCGAGGTCGCGGCCCAGCAGCGGCAGGGTGACCGCGACGGCGGCCGAACCCAGACCGGTGAGGCCGAAGAGCACCCCCAGCAGGATCGGGACTCGGCGCGCCCCGTCGGCCACCTCCGTCACGACGCTCAGCCGAGGTACGGCGGTGTGCGCCGCAACTCGTCCCGCGCGATCGACCGGCGGTGCACCGCGTCCGGCCCATCCACGATCCGGAGCACCCGCGCCCAGGCGTAGAAGTACGCCAATGGGGTGTCGTCGCTGACCCCCATGCCGCCGAACACCTCGATGGCGCGGTCGATGACCCGGGTCGCCATCGCCGGGGCCGCGACCTTGATGCCGGCGATCTCGGTGCGGGCGCCCTTCGCGCCGTACTGGTCGATCAACCACGCGGTCTTGTAGACGTACAGTCGCGCCTGGTCGATCTCCATCCGGGACTGGGCGATCAGGTCTCGCACGACGCCCTGCTCGGACAGGTGCTGGCCGAACGCCACCCGCGACTTCGCGCGGTCCACCATCAGCGCGAGCGCCCGCTCGGCCATGCCGATCGCGCGCATCGCGTGGTGGATGCGACCGGGGCCGAGGCGGGCCTGGGCGATCTTGAAGCCGTCGCCCTCCTCCGCGAGCAGGTTCGTGACCGGCACCCGCACGTCGCGGAAGACGATCTCGGCGTGCCCGTGCTGGTCCTGGTACCCGAAGATCGGCAGCTGCCGGACGACCTCGACGCCGGGAGCGTCGATCGGCACCAGCACCATGGACTGCTGCCGGTGCGGCTCGGCGTCCATGTCGGTCTTGCCCATCACGATCAGGACCCGGCAGCGCTCGTCGGCCACCCCGGTGATCCACCACTTGCGCCCGTTGATGACGTACTCGTCGCCGTCCCGCACGATCCGGGTGTCGATGTTGGTCGCGTCCGACGAGGCGACGTCGGGCTCAGTCATCGCGAACGCCGAACGGATCTCGCCCTCGAGCAGCGGCTCGAGCCACTGGGCGCGCTGCTCGGGGGTGGCGAACAACTCGAGGGTCTCCATGTTCCCGGTATCCGGCGCCTGGCAGTTGATCGCCTCGGGCGCGATCACCGGAGACCAGCCGGAGATCTCCGCGACCGCGGCGTACTCGACGTTCGACATCCCCGACAGCTGCGGCAGGAAGAGGTTCCAGAGCCCGCGCTCCCGCGCCGACCGCTTCAGCCTCTCCATCACCGGCGGATGGCTGTGCTCACCGTGCGCGGCGAGGTGCGCGGCCCACACCGGCTCGGCCGGGAAGACCTCCTCCCGCATGAAGTCCCACATCCGGTCGCAGTGCTCCTGCGCCTTCGCAGACAGTCCGAAGTCCATGTCTTCCTCTCTTCCAGGAGTACGCCGGTCAGGCCGGCTGCGGCAGTCGGGCGGTGACGAGCGCGGGCCAGTAGTCGGCACGACCGAGCGCCAGCGGCAGGAACGCGTCGGCGTCGAGGGTGCCGACCGGGGCGCAGCTGGCCTTCATGCCCGTCTCCACGTAGATGCCGCCGAGCACCTCGATGATCTCGAGGTCGCCCAGCGGGTCGTGGACGGTGCTCCCCAGCCGTACGGACGCTTCCGCCTTGCGTCGCACGGTGACCTGCTGGTCGAACTCCGCCATCGTCAGCGTCGGCTCGCCCACCACGGCCGAGGCGTCCGGCGCGAGCTGGTACTTCACGTTGAAGTTGCGGCCGAGCAGCGTGGTCGGGCCGCTGTCCTCAGCGAGGTCCGCCTCGATCTCGATCAGCCGGGTCCCGCCGCGCTCGAGCACGCCGCTCATGTGGCCGTCGTTGCGGTACAGCGTGGAGCGTCCGATCTTCTTGGGCTCCCCGAACAGGTCGCGGCCGAACAGCATCGGGACGTCGCTGTCCATGAACATGGTGAGCACGTAGTCGCCGGCCACGTCGCCGTACCGCGCGCTCACGTAGATCGCGGACGCGTCGAAGTCGCCGACACAGTTGCTCCGCCACCGGCTCACCTGCGCGGTGATCCGCGGCTGATCGCCCGGCTCGAGCTCGACGGGCAGCACTGCGCGCACGATCTCGGGGCGGGTCAGGAAGTCGACGCTGAGCGACTCGCCCCCGACGAACTCCACGTCGGAGACGGTCTGCTGGATCTCGGTGATCTCTGCGGGGGTACGGCGAAAGCCCATGCTGGTCACTCCTCGGTGGTCGAGTCGGTCGGGGCCCGTGGGACCACGCGGCCCTCGGGAAGGACGAAGTCCGTGCAGGCGCTGAACGCATCGAGCACCCGGGACGGACGGAACGCGTGCCACGGGTCGGCAGCGGTGCCGTTCAGCTCGACGTGGCCGCGGCCCCGCCACAGCTCGAGCCGACCGTCGGCACCGCGATGCGCCTTCGGTCGCACGTCGACCGCGACCAGCTCGTCGACCAGGCCGGGCAGCACCCGGTGGCTCAGCGTGGGCAGCAGCTCGGCCGTCTCCAGGTCCATCAGCTCGGGTCCGTCGATCAGCCGGTCCGGGGCCATCGACAGCGCCATCAGGCGTACGCCGGCGGGCCGATCGACCGTCATCACCAGCTGTTCGGTGCCCGGGCCGCCGGCGTCCTGGCCGGACCAGGTCAGGTGCGCGAGCTTCTTGCCGTAGCCCCACACCTCGCGCCCGGCGGCCATCGGCGCCTCGGCGTCGGTGACGATCACCGGTTGGTACCAGAACCGTTCGTCGCCGACCACCACTCGGACCACGACGTACGCCTCCAGGTAGGGGCCGAAGGTCGACACCGGATAGTGGCAGGCCCACGCCGCGCAGACCGCAACGTCACCATCGCCGCTGTCGACCGCCACCCCGTCGGGGAGCAGCCGTGCGATCGACGCAGGATCGGCCTCGTAGACGACCCACGTCTGTCGGGCGCGCCGGAACTCGTACGGCGGCGGCGGGTAGAGCGGAGCGGCGATGGGCATCACGGATCGCGTCACGACGGACTCCACAGCGGCTCGTCGTTGGCGAAGCCCGGCTCGGTGCCCCAGCTGTTGCGAAACGTGACCTGGTGCGCGGGCTGACGCGGCGCGACCCCCCAGCGTCCCTTGGGATATCCCATCGCAACGGTCGCGTTGAGTCTCCAGCCGCGGTCGGGCGGCACGCCCAGGATCGCGCGGGTGCTGTCGGGCCGGAAGATGTCGAGGACGTTGGTCAACGCGCTGCCGACGCCCTGCGCACGGGCCGCGAGGATCGCGCTCCAGACCGCCGGGAAGATCGACCCGCCGTCGCGGTCGCCGCGCGAGAACGCGAAGAGCAGCAGCGGCACCTCCTCGAAGTGGTCGGCGAGGTACTGCACGCTCGACCGCAGCTTCAAGAATCGCTGGGCGGAGGGGCTGTCCGGATCGGCCTCCGCGGCCGCAACCTGACCGGCGTAGTGGCCGCGCCACAGCAACGCCACGGCCTCGCGGTACGGCGCCGCGAGCTGCGCCTTCACCGAGGCATCGTCGACGAGCAGGAACCGCCACGGCTGGCTGTCGCCGCCGCTGGGTGCACGTACGGCCGCGTCCATGATCCGGGCCTGCACATCGAGCGGCACCGGGTCGGGCTCCATCCGCCGCATCGCGCGGCTGGTGTAGAGCGCTTCCCACACGTCGACGGTCACGCGGCGGTCCAGCCGCCGTCGACGACCACGGTCGAGCCGGTCATGAAGCCGGACGCCTCGGACGCCAGGAACAGCGCAGCCGAGACGAGCTCCTCGGGCACCCCGAACCGGCCCATCGGGATCCGCGAGAGCAGGTGGCCCCGCCACTTCTTGTGGCCGCGCAGGGCCTCGGTCATGTCGGTCTCGAAGTAGCCGGGCGCGATGGTGTTGACCCGGATACCCCGCGGCGCCCACTCCAGCGCGAGCGTCCGGGTGAGGGCGTCGACGGCGCCCTTGCTGGCGGAGTACGCCGCCATCCGCTCCCCGCCGACCTGACCGAGGATGCTGGAGATGTTGACGATCGAGCCGCCCTCGCGGTCGAGCATCAGCTTGCCTGCCTCGCGCGCGCAGAGGAACGAGCCGGTCACGTTGACGTCCAGGACCAAGCGCCACTCCTCGACCTCGACGAGCTCCGCCCTCTTGAACATGGGGCTCACACCGGCACAGTTGACGAGAACGTCGAGCCCGCCCCACGCACGCTCGATCTCGGCGACCGTGCCGGAGACCGCGTCGGCCTCGGACACCGAGGCCGGCAGCACCAGCGTCTTGGCTCCGAGTACCTCGGCCTCGGCCGCGACCCCGCGCAGCGACTGCTCACTGCGGGCGGTCAGCGCGACGTCGGCGCCGCTGGCGGCGAAGCCGAGGGCGATGGCCCGACCCAGCCCGCGACTGGCGCCGGTGACCCAGACCCGTCGACCGGTGAACTCGAAGCTCACCGGTTCGGGTCGTGGCGATGTGTTCATCTGCGTGGTCTCCTCGGGGAGCATCAGTGGGGCGTGAGGGGGACGATCGCGGCCTTGACGACGTTGTCCTGTGGCCGCGGTGCGGTGAGGGCACGCTCCGCTTCGTCGAGGCCGAAGCGGTGGGTGACCAGGTGGGCGAGGCGGACCCGCCCGCCAACGATGAGCTCGACCGACCGCGCGAAGTCCGCGTCGCGGTAGCCGAAGGCGCCGATCAGCCGATGTGCGCCCAGCCCGGTGGGGACCGGCGCATCGTTCAGACCGACGAGCACCACGGGCGCGGTCGGGTGCAGCAGGGTCAGCACGGCCTCGACGGCTGCCGGTGACTCCGAGACGTCGAGCAACGCGTCGTACCCCGCACCGGGGGGCTCGCCGGGCGCGTACGCCGTGGCGCCGATCGACTCCGCTGCCGCGCGCCGCCCGGCGGCGCCCGACCGGATCCCTCGAGGTGCACGACCTCGGCCTTGACCCTCGCGTCGAAGGGATCAGCGGCCAGCAGGACCGGACCGTTCGTGACTGCCCGGAGCAGAACGTCGAGGGCGCCCTTCTCGGCGCCGACGGCCAGCACAGTGCCGACCGGGCCGACCTCGGCCAGCGCGGCCGCCGCCAGGAGCGCGGCCGTCAGCGGTCCCACCCGGTCGGCCGGCACCGGGCCCGCGAGCTCGCGGCCCGAGGCGCTCGGGCTCAGGCACCACAGCGTCGAGCCGGCCAGGCAGGCGTCGCAGCGCCCACAGGAGCGGTCGACGAGCACGACGTCCGCGCCCCGCGGGCCGAACGACGTGTCGGGTCGATCCGTCATCGACTTCATCCTGTTTCCATCCGACTCGTCGGTCGGTTCGTGAAGGGATGGTAGGTAACCGCGATCACAGTGTCAAGCGGTTCGGGTGACCTCATTCACAACTTTTCCCAAGAAGTTCAGCGCTTGACGCTCACCTACCTCGAAGGTCACCATGGTTTCAGCTCGACGAAGCCTTCACTGTCCAGTCACGCGATCATGCACCCAACCGATCGAACAGTCGGTTAAATTGAGCCGGGGCCGGAGCTTGTCGCTACGCTGCGGCACTGGAACGAAGGGATGGATGTGTGAAGACAGCTGAGCGGGCTGCTCGCCGACGGATGTCGCCGGCCGAGCGTCGACAGCAGATCGTGACCTTGGCTGCGGGCCTCTTCGACCAGGGCGGCTACTCGAGCACGACGATGGACGACATCGCGCACGAGGTCGGTGTCGCGAAGCCGACGCTGTACCACTACTTCCCGAGCAAGGACGAGATCCTCCACGCCATCCACGAGGAGTTCATCGACCTGCTCATCGCCCGGCACGAGGCACGCGCCGGAACCGGCCTCCGGCCCGAGCAGTTGCTGCTCGAGGCGATGGCCGACATCCTCGAGCTGATGGAGACCCACCGCGGCCACGTGCGCGTGTTCTTCGAGCACCACCGCGAGCTGCCGGCCGAGGCGAGGGGGCCGATCCGGGTGAAGCGCGACCGGTACGAGCAGATCGTCGAGGGCCTGATCGGCGAGGGCATGGCACTGGGCGTCTTCCGCGAGACCGACCGCCACCTGGCGGCGCTGGCCACCTTCGGCATGTGCAACTGGGCCTACCAGTGGTACCGCCCTGGTGGGAACCTCCGGTCGCGCGAGATCGCCTACCAGTTCTGGAACTACCTGGTCTACGGCCTCGGGTCCGATCAGCTCGCGAGCGTTCCCTTCGATCGCGCGACGCCCGACGCCTGAGTCAGGGCTGCCAGGAACTCCACCCGGGCTTCTGGCGCCTCCGCGTCCGGGTCCGGGACGAGCGCGATCGTCACGACGTCCGCGCCCCGCTCGAGGTACCGCTCGACGGAGGCCGCACAGTTGGCCGACGAGCCGAAGACCACCAGGTCGTGCAGCACCTCGTCGGGTATCGCAGCCACCGCGGCCCGCCGGTCGCCGGCCGCCCAGGCCGCGTTCATCGGACCGAGCACGGCCTCGCGGCCCAACCAGCGCTGGAAGGCGGCATACGTCGGGACGGTCAGGTACCCCGCGAGGAACGGTCTCGCGGCCCGCTCGGCCCCGGGCCCCTCCCTCGGCAGCAGGACGACGCGCACCGCGGTCTCCAGCGGCGTCGGGAGGACCCGCTCGACCGTCGACACCCGGTCCCGGATCCGGGCGACGTCCTCGGGCGAGAGGAAGTTGAGGGCCATCGTGTCGGCCTCGGCGGCCGCGAAGTCCTGCATCCGCGGGCCGGCAACACCGAGCAGCAGCTTCGGCGGCCCGTCCACCGTGCGGGAGAGCCGGAACGCGTCGACGGTGCGCCGGTAGGGCGCCTCGAACGGGACGCCGTTCCAGGTCTCGGCGAGCACGGGCGACCCGGCACCGATGCCGAACCGGCACGCTCCCGGTGCGACCTCGGCAAGAGTGGCCGCGGTCATGGCCAGGACGCCGGGCCCGCGGGTGAACACGCTCGCGGTGGCGCAGGAGATCGTGAGGGCGTCCTCCCTGCCGCAGAACAGCGCCAGCGGCCCGAAGCCGTCGAGCGCGTCGACCTCGCCCGTCCAGACCTCCCGGTAGCCGGCCTCGACCAGCGCGCGCAGGAGCGGCCGGTGACCCGCGAGCGGGACGTCGTCGAACGGCAGGGTGACGCCGACACGCCCCTCAGCGGTAGTCATCCACGTCCCAGGACTCCAACCTGCGGCGTACATCGACCAGGCACCGGGTGGCGTCCGCACCGTCGACCGCTCGGTGGTCGAAGGTCAGCGCGAGCCAGGCCGTGGGACTGGCCAAGTCGATCGCCGGCAACGGGCCGCTCGCCGTGCGGACGAGCAAGTGGATCATGGCGACCGCCGCCGGCTGGAACGACCCCGACCTCTGGCGGCGTCAACAGGATCGGGTCGCCCAGGTGATGTCGTCGCAGGACGCGCTCGAAGGCGCGACCGCGTTCGTCGAGAAGCGACAGCCACGCTGGACCGGCCGCTAGCTCTCGCGTGGCCGGTCCAGCCCGGCAGGCAACCGAGCGATCAGGCGAGGCCCTCGAACGGACGGACCTCGACCTTGCCACGACAGGCCTTCGATCCCTGGGCTGCGAGGTCGAGCGCGACGTCCAGGTCGGGGGCGTCGATGACCCAGAAGCCCCCGATCACCTCCTTGGTCTCGAGGTAGGGCCCGTCGGTGAACAGCGGGGTCTCCCCCTGACCGTCGACGACGGTCGCCGACGACGCCGCCTCGAGCCCGCCGGCGAAGACCCAGTAGCCCTCGGCATGGAGCTTGTCGTTGAAGGCGCCGGTCGCGGCGAACGCCTCCTCCATCTCCTCGCGGGAGCCGTAGTTGCCGAACTCGTTCCGCTCGGCCGGCCCGTGCACGCTCAGCAGGTAGTGCGTCATGTCTTCTCCTCGGTCCGGGCGGTCGTCGCGACCGCCATCACCCTGACCACGAACCGCGTCTCTGGGATACGACAACCTGCCACAGAACTCGGGGCGAGGCAGCACCGGACTCGGCGCTGCGAAGGAATGGGAAAGGCGCGCTCGGACAGCGATTCCGCGCGCCCGAGGGGCGCCCTCACAGAGAGCCGCTGTTGAGCTCCGGTTCCTGCTTGACGTGAGGGTTCCGGTTCCTCGTTGACACTCTGGTTGGAGATTAGTCCTCGGTTCGGGTGACCGAGGCGCGCTTCTTCCTCACCTCCCCTGTGGTGGTGCGGGCTGCGGTCTTGAGGAGCTGGTTGCCGTCCCAGACCTGGATGACTCGATCGGTGACGTAGACGTCGACGGACTTGCCAGCGGCGGCTTTGCCGAGGCAGATCTGTTGCCACGACAGCACGCTGAGCTCCCTGATCATCAGGGAGTGTCAAGGAGGTACCGGAGCCAGCGTCAAGCAACTACCGAAGCCACGTAAAGCACGAACCCGAGCCACTCCGTCAAGGAGGACCCGAGCTCATACATCACACTGGAGCCGCCTGTCGGAATCGAACCGACGACCTTCTCATTACGAGTGAGACGCTCTACCGACTGAGCTAAGGCGGCGTGCTGCGTGGTGGGCCGTACGGCGCCGGGCAGCCCGGAGAAGTATACGGACGCCGGTCCGGTGCACGAAAACGGCACCGGGACCGGCGTCGAGGGTCCTCGGCGGTCGGCGATCGGAGGCGCCGCCGGCGAGGGGACCGGGGGTGGGACCCGAGGCTTAGGCGGCCAGCGTGGTCCGCGGCGGGTGGGCGGCGCGGCGACCGGTGAGCAGCGTCTGCGCGGCCCCGCACCAGCAGGTGAAGGCGAGGACGATGCCGTGGTCGGTGTTGGTCAGACCCGTGACCCGGCTCGGGAAGATCAGCTGGCGCTGGTCGCATGCCGTGCAGTGGTGATCGAACATCGAAGACCTCCTCGAGGCGCGAACGGACGGGGACGGCACCATTCTCGCCAGGTGCGAAACATAGGGCTAGCCTTTCTTTCCTGGATCTCCCCTAGGATGCTCCTATGTTGTCGCTGCACCAGCTCAACTGCTTCCTCGCGACCTACGAGCACGGCTCGCTGACGGCGGCGGCCGAGGAGCTCGGCTACGCCCAGCCGTCCGTCTCCGAGCAGATCCGTGCCCTGGAGAAGACGCTCGGCGTCCCGCTGTTCCGCCGGGTCGGCCGGGGCGTGGTCCCCACCACCGTCGCCGACATCCTGCGCCCGCACGCGGAGCGGGTCCTCGCGACGGTCGACGAGGCGAGCCAGGCCGTGCAGAGCGTGAAGTCGTTCGAGACCGGCACGATCCGCTTCGGCATGTTCGGCATCGCTCGCCTCTACGCCGGCGCGGGGCTGATCGGCGACGTCCTCTCGCGCTTCCCGGGCGTCCGCGTGGAGCTGGTCGGGCAGAACTCCACCGAGGTCGCGGAGGAGCTGCGCCGCGGCCGCCTGGAGGCGGCGATGCTCGCGGTCTCCAGCGTCGACAGCGAGGGCATGACGATCACTCCGGTCGCCAAGGAGGAGCTCGTCTACATCAGCGCCGACCCCGACCGCCTCGCCACGCCGGTCACCGCCCACCGGTTGTCGCAGGCCTCCCTGGTGATGTCGGAGACGACGTACCGCGCGGTCGACTCGACCCGCGCCACGCTGCGCCAGATGCTCCACGAGACCGGACGCAACCCGACCACGCGGATCGAGGTCGAGGACATCGAGACGGCTGTGGAGCTGGTCGGCATGGGGTACGCCGACTCGGTGGTGCCCAAGGGGGCCGCCCGCCAGCTGCTGCCGCGGCTGGCGCCGAACGCCGGCTGGGTCGCGCTGCGGCCCCGCCAGTACGACACCTTCGCGGTCGTGCACCGCAGCGGCGCGATCCTCTCCCCCGCCGCCCGGTTGATGATCGAGCTCGCCACCAAGCGGATCCAGGCGATCGCCGACCCGGTGACCACTCGCGTGGCGCGGGCTACCGTCGGACCATGACCGCCGAGCAGACCGTCCGCGCCTTCCTCGAGCACCTGGCCCGAGCCGAGACGGAGGCGGCACTCGCGCTCCTGGACCCGGAGGTGGAGTGGCGCAACACCGCGATGCCCACCTTCCGCGGCGCACGCGTGCACCAGATGATCGGCGACATGGAGCGCCGGGGCGTGGGCTTCGACGTCCGCTGGCACCACGTCGCGGCGACCGACGACCCTGCCGAGCCCGACCAGGCCGACGAGGCCACCGTGCTGACCGACCGCACCGACGTGATCCGGTACTCCGGCTGGGAGACGTCGTTCCGGGTGCGCGGCACCTTCACCGTGCGCGAGGGCCGGATCACGCTCTGGGACGACGCGTTCAGCTGGCTGGAGCTGCTCGGCTCCGGGCTGGTCGGCCTCGGGAAGGTGCTGACCTCGCGGTAGCCGGCTGCGGGGCCTGCCGGACGGGGCGGGCGTCGTGAGGCCGCGCGGCTGGTCCGACGGGCTCCGCGCAAAGGACTCCCGCGCCGGGCCGCGCACCCCTACGCTGCGACGCGTGTGCGACACCCTCGTCTTCCGCGCCGACTCGGGTCCGGTGCTCGCGAAGAACTCCGACCGCGACCCCAACGAGGCGCAGCTGTGGGAGTGGACGCCGGCCGCGACCCACGAGGCCGGCGCCCGGGCCCGCACGACGTACGTCGACCTCCCGCAGGTCGCGCGCACCCACGCGACCGTCGTCTCGCGACCGTGGTGGATGTGGGGCGCGGAGATGGGCGCCAACGAGCACGGCGTCGCCCTCGGCAACGAGGCGGTCTTCACCAAGGAGCGCGCCGGACTCGCTCCCGGGCTGCTCGGGATGGACCTGCTGCGGCTCGCGCTCGAGCGCGCGGCGTCGGCACGCGACGCCGTCGAGGTGATCGTCGCCCTCCTCGAGGAGCACGGACAGAGCGGGCCGTGCAGCGTCGAGCACCGCCGGTTCACCTATCACAACAGCTTCCTGGTCGCCGACCGCGACGGCGCGATCGTGCTCGAGACCGCCGGGCGCCACTGGGCGACCGAGGACGTGACCGGTCCCGCGCGGAGCATCAGCAACGGGCTCACGATCCCGGGCTTCGCGGAGCGGTACGCCGACCGGCTGCGCGGCCGGGTCGCGGGCTGCGCCGGGCGCCGGTCGCTGACCGAGCGTCGGGCCGGCGGCTCGGAGGGGGTGCTCGACGCGATCTCGATCCTGCGCGACAACGGCACCGACGGTGGACCGCGGTGGTCACCGGTCAACGGCTCGATGGCCGGGCCCAACATGCACGCGGGCGGCCTGCTCGCCTCCAGCCAGACCGTCTCCTCGTGGGTGAGCGACCTCGGATCCGGCACCCACTGGGCGACCGGCACGGCGGACCCGGCGCTGTCGGTGTTCGTACCGCTGCGCGTGGACGATCCGCTCGCGGAGGCGGCGTACCCCACCGAGGGCGTGAGCAACCGGCGCGACGACCGCTCGCTGTGGTGGCGGCACGAGCGGCTGCACCGCGACGCGCTGCGCGACTGGGCCGGCGTCGAGGGGCGGATCGCGCCGGAGCGCGACGAGACCCAGCGGCGGTGGCTCGCCGAGCCGCCGTCGACCGCGGCCGCGCTCGCGGAGGCGGAGGTGCTCCGGGAGCGGTGGTCGGCGCTCGCCGCGGCGACCTCGGGTGACTCGAGGCCGGCCTGGGTCCGCCGGCGCTGGACGGCGTTCGAACGGAAGGCGGTAGGCGCATGAGCGAGGTCATCGTGGTGGGAGCCGGGCTCTCCGGCCTGGCGGCGGCCCGACGGCTGCAGGCGGCCGGCCGGTCGGTGGTCGTCCTCGAGGCGCGCGACCGGGTCGGCGGCCGCACCGAGGCCGGCGCCCTCAGCGACGGGCAGTGGATCGAGCTGGGCGGCCAGTGGGTGGGGCCGACCCAGGACCGGATGTACGAGCTCATCGGGGAGCTCGGGCTCGAGACGATTCCGACGTACAACGACGGCGACATCGTGTTCTCCCTGTGCGGGCGGACCGGCCGGCTCGCAGGGCGGAAGGGGGCGATCCCGCGGCTCAACCCGTTCGCGATCGCCGACCTGGCCCAGGGCACGCTGCGCTTCGCCCGGCTGGCCCGCCAGGTCGACCTCGACCGGCCGTGGACCACCGACCGGGCGGCCGCCCTCGACGGCCAGACGTTCCGCACCTGGGTGCGGCGCAACCTGCGCACGCGTGAGGGCCGGGCCTACTTCGAGCTCTACTGCGAGGCGGTCTTCTCCGCCGACCTCTCCGACCTCTCGCTGCTGCACGCGCTGTTCTACACCCGTTCGGGCACCGACATGGACACGCTGATGGCGGTCGACCGCGGGGCGCAGCAGGACCGCGTCCTCGGCGGGTCGTGGCGGGTCAGTGAGCGGCTCGCCACCGGCCTCGACGTACGTCTCGGACAGCCGGTGCGTGGGGTGCGGCAGGACGAGGACCGGGTGCGGATCACGACCCGCGACGGCGCGACGTACGACGCGGACCGCGCGATCATCACCGTGCCGCCGGCGCTCGCCGGGCGGCTGGAGTACGACCCGCCGCTGCCGAGCTGGCGCGACCAGCTGACCCAGAAGGTCCCGGCGGGCAGCGTGTTCAAGGTCTACGCGGTCTACCCCACGCCGTTCTGGCGCGAGGACGGGCTCAACGGCCAGGCCGGATCGGATGTCGGGCCGGTCAAGGTCACCTTCGACAACACCCCGCCCGGCTACGAGCGCGGCATCCTGATGGGCTTCATCGAGGCCGCGGACGGCCGGGAGTGGGCGCGGCGACCGGACGAGGAGCGACGGGCCGCGGTCGTCGACTGCCTCGTGCGCTACTTCGGGCCGCGCGCGGCGGCACCGCTGGAGTACGTCGAGCGGGACTGGATGGCCGAGGAGTTCACCCGCGGCTGCTACGGGGCGCACTTCGCGCCCGGGGTGTGGACCGGCTTCGGGCATGCCCTGCGCGAGCCGGTCGGCCGCCTGCACTGGGCCGGTGCGGAGTGCTCACCGGTGTGGAACGGCTACATGGAGGGCGCGGTCCGCTCGGGCGAGGCGACCGCCGACGAGGTGCACACCCTGCTCAGCGACTGACCGCCGCCCGCCAGACGCGGCCTCGCCAGACGCGATCAGCAGCTCAGCCCGTCCTCCGGGACGGTGCCGTCGACCAGGTAGTCCTCGACCGCGCCGTCCACGCAGTCGTTGCCGGAGTTGTAGCCAGTGTGGCCGTCGCCGTCGCGGCTGACCAGCACGCCCGACTCCAGCTGGTCGGCCAGGTGCACCGCCCAGTCGTACGGCGTCGCGGGGTCGCGGGTCGTGCCGATGACGACGATCGGGGCGGCGCCGGCCGCCCGAACCGTCCGCGGCTTCTCGGTCGACCGGACCTGGATTCCGCCGCAGGTGGTCAGACCCCAGGCGAAGACGCTGCCGAAGGTCGGTGAGGCGGCCTCGAAGTCCGGCAGGTTCGCGGGCACCTGGTCGGCAGGGATGGCATAGGGGTCGTCGAGGCAGTTGATCGCGTAGATGGCCTCGGAGGCGTTGTCCTGGTAGCCGCTGGACCCACGCGAGTTGTACAGGTCGGAGAGCCGGAGCAGCGCCGATCCGTCACCTTCGAGGCCGAGGCGCAGCGCCTGGCTCAGGATCGTCCAGTAGTCGCGGCTGTAGAGCGGCAGCACGATGCCGTAGAACGCGTTGCCGACGTCGAGCTCGCGGTCCCCGCTGCCCGGCAGCGGGTGCGCGTCGACGTCGTCGATGAACTGTCGGATCCGCTGCAGGCCCTCGTCGACGGTGTCGCCGAGGAAGCAGCCGTCGGTCTGCTCGACGCAGTTGGAGACGTAGGCCCGCAGCGCCGTCTCGAAGCCCGCGGCCTGCTCGAGGCTGAGCTCCCGGGAGCTGATCGAGAGGTCGACCGCGCCGTCGAGCACCAGCCGGCCCACCTTGTCGGGGAACAGGTCGGCGTACGTCGCCCCCAGCTTGGTGCCGTAGGACGCGCCGAAGTAGGTCATCGCCGACTCGCCGAGCGCCGCGCGCAGGACGTCCATGTCCCGGGCGGCCTCGATCGTGGTGACATGCGCGGCGAGCCGCCCCGACCGCTCGGCGCAGCCCTCGCCGAACGCCTCGACCCAGCCCTCGTAGGCGGCCACCTCGGCGGGGGTGTCCGGGTCGGGGTCGGTCGCGATGTAGTCGTCGAGCTGGTCGTCGGTGAGGCAGTCGACCGGCGCGCTGTCGCCGGTGCCCCGCGGATCGAAGCCGACGATGTCGTAGACCTCGAGCAGCGGGTCGCGGAAGACCGCCGCCGCGCTCGCGGCGTAGTCCGTGCCCGGCGCGCCGGGGCCGCCGGGATTGACCACCAGCGACCCGATCCGCCGCCCAGGATCCTCGGCGGGCACCTTGAGCACGGCCAGGTCGATCGTCTCGCCGCCCGGGTGCCGGTAGTCGAGCGGCACGGTGAGCGTCGCGCACAGTGCGTCGTCGTCGGGGCACACCGACCAGGCCAGGGTCTGGGAGTAGAACGGCGCGAGACCGGGAGCAGGCGGCTCGGTGGCCGCGGGCTCGGGGACCGTGGTCGGCACGTCAGTGCGTGGCGCGGGGCCGGACGTGTCCCCGCCAGGGTCGAGCGCGACGAGCACCGCGACGCCGCCGACACCGAGCAGCAGCGCGATGACGACGAGGACCACCAGTGCGCGCCTCACCCGGCCCGCACCTCGGGCGCGACGAGCGCGACCATCATCGACTCCAGCGCCAGCATCGGCTGCACGTTGAACTCCAGCATCTGCTCGCGGGCCTCGAAGATCGCCGCGATCCGGCGCAGGTTGGCCTCGGGCGCGGAGACCCGGGCGAGCAGCTCGACGTCGCCGCGGATCTCCTCGTTCACCAGCGGACCCGCGGCCCCGGTCGCGACCGCGATCGCGTCCCGGTAGACCGATACCAGGTCCATCAGGCCTCGGTCGACGATGTCGAGGTGGCGCCGCTTGGCGCGGGTCTTCTGGTCCTTCTCGAGATCGCGCAGAGCAGGCGCGTACTCCCGCGGGCGGCGGCCGCGCTCGACCACGCCGTACGCCGCGTCCAGGTCGGACTTCTCCCGCGCGTCGAGCTCGCCGGTCACCAGCTCGGCCTCCTGCTTGGCGACCTCGCTGAGGCTGGTGGCCGCCTCCATGCAGGCGCGCAGCGAGACCAGTCGCGCGGGCAGCGCGACGACCTCACGACGCCGGTTGCGGGTCGCCTCGTCGCGGGCCAGCGCCCGCGCGCGGCCGATGTGCCCCTGGCTCGCTCGGGCGGCGTACGACGCCACCGCGGCATCTGCCCCGTCCGCGCGGACCAGGAACGCGGCGACGTCGTCGGTGGTCGGGGTGGTCAGCGTGACCAGCCGGCACCGCGACCGGACCGTGGGCAGCACGTCCTCGACCGTAGGGGCGCACAGCATCCACACGGTGCGGTCCGCGGGCTCCTCGATCGCCTTGAGCAGCGCGTTCCACGCGCGCTCGGTGAGCCGGTCGGCGTCCTCGACGATCATGATCTGCCAGCGCCGGCCGACCGGGGCGAGGGCCGAGCGGCGCACCAGGTCGCGCATCTCGTCGACGCCGATGGAGAGCTTCTGGGTGCGGATCACCGCCACGTCGGCGTGGCTGCCGGCCAGCACGGTGTGGCACTCGTGGCACTCGCCGCACCCACGCTCGTCGGGACGCTCGCACTGCAGCGCCGCCGCGAACGCGACGGCCGCGTTCGACCGGCCCGACCCGGGCGGCCCGGTGAAGAGGTACGCGTGGCTCATCCCCTGGCCCTCGGCCGCCGCGCGCAGCGCCGCGATCGGCCGGTGCTGCCCGACAAGGCTGTCCCAGACCGTCACGGTCGCCTCGCCTGGTCGAGCAGCGGCGCGACGCGGTCGCGGACCAGCCCGGCGATCTCGTCGCGCTCGCCCCGCGCGTCGAGCACGAGGTAGTGCTCCGGATCGGCCGCGGCCATCCGCAGGAAGCCCTCGCGGACCCGGCGGTGGAACTCCACGGACTCCCCCTCGATCCGGTCCCGCTCCCGGAACCGGCCCAGCCCGTGCTCGGGCTCGAGGTCGAGCACCACGGTCAGGTGCGGGCGCAGGTCGTGGGTCGCCCAGCGGGCGACCTGCTCGACCTCGCCGATGTCGAGGGCCCGGCCCGCGCCCTGGTAGGCGAGCATCGAGTCGACGTAGCGGTCGGTGATGACGACCGCGCCGCGGTCGAGGGCGGGCCGGACGACGGTGTCGACGTGCTCGGCCTTGTCGGCGGCGTAGAGCAGCGCCTCGGTGCGGTCGGAGATCTCACCGGTCTCGGGGCTGAGCACGATCGTGCGGAGCTTGCGGCCGACCTCGCTGTCCCCGGGCTCGAAGGTGAGCAGGACCGCGAAGCCGCGCGACTCCAACCAGTCGCGCAGCAGGCCGGACTGGGTGGACTTCCCCGACCCCTCGCCGCCCTCGAAGCACACGAAGACACCGGTGTCGGCGTACACCCCGGGTCGCGCCGGGGCGGGTCCTGTGCTCACGCGAGGAACCTACGGTGCGCCGCCGACGGTTTCCACCGCGGGTCCACCGCCGAGCGGCCGAGGCGTCGGCTGGCCCCGGCCAGGGCCCGGCCGGCCAGCGGTGCCCAGGCAACCGAACCCTCACCACCAACCGTTGCTGGACCACCGCCGACCCCGGCCGCAGGCTCGCGCTGGACAGCGCGACCGGGCCCGGAGACGCCGAGGCCCGAGTCGGCGCGCGGCCGAGGCGCTCTGGGCGGCGACCTGCTAGGTCGCCTTCTTCGCTCCCGGCTTCTTCGTGGCGGCCTTCTTCGTAGCGGCCTTCTTGGTGGTCGCCTTCTTGGCGGTCGTCCTCTTGGCGGCCTTCTTCGCGCCCTTCTTGGCGGCCTTCTTGGCCGGGCCCTTGGCCCGGCGCTCCGCGAGCAGCTCCGCGGCGCGCTCGATCGTGATCGACTCGACCGAGTCCTCCTTGCGGAGGGTGGCGTTGTACTCGCCGTCGGTGACGTACTCGCCGAACCGGCCGGCCTTGACCACCACCGGCTGGCCCGACACCGGGTCGTTGCCGAGCTCCTTGAGCGGCGCGGCGGCCGCCGCCCGGCCCCGTTGCTTGGGCTGGGCGTAGATCCGCAGCGCCTCGTCGAGGGTGACCGTCAGGAGCTGGTCCTCGGAGGTCAGGGACCGGGAGTCGGTGCCCTTCTTCAGGTACGGCCCGTAGCGGCCGTTCTGGGCGGTGATCTCCTCGCCGTCCTCGGCCACGCCGACCACCCGCGGCAGCGACAGCAGCCTGACCGCGTCCTCGAGCGTGACGGTGTCCAGCGACATCGACTTGAACAGCGAGCCGGTGCGCGGTCGTGCGGACTTGGGTGCGTCCTCGGGGAGCACCTCGGTCACGTAGGGGCCGAACCGGCCGTTCTTGGCGACCACCTCGAGACCGGACTCGGGATGCACGCCCAGCCGGATCTCCTCGCCGGCCGGGTTGGCGAGCAGCTCCTTGGCCCGGTCGAGCGTGAGCTCGTCGGGCGGCAGGTCGTCGGGCACGTTGGCGCGCCGGGCGTACGCCGTCCCCTCGTCGTCGGGGCCCTCCAGGTACGGGCCGTACCGGCCCACCCGGAGGTTGATGCCCGACTCGGCGCCCCCGATCGGGAACGTCGCGAGCTCGCGGGCGTCGATGTCGCCCAGGCCGTCGACCAGCGGCTTGAGGCCGGTGACGGTCTCGGAGCCGTAGTAGAACTCGCTCAGCTCGGACTTCAGGTTCTTGCGGCCACCGGCGATCTCGTCGAGGACGTCCTCCATGCCCGCGGTGAACTCGTAGGACACCTGCCGCGGGAAGTGCTCCTCGAGCAGCCGGGTCACCGAGAACGCGAGCCAGGCCGGCACCAGCGCGGTGCCCTTCTTGTACACGTAGCCGCGGTTGAGGATCGTGCCGATGATCGAGGCGTACGTCGACGGGCGGCCGATCTCGCGGTCCTCGAGCTCCTTGATCAAGGTCGCCTCGGTGTAGCGCGCCGGCGGCTTGGTCTCGTGGCCGTTGGCCGCGAGCGAGGCCGCGGAGACCGCGTCGCCCTCGTGGAGGTCGGGCAGCGGCACCTGGTCGTCGTCGCTGCGCTTGCCGCCCTCGGTGCCCTCGACGTACGCCTTGAGGAACCCGTGGAAGGTGATCACCCGGCCGGACGCGCCGAAGACGATGTCGCGGCCGTCGGCGGCGGCGCCCCCGACGCGGACGGAGACGGACTGGCCGACCGCGTCCTTCATCTGTGAGGCGACGGTGCGCATCCAGATCAGCTCGTAGACCCGGAACTGGTCGCCGGTCAGGCCGGTCTGCGCCGGCGTGCGGAACGAGTCGCCGGCCGGCCGGATCGCCTCGTGCGCCTCCTGGGCGTTCTTCACCTTGCTGGCGTAGGTCCGCGGCGTGTCCGGCAGGTACTCGGCGCCGTACAGCTCACGCACCTGCGAGCGCGCCGCCTCGACCGCGCCGCCCGACAGCGTGGTCGAGTCGGTGCGCATGTAGGTGATGAAGCCGTTCTCGTAGAGCCGCTGGGCCACCGACATCGTCACCGACGCGCTCATGCCGAGCTTGCGGCTGGCCTCCTGCTGGAGGGTGGTCGTGCGGAACGGCGCGTACGGCGAGCGCCGGTAGGGCTTGGCCTCCACCGAGCGGACGTCGAACGACGTGTCCGCCAGCGCCGCGACCAGGGCCTCGGCCCCCGCGCGGTCCAGGTGGACCCGCTCGCCCTTCTTGCTCTTCAGCAGGCCGTCCGCTCCGAAATCGGAGCCGCCGGCGACCCGGCCGCCATCGATCGAGTGGAGCTTGGCCGGGAACATCCGGGGCTCCTTGGTCGCACCGGCGTCGAAGGTCCCCTCGAGGTCCCAGTACGACGCGACCCGGAACGCCATCCGCTCCCGCTCGCGGTCCACGACCAGGCGGGTCGCTACGGACTGCACGCGGCCGGCGGACAGGCCGGACATGACCTTCTTCCAGAGCACCGGGCTGACCTCGTAGCCGTAGAGCCGGTCGAGGATGCGGCGCGCCTCCTGGGCCTCGACCAGATCCATGTCGAGCTCGCGCGGGTGCTCCGCGGCGGCGAGGATCGCGGGCTTGGTGATCTCGTGGAAGACCATCCGCTTGACCGGGATGTCCTTCGGCTTGAGCTCGTCGAGCAGGTGCCAGGCGATCGCCTCGCCCTCGCGGTCCTCGTCGGTGGCGAGGTAGAGCTCGTCGGCGTCCTTGAGCAGCGACTTCAGCTTGGAGATGTGCGACCTCTTGTCGCGCGGCACCACGTAGTACGGCTCGAAGCCGTTGTCGACGTCGACGGCGAGCCGGCCCCACGGCTTGTCCTTGATCTTCGCCGGGGTGTCCGCGGCGCTCTGCGGCAGGTCGCGGATGTGGCCGATCGAGGACTCGACGACGTACCCCTGGCCGAGGTACCCGCCGATGGTGCGGGCCTTCGCCGGGGACTCGACGATGACCAACTTGTGGGCCACTGCTCTTCTCTCTCCTGCTGGACGGGTCCTGGTCTCCCGAAAGGACGTGCGGCTGGACACGGTAGCGCGTGCCGGTCAGCGCCCATTCCTGAGCGTCCGTCAATGTTTCGCTCCGGTCCTCCGTCAAGGAACACTAAGCCAGCGGCCGACGACCGTCGGGAGGACCTGGAGGGAACCCAGGATGGAGCCCGGGATGGACAGGGACTTCGCGGACTTCGCGGCGGCGCGGAGCGGGCGGCTGCTGGGCCTCGCGCATGTCCTCACGGCCAACCCCCTCGACCTCGCCGGCGAGCTGCGCTGACCGGCGCGGAGAGCAGGCCCCCCGACGGGCCTGTGGATGACGCCGGCCGATCGGGGGCGGGACGTGCCAGCGTGGTGCGCCCATCCCGATCGGAGGTCCCATGTACCGCTACCACGACCCGCTCCGCGGCTACGACGACCGCTACGGCGGCCGGGCGTTCGACGATCCCCCCGTCGACCGGGTCACCCACCTGGTCTTCGTCGACGGCCGGCTGGTCGACACCTGGCGCGAGCCGGCCACCGGCACCGAGTGGGAGGCCGTCGCGTTGCGCCACGACCGGGAGGCACGGCCGCCCGAGCCGCCGCCGCTGGCCCCGCACGAGCAGGTGGCGCAGTGGCTCGCGGGCGTGTGCGGCGGCAGCGCTGCCGTCGACGGGCTCACCGACGAGCCGTTGAGCGATGACCGGATCGACCTGCCCGCCGAGTACCCGGATCGCGCCGGCCGGGAGCGGGTGGAGGCGGCCGCAGAGCTCCTCGACGCGGTCGCGGAGCGGTGCTTCGACGCGGAGACGTCCTACGCCTTCCGGCACGCACTGCTCGCACTGTGGGCCGACGACCCGGACGTGGTCGGCCGGGCAGCGAGTGCCGCGCACGTGGCCGGTGGCATCTGCTGGGCGGTCGGCAAGGCCAACGGCCTGTTCAGCCCCGTGGGCGGGATGCGCGTCGGAGTGGTGCAGGAGGCCCTCGCGCTCCGGCCGCCGGCGTCGGGGTACGGCGGCACCGTCCGCACCGCCCTGCTCGGGTTCCGCGGTCGCCCGGTCGACCGCTGGGGGCGGCCGGCCGGCGTCCCGGACCTGATGCCACTCGGTCGCTGCGACCTGCTGCTGGGGGTCACCCGCTCGCGGCTGCTGCGGATCCGCGACCGGGCCCGAGCCGCGGCCGCCGCCGCGTGAGCCCGGGTCGATCAGGCCAGGAGGAAGCCCTCGGCGACCAGCGAGCGCGCGGCGGGCAGGTACTCAGCGCACGTCTGCGCGGCGTCGAGGTCGAGCAGGCTGGCGACCGCTTCCAGGATCTGCCCCACGCTCAGCTCCCCGTCGCACGCGCCGGCGAGCGCCGCCTCGACGGTGTCCACCTGCCGCGCCCGGCGCAGCCCGCGCTGCTGGCGCAGCACCACGGTCTCCGGGTCGGCCGCGCCGGGTGGCCCACTGGTCTCCTGGAGGACGTCCGGGCGCAACCGGAGGTGGGAGTGGAGGTCCACGGCGGCGTCCGTCGCGCGGGCCCAGTCGCGGATCGCGGGTGCGATCGGCTGCTCCACGTCGTAGGGCCAGGTGAGTAGCTCGCGGGCGCTCCCGCCGCTGCGGCGCAGGTTGATCCAGCCGAAGCCGACCGCCTCGATGCCCTGCTCCTCGAACCAGGACAGCCAGGTGTCGTAGCGCACCAGGTAGTCGACCGAGCCGTGCAGCCCGGCGTCCTTGAGCCACAGCTCGACATAGGCCGCCGGGTCGACGAGCTCGCGCTGCACGACGAAGGCGTCACACCCCTCGGGGACCCAGCCCGCGATCCGCTCCTCCCAGGCGCCGCCGCCGGGCACCACCCAGTTCGCGAGCACCTGGCACCAGCCACCGTCGTTCAGGTGGTCCGGCCCGTGCCGCACGATGTGCTCGACGACCCGGTCGCCGGGCAGCCCGGAGTCCCGGTAGACCAGCCGCTCACCGGTCGCCGGCGAGATCACGAACGGCGGGTTCGTGACGATCAGGTCGAAGGTCTCGTCGGCGACCGGCTCGAAGAACGAGCCGGCGCGCACGTCGACCGGCGTGGTGACGGCGTTGAGCTCGACGTTGAAGCGCGCGATCCGCAGCGCGCGCTGGTTGATGTCGGTCGCCACGACCTCCGCGCTGTGCCCGGCCAGGTGCAGCGCCTGCACGCCGCAGCCGGTGCCGAGGTCGAGCGCTCGGCCGACCGGCTCGCGGAGGGTGAGCTGGGCGAGCGAGGTCGAGGCCGAGCTGATGCCCAGGACGTGCTGGGGACCGACCCGGCTGCCACCGCCGTCGAGCCCGGGGGTCAGGTCGCTGACCACCCACAGGTGCTCGTCGTCAGCGGCGTAGGGCCGGACGTCGAGCCGCGCGGCGACCTCCCCCACGGTCTGCTCGACGAGACCCTCGGCCGCCAGGCGGTCCACCAGGTTCGGCAGCGCCCGCTGGGCCGCGGCCAGCTCGACCGGGGCCTGGAGCAGGAACAGTCGGATCAGCGTCTCCAGCGGCCACCCACCCCCGGTGCGCCGCAGCCCGGGGGTCGTCTCGTTGCGCGCCAGGGCGGCGTGGGCCTCCGCCCCGAGGACCTCGGCCACGCCGTCGTAGGTGAACCCGGCCATCACGAGCGCGGCCCGCAGCCGCGAAGGAAGCTCCGAGATCGAGGGAGCGGTCACCCCCAGAGCCTATGCCGAACACCGAGCCCGCGCCCTAGGGCGGGATAGCCCGAAAGGACTAGACCGGTTCACCGATCGGCCACCATCTGCTCGGAATCGTGGCCTCGGGACCTTGGTCCCTTTACATTCCGACCACGGCGGCCCTTCGGGAGGGAGGGCCGACTGGGGAGGGGACTGTCTCGATGCACAGAATCACCCGCGCCATCGCTCGCGCCCTCGGCGCGTCCGTCGTCGCCGCACTGGTCATGAGCGGACTCAGCGTCGCGGTCGCGGCCCCGTCCCAGGGAGGTGAACCGCCGTCCTCGTCCAGTGCCCAACGGGCAGGTGAGCCGACGCTTTCCGGCTCGGGCGTCGCCGGACAGCCGCTCACCGTGCTGATCGACGGCCTGACGACGCTGCTTCCTGTGCAGTGGCTGCGCGACGGGAGCCCGATCGCAGGGGCGACCGGCGCCTCGTACGTCCCCGATGTCACCGACATCGGGCACCAGATCAGCGCACTGGTAGACGTGCCGCTTCTCGGCGGAATCCCGACCCCGTCCATCACGATCCTCGCGCCGGACGGCGGGCTCCCAGACCTGTTGACGCCGCCGGAGCTGACCGGGACACCTGTGGTCGGTGAGCTCCTGACCGTCCTTGCGCCGGTGTTCAGCGTGCCTGGGGTCGAGACCACGTACCAGTGGCTGCGCGACGGCGTGCCCATCCCGGGGGAGACGGGAGGCACGTATACGCCGAGCCTGGAGGACGTTGGGCACGAGATCTCGGTGGGTGTGACGAGCACGTTGGCGGGCCTGCCCGTGCTGTCGACCGTCACCAACATCCTGCCGATCTCCGCCATCGGTGAGGAGTCCCTGTCTGCGACCGCGGCGCCCACCGTTTCCGGGACCGCGAGAATCGGGAAGGTCCTGTCCGCCTCCGGCACCCAGTGGAACCAGGACGGCGTCACGACGACATACCAATGGCTGCGGGACGGCGTGCCTATCAACGGCGCCACGGCAGCCAGCTACAAGCTCGTGCCGGACGACCTCGACTCCGCCATCTCGGCCAAGGCCACCGGGACGAAGGACGGGTTCACCAATGGGGTCGTGACGAGCGACAGCAAGACCGCACTGATCGGCGATCCGATCACCTGGACCAGGCAGCCCGCAGTCAGCGGCACCGCGAAGGTCGGCCGGCTGCTGACCGCAGACCCGGGCGCATGGGGGACCGGCGACACACCCCTGTTCGGCTACCAGTGGAAGCGCAACGGCGTCGCCATTGCGGGAGCCGTCGCCCAGACCTACCAGATCGACACGGCCGACTTCGGCCGGAGCCTCACGGTGACCATCACCGCGGCCCGCGCGGGCTACCAGCCCGGCACGTTCACCACCTCGAAGGTCGCGGTCGCCAAGCGCGCCGCGACGCTGCGGGCCACCCTCGCCAAGAAGACGATCGCAAAGAGCCAGCGCGGGGTGCTCGCCCTGGTCCTCAAGGTCGCCGGGGTCACCTCGCCGACCGGCCGGGTGAAGGTCCTGGACGGCAAGAAGGTGGTCTCGAGACTCGAGTTCGCGGCAGGGAAGAAGGGGAAGGCGACCGTCCGGCTGCCCCGGCTCAAGCCGGGCGTGCACAAGCTGAAGGCGGTCTACGCCGGCACCGCGACGATCGCCGGCGCGAAGTCCACGGTCGTGAGGCTGACCGTCAGGAAGTAGCCCCAAATGACGTCGACCCGCCCGAAGCTCTCGGGCGGGTCGACGTCATTTCAGGGCTGCGAGGCTAGTGCTGCTGGGGCGCCTCGAACTGCTGGGTCGGAGCGGGCTCCGTGGGCGGAGCGGCCTCGACCGGCGGCGGCGGGGGCGGCGGGGCCGGCGTCCCGGGGTCGTCGTTCTCGATGTGGACCGGGCGCCGCTTGGAGACGTACACCGCGACGACGATGCCTGCGAACGCCACCAGGGCGATCACGATCCGGAGCGGGGTGTTCGCGTCCTCGCCGATCGACAGCTTCACGATGGCGGCGACGATCAGCAGTGACACCAGGTTCATCACCTTGAGCAGCGGGTTGATCGCCGGGCCGGCGGTGTCCTTGAACGGGTCGCCGACGGTGTCGCCGATCACGGTCGCGGCGTGGGCGTCCGAGCCCTTGCCACCGTGGTGGCCGTCCTCGACCAGCTTCTTCGCGTTGTCCCAGGCACCACCGGAGTTCGCCAGGAACACCGCCATCAGCGTGCCGGTGGCGATCGCACCGGCCAGGAAGCCCGCCAGCGGGCCGACACCGAGGCCGAAGCCCACGGCGATCGGGGCCAGGATGGCCAGCAGGCCCGGGGTGGCGAGTTCGCGCAGCGAGTCGCGGGTCACGATGTCGACCACGCGGCCGTACTCCGGGCGACCGGTGCCCTCCATGATCCCGGGGATCTCCCGGAACTGGCGGCGCACCTCGTAGACCACCGCACCGGCGGCGCGGCCGACTGCGTTGATCGCCAGGCCGGAGAACAGGAACACCACGGCCGCACCGAGCAGCATGCCGACCAGGATGTTCGGGTAGGACGCGTTGAACGAGAACGCCAGGCTGGTGAGCGCACCGGGCTCCTCGGTCAGGGTGACCTCGTCGATGGCGTCCTGGAGGGCGTTCGTGTACGAGCCGAACAGCGCGCTCGCGGCGAGCACCGCGGTCGCGATCGCGATGCCCTTGGTGATCGCCTTCGTGGTGTTGCCGACCGCGTCCAGCTCGGTCAGGATCTGCGCGCCGCGCTCGTCGACGTCGCCGGACATCTCCGCGATGCCCTGGGCGTTGTCGGAGACCGGGCCGAAGGTGTCCATCGCGACGATCACGCCGACGGTGGTCAGCAGGCCGCAGCCGGCCAGCGCGACCGCGAAGAGCGCGACCGGGATCGAGCCTGCGCCGAGCAGGAACGCGCCGAAGACCGCCGCGCCGATGACCAGGGTCGTGTAGACGGCCGACTCGAAGCCGACCGACAGACCCGACAGGATCACGGTGGCCGCGCCGGTGAGCGAGGTCTTGCCGACGTCCTTGACCGGGCGGTGGTCCGTGCCGGTGAAGTAGCCGGTGAGGCCGAGGATCGCGGCGGCGAGCACGATGCCGATGAGCACCGCGAGGGCCGCGACGATGCGCGGGCTCGCGTCGGCGTCGACGGTGGAGTTCGTCAGGTCGGCGAAGTCACCCGGCAGGTAGACCAGGGCCAGGATGACGCTCGCGACCGCGCCGATGGCGGCGGAGATGTAGAAGGCCCGGTTGATCGTGGTCAGGCCGTTCTCGCCGGGCCGCGGCTTGCAGAGGTACACGCCGACGACGGCGGTCAGGGCACCGATGGCCGGGATCAGCAGCGGGAACACGAGGCCCTTGTCGCCGAAGGCCTGGGAGCCCAGGATCAGCGCGGCGACCAGGGTCACGGCGTAGGACTCGAACAGGTCGGCGGCCATGCCGGCGCAGTCGCCGACGTTGTCGCCGACGTTGTCCGCGATCGTCGCGGCATTGCGAGGGTCGTCCTCGGGGATGTTGTTCTCGACCTTGCCGACCAGGTCGGCGCCGACGTCGGCGGCCTTGGTGAAGATGCCGCCGCCGACCCGCATGAACATCGCGAGCAGCGCCGCTCCGAAGCCGAAGCCCTCGAGCACGTGCGGGGCGTCCTCCTGGAACAGGATCACCACGAGGCTGGCACCGAGCAGGCCGAGGCCGACGGTGAGCATGCCGACGGTGGCGCCGGTCCGGAAGCCGATGTTCATGGCCGGGTCACGGCCCTCGGTCTGCGCGGCTGCGGCCACCCTGAGGTTGGCCTTCACCGCGAGCGACATGCCGAGGTAGCCGACGGTGGCCGAGAAGCCCGCTCCGACCAGGAAGAACACGGACCGGAAGATCCGGACCATGGCGTCGTCGGCAGGCAGTGCGAGCAGCAGGAAGAACGCGACGGCGGCGAAGATCGCCAACGTGCGGAACTGCCGCTGCAAGTAGGCGTTCGCGCCCTCCTGCACCGCCTGGGCGATGTTCTTCATATTGTCGGTTCCCTCACCGGCGGCAAGTACCTCCTGGCGGAACATCGCCGCCATCGCGAGCGCGCCAAGCGCGATCAGTGCGACGACGATGACCAGGACGAGATTGCCCCCGGAGACTTCCACGACAGCGGGAACGATCCCCGTCATGTGCTTCCTCCTGGGAGAGTGATTCAGGTCTCACGGACGACGCGGAGTCTACGCACGGGCTGCCGGCGGGTACGCACATGTGACCCGGTACACACAGCTGCGGGCGCGCTCGTACGCCGTACGGGATGGGTTGGCGACGAGGCTAGACCATCTCGTCGCGGGGCCGACGGGTCTAAGGGCCCGAAACGTCGGGACCTCGGACGGAGCGCTCGCGCCCGGTCGGTGGGGCGTCAGCTGCCAGCGAGCGCGGCGTCGGCGGAGTCGTGGATCACGAAGACCTTGGCGAGCCCGGTGATGCGGAAGATCTTCAGGAGGCGGTCCTGAGTGCACACCAGCTGGAGCGCGCCGTCGTGGGCGCGGACCTTCTTCAGGCCGCCGACTAGGACGCCGAGACCGGTCGAGTCGAGGAACTCGACCTCCTCCATGTCGACGACGATGTCGTAGACGCCTGCGGCCACCAGCTCGGTGATCTTGTCGCGCAGCTTGGGGGCGGTGTAGACGTCGATCTCGCCCCCGACGGCAACGATGGTCTTCCCACCGGCGTCGCGCGTCGTCAGAGTCAGGTCCACCTAGTTCTCCCGGTGCGGCTTGTTCGGTTGCCGGAGGAGTCGCGGCAGAAGCCCGACATCCGGCCTGCACAATGAAACCACGCCCGCGCCTCCCCGTGCACAAACTGGCCACAGATCGTCGGGTGGGCGAGGACAGCACAGGGTACGCCGCCGGCGTGGCGCCGGGCTCGGGTGTCGCTGTCGGTGGTGTCGGTGAGGATGACGGGGTGAGTGCGGTGGTGGGTTCCCAGACGCGCGGCACCCATGGGCCCGCGCGCAGCGCCCATGGGCCCGCAAGTCGTGGCGGCGACCTCCGCGACGTGGTCGAGCGGCTCGCGGCCGGGCCCGGACGCGAGGACCGGCTGCGCCACCTGGAGGTGCTCCCCGCCCGGGCGGCCCGCCACGCGGACTGGCCCGCGTGGGCGGCGCCCGAGGTCGTCGCCGCCTTCGAGGCCCGCGGCGTCGCCCGCCCCTGGCAGCACCAGGTCGTGGCCGCGCACGCCGCCCACGCCGGCCAGCACGTCGTGCTCGCGACGGGCACCGCCTCCGGCAAGAGCCTGGCCTACCAGCTCCCCGCGCTCTCGACCGTCCGCGCCACCCGGGGTCCCCGGGGCCAGCGCGGTGCCACCGTCCTGTACATCGCACCGACCAAGGCGCTGGCCCAGGACCAGCTCGCCGGACTGACCGACCTCGGACTCGACCTGCGGGCCGTCACCCACGACGGCGACAGCTCCCGCGAGCAGCGCGACTGGGCGCGTGACCACGGCGAGTACGTCCTCACCAATCCCGACATGCTGCATCACTCACTGCTGCCCGGACACTCACGCTGGGCGGGGTTTCTCGGCTCGCTGCAGTACGTCGTCGTCGACGAGTGTCACCACTACCGCGGGGTCTTCGGCGCGCACGTCTCCCACGTGCTGCGGCGGCTGCGCCGCGTGTGCGCGGCGTACGGCGCCAGCCCGACGTTCGTGCTGGCCTCGGCCACGGTCGCCGAGCCCGAGGTCGCCGCGCGGCGGCTGACCGGCCTCGACGTGCTGGCGGTGACCGCCGACGCCTCCCCCCGGGGCCGGGTCTCGCTGCTGCTGTGGGAACCGCCGTTCACCTCCTTCACCGGCGAGAACGGCGCGCCGGTGCGCCGGGCCGCTTCCTCGGAGACCGCCGATCTGCTCGCCGACCTGGTGGCGGAGGACGTGCGCACCCTCGCGTTCATCCGCTCGCGCCGCGGCGCCGAGCAGGTCGCGATGGCGGCCGCCGAGCTGCTCACCGACGTCGACCCGCTGCTCGCTGCCCGGGTGGCGTCGTACCGCGGCGGCTACCTGCCCGAGGAGCGCCGCGCGATCGAGGAGTCGCTGCGGCGCGGGGAGATCACCGGGCTCGCCGCGACCAACGCCCTCGAGCTGGGCATCGACATCAGCGGCCTGGACGCCGTGGTGATGGCCGGCTTCCCCGGCACCCGCGCGGCCCTGTGGCAGCAGGTCGGTCGCGCCGGCCGGGACGCCCAGGACGCGCTCGGGATCCTGGTCGCCCGCGACGACCCGCTCGACACCTACCTCGTCACCCACCCCGAGGCACTGCTGGGACGCCCGGTCGAGGCGACCGTGTTCGATCCGGCCAACCCCTACGTCCTCGGCCCGCACCTGTGCGCGGCCGCCCACGAGGCGCCTCTCACCGAGGCCGACCTGCCGCTGTTCGGCCCGACCGCCCGGGAGGTCGTCGACGCCCTGACCGAGGGCGGGCTGCTGCGACGGCGTCCGCGCGGCTGGTTCTGGACCGACCGTCGTCGGGCCAGCGACCTCGCCGACATCCGGTCGACCGGCGGTGCCCCGGTCCAGCTCGTCGAGGCCGACACCGGCCGCGTGGTCGGCACGGTCGACGCCTCGAGCGCGCACGCGACCGCCCACCCCGGCTCCGTCTACGTGCACCGCGGCGAGACCTGGCTCGTCAGCTCGCTGGACCTCGAGGACCACGTGGCCGTGATCGAGCGCGCCGAGCTCGACTACACCACCACCGCGCGCGAGGTCACCGAGATCTCGATCGTGCGCGAGCGCGAGCACGCCGCTTGGGGCGACTGCCGGCTCTCCTTCGGGGAGGTCGACGTCACCCATCAGGTGGTGTCGTTCCTCAAGCGGCGCCAGCCCGGCGGCGACGTGCTCGGCGAGGAGCCGCTCGATCTGCCCGAGCGCTCGCTGCGCACGGCGGCCGTGTGGTGGACCGTGCCCGAGCACGCGCTGACCGAGGCCGGCCTCACCGGCCGGGACCTGCCGGGTGCCGCGCACGCCGCCGAGCACTGCTCGATCGGCCTGCTGCCGCTGTTCGCGACCTGCGACCGGTGGGACATCGGCGGGGTGTCCACCGCGGTGCACCCCGACACCGGGCGGCTCACGGTGTTCGTCCACGACGGCCACCCCGGCGGTGCCGGGTTCGCCGAGCGCGGCTTCCGGGCCGCCCGCGAGTGGCTCACGGCGACCCGCGACACGATCCGCTCGTGCACGTGCGACGACGGCTGCCCGTCGTGCATCCAGTCGCCCAAGTGCGGCAACCAGAACAACCCGCTCGACAAGGCCGGTGCCGCCGCGCTCCTCGACGTACTCCTCGGATCGCCCTAGTCTCGCCGCATGGTGATCCTCGGCCTCCTGCTCATCGCACTGGGCGCGGTGGCGATCGTCGCGGCGATCGGCACTGCGGACGGCTCGGGCGTCGAGCTGCTCGGCACCGACATCGGCGCCGTCACGCTGTTCTTCATCGGCCTGGGCGCCGGAGTCGCCATCCTGTGGGGCCTCGGACTCACCAAGTGGGGCACCAAGCGCAGCCTCCGACAGCGCCGGGACAGCAAGCGGCTCAACGAGCTGTCGGAGAAGCTCGACGAGCGCGAGGCCGAGCGCCGCGCGGAGGAGCGGGAGAGCGACCGCGACGACCGGTCGCTCTGACCCGGCTCGGCGCCCTCCCTGCTGCCGCTGGACCGCTGCTGCGCGGCCCCTGCCGCTCAGCCCGGTCCCGCCCGGGCCTCGGCGGACAGGTCGGCGGTCTGTCCGAGCCAGTGCGGCCCTTCGACCTCGACCCGCACGAGCACCTCGCGGCCCGTGACCGAGCACCCCGCCAGCCGGGCGCCGTTGGCCACCGCCACAGCCGTGCCGGCCGCGCACGGCTCTCCGCCGCGGCCGAGCGCGGTCGCGGCGGCGAGCGCCGCGAGGTCGGCGGCTGACTGCGCCATCCGATGGGCACGCACCATCGCGCCGACCACCCCGAGCGCCGCGCCGAGCAGGAGCAGCACCGCCAGGCAGGACACCGCGAACAGGGTCGCCGAGCCGCGAGCCTCGCGGGCGCTGCGCCGCATCGTCGCGCCGCTCACGGCGACGAGCCCTCCGTGAGGGCGACCGCCTGCGCCGAGACGGTGACCCCGGGCAGCCGCCCGAACAGCCCGCCCGGACCTCGGACCCGGCCCACGACGACGGCGGTCACCTGGCCGCCGTCGTCGTGGACGCTCACCCGGCTGCCGGACGGCGCGACGTCCTCGCCGCGCGCCACGGCCGCGGTCACGCTGTCACCGCGGGCAACCGCCCGGGCGGCCTCGCGCGCCGCGTCGACGGCGCGGACCTGCGCGGCGCCGACCGCGAGCAGCCACACCAGGCCGATCGTGATCGCGACCAGGAGCGGAAGCACCATGGCGAGCTCGGCCGTCGCGGCTCCGCGCTCGTCGCGGCGCCCGCCCCTGGACGAGCTCATCCGATGCCCAGCAGCCCGAGGACGTGGTCGAACAGGGTCTTGAGCAGCTGCTCGCCGAACCCGCCCGTGAGCAGCTTGTAGAGGAGTCCGGCCAGGCCGGCACCGGCGGCCGTGCCGACGGCGTACTCCGCAGTGGTGATGCCGCGCTCGTCGCGACACCGGTCGACCCCACGGGCACGGCGTAGGGCGGGCCGGAAGGCGAGCTGTCGCCCGCGGTCTCGGTCGGGGTGCTGCAGGGACATCAGGGTCTCCGTTTCCCGGCCGCCCGGTGCGGCCGTCGCCCTCGACCCTGCGGGAGATCGCGGCGGCGCGTCGGCGCCCGGGCGCCGGGTGGGGACGGCCCCGCCGGAAGCCGTCCGGTGGACGGTGACCGGGCCCCGCACCGGTCCGGCCCGACCAGCGGTGCCCAGGCAACCGACGCCGCCCCCCGAACGGTTGCTCGGCCACCGCCGACCCCGCACCGACCAGGCGCTCCCGGCCGGCCCGGCCAGGCCGGCCGGGCCGGCCCACGGGACGGCTCAGAGCTCGAGGGTCGCGAGGAGCGCGACGACGAGCGGGACGATCCCGATGAGCACGAACGCGGGCAGCAGGCACAGGCCGAGCGGCAGGGCCGCCTTCACCCCGACCGCGCGGGCCCGCTCCTCGGTGTCGGCGCGCGCCGAGCGGGCGAGGTCGTCGGCGAGCCGCTCGACAGCGGCGACCACCGGGGCCCCCGAGGTATGCGCTCGGGCGAGGGTTCGGCCGAGCCGGCCGAGATGAGGGTCGTCGGCGAGCGCCGACCAGACCTGACCCGGATCCAGGCCGAGGGCGAGTCGGGCGGTGATCCCGGAGAGCCGGTCGGCTGCCGGGCCGGGGAGAGCGGCGCAGACCAGCGCGATCCCCTCGGCGGGAGCAGCCCCGCCGCGCAGCGTGGCGGCGAAGAGGTCCACCACGTGCGGCAGGTCCTGGCGCACGGCCTCGCGTCGGCGGCGTGCGTCGGGCGTCTCGGCGCGACCGATGATCGTCCAGGTCGCGACGGCCGCGACCACGGCAGCCGGCGGGCCGGCCCGGCCGCCGACGAGGGCCAGCGCGCCGATGGCCGCCAGGCCGCTCCACAGCCACCGGTGGCCATGCAGCCAGCCGGCCGACGGCGCCGCCTCGGGCCGGGTCCGCGCGACCGACAGGGTCGGACGGTGCGGGAGCAGGAGTGCTGCCGCAGCGGCGGCGGCCAGCGCCGGGAGGACACTGAGCAGAGCGGTCACCACGACTCCTCGGCCGCGGCCGCGATCGCCTCGATCCACCACAGGCCGGCCAGCCCGCAGGCCAGCCCGCCCGCGAGGCACAGCAGACCGGCGGGGTGGCCGAGCAGGAAGCCCCACGGATCCCCGCCGGCACCCGAGCCCATGGCGAGGGCGAGCACCGGCAGCCCGGCGACCAGCCGGGCGGTCGCCCTGGCCGACCCCAGCTCGCCGGTCACCAGGCGCCGGGTCGCGGCGCCGTCGCGCAGCGACTCCGCCACTCGCTCCACGGCCGAGGCGAGACCCTGGCCGGTGCGGTGCGCGACCTGCCAGGCCGCCGCGACCACGCGCAGGTCCCGCGCCCCCTCGAGGTCACCGGCCAGTACGCGCAGCGCGGAGGGTACGTCGGCCCCGACCCGGAAGGCCTCGGCGACCGGACCCAGCGGCGGCCAGGACGTCGCCGCCCGCTCGAGCGCCTCCCCCGGCGGCCGCCCGGCAGCGAGCTCACCGGCCAGCAGCTCGCAGGTCTCCAGCACCTGGCCGGCCACCCGCTCGGCGGCGCGGCGCCGGCGTCGGCGTCGCCACAGCGCCGCGGCGCCGGTCCCGGCACCGGCGAGCACCAGCGCCAGTCCCCCGACGCGGGGCATCGACACGGCGACCACGACCCCGGCCGCCAGCACCGCGAGCGGCAACCAGCGGCGCTCCGCCACCGCCAGCCGGCGCGCGGCGAGACGGCCCGGTGGCCGGGCCAGCAGCAGCGCCGCCAGCACCGCCGAGGTGACCGCGATCGGGATCATCGACCGATCCGGGCGGCGAGCGCCTCGGCTCCCGGGCCGTGACGCACGACGCCGTCGTCCCCCACCTCCAGGGCCGGCACCATCGCGACCAGGCCGTCCGACCCGCGCTCGGGGACGGCGACCTGGCGCAGCCGGCGCACGCCGTCCGGACCGCGAGCGAGGTGGAGCACGGCGTGCACCGCGGACGCCAGCTGGCTGTGCGCGGCCGCCCGGCCGAGCCCGGCCGCGAGCGCCAGCGCCTCGACCCGGGCCGGCACGTCGACCGCGGAGTTGGCGTGGAGGGTCCCGCAGCCGCCCTCATGGCCGGTGTTGAGGGCGGCGAGCAGGTCGACCACCTCGCCGCCGCGAACCTCCCCGACCACCAACCGGTCGGGCCGCATCCGCAGCGCCTGCCGCACCAGGGTCCGGACCTCGACCGCGCCGGCCCCCTCGAGGTTCGCCGGCCGGCCTTCGAGGGCGACCACGTGCGGGTGGTCGGGACGCAGCTCGCTGGCGTCCTCGACCAGCACGATCCGCTCGTCGGGGGCGACCCGCGACAGCAGCGCGGCCAGCAGCGCGGTCTTGCCGGACCCGGTGCCGCCACTGACGAGGAACGCCAGGCGCGCCTCGACGACCGCGAGGAGGACGCGCGCGGTGCCGGCGGTCAGCGTGCCGAGGTCGACCAGCTCGTCGAGGCTGAACGTCCGTGGCCGCGGGACCCGCAGCGAGATCAGGGTCCCGGGCCGGGCGAGTGGGGCCAGGACCGCATGTAGCCGGGTGCCGTCGGGCAGGCGGAGGTCGACGTACGGCGTGGCGTCGTCGAGCCGGCGACCGCCCAGCGCCGCGAGCCGCTGGGCGAGCCGGCGGACCGCCTCGTCGTCGGGGAACCGGACGTCGGCGAGCTCGAGGCCCGAGCCGCGGTCGAGGTAGACGTGCTCGGGTCCGTTGACCAGGACGTCGGTGACGTACGGCGTGCGCAGCAGCGGCTCGAGCGGGCCGGCGCCCACGACGTCGCGGCGCAGCGCCTCGTAGGTCGCCAGCACCGCGGCGTCGCCCACCGGCCGGCCGCTCTCCCGCAGCGCGCACGCGACCCGGTGCGGCGTGAGGTCCCCCGGGCTGCGCGCCAGCCGGTCGCGGACCGCCTCGAGGTCCGCCGGGGCGACCACCGCCCCGCTCATGCCGCGGCCGCGCGCAGCAGCATGAGCTGGTCGAGCACCTCCGTCGCGGCCCGGCCCAGGGCGGCACGCCGGCTGCGCACCGGGCCGAGCCCGAGGTCGAGGGCCTCACCGAGGCCGCGCTGGTCGGGCATCGTGGTGAGCACGGAGATGCCGGTCGCGCGGGACACCGCCCGCGGGTCGATCCCGGAGCCGCGCAGCACCAGCCGGACCCCGGTCGGGTCCGGGTGGCGGGCGCAGGTGCGGACTGCGGACGCCACGCCGGCGACGGTCGGGACCACGACCACCAGGAGCCGGTCGCACCGGGCGACCACCTCGTCGACCAGCGGCCCGGTGGTGCGGGGCAGGTCGACCACGACCAGATCGTGGCCGCGACGGGCGGCGGAGAGCACCTCGCGCACCGCGAACGCCTGGAGAACGGCCGGCTCGCCGGCGTGCCAGGTGAGCACGCCCAGGTCCTCCCGGCGCGGCAGCGCCTCGCGCAGCGCCCGCGCGCTCAGCCGACCGGTCGTCTGGCACAGCCCGTCCCACCGCACGCCGTGGCGGTCCTCGAGGCCCAGGACCCGGTCGATGCCCGGGCCGAGCGGGTCCGCGTCGATGACCACGGACCGCCCGCGACGGGCTCCCACCTGGCCGAGCGCGCACGCGAACGTCGTGGCGCCGGCTCCACCGCTGCCGCCGACCACGCCGACCACCACCCCCTCGGCCGGCGCGGCGTCACCGAGGTCGGTGAGCAGCTCGGTGAGCCAGCCTTCTGAGCGGCCCACCTGGGTGACGTTCTCCGCACCCACCGCGACCGCCACCCGGAACATCTCGTCGGGCACCGCCGTCCAGGACACGACGTACACCCGCGGCCGCCGCGGCGGCGAGATCCGGGCCAGGTCCTCGGCCATGTCCGCACCGAGCAGCACGACCGGCGCCCGGGCCCAGCCTCGCAGCGCGGCGCCGCCGTCGGAGGCGACCTCCGGCGTGACGCCGGCAGCCGCCGCGAGGCGGAGCAGCTCGTCGAGCAGGGACTGGTCGCGGGTGATCAGCAGCGGAGCGGTCATGGGGCGATCGTTCCCGCGGCCGCCGCCGTCGCCACCCGAGCCTGGGAGCCCTTGTGGACAAGGCGGTTCGACACGGTGCCTGTGGACGTCCGGTGGACCGCGCCCGCCTACGATGGCGCCATGGCGTCCCGGTCCACCGCGGCCTTCTTCGACCTCGATAAGACGATCATCGCCAAGTCGAGCACGTTGGCGTTCAGCAAGCCCTTCCAGGCGGGCGGGCTGATCTCGCGGCGCGCGGTGCTGCGCTCGGCGTACGCCCAGTTCGTCTACCTGGTCGGCGGCGCGGACCACGACCAGATGGAGAAGATGCGGCAGTTCATGTCGCAGCTGTGCGCCGGGTGGGACGTCGCGACCGTCCGCGAGATCGTCGCGGACACCTTGCACAACATCGTCGACCCGCTCGTATACGACGAGGCGGTCAGCCTGATCGAGGAGCACCGGCTCGCCGGACGCGACGTCGTCGTCGTCTCGGCCTCCGGCGCCGAGGTGGTCGAGCCGATCGCCGAGATGCTCGGCGCGGACCGGGTGATCGCGACCCGGATGGAGATCGCCGACGGTTGCTACACCGGCGGCATCGAGTACTACGCGTACGCCGAGGAGAAGGCGCGCGCCATCGAGGAGCTGGCGGCGGCCGAGGGCTACGACCTCGCGAGCAGCTATGGCTACAGCGACTCGGTCACCGACGTCCCGATGCTCGAGGCGGTGGGCCACGCCCACGCGGTCAACCCGGACAAGGAGCTGCGCCGGATCGCGGCGGAGCGGGGCTGGCCGGTGCTGGTGTTCACCAAGCCGGTGGCCCTGCGCTCCCGGGTGCCACTGCCCCCGGCGAAGCCCACCCTGGCGGCGCTGGCGGTCGGCGGCGTCGTCGCCGTCGGCGGCGTGCTGTGGGCCAACTCCCGCAAGCGGCGCCCCGACGCCTGAGCCCGCTCCCCCGCCTCCGGGTGTGTCGCCGGGTCACCCTCACGGCAGCACGGAAGTCAACCCTCGAAGGTCCTTGAACGTGCGCACGATGAGGCGTAGACACGGTCTCAGAACTCCATAGGGCAGCACGTGATCCGGGTACCCACGCGGCGATCTACCCTTCCTACAGGGCGCTGGCCGGCCGGGACCTTCCCGCGGCAGCAGTCGGATGTTGCACGCCTGGTAGCCATCGGATGCACGTGTCAGCGACGGCACCCGGACCAATCACATCGAACGCCGGGTGCCGTTCGCATGCCCGAAGGTCGAGGAGCGCCCGCGACCGACGCAGGAGGTCGCGACGGCGCGTCTCGAGACCCAGTCCGGGACCAGTCTCATCCACCCAGGTAGCGGACCGAAGCGGTCCTACTCCGCCGCCAGCCGCAGCGGGCTCGCCTCGGCGCCGGCGGCGTACGCCTCGGCGGCATACAGCAACCAGGAGTGCACGCCCGCGGACCCGCCGGTCGCGTAGCCCCGCAGGTTCGACTCGTACGCCGCCCGCAGCGCGAGGTGCCCGGCCTCGGGGACCACCAGCGACTTCTCGTCCACGCCGCGCGCGACGAGCACCAGCCGCTCGGCGGCCCGCGCCACGATGCCGTTGTGCGATGCGAACGGCGCGGCCGTGGCCAGCTCGGCGTGCACCACGGCCGCGAGTACGAGCGCCGGCGCCGAGGTGGCGGCGACCAGCAGGTCGCCCACGCCGCGCAGCCGCTCGGCCGCCTCCGCGTCGCGCGGCCGGCCGCGCGACTCCTCGGGCTGGCTCACCGACGCGAGCGTGTGGATGCGGGCCAGCGCCTGCAGGGGCGTGCGGGACAGCGCCGGCACCAGCCCGAGCAGCTCGGTCGAGACGCGCAGGGCGTCGGCGGCCACCTCGTCGACCTCGCCGGCCCGGACCTGGGCCAGGGTCGAGGCCGACCCCTCGAGCACCGCGCTGGCGTGTGCGCCGCGCAGCAGGCTCTCGGCCGTCGTCTCCGGGGAGGTCCGGCGCAGGCCGCGGTCCCGCAGCATCACGTCGATGCCATCGCGGGCGGCGGCGTACGCCGACGGGACGCCTTCGAGCGAAGCCAAGCGGGACAAGGGGTCTGTGGTCACGTGGATCACCGTATCCAGCGGGTAGCGTGGCCCCGATGAGCGACCAGCCCGCCACCTCGCCCGCGCTCTCGTTCGGCTCCGTCGCCGCCGCCTACGACCGGGCCCGGCCGACCTACCCGCGCGCGGCCGCCGCCTGGGCGGTCGGCGACCAGCCCACGACGGTGCTCGAGCTGGGCGCCGGGACCGGCAAGCTGACCGAGGTACTCGTGTCGCTCGGCCACGACGTGCACGCCACCGACCCCGACGAGCAGATGCTGGCCGTGCTCCGGGAGCGGCTGCCCGAGGTCCGCACGTCCCTCGCCACGGCCGAGGACATCCCGGCGCCGGACGCGTCGTACGACGTCGTCGTGGCCGCGCAGGCCTTCCACTGGTTCGACCACGAGCGCGCACTGCCCGAGATCGCCCGGGTCCTCAAGCCGGGGGGGCGGGTCGCCGTGCTGTGGAACGTCCGTGACGAGCGCATCCCGTGGGTACGCAAGCTCGGTCGGATCATCGGCAGCCAGGAGCAGTCACGCTCCGAGGAGCCGCTGGCGACCAGCACGCTCTTCGACGCGCTCGAGACCGAGTCCTTCCGCCACTGGCAGGTCGTGGATCGCGAGTCGATCCAGGAGCTCGCGCTGTCCCGGTCGAACGTCGCGGTCCTCGACGAGGGCGCGCGGGCCGACAAGCTCGCCGAGGTCGCCGCCTTCTACGACGACTACGGCCGGGGCATGGACGGCATGCAGCTACCGTACGTCGCGGCGTGCCACCGTGCGGTCGTCTCCGAGGCGGTCGAGCGGCCCGGTGCCGCGGCCGCCGGCGAGCCGGAGGCGCCCGGGCGGGCGGGCGTGGTGACCGACGGTGCCGACGCCGACGTGCTGCTCATCGACTTCCGCTGACGGGCTGCGCGGGCCACGATGTCGGCCATGACTCGCTCGTGGCGTCGCCGGCACCTCGGGACGGAGGCCGACCGGGCCACGTTCCGCACGCTGCACACCGCGTCACTGGCCTCGCCGGCGCTGCGGGAGGGGCTGACCCGCACCAGCGCGGAGCGCAGCATCCGGCACCTGCACGACCTGCTCGGCGGCCCCGCCCTCGCGCTCACCGACACCGCCACCGCGCTGGCCTGGCACGGCACCGGCCAGCACCACGAGGAGCAGTGCCCGGGGCTCGCTGTCGCGACCGTCGAGCGCGGGCGGACGCGGATGTTCGACCGCGTGGAGCTGCCCTGTGACGTGCCCGGCTGCCCGGTCCGCTCCGCGATCGTCAGCCCGCTCGTCGTCGAGGAGCGGGTGATCGGGACCCTCCAGGTGTTCCCCGCCCACGCGACCGCGGGCCTGGCCCGGGCGGCCGACGAGGTCGCCCAGTGGGTCAGCTCGCAGCTCGAGCTCGCCGAGCTCGACGCGTCCCGGACCCGGCTGATGGAGGCCGAGGTCCGCGCCCTGCGGGCCCAGATCAGCCCGCACTTCATCTACAACTCGCTGGGCGCCATCGCGAGCTTCGTACGCACCGACCCCGACCGGGCCCGCGACCTGCTCCTGGAGTTCGCGGACTTCACCCGCTACTCGTTCCGCCGGCACGGCGAGTACACGACGCTCGCCGAGGAGCTCCGCTCGGTGGAGCGCTACCTGCTGCTCGAGCAGGCCCGGTTCGGCGAGCGGCTCCAGGTGACGCTGCGCATCGCGCCCGAGGTGCTCCCGGTCGCCGTACCCTTCCTCTGCATCCAGCCGCTCGTCGAGAACGCCGTCCGGCACGGCCTCGAGTCGGCGGAGCGCGGCGGTCACATCCGGATCGTCGCCCGCGACCGGGGCCAGGAGTGCGTGATCGAGGTGGAGGACGACGGCGCGGGCGAGGACCCGGACGTCGTACGGCGGGCCCTCGCCGGCGATTCCGCGCTCGACTCGACGGGCCTGGGCAACGTGGACGGCCGGCTCCGCAACGCCTTCGGCGACGACTTCGGCCTCGCCGTGGAGACCGCTCCGGGCGCGGGCACGAAGGTCGTGGTCCGGGTGCCGAAGTTCGCCCCCGGGGTGCACGCATGAGCACCCCGGCGGCCACCCATCCACGGCTCCGCGCACTCGTCGTCGACGACGAGCGTCCGGCTCTCGACGAGCTGCGCTACCTGCTCGAGCGCGACGACCGGGTCGGAGAGGTGCTCACCACCGACTCGGCGACCGAGGGGCTGCGGATCCTGCGCGACCTCGATGTCGACGTCGTGTTCCTCGACATCCAGATGCCGGGCCTGACCGGGCTCGAGCTCGCCCAGGTGCTCGGCCGGTTCCGCACCCCGCCCCGGATCGTGTTCGTGACCGCCCACGAGGCGCACGCCGTCGAGGCGTTCGACGTCCACGCGGTCGACTACGTGCTCAAGCCGGTGCGCGCCGACCGGCTGGCCGAGGCGGTCCGCCGGGTCGTGGCCGGGAGCGACCGGACGACGGCCGGGGACGACGCCCAGGTCGCGGTCGAGCGGGGCGGCGTGACCCGCTTCCTGAACCGCTCCGACATCACCCACGTGGAGGCGCACGGCGACTACGCGCGGCTGCACACCGGCGACGGCTCGCACCTGGTGCGCAGCCCGCTCGCCGCGCTGGAGGAGGAGTGGGCCCACGCCGGCTTCGTGCGCATCCACCGGTCCCTGCTGGTGTCGCTGGCCCACGTGCGCGAGGTGCGGATGGATGCGGGCCACTGCGCAGTCGTCGTCGGCGAGCCTCCGATCGAGCTCGGCGTCAGCCGGCGGCACACCCGGGAGCTGCGCGAGCTGCTTCTCCAGTACCGGACCGGCCCGTGAGCGAGCCCGGGGCCGCGCCCGAGCGGGTCCGGGTGACCGGCCCGCCGCGGCGCCGTACCCCCGCCGCCCGCACGGCCGACATCGACGACGAGACCCGGCTGGGCGGGATGTACATGGGCTCGCTGCTGCGCGAGCAGCTCCGGCTGGCGGTCGGGGTGCTCTCGGTGCTGGCGCTGACCCTGGGTCTGCTGCCCCTGGCGTTCCACCTGTTCCCCCGGCTGGCCGACGTCGAGGTGCTCGGGGCGCCGCTGGCGTGGGTGCTGCTCGGGGTGGTGGCCTACCCCACGCTGCTGCTCCTCGGGTGGGTCTACGTCCGCCGGGCCGAGCGGAACGAGCGCGACTTCGCCGAGCTGGTCTCGGAAGTGGAGCGGTGAGCCCCGGCCTCGACGCCGCGCCCGGCATCGTCGCGGTCGCGGTGGTGACGATCGCGACGCTGGTCATCGGCACCTGGGGGCTGCGGTTCTCGCGTACGACGAGCGACTTCTTCGTGGCCTCGCGCACGGTCCGGCCGCGGCTGAACGCCAGCGCGATCGGCGGCGAGTACCTCTCGGCCGCCTCCTTCCTCGGGGTCGCCGGGCTGGTGCTGACCTTCGGCGCCGACATGCTCTGGTACCCGGTCGGCTGGACGGCCGGCTACCTGGTGCTGCTGGTGCTGGTGGCCGCGCCATTGCGCCGCTCGGGCGCCTACACGCTCCCGGACTTCGCGGAGGCGCGGCTGGGCTCGCGGTCGGTGCGCGCGGTCTGCTCGCTGCTGGTGGTCGCCATCGGCTGGCTGTACCTGCTGCCGCAGTTCCAGGGCGCCGGCATCACGCTGCGCTCGACGTTGGGGGCGCCCACCTGGGTCGGCCCGGTGATCGTCGGTCTCGTGGTGCTGGCGAACGTCACGTCCGGCGGGATGCGGAGCATCACCTTCGTCCAGGCCTTCCAGTACTGGCTCAAGCTCACCGCGCTCCTGGTTCCCGGGGCGGTGCTGCTCGTCGTGTGGGCCGGCGACTCCACACCGTTGCGGGCCGGGGCGGACGGCTGGTCGATGCCCCTCGCCGCGGGTGGCAACCAGGGCCTCTACGTCACCTACTCCCTGATCGTCGCGACGTTCCTGGGCACGATGGGGCTGCCGCACGTGGTGGTCCGGTTCTACACCAACCCCGACGGCCGCGCCGCCCGCCGTACGACGCTCGTCGTGCTCGCGCTGCTCGGCGTCTTCTACCTCCTGCCGCCGCTGTACGGCGCCCTCGGGCGGGTCTATGCGCCCGAGCTCGCCGAGTCCGGGCGCTCGGACGCGCTGGTGCTCGAGCTCCCGCGGATCATGCTCGACGGGCCCGCGGGCGAGCTGCTCACCGGCCTGGTGACCGCGGGCGCCTTCGCGGCGTTCCTCTCCACGTCCTCCGGCCTGTCGATCGCGGTCGCCGGGGTGCTCAGCCAGGACGTCACCGGACGCCCGTGGGCGGGCCGGCGGCTCGGCGGCGTGGCGGCGTTCCGCCTGGGCGCGGTGGTCGCGGTCACGGTGCCGTGCGTGGTGGCGCTCGCAGCGCCCAACCTCGGCGTCGCGCGGGCGGTCGGGCTGGCCTTCGCGATGGCCGCCTCGACGTTCTGCCCGCTGCTGCTGCTCGGGATCTGGTGGCGCCGGCTCACACCGCCCGGCGCGATCACCGGGCTCCTGGCGGGTGGGCTCGGCAGCGGCGTCGCCATCGCCTGGACCCTCGGCACCTCCCGGCCCTCCGGCTGGGCCGACGCGCTGATGGGCCAGCCCGCCGCCTGGACCTTCCCGCTCGCGCTCACCACGATGATCGTCGTCTCGCTCCTGACCACCCACCGGATCCCCACCCACGCCGGCCGGTTCCTCGTGCGGCTGCACACCCCCGAGACCCTCGACCTCGACCGCGGCTGACCCGTGCCACGCGAGGCTGTCGGATCCGGGAACCGCTGAGGACCGGGCCACCAGAGCCCGGCCCCCGCGTGACACGCGGGGGCGGCGGCTCGGCTCAGGACGCGACGGCCAGCCGGTAGCCACGCTTGACAACCGTCTGCACGGTGCGGGTGCCGAGGGCCGCACGCAGCCGGGCGACGGCCATCTCGACGGCGTGCTCGGACCCGGCGGTGCCGGAGGGCAGCATCGCGAGCAACGCCCGCCGGGAGACGACGCTGCCCGGGTTGGCGACCAGCGCCTGGAGGACGGCGGCCGGGGCGGGGGAGAGCCGCACGTCGGCGCCGTCGAGCAGCACGCCCTCGCCGTGCAGCAGCAGGCGGTGGCCGCCCACCAGCCCGATCACGAGGCCCGAGCGCCGCGAGGGGAGCTCGGCCTCCAGCTGCTTGACCATCGCGCCGAGCCGCGAGCGGTCGGGGTAGATCGTCGGCACACCCCACATCTCGAACGCCGCCGCGGTCACCGGTCCCACGCATGCGGCGAGCACGTCGGCCTGGAACGCCGAGACCAGGTCGTCGCGCCGGCCGGTCGAGGCAGCCGCCTCCATCAGGGCCGCCACCGCCGGCGCAGACGTGAACGTGACGGCGTCCAGCGACCGGGCTGCGATCAGGTCGACCATCGCGAACATCGGCCCCGGGTCCTCGGCGGGGACGACCCGGTAGACGGTGACCGTGGTGACGTCGGCACCCTGCCGGCGCAACGCGTGCGCGACCATCGACAGCGACTGGCCGTGCTCCTGCACGACGATCCGCAGGCCCGCGAGGGAGCGGCCACGCAGGTGCTCGAGCACGTCCTCGAAGCACTCCGACTCCGGCGCCCACAGCTCCCGCAGCCCGCGGCGGCGCAGCGCGCCGACGCTCTTGGGTCCGCGGGCCAGGATCTCCGCGGACTCCAGCGAGGACAGCAGTCGCGGCAGCATCCCCCACCGCTCCGCGGCGTCGAACCAGGCCCGCATCCCGACGCCGGTGGTCGCCAGGAACATGTCGACCGGCGCCGCGAGCACCTCCTCGGTGGCCGCCCGCAGCAGCTCGTCGTCGACGTGGTTGGGGTCCAGCGACAGCGCGGGCGCCCACTCCACCGTGGCGCCCCGCCGCTCCAGCAGCGCGACCTGCTCGTCGACCTTCCGGGCGGCGGTCACGCCGATCCGGAAGCCCGCGAGGGGAAGGCTGTCGGTCACGATCGGTCCTAGGTCTCCTGGCGGGGGCCGCCGACGTGCACCATGCCGTCGGTGACGCGGACGTCGTACGTCGGGACCCGGACCGCCGCGTCGTCGAGGCACTGCCCGGTGCGCAGGTCGAAGGCCTGCTTGTGCATCGGCGAAGCGACGTACGGGATCTCGCCGCGGGTTCCGACGATCCCCCGTGCCAGCACCGAGGCACGAGAACAAGGGTCGTAGTTGGACATCGCGTAGACGTTTCCGTCGTGTGTCCGGAAGATTGCGACCGCAACGCCGTCGACGAGGGCCGCGACGCCGCCCTCGACCTCGATCTGGTCGACGCGGCACACGAGGGTGTACCCGGTCAGCACGGTGGCGTCGGTCGAGGTGCTCATCGGGGCGCTCCCACCGGGATCGTCGTGCCGAGCGAGACCGGCCCCGAGGAGTCCTCGGGCACCGCCTGCTCCCGCTCGGACCGGAACGAGATGTGCGGATCCGGGGTGTCCGGGGCGTTGACGAACGACACGAACCGGGCCAGCTTGTCGGGGTCGTCGAGCGTCTCCTTCCACTCGTCGAAGTAGCCGTCGACGTGCCGCGCCATCGCCGCCTCGAGCTCGGAGCCCAGGCCGAGCGCGTCGTCGACCACGATCTCGCGCACCCGCTCGAGCCCGCCGTCGAGCGAGTCGATCCACGGCGCGGTCCGCTGGAGCCGGTCCGCGGTGCGGACGTAGTACATGAGGAACCGGTCGAGGTAGCGGACCAGCGTCTCGGTGTCGAGGTCGCCCGCGAGCAGCCGGGCGTGGGCGGGGGTCGCGCCGCCGTTGCCGCCGACGTAGAGGTTCCAGCCCTTCTCGGTCGCGATGACCCCGAAGTCCTTGCCCCGCGCCTCGGCGCACTCGCGGGCGCAGCCGCTGACGCCGCCCTTGAGCTTGTGCGGCGAGCGGAGCCCGCGGTAGCGCAGCTCGAGGTCGATCGCGAGCTGGACGGAGTCCTGCACGCCGTACCGGCACCAGGTCGACCCGACGCAGGACTTCACGGTGCGCAGGGACTTGCCGTAGGCGTGACCGGACTCGAAGCCGGCGTCGACCAGGCGCCGCCAGATTGCGGGCAGCTGCTCCATCCGAGCGCCGAGCAGGTCGATCCGCTGACCGCCGGTGATCTTCGTGTAGAGCCCGAAGTCCTGCGCGACCTGCCCGATCACGATCAGCTTCTCCGGCGTGATCTCCCCGCCGGGGATGCGCGGGACGACCGAGTAGGTGCCGTTGCGCTGGATGTTGGCGAGGTAGGCGTCGTTGGTGTCCTGCAGGGTGCGGGTCGGGCCCTCGAGCACGTGCCCGTTGAGCTGCGAGGCGAGGATCGAGGCCACGGTGGGCTTGCAGATGTCGCAGCCGCGGCCCCGGCCGTGGGCCTCGATGATGTCGTCGAAGCGCGTGTAGCCGTGGACCGCGACGACATCGAACAGCTCCTGCCGGGTCATCGCGAAGTGCTCGCACAGGCTCTTGTCCACGACCTTGCCCTGCGCTGCGAAGAACTCCTCGACGACCCTCTTCACCACCGGCTTGCACGACCCGCAGGTGCTGCCGGCCTTGGTGCACTTCGTGACACACGACGGGCTGTCGCAGGCGCCGCCCTCGCCGACCGCCTCGAGGATCTGCGCCTTGGTCACGTCGTTGCACGAGCAGACCTGCGCCTCGTCCGGCAGTCCGATCTCCGCGCCGCCGCGACCCACGGGGAGGATCAGCTCCTCGGGGTTGTCGGGCAGCGCGATGCCGGAGGCGACCATCGGGCGGAGCACGCCGTACGCCGAGGCGTCGCCCACGAGGATGCCGCCGAGCAGCTGGCGGCCGTCCGCGGAGATCACCAGCTTCTTGTAGACGCCCTGGACGGCGTCGGCGTAGACGAGCTCGAGCGCCCCGTCGGTCGCGGCGAACGCGTCGCCGAACGACGCGACGTCGACACCGAGCAGCTTGAGCTTGGTGGACATGTCGGCGCCGGTGAAGGCACCCGGCCCGCCGAGCAGCGCGTCGACGACGACCTCCGCCATTGCGTAGCCCGGGGCGACCAGGCCGTACATCCGCCCGTCGGGCGCGGCGCACTCGCCGATCGCCCAGACGTGCTCGTCGGAGGTGCGGCAGCGCTCGTCGACGAGCACGCCGCCGCGCTCGGCGACGTCGAGGCCGGCGTCGCGGGCCAGCTGGTCGCGCGGACGGATGCCGGCCGAGAACACCACCACCTCGGCGGGGACCGGCTCCTCGCCGGCCAGCGCGAGCCCCTCGACACGCTCCTCGCCGAGCACCTGCTCGGTCCGCGCGCCGGTGTGCACGTGCAGCCCCAGCTTCTCGATGTGGCGCACCAGCATGGCGCCGCCGGCGTCGTCGACCTGCACGGCCATCAGCCGCGGCGCCATCTCGACGACGTGGGTCTCCAACCCCAGCTGGGCCAGGGCGTTGGCCGCCTCCAGGCCGAGCAGCCCGCCACCGATGACCGCGCCGACCGTGGCGGTCGCCGCAGCGTCGCGGATCGCCTCGAGGTCGTCGATCGTGCGGTAGACGAAGCACCCGTCGAGGTCGTGACCCGGCACCGGCGGCACGAACGGCGCGGCCCCGGTGGCCAGCACCAGCTCGTCGTACGCGATCACCTGGCCGTCGGAGAGAAGCACGGTGCGGGTCTCGGGGTCGAACCCGTCGACGGTGGTGCCGAGCACGAGCCGGACCCGCGGGTCGTCGTACTCGCCGCTCGGCAGGAACGACAGCTCGTCGGCGCCGACCTCGAAGAACGAGGTGAGCGCGACGCGGTCGTACGCCGGGCGGCTCTCCTCGCCGACCACGACGATGTCGTGGGTCTCGGTGAGGCCGCGCTCGATCGCGGCCTGCACGAGCCTGTGGCCGACCATGCCGTGGCCGGCGACCACGAGCGTCTTGCGGTGCCTGGGGCTCATCGGGGGGTTCCTTCCAGAGTGGTCCCGAGGGTTGGACCCGGGGACGTGCGTTGTGCGAGCAGCTGGCGGACCGCGGGGGCACAGCCCCCGCAGCCAGTGGTGGCACGCGTGGTCTCGCGGGCATCCGCGAGGGACGCGCAGGCGCGGATCGCGCCGGCGCTGACGCCGGCGCACGCGCAGACCTCGGCGTCGTCGGGGAGCACGACCGGGCCCGCCGGGCGCTCCCCCATCAGGAGGTCACCGGGCTCGCTGGCGCCGAGGACCGTGCCGCGGTCGTAGTGCTGGGTGATCAGGCCGATCCGGGACAGGTCGCCGACCAGCGTCGCGGCGACGATCACGCCGTCGCGGACCACGAGCCGGCGGTGGGTGCCGGTCACCGGGTTGGACACCTCGACGACCTGCCCCACCGCGTGCTCGGGGTCGCCGAGCACGGCCACGTCGAGGCCGGTCGCGCGGAGCCGGGCGACGTTGCGGCTGCCCGCGTACGCGACCTGCTCGCCGGCCAGGTGCCGGGCCAGCAGGGTCGCCTGCTCCCAGGCCGGCGGCACGAAGCCGGTGACCTGCAGCCCGTGCTGGGCGCAGTCGCCGATCGCGTGGATGCGCTCGTCGCTGGTGCGCAGGTGGTGGTCGACCACGACGCCGCGGCGGACGTCGAGGCCAGCGCGGCGAGCCAGCGCGGTCGACGGCCGGCCCCCGGCGGTGAGCACCACCAGATCGGTCTCGAGCACGTAGCCGTTGTCGAGCACCAGCCCGGTGCCGGTGAGCCGCACCGCGCGGGCGCCGGTGTAGACGCGGGTCCCGAGCCTGCCGAGGTCGCGGGCCAGGATCGCGCCGGCCTTGGCGTCGACCTGGCTGCGGAGCAGGTGGTCCCCGCCCTCGACGACCTCGGTATCGAGGCCCCGGACCCCGAGTGCGCGGGCGACCTGGAGCCCGAGCAGGCCGCCGCCGACGACCACGGCGTTGCGGGCGCCCGGGACCGCCTCGTCCAGCCGCCGGCAGTCCTCGAGGCTGCGGAACGCGTGGACCCGGCTGTCGAGGCGCCCGTCGAGCCGCACCAGGCCGCGGATCGGCGGCAGCGTCGGGATGCTGCCGGTGGCCAGCACGAGGCGGTCGTAGGCCACCCGGCTCCGGTCGGCCAGCTCGACCTCCCGCTCCTCGCGGTGGATCTCGACCACCCGGGCGCCGCGCCGCAGGTCGACGGTGCCGGGCAGCGACATCGTGATGCCGTCCGGGTCGTGGGTGCCCTCGAGCACCGCGGAGAGCAGGATCCGGTTGTACGGCGGGTGCTGCTCGTCCCCCAGCAGCGTGACGTCGTGGATGCCGGTGAGCCCCTCCGCCAGCCGCACGGCCGCCATCCCGGCGCCGACGACCACGACCCGCTCGCGGGTGCTCATGCGCTCACCGCGGCGGCGCAGACCTTGAACTCCGGCATCCGGCTGGCCGGGTCGAGCGCGTCGTGGGTGAGCCGGTTGGCGCCGACCCAGTGGAACGGCACGAACACGGTGTCCGGGCGGATCGTGCTGACGACCCGCGCCGGCGCCTTGAGCTCGCCGCGCCGGGTGGTGACGACGACCGGCGCCCCGTCGTACGCACCGATCCGGTCCGCCAGCATCGGGTGCAGCTCGACGAACGGGCCGTCGTCGGGGAGCTCGCGGACCCGGCGGGTCTGGGCGCCGGACTGGTACTGCGCGAGCACCCGGCCGGTCGTCAGGTGGACGGGGTACGCCGCGTCGGTCGGCTCGGCGGGGCCGCGGTGCTCGACCGCGACGAACCGGGCCCGGCCGTCCGGCGTGGCGAAGCCCGAGCCGAACAGCCGCGGCGTGCCGGGGTGCTCGGTCGACGGGCACGGCCAGAACACCCCGTGCTCCTCGCGGATCCGGTCGTAGGTGATGCCCGCGTAGTCGGCGCGGCCGCCGCTCGAGGCCCGGCCGAGCTCGGCGAAGACCTCCTCGGCGTCGGTGGAGAACGCGATGGGCGACCCGAGCCGCTCGGCGAGGCCGGCGATCACCTCGAGATCGGTGCGCACGCCCTCGGGCGGCGCGACGGCGCGCTCGCGCAGGATCACCCGGCCCTCGAGGTTGGTCATCGTGCCGGTCTCCTCGGCCCACTGGGTGACCGGGAGGACCACGTCGGCCATGGCCGCCGTCTCGCTCATCACGATGTCGGCGACGACGAGGAGGTCGAGGTCGGCGAGCCGCGAGGCGACGTGCGTGGCGTTGGGCGCCGAGACCACGATGTTGCTGCCGAACACCAGCAGCGCCTGGGGTCCGCCGTCGGTGCCGAGCGCGTCGAGGAGCTCGTACGCCGAGCGCCCCGGCCCGGGGAGCGATGCGGCCGGCACGCCCCAGACCCGCGCGACGTGGTCGCGGGCGGCGGGGTCGTCGATCATCCGGTAGCCGGGCAGCTGGTCGGCCTTCTGCCCGTGCTCGCGGCCACCCTGGCCGTTGCCCTGCCCGGTGAGGCAGCCGTAGCCCGCGTGCGCCTTGCCGGGCATGCCGAGCGCCAGCGCCAGGTCGATCCAGGCGAGGACGGTGTCGGTGCCCTGCGCGTGCTGCTCGGCGCCCCGGGCGGTGAGCACGGTGACCCGCGCGGCCCCGGCCAGCAGCGCGGCGCACTCACGCAGCTGCGCGGTCTCGACGCCGGTGACCCGCTCGACGCGCTCGGGCCACCACGCGGCCAGCGAGCGGCGGACCTCCTCCCACCCGGTCGTCCGCGCGGCGACGTACTCCTCGTCGACGGCGCCCGCCGCGTCGAGGAGGTGCAGCAGGCCGAGCGCCAGCGGCAGGTCGGTGCCCGGCACCGGCTGGAGGAACAGGTCGGCGCGCTCCGCCGTGGCGGTGCGTCGGGGGTCGACGACCACCACGCGGCCGCCGTTCGCGCGCAGCCGGTCGAGGTGCCGCGCGGCCGGCGGCATCGTCTCGGCGAGGTTGGAGCCCACGAGCACGAGCACGTCGGTGCGCTCGATGTCGGCCAGCGGGAACGGCAGGCCCCGGTCGATGCCGAAGGCCCGGTTGCCGGCCGACGCGGCCGAGGACATGCACCAGCGGCCGTTGTAGTCGATCTGGCTGGTGCCCAGCGCGACGCGGGCGAGCTTGCCGAGCTGGTAGGCCTTCTCGTTGGTGAGCCCCCCGCCCCCGAACACCGCGACCGCGTCCGGGCCGTGCGCGCCCTGCAGCTCGCGCAGCCGGCCGGCGACCAGGTCGAGGGCCTCCTCCCAGCCGGCCGCACGCAGCTCCCCGGTGGCGCGGTCGCGCACCAGCGGGCTCGTCAGCCGCTCCCGGTGACCGCGCAGCGCGGTCGCCGCCCAGCCCTTGCGGCACAGCGCGCCCTCGTTGACCGGGAACTCCGGCCAGGGCTGCACCTCGAGGCTGCGCCCCGTGCGCTGCCCCGTACGAGAGAGGGTCATCCCGCACTGGAGCGAGCAGTAGGGACAGTGGGTCCTCGTCATCAGATTCCCGCGTTGGCCAGGCTGACGTGCGCCTTCGCCTCGTGCGGCCGCCGGATGAAGACCGCCCACGTCACGGCCGCGCACACGACGTAGAACCCGGTGAACGCGACGAACGCGCCCTTGGTCGCCTCCATCGGCTGGTCGACCCACGGCGAGCTGAACGCGATCGGGATCAGGAAGCCGCCGATCGCTCCGACGGCGCCGATGACGCCGATCGCGGCCGACGCCTTCTTGGTCCCGGCGTGCAGCGCCGCAGCCCGCTCCGCCGACCCGGCCGGCGTCGCCCGCTCGGCCTGGGCGCGGAAGATCGCCGGGATCATCTTGTACGTCGAGCCGTTGCCGATGCCGGTGGCGGCGAACACGCAGAGGAAGAACGCGAGGAACCACGGGAACCACGACCGGTTGTCCTGCGCGATGGCCGCGCTCTGGTCGGGGTTGGGCGTGAGCCGGGTGAGCGTCCAGAGCACCGCGAGCGTGAAGCCGACCATCGCCCCGAACGCAGCGAGCGTGACCCGCGCCCCGCCGAACCGGTCGGCCAGCCAGCCGCCGAACGGGCGGGTAGCCGACCCGACCAAGGCGCCGAGGAAGGCGTAGTAGGCGAAGTAGATGCCGGTGCCGAGCGGGGCCGGGTCGGCGACCCAGAAGTTCAGCTTGATCAGCAGCGGCATCGCCGCGGAGTAGCCGATGAACGACCCGAAGGTGCCGATGTAGAGGAACGCCATCACCCAGGTCTGCCGCTCCTTGACGACCTGGAGCTGCTCGCGGGGCTTGGACCTGGCCGAGGACAGGTTGTCCATGAAGAAGTACGCCGCGAGCGTCGCCACCACCGCGAGCCCGGCGTACACGTAGGCCGCCCGCTGCAGGCTGATGCCGCTCGCGGAGGCGTGGACCAGGCCGAAGATGCCGGCGCCGCCGACGATCACCGGCAGGAACAGCTGGATCAGCGAGACGCCCAGGTTGCCGCCGGCGGCGTTGAGGCCGAGCGCGGCGCCCAACTTGTTGGCGGGGTAGAAGAAGTTGATGTTCGCCATCGAGCTGGCGAAGTTGCCGCCGCCCAGGCCGGCGGTCGCCGCGATCAGGCAGAACGCCCAGTACGGCGTCTCCGGGTGCTGAACCGCCACGGCGAAGCCGATCGTCGGCACCAGCAGCAGCCCGGCGCTGACCATCGTCCAGTTGCGGCCGCCGAACCTCGGGACCGCGAACGTGTAGGGCAGCCGCAGCAGGGAGCCGACCAGGTTGGGCAGCGCGACCAGCAGGAACAGCTGTTGGGGCGTGTAGGTGAAGCCCACGGAGACGAGGAACGCCGAGCTCACACTCCAGATCAGCCACACGGAGAAGCCGAGGTGCTCGGCGAAGATCGACCAGAGCAGGTTGCGGCGCGCGACCTGCCGGCCGCCGTCCGCCCAGAAGTCCGGGTCCTCGGGACGCCAGTCGTCGATCCAGCGGCCGGTCCGGCGCGGGGTGTGCGCCGCCACGGCGACGTCGGTCTCAGGGTGGGAGAGGGTCATGCGGGCCAGCCTCGGCAGCGCAGGTTTCGCGCGGCTCAGGCCGCCGTACCGGCCAGGTCAACATGTCCTCACGGCCTCACACGGCCCACCACCCGACGGGACCGGTCCGCCCGGACCGCTCGTCGTGCCGGACCGACCGCTCACCGACGAGGTCGCCCCACTCGCCGCGCAGCTGTGACGCACCCCTCACCTCAGCAGGCAAGGCACTCCTACCGTGACCGCGATCACATCCCTCACGGAGAAGGGTGCCACCAGTGTCCGACCTCGATCAGACCACCACCGGCGAAGCGCATCGCCACGATCCTGTCTACGACGAGCTGCACGCGTCGCCGGAGTTCGACCGGCTGCGGAAGCTCTACCGCGGCTTCGCCTTCCCGGCGACCATCGCCTTCCTCGCCTGGTACCTGCTCTACGTCGTCATGAGCAACTGGGCGACCGGCTTCATGAACACCGAGCTCAGCGGAAACATCAACCTGGCCCTGGTGTTCGGGCTGCTGCAGTTCCTGACCACGTTCGCGATCGCGTGGCTGTACGCGCGCTACATGAACCGCAACGTCGACCCGATCGCGCGGTCGCTCGAGAAGAAGTACAACGACCGGCTCGGCGGAGGTGCCCGATGAGCTCTGACACCCTGACCGCGATCCTGTTCATCGGGGTCGTGCTGATCACCATCGGCATCACGTTCTGGGCGAGCCGGCAGAACAAGGGCACCGCGGACTTCTACGCCGCCGGCCGTTCCTTCAGCGGCTTCCAGAACGGGATGGCGATCTCCGGCGACTACATGTCGGCGGCGTCGTTCCTCGGCATCTCGGGCGCCATCGCGCTCTACGGGTACGACGGGTTCCTCTACTCGATCGGCTTCCTGGTGGCCTGGCTGGTCGCCCTGCTGCTGGTCGCGGAGCTGCTGCGCAACTCGGGCCGCTACACGATGGCCGACCAGCTGGCCTACCGGATGCGGCAGCGCCCGGTCCGGACTGCGGCGTCCACCTCCACCGTGGTGGTCTCGATCTTCTACCTGCTCGCGCAGATGGTCGGCGCGGGCGCGCTGGTCGCGCTGCTCCTCGGCGCCGACTCGCAGGCTGCGAAGGACTTCACGATCGTCGGCGTCGGCCTGCTGATGGTCTTCTACGTCACCGTCGGCGGCATGAAGGGCACCACCTGGGTGCAGATCGTCAAGGCGGTGCTGCTCATGGGCGGCACGATCCTGATCACGATCCTGGTGCTCGCGAAGTTCAACTTCAACATCTCCGACCTGCTCGGGGCGGCGGCGGCCAACACGGGCAAGGGCGACGCGTTCCTCCAGCCCGGCCTGAAGTACGGCATCGACACGACCTCGAAGATCGACTTCCTCAGTCTCGGCCTCGCGCTGGTGCTCGGTACGGCGGGCCTGCCGCACATCCTGATCCGCTTCTACACCGTGCCGAGCGCCAAGGCGGCCCGCACCTCGGTGCTCTGGGCGATCGGGCTGATCGGCGCGTTCTACCTGATGACGCTCGCGCTCGGCTTCGGTGCCGCGGCGCTGCTCGACACGAGCGCCGGGAGCGCGGTCGCCGCGTCCGGCGGCAACCTCGCCTCGCCACTGCTCGCCGAAGCCGTCGGCGGCGGCGACGGGACGACCGGGGGTGCGGTGCTGCTGGCGCTGATCTCCGCCGTCGCGTTCGCGACGATCCTCGCGGTCGTCGCCGGCCTGACGCTCACCTCCGCGTCGTCGGTGGCGCACGACCTCTACGCGACCGTGTTCAAGCGGGGCGCCGCCACCGAGCGCGACGAGGTGCGGGTGGCGCGGATCTCGGCGTTCTTCATCGGCGGCATCGCGATCGCGCTGGCGATCCCGGCGCAGAAGCTCAACATCGCGTTCCTCGTGGCACTGGCCTTCGCGGTCGCCGCCTCGGCGAACCTGCCCTCGCTGATCTACAACCTGTTCTGGCGTCGCTTCAACACCCGGGGCGCCACCTGGGCGATCTACGGCGGCCTGATCTCGAGCGTCGGCCTGGTGTTCTTCTCGCCGGTGGTGTCGGGCTCGGAGACGGCGCTGTTCACCAGCCACGACTGGTCGTACTTCCCGCTGAGCAACCCGGGCATCATCTCGATCCCGCTCGGCTTCTTCTTCGGCTGGCTCGGGACCGTCACCTCCCAGGAGCCGGACACCGCCGCGCGGTTCACCGAGCTCGAGGTCCGTGCCTTCACCGGCGCGGGCGCCGAGCAGGCCGTCCGGCACTGACCCACCCAGCACCACCGGCTGTGGGCGGGTGCCCGGCGACTCAGGTCGCCGGGCGCCCGGCCACGTCCTACTGTGGCTCGTGCCACAGTCACGCAGCACGTTCCGATCCACGCCCGACCCCCAGGAGCAGATGTGAGCGACGAGACCCTGTCCAACCTCCTCAAGGAGGAGCGCCGTTTCGAGCCGCCGGCGCAGATCGCCGCGGCGGCGAACCTGACGGCCGAGGCCTACGACCGCGCCGCGGCCGACCCGCAGGCGTTCTGGGCCGAGCAGGCCGAGCGCCTGGACTGGGACCGACGCTGGGACCGGGTGCTGGACTGGGACGACGCGCCGTTCGCCAAGTGGTTCGTCGGCGGGCGGCTCAACGCGGCGTACAACTGCGTCGACCGGCATGTCGCGGCCGGGCGCGGTGACAAGGTCGCGCTGCACTGGGTCGGGGAGCCGCTCGACGACACCCGGGACATCACCTACGCCGAGCTCCAGGACGAGGTCTGCCGGGCGGCGAACGCGCTGACCGACCTGGGCGTGCGCACCGGCGACCGGGTCGCGATCTACCTGCCGATGATCCCCGAGGCCGTGGTGGCGATGCTCGCCTGTGCCCGGATCGGCGCCCCGCACACCGTGGTCTTCGGCGGGTTCTCGGCCGACGCGCTCGCCTCGCGACTCGAGGACTGCCAGGCCAAGGTCGTGGTCACCTCCGACGGCGGCTACCGCCGCGGGTCGGCCTCCGCGCTCAAGCCCGCGGTCGACGACGCGCGCGCGAAGACCGCGGCCGGCGGGCACCCGGTCGAGAAGGTGCTCGTCGTGCGTCGCACCGGCCAGGAGGTCGCGTGGGACGACGCGGTCGACGTCTGGTGGCACGACGCGGTCGGCGGTGCGTCGACCGAGCACACCCCGGAGTCCTTCGACGCCGAGCACCCGCTCTACGTCATGTACACCTCGGGCACCACCGGCAAGCCGAAGGGCATCCTGCACACGACCGGTGGCTACCTGGTCGGCTCGTCGTACACCCACTGGGCCGTCTTCGACCTCAAGCCCGACACCGACGTCTACTGGTGCTCCGCCGACATCGGGTGGGTCACCGGCCACTCCTACGTCGTCTACGGCCCGCTGGCGAACGGTGCCACGCAGGTGATGTACGAGGGCACGCCGGACAGCCCCGAGCGCGGCCGCTGGTGGCAGATCATCCAGGACTACAAGGTCTCGATCTTCTACACGGCACCGACCGCGATCCGCTCGTTCATGAAGCAGGGCCGCGAGATCCCCGACGGCTTCGACATGTCCTCCTTGCGGATCCTCGGCTCCGTGGGTGAGCCGATCAACCCCGAGGCCTACATCTGGTACCGCCACGTCATCGGCGGCGACCGGACCCCCGTCATCGACACCTGGTGGCAGACCGAGACCGGCGCGATCATGATCAGCCCGCTGCCCGGCGTCACCGCCGGCAAGCCCGGCTCGGCGATGACCGCGATCCCGGGCGTCTCCTCGGAGGTCGTCAACGACGAGGGCGAGCCGGTCCCCAACGGGTCGGGCGGCTACCTCGTGCTCACCTCGCCCTGGCCCGCGATGCTGCGCACGATCTGGGGCGACGACCAGCGCTACAAGGACACCTACTGGTCACGCTTCGCCAAGCAGGGCTACTACTTCGCCGGCGACGGGGCGAAGAAGGACGAGGACGGCGACATCTGGGTCCTGGGCCGGGTCGACGACGTCATGAACGTCTCGGGCCACCGCCTGTCCACCACGGAGATCGAGTCCGCGCTCGTGTCCCACCCGAAGGTCGCCGAGGCCGCGGTCGTCGGCGCCAAGGACGAGGACACCGGCCAGGCGGTCTGCGCCTTCGTGATCCTCCGCGAGGACGCCGGCGACGGGGGCGACGACATCGTCGCCGAGCTGCGCCAGCACGTCCGCAAGGAGATCGGGCCGATCGCGACGCCACGGCAGATCATGATCGTCCCCGAGCTGCCCAAGACCCGCTCCGGCAAGATCATGCGGCGGCTGCTGCGCGACGTGGCCGAGCGCCGGGAGGTCGGCGACGTCACCACGCTCGCCGACTCCTCGGTCATGGACCTGATCTCCGCCAAGCAGGACGAGGGCAGGACCGAGGAGTGACCTCGAGCGGCCCGTAGCCGCGCGTCGCCACCCGCCCGGAGGCCTCGGGCGGGTGGCGTGGGCGGGGGCCCGGGCGGGGTCGGCGCGTAGGGTGGGGGTCGGTGAGCCGGGAAGTCTGGTCGGCACGTGGACCGACGACCCCGAGGAGCCCCCGTGACCGAACGCCGCCCGACCCGCCCGCGCCTGTTCTCGCGTGGCTCGTTCCTGGAGAGCTCCCGGACCGCCGACATCCTGCGCGCGGAGACCACCGGCGGACTGCTCCTGATCGCCGCCGCCGCCGTGGCGATCATCTGGGCGAACACCCCGTGGTCGGCCTCGTACGCCGACCTCCGCGACCTGCGGGTCGGTCCGCAGGCGTTGCATCTCGACCTCAGCCTGGGCGCCTGGGCGGCGGACGGCCTGCTGGCCATCTTCTTCTTCGTGGCCGGCCTCGAGCTCAAGCGGGAGTTCGTGGCCGGCGACCTCCGCGACCCGCGCCGCGCGGCCCTGCCCGTGGTCGCCGCCATGGGCGGGATGGCGGCCCCCGCGCTCGTCTACGTGCTGTGGAACCTCGGCGGGGACGGGGCCCTGCGCGGCTGGGCGATCCCCACGGCGACCGACATCGCCTTCGCGGTCGCCATCCTCGCCGTCATCAGCACCCACCTGCCGACGGGGCTGCGGACCTTCCTGCTCACCCTGGCGGTCGTCGACGACCTGCTGGCCATCACGATCATCGCGCTCTTCTACACCGACGAGCTGCACCTGGCCTACCTCGCGGCCGCCGCGATTCCGGTCCTGGCCTTCGCGATGCTGGTGCAGCGGCGGATCCACCGCGGCTGGCTGCTCATCCCCCTGGCCGTGGTCGCGTGGGTGCTGGTGCACGAGTCCGGCGTGCACGCGACCGTGGCCGGAGTGGTGCTGGGGTTCACCGTCCCGGTCCTGCGCTCGGACGGCCAGGACGGCCCCGGGCTCGCCGAGCACCTCGAGCACCTGGTTCGGCCGATCTCCGCCGGCGTCGCCGTACCGGTGTTCGCGTTCTTCGCCGCCGGGGTCACCGTCGGGGGGTTCGACGGGCTGGTGGACGCCCTCTCCGACCCGGTCGCGCTCGGCGTCGTCACCGGCCTGGTCGTGGGCAAGGCGGTCGGGATCGCCGGCTCCACCTGGCTGCTCGCGACCTTCACCCGCGCCGATCTCGACGACCAGCTGAGCTGGGTCGACGTGATCGGCCTGGCGATGCTCGCCGGGATCGGGTTCACGGTCTCGCTGCTGATCGGCGAGCTCGCGTTCGGCAGCGGCACCCCGCAGGACGACCACGTCAAGGTGGGCGTGCTGGTCGGCTCGCTGGTCGCCACGATCCTCGCGACCGGGGTACTCCGGATGCGCAACCGCTCCTACCGGCGGATCGTCGAGGTCGAGGAGCTCGACCTCGACGCCGACGGGGTACCCGACGTCTACCAGGAGGACGCGGGCGAGGGGTGAGCGTTCGGTAGGGTGAGCCACATGGCGAGCAACCAGGTCCAGGCTGCACCTCCGGATGAGGGCGATCCGACCATCGGCCGTCTGGTCCACGACGCCAGCCGGGACATCTCCACGCTGATCCAGAAGGAGATCCAGCTCGCCAAGTCCGAGCTGAAGGTCAGCGTGCAGGCCGGCGGCATCGGGATCGGCCTCTTCGCGGCCGCCGGCTTCGTCGCGGTCCTCGCGATCATCATGCTGTCGGTCGCCATCGCGTACTTCATCAACTGGAACGGCGACGGCCTCGCCCTGCACTGGGCGTTCCTCATCGTGTTCGGGTTCTACCTGCTGCTCGCGGGCCTGATGGTGTTCGTCGGCATCCGCAAGGTCAAGCAGGTCCGCGCCCCCGAGCGGGCGATCGAGCAGGGCCGCGAGATCCCCAAGGCGCTCAAAGGTCGCAGCTGAGCGGACGCCGCGTCAGCGGCAGACGCTCTGGCGGAGAGGTCGAGCAGGCCGCGCGGCTGAGGAACGAGGCCGCGACCGGCGTGTCGGGACCCGGTGGTGTACCCGCCGACCTCTACCCGGTCATCCCGCGCACCCACCGGTGGACACCTGGCTGGAGCTGGTCAGGCCCGCCGCGGCGGCGGCGGAGACCTGCCCGGCGGTCAGCGCGTAGCCGGTGTCGTGGTCGGTGACCGAGGCGGCGAACACCACGCCGACCACGTCGCCGGCCGAGGAGACGATCGGGCCGCCGGAGTTGCCCGGCAGGATCCGCCCGCGCAGGGAGAACACCTCGCGGATCACCGCGCCGTCGCCGTAGATGTTGGGCGAGCGGAGCCGCTGCTCGGAGCGGATCCGGGCGGGCTCCACGTGGTAGGGGCCGTCCTGCGGATAGCCCAGGATCGCGACTCCGTCGGGGGCGCCCGCGCCCCGGTTGAGGCGCAGCGCCGGCAGGTCGCCGCTGTCGAAGGAGAGCACCGCCACGTCGATGTCGGGGTTGTAGTAGACGACGTCCGCCGGGACCGACTCGTCGTCGACGACGACCTCCGGGTCGTCGATGCCCGCCACGACGTGCGCGTTGGTCATCAGCCGGTTGCCGGCGTACAGGAACCCGGACCCCTCGACGCCCCGGCCGCACTCGTTGGTGCCGCGGACCTTGAGCACGCTCGACCCGGCCCGCTCGACGTCGGGGTCCTTGAGCAGCCGGGTGGGGCCGGGGCCGACCTCGACGATCCGCTCCGGGGCGAACGGCTCGAGGTAGCGCGGGAAGAAGCTGGTGCCGACGACGTCGTTGAAGGCCTGCAGCGCGCCGTCGGCGCTGGCGGGCATCACCTCGTCGACGTGGGAGAGGACGCTCGAGCCCCGCACCAGCGGGGTGACGCCACCGATCCGGGAGCCCGAGATCGCGACGCCGAGGGCCCAGGCGACCACGAGCACCGCCACGGCGCTCAGCAGCGCGCCCCCGATGGCGTCCAGGGCACGGGCCGGCTGCCAGGTGATCCGCTCGCGGATCCGGGCGCCGGCGAACTGGAGCACGGCCTGGCCCAGCGACGCGGACAGGATCACGACGAACAGGGCCCCGAGGGAGACCATCAGGGAGGGGTTGGCGTCGCCGAGCGCCACCGGCGCGAGCCAGACGCCGAACAGGCCGCCGAGCAGCAGCCCCCCGGTCGCGAACGCGCCCGTGATGAAGCCCTGCCAGTAGCCCGAGAGGGCATAGGCGAGGACGAGCACGACCAGGAGCCAGTCGAGCAGGTTCACCCGTCCTCCTCCTCGTCCTCGTCCTCGATGTCGAGGAGCCGACCGCGTCGTGGGTCAGCCTGCAGCATGTACGACGGCAGGTCGCGCAGGCGCGACTCGTCCCACGGCTGGGTCCACCCGAGGAAGTCGAAGAGCCGGGCGATGATCCCGCCGGTGAAGCCCCAGAGGATGACGTCGTGGTCGGGGCCGATGAGGAACCCCGGGCTCTGGTAGCCGCCTCGGGGGTGGCGGACCGTGATCCGGTGCTCGGGGTCGAGCAGCTCAGCGATCGGCACGCGGTGGATCGCATGCACCTCGGCGTGGCTGACGATGCTCACCTCGCCGGGGACGCGCCACCAGCCGAGGACCGGAGTGACCGCGAAGTTGCTCGGCGGCAGCCACAGCTCCGGCAGCCGGCCGAACACCTCGACCGAGGCCGGGTCCACCCCGACCTCCTCCTCGGCCTCGCGGAGCGCGGCCTCGACCGGCGTCTCGCCGGGGTCGAGGGAGCCGCCGGGGAAGGACACCTGGCCCGGGTGGGAGCGCATGTCGTGGGCCCGCTCGGTGAGCAGCAGCTCGCCGCCCCGCTCGCCCTCACCGAAGAGCATCAGCACCGCCCCGGTCCGGGCGTCGCCGCCCGGGGGCGGGGTGAACCTGGTGAGCTGGTCGGCGGAGATCGCCGCCGCGCCGTCGCGCACCGGCACCAGCCAGTCGGGGATCACAGGTCGGTCCCGAGGTGCTCGTCCACCAGGTCGACGAGCTGGTCGACGCTGGTGATCTCGATCGGCTGCTTGTGCACGACCTCGCCGTCGGCGTCGACCAGGACGACCCAGGGCAGCCCGGGGATGGTCGGGAAGGCGTCGGTGCCCTCGAGGCTCGAGCCGGGGTCGGCGAGCAGCGGGTAGGTGACGCCGGTCGTGCGCGCGAGCTCGAGCGCCGCCTGCGGCTGGACGTCGTTGTAGTCGATGCCGACGACGCCGACCCGGTCGCCGTACCTCTCGTAGAACTGCTGGTAGATCGGCATCTCCCGCCGGCACGGGCCGCACCACGACGCCCACAGGTTGACCACCACCGGGCCGCGGAGGGACGCGAGCTCGACGTCGGCCCCGCCGCCGAGGCAGGACAGGGTGACGTCGGGCAGGCCGCCGTCGACCGGCGCACCCGCCCCCGGCCGGCACGGCTCGATGCCGGCGTCGGCGCGGATCGCCCGCAGCGCCGGGGTGTCGACGTCGACCTTCGCCTGGCCGGGCGGCTTCGGCAGGTCCGTGGAGTCGCAGGCGCTCAGCACCAGCAGGGCCACGGCGAGCGCGGCCAGGAGCACCCGTCTCATCCGGGGGCCCCGCAGAGCCGTGGCGTGGTCATGCCCGGCCCTCGGTCTTGACCAGCTTCGCCGCGGCGACGGGGTCGGTCGGGCCCTCGCCGTACGCCGGGCACCACCGCGCGACCGGGCAGGCGCCGCAGGCGGGGTTGCGGGCGTGGCAGACGCGCCGGCCGTGCCAGATCAGGTGGTGGCTGAGCATCGTCCAGTCGCGCTTCTCGAACAGGGCGCCGACGGCGTGCTCGACCTTGACCGGGTCGGTCTCCTCGGTCCAGGCGAACCGACGGGAGAGCCGGCCGAAGTGGGTGTCGACGGTGATGCCGGGGATCCCGAAGGCGTTGCCGAGCACGACGTTCGCGGTCTTGCGACCGACACCGGGCAGCTGCACCAGGTCCTCGAGCCGGGGCGGCACCTGCCCGCCGTGCCGCTCGACGAGGGCGGCGCCCAACTTGAGCAGCGATTCGGTCTTGGCGCGGAAGAAGCCCAGCGGCCCGACGATCCCCTCGAGGGTCGCCCGGTCGGCGCCGGCCATCGCCTTCGCGTCGGGGTAGGCGGCGAACAGGGTGGGCCGCACCGCGTTGACCCGCTTGTCGGTGGTCTGCGCCGACAGCACGGTCACGACGAGCAGCTCGAAGGGGTTGTCGAAGTCCAGCTCGCACCGGGCGTCGGGGTAGGTCTCGGCGAGCACCCGGTCGATCTTGCGGGCGCGCCGGACCAGACCGGTGCGGGGCTCGGGGGCTTCGGGCACGGGCCCAAGGGTACGGCGAGCCGCCGACGGCGCGGACCGGTGACCGGCCGGCGCACCCCGACATATGCCGGGCGGTTGTTCCTGTGACCTTTCCCACTGGATAGGATCAGCGCGTAACCCGTGTGCTGCGGGCCATCTCACGAGGAGGATCCCGTGGACAACGACGTACTCCGTCAGGCGCCGCTGTTCAGTGCGCTCGACGACGAGGCCGCGACCGCACTGCGCGCGTCGATGACGGAGAGCAAGCTGCGCCGCGGCGACGTGCTGTTCCACGAGGGCGACTCCGGCGACAAGCTCTACATCGTGCTCGACGGCAAGGTGAAGCTCGGCCGCACCTCCTCCGACGGCCGCGAGAACCTCCTGGCGATCCTCGGCCCCGGCCAGATGTTCGGCGAGCTCTCGCTCTTCGACCCGGGGCCGCGCTCGGCCACCGTCACCGCCGTCACCGACGCCACGTTCGCCTCGCTGTCCCACGAGGACCTGCTGCGCTGGCTCGAGGGCCGCCCCGTCGTCGCCCGCGGACTGCTCACCCAGCTCGCCGGCCGGCTGCGCAAGGCCAACGACGTGGTCGCCGACCTGGTGTTCTCCGACGTCCCCGGCCGGGTCGCCAAGGCGCTCCTCGACCTCGCCGACCGGTTCGGACGCACCGCCGACGACGGCGTGCACGTGCACCACGACCTCACCCAGGAGGAGCTGGCCCAGCTGGTCGGCGCCTCCCGGGAGACCGTGAACAAGGCGCTCGCCGACTTCGCCTCCCGCGGCTGGCTGCGCCTCGAGCCCCGCTCGGTCGTGATCATGGACGTCGAGCGTCTGGGCCGCCGCGCCCGCTAGGCCCGGGTCGGTTTCCCCGGGTACCCGGGGAAACCAGCACTGTTCGGCCGAAACTTCGGCCCAGAAGTGCAGGGATTGCCCACCAGCCCCCGAGGCCGACCCCGCACTGACCCCCACTCCCCCGGGCCGGCCGTGGCGGACCGGCCGCAAGGCCGGCGTACGCCGTCAGCGGTGCTCGGCCAGGTAGGCCAGCTGCGCCCGGACCGACAGCTCGGCAGCACCCCACAGCACCGGGTCGACGTCGGAGTAGACGATCTCGACGACCCGACGCGGCAGCTCGTCCGCGGCCAGCCCCTCGGGGTGCGGCGCGGCCCGCAGCGTCTCCAGCGCGGCGCGCACCTGCTCGAGCCGCTGCCTGCGGTGGGCGCGGTAGTGGTCCAGGACCCCGAGCGCGTCGGCGATGACCGGGCCGTGCCCGGGCCAGATCGACGCGACCTCGTGGGCCGACGCCAGCGCGTGCAGCCGGTCCAGGGAGTCCAGGTAGGCCCCGAGCCGGCCGTCGGGGTGCGCGACGACGGTGGTCCCGCGCCCGAGCACGGTGTCCCCGGTGAGGACGACCCCGTCGGCCGGCACCAGGAAGGACAGGGAGTCGGCCGTGTGCCCGGGTGTCCCGACCACCCGGATCTCCAGCCCGTCGACGGAGACCACGTCGCCGTCGCCGAGGCCCTCGGTGCCCAGGCGGTACGCCGGGTCCAGGGCCCGGACCCCGCACCCCATCCGCTCGGCGAACTCCCGCGCCGCCTCGGCGTGGTCCGCGTGGTGATGGGTCAGCAGCACCACGCCGACCTCGCCGGCCTCCGACGCGACCGCGTCGAGGTGGGCGGGGATCGCCGGGCCCGGGTCGACGACGACCGAGCGGCGCGCCCCGGGCTCACGCAGCACCCAGGTGTTGGTGCCGTCCAGCGTCATCAGGTCGGGGTTCGGCGCGAGCACGCACGTCCCCCGCGACCCGAAGGCCCCGCCGGACCAGCCCACGTCAGGCGCCGCGGTGCGCGGCCAGGATCGAGCGGTGGTGGACCGGGACGGAGAGCGTCCAGCCCTCGTCGTCGAGGGGCTCGACGACCGGCGTGTGCATCTCGACGACCCGCCCGTGCGCCGCGGCGATCACCTCCTCCGGGGTCGCGAGCTGTGCGACCTCCAGCGAGGTGAGGTACGTCGGCGGCATCATCAGCATCTCGCCGCGCTCGGCCTGCGCCACGGCGTCGGCCGCCGGCAGCCAGGTCACCGACGCCGACTCCGTCGAGACGTCGCGAGTCCGCTGGCCCTCGGGCAGCAGGGCGACGAAGAACCAGGTGCGATAGCGCTTCGGTTCGAAGGCGGGGGTCAGCCAGCCGCCCCAGACGCCGAGCAGGTCGGTGCGCAGCACCAGGCCACGGGCGGAGAGGAACGAGGTCATCGCGAGCTCACGCGACTCCAGGGCGTGCCGGTCGGCCTCCCAGTCCGCCCCGGTGGTGTCGGCGACGACCTCCTGCGCCGAGGCGCCGGCCAGCAGCACGCCGGACTCCTCGAAGGTCTCCCGCACCGCGGCGCACACCAGCGCCCGCGCCCTCTCCTCGTCACAGCCGAGGCGCTCGGCCCACTCCGCCGGGCTGGGGCCCGCCCAGGCGACGGTCGTGTCGAAGTCGCGCGGGTCCACCCCGCCGCCGGGGTAGACGCACATGCCCCCGGCGAACTCCATCGAGGTGTGCCGGCGCAGGTAGTACACCGCCGGACCGTGCTCGGAGGGGCGCATCAGGATCACCGTCGCGGCCTCCCGCGGCTCGGCCGGCTCACGCGTGCCGTCGGCGTACTCGCGGGCGAGCTCGACGACGTGCGCCGGGAGCGGGATCGGCGGGATCGGGATCCTCACGGTGCCGGTCTCACGAGGCCACCCGCACCACGATCTCGACCTCGACGGGCGCGTCCAGGGGCAGGACCGGGACACCGACGGCGGAGCGCGCGTGCACGCCGCTGTCGCCGAAGACCTTGCCGAACAGCTCCGAGGCGCCGTTCGCGACCTGCGGCTGCCCGGTGAAGTCCGGCGTGGAGGCGACGAACGCGACGACCTTGACGACCTGGGCGACGCGGCCGAGGTCGCCGATCATCGACTTCACCGCCGCGATGGCGTTCAGCGCGCACTGCTGCGCGCACAGGGCCGCCTCCTCGGGGCTCACCTCGCCGCCGACCTTCCCGGTCACCATCAGCTCGCCGTCGCGCATCGGCAGCTGGCCGGAGGTGAACACCAGGTCGCCGGACACCACGGCCGGCACGTACGCCGCCACCGGCTTGGCGACCTCGGGCACGGCCAGGCCGAGCTCGGCGAGCCGCTCCTCGGGGGACGTCATGCCAGCGGCCGCTTGAAGAAGCCGACGAGGTTCTCTGGGTTCGGCCCGGGAGCGACCTGCACCAGCTCCCACCCGTCGGCGCCGAAGTTGTCCAGGATCTGCTTGGCCGCGTGCGTCAGGATCGGGGCGGTCAGGTACTCCCACTTGGTCATGTCCGGCACCCTACTCGGGGCGTACGCCGGGTCCGCCCGGGGACGGACGCGACCGGGCTCGGCCCGGTTCCAGGACGCTGATGAGCGGCGGCGTCTACGCGGTGGACTCCAGCCCCCGGTGCGGCCGGCGGGCGGGCATCGAGCGGCGTGCGGCGTACCGTGCGGCGACGGCGCTGGTGTAGGCGAGCCGGCGCCGGGCGGCCACCCCGGCCGGGTTCGGGTGCGGCGTGGCGAGGTGCGGGTCGAAGGCCTCACCGAGGGCGTCGCGCAGCAGCGTGAGCGCCTCGGCCCGGACCTGGGAGACCCGGGACTCGGTGACCCCGAGCTCCGCGGCCAGCTCGGCCATCGGGCGCTCCTCGAGGAAGTAGCCGCGCACCACGACGCGCATCCGCTCGGGGAGCTCCTCGACCGCGTCGGCCAGGTAGCGCACCCGCTCGAGGTGCACGGCCCGCTCCTCCGGACCCGCCTCGCGGACCGGCAGGACCTCGGCCAGCCCCTGCTGGGCGCCGGCGTCGAGGGGCAGCACCGTCCCCCGGGCGGCCTCGGAGTCGACCCGGTTGACCTCGTCCAGGGTCATCCCGAGCGCGGCGGCGACGGTCTCGTCGTCCGGGAACTCGCCGAGCGTCGCGGCCAGGCGGGCCCGCGCCTCCTCGATCTCCCGGGCCCGGCGGCGCACCGAGCGCGAGGCCCAGTCGACCGAGCGCAGCTCATCGACCATCGCCCCACGGATCCGCGGCATGGCGTACCGGGCGAACGGCACCCCCCGCTCGGGGTCGAAGGACCGAGCGGCGGCCACCAGGGCCAGCAGGCCGGCCGAGCGCAGGTCGTTGCGGTCGACGTACGACGGCACCCTCGCGAGCGTCTCGTACACCACGTGCGCCACCAGCGGTACGTGCTCCACGGCCAGCCGGTCCGCGTCGGCGGTCCCGAGTCGACGGGAGGGTCCACGGTCTGACGCGGTGAACCTGTTGGGCTCGTTGACCTCCGGATCGGTCATGGTGCGCTGTTCTCCTGGGGAAGCGATGGCGGCTCACGCCGTTGTCATCTCGGGCTTCGGCGCTCCCAACCACCACCTTGAGGACGGCTAGACCTGTGCCCGCAGATCACCGGAAGCCCCGCGCGCCCACGGCGAAGGAGGCTAGGCGTGGCTCTCGATTCTCGGCCGTCGCGAGCGATGGGCGGCGCGCAGCAGGCCATGGGACTGAGAGCCACGTCCTGGCTTCCGGCGTCGGACCACGGTGGCCAGGATCCGGGCCGGACGTCTCGGCGACGCCGACAGTCCGGCGCCGGCCCGCCTGAGGGTGTGCGTGCCGGTAGCGAGCAGGTCGTCGATCGACGGCCACCGGGTCGACGTCCGCGTGTCGCGCACCGGATCGACCCGCGGACAACAGATGATGGGCGGCGAGCCGACCCGGGTCGCCGCGGACGCGAGCCTGGGGGCGACGGTCAGCCCCAGGCGGGGCAGGAACGGGCCAGTCGGGCACAGGGACAACAGGACGTCGGCCCGCCTCGAAGGTGCAGCCGGCCGGTAGTCCGGCCGGGTCATCGGGCATGGCCCGTCGCGGCGGTCGACGGCAGTGTCGGCATGGCCCACTCGGGGGAGCCCGAGATGGGTCGATCGGCACGCCTCGGAAGACGATGTCGACCGGGTGGGTGGTCTCCGGGACCATTCCCCTTGTTTTCGCGTCATGACCGGTCCGGATATGAGTCACTACTCCCGTGAACTCGGGTCATTCCACTCCCTTGGCGATCGCCGAGCGCGATCAGCTGGCCGTCCAGCACGTGCCGCTGGTGGCGCACCTGGTGCGCGAGACGATGGCGCGGGTGCCGTCCTACATGGACCGCAACGACCTGCACTCCGCCGGCCTGCTCGCCCTCGTCCAGGCGGCTCGTGGGTTCGACCCGGAGCGGGGCGTACCGTTCGCCGGCTATGCCAGCACCCGGATCCGGGGCGCGCTGGTCGACGAGCTCCGCTCGGTCGACTGGGCCTCGCGCTCGGTGCGCCGCCGGGCCCGGGAGATCGAGGCGGCACGCGTCCGTCTGGCCGCCACCCTCGGCGAGTTCCCCGACGACGCGGCGGTCGCCGAGACGCTGGGGATCACCCCCAAGGAGATCGGCCACGCCGACTCGGAGGTCGCTCGCGCGGTGGTGCTCCCCCTCGACGCCGGTCCGAACGCCGGGTTCGTCGAGAGGCTGGTCGGGCGCGATCCGGGGCCCGAGGAGGCGGCCCTGCAGGTCGAGCGCTCGCAGTACCTCGCGGCAGCCGTCGAGGAGCTTCCCGAGCGGCTGCGCCACGTGGTGCGCGGCTACTTCATCGAGCAACGCCCGATGGCCGAGCTGGCCGCCGAGCTCGGGGTGAGCGAGTCGCGGATCTCGCAGCTGCGGGCGGAGGCGCTGGTGCTCCTGCGCGACGCCCTCGCCGAGGCCCTCGACCCGCACCTGGTCACGCCGCACTCGAACCCCGACGGCGTTGCCGCCCGGCGCCGGCTCGCCTACACCAGCGCCGTCGCGGCGCGGTATGCCGCTCGTCGTACCCTCCCCGCCACCCGCGCTCGCGAGGGCCTCGGCTCGATCGCCTAGCCCAGCGCTCCGATCGGCGCCGGGTCGACCTCGTCGACGCACAGGCTCTGGAACCTCGTGGGCGGCTGCCGCCCGGCTGCCATCAGGCGACCAGCTCCGGCTCGGTCTTCTCGCGGACCTCGTCGAGGGTGACGTCCGGCGCGAGCTCGACCAACTTGAGGCCGCCCCCCGCTGAGGCTGGGGTGATGTCGAGGACGCACAGGTCGGTGATGATCCGCTGCACCACACGCTTGCCGGTGTAGGGCAGCGAGCACTCGTTCACGATCTTGTAGGAGCCGTCCTTGGCGACGTGCTCCATCAGCACGATCACCCGCTTGGCGCCGTGGACCAGGTCCATCGCGCCGCCCATGCCCTTGACCATCTTCCCCGGGATCATCCAGTTCGCGATGTCCCCGGCCTCCGAGACCTGCATCGCGCCCAGGATCGCGGCGTCGATCTTGCCGCCGCGGATCATCCCGAAGCTGGTCGCGGAGTCGAAGAACGACGCCCCGCGGCGCAGCGTGACCGTCTCCTTGCCCGCGTTGATCAGGTCCGGGTCCTCCTCGCCCTCCCACGGGTAGGCGCCCACCCCGAGGATCCCGTTCTCGGACTGCAGCACCAGCTCCACGTCGTCGCCGACGTAGTTGGGCACCAGCGTCGGCAGCCCGATCCCGAGGTTGACGTACGACCCGTCGTGCAGCTCCGAGGCCGCCCGCGCGGCCATCTCCTCACGCGACCAGGCCATCACGCACGCTCCTCTCGCGGACGCACGGTCCGCTTCTCGATCCGCTTGTCAGCGGCCTGCTCCGGGCTCAGCGCCACCACCCGCTGCACGAACACCCCCGGCGTGTGCACCTGGTTCGGGTCGATCTCGCCCGGCTCGACCAGCTCCTCGACCTCGGCGATCGTGACCCGCCCGCACATCGCCGCCAACGGGTTGAAGTTGCGCGCCGAGTCGCGGAACACCAGGTTGCCGTGCCGGTCGCCCTTCCAGGCCCGCACCAGTCCGAAGTCCGCCACGATCGCGTGCTCGAGCACGAACTCCCGGGGACCCTCCGCGGTCTCGAAGACCTGGGTCTGCTTGGGCGGCGAGGACTTCACGACATTGCCCGCCGCGTCGTAGCGCCACGGCAGCCCACCCTCGGCCACCTGCGTGCCCACCCCGGTTGCGGTGAAGAACGCCGGGATCCCCGAGCCACCCGCACGCATCCGCTCCGCGAGCGTGCCCTGCGGGGTCAGCTCCACCTCCAGCTCACCGGCCAGGAACTGCCGGGCGAACTCCTTGTTCTCCCCGACGTACGACGCCACCACCCGCCGCAGCCGACCGGCGCCGAGCAGCAGGCCCAGACCCCACCCGTCCACGCCGGCATTGTTCGAGACCACCTCCAGATCCCGCGTGCCACCGTCGAGAACCGCCCGGACCAGCACCGACGGGATCCCACACAGCCCGAACCCACCGACCGACAACGTCGACCCGTCCGAGATGTCCGCCACCGCCGCTGCCGCTGACGCCACCACCTTGTCCACGCCAACTCCTCCTCCCCCGGCACCTGCTGTGACCCGGGTCTCGTCGATCCTAGGGCCCGCCCCACGCCACTCAGGGCGTGGCTCTCGATCCCAGGTGGCCTGCCCTGCTGCGCGCCGCTCGCGACGGCCGAGAATTCAGGGCCACGCCCTAGGCTCAGCCCCATGGCCTCGTCCACGAACACGCCCGACTGGTCGCGCGTGCGCCTGCACGTGGTGACCGGCAAGGGCGGCACCGGCAAGTCCACGGTGGCCGCGGCGCTCGCGCTCGGCCTGGCCTCCCAGGGCCAGCAGGTGCTGCTGTGCGAGGTCGAGGGCCGGCAGGGGATCGCCCGGATGTTCGACGTCGACCCGCTGCCCTACGAGGAGCGCCGGATCGCGACCGGGCTGCACCACGACGGTCGCGCGCCCGGCGTCGTGCACGCGCTGCACATCGACCCGGAGTCCGCGCTGCTGGAGTACCTCGCCATGTACTACAAGCTCGGCCGCGCAGGTCGCGCGCTGGACCGCTTCGGCGTCATCGAGTTCGCGACCACGATCGCCCCGGGCGTCCGCGACGTGCTGCTCACCGGGAAGGTCTTCGAGGCCGTGCAGCGCAACAGCCGCAACCGCAACGCGACCCGGTACGACGCCGTCGTGCTGGACGCCCCGCCGACCGGGCGGATCACCCGGTTCCTCAACGTGAACGAGGAACTGGCCGGGCTGGCGAAGGTCGGGCCGATCAAGGGCCAGGCGGACACCGTGATGACGCTGTTCCGCTCGCCGCGGACGCTGGTCCACCTGGTCACGGTCCTGGAGGAGATGCCCGTGCAGGAGACGGCCGACGGGATCGCCGAGCTGCGCGGGGCCCGGATCCCGGTCGGCGGCGTGATCGTCAACCAGGTGCGGCCCCGGGACATCACCGCCGCCGACCTCGAGGCCGCCGTCGCCGGCCGCCTCGACACCGCGCGGGTCGAGGCCGACCTGGACCGCTCCGGCGTGGCCGGCGGGGCCTCGCTGGTGGCCGGCCTGGTCGCCGAGGTCCGCGACCACGCCGAGCGGCGGGAGCTGGAGGACGCGCAGCGCGCGGTGGTCGACTCGTTCGGACTGCCGACGTTCGAGCTGCCGCGCCTGACCGGGGGCGTCGACCTCGGCGGCCTGTACGAGCTGGCCGCCGACCTGAAGAACCAGGGGCTGGCATGAGCACCGCGCGCAAGACCCGCACCCGGGTGGGCCCGCTGGCCACGGCTCCGAGCCCGGCACCCGCCCTCGACGTCGACGCGCTCCTGGACGACCACGGCACCGGCATCATCGTGTGCTGCGGCTCGGGCGGCGTCGGCAAGACGACCGCGTCGGCGGCGCTGGCGCTGCGCGCGGCCGAACGCGGCCGCCGGGTCGTCGTCCTGACCATCGATCCGGCCCGGCGGCTGGCCCAGTCGATGGGCATCGAGCAGCTCGACAACACGCCCCGGCCGGTCAGCGGCCTACGCACCAACGCCAAGGGCAACCGCAAGGGCGGCAGCCTCGACGCGATGATGCTGGACATGAAGCGCACCTTCGACGAGGTGGTCGAGAGCCAGGCCAACCCGGACAAGGCCCGCCAGATCCTGGACAACCCCTTCTACATCGCTCTGTCGAGCTCGTTCGCCGGCACCCAGGAGTACATGGCGATGGAGAAGCTCGGGCAGATCCACGCCGACGCCCGACGCGACGGTAGCTACGACCTCATCGTCGTCGACACCCCGCCCTCTCGGTCGGCGCTCGACTTCCTCGACGCGCCGGAGCGGCTCTCGAGCTTCCTCGACGGGCGCTTCATCCGGCTGCTGCTGACCCCGGCACGGGGACCGGCGCGGATGATGACCGCCGGGCTCGGGCTGATCACCAACGCGCTCAACCGGATCCTGGGCGCACAGGTGCTGCGCGACATGCAGACCTTCGTCGCCGCGTTCGACACCCTCTTCGGGGGGTTCCGGGTCCGGGCGCAGCAGACGTTCCGGCTGCTCCAGGCCGACGGCACGGCGTTCCTCGTGGTGGCCGCGCCGGAGCCGGACGCGCTGCGCGAGGCGGCGTACTTCGTCGAGCGGCTCAGCGAGGACGACATGCCGCTGGCGGGGCTGATCGTCAACCGGGCGACCCCGGTGCCGCCGGGCTCGCTCTCGGCCGACGAGGCGATGGCCGCCTCGGAGCGGCTGCGCAAGCAGGACCCGGGCTCATTGACCGCCGGGCTGCTGTGCCTGCACGCCGACCAGACCCGGATCGTCGAGCGCGAGGTGCTGCTGCGCGAGCGGTTCGCCGCCGCGCACCCGCAGGTGCCCACGGCGGTGGTGCCGGCGCTCGCCGGCGACGTCCACGACCTCGACGGGCTGCGCCAGGTGGGCGACCTGCTCGCCGGTGGCTCAGGAGTCAGCTGAGCGACTGGGTCTCGACACGCCGGTCGCGACCTCGCACGCTCGGTCGCGCGGCTCGCTCGACCACCACCAGCAGGTCCGCTGGCGCGTCCCTGCTAGACGCCGACGGGCTTGGCGACCGGCTGGATGCCGGCGGCCGGTGCGCCCTGGTCACGGGCCGCCTCGAGCACCGCACGCCACGAGGCGTTCGGACGGCGCCGCAGGAGCGCCCGTCGCTCACGCTCGGTCATGCCCCCCCAGACGCCCCACTCGATCTGGTTGTCGAGCGCCTCGGCGAGGCACTCGGTGCGCACAGGGCAGCCGGCGCACAACTGCTTCGCCTTGTTCTGCTCCGCCCCACGCACGAACAGCCGGTCCGGCTGCGCTTCACGGCACGCGGCCATGGACGCCCAATCCTCAACCCACATGATGATGTCCCCACATCAGTCCGAGATAGGCGGCGTCCCCATGACGTCTACCCGGGATGAATCCCCTCGGTAAAGAAGTTAAGGAACATTTCAGGCGGGGGGCAGACACATCCGACCCAATCCGCATAGTCCAAACTGACTAGTCACCTTGTGCTACGAATGGGTTGGGGTTCGTCTGCTCACGTACCCTGGTCGGCATGCCTGTGCCGCGCGACGAACGCCTGCCAGCCTCCCGGGTCGCCTCCCACGTAGCCGTGATGCTGGCCGTCGCCGCGGTGATGGGCGTCGTGGTCGCCGGTCTCGCCATCCCGTTCGCGGGGGTGCTGGGGGTCGGCGCTCGGCAGGTCTCCGAGGCGATGGACAACCTCCCCGCCGAGCTGCAGACCGACCCGCTGCCGCAGAAGACCCGGCTGGTCGACGCCGACGGTGACGTGATCGCCACGCTGTACGACGAGAACCGGGTCAACGTCTCGCTCGACCAGATCTCGCGGACGATGGTCAAGGCGATCGTCGCGATCGAGGACTACCGCTTCTACGAGCACGGCGCCCTCGACCTCAGGGGCACCCTTCGAGCGCTGATCACCAACCAGGCCAGCAACGGCGTCGTGCAGGGTGGCTCGTCGATCACCCAGCAGATGGTGAAGATGACGCTGCTGACCCAGGCCAAGACCGAGGCGGAGCGCAAGGAGGCCACCGACGACACCTACGCGCGCAAGCTCCGCGAGCTGCGCTACGCGATCGCGTTCGAGCAGAAGTACTCCAAGGACTGGATCCTCGAGCGCTACCTCAACATCGCCTACTTCGGCGACGGCACCTACGGCATCCAGTCCGCCGCGCGGCACTACTTCAACGTCAACGCCCGGAACCTCGACCTGCGCCAGTCCGCGATGCTGGCCGGCCTGGTGAAGAACCCCACCGGCTACGACCCGACCAACTCCCCCGACCGAGCGCTCGAGCGACGCAACGTGGTCCTGGACCGGATGGCCGAGCTCAACGTGATCAGCCGGCAGAAGGCCGACCGCACCAAGGACCAGAAGCTCGGCCTGCACGTCGTCCCGGCCAAGAACGGCTGCCTCTACTCGCGCGCGCCCTTCTTCTGCGACTACGCGACCAACTGGCTGCTCCACGACCCCGAGCTCGGGAAGACGGTCGCCGAGCGCAAGCAGCTGCTCAAGACCGGCGGTCTGACGATCCGGACCACGGTCGACATGCGGGACCAGCAGGCCGCGGACACCGCCGTGCGGGACCACGTCGACAAGGGCGACCAGGCCGTCGGGGCGCTGGCGATGGTCGAGCCCGGGACCGGCGACGTCAAGGCGCTGGCGCAGTCGCGCCCGATGGGCCGCAGCGAGGCGGCCGGCGAGACCTTCCTCAACTACACGGTGCCGACCAAGTACGGCGACTCCGCGGGCTTCCAGGCCGGCTCGACGTTCAAGCCGTTCGTGCTCGCCGCCGCGGTCAACCAGCACATCCCGCTGAGCACGACGTTCAACGCGCCGCCGTCGATGGTCCTGCCACAGGCCGACTTCGCCAACTGCGAGGGCCAGCCCGGCTTCGTCGGCGAGTGGGACGTCTCCAGCTCCACCTCGTCGGGGACGATGGACATCTACCGCGGTACCCGCGAGTCGGTGAACACGTTCTACGCCATGCTCGAGCGGGTCACCGGCGTGTGCGAGCCGTTCAAGATCGCCAAGGCGCTCGGCGTCGATCTCACCGACCCCAAGGGCGACGCCCACGGGTACGGCGCCGAGCGGGTGCCGACGTTCACGCTCGGCATCGCGAACGCCAGCCCGCTGGAGATGGCCGAGGCCTACGCCACGTTCGGCGGCCGGGGCGTGCACTGCGACTCGCGACCGGTGACCGCGATCGAGGACTCGAACGGCAACGTGATCCAGGAGTACCCCTCCCACTGCACCCAGGCGCTCCCCCAGGCGACGGCCGACGCCGTCAACGACGTGCTGCGCGGCGTCCAGGAGCCCGGCGGCTTCGGCTACGACTTCGGCGGCACCGGCCTGAGCGTGCCCTCGGCCGGCAAGACCGGCACCACCCAGGACGGGAAGTCCGTGTGGTTCGTGGGCTACACCCCGCAGATCGCGACCGCCGCGATGATCGCCGGTGCGACCAAGCAGGGCCAGCGGCCGATGGCGCTGGCCGGCCAGGTGATCGGTGGCAACTACATCTCCTCGGTCTCCGGCTCCGGCTTCGCCGGCCCGATGTGGGCCCAGGCCATGCACGTCGTCGACGACAAGCTCGACTACGAGGACTTCGTGGCGCCGTCCGCGACCCAGGTCGAGGGCGTCATGACCACGGTCCCGACCACCTCGGGCATGTCGGTCGACCAGGCCGTCAGCACCCTCGAGGCGGCGGGCTTCAACGCGATCGAGGGCGGTACGGCCGCGTCGGCCAACCCGGCCGGGACGGTCGCCTACACCTCACCCGCCGGTGGCTCGTCCGCCCCCGAGGGCTCGGTGGTCATCGTCTACGAGTCCACCGGCGTCCCGCCGCCTCCGCCTCCCGGCGCTGGCGGTGGCGGTGGCGGTGGCGGCGGCAACGGCGGCGGCGGCGGTGGCGGCGGCGGTGGCGGCAACGGGCACGGTGGCGGCAACGGCAACGGGCACGGCCGCTGAGCGGGGCCGAGCCCGGCGTCAGGAGGCGCCGAGCTGGCGGCGTACCTCCGCGGCGACGGCACCGCCGTCGGCCCGGCCCTTGACCTGAGGCTGGATCATGCCCATGACCTTGCCCATCGCGCGCATGCCCTCGGCGGCCGCGCCGGTCTGGGCGATCGCGGACGTCACCAGGTCGGCGATCTCCTGCTCGTCGAGCTGGGCCGGCAGGTAGTCGGCGATCACGGCCGCCTCGGCGGTCTCCTTCGCCGCCATCTCGGCACGGCCGCCCTCGCCGAACGCGGTCGCGGCCTCGCGCCGCTTCTTCGCCTCGGTGGACAGCACGCCGATGATGTCGTCGTCGGAGAGCTCGCGGTGCTCCTTGCCGGCCACCTCCGCGTTGGTGATCGCGGTCAGCACCATCCGCAGGGTCGAGGACCGCACCTCGTCGCGGGCCTTCATCGAGGCGGTGAGGTCGGCGCGCAGGCGGTCCTTGAGCGCACTCATGCGCGCACTCCCGACGCTTCGTGCGCGCACGAGGCACAGGTCGCGCTGTGTGGGACGAGACGCTTGCTCCACTCGCTCATGATCGTCATTGTGGCAGCCTTGCGCCGTGAGCTCCCTGCCCGCCGTACGTCGCGTCGCCCTGCGCACGACCGCCACCGGGGCGGTGGCCGGGGTAGTGGGCGCAGCGGCGCTCACGGCGTACGCGCTCGCCGAGGCCCGCGCCTACACACTGCGCCGGGTCACGGTGCCCCTGCTGCCCGCGGGCAGCCGGGACCTGCGGGTCCTGCACCTGAGCGACATCCACATGACACCCGGCCAGACCCGGAAGCAGCAGTGGCTGCGGCAGCTGGCCGGCCTGGACCCGGACCTGGTCGTGAACACCGGGGACAACCTGTCCCACCGCGGGTCGGTGCCGGTCGTGCTCGACGCGCTCGGACCGCTGGTGTCCGCGCCGGGGGTGTTCGTGTTCGGCTCCAACGACTACTTCTCGCCGACGCTGCGCAACCCGCTGCGCTACCTGCTGCCCGACGACGGCACCCGGCACACCGACAGTGCCCAGCTGCCGTGGCGCGACCTGGGGCAGCAGCTGACCGCCCGCGGCTGGGTGGACCTCACGAACACGCGCACCACCGTCGAGGTCCGCGGGCTGCGGATCGCGTTCGCCGGCGTCGACGACCCGCACCTGGGCTACGACCGCCTCGACCTGGTCGCCGGTCCGGCCGACCCGGATGCCGACCTGCGCCTGGGCGTCGCGCACGCGCCGTACCTGCGCGTCCTGGACCGGTTCGCCGCTGACGGGTACGACGCGATCCTCGCGGGGCACACCCACGGCGGCCAGGTCTGCGTGCCCGGTGTCGGTGCGCTGACCACCAACTGCGACCTCGAGCCCGAGCGGGTCAAGGGCCTGCACCGCCACCCGGCCTCGTCCGCTCCCGGCGATCCCGGCTCGGCGTGGCTGCACGTCTCGGCCGGGCTCGGCACCAGCCCGTACGCCCGGATCCGGGTCGCCTGCCGGCCCGAGGCCACGCTGCTCACCCTGGTCGCCCGCGACTGACGGCCCGTCGGCGTCCACCGGTGGAGGCCGATTTCGAGGCGCCCGTCACGCTCGGGTATGGTTGCCCCTGCTCGTGGCCCGGACGCCGTCCGGATCCGCGATCGGGCTGTGGCGCAGCTTGGTAGCGCGCCTCGTTCGGGACGAGGAGGCCGCAGGTTCAAATCCTGTCAGCCCGACCGTGTGCCGGCCCGGATCCGCTGTGCGGATCCGGGCCTGCTGCATCTTCGGACCCGTCCGGTCCCGGCCCGGTCGTGGCACACTGCCCGTCATGGCCGATCGGGAGCCCGAGCAGGATGCCGGCAAGGTCCAGCCGTCGCTGGAGCTGCCCGGCCTGGGCTGGCGCCGTCGCCGGCGTGCGGGGCGGACTCCCGACCCGGCGGCGCCTGAGCCGCGGCCCGAGCCGGACCAGACGCAGCCGCTGATCGAGGAGTCCCGCCCGCCCGTCGCGGACGAGCCGGAGCGAGGGCCGGACGTGGAGCCCGAGCCGGTGCCCGAGCCGCGTGCCCCGCGGCAGCGGCGGGTCCGCGGCCCCGGTGGGATGCCGGTCGTGCTGCTCACCGGAGTCGTGGTCGGGCTCGGCATCGTCGGGCTGACCTGGGCGTCGCTGCGGCTGTGCGAGAGCGTCCAGGGCACGTCCTCGTGCGGCAACGCGGGCTACGGGCTGCTGATCGCGATCCTCGTGGTGATGGTGGTCGTCGGCGCGCTGCTGCTGCGGCTGGCGCGGGTTCCCGAGCCCGGCAGCACCAGCTTCCTCGCCGTCGGGCTCACCTCGGTGCTCGCCCTGGTGTTCCTGGTCGACTCGCTGATGGACCGCCCGATGGTCGTCGTCATCCCGCTGATCAGCGCCGCCACGTTCGCGCTCGCCCACTGGGTGACCCGCACCTTCACCGGCCCGGCCCGCGTCGACTGACCCGTCGCACCTGACGCAACTGTCGGCCGTTGCGGGGGCACCGAGCAGATGCGTCAGGTGCGCGCGGCGAGCAGCTCCGCGATCTGGACGGTGTTGAGGGCGGCACCCTTGCGCAGGTTGTCGTTGGAGATGAACAGGGCCAGCCCGCGGTCGCCGTCGACGCCGGGGTCCTGGCGCAGGCGGCCGACGTACGACGGGTCCTTGCCGGCGGCCTGGAGCGGGTTCGGCACGTCGGAGAGCTGCACGCCCGGCGCGTCGGCGAGCAGCTCCGCGGCGCGCTGCGGCGTCATGGTCCGCTCGAACTCGGCGTTGATCGCCAGCGAGTGGCCGGTGAAGACCGGCACCCGCACGCAGATCCCGGAGACCGGCAGGTCGGGGATGCCGAGGATCTTGCGCGACTCGTTGCGCAGCTTCTGCTCCTCGTCGGTCTCGTTCCGGCCGTCGTCGACGATCGAGCCGGCCATCGGCAGCACGTTGTAGGCGATGGTCCGCACGTACTTCTGCGGCTCGGGGAACGCCACCGCCTCGCCGTCGTAGGCGAGCTCGCGTGCCTTGTCGCCCGCCGCGGCGACCTGGCCGGCGAGCTCCTCGACGCCGGCGACGCCGGAGCCGGAGACGGCCTGGTAGGTCGAGGCGATCAGCCGGACCAGCCCGGACTCGTCGTGCAGCGGCTTGAGCACGGGCATCGCGGCCATCGTGGTGCAGTTCGGGTTGGCGATGATGCCCTTGCGGACCTCCGCCAGCGCGCCGGGGTTCACCTCGGCGACCACGAGCGGGACGTCGGGGTCCATCCGGAACGCCGAGGAGTTGTCGATCACGGTCACGCCGGCGGCGGCGAACTTCGGCGCCAGCGCGCGCGAGGTCGACGCGCCCGCGGAGAAGATCGCGACGTCCAGGCCGGTGGGGTCGGCGGTCGAGGCGTCCTCGACCACGACCTCCCGGCCACCGAAGGGCAGCACGGTGCCGGCCGACCGGGCCGAGGCGAAGAAGCGGATCTCCGCGATCGGGAAGTCGCGCTGCTCGAGGATCTGGCGCACGGCGACGCCGACCTGCCCGGTGGCGCCGACGACGCCGATGCGCATCGGCCTCTTCGGGGCGCTCATCGGCCGGTCCCGCCGTACACGACCGCCTCGACCTCTTCCACGTCCAGGTCGAACGCGGTGTGGGTTGCCCGCACCGCCTCGTCGACCTGCGCCTCGTCGACGATCACCGAGATCCGGATCTCCGAGGTGGAGATCATCTCGATGTTCACGCCGGCGGAGGCCAGTGACGCGAAGAACCGCGCGGTGATACCGGGGTGGGAGCGCATCCCGGCGCCGATCAGCGAGACCTTGCCGATCTGGTCGTCGTAGAGCAGCTTGTCGTAGCCGACCTCGTCCTGGATCCGCGCCAGGGCGCCCATCGCGGTCTGCCCGTCCGCCCGCGGCAGCGTGAAGGAGATGTCGGTGAGCGCCGTGGCGGCGGCCGACACGTTCTGGACGACCATGTCGATGTTGACCTCGGTCGCGGCGAGCGCCTCGAAGATGCGCGCCGCCTCGCCCACCTTGTCGGGAACCCCGACGACGGTGATCTTGGCCTCGCTGCGGTCGTGGGCGACGCCGGCGATGATCGCCTGCTCCATCTCTTCGTCTCCTGACTGGCTGTCCGGGATGACCCAGGTGCCCTCCTTCTGGGAGAAGGACGAGCGCACGTGGATCGGCATGTCGTAGCGGCGGGCGTACTCGACGCACCGCAGGTGCAGGATCTTCGCGCCGGAGGCCGCCATCTCCAGCATCTCCTCGGTCGACACCCGAGCGAGCTTGCGGGCCGCCGGCACGATCCGCGGGTCCGCCGTGAAGACGCCGTCGACGTCGCTGTAGATCTCGCACACCTCGGCACCGAGCGCGGCGGCGAGCGCGACCGCGGTCGTGTCCGAGGCTCCCCGGCCGAGCGTGGTGACGTCCTTGGTGTCCTGCGAGACGCCCTGGAAGCCGGCGACGATCGCGATCGCACCGTCCTTGATGGCCTTCTCGATCCGGCCGGGCGTGATGTCGATGATCTTCGCCTTGCCGTGCGCGGAGTCGGTGATCACGCCCGCCTGCGACCCGGTGAACGACTTCGCCTCGTAGCCGAGCGCGGCGATCGCCATCGCGACCAGTGCCATCGAGATCCGCTCGCCGGCGGTCAGCAGCATGTCCAGCTCCCGCGGCGGCGGCAGCGGCGTGACCTGCTCGGCGAGGTCGCGGAGGTTGTCGGTCTCGTCACCCATCGCCGAGACGACCACGACGACGTCGTGGCCGGCCTTGCGGGTGTTGACGATCCGCTGGGCCACCCGCTTGATGCCGGCGGCGTCCGCGACCGACGATCCGCCGTACTTCTGGACGACAATGCCCACGGTTGGTCCCTCTGCTCGAGTGCTGGCTCGGTTGCTTCCAGCGGTCGATTCTACCGAGGGGTGACCTCGCCGCCGTCCAACATCTCATCGGCGAGCGCCAACTGCTCGTCCTCGCCGGTGAACTCGGCGTCCAGGCGGTCGTGCGCGACCACCGAGAGCAGCGCGTTGAGCGCGGCGCCGGCGAGGTTCCCCCAGGAGGCGACGTACGAGAACTGCCACCACCACAGTGCCTCGTCGACGTTGCCGAGCCGGTAGTGGCGCAGCCCGTTCTCGAGGTCGGTGGCGATGCTGGTCAGGTCGTCCGAGAGCTGGCTCTCCACCACGTCGGGCACGTAGGGGTCGAACACGAAGCTGTAGGTGTCGACACTGTCGAGCATCGACGCCAGCCGCAGCCGCATCTCGTCGATGTCGGGCTCGGGCCCCACGTCGGGCTGGTACTCGCCGTCGGGCTTGAAGTCGCGCTGGGCGCCGAGCCGGGCGCCGGCCAGCAGCACCTGGCTGATCTCCAGGAGCAGCAGCGAGATCGCCCGGCCCCCGTCGGCCTCGCGGGCGATGGCCTGCAACGCGATCAGGAAGCTCTCGACCTGGTCGGCGATCTGCTGGGCGAACTCTTCGGTCTCGGTCTCAGTCATCTGCTGATCGCCTTCCTGCGAACGCGCGGCCCAGGGTCACCTCGTCGGCGTACTCCAGATCACCGCCTACGGGCAGTCCACTCGCCAGTCGCGTCACGCGCAACTCCATGGGCTTGAGCATCCGGGTGAGGTAGGTCGCAGTCGCCTCCCCCTCGAGGTTCGGGTCGGTCGCCAGGATCACCTCGGTGATCGTGCCGTCGGCCAGGCGCACCATGAGCTCGCGGATCCGCAGCTGCTCGGGGCCGACGCCGTCGATCGGCGAGATCGCGCCACCGAGCACGTGGTAGCGGCCGCGGAACTCGCGGGTCCGCTCGATGGCGACGACGTCCTTGTACTCCTCGACGACGCACAGCACCGACGGATCGCGGCGCGGGTCGCGGCAGATCCGGCACTGGTCGTCCTGGGAGACGTTGAAGCAGATGCTGCAGAACTTGACCTTCGCCTTCACCTCGATCAGCACGTCGGCGAGGCGGCGTACGTCGGCGGGGTCGGCCTGCAACAGGTGGAACGCGATCCGCTGCGCGCCCTTGGGACCGACGCCCGGCAACCGGCCGAGCTCGTCGATCAGGTCCTGGACGATGCCTTCGTACAACTAGAACCCCAGCTGACCCGGCGTGCCCGAAAGCCCCTCGGCGCCACCGGCCAGCGGGCCGAGGGCCTCGCCGGCGAGGGCGTCGGCCTGGGCCTTGGCGTCGCGGTACGCGGCGACGATCATGTCGCCGAGGTCGGACAGGTCGTCGGGGTCACTGCCGTCGAAGCCGCCGGCCTTGATCTCCACCCCGACCAGCTCACCCACGCCGTTGACCTTGACGGTCACCGCACCGCCGGCCACGGTGCCGTCCACGACGGTCTCCGTGAGGCGCTCCTGGGCGCTCTGCAGCTGCTCCTGCATCTGCTGGGCCTGCTGGAGCAGGGCGTTCATGTCGAACCCCCCGCCACCGAGGGCTTCGAAGGGGTTCTGGCTCATGGGCTCACCTCTGGTCCTGGCTGGGTCATCACTGGCGGTGCGGGCTCACTGGTGCCGGATCTCCTCGATCATCTGCGCCCCGAGCTCGCGCTGGAGCAGCTCGGCGGTGCTCATGCCCTGCTGGTCGGCGTCGAGGTCGTCGGGGTGAGCGTCGGCGTCGGCGGCGGCCCAGTCCGGTCCCTCGGAGCGGGGCTCGTCGCCGCTGCGGGTCTGCTGGATCGCCCCCCGGGCCGCCGCGATCGACTCGGGGTCGCTCGTGCGTCGCGCCTCCGGCGGCGGGACCGCGTCCTCCGGCGGACCGGCGTCCGGCGCGGGCACCGGATCGTCGGCGGGGACGGCGGGCTTGGTGACGACGGGGGCGTCGGCGCGGGCGCCGGGGTCGACGATCGTCTCGATCCGCCAGTCGGCGCCGACCACGTCGACCGCGGCCTGGCGCAGCACCTCGTCGCAGCCGCCGTTGACGAAGGAGTCGCGCGCGCCGGCGTTGGTGAAGCCGAGCGTGAGGGTCTGGCCGTCGACGCCGACCACCTGGCAGTTCTGGGTGAGGTGCATCCAGGCGACCCGCCGGCGCAGCTTGGTCGCGTCGACGATGTCGGGCCAGAGCCGGCGTACGTCGACCAGGGTCAGACCGCCCGCGGCCGCGGCCGGAGCCCCCGCCGGAGCGTCGGCGGGCTGCTGGGTGGGCTGCTGGGTGGGCTGCTGGGTGACGGTGGCCGGGGGCTCGGCGACCGGGTCGGGAGCGGTGTCGGGCGCGGGCGCCGGTGCGGCCGCACCGGTCGCAGGAGTCGCCGGGGTCGCCTCGGGACCGGGCGCGGCCGGCGCCGAGGGGGCGGGCGCGGGCTCGGGTCGTTCGGCCGCCGGGTCGGGAGCCGTGGGCCGCGCCGGGGGCGGGGCCGGTCGGTCCTGGGCCGGCGGGGCGGGCGCGGCCGCGGACGGCGTGGGAACCCCCGTGATCGTCAGCCGCTTCTCGAGCCGGTCGAGCCGGGCCAGTACCCCGTCGGTGTTGTGATCCGCTCCAGGGAGCAGGATCCTGGCGCAGAGCAGCTCGAGGAGCAGCCGGGGCGCGGTCGCGCCGCGCATCTCGGTCAGCCCGGTCGCGGCAATGTCGGCCGCACGGCTCAGCTCGGCCGCGCCGAAGCGGGCGGCCTGGGCGACCAGCCGCTCGCCCTGGTCCTCGGAGACGTCGATCAGGCCGGTCGCGGGCGCGTCGGGGACGGCGGCGACGATCACCAGGTCGCGCAGGCGGCGCAGCAGGTCCTCGGTGAAGCGGCGCGGGTCCTGACCGGTCTCGACGACCTTGTCGACCACACCGAAGACGGCCGCGCCGTCACCGGCCGCGAACGCATCGACGACCTCGTCGAGCAGGGTGTCGGGCGTGTAGCCGAGCAGGCCCGCGGCGAGCTCGTGGGTGACGCCCCCGGGCCCGGCACCGCCGAGCAGCTGGTCGAGGACCGACAGGGTGTCGCGCGCGGAGCCCGCGCCGGCGCGTACCACCAGCGGCAGCGCCGCCGGGTCGATGGCCACGCCCTCCTTCACGCACAGCTCGGAGAGGTACGACGAGAGCAGCCGGGGCGGGATCAGCCGGAAGGGGTAGTGGTGGGTGCGCGAGCGGATCGTCGGGATGACCTTGTCGGGCTCGGTCGTCGCAAAGATGAAGCGCAGGTGCGGCGGCGGCTCCTCGACGAGCTTCAGCAGCGCGTTGAAGCCCTGCGGGCTCACCATGTGGGCCTCGTCGATGATGTAGACCTTGTACTTGCTGCGCACCGGCGCGAAGAACGCCTTCTCGCGCAGGTCGCGCGCGTCGTCGACACCGCCGTGCGAGGCGGCGTCGATCTCGATGACGTCGATCGAGCCCGGGCCGCCGCGGGCCAGGTCGCGGCAGCTGTCGCACTCCCCGCAGGGATCGGCCACCGGCGCCCGGTCGCAGTTCAGCGCTCGGGCGAGGATCCGGGCGGAGGTGGTCTTCCCGCAGCCGCGCGGGCCGGAGAACAGGTAGGCGTGGTTGACCCGGTTGTTGGCCAGCGCCATCCGCAGCGGCTCCGTCACGTGCGCCTGCCCGATGACCTCCGCGAAGGTCTCGGGCCGGTAGCGGCGGTACAGCGCGAGGGGTGACTCCACGCATGAACCCTAACCGCACGCCCCGACACCTGAGCCCGCGAAGGTGTCGATCCGGGCGGGAGATGGAGGAGGGGCGACGCGACCCGTCTCGAGATCCGGCTCCGGCACCCCGTAGCGGCGCAGGTCGACACCGGCCACCCGCCAGCTGTAACGCGTCGGGCGCACCGCCGGAGGGGGAGCGTCCGGGAAGTGAGAGGCCCCCCGCGCACCCGGCAGAGCCCACTTGCCCTTGCTGCCTTCCGGCCCTGGGGGATTGGGTGGGGTGCCGCCACACGGGGGGTTGGCGCCGAGTCTAGGTGAGGGCTCGGGAGCGGGCCAAGACGGGCCCGGCGTACGCCCGGTCGCACCCAGACGGCACCCGCGCCGCACCCCCCGTCGCACGCCTGGGCCGGCCCCGTCGTACCCGCTGGCCGGATTCGCCCCACCGACCCCCGCCCGGTACTCTCCTCGGCGGAGGATTCGCCTAGTGGCCTATGGCGCTCGCTTGGAAAGCGGGTTGGGTTAACAGCCCTCAGGGGTTCGAATCCCCTATCCTCCGCCACCGGACGGCGCCGCTCCTCGAGCGGCGCCGTCCCTCGTCGGCGCCGGCCTCGCTCACCGCACGCTCCAGTAGCACCGCTCGACGTAGGGGACCCTGGCCAGGGCCGCACGAACGCGGTGCAACTCACAGTCCCGCGTGGCCGGCCCGGTCCAGATCGGCGCTGGGCGTCGCTATGGTCGAGGTGCGTCTCGCACCCGCGGCGTACGTGCCGCACCGCCGAACGGAGCGCACGATGATCCTCCCTCTGCCACTGGCCGCCTCGTCCACGGAGCTGGGCTTCCCGTGGTGGCTGCAGGTGACGCACCTGGTCAACTTCTTGTTCCTCGGGCTGCTGGTCCGCTCCGGCTGGGAGATCCTGGCCTCGCACCCGCGGCTCTACTGGCGCAACGACTGCGGACCGGACACCGAGTGGCTGAAGTTCACCAAGGACAAGGTCCCCTCGGAGATCGGCGCGTTCACCGCGCGCGACGACCAGCGGGACCTGCACCCGCTGATCAGCCTGCCGGGCCGGGCCAAGATCGGCATCGGCCGCGCCTGGCACGGGTTGATCACGAGCCTGTGGGTGCTCAACGGCCTGATCTACGTGGTGCTGCTGTTCGGCACCGGCCAGTGGCGACGCCTGATCCCGACCTCCTGGAGCGTGTTCCCCGAGGCCTGGGACTCGCTGAAGATCTACGCCGGCTTCGGGGTCCCCTCCATCGAGCACTTCCAGCCGTACGACGCGCTGCAGCAGCTGATGTACACGTTCGTGGTGTTCGTGCTCGCGCCGCTGATGATCATCACCGGCCCGGTCATGTCGCCGGCCGTCGTGGGGCGCTACCCGTGGTACCCGAAGCTCTTCGGCGGTCGCCAGGCCGCGCGCTCCCTGCACTTCATCGGCATGGCGATCTTCGTCGTGTTCGCGGTCCTGCACGTCGCGCTCGTGCTCGTGGTGCACCGCGAGCACAACCTGGTGCACATGATGATGGGCGAGGAGTACGACGCGGCCCTGGTCGGCCAGGCCGTCACCCGCGTGATCATCGGGGTCGTCGTCGTGGTCGCGCTGTGGATCGCGGCGTCGTACGTCTCGCTGATCGACGTGCGGAGGAGCCAGCGGGTGCTCTACGGCCTGCAGGCACCGGTCAAGAAGCTCGTGCTCAACCCGATGACGTCGCGGCAGCGGACCCGCCAGGTCTTCACCGAGGACGACATCTCGCCGTTCCACTGGGTCAACACCCGCCCACCGGACTTGAGCCAGTCGCCGGAGTGGCTCGCGCTGCGCGACCACGGCTTCCGCGACTTCCGGCTCGAGGTCGGCGGCCTGGTCCGAGAGCCCCGGTCCTTCTCGCTCCCGGAGCTCGAGGAGATCGCGGCGCAGGACCAGATCACCATGCACACCTGCATGCAGGGCTGGACGGGCATCGCGAAGTGGTCGGGCATCCCCCTGCGGGAGGTGCTCGCCCAGGTCGAGCCGCTGGACGACGCGAACTACGTGATGATCGAGTCCTTCGGCACCGCCCAGCACATGCACGACGGGCGCCCGGTCGAGCCGTACTACACGGTGCTCACCAAGGCGATGGCGATGGAGGACGAGACGATCCTCGCCTGGGGCATGAACGGCGGGCCGCTGCCCGAGATGTACGGCGCCCCGCTGCGGCTGCGCACCGAGTCGATGCACGGCTACAAGATGGTCAAGTGGGTCCGCTCGGTGACCTGGATCCACGACTACCGGGAGGTCGGTGACGGCATGGGCGGGACCCGCGAGGACTCCGGCTACCAGGACATGGACGCCCGGATCTGAGCGCCCTCGACCTGAGCCTGCGCAGGTCGAGACGCAGGCGTCCGGTCGATCCCGCCTCCCTCAGGACAGCATCCGCTGCATGGTCTCGATCTCGCGGGCCTGCGCCGACCCGATCTGCTCGGCGAGGGCGACGGCGCCCTCGTGCAGGCCGTCGCGCTGCTCGGCCCGAGCCATGTCGATCGCGCCCTCGTGGTGCTCGATCATCATGGTCAGGAACATCTCCTCGAACTCCGCATCGGTGGCCGCGGCGAGGTCGTCCATCTGCTCCTGCGACATCATCCCCGGCATGTCGGAGTCCATCTCGGCGTGACCGCCGTGCGCGTTGGCGTGGTCGCGCACGGTCTCGGGGACCGGCTGGTCCCAGTCGGTCAGCCATCCGGTCAGGGTCTCGATCTCGGGGCCCTGCGCGGCCCGGATGCCCTCGGCGAGCCGCCCGAGTCTGGGGCCCAGGTCCCGCCCCAGGGTCTGGTCGACCATCGCCAGGGCCTGGGCGTGGTGCTGGACCATGTCGGTCGCGAACGCGACGTCGGCGTCGTTGAACCGCTGGCCGTCGGCGGCGGTGTGGGTGGCCGGCTCGGCGTCGTCCTGGCCGCCGCAGGCGGCGAGTGCGAGCAGTGTCGCCAGCGCGGCGACCAGGGCGTTCAGGGTCTTGGCCATCGGGGAGCCTCTCCGGGAGCGGTCGGGGGTGCGAGGACGGTGCCGGACGGGAGCGCAGGTGCCCGACCCTAGAGACCTCATGCGGTGCGCTCGGAATCGGGGAGGCGCAGGCGCTTGAGGAGCAGCGCGTTCACGGCGACCAGGATGCTGGAGCCGGACATGGTCATGGCGGCGACCTCGGGCCGCAGGGTGAGCCCCAGCGACGGCTCGAACACGCCGGCCGCGATCGGCAGGGCGATCGCGTTGTAGCCGATGGCCCAGCCCAGCGACTGCAGCTCCTTGCGCCGGGTTCCGCGGCCGATGGTCAGCGCGGTCGGGACGTCGAGCGGATCCGACCGCATCAGCACGACGTCCGCCGTCTCGATGGCCACGTCCGTCCCAGCACCGATGGCGATGCCGACGTCGGCGGCGGCCAGGGCGGGGGCGTCGTTGACCCCGTCTCCGACGTGGGCGACCCGACGCCCCTGACGCTGCAGCTCCACGATCTTGGCGGCCTTGTCCTCGGGCAGCACCTCGGCGATGACGTCGTCGATCCCGATCTGGTCGGCGATCCGCCGGGCGGTGGCCTCGTTGTCGCCGGTGAGCATGACGACCCGCACTCCCGCCTCGTGCAGGGCCGCCACGGCGGCCTCCGAGGTCGCACGGACCGCGTCCGCCAGCCCGATGGCGGCCTGGGCCGCGCCGTCCACGGCGACGAGCACCGCAGTGCGCCCGCCACCGGCGATCGTCCCCCGCTGCTCGGCCAGCGCACCCAGGTCGACCCCCTCGCGGTCCATCAGCCTCAGGTTGCCGACGACGACCCGGTGGCCGTCGACCTCCGCGACCGCACCGTGCCCGGCGACGTTCGCGAAGCCGGTGGCCCGGAGCGTCGGTACGCCGACGTGGTCGGCGTGCTCGGCCACGGCCCGGGCCAGCGGGTGCTCCGACTCCCGCTCGACCGCGGCGACCAGCGCCAGCAGACGGTGCTCGTCGACGCCCGCGGCGACGACGACCTCGGTGACCTCGGGCTCGCCCCGGGTCAGGGTGCCGGTCTTGTCCATGACGACGGTGTCGATGCGGGCGGCGGACTCGATCGCGGTGGCGTTCTTGAACAGGATGCCGCGCTTCGCGCCCAGGCCCGATCCGACCATGATCGCGGTCGGGGTCGCCAGCCCGAGGGCGTCGGGGCAGGTGATCACGACGACGGTGATGGCGAACAGCAGGGCCTCGGCGACCGGACGGCCGACGGCCAGCCAGGTCAGGAACGTCGCGCCGCCGGCCACCAGCGCGAGCAGCACCAGCCAGAACGCGGCGCGGTCGGCGAGCTTCTGGCCCGGCGCCTTGGAGTTCTGTGCCTCCTGGACGAGCGCGACGATGTGCGCGAGCGCCGTGTCGGCCCCCACCTTGGTGGCCCGGACCCGCAGCGTGCCGGTGGTGTTGACCGTGGCCCCGACGACCAGGTCGCCGGGTCCCTTCGGGACCGGCATCGACTCACCGGTGACCATCGACTCATCGACCTCGGACTCGCCATCCTCGACCTGGCCGTCGGCGGCGATCTTGCTGCCCGGGCGGACCAGCAGCAGGTCGCCGACGACCACGTCGGCAGTGGGCACCTGGACGACCTCGTCGTCGCGGAGCACCTCGGCCGCCGGCGGGGCGAGGTCGAGCAGGGTCCGGATGGCGTCGTTCGCGCCGCCACGGGCGCGCATCTCGAACCAGTGACCGAGGAGCACGAAGGCGGTGAGCATCGTGGCCGCCTCGTAGAACACCTCGCCGCCGCCCGTGAGCGTCACGCCGAGGGAGTAGAGCCAGCCGGCGCCGACGGCGACCGCGACCAGGACCATCATGTCCAGGGTGCGCGCGCGCAGTGCCCGCCAGGCTCCGTCGAAGAAGATCCAGGCCGAGTAGAGGACGACCGGCAGCGACAGGACCAGGGTGAGGACGTCGTCGCGGACCCCGAACGGCGTCGGCGCGTGGAAGCCGAGCATGTCGCGCCCCATCGGCGAGTACAGCGCGATCGGCACCGACAGGGCGAGCGCGACCACGAAGCGGTTGCGCATGTCGCGGGCCATGTCGGCCATCGACATCCCCGCGTGTCCCCCGTGCTCGTGTCCCCCGTGCTCGTGTCCCCCGTGCTCGTGTCCCCCGTGCTCGTGCCCCCCGTGCTCGTGTCCCCCGTACGCCGTTGCGCCGGGCTCGGTGCCGTGCTCGTCGTGGCGCGCCGCCCGCTCGGTCGGGACCGGCTCGGCCATCGGGTCGCACACGTGCCGCGGGACCGAGCGGCCCGCGCAGTGGTACCCGCACTCGCGCACCCAGTCCCGCAACCCGGCCAGGTCGGTGCGCTGCGGGTCGTAGGTCACCGTCGCGGTCTGCGCCACCGGGTTGGCCTCGACGGAGAGCACCCCGGGCCGGCGGGACAGGACGGCCTCGGCCACGCTCTTGCTGCTCGCCCAGTGGACGCCGGAGACCTCCAGTACCGCCGTGGCGGTGCCGGGACGGCCCGGCGCCCCGTGCTCGTGCGCCTGCTCGTGCTGGACCGGCGTGGCCATCGGACACCTCCGTGTCGACGTGGGTGGTCGTGGTGCGGCCTACGCACCACGAGTGGCACTATACCCCCGGGGGGTATAATCACAACCCGTCTGGCCGCACGGGAGCGCCGTCTACCGCTCCGCCCCCGGCAGGCGCACCGTGAACGTGGTGCCCCGCCCGGCACCGGCGCTGGCCGCGAAGATGCCACCCCCGTGCCCCTCGACGAGGGCCCTGGCGATCGCCAGGCCGATGCCGGAGCCGCCACGCGCCCGGTCGCGGGCGGCGTCGGCGCGGTAGAAGCGATCGAAGAGGTGCGGCAGGTGCTCGGCCGCCACGCCCTCGCCGGTGTCCGCGACCTGGAGCTCGACCCAGGACTCGATGCGCCGGCAGGACAGCGTCACGGTGCCGCCGGCCGGCGTGTGCCGGAGCGCGTTGTCGAGGAGGTTGGCGAGGACCTGGCCGATCCGCTCCGGGTCGACCTCGATCCGACCGGCGTCCGCGAGCTCGAGCTGCAGCCGCACGCCCTGGGCGTCGAACCGGTCGCGCACCCCGTCCGCCGCGGCCCTCGCCAGGCCCACGGCCGCGACGGGCCGCTTCTCGATCTGCAGGCTGCCCTCCTCCGCGGTGGACACGGCCGCGACGTCCTCGGCAAGCCGGCGCATCCGGCGGGTGGCGGAGCCGATCACGGCCAGGGTGTCGGCGTCGAAGGACCGGACCCCGTCCTCGACAGCCTCGAGGTGGGCCTCGACGGTGGCCAGCGGAGTGCGCAGCTCGTGTGCCAGGTCGGCCAGCATCCGTCGCCGGGTCGTCTCGGTCGCCTCCAGGCGGGTCGCCAACCGGTTGTAGCTGGTGGCGAGCATGGAGAACTCCCCGCCCAGTCCCGGGTCACGCACCCGGGCGCCGTACCGACCGTCAGCGATCTGAGCGGCCGCGTCGGCCACGTTGCCGATCGAGCGCTGCACCCGCCTGCTGAAGTACCAGGAGACGGCCAGGGCGGCGAGCACCGAGACGACCAGGGCCAGCGCGATCGAGATCAGGAGCGCCGAGGCGAAGGCGTCCTCGACGTGCTCGGTCTCCGAGGCGCTGTGCGCGACCCCGGCCTGCTCGAGGTGGTCGTGGAAGATGCCGGGACCGACCACGGACGCGACCAGCCAGGTGGTGAGCGCGCCCGCCACGAGCACCAGGGCCTGCGCCACGACCAGGCGGGTGGCGAACCGCGGCCAGGACCGCCCGGCGCGAGGGGAGGCGCCCGCGCCCGATCCGGCCCGGGTCATTCGCCCCGGCCCATCCGGTAGCCGATGCCCCGGACGGTCCGGACATACCTGCCCTCCGCGGCGGCGTCGCCGAGCTTGTGCCGCAGGTGGCCGACGTGGACGTCGACGAGGTGCTCGTCGCCCACCCAGGTGGGCCCCCAGACCGCGTCGATCAGCTGGCGTCGGCTGAACGCCATGCCCGGCCGCCGGGCCAGGGTGGCGAGGACGTCGAACTCGGTGCGGGTGAGCGGGACCGCACGGTCCTCGAGCCACACCTCGCGCCCGTCGAGGTCGATCGCGAGGTCTCCGAAGAGCAGGGACGTCCCGCCGTCCGTGTCGAGGCCTCCCGCCGCGTGGCCGAGCGGGCGTGGCCGCCGGAGCATCGCCTGGATGCGGGCCATCAGCTCCCGGGGGCTGAACGGCTTCGTCAGGTAGTCGTCGGCGCCGACCGACAGGCCGATCAGGGTGTCGACCTCCTCGCTGCGGGCGGTCAGCATCACGACGTACGCGTCGGAGAAGGTCCGCAGCCGGCGGCACACCTCCACGCCGTCCAGTCCGGGCAGGCCCAGGTCCAGGACCACCACGTCCGGGTCGACCTCGCGCGAGCGCGCCACCGCCTCGAGGCCGTCGTGGACGACCGTGACCTCGAAGCCGTCACGCTCGAGGTAGCTGCCGACCAGCCGGGCCAGCTCCGGCTCGTCCTCGACCACCAGGGCCCGCTGCCCCGACCCGGGACGGGCCGGCTCGTCGGAGCGGGGCGAACGGCCCGGCGTCCCTGCGGTGCCGCCATCGACCATGTCGCCCATCCTGACAGCCGGCCATCGTCGGAACGGCGCTCGGACCGGCACCGGCCGGCATCTTCAGCAAACCTTGACGTGACCACGACGACGAACCCGGGGTTCACGGCGCACGGTGGGGTTCGAGAGGATGTCTGCGAAGGAGCTGAGGACGATGATGGGTTGGTACCACGACGGCACGGGCTGGGGCGGCTGGGTGCTGATGACGATCTTCATGGTCGGCTTCTGGGGCCTGGTCGTGTTCGCCGTTATCGCGCTGTTCCGGGGCACCCGCAGCGGCGGCGAGTGGGCGCCGGAGCACCGCGACCCGATCCAGATCCTCGACGAGCGGTTCGCGCGCGGCGAGATCGACGAGGACGAGTACCACGCGCGCAGCGCGGTGCTGCGCGGGTCCGGGCGCTACAGTCACCGTCCGGACCGCGGCACCCACTGACCGGGCTGGACGTCAGCACGGCTCCGGCGCCGCGCGAGGACCGGGCGGAGCAGCAGCACGACGACGAGGCCGCCGCCGCCGATCAGACCCACCACACCGCGTCGTGCGGGTGTCGGCAAGCAGGTCCGCGGGGCGCTCGGGGGCGAGCGCACGCACCGCGTCGTGCTCGACCGTGGTGACCTGACCGCGCCGTCGGGGCGCGGGTCGAGGGGTCGCGTGAGCGCCTGGAGGGGCTGGACCACGCCGACCCCGGTCAGCCGCGTGGGCGCGGCCGTGGTGCCGTTGGCGGTGTCGAGCAGCCGCGCGACCGCCTGCGCCGGCCGGTCGTGCGGATAGCGCGAGCGCAGCAGCGCGAGCACGCCGCTGACCTCGGCGGCCGACCACGACGTCGCCACCTCGGGGACCACGCAGGTCGCGCCGTTGACCGCCACCGACAGGAGGCCGTACGTCGGTGCCGCGAGGTCGGTGTCCGAGCCGGGCAGCACGAAGTCGGTCACGGGCGCCCCGCTGGGCTCGCCGCCGAGCTCGGCGGAGAGGAAGCCGCCCTCGTCGGGACGGTTGCCGTTGGCGGCGACCACCACCACGCCGGCCCGCCCGTCCCGGCGAACAGGTTCTGCGCCTTCTCGATCCCGAGCAGCCGGAGTGGCTCGCTATCGGCCGGGGTGCCGCCGAGCAGCCCGGCCCCCACGGCGACCACGGCCACCCCAGCGGCCGTCGCGGCGGCGGCGGTCATGCGCACGACGGGCCGTCCTGGGCACCGGCCGGGGCGGGCGGGCAGAGCGCGAGGTTCTGCGAGAGCGGCACGCCGGCACCGAACAGCTTCACCCAGGTGTCGGGGACCACCGGCGCCGGGAAGTCGGCGTACCCGAGCAGGTCGGCGGTCCCGTCGCCGTCGAGCGGGTTCGCGCGCCCCTTCGCGTCGATCACGACCGGCTGCGGATCGCGGGCGCCCTCGGGGCTGGCGGACAGGACGTACGCGCCGCGGCCCGGGTCGACGCCCACCTCCGCGTGCCCGGGCAGGACGTCGCGGGCGTCGAAGCCGGTGCCCGGGCCCTGCGCGAGCTGCACGACAGCCGCCCCCTCGCCGGCCGCCACCAGCACGGCGCAGGGGTCGGTCACCGTCTCCTCGACCGGCGCCGTCGGCCAGCGCCGGTCCGGGCCGGGGAGTCGGGTCCTGGCGAGGTCGGGGAACCGGTCGACGGGCAGCACCCGGGGCGTCCCGCGGCCAGGGGTGCGGGTGTTGGCGTAGACCGCGAGGGCGAACGGGTCGAGGTCGGCGGGGCCGTCCTCGGTCAGCACCACGGCGTCGCCGTCGGCGTCGCGCAGGACGTCACCGACCCGGGCCCGGCCCGGCACTCCGGCCGCGTCCCACGCGTCGGGTCGCTCGCCGACGCCCCCGAGCCCGAAGCTCTCCCAGTCGAGTGCCGCGCCGAACGGGAACAGGTCGAGCCACCCACGAGGAACGCTGGGCGCGAACACCCGGGCCGGCAGGTCCAGGGCGCCGAGCAGGTTGTCGACGGTGTCTCCGCCCGGGAGCCGGAGGGCGTACGCCGCAGCCGGGTCGTCGCCGAGCCGCTCGGAGGCGATCAGGTAGAACGACCCGTCCACCTCGACGACCTGGGCGGCGTCGGGCGCGGGCCGGACGTCGGGGTCGACGGCCACCCGGACCCGCATCCCCCGGTCGTCGCCGGTGCAGGAGGTCCAGCCGGTCTCGACGAGCCGGTCGGGCGCGGGCAGGCTGGCCGGCGCGCCCAGGATGCCGATGTCGTCGCCGATCCGCTGGTCGTCGATCGTGTCCTGGGAGATCAGCATCGGCTCGACGTCGGCGCCGAGGATCAGCGTGGCCGAGGTGATGTTGATGACCGGCCTCAGCTCGACCTGCTCCCCGGGCTCGGGGGCGGACCCGTCGGCGCCCGGGAGGATCACGTAGGCCTGCCCCGTCTCCTTGGAGACGATCAGCCCGTTGGTCGTCCAGCCGTCGGGGGTCCGTGGGGCGAGGACGCCCGCGATCGCCGCCCCCGCGGCGAGCAGCATCGCGAGCGCCAGACCGCCGACGATGGTGCGGCCCGGTCGGCTCGGCTCGACCTCGCGGCCACCCGGCGCGCCCGAGACGAACGCCGTGACGAGCCGGCGCCGGCCGAAGGAGTACGCCTCGACGAGGTCCTTCTTGGTGGCCATGTCGAGGCCTCAGGACCGGATGGCGTCGAACAGGCCGGCGGCCACGACGAGCAGCGGCAGGAGGGCCAGCAGGGTGACGGTCTCGGCGAGGTCGCCGAGCCGGCCGCGGCGGACCGACGGCGTCGCGGGCAGCATCGTGAGCGCGAGGAGCGCCGCCCCGGTCGCGGCGAGCACGACCGCGGCGGTCGGGCGCCAGGTCGGGTGCAGCCACAGCATCGAGACCGCCACCGCCACCAGCCCGGCGACGCCGGAGACCAGTCCGACCAGGACCTCGGAGCCGGTGCGGTACTGGCGGGTCCGCAGCATCACGACCAGGGAGCACAGCGCAGCGAGGACCGTCCCGGCCACCCCGAGCGACACCGCCAGCGGCGCGACCACGACGAGGAGCAGGCCCACCGTCGCCGAGACGGCGACCAGGATCCCGTGGGCCGCGCGGGCATCCGCGGCGACCCGGGCCGGGTCGACCGGCCGCGGCTCGGCGGTGATGTCCGCGACCGTGTACATCTGGTCGACCGGCGTGCCCGTGACGGCGAGGGCCAGCCAGGGCAGCACGCTCCCGGCGATGACGACGAGGACCAGCGTGATCGTCGGCACGACCGCCGGCTCGAGCTCCGCGACCCGCGTCACCAGTCCGGTGGCGAGGAGGATCGCGCCGACGACGACCGGCGGGATCGCCAGCGCACGGCCCTCGCCGAGCCCGACCAGGCAGGCCAGGCCGATGAGCAGGACGGCGCCACCCGCGGCGGCGACGGGCAGCCCGAAGAACGGGTCGTCGTCGGTCACCAGCGTCAACCCCGCGACCGCGGCGTACCCCGTCGCCATCCAGGCGACGGCGACCGCGGCCTCGGTCTCCCGTCGCGCCCGGGAGAGCACGACGGCACCGGCGGTCAGCGCGACCGCGACGACGGCGGCCGCGACGGCGGCGAGCAGCGAGCCGCGCTGGATCAGCAGCGCCACCGCGCCGAGGGCCATCAGCAGCCCGGCCGCGACCAGGGCGGTACGGCGTCCCGATGCCGGCTCCCAGGGCTTGAGGTCGTGCTCGACCACGTCGGCCATCGCCTCGACGACGTCGTCGTAGGCGCGCGGCGGCTCGTCGTCGACGCCGGCCGCGACGGTGAGCACACCGCCGTCCTCGACGCCTTGGATGATCAGGCCGGCGTCGGTGGCGAGCTCGCGCCCCTCGACCGTCACCAGGCGGTAGCCGGCGTAGACGGTCGCCGGGTCGAGCAGGCCGACGCTGCGGGCCAGCTCGGGGACGAGCTCGGCGACCGGGACGGAGCCCGGCAGCAGGAGGTCCACCCGACGGGTCGCCGACGCGACGCTCACCCGCAGTAGGTCGCGCCTGCCCACCGGCACCGGACTCCTGGACGCCACCGGGCTCATCGGTGCGGCCCGCTCAGATCTCGAACGACGCCGCGCCACGCCGGTCGGCGGCGCGGTACTCGGCGTTCGACCGGGCCACGGTGCTGCTGGTCTCCTGCAGCAAGCCCTTCATCTCCTGCATGGCGCGGTCCCAGGTGGCCTTGGCGGTCGTGTAGGCCTGCTGAGCGTTGCCGGTCCAGTCGCTGCGCAGTGGCGCGAGCTCCGACTCGAGCCGGTTGAGCCGGTCGTCGATCCGCCTGACGGCCTGGCCGAGGTCGTCGGCGACCGTGTCGAGGCCGGCGTGGTTGACGCGAAGTCCGTCGAGAGCCATGTCCTTCACTCCTGATGTCGTGGGGGATGTCGTGGGGGATGTCGTGGGGTTGTCGTGGGGTGCGGTGGTCTCAGCCGAGGCGGCCGGCGACGCGGTGGTAGGTCGACGACTGGGTCTCGTCGGTGCGCGTGAAGTCCCGCTCGGTCGAGGCCAGGGACCCCTCGAACTCGTGGAGGGCGCTGGTGATCACGCGCTGCTTCTCGGTCCAGGCCAGGTGCAGCGCGAAGAACGCCGCACCGCCGGACCCGACCCAGGCGCTCTGCTGGGCGAGGATCTGTCGCTCCAGGCTCTTGCTCAGGACGTCGAAGTCTCCCCTGGCCTCGGCCACGAGGCCGGCGGCACGGCTGAGTGTCCCCTCGCCCTGTCCCATCTCCGGTGCGTGTGACATGTCGCCAACTCCTTCCCCCGGCGGCACGTCGCCGCTCGAGAATCGCTGATGCGGTCGGGCGATCCGCTCGGTGTCGGCCCGAGCCGGACACGGGTCGTCTGCCCGAGGCCGTCGCGACCGAAACGGCCTCCCACACGGGCTGTGGAGAACCCCCGCAGGCACCTCGTCCACAGGCCGGGCCAGGGACGCGTCGGGCGCGCGCCGGTCGGGTAGGTCCTCCCCGTGAGCACGACGCTGCGCAAGCCTCTGGACACGACGCTGGGTACGACGCCGCCGCATCCGCGCCCCGAGCGACCGGAGCTGCCGACCGGCCGCATCGTGCTCGAGGCTGCCCCTCGGCTCGACCCGAGCGAGGGCGCGAGCGGCGTGCTGATGAACGCGATCCCGATGCTCGGGAGCGTGGGCTCCATCGTGCTGGTCGTCAGCATGAGCGGCACCAACGGCGGTCGCGGCCTCATCGCCGCCGGCATGTTCCTGTGCGCGACGATCGGGTTCGTCGGGGTGCAGGTGGACCGGCAGCGCACCCAGCGCACTCGGCAGGTGACCGGCTCGCGCACGGCGTACCTGCGCTACCTCTCCGGCATCCGCGAGGTCGCCCGCGAGGCCGCCGACCAGCAGCGCCGGGCCCTGACCTGGCAGCACCCCGACCCCTCGGCGCTGCCCGCGCTCGCCGGCGAGCGGTCCCGGGTCTGGGAGCACGCGACCTCGGACCCGACCTTCCTCCACGTGCGGTACGGCGTGTGCGCCCAGCCGCTGTCCCTCGAGCTGGTCCCGCCGGAGAGCACGCCGATCGACCAGGTCGACCCCGCCGCGGCGTCGGCGCTGCACCGGCTGCTGGTCGTGCACCGGCTGCAGCCCGACCTGCCCGCCTCGATCGACCTGCGCGCCTTCGACCGGATCGAGGTGTGCGGCCCGGAGGAGCCGGCCCGCTCGCTGGCCCGGTCCCTGATCTGCTCCGCCACCGCCTTCCACTCCCCCGACCATCTGGCCGTCGCGGTGCTGACCTCCGAGCGGCACCTGGCGCACTGGGACTGGCTCAAGTGGCTGCCGCACGCCCAGAGCGGCCGGCTCACCGACGCCGTCGGTCCGATGCGGATGGTGTCGACCTCGCCCTCCGACCTGGCAGCGCTGCTCCCGCCCGACCTGAGCGAGCGACCGCGCTTCGGCGCCGACGAGCGCGCGGCGACGCCGCACCTGCTGCTCGTCATCGACGGCGGCGAGCTACCGCCCGGCAACCACGTCGTACCTCCGGATGGCCTGCACGGTGTCACGCTGCTGGACCTGCCGGCCCGGTGGGACGAGCTCGAGGACGCCACCCGGCTGCGGATCCAGCTCACCGCGGAGCCGGCGGCCGACGGCCGGCACCCGGTGCTCGCGCTGCGGCTGCGGGAGGAGCCGATCCGGGCCCGGGCCGACCAGTGCAGCGTCGCGACCGCGGAGGCGCTGGCCCGCCGGCTGACGCCGCTGCACACGATCGCCGCCGGCGGCGCCGAGCTGGGCGCCGGCGAGATCGCCGGCGCGGCGGACTATCTCGAGCTGCTCGCGCTGGGCGACGTGCACACCCTCGACCCGGCGACGGCCTGGCGTTCGCGCCCGGCCCGCGACCGGCTGCGGGTGCCCATCGGGCTCGGCGAGGGCGGCTCGGTCGTGCACCTGGACATCAAGGAGTCGGCCCAGCAGGGCATGGGCCCGCACGGCCTGGTGATCGGCGCCACCGGCTCCGGCAAGTCGGAGTTCCTGCGCACGCTGGTGCTCGGCCTCGCGCTCACGCACTCCCCCGAGCAGCTCAACATGGTGCTCGTCGACTTCAAGGGCGGCGCGACGTTCGCGGGGATGTCCGAGCTGCCGCACGTCTCGGCGGTGATCACCAACCTCGCCCAGGAGCTGACCCTCGTCGACCGCATGCAGGACGCGCTGTCCGGCGAGATGGTGCGCCGCCAGGAGCTGCTCCGGGAGACCGGCAACTACGCCTCGGTCCGCGACTACGAGCGGGCCCGGGCCGGCGGCGAGAACCTGGACCCGCTGCCGTCGCTGTTCATCGTCGTCGACGAGTTCTCCGAGATGCTGTCTGCCAAGCCGGAGTTCATCGACCTGTTCGTCGCGATCGGCCGGCTCGGCCGCTCCCTGGGCCTGCACCTGCTGCTCGCGTCGCAGCGCCTCGAGGAGGGCCGGCTGCGCGGACTCGAGTCGCACCTGTCCTACCGGATCGGGCTGCGCACATTCAGCGCCGCCGAGTCCCGCACCGTCCTCGGCGTCCCCGATGCCTACGAGCTGCCGGCCGACCCGGGGCTCGGCTACCTCAAGCCCGACCAGGCCACGATGCTGCGGTTCAAGGCGGCCTACGTGTCCGGCCCGCCGGCGGGCCGGGCGCGGGTACGCCGGGACGAGGGCGGTCGCGTGCAGGGGATCCTGCCCTTCACGATCGCCGAGGTGCTGGCCCTCGACGTGGCCGAGCCGGAGCCGGAGCCCGTGGTCGTCGAGCAGCCCGGCGACCAGGAGTCGCTGCTCGACCTCGCCGTACGTCGGATGGCCGGGCACGGCCCGGCGGCCCACCCGGTCTGGCTGCCGCCGCTGGACGTCCCCGACACGCTCGACGACCTGATGCCGGATCTCACCGAGGACCCCCGGCTCGGCGTCGTCTCCCCGCACTGGCGCCGGCTGGGCGGGCTGGTCGTCCCGCTCGGCACGGCCGACCGGCCCCGCGAGCAGCGGCGCGACACGTTGACCGTCGACCTGGGCGGTGCGGGCGGCCACGCGGCGGTCGTCGGCGGGCCGCGCAGCGGCAAGAGCACGCTGTTGCGGACGCTGGTCGCGAGCATCTCGCTCACCACGACCCCGCAGGAGTCGCAGTTCTACGTGCTCGACTTCGGCGGCGGGACGTTCTCGCCGTTCGTGGACCTGCCGCACGTCGCGGGCGTCGCCACCCGCTCGGAGTCGGACGTGGTCCGCCGCATCGTCGCGGAGGTGCGCGGCGTCGTCGACCGGCGCGAGGCCCACTTCCGCGCCCACGGGATCGACTCCATCGAGACCTACCGCTCGCGCCGCGCCGCCGGCCGCGTGGACGACGGGTACGGCGACGTCTTCCTCGTCGTCGACGGCTGGGGCACGCTGCGCGCCGACTTCGACGACCTCGAGCTCGAGCTCCAGCAGCTCGCGACCCGCGGCCTCACCTTCGGGCTGCACCTGCTGGTCGGCGCCGCCCGGTGGGCCGACTTCCGGACGGCCGTGCGAGACCTGTTCGGCACCCGCCTCGAGCTGCGCCTGGGCGACCCGATGGACTCCGAGATCGACCGCAGGACCGCGACGCTCGTGCCCACCGGGCGGCCCGGCCGGGGGTTGACGACCAGCCGCCTCCACTTCCTCGCCGCATTGCCGCGCATCGACGGCTCGGCCGACGTCGAGTCGCTCGGCGACGGGGTCGGCGACCTGATCAAGCGGGTCGCCGCCGCCTGGACGGGCCCGTCCGGGCCCAAGCTGCGACTGCTGCCCGAGATGATCGGCCTGGACGACGTTCGGGCCCTCGCCCGGCCCGGCGCCGACGACCGGCGCCTCCTGATCGGCGTCAACGAGGCCGACCTCGGCCCGGTGGCGCTGGACGCGGACGCCGAGCCGCACCTGCTCGTGTTCGGGGACGGCCGGTCCGGCAAGAGCGCGCTCCTGCGCGGCTACGCCCGCGAGGTGATGCGCACCCGCACGCCCGAGCAGGCGCAGCTGGTCGTCGTCGACTACCGGCGCTCGCTGCTCGGCGAGGTGCCCGAGGAGTACCTCCTCAACTACCTCACCTCCGCCACCCTGGCGCAGCCGGCGATCCGGGACCTCGCGTCGTACCTGGAGTCGCGCCTCCCCGGCCCCGACGTCACCCCCGACCAGCTCCGCAACCGGTCCTGGTGGAGCGGCGCGGAGGTGTTCGTGCTCGTCGACGACTACGACCTGGTCGCCACCCAGCAGAACTCGCCGGTGCAGGCGCTGCTGCCGCTGCTGCCGCAGGCCCGTGACGTCGGCCTGCACCTGGTCGCGGCCCGGCGCTCCGGCGGCGCGTCGCGCGCGCTCTACGAGCCGGTGATCCAGTCGCTGCGCGACCTCGCGATGCCGGGCCTGCTGCTCTCCGGAAGCCCCGACGAGGGCCCCCTCCTCGGCAGCCACAAGCCGCAGCCAGCACCGCCGGGCCGGGGCCGGCTGGTCACCCGCGACCGCGGCGCCGAGGTCGTCCAGCTGGCGTGGTGCGAGCCGAGCCTGTGACCTCGGTCCGCCGCGCCGTTGCGAGGTTCATCGGCCGGCCGACAGAACTCGTGCCTGGACGATGAAGCTTTGTCGTCCAGGGTCGGGTTTCATCGGCCGGCCGATGAAACCCGCCTCCCTCACACGTGGGTGTGCTCGCCGGGGCCGTTGATCCTCAGGCCGGGCAGGTCGGCGAGGTCGTAGGTCATCTCGAAGGTACGGCGGTAGCCGGTGTGGGCGACCCGCCAGCCGTCCGGGGTCCGGGCGTAGCGGTCCTCGTAGAACGCGGCGCCCTCGAGCATGAACTTGAAGGCCGGGACGATCACCTTGTCCTGGAGGTACCACCGGCCGGTCGCGGTGTCGCCCTCGACGGCGATCTCGGGGTGGTGGGCCTGGTGCAGGGTGAGCAGCCCCTCCCCGAGGTTCTCGCGCATGTAGGCGACCAGGGCCGCGCGGTCCGCGAAGACCAGGCCGTTGTAGTCGCCGGTGGCCTCAGGCAGGAAGCAGTCCGCGAACTCGTCCCAGCGCTTGGTGTCCAGGGTGCGCAGGTAGCGGTACTTGAGCTGGCAGATCCGGTCGATGTCATCCACGAAACTAGAACGTATTCCAGTTTCGGATCCTTGGTAAGTCGTCCGTTGACCAGGGGTTAACGCGGAGTCAACCTCCCCGGCATCGGACTTCGGCACGCTGGATGCCGAAGCCGCTCGCGCCTCGAGCGGCCCGACGATCGACGGAGGCCGACATGGACGACCGGGACGACCGGGACCAGCGGGACCAGCGGGACATGGACCGTCCCAGCCCGCCCGGCGGTCACCACGGCGGTCGCCACGGCGGGGACCTGGACCGGGTCGGCGACCAGCGCACCCGGCTGCGGCTGCGGCACGCCGAGCGGCTCACCAGCCTGATGGCGGAGCGCGGTGACCTGCGCGGCGTCCACGCCCTGGCCGACTACTTCGACGACGCGGTGCGCTGGTCGGCCTGACCCGGGTGCGTACCGACGGCGAGCGCGGTCGGGGCCGCGGAGCCCCTCGTTATAGTCGCGACGTGATCTTCAAGCGCGTCGGCGACGGGCGGCCGTACCCCGACCACGGGCTCTCGTCGCGTGCCTGGGCCGCGGTGCCACCCCGGCAGGTCCGCCTCGACCAGCTCGTCACGACCAAGGACACCCTCCAGCTCGCGGCCCTCCTCGACGAGGACTCCACGTTCTACGGCGACCTGTTCGCGCACGTGGTCGAGTGGCGGGGCGAGTTCTACCTCGAGGACGGCCTGCACCGCGCGTTGCGCGCCGCGCTCCAGCAGCGCAACGTCCTGCACGCCCGGGTCCACAGCCTGGAGGACTGATGCGCGAGGGGGCTCGGTCGGCGATCACGATCTCGGTGCTCGGCCTGCTCCTCGTGGCGGCCGCCCTCTGGGGCTGGTCCGCGGCCACCGACCCGCTCCCGGCGAAGGTCGACACCCCGATCTGCGTGGACCGGACCGTCGAGGCCGGCACCAAGGTGTTCGCCCAAGATGTCACCGTCAGCGTCTACAACGCCGGCATCCGTGAGGGACTGGCCGGACGCACCATGCAGCTGCTCACCGACGACGGGTTCGCGGAGGGCAACAGCGGCAACGTGAGCGCCCGGGTCGACGTCGTGCAGATCTGGACGCTGGAGCCGCAGAACCCCGCCGTCCGGCTGGTGGCGAGCCGGCTCGGCCCGGACGTCGAGATCGAACGGCGCGACGGACCAGGGGTCGGCGTCGCGGTCGTGGTCGGCGACGGCTTCCGGGACCTGGTCGACGGGCGCCGCTCGGTGGCGGCCCAGGACGACGCCACCATCTGCAGCCCGCCGGTGGGCTAGCCAGGCCAGGTTCTAGGGGCCGAGCGGTCGGTCCGGCTGCTTGCGGGCCGGCCTCTCGACCAGCCACTGGGCCAGCCGGCCGCGCTCGCTGACCTGGCGCAGCCGCTCCTCGGTCTGCCAGCGCAGCTTGCGCGGCGTGACGACCAGGAGGTCGTCGCCGTGCCGCAGGACGGTACGCCGCTCGGGCACCAGCGTGTTGCCGTCCCGGATCACCATCGATACCGAGGCGCCGCGCGGCAGCCGGAGCTCGCCGACCTCGACGCCGTGCATCCGCGAGCTCGGGGCGATCGAGACCTGCAGCAGGTCGGCCGCGATCCGCTCCAACGGCGCGGCTTCGACCTCGAGCCCCCGCGGCTCCGAGCGCCGGGCGACCCGCAGGATCCGGGCCACGAGCGGCAGGGTCGGGCCGGTCAGGACCGTGAAGAGGACGACCATGACGAAGACCAGGTCGAAGAGGCGATCCGCGTGGTCGACGCCCTCGGCCAGCGGGATGGTCGTGAGCACGATCGGCACCGCGCCGCGCAGTCCGGCCCAGGACACGAACGAGAGCTCACGCCACGGCAGCGGTTGGACCACCGCGCTGACCAGCACCGACAGCGGCCGGGCGGCGAAGGTGAGGATCAGGCCCGCGACGATGGCCAGCCCCACGGTCGAGAGGCTGATCCGTCCCGGGGAGAGCAGCAGTCCGAGCGTGACGAACAGGCCGATCTGGGACAGCCAGGCGAGCCCCTCGGCGAAGGAGCGGGTCGCCGCCCGGTGCGAGAGGTCGGAGTTGCCGAGCACCAGGGCCGCGACGTAGACCGCGGCGAAGCCGGATCCGTGCACGAACGTGGCGGCGCCGTATCCCAGGAAGGCCAGCGTCAGCACCGCGAGCGGGTAGAGGCCCGAGGAGGGCAGCGCCACCCGGCGCATCAGCCAGGCGCCGCCGTACCCGGCGGCCAGGCCGAGGGCGACGCCGATCGCGAGCTCGTAGGCGACGATGCCGACCATGGCGGGTACGCCGTTGTCCTCGACCGCCCCGCTCGAGATCAGCGTGACCAGGACGACGGTCGGGGCGTCGTTGAGGCCGGACTCGGCCTCGAGGGTCCCGGTCAGCCGCTTGGGCAGGGGCACCACGCGGAGCACGGAGAACACCGCGGCCGCGTCGGTCGGCGAGGTGACCGCGCCGAGCAGGACCGCCAGCCCCCACGGCATGCCGAGCAGGTAGTGCCCGCCGATGGCGACCACCGTGACCGACACCGCCACGCCGAGCGTGGCCAGCGAGACGCCGAGCCGGATGCAGCCACGCATCTCGGACCAGCTCGTGGTCAGGCCGCCCTCGGCGAGGATCATCGCCAGCGCGGCGAAGCCGACCGCGTGCGCGACCTCGTAGTTCTCGAACTGGATGCCGACGCCCGACTCGCCGAGCGCGACGCCCATGAGCAGGTAGATCAGCAGGCTCGGCAGGCCGGCGCCGGTGGAGACCCGGACCGCCAGGATCGCCAGCAGCGTGACCGCAGAGCCCACGAGGATGAACGTGTCGAGATCGTGGACGTCGAACGACACGGAGCGGATCACCTCGGCCTCGTCGCGGGGCGGGGTCGCAGTCTATCGGTGCGACGGCCCGCAGCGCGCCGCGCGCGTCAGCCGGTGGGCGTGTAGCCGGGTCGTCCGGCGGCGTCCCACTCCTCCCAGAACGAGGTGAACTCCCCGCCGAGGAAGGGGTCGCCGCCGGTCATCGCGATCCCGCCGCGGCGCACCGTCCAGTCCCAGGGCGCCAGCTCCTGGGCGAGCGCGAGCTGCGCCTTCGCCGCCTCCGTGCGCCCCCTGCGCTGGTGGTGGGCGGCGATCCGGCGGTGGGCGAGGGCGAGCTGCTCGGCGTCGGTGCGCACGACCGGGGCGACCCCGGCGCTCTCGGGCAGCGTGCCGTCCCGCACCCAGGCGCGCAGCAGGTCGTGGTGGCGGGCGCTCTCGATCCGGGTGAACTCGACGAACTGGTCGTCGCCGGGCGCGATGGTCGGCGGCTTGACGATCCGGTCCTGCTCGTCGACCCACACGACCGAGGGGACGTTCGTGATGCCGTACCGCTCGGCGGTGACGTGCGCGGTGTCGACCGCGACCGGGTACGTCGGTGCCGCGGCCTCGATCCAGGGCCGCGCGTCCTCGGGGTCCGCGTCCAGTGCGACCGAGAAGAGCCGGAGCCCGGCGTCGGCCAGCTCGTCCTGGAGCCGCTGCCACCCGCCGAGCTCGTGGCGGCAGCCGCACCACGACGCCCAGACCACCAGCACCCGCTTGTGGCCGGAGTGGGCGTCGAAGGACAGCTCGGCGCCGTCCACGCCGCGCAGGGTCAGCGGCGGCGCGATGCCGCCGGCCAGCTGCCGACCGCGCGTCGCCGCCGAGGGTGCGAGCGCGATCACCTCACGGTCGCGCGCGACGACGAGGCCCAGCGCGTCGACCAGTGCGTCGACCGCGGGGCGGCCCCGCAGCGGCACGCAGGTCCGGTCCCGGCACAGCCCCTCCGGCTTGACCTCCCAGCCCAGGGCCTCCACCAGGCCCGCCTCGTCGTCGAGGCCGCCCGGGAGCTCGTGCTCCTCGCCGTCCGCGTCGATCAGGGTCAGCACGACGGACAGGATCGCACGAAACTGGAACTTGTTCTAGATTCTTCCCATGAGCAGAGGCACCGAGATCCCCGCCGTCCTCCCGGCCGACGTGCTGGCCGGCGCGCCGTCGTACGACGTCGTCGTCGTGGGGTTCGGGATCGCCGGCGGCTGCGGCGCGCTCGAGGCGGCCCGCGCGGGGGCCCGGGTGCTGCTACTGGAACGGGCGGCGGTGCACGGCGGCACCTCGAGCATGTCCGGGGGCCACTTCTACCTCGGTGGCGGGACCGCCGTGCAGCGCGCGACGGGGCACGAGGACTCCCCCGAGGAGATGTACAAGTACCTCGTCGCGGTCTCCAAGGAGCCCGAGCACGACAAGATCCGCGCCTACTGCGAGGACTCCGTCGAGCACTTCGACTGGCTGGAGGCGCTGGGCTTCGAGTTCGAGCGCAGCTACTACCCCGAGAAGGCCGTGATCCAGCCTGGCACCGAGGGGCTGATGTACACCGGCAACGAGAAGGTCTGGCCCTATCCGGAGCAGGCACGGCCCGCACCCCGCGGCCACAAGGTGCCGGTGCCCGGGGACACCGAGGGCACCAGGATGGTGATGGACCTGCTGCGCGAGCGGGTCGAGGAGGCCGGCGTCGAGGTGCGCTACGAGACCGGTGCGACCAACCTGGTCGCCGACGAGTCCGGCACCGTCCGCGGGCTGGCCTGGAGGTCGTTCGCCGAGACCGGGTACGTCGCCGCCGGTGGGGTCGTCATCGCCGCCGGTGGCTTCGTGATGAACCCGGACATGGTCGCCGAGCACACCCCCCGGCTGGCGGAGAAGCCGTTCACGCTGGGGTCGACGTACGACGACGGCCTCGGCATCCGGCTCGGCGCGTCGGTCGGCGCGGAGCTCAAGCACATGGACGAGCCGTTCATCACCGCGCCGTTCTACCCGCCGTCCGCGCTGATCACCGGCTTCCTCGTGAACAGGCTCGGCGAGCGGTTCTGCGCCGAGGACTCCTACCACTCGCGCACCTCGCAGTTCGTGATGGAGCAGCCCGACTCCACGGCGTACCTCATCGTCGACAGCGAGCACGTCGAGTACCCGAGGTTCCCGCTGGTGCCGCTCATCGACGGCTTCGAGACGATCTCCGACCTCGAGGACGCGCTGGAGCTGCCGGCCGGGTCGGTCGCCAAGACCCTGGAGCGCTACAACGAGCTGGCCGAGGCCGGCGAGGACGTCGACTTCCACAAGGCGCCGGAGTGGCTGGCGCCGCAGGGCACCGGTCCGTGGGCGGTCTTCGACCTGCGGCTGGGCCACGCGATGTACGCCGGCTTCACCCTCGGCGGGCTCCGCGTCAGCGTGGACGGCGAGGCCCAGCGGCCCGACGGCACGGTCATCCCCGGGCTGTACGCCGCCGGCGCCTGCGCCTCCAACCTCGCCCAGGACGGCAAGGGCTACTGCTCGGGCACCCAGCTCGGCGAGGGGTCGTTCTTCGGCCGCCGCGCCGGGCGGGCGGCTGCGGGGTTCGGCTGCTGACAGCCGGACCCCGCAGCCTCGGCGCTCACCGTAGGGTCGACGCCGTGAGCAGGTTCCAGGTCGCCTCGAGAGCCAACGTGCCGCCGTTCCACGTGATGGACCTGCTGGCGGCGTCGGCGGAGCGGCAGCGCACCCACGGCGACGTGCTCAACCTGCTGGCCGGCCAGCCGATGACGGGCGCGCCGGCGCCGGTGCGCGAGGAGGCCAAGCGGCTGCTCGACTCCGGTGACCCGCTGGGCTACACGCCGGCGGCCGGGATCCGCGAGCTGCGCGAGGCGATCGCGGGCCACCACCGGCGGATGCACGGCATCGACGTCGACCCCGACCAGGTCGTGGTCACCACGGGGAGCAGCGGCGGCTTCCTACTGGCGTTCCTCGCGGCGTTCGAGGTCGGCGACCGGGTGGCGATGGCGCGGCCCGGCTACCCCTGCTACCGCAACGTGCTGACCGCGCTCGGGTGCGAGGTGGTCGAGATCCCGACCGGCCCCGAGACCCGCTTCCAGCCAACGGTCGATCAGCTCGACGCCCTGACCGACATCCGGGGCCTGGTCGTCGCGAGCCCGGCCAACCCGACCGGCACGATGCTGCTCCCGAGCGAGCTGGCCGCGCTCGCGGCGTACTGCGAGGAGCGCGGCATCCAGCTGATCAGCGACGAGATCTACCACGGCATCGAGTACGCCCCGCTCGCCGGCGCGGAGCCGCTGGCCCGCAGCGCCTGGGAGACCAGCCGCGAGGCGGTGGTGTTCTCGAGCTTCTCCAAGTACTTCTCGATGACCGGCTGGCGGATCGGCTGGATGCTCGCGCCCGACCGGCTGCGCCGCGCCGTCGACGTGCTCACCGGCAACTTCACGATCTGCCCGCCGGTGATCGCGCAGCGGGCCTGCCTGGCCGCGTTCGACGAGGCGTCGTACGCCGAGCTCGACGGCCACGTCGCCCGGTACGCCGAGAACCGCCGGGTGCTGCTCGACGGCCTGCCCCGGCTCGGCATCACCGAGCTCGCGCCCGCCGACGGCGCGTTCTACGTGTACGCCGACGTCGGCCACCTCACCGACGACACCATGCGCTTCGCCCGCGAGCTGCTCGCGCGCACCGGCGTCGCCCTCGCCCCCGGCATCGACTTCGACACCGTCGACGGGCCGCGCTTCGTCCGGCTCAGCTTCGCCGGCCCCGGGGCCGACATCGAGCTCGCCCTCGAACGTCTCTCCACAGTGCTCGACCGCTGAGGTTTCTCCACACCCGCGTCCCGGCAAGCCTCCTCCCGACCACGGAGCACACCGAGGGAGCACACCGAGGGGGACCAGATGTACGGGGACACCGACACCATCCGGGCACTCGCCGCCCGGCTGCGCGAGCGCGCGGACGAGATCCGGACCGAGGCCGCGCGACTGGTCGCGCGGGCCGAGCAGGTGCCGTGGGAGGGCCTGGCCGCCCGGGCGATGCGCAGCCATGCGCGCGACCGCGCCGCCGCCCTCGCGCGCACCGCCGCCCTGCACGAGGACGCCGCGGACGCCCTCGACCGGCACGCCCGGGAGGTGGATCGGGTCAAGGACCTGATCGCCGCGATCGAGCGGAAGGTGCGCGGGCTGCTCTCCGGGCTGAAGGACCGGCTGGTCCCCGACGCGCTGGACGGGGTGCTGCACCGGTTCGTCCCACCACCGCCCGGCAGCCGCGAGTGGCTGGGCGTCGACCTGCCGGGACTGGGCTGATGAGCGCCGACATCACCTCGGTCACCGGCGGATCAGCGGGCCTGGCCGCGACGTACGCCGCCGTCCGCGCCCTGGCCGACGCGTACGACGACGCCGGCAGCCGGCTGCGCGGCTGGGCCGCGCTCGGCGCCCAGACGATGGCGAACCCCGACCTCGCCGAGTCCGCGGTCCTCGCGCCGCTGACGTTCGCCGAGGCCGAGGCCGCCGTGCTCGCCGCGACCACCGGCCCGGACGGGGTCCTGGTCGAGTCCCTCGGCTGGGAGGCCGACGCGCTGGCGGTGCGCGCCGTCGTGACGGCCTTCGAGTCGACCGACGCCCTGGTCGGTGCCGCGGTCGACGAACTCGACCGGGCGGTGGGCCGGTCCGTCGGCTTCACCCTGGGCGCGACGGCGCCGGTGCTGGTGCCGGTCCTCGCCGCGACCGCGCCCCTGGTCCCGCCCGTTGTCCGACAGGAGCTCGAGGGCGGGCTCGAGGACTGGGTGGTCGACCACCCGGGCGTGGTGCAGCACGCGGTCAACGGAGGCGGCGGCCTCCTCGAGGGTCTCTGGGACGGCAGCACGCCACTGGCTCCGGGCGGCCCGCTCGGCGTACCGCTCGTCGTCCCCGACACCGCGGCTGGCGCCGGGCTGCTCGCGCTGCTCTACGGACCCGAGGGCCAGGCCGGGGTGGCGGAGCTGCACCCCGAGGTGGGCACCGACCAGGGGCAGCCGACCGACGTCGAGGGGCTGGTCTCCCACCTCGCGACGGTGGCCGGTCTCTCGCCCGACCCGGACTCCCCGCTGAACGGCACCATCGAGGTCCAGACGCTGGACGCCGGCACCGACGGGGTGCGCCACATCGTCTACCTGCCCGGCACCGACGACATCGCGACCCTGCCGTGGACCCAGGACGGCGACGTGCGCGACGCCGGGACCGACCTGCTCTCCGACGCCGGGCACCAGACCGTCTACCAGCAGGGGATCCTGCAGGCGATGGCGCAGGCCGGCATCGGCCCGCACGACCCGGTGCTGCTCGTCGGGCACTCGCTGGGCGGGATGGAGGCGGCCGCGATCCTCGGCCACGGCAGCGACTTCAACGTGACGAACGTGGTCACGGCCGGCGCGCCGACCGCGCAGGTCGACGGGTTCCCGGCCGGCAGCCACGTGCTGTCGCTCGAGCACTACGGCGACGTCGTGCCCGCGCTCGACGGCGCACCCAACCCGGACTCGGTCGAGCAGGTCACGGTCACCTTCGAGGACGACCCCACGGGCATCGTCGACGCGCATGGCTACGGCCACTACCTCGCGGGTGCCGCGGCCGTGGACGGCTCCGCCGACCCGTCCGTGCAGGAGCAGCTCGCGAGCCTGCACGCCCAGGGCTTCCTCGGCGCCGCCGGCGGGCCGGGCGCCAGCGTCGAGAGCCACATCTTCCAGATCGTGCGGCGGCCCTAGCCCCGAGGCACGTGGTCAGAGGATGTCGTGCACGAACTCGCCGAGCTGGGCGAGGTTCCGGCACTCCACCATCGGCACGACCTCGCCGTACCTGGTCGCGGCGGAGTCGCCGGTGTCCCAGTGCCGGCGGTGCTCGGGGTTCAGCCACCAGGCGTGCCGCGCCGAGCCGGCCAGCCGCTTCAGCACGTCCAGGTGCAGGTCGCTGTAGTTGGAGCGCGCGTCGCCGAGGATCAGCAGCGCGGACCTGGGGCCGAGCGCGTCGGCGTGCTGCTCCTCGAACTTCGTGAACGCCCGGCCGTAGTTGGTGCGGCCCCACAGCGCGGCGTGCGCGGTGCTCGCGGCGAGGCCCGCCATCACCTCGCCCGGGTCGGCGCCCGGCTTGAAGTGCGAGGTCACCTCGTGGACGTGGTCGATGAACGTGAACGCGCGGACCGACCCGAACTGGTCCTGCAGGGCGTGGACCAGGAGCAGGGTGAACCGGGCGAAGTTCGCCACCGAGCCGCTCACGTCGCAGAGCACGACGAGCTCGGTGCGGTGCGGGCGCTTGGGCCGGTGGTGGGTGGTCAGGGGCACCCCGCCGGTCGACACGGCCGCGCGGATGGTGCGCCGGAAGTCGAGCGGACCGCGCCGCCGGGCGTGGTGCTCCTGGGTGAGCCGGGTCGCGAGACGCCGGGCCAGCGGGTAGATCTCGCGCCGCATCTCCTCGAGGTCCGCCTTGCGAGCCGCCGTGAAGTCGAGCCGGTCGATGGTCGGCCGGACCGTGACGTTCGCGACGTGCTCGGGACCCTTCTCCTCGGCGATCCGGCGACGAGCGTCGCCCTCGACCAGGCTCGTCAACGACCCCAGCCGGCGCCCCGCCTCGCGGCGGGCCTCGTCCTCGAGCCGACCCTGCCCCAGCAGCGCCTGCACCAGGCGGTCGACCAGCTCGCCCGGCGCGACGCGCTGGAGCGCGGTGTAGGCCGACCACGACGACAGCCCCGGTCCCCGGCCCGGCATCGCACCGAAGCGGGCGACCATCTCGGCGGCCAGCGCCACCATCGCCTGCCGGTCGCCGCCGGCCAGCGCCTCGGCGAGCCGGTCGCGGAACCGGGCCAGCGCCTCGGCGTTGTCGCGGACGCCGCCGGACTCCTCGTCCTCGTCCTGCACGTCGCCCGTGCCGACGCCGGCACCGACCATCCGCGGGAAGTAGACGTCGAACAGCGCGTCGAAGGTCGGCCGCTGGGACTGCTTCTTGACCAGCGTGGCGGCGTACCCGGCCCGCACCGTCGCGCGGTCGTCCCAGTCCAGGGCGCCCAGGGCGCGCAGGGCGTCGAGGTCCTCGGCGAGCGAGACCGACATCCCGGCGCCCCGCAGGGACTCCAGGAACGCGATGTGGCGGTCGACCAGGCTCATCGGCGGGCACTCACTTCCGGAGCCGCAGCTCCTTGACGGCACGCTCCTGGTCGGAGGCGTGCTTGAGCACGACGCCCAGGGTGTCGTCGACGGCCTTGTCGTCCAGGTCGCCGATCTCGAGGGCGACCAGGGTGCGGGCCCAGTCGACGGACTCCGCGATCGACGGCGCCTTCTTGAGATCCAGGTCGCGCAGCCGGCCGATCGTGGCGACCAGCTGGGCCGCGATCCGCCCGTCGAGGTCGGGGACCTGCGAGGTGACGATCTCCCGCTCCCGCTCCGCGTCGGGATAGTCGAGGTGCAGGTAGAGGCAGCGGCGCTTGACCGCCTCGGACAGCTCCCGGGTGGCGTTGGAGGTCAGCACGACGAACGGGCGTCGTACGGCGCGCACCGTGCCCAGCTCGGGGATCGTGACCTGGAAGTCCGAGAGCACCTCGAGGAGCAGCCCCTCCACCTCGACGTCGGTCTTGTCGACCTCGTCGATCAGCAGCACGGTCGGCTGCTCGCGACGGATCGCCGTCAGCAGCGGCCGGGTCAGCAGGAACTCCTCGCTGAAGATCTCGTGGTCCAGGAGGTCCTTGGCCGAGGTGGGGGATGCGGTGGCGGACGAGATCGCGGCCGCCGCCTGGATGGACAGCAGCTGCTTCTTGTAGTTCCACTCGTAGAGCGCCCGCGCCTCGTCCAGGCCCTCGTAGCACTGCAGTCGCACCAGCTCCGCGCCGGTCACCCGGGCGACGGCCTTGGCGAGCTCGGTCTTCCCGACCCCCGCAGGCCCCTCGACCAGCAGCGGCTTCTCGAGCGCGCCGGCGAGGTAGGCGGTCGTGGCGGTCGCCGGGTCGGCGAGGTAGCCGGCGGCCGCCAGGCGGGTGGCGACGTCGGCGGGCGTGGCGAACCACGAGTTGGGCTGCGGCATGCCGACCATCCTCACCCATTCGGGCCGTCACCTCCCAGGGGCTCCGCTCGTTGGATGTTCCAGGTGGGGACGTACGCCGGCCGAGGGGACGGCACGTCGATGAGACCTGCCCTGATCCGTCATGCCCGTGCCCGTCGCAGCCCATGAGGAGGACCCGTGCAGCATGGAATCCCGCGCCCCGCACGGGTCGGGCTCACCATCGTCAAGGTGACCGCGGTCGCCTCGGTCCTCGTCGCCGGGCTGTTCACGTCACCGGCTCCGCCGGGCCCGGAGTACGCCGATCACCGCATCGGCGCGGCCGCCGACGCGAGCACCCCGGTCGCCCGGGTCCTCGCGAAGCACGACTGCTCGACGACCGGGTTCGAGGAGGAGACGCCGGCCTCCGCCGTCATCCGCACCGGCGCCGGCCGGCTGCGGCACGTCTCGTTCGACGAGGGCTGGGCCGTCTACACCCGGCACGGGGCCGCGCAGCTCGTTGCGGTCTGTCTCGACCCGGCGCCCGAGCACCCCCGGGATGCTCCTGACCAGTGATCCGCTCCCCGACGCGTGACCCACGCGACCCCGGGGCCCGGGCATGGTGCTCGACCCGACGGTTGCCGATCAGCCGAGTCCGCACGGAAGTGGGGCCAGCGGGTCCTTCCTCCGTCATGCCTGCAGGAGAGAGAGGATGAACCCGAGAGGAGCCCCCGGCCGTCTCCAGCTGACCAGCCGAGCCGTGAGCGGCCTGCTCGTCGGCGCACTGTTGGGCGTGATGCTCGCCGTCGCTCTGCTCAGTCGGATGGGTGACCTCGGCGCCGACCCGCAGGAGCCCTCGAGCGGCGCGAGGACGGACCGGGCCCGCGAGGCGATCGACCGGCACCACTGCTCGCCCAGCGGGTTCGGCGACGGAACGATCCCGGCCTCGGCGCTCATCCGCACCGGCACGGGCGACCTGCTGCTCGTGTCCTTCGACCGCGGCTGGCAGGTCCACCAGGACGAGGAGAGCGCGGCCGAGCTGGTCGCGGTCTGCCTCGAGGATCTCCCTCCGGGCGTCACTCAGAAGCGTCCGTGACGCCCCTCCCCGGCGGCGAACCGGGCGGCCCCGTCGAGGGCTCCGGCCGCCAGGGAGACCAGGCCGTGCCGGAGCTCACCGGCCAGCGCCTCCGGCTCGGTGCGGCCCTCCTGCTCGAGCACCGAGAGCCGGTCCTGCCGCAGGCACTCCTGAGGGAGTACGGCGAGCGAGCGGGCCAGTGCCTCGGCCTCGGCGCGCGCCCGGCCGGCCGGCACCACCCGGTTGACCAGGCCGATCCGCTCGGCCTCCTCGGCCGCCACGGCCCGACCGGTGAGGATCAGGTCCAGGGCCCGGCTGGTGCCGATCAGCCGCGGTAGCCGCACGGTGCCGCCGTCGACCAGGGGCACGCCCCAGCGGCGGCAGAAGACGCCGAGCACCGCGTCGTCGGCGGCGACCCGCAGGTCGCACCACAGCGCCAGCTCCAGCCCGCCGGCGACGGCGTACCCCTCGATGGCCGCGATCACCGGCTTGCCCAGTCGCATCCGGGTGGGGCCCATCGGCCCGTCGGTGGCGTCGACGGGCTCGGTGACCTGGTTGCCGCGGTCGGTGCCGATCGCCTTGAGGTCGGCGCCGGCGCAGAACGTGCCGCCCTCGCCGTGAAGGACCGCCACACTCTGCGTGCCGTCCTCGTCGAAGGCCCGGAACGCCGCGGCCAGCGCCGCCGCCGTCGGCCCGTCGACCGCGTTGCGCGCCTCGGGCCGGTCGATCACGACGGTCGTCACCGGGCCCTCGACCTCGACCCGGACGCTCACGGCTCCACCTCCTCGACCACCTCCGCGACCACCTCCACCGGGGCCACGCCGGTGCGGTGCCGCTGCGCGAGCTCGCGGTAGTACGGCGGGTTCTGCTCGACCCAGAACTCCGAGGACGTCCCCTCGATCGGCTTGGTCGGCCGCGCCGGTACGCCGGCCGCGACCATCCCGCCCGGCAGCTCGGTGCCGGGGGTGACGACCGAGCCGGCCGCCACCAGCGTCCGCGGACCGACGACCGCGCGGTCGAGGAGCGTCGACCCGTTGCCGACCAGCGCCTGCTCGCCGACCTCGCGGCAGTGCACGACGCACCCGTGACCGATCGTCGCGTCGCGGCCGATGACCAGCGTCTCGCCGGGCGCGGCGTGGAGCACCGAGTTGTCCTGCACGTTCGCGCCCTCCCGGACCACGATCGTGCAGATGTCGGCGCGCAGGACCGCGCCGTACCAGACGCTGGCGCCGCGCTCCACGGTCACGTCGCCGATCAGCGTCGCGGTCGGCGCGACGAACGCCTCGGGATGGACCGTGGGGCGCTTGCCCTCGAACTCGAAGCAGACCATGGGGGCCATTCCACACCACCGGCCGCACCACCGGTCGGTGGTGACGACGGGCTCAGCGGACCCGCACCGTCACGGGCCGGGCATGGTCGGCGACCAGCCTGGCGGGTCCGGGACGTACGCCGGGGGGCAGGTCGACCTGCCAGGTCACCCGTCCGGCCCGACCGTCCTCGGCGCTGTCGGCGTCGACGCTGCCGAGCAGCCAGGTGCGTCCGCCCTGGCGCAGCCGGAGCGCGACGTCGTCGTACGGCACCGGCTCGGGGTCGTCGTACTCGCAGCTCTCGCACCCGGGAACGCCCGAGCAGCTCATCGTGTCGCGGCAGCCGTCCACGAAGGCCTCGCCCACCACCTCGGTCGGCCGGCCCCGGTCCAGCACGAGGTGGCCCTCCTCGAGGAGGTACGGCGCCACGCAGGACGCGGCCGCCGGCGGCTGCGGGTACGGCGCCACCGCCAGCCCGAGGAGGGCGGCGAGGAGCAGTACGAGTGCGGGACGCATGGGGAAGGGACGGCCGGCGGAGCGCAACGGTTCCGACGTCCAGGGTCGCGACCGCGACGATCATCCGTCGGGCCGCACCGGAAAGCGGTGAGAGGAGCTAGGCCGTTTGACACGGCGACGGTCGGGGCCGGTGCCCGGGCTTGCACCCGGTTCCCGCGACCCGAGTCCAGTTCGGCTCCTCTCACCGCGTAGTCCCATGACACCTCGCCATTCCGCCCGGGGGGCAGAGGCAAAGGTCTCGAAGACCGGGGGCGGCCGGCCCTGCCCGCGGCCGCGAGCCGCCCCTAGCGTCGGCGGAGGACTGACCCGAGGGGGACCTGACCATGTATGCGATCAAGGGCGACCGGCTGCTCGTCCAGGGCGCCCGCTCCGGCGAGCCGCTGCGCGACGGGGAGATCATCGCCGTCCGCGGCGACGAGGGGGCGCCGCCGTACCTCGTCCGCTGGACCGACGACGGCCACGTCTCGCTTACCTATCCCGGACCGGACTCCTGGATCCAGCACTTCGTGCACGCGCCTGGCAGGGGCTGACCGGGACTGCCAGCGTCAGGGGCCAAGGTCTCGCGGTTCGCGGGCCACTCGCCTCTGCTCGGCCCCGGGGTGACACTTCTACCGTCGGGCCAGGACCGACCCGTCGTGCAGTGCGCCGGGCGCCGCCCGCACCACCGGGCGACCTTCCCTCCACGCTGACGCGGCCAAGGAGCACCAAGGAGCACCAGGGAAGGAGTCACCATGCACGCGACCAAGGGCGACCACCTCGTCATCCACGGCACCCACGTCGGTGAAGCACTTCGCGACGGCGAGATCGTCGAGGTCCGCGGTTCCGACGGCGCGCCGCCGTACGTCGTCCGCTGGGCCGACAGCGGCCACGAGTCCCTCACCTATCCGGGCCCGGACGCCGAGGTCCAGCACCTCGACCACGGGGCCGACGAGGGCTGAGAGCGCAGGCGTCGTCCCGGCCGCTGCCGAGCGGCCGGGACGACTCCGCGGACCTCAGTGGGCCAGGTGCACCGGCTTGCTGGTCACCGCGCCGATGTCGACGGCCGCGGTCTCGAGCAGCTGGTGGGCCAGGTCGGCGAGCGCCCGCGCGGTCGCGAGCTCGGCGCCGATCTCCGGTACCTCGGGGTCGGCGGGGTTGAGCCGCGCGATCCCCCAGCCGGTCAGGCGGGTCGCCGACGGCTCGGTGGCGAGCCGGGCCTCCGCCCGGGTCTGACCGTCGTGCTCCCCGATGAAGATCTCCACCGACCAGGTCTTGGCGTGCATGGCTCCTCCTCGTCCTGCGCGGTCGAGGGCGGCGACGGCGCCGCCGTCCCAGGACTCCATCGACGCACCCGGTCGCGGAACCGGGCAAGAGGCCAAGGTCACCAACGGCCGGCGGAGTGCGGTGGCTGGGATCAACCTGGTTCATCCGAGCCACCGCACTTGTCGCACGGGGGGAGGTCCCGCTCCGGGCCTCGAACGAAGCAACCCCCGCCGAGCACTCGCTCGACGGGGGTTCCGACGTGATCAACTCACATGGCTGGCGGTGGCGGAGGGATTTGAAGAATCCGTTATGCCAAATCTCGAATCTGTACCCATCTGGACAGGTCGCGACCATAATGTGGTTGACCTGCACAGATAGACGCCCCCAACGAGTCTCGTTGTTGGACTCTCCCGGACAGGTGGACCGTCCCAACTGGCACACTAATGGCACGAGAGGAGCAGCCGAGCATGGTGCGGCGTGCCAGAAAGCGATCCTTCGGCAGCATCCGCGGCTTGGCTAGCGGTCGCTACCAAGCCCGCTACACCGGCCCCACTGGCGAGACGGTCTCCGCGCCGATGACGTTCACGGCGCGCATCGACGCCGAGGCCTGGTTGGCAGCCGAACGGCAGCGAGTCGAACACCCCGAGACGTGGCGGCCGCCAAAGATCCGGCTAGAGGATGAGCTTCGCGCGGCGGAGGCGAGGCGCCTGCCGACTCTCGAGGCCTACGCGGATCGCTGGATCGAGGCGAGGCGCAACAGCCAGGGCCAGCCACTCCGTCCGCTGACCCGCGACAAGTACCGCTCCTCCCTGCGCGTGCACGTGTACCCACGGTTCGGAGACGTCCCGCTGGACCAGATCACGAGGGCCGACGTCCGCGAGTGGTACGACGACCTCGACGCTGGGCCCGCAGCGAAGGCGCACGCGTACACGACCCTGCGGACCATCTTGAACACGGCGGTCATCGAGGACGAGCTGCTCGCGAAGAATCCAGCGCAGCTGCGAGGTGCCGGGGTGCGCAGTAGCCGGAGGAACCTGAAACCCGCCACCCTCGACGAGTTGGCGCTGATGGTCGAGGCGATGCCCGAGCGCCTACGCTTGCTGCTGCTGCTGGCTACCTGGTGCGCACTCCGCTCAGGTGAGCTGCGCGAACTCCGCCGATCCGACGTCGTCCTCGGCCGTGACGACGACGGCGAGGCGTTCGGTTGGGTCAAGGTCGGGCGTGGCGTTGTCCGGGCCAGAACCGGCGAAGCCGAGCGAGGACGCCGAACCGCCGCGGTTGTCGGTGCGCCTAAGACAGACGCCGGAATTCGCACGGTGTCCATCCCGGCGTTCATGTTGCCCGCAGTCCGACAGCACCTGCTGGAGCACACCGCCCCGGGTGACGACGGCCTGCTCTTCCCCTCGGCCCGAGACCCGGAACTCCACCTGTCGGAGGCCACCCTGAACGGGCGCACCGCCGTCCTCGGCCGCGACGGCAAGATCGAGCGCGCAGGATTCGGTTGGCGAGAGGCGCGTCGCCGCGCAGGCAGGCCCGACCTCGACCTTCACGACCTCAGACACACCGGCGCGAGCATGGCCGGCGAGGAGGGCGCGAGCCTCGCCGAGCTCATGCATCGCCTCGGCCACAGCACGCCGTCCATGGCGATGCGCTACCAGCACAGCCGGTTGGAACGCGACCGTGACCTCGGTCGGCGTCTTTCGGCTCGCGCGGAGCGGGCGGCCACCGCCGCACGTGACCGAACGTAACACGTTTCCTTGAAAGTGGCGGAAGTCACATTGGGGCACGTCCGGACCCGCGCTGACCTGGGGAAACTCCGACCCGAGCGCCCTAAACCAGGCCGTTGAGGACGCCATCGGACGCCCTCGGACTCCTTAGGCCAAGACAGTAACCGCAGCCCGCGGGTCTGATCCGGCTCGACATTCACAACACCGTGGCTGTCAAGCGATCGGAGTCAATCCATGAAGCACCCAACCGTCACATGCACTCGGCCGCGGCGCGCCAAGTTGCCGGCCGCCGCCGAGTACGCAGGCACCTGTACGAAGACGCTCAGGCGTCGGATCGCCGACGGCTCGCTGCCGGGGTACCGGCTCGGCTCGCGTGTGATCATGGTCGATCTGGACGACGTTGACGCGCTCTTCCAGCAGATCCCCACCGTCGGGGCGATGCTCTGATGGCGGCTGCTGCAGGTGGGACGGCGGACCCTCGGTGGGAGCCGGCCCCGATGGCCGAGGTTCTTGCTCTTGTCGGTCACCGCGCACACGTTGACGGTCAGGACGCACACGCTCTCTTCCTGGCCCTGTGCCGGGCCGACGCCGAGGTCAACGACGGATACGTATCGGTGAACCGAGTCCGCGCTCGCCACGACGAGTCACCCGTCCAGATCCACCCGTCCCGGTACTCCTCGATGTGGGGGGTCCACACGGGCGACGGCAAGTCGATGGTGGATGCCGAGTCGTGGGAGCCCTGCAGAGGCTCCAGGTCCCGAAACGACGGGCGCCCCTTCAAGATGCGCCGGTGGGTCGGCGCCGACGCAGACGACGACGCGCTCGACAGCCCCGTCGCAGGTGCCGCTTAGCCAACCGGTCTCGCCGCGGACGCGAGTGAGGCCCGGGACCCCACGGAGTCCCGGGCCCCGCGCCAGAGCGAGCCCGGCCCAGCGCTTCCGCAACGGTCGCACCGTCCGCCACCCGGACGCCGTGCGTCACATGACAAGCCCACGGCCCTATGGGGCGCCCCTGGCCGGGCGCTCAATCCGACGACGACCCACCGATCTCAACCAACCTGGAGCACCATGTCACCCTGCACGTCTACCGTCGCGATCTACCCGACCCCCGCGGGCCGATGAGCATCCCGGCGGTCAAGTGGGCGATCAACGAGACCCGCTTGACCGGCACGCGAAAGCTGGTGCTGATCACGTTCGCCGAGCACGCCGACAAAGGCTCGGCTCACGCCTACCCCGGCATTCCTAGGATCGCCAGCGCCCTCAATTGCACCGATCGCACGGTGCGCCGACATATCGCCGACCTCGTGGATCAGGGCTACCTGAGCGAGGGCGACCAGCGCCTCGCCGCCAAGATCCCCGCCGACCGGCGGCCCATCGTCTACCAGCTTGCGATGACCGAGGAGACACGTGAGAGGTGGGCCGCTGCGTCCGGCGCGGCCGGTGTGAATCGTCGTCGGGACGCTGCGAGCGCCGCCGGCAGGAAGGGCGTCATGGCGAAGGCTGTCCGGTCCGCATCGATGCCCGACTGCCCGTCACCGACGCGCACCCCGTCAGGGATGACAGGAGACACCGTGCGACCTGACAGTTCTGACTCCAACGACCTGACAGTTCTGGCACCACGACCTGACACTGGCGTCAGGCAAACCACCAGCGGGACCACCATGGTGAACCATCAGACTACTGATGCAGGGCTATCGCCGTCGGCGGACGCGACGATCGGCGCCGACGACGCGCTGCTTCGAGAGGCCCAGGTTGCACTCGGCGAGCGCCAGTTGGACGACCTGCTCGACGCCCTGGGCTATCGGAGCGGTCGAGACCGCATCACCAAGCCGCGGTCCTGGCTGGTCGCTTGCCTCAAGAGCAAAAGCACTGACAAAGAGAGGTGCGCCTTCATCAGGAGTCTCTGGTGGAGCGACGTGTGTGGACACCTGACCGACCAACAGGATCGCGACATCCTCGAGCAAGTACTGGCAGACCACGCAGACGAGCTGTACGCCGTGACCCCCGACGGCTATCGATGCGAGCCTGCCAGCGCCGCACCGGTGGTGTGGGATCACCTTCGAGACCTTGGCGCAGAGTTTCCGGGCCAGTACCTGACCAGGATCGCCGCAGACGGCATCGGCGGGGTCTGGAAGATCGTGCGAGACGCCCTCGCCGAAGCCGCGTAGACGTGTGGCTTGATAACTGGCGCCCGACGGACGCCATTGGCAGTAGCCCGACGGCCGTCCGGGCTTCAAACAGGATGATAACTCCCGCGCTATCATCTCATGCGGCCATTCAGCTGATGGATCAGGGCAAGAGGAGTCCAATGAGCGTCGAGAGCGAGCAGAGCACGGACCCGGTGCCGCACTACGCCTATCGAGTCGTTTGGTCGCCCGAGGACGAGGAGTACATCGCCACCGCCCTCGAGTGGGGTCCAGGTCTCTCCTGGCTCGGCGCCGACCCTTGCGAGGCGCTTCGGGGGCTCCGCGCGCTGATCGACCAGGCTGTCGCCGACCTCCGCGAGGACGGCAAGCCGGTCCCCGAGTCGCTCGCGGACCGCCCGTACAACGGCAAGGTCCTGCTTCGCATGCCGTCGTCTCTCCACCGAAGCCTGACCATCGACGCGGCCGAGGAAGGCGTCAGCGTCAACCAGCTCGCGATCGGGCGGCTCTCTGCCGAGGGTCGAACCAGTCTTCGAGATCGCCTCATCAGTGAGGCCCGCACCGAGCGCCGAGACGTCCTCGATCGATTCGCAGACTCCTGACTCGTGCTCGCTCTCCGCCAGCTGGTCAAACCACGCTGAGGTGCTCCTCGACGAGGCCTGCCTGGCAGATAGCGGCGGGGGTGCTGCTGGCGCCGGCTCCTCCCTGGTTCCCAGCCCCGCGGCCGGCCACGGCGGCCGCGGAGGCGTCCCGCTTGACCGTGACGGGCACCGACGGTCCAGTTCCTCCCGAGCGGCACCGGCGACGCCAAGAGCGATCGCGGTGCGACTGGGGCGGCCACATCCCCCCATGACCACAACCCCCGGGTGCACCAACGATCTGCCACCGACCCGTCATCTTGGACCGGCGACCGCACCGACCGCTCGCACCTGTCCTCGGCAGGCGGCCGAAGTGGAGCACACGTCGTCTCAGCTCAGGCGCTGCGCCGGTCAGTGTGTCGAGAGCGGCGCTGAGTTCACGCTGATTCGCGGCTGGTCTCGATTGAGAGCCACGCGGCGACTGACTCAGCCAGCTTCGCTCGGCAGGCGGCGACCCGCGCTGGCCGTCAGGCCGGCTAACGGCCGATTGGCGTGGACCAGTTAGCAGCCGTCGCGGGATCCGGCGTCGCCGCCGGTTGCCGCCAAGTCGTAGGCGCGCAGCATCCGAGCCTTCGTCTCTGCGTGACGCTCCTCGTGCCCACGCTCGGGGATCCTCAGTGCGTTGGCGATCGCGACGAGGGGTGCGACGTCGGGCGTCACGACCCCCGTTTCGAGGGCCACCGCCAGCCGCTCTGCGGCCAGGGAAGGGTGACGATGATGCAGCTTCACGCGATGCCTCCAACGGAGATTGCTGGGATAGCGAACGTACCGCCGTCTGTGCGGCCCTCTGGGACAGAGCTTCTGCGCACTACGGCTACGAGTCGCCCCCGTCGGGTCGTCCCGTCAGACGCCGGGTCTCAGAAGAGCAGTCCGTACCGTCGGTTCCCCTTCATCTGTAGGTCCACGAAGTTCGCGGCTGACGCTTTCCGCTGGGCCAGGCCAGCATCATCCGTGACAGTCAGCTTGAACTTCGGCACCCCGCTGTTGGCCGTACCGTCGCGCTCGAAGATCAGGATCGAGTGCTCGTAGCTCGGCGGTCCATCAGTTCCAGGAACGGGGAGGTTCACCTTATCCATCTGATTACCTGCCGCCTTCACGGAGCGCTCAACCTCCCTGAATCCGGGGACCTGCAGGGCAACGTAACCTAGGACCCCCCTCGCTGCACTGGCTTCCGAACCGAACCCAAAGAACACCCGAGTACCTCGAGGCATATCGAGCTGACTCCCGGCATGGTGAAGGTTCTTGTACAACGTTTCCGTCTCAATCCAATAGGCACGGGCCGCCATTAGCTGGACGGCGTAGGTGCCCGTGGCGACGTTAGTCGCCGCGGGCGCCGTGTAGACCTTGACAGCTCGCGTCCGGTCCTCCGCAGACCCGCGCGGCTTCGGGGTCGTCCTATAGCGCTCCAGATACTCAGATAGCACCTGGTCGAGGGGGTCGGCTGCGTGCCATGCGTCGTCGAACCACTCAGAGAAGGCTCGAGCCTGCTCGAGCAGTGCGCGGCTGGGCTGCGACAGGGTCCCCGACCAGCTCTGGCTAGTAGCGACCTCCGAGCCTGTCACCAGTGCACTAACGGTCAGGTTTGCCGAGCCCACGACGAGAGCTGATGGAGATCCCCACGACGTCCCGCGGAACAGGTATGCCTTTGGATGAAACGTGCTGGGAGGCTTGAGCGAGCGAGAGCCGAGCACCGCCCGCGCGTTGGGCACACGGACCTCAGCACCCGCGATCCGAGACAAGCGGCGGAGTGCCCGCGGATCGGTGATCCCGTAGTCGATGCTGACCAGAAAACGCTTGCTTGCTCGAAACCACCATTGATTGGTCGCGAGCTCCTGTTCAAGCAGAACGACACCCCGATCTGACGCGTAGGCAACGGCTGCGTCAATCGCCGAGTACTGGGCGCACGCAGCAGCCCCTGAGATGCCACGCAGGACCTCGCCCACTCGACCCGAACTGACATCCTGTGGATGGACCTGCGCTGCATACGGCATACCTGGCTCCTCGACGCGGCTGGGTGGCCTCAGTCTTCACACCGGCGGCGTTCAGCGGTAGTGGGGGCGCCGACGACTAGGCTCGCGCTCGCCGAATCAAGAACCCGGGAGTACTAGTGCCTGTGACGCCCGCCGACGTCGTATCGCGGCTCGCTTCGAGAGACGCCAACCGCACAGAAGCCGACTTGCAGGCGGACATCTACCTGCTTCTCACTTCCGGCGGGTTAAACATCGCTCCCGACCATGTGGCGAAGCTCGAGGTTCCGGCAGCGGACGGAACGCGACGTCGGCTCGACGTAGAGATCGGCCACGCGGTGATCGAGGTGAAGAAGGACCTCCGCGCTCCCGGAGTTCTGAAGGATTCAGAGGTCCAGCTTGCCGGATACGTTGCTACCCGCTCCAGCGTGCTCGGCACCCGATATGTCGGGATCCTGACCGATGGCACGGACTGGAGGCTGTATCACCTTGCGGGTGGTGAGCTCCGCCTAGTGGCCACACTTAGCCTTAGCGCTCAAGACCCTGACGATGAACGCCTGCGGGGTTGGCTCGAGGCTGTACTCGCCACCGATATCGAGATCTCCCCTTCGCCAATCGAGATCAGGCGCCGGCTAGGCGCCGAGTCTCCGGCGCACCTACTAGACCACGCCACACTGAAGGCGCTCTATCAGAAGTCGGCTGGTCAGCACGAGGTGATTCTCAAGCGTGAGCTCTGGGCCAAGCTCTTGCGGACGGCCTTCGGAAAGGGCTTCGAGGATGACGAAGAGCTGTTCATCGATCACACCCTGCTTGTCCTGTCAGCAGAGATCATTGCGCACGCAGTGGTGGGCTTCGACGTGTCACGGCGAGGTTCGCTAACACCGCACACGCTGGCCCGGGGGACCGCATTTGCAGACTCACTGATCTACGGGGTTGTGGAAGCGGACTTCTTTGATTGGGTGCTTGACGTCGAGGGTGGCGCGAGCTTCATCACGGTCCTCGCAGACCGAATCGGACGGTTTGACTGGAGTCACGTCGATCACGACGTGCTGAAGGCGCTCTACGAGTCCGTAATTCCGGCGGCCTCGCGCGCCGGCCTCGGCGAGTACTACACACCTGATTGGCTGGCTGATCGGGTCGTCGAGTCGGCCATCCTCGAACCGTTAGAACAGCGGGTTCTCGACCCTGCCTGTGGATCTGGAACCTTCCTGTTCCACGCGATCAGACGGTTCCTTCTTGCCGCGGAGGCCGCCGGTATGTCGCCTTCCGCGGCCGTTGAGGCCGTCACACACCGCGTTATCGGCATGGATGTACACCCGGTCGCGGTCACGCTCGCTCGTGTGACGTACCTGCTTGCGATCGGGCGCGACAGATTGTCGGCCGACGACCGCTCGGCCATCAACATCCCCGTGTACCTCGGTGACTCGATCCAGTGGGAACAGCATTCTGATCTGCTCGGAGGGCTGGACGAGATCTCGGTTTCGACTACAGGTGACGACCTCGTGGAAGGCGGCGGCGGCGCCTTGTTCGGCGACGACCTGGTCTTCCCTCGATCGGTGTTGAGCGATGCGTCTCAGTTTGATCGACTGGTCACCGTCATGGCCGAGCGTGCCCGGGAGGCGTCCACCAAGAATAGCCGTGACCTCATCCTGCCAGTGCTCTTCCAACTGGGCGTTCACGAGAACGACACGGATCGGTTGGTCGAAACTTTCGACACCATGAGGCGCTTACACGCCAGCGGGCGTGATCACATCTGGGGCTACTACGTGCGGAACCTGATCAGGCCGCTCTGGCTGTCAGACCCCGCGAACCAAGTGGACGTCATTGTCGGCAACCCGCCGTGGCTCCGCTACGCGAAGATGACGAAGCCCATGCAGGTTCGCTTCAAGCGCCTTTCAAAGGCTCGAGGGCTCCTGTCCGGTGGCCTCGGGGCAGCCTCGCGAGACCTCTCGACGCTATTTGCCGTCCGGACCATCGAGCTGTACTTGCGACCAACTGGAAACTTCGCGCTTGTGATGCCCCATGGCACGATGACCCGCCAACCGCATGACGGATTCCGAGCAGGGTCCTGGGGCTCTCCGTCATACGGTCCACTCAGCGTCGCCTTCGACGAATCGTGGGACCTTTCAAAGGCGCCCACCGGATTCCCCATGGTGTCGTGCGTCATCCGAGGGAGTCGGGCCCCGTCGGCGCGCCGCATGTCGGCCAACGTGCTTGAGTGGCGGTCCCGCCTGCGCGTTAGCACAGGTGCTTGGCGCGACGTAGCCGACCAGTTCCAGGTTTCCCCCGGGCGAGTTCTGCAGCAATCTTCCGAGTCGGCACCTGAGCCGTCCGCTTACAAGAAGCGGTTCCGGCAGGGCGCGGTGTTGGCGCCGATTGTCCTCCTATTCGCCACGGATGCTCCTGCAGGCCCGCTAGGCCCCGGAGCCGGACGCGTCTCGGTCGAGTCGCTGCGTACCAACCTCGAGAAGAAGCCATGGCGCGAGGTGCAGTCGCTCCACGCCTCGGTTGAGCGGTCCTTCCTGCGCGACGTCTACCTCGGCGAGAGCGTGCTGCCGTTCCGAACTCGCGATCCTCGACGCGCCGTGCTGCCGATCCGCAACGACTCGATCATGACTGCCGCCCAAGTTGAGGAACACGACGGCTTGCGTCAGTGGTGGCGGGCTGCAGAAGCCCTCTGGGCGGCCAATAGGGCTGCGTCGGACTCCTCTGCCCTGCTGGAGCGGATCGACTTTCACGGCCAACTGTCTGCACAGATCCCCGCCGCGACCCACCGGGTCGTCTACACAAAAGCTGGATCGAATTTGGCTGCGGCCCGTGTGACTGACGAGAGAGCGATCATCGATTTTGGGCTGTACTGGAGCGCGGCCAGCAGCGAGTCCGAAGCGCTATACCTAACTGCGATCCTGAACTCCCGAGCCTTACTTGAACGGGTGAAGCCGCTCCAGACGATTGGGCTGTTCGGAGCGCGACACTTTGATAAGTACGTGTTCGCTATTCCAATTCCGGTGTACAGCTCGGCAGACGCGGAACATAGGGCTTTGGTCGAGCTTGCCCGCGAGGCCGAGCGCGTTGCCAGCGAGGTTGATATCGCTGGGGCAAAGCACTTCACGACTGCGCGTTCGATGATCAAGGATCGGCTGGGTTCGATTCTGGACGAGATCGACTCGGTCGTCCTGGGCCTCGTCCCTGAGCCGCTAGACGCGGTTGGGTCCTGAACCACACCGACGCCCTCCACCAGGCACCTGCAATGGACGCGCCTCCGTAATCGATCGGCTTGATTAGAGATCTCCAACTCACTCTGGGTATCACCATAAGGGCGCATCACGCGCATGCGGTCAAGCTGATCCCCGATGGCGAGGCGCTTGCCATCGTGCGAGTAGAACTCGTCAACGCCCGCCCCATCAGCCAGGGGGACCGAGCCAGAGGACCACAAGGCGGAGGCTCACGGAGGCGGATCGGCAACGGGTCCTGTTTCGAACGGCACGCCGAAGTCGCCGCGTCCTGACCGCCCCGCAAAGACCGTCACCAGGCGCGCGAGGCTCGACTCGTTCTACGACGAACCGACAGCACATTCTGCCTGCAGCCACTGGGACGCCACACCGCCGTCTGCGGACGGCATCTACCTGCTCCGCCCGACAATGCGCAAGTAGGGTTCGCCGAATAAGAGCGGGCGAACCTCGACGAAGTAGTCGTCGCTCTCGTCGTCGCTGAACTCACCCTGAATCTCTAGCGCCACGGTTTGCGCAGAACTGAACGTTGAGAACGGGCCTGAGAGGTCCAAGTAGCGCGCGTCGGACAGCCGGCGAGTCACGACGGCGAAGGCGTCTGCGCCGACGAAATCGTTCGGATTTGTCCCCGCAGTCAATCGGGCGGCGTTGGCATGCAATTCGCTACCGAGTGTCCGTGGCCATGAAAAAGTCCCCACTGGTGGCCAAGTCGAGGTCCCCGCTGGTGGCCAGATAGAAGTCCCCACCCTTCGCGTCGTGTCGTAACCGACGGTGAGGGCCCTGCGTGGTGACGGTGGCGGTGCCAACCAGACCATCGAGCACCACGCAGGGGCCTCCATTGAAGAACGCGAAGGAACGAATGGACGTGATTGCCGCCTACCGAGATGTAGGCACTTACCGAGGGGCGGCCGCGATCTGCGGCACGACACACAAGACTGTGCGACGGATCATCGAGGCCCACGAGGCTTTCGGGGCTGGCCAGGTGCCGGCGAAGCCGGTCCGGGCGCGGAACTATGACGAGGTCGCCGAGCTGGTCGCCGAGGCGGTCGCCAAGACCTTCGGAAAAATCAGCGCGAAGCGGCTGCTGCCGGCGGCGCGGGCGGCGGGCTACGAGGGTTCGGACCGCAACTTCCGGCGTCTGGTCGCGACGGCGAAGCGGGAGTGGCGCCACGGCCAGGCGCGTGCGAGTGGTCGTCGTCCGGCGATCTGGTCGCCGGGTGAGGTGCTGGCCATCGACTGGGGCGAGGAGATCGTCGCCGGACGCAAGGTCCACGTCTTCTGCGCGGTGCTCGCGTGGTCGCGGTTCCGGTTTGTCCGGTTCGCCGCCGATGAGCAGCAGGCCACCACCCTGGGCATGCTGGCGGAGTGCTTCGAGGTCCTCGGCGGTGTCCCGAAGACGGTGCTCGCTGATCGGATGGGTTGTTTGAAGGGCGGGGTCGTCGCGAACGTTGTTGTCCCGTCCCCGGACTATGTCCGGTTCGCGACCCACTACCGGTTCCGGCCTGACTTCTGCCATGCCGCGGACCCGGAGTCCAAGGGCATCGTGGAGAACCTGGTCGGCTACGCCAAGGACGACCTCCTGGTGCCACTCGAGCTCGACGACGACCCGTGGGCCGACGGCCTGGCAGGCCTGAACGAGCGTGCCGCGGGTTGGTGCGCAGAGGTCAACACGGCGGTGCACTCGGAAATTCATGCCGTTCCCGAGCAGCGGTTGGCCACCGAGGCCGAGTTGCTGGGCGAGCTGCCGTCACTACGGCTCGAGGTCGGTCCGAAGCCGATCAGCCGCAAGGTCGACAAGCTGTCCTGCATCCGGTTCGGATCGGCCCGCTACTCGGTCCCGAACCGGCTGATCGGCACAGTCGTCACGTTGCTGGTCGACGAACGCGACCGTGTCCTACGAGTGGTCGAGCCGATCACTGGGGAGGTCCACGCCGAACACGCCCTCGTCGCGCCAGGCGAGGTCAGCATCGACGATGCCCACTACGACCGCCCACGGCCGGCCGGTCCGAACCGGGCGGCGCGTGGTCGCACTACCGTCGAGCGGGAGTTCCTCGCGTTGGGTCCGGTCGCTGAGCAGTTCCTGACCGGTGCTGCGGCAGCCGGGGTGACCAAGCTGGGCACCGAGATCGCCGAGGTCCTGACGCTGGGTGCCGCGCACGGCACGGATCCGCTGTTGGCAGCGTTGGAGCGGGCGGTGGCGTTCGGTCGGTGGCGTGCTGATGACGTCAGGTCGATCCTGGCCACCAACGGTCACGCACCCCGTCCGGCGCCGGCCGGTCAGGCGCTGGTCATGACCCTGCCCACGGTGCCCACCAGGTCGCTGGAGGCTTACCGGATCGACACCACGGATGGGGGTGAGGTGTCGTGACCGCGACGACGCCGCCGCCGCTGCCCGCGGACCTCAACGAGGGTCTGAAGCGGTTGAAGATGGCCGCGATGCGCAGGCTGGCACCCGAGCTATTGGTGACCGCCAAGACGCAACGGTGGAAGCCCGAGGAGTTCCTCCGCACCCTCGTCGAGGCCGAGATCGCCTCGCGTGATGAGTCCAACGTCCGCACCCGGATGCGACAGGCCGCGTTCCCCGTCGCCAAGCGACTCGAGGAGTTCGACGTCGCCGCCTCGTCGATCCCGCCCGCGACGTTCGACTACCTCGCGTCCCTGGAGTGGGTCCGCGCTAGCGAGAACGTCTGCCTGATCGGACCCGCCGGCACCGGGAAGTCCCACACCCTCATCGCGTTGGGGATCGCCGCGGTCGAGGCCGGTCACCGGGTCCGGTACTTCACCGCCGCCGAACTGGTCGAGACCCTCTACCGAGGGCTTGCCGACAACTCAGTCGGTCGCATCATCGAGACCCTGCTGCGCAACGACGTCGTGCTCGTCGACGAGCTCGGGTTCGCGCCGCTGGACGACACCGGCGCACAGCTGCTGTTCCGGTTCGTCGCGGCCGCCTACGAGCGCCGCTCGCTGGGGATCGCGTCGCACTGGCCCTTCGAGTCCTGGGGACGGTTCCTGCCCGAGCACACCACCGCGGTCAGCATGCTCGACCGGCTCCTGCACCACTGCCACACCGTCGTCACCGACGGCGACTCCTACCGAATGCGACAGGCACGAGCGAAGGGAGGAACACGACTCAAGACCAGCTGAACCTCAGCGAAGGGTGGGGACTTTCAGTTGGCCACCAGCGGGGACCGCAACTTGGCCATTGACACTCGGCCCACATGGACCACCTTGGCGACGACGCGATCTCCGTTGACGTGCGGTGATCGGCCTTGCTGTGGTTTGACCTAGTAGCCAGAGGTCGCAGGTTCAAATCCTGCCCCCGCTACAAAGTTCAGGCTCGGAATCTACGGATTCCGAGCCTGAAAGCATTTAGAGACTTGATTCTCGTACCACTTACGGTCCACAAACTCGGTCCAGGAACCCACTGGGAGCCTGAGAGCCGAAAGGTCTGCGGAGCCGGCACGGTACGTGCCGAACAGTGCGGGCGCCGCTGCTCACCTAACGAGCATGGAGACCACCACAACCACGCTGAGCGGCCTGGAGCCGCTTCTGAGCATCGAGGAACTCTCGGAGTACCTCCACGTGCCGGTCAGAACGCTCTACGACTGGCGCCTCAGCGGCCAGGGCCCCTGCGCCGTCCATGTCGGCCGCCAACTCCGCTACTTCGTCAGCGACGTTCACGCGTGGCTCGCCAGCCAGCGCGAGCGCGAGCCGGGGCACTCGCCCGAGGGAGCGTGATGGCTCATGGCTAGGCCACGGACCCCGATCGGAACCTTCGGCGACATCTCCTACGTCAAGGCGAGCGGTGGCCAGTTCCGAGCCCGTACGCGTTTCCGAGATGACGACGGCAAGGTGCGGCGAGTCTCCGCGACTGGCACAACAAAGCGGGACGCCGAGCGCAACCTCAAGAAGATCGTGGCAGACCGCTCGTCCTACAGGTCGGCTGGCGAACTGACAGCCGACAGCACCTTCACGAACCTCGTCGACGTCTGGCTGGCCGACCTCGACCTTGAGGGAAAGGTGGCGCCGAGCACCCGAGCGCTCTACGAGCGCAACATGCGCCAGCTGGTCATGCCAGTGTTCGAGGGCTACACCCTGCGCGAGATAACCGTGAGCAAGGTCGACCAGTTCATCAAGAAGCTCGCCACGGCGAAGAGCTACAGCATGGCCAAGCAGGCCAGAACGGTGCTCAGCCTCGCCTTCGGGCTGGCGGTGCGGTACGACGCGATTCAGAAGAACCCGGTGCGTGACACAGCGCGCCTCCGTAAGCCACCGTCGCAGGCGATGGCCCTGTCCGTGGGACAGGTCGACGCTATCCGCGCCGCCGTCCGTAGTTGGCGACGTGGTCCCGGCTTCGCCGGTCCGCCGCCAGACGGGCAGCTGGAACAGATCATCGAGGTCATGTTGGGCACCTCCGCCCGGATCGGGGAGGTTCTCGCCATTCGCAAGTGCGACGTTGACGTGACGAGTTCGCCAGCCACGATCCGGATCTCCGGCACGATCGTTTCGCCTGCTGGGAAGCCGACGCATCGGCAACCGCATCCGAAAACGTTGAAGTCGACCAGGACGGTGTCGGTCCCATCGTTCACGGCTGCGGTCCTGCGCGATCGACTTGTGAAGATCGCGCCTGAGGATCCAGAGCACCTGATCTTCTTCAGCCGCAACGGGACGCCGCTGACGGCGAACAACATCCGGCGGCGGCTTCGGGCTGTCCTGGACGAGGCCGGCATCGTGGGCGTAACGCCGCACTCCTTCCGGCGAACGGTCGCAACAGTGATCGACCGCGCCGGTGGGGCGGATCTCGCTGCCGAGTTGCTCGGGCACACCTCGTCGAAGATCACCAAGGAGCACTACATCCAGCCCGATGAGGCGGTCGATCCGGTGACGGCGCAGATCCTCGAATCGCTGGCGCCCAAGCGATCGGAGGGTGAGCTGTGAACGAAGATAAGCCCGAACCGCATACCCTTTACGGTATAGAAGGGAAAGCGTGAGCTCATGGCACGTGGGAGGTCGACGTCGAGCTGATCGAAGAGTGGCTTCGTGAGGTCGACGACGACACCTACGACCAGATCGGTGCGGCCATCGAGATCCTCGGTGAGCACGGTCCGGGACTGGGTAGGCCGCTGGTGGACTCGATCGTCGGGTCGCGACACAAGAACATGAAGGAGCTCCGGCCGGGTTCGGCTGGCCGGAGCGAAGTGCGGATCCTGTTTGCCTTCGACCCCAAGCGACGGGCGATCATGCTGCTCGCCGGCGACAAGCAGGGGGCGTGGACGAAGTGGTACCGGAAGAACGTGCCCGTTTCTGACGACAGGTACGACGAACACTTGGCACGGCTGCGAGAAGAGAAGGGTGGGCAGTGAGATGGCGAAGACCTTCGAGGAACTCCTCAAGGAGCGCCCGGGCAATTCCGAGGCGCGCGCACGACACAAGGAGCGCATGCTCGCCGAGGTCCGCGCCTACCGTCTTCGTGAGCTTCGCGAGATGCTCGCGATGACCCAGACCGACGTGGCCGAGACCCTGGCGATCAGCCAGAAGCGTGTGTCGGAAATTGAGCGCGGAGACGTCGACCGGACCAAGGTCGACACATTGCGTCGGTACGCCGATGCGCTCGGCGGGACGCTCCGTGTCGAGGTCCAGGTCGGCGACGAGACGTATCAAATCGCCTGATCACATCGCCGGGCCCGAGTGCGCCCGGCGCGGCTCAGGTCGATGCACGAGGGCTGTTGCAAGCTCTTCTCGACTCGCAGCAGCCCTCTTCGGTGCCCGGGGCACCTCGGCCTCAGGGCGCAGTTCATTGCGCACCAGTTTAAGGAGTTCCTGGCACACGTCGGCGGTCATCGGCACGTAGCGCTGCCGCGGCGGCTTCACAAGGCCAGCCGCGTCCTTGTCGACACGAGGGAAGGGCACGCGGGCGAAGTAGATCCGCTCTCGGGCGCCTTGCTGGATCACCTGGGTGATGCGCTCGTCGATCTCGCGCCCGAGTTGGGCGAGGTGGCGGAGGGACCCGGGCTCGGCGACATCTGTTCCGGCTTGGACGGCGCGGGTGACCTGCTCAATCCGGCTTGCGGCGAGGGCTGCTTCGCCGGCGGCGGGGCCGCCGTTGCCGACCGTCCCGCCGATGTCGTTGGTTTCGTGGATGAGGCGGAGGTAGGTCGACGCTCGCCGGGTCCAGGCCGTCGCCGCGAGTGGATCGAAGTTGGCGGCGTCACGAGAGACGATGCGCTGGGAGTCGAGGACGAGGCGCAGGCTTCGGGCGTCAGGAAACTCGCTGAGGTGGAAAAGCAGGTTGTGCTGGGCCTGGAGCACGCCCGCCAGCCCGGGCAGTCCCGGTCCCTCGACGAGCGTGCGTCGGGGTTGCCACCCGCGAAGGTCGATCGTGTAGTCGGGCTCGTCGTACCCGGCGAAGGTCGCGCACGTCTCGGCAGCGCGACCGAGCCAGCCGGCCTCCTTGAGTGGCTGCCAGCCGGGGATGTTGGAGTAGCGACGGTCGAGTCCGACGAGACCGCGGGCCACGTCGGAGGCATCCTTGAGAAGGGTCATGCACTGGAGTTGCGAGAGTCGGCCGTAACCGAGGCCGGCGTCGAAGTCGTGTTCGCCGAGCGTTGCGGCCCGCGCGACCTGCCGCCAAGACTCGACCATCGCGATCGGCTGCTCGGCGGTCAGCTCGTCGAGACCTGGAAGTCCGCTCGAGCTAGAGATCGCCACGTCGAGCCGGTGGCGCAGTTCCTCGGCCGGACCGCGGGTCCGGGTGCTGGTCCCTTGGAGGTTCATCCGCGGGTTCGCCGCGCGGACCGCCTGAACGCACCACACAAGCGCTGAATGGCGGTAGCGCCCGATTTGCTCTCCCAGCAGTCGACGTTCGTCGGTTGTCGTCGTCTCGGGGATGGTGTGACTCCCGGCGCCGCCGAGGCGTTGTTGAACGCGGTGTTGGCGCAGGAGCGTGCTGAGTTCGGCGCGCAGCTGGCCGCCGTGCTCGGCGTACATCAGGGGACGTCTTTCGCCCTGGCCGCATCGAGCATGTCGAGGAGCAGTTCGACCTGGAGTGCGTCGATGCCATGGGCCACGAGGTCTTCGATGGCCCGCTCGGCGATCCCGTAGAGGACGTCGGCGCTCTCGTCGTCGACGTTGCTGATGCCGGGGATGTAGTCGCCGTGAATGACGTCGAGATGGAGCAGGACTCGCTCGTATTCGGCAGATGCCTCGTCGTTGTACGCGCGCCTCGCGAGCGCTGCGAGGTGCGAGCGGGCCTCGGCGAGTGTGATCGCGTGAGAGAGCAACATGGATGGTTCCTTTCGGTCGGGATCGGAGTCCCGGTTGATGACTTCACCGCTGGGACGACCTGCGGACGCTGCCTGCGTGGAGTTCTGTGGACGGCGCATGTCAGCCTGCGGTTGTGGATCAGCCAGCCCGGGCGGCGCGCACCCGCTCCTCGATGCGTCGTCGGGCTGCGATGTCCTGGACGACGAACTCGACGAAGTCGGCACCGCGGTCCTCGATGACGACCTCGACCCCGGATGGCTGGGTGTCTTCGCCTGGCCAGGTCGTCTGTCGCGTAGGCCGGTCGCGATCGAGGCGGGTCCCGCAGGTGGCCACCCATTCGCGCAGCCTCTGGCGGGCATCGGCGAAGTCGCGGTGCCACATGATCGGCGCTGACGGTGACCCGTCGGGGTCGTAGGAGTTCAGCCAGTGCAGATGCAGGGCTGAGAGTTCCCAGATCAACTCGTCGTGGCGGTGCCAGTACGGCGGTATCACGGCTGGCGGCAGCCCGTAGGTCGAGCGGAGCCAGTCCACCCAAGCGTTGAGGTCCAGCCACTCGGCTTCAGCCTCTTCGCTGGACAGCAGGTTCCAGTTCAGCGGTCGGAGCGGCTCGACGGGTTCGTCGTGTCCGGTGTATTCGGCGGCGCCGTTGAACATCGGATGGATGCTCGCGTCGTAGTCGGGGTCGAGCAGTGATTCCTGTTGGCCGTCGACAGTCGGCATGACCCGTGCCCGATCAGAGGCCGACGACGCGCGGCGGCTCACTCGCCGCAGTCAACTGGTCGGCCGGCGGGTCGGGCTGGTTCGCCGGCGTACGGTCCACCGAGTAGCGGGTCCAAGTCGTGTCGTGGCCGATGTGCTTGGCAACGAACTGCTCCCGCTGCACGGGCTGCTCGTTCCAAGTCTTCTCGTACTCCGTGATGTAGCCGGAGGCGACGAATTGGTCGCCTACCCGGAATCGGGCGTAGGCGCGCTTGGCGGACGCGCCGTACATCACGAGGTTGTGGAACGTCGGGTCGAGCTTGGTGAACGACCCGTCGGCCTCCTTGCGCCAGTGCTCGACGCCGACGCGGGCGTAGAACCGGGCGTCCTTGGTGTCGGGCTTGCTCAGCTCGGGTGCGGTAGCGATGAAGCCGTGGAGGCTCAAATCGGTCGGGATGGTCATCTCTGACTCCTGCCATCTCGCGGCGCTTCGGATGGCGTCCGCTCTCAGGAATCAGGTGTGAAAGCCCGACCGCGCCGCGGTGCCTGACTTGCTATCCTCGAAATGTCCCTTCGGCTCCACGGACCTTGGAATGCGGGTGAGCCGGGCGCATCAGCGCACACCGCCGCCGTGCCGTTCGTCGATAGAGGCGAGGCGTCACTCCACTCAGTCACAACTGTGGAGTCGCCATGTGCACCAAAATCCCGTACGCGAACCGCTGGCTCGCCCGCCGCGCGTTGACGAAAATGCGTAGCCAGGGGCGAGCTGTTCGATCCATCCACCCGTGCTTCTCTGGGCATCCGGGTTGCTGGCACATCACGCGTCAGAAGCAGCGCGAGTGGTGATTTGGCGCAGGGCGCCCGGTCACCTGCGTCGGAGTGCCGCCTCGACGGCGCTCCGGTCGACACGTAGTTCGTAGGCGTCGCGGCGCGCGGTCCACGGGCGCAGTTCGGTCACCACAGGCGGCGCGCTACGAAGTAGGACCAGTGCTGTTCCAAACGGCAGCGTGCGGATGGCCTCGGGGGGCATGACGGGCACGCGGCGCATCGAGCTTTGGAGAGACCGCGACCCGTAGTCACCGATGGAGATGGTGTCCGTTCGCTCGTCCCGTTCGCCGATGAGCGCCGAGAGGTCCTGCAGGTCGCGCGCGGCCGAGGTGCCGCCGAGCACGACCTTGACGATGGACGCATCCCAGATGGCGCCCGCAGCGTGGTCGCCCCACTTGTCGCGTGCCTGCGAGAGGGACTGCAACACGGGCATCGTGGTGATGCCGGTGCCGCCACCTTCGGCCATCAGGACCGGCATGGACGGCAGTGGTGACAGGTTGCCGATCTCGTCCAGCGCCATCAGCAGTGGCGGATCGAGCCGGGCGCCTGGCGAGGCCGCGGCGAGGTGACGTGCGGTCTCGACGAGGTCTTCGATGAATGCCGCGACCAGTGACCAGGAGGCGCCAGCGCCGGCACCGGTCGCGAGCAAGTACAGGGTGCCGTTGCTGGTCAGGAAGTTCGCGGGGTCGAACTCTTCGCCCGGCCCCGGCGAGACCGCGTCGAGGACACGCGGGTCGGCCAGGCAGGACAGCGCGAGGGAAACGCCCATCCAGATCGAGTCCCTGGTCCGCGGGTCCGAGTGGATCATCGACTCGAGCGAGTCGGCCCAGCCCGGTGCGGCGTGAGGGTCACTGCTCAGGATGGCCACCGCGTCGGCGGCTGCCGAGGGCGAGAGCGTCCAACCGAACAGCTCCGCCGGGCTACGCCGGTCGAGAGCGGCAGCGTGCAGTAGCGACTGAAGTGCCGTGCGCGTCTTGCCCTCCCAGAACCCGCCCGACTCGACCCCACCGGTCGACAATCCAGTGGCTGACGCGAGGCCGGTCGATCGGATCATCGCTGTCAGTGGGTCTTCGCAGCCCCGCACAGGTGACCACCGCAGACCGGACGGGAGGCCATCCGCCAGGCGCTGGGGGTCGAAGACCGCCACCGGCCCGCGACGTCTGCGAGCCGTGATCGTGGCCGCGATGTTGTCCGGACGGGTCGCAGTGGTGATGACGGCGCCAGGAGCGTCGAGGATGGCGTTGATGACGACGTGCAGGCCCTTGCCCGAGCGCGGTGGACCCAACAGCAGGATCGAGTCCTCGACGGATGCCCAGACTTCCGCGCCTCGGGCCCGGCCAAGGAGGTATCCGACGTCAGGAGCATTCGGGTGGTCGAGCGAGGGGCGGAGCGTTCGACCGCGCGCCAGCAGCACCTTCTTTGAAGCAGTTGTGCGCACGTCGCGTGAGGACGCGATCCCCGCGAGGCGACGAGGGTCCCGAGTGCTGTGTTCACGCCACCCGTTGAGCCGGCGCCACACCACCAAGGCCGAGCAGACGACGCCTGCGAGCAGCGAAACGACCACGAGCCAGTAGACCCACGGTGACATCTCCGGCGCCCCAAGGGCGTTCCCCGGTCGATCGGGGTCCGCAAGCACGCGCAATCCCGACGCCCAGCCGTACGTCGGCTGCCCTGCACCGGTGGCCCAGGCGGTCAGGGTTCCAGCGAGCCGCAGGGCAGCAGCGAGACAGCCGAGCGCCGCGATACCGATGAGCCCGAAGTTGACCAGGTCGTTGTCGACGCTCTGCCCGCGCGGGTTCATTCGCCGATCACCCTCACGGTTCCTGAGGTCCGTCCGAGCAAGACGACATGGCCGCGGTGGGCCGCCAGCAGAACCGGGGGCAGCCGGCTCTCCAAGGAGTCGCCGCCGCGCTGGTGCCGGCCGAGAATGACCGCGATTGAGACCTCTTCATCGGGTAGGAAGGCGGATGGCGACGCCTCGGGTACCTGGCCGGCCGCGGTCTGGCCGCTGGCGCGGCCGTCGGGCATGACGATGTCGGTGTAGGTGGTGCCGTCGGACTCATGAACCTCGACGCGTACCGGCGCGCCGAGGTCGGTGGCGACCGACTCGACGATCGAGCCCAGCTCGCGGCGCGTCACCGCGCCTTCGGGCGCGTACGGCTCGCGGTCGAGTCGGATGTCGAGGTACCCGTCGTCATTGATGACGACCTCGATCAACGGCATCACCACGGGCACCTTGAGGCTGCCGTGGTCGTCGCGTCGGTACGGCGCCGTGTTGTTGAGCATGGTCAGCGACCGAGAACGTCGACGTGGGTTCGGGTTGGTCCCGTGACGGACTGTGGAGCGCGCTGCGCGCTCAGTGCGTCGCGGTCCAGTCCCGGCGGATTGCCGTCGCCAACCTTCGAGGTCGGCAGCTTGTCGAGGATGGTCAGCGACGCCGCCCGGACGCGGTCGGCCGTCGCTTGCACGACCTCAACGGGCGACTTGCCGGGCACGTCACTGGCCCAGGTCGAGACGTAGGGAACCGTGTACGTGGTGGTGTCGAGCCCGTGGGCGGCACCGACCATGAGCGCGATCGACTCCGCTTCGACCTCGGCGATTCCGCGGTGCATGGCAGCGTCGACGTTGTCGGGGCCGTGGAGCATCACGTGGCCCAGTTCGTGGGCGAGCGTCTTGACCTGGGCTGCATCGTCCATGTCCATCCGGACCGAGACCTCATGGGAGAGGTAGTCGGTGAGCCCATTCGCCCCACCGATGGATCGGGCGTTCGACACCAGGCGCAGTTCGAACCCGCGAGCCACGATCTGGTCCGCGAGCCCGTCCCAGAGGCCCTCAGGCGCCTCGCCTTCGAGCAACTCCGGGCGCGGCGGTTCAGGGACCGGCTCACCGTCGGTCTGCGAGATGTCCCAGACGTGAGCGGGCTTGAGACCAATCATCCGCGAGCGCACGGACTCGCCCCGTTGCGGCTTCTCGCCACGACCGAGACGTCGCCACGAATCTGGGTTCTCCGGCGTCGTCGAGGCGAACCTGGCCGTCACGGGCGCGAGGATCGCGTACCCGCCCTGCCCCTTCATGACATGGCGGTTCAGGCTCAGCCACTGCTTGAAGCCGGCGACGTACGTCGGGACTGGACCGGGCACGCGGCCTTCCTGGTACGCCGCGTTGTGCTGGCTGAAGATCAACAGGGTGTTGTTGAAGGAGCGGGACCGGAATCGGGCAGCGAACTCCAAAGCTCTACGCCAGTCGTCGCCGGTGACGAGGGCGCCGACGGCATCGGTGAGCTTCTGATGCAGGGCGTCGATCTTGGCTTCCCGTTCGGCAAGGCCGCGAGTTTGCGTCCTCATCACATTCCTCCGTCCGAGGTCGTCTCGGAGTGCAGGTGTGGGGGAGTGGCCGCGTTCATCCGCCCCGTTGTGTCGAACAATTCGAGCTCGGCCGGATGCAACTGATGTTGGACAACGAACGAACGGTGCTTGATCCGCCACAACCCCTGGCCGGTGCCAAGCGTCGGCAAGAGCGACTGCTCGGTCCCGGTCAATCCAAGAGCCGTGGCGGTCGAGCCGAGCTGGTCCGACTCCTGCCGGTAGACGATCCGAGTCTCCGCGTTCGCGAGGAGCGACGAGGCGAGCGCCCGCATCGCGCTGCCCTGGTCGCCGACGTTGTCGAGGTCGGAAAGCTTGTGGAAGATCAGCATGTTCGCGATCCCGTAGTGACGGGCCAGCCGCCAGTGGGCATCCATCCGGCGCAGCAGCGCGGGATGGGACATCAGGCGCCACGCTTCGTCGTACACGACCCACCGTTGTCCACCCGCGGGGTCGAGGAGGGCGGACTCCATCCATGCCGAGGCGCAAGTCATCAGAACCGAGATCAGGGTGGCGTTCTCGGTGACTCGGGACAGGTCGAGGGAGACCATCGGCAGCGTCGGGTCGAAGCGCACCGTGCTGGGGCCGTCGAACAGCCCGGCTAGGTCGCCAGCGACCAGTCGTCGCAGCGCGTGCCCAACGAGTCGGCCGTCCTCCGCGAGCCGACCATCCGTGTCAGCCGAGCGATCCGGTGCGAGCAACCGGTCGACGACCATGGGTAGCACTGGCACGTCTGACGAGTGAACCGCGTCGGACAGTGCGACGTCGATGGCGGTGTGTTCCAGCGGACTCAGCCGGCGGTCAAGCACTGTCTCGGCCAGGGCTCCCAGAAGGTCGCGACGTCGAGCCGTGACCTGGGCGAGCCACTGGGCGTCGTCGACCGACTCTGGGCGGTGGCCCTCGTCGAGAGGATTCAGGCGGTTGGCCATCCCGTGCCCGAGGGCAATGGCCCGGCCGCCGACCGCTTCGGCGACCGCGGTGTGCTCGCCCTTCGGGTCGCCCGGGACGTACACGCGCCGACCGAAGGGAATGGAGCGTGTGTAGAGGCTCTTCGCCAGTGCCGACTTGCCGGATCCGACGATTCCGGCGAGCACGAGGTTGGGGGCGGTGATCAGGCCACGGGCGTAGAGGACCCACGGGTCGTAGACGAACGAGCTGCCGCTGTAGAGATCCTGGCCGACGAATACTCCGTCGCTACCCAGACCGCCCTCCGCGAGGAACGGGTAGGCACCTGCCAACGTCGCCGACGTGTCCTGGTGACGCGGGATTCGCAGCCGCCCAGGCGTACGAAGCGCAGCCGGCCCGCGGTCACCAGACTTCGGCAATACGACCGTTGCTTTCCGCTCCGCCGTGATCGCCTCAGACTTCGTGCGGGCCTCCGCCCGCCGGGTGTCGCGGTCCTCGGTCATTCGGGACTTCGCGGCAGCGCGCCTCAGCCGGCGGTCGCGCCTGCGCTCACGCCGCGGTGAGACGAGCACGGCGCTGTGGAGCCGGCCGTCCTGCCAGCCGCTCACAAGCCGATCCTGTTTTCCGCGACCGGGGCGGTCGACTGAAATTGGTCAGGGAACTCGCGGTGGTAGGCGAGGATCGCCTCGGCCTCATGGGCGTGATCGATGGTCTCGCCGACCTGCCGGAGCATCTCGGCCGCACGGTGGAGCTCCCAGGAGACCCGGTACGCCGCCGAGCGTGCCCCGGCGGAATCCTCCGGCGCCCAACCCGTCTTTCGGGAGGGGCCATCGTGGAACGACGCCAACTGGTGGAGCGACTGGCTCATTGACGCGGCGGCACGTGAGAGGGATCCGAGCGTCGAATAGATGTCCGTCGGATCGTGGATGGAGCGCGTGGCGTGGGCGAGACCACGCAGTGCCTGCTGCGCCTCGTCGGCGTCAGCGGCCGGATCCTCGAAGGTGGGCATTTGCTGGCCTCCAGAATGTCGAAATGGACATCAAGGAGGTGTTGGACCGGGACCTCAGCTCAAAGCGGATACTCGGGCCGGTCGAGGAGCGCCTCGCGCAGATCCGGATCGTCGGCGACGACTTTCTTGAGCTTGGCAGTGGCCCGTTGCACTGCCTTCTTCGTGGCCTCGTACGTCTTGCCAAGCCGGGTCGCGATTTCAGAGAGGTCGACATCGTCGACCAACGCCCACCGGACTAGCTCACGATCGCCGTCGTTGAGTGCGTCGAGTGCGTGCTGAGCAGCAATGCCACGCGCGCTCAACAGGGACGGCGTTGCGAGATCGCGAAGCGCAGCCCGGGCATCCCACTCGACCTCGTGTTCCTCGTCACCGAAGTCGACGAGATCTGCGGGTCGTGCCTTCGCCCTTCGATCCAGGTCGGTCGCTGCGTTCGTAGCCACCTTGCGAAGCCACGCTTTCGGCAGGGTTCGATCGCCGGACTCGTCCTGGGGCCATTTCTCGTCGTTCTTGCCGAACTCCTGGAGGTACTTCTCCAGGACGATCGACACCAAGTCTTCCCTATCGCCTTCACGCCAGCCCGAGTACTTACCCGAAACGATGCGCTCGATGGCCTGGCGGACGGCCGAGATCGTCGGGACCTCGGTCAATTGTCCACGCCACCAGGGGATGTCGGGGTCGGCCACGCATCAACCGTAGACCGGTGCGTCCACGTGCGGCGAAGAAAAGCCTTCGACTTCCTGTCCCCGCTTCGCTTCGGGCTGCGTACTCCTCCCTGAGCGGCAGAATGCCTGCCGCAAAGGATCGAAAGGAAACCCTGATGAGCGCATTGAGTTGCGAGACACCCGACAACCGCGCGGACTTGACCGCCCTGCCAGCCTGGCTTGTCCAGTACAGCCCGCGGAGCGCGAAGGCCCTTCAGCGAAGCTGGAACGAGGGCGAGGACTTCGAGTACCCCGCCATCGACCGGCACACTGATGAGATCCGCGAAGACGACATCGTCCTTTTCTGGGTCTCCGGTCCGGGCACAGAGTCCGGCGTCATCGGATGGGGCATCGCGTCCGGCCACATCGAGGAACTCGAACACGCCAAGAACTACAACGATCCCGACGGCCCGAAAGCGCTTCGCGACTCCGCGGAAGTCAGCCTCTGCTCCGTCTTCGACACTCCGATCATCACTCGCGACGAACTGAAGGAGCACCTCGCCTTCGCGGACTTCGATCTCTTCCGAATGGCAAACCGGCCAAACGCCTTCGCGGTGACGCGAGAGCAGTGGACTGTCATCTTCGCTCGCCTGGAGGAGGTGCTGGGCCGATGAGGACCGTACGGCTCAACCGTGACGAGTTCGTTGCGAGTGTCCAGGAGAATCGCGACAGCCACCGGTCTGTGTTCGAGGAGGCGCTGGAGGGTTACCGAGACCGCTGGATCAGGGAACTCGAACGTCGACTCCATGACGTTCGACGAGGTCGCGAAATCAACCAGTACTTCAGCTTGCCTGAGCCTGAGGATCACACCGATGACTACGACCGCATCCTCACGATGGCCCGAATGTCGGTCGACGACGTAATCGAACTCAGCGAAGACGACTTCGCGATGTACGTCATGGACCAGTGGTCATGGAAGAGCAGCTTCACGCGCACCACGACCATGTACACGGGCGCTCGATGATGAGCGCCGAACTTCGCCATGCCAACGCCAGCCAGGTCACCCCTGAACTCTGGGTCGGGGTGACCTGGAGTCTCGAAGCTCGACGCTGGCTCACAGTCAGCTCAATGAACTCGAGGGTGCCGGAATCACTGCCATTGTCGACGCCCGACTGGAGTGGAACGACCAGGCTTGGGTCGCCGAGGTAAAGCCAGACATCGACTACCTCTGGCTCGGTGTCGACGATGGCGGACAGAGGATGCCTGATCTCTGGTTCGACACCGGCACGGATCACGTCCTCGCTGCTCTCGATGGTGGCGGGACTGTTCTGGTCCACTGCCACATGGGAATCAACAGGGGTCCCTCGATGGGTTTCGCGGCGATGCTCGCCCTGGGTTGGGATCCGATCGAGGCGCTCGACAGAATCCGGCGATGCAGGCCGATCGCGTACGTCGGATATGCCGAGGACGCACTCGATTGGTGGCTTCGAAAGAACGGGGCGAGCCGAGACGAACGGTCGGGTGGGCAGCAGCGGATCCGTCGGTGGCGGCGCGAGAACCACCTCGACGTCGCCAACGTGATCCGGAGGATCCGACTCAAAGAGGGAGCATGATGGTCAGACGGCCCGACAGAGCGGGAGGGCAGCCGCCGAGAGCGCCTGCGCCTGCTGGCCCCAGAGTCGGCGGGTCTCGCAGGATGCCTGGATTGCTGCCTGCTCGATGTCGGCGACCGCTCGTTCGAGCTCGTCGGGATTCTGCGCGCTGACCGCGATGAGTCCCGTCGTACGAAGGATGCCGTGGCCCGCTGTCAGGTCGGCTTCTTGCTGGAGGACGTCGTTGAACTCAGCGCTTTGCTGTGCGTCCTCGATCTGGCCGATGCGCTGTCGCTGGGAGGCGTCGGAGATGTACTCGGTCTTCTTTTTGCGGATGTCGCGGGCAGCTTGGTCTGTGCGCAGTGGCGTGTAGAGCAGGGTGAAGGTGCGCCTGACTCCAGAGGAGAGCAGAACCGGCGCGAGGAACCCTGGGTAGACGAGCGACCGGGGCCACTCGCTGATCCACAGCACACAGTGATGTGCGGAGTCGCTGCGAACGCTGGACCAGTTCTCGCTCACCGCCACCGGGCCGGCGGTCGCGAGGTCGCGTCCCATGTCACCGTGACGCTCCAGGGCCCCGGCAACGACGGGGTCGTACGCCGAGCGAAGGACCACAGCGAGATCGCCCGGTTCCAACCATGCTGAGGGTGAGAGGTCTGCAGCGCGCAACGCGGCTGTCACCGTCGCCATCTCCTGGCGCAGCACCGCAGCCGCCCCACGGTTGCCGCCACCAGCAGCCTTGATGGCGCGTGCGGCAGCCTTCATGTCGAGCGAGATCGAGACGGTGCTCGCGTGGCGCTCGCCAGCCGGCCCAGCGCGCTCGATCAATTCGGCGTAGGTCGTCGACGTGAACGACTCATCGTGCGCGCCGTGCTGAGACCACCACTCCGCGAGGCCCTTCCCCGAGTCGGGGAGAGTGCGCTCCATGACCTGGACCGAAGACATGCGACCCGACCGGCAGGCAGTCGCGAGCACTCGTCCCCAACTCGTCACACGCCGCTGCTGTTCGATCGGGTCGAGCAGTATGAACGCGGGGTGTGTGACGCCGACGATCGCGGTGAGCGTCGAGCGGTGCGGGTCATGGACCATGACGGCGCCGGTCTCAGGGTCGTGCCACTGGCGCAGTCGCGCGGCATCTCCCGGTAGGGCCAGCGTTCCCGCCGGCCGGGGCTTCACTACGTGACGTCGGAAGAGCAGTTGGCCGCCGCTGGAGCGCCACACCCATCGGGCGACGATCGGGAACCACTCGACGAGCTTTCGCCCGCCAACACCGATCCATGCAAGTCCCGCAGAGACGGCCATGATTGGAAGGGCGTAGGCCAGAGCAGCACCGCCACCCGAATACAGCGCGAAGACGAACACCACTGCGCCCACGCCGACCACGAGTAGTTGGCTTGCGGACAACCCCAGAAGCACGCCGCGACGAGTCAGCCGGGAGAACTTGACTGTCGAGAGCTCGTAGTCGCGCGGACCAGTACTTGCGGTGCTCACGGTCAGCGCCCTGAGTGTCCAGCACCCGCAGGCACCGAATCAGCGGTAGACGGCAGCGGCGCCGACGGCGGCGCAGACTGCGATGCCGCCGCTGTCTGCTGATCGGCGTGGCCCGCGACGGAAGCACCTGCTCGCGGTCCGGTGCTGGCGGCCTCCCGCGCGACCATCACGCCACCGACCACAGCTCCTCCTGCCGCCGCTGCACCTCCGATCGCTGCTGCACCGCCTCCCGACGCAGCATTGGACCCACCCATGCTCCCGCCGCCTGAAGGCGCCACCGCTGGTGTGGGCGGCGTACCGCCGCCACCACCCGAACCGCCGCCAAGGACCTGGGCGGGCTCGGACATCGGGCGTCGGCTCATCGGGATCGGCATCGGCCGGTTCAGCGCGGACTTCGCCTCCTGCTCGGCCGACATCGCGTGGTACATGTCGAAGCCCATGAAGCTGATCGCCTTGTAGGTCATGTACGGCGCGAAGCCGGCTATGAGCATCAGCACGACGCCCGCGATGGGTTCGCTGACCGACTGCAGGTCTGCGTCGATCGGCGCAGAGACCTGGGCTGTGGCGAGCAGGAAGATCACGACGAGGACGACCTTGGACAGGATCAGTGCGATCACGAACTGCGCCCATTTGCCGAGCCAGCCGCGAGTCTGGTCCCAGCTCGAGCCGGCGAGGGCGATCGGTGCGAAGACGATGGCAACGAGGAGGAGTGCCTTCCGGACGAGCAGGCTGATCCACACGATGACCGCCGCACCGATCGCGAGCCCCGCGAGGAAGATCGTGAGGATCGCGCCAGCGCCGGGCGCCGCCACATTGATGCCGACGAGTCCGGCCGTGAGGAGAGCGATGCGATCACCCATCTCGGTCATGTTGGTGCCTGCGGCGTTTACGATCCCGATGCAGAGCTGATCGGTGATCTCCAGAGCGATCGCCAGCAGCGCGAGCGCGACGAACGATCCGAGGATCGACTTCGCCAAACCGAGCGCGGCGCGTGTCAACGCGGCCGGTTCTCGGCGCACCATCCCGCCGATCACCTGGAGCATGAAGAAGCCGAGCATGACGAAGACGGCGACTCCGAACAGGATGTTGTAGACCTTCGTGTACTGGCTGCTCGTGATGTCGACCATCGTGGTCGAGTCGAAGACCGTCCACACCGACTCGAACATCCAGGCCGCTGCGTTGCCCATCGCCTGAGCGAGCCAGTCGAACGGAGCGGACACGAGCGCGCCAGCGGCTTCGCCAGCCACGTCGCAGACCCCGGAAATCACTGGCACATCGCATACGTCGACCATCACGGCCTCCTTGATCCGTAGATGCCGGTCAGACGGCCTGGCCGACGTTCCAGAAGAAGTTCACGAGTGCGACGGACGCGCCGGTGATGATCGCGGCGCCGAGGCCGACGAGAACGCCGAGCTTGCCGCGCCCCGCGAGGTGCGGGTTCGACGAGTTGGCGCCGAGCGCCCACACGACCGCGGAGATGATCAGGGCGAGTACGGCAAGGATCAGGCCCACGGTCATCGAGGCGCCAACGATGCCGCGCAACTGGCCGATGCCGGGCAGGCCATTCGAGTTGGGGTCGATCTCGATGTCCATCGGGAGCAGGGGCACCACTGAGTACAGTCCGATCTGATTCACGGTTCCTCCAAGGTTGGGTAGGGCTTACGTCGGTCAGGTGTTCGTCGTCGTCCGCTCAATCCCCGAGAGCGGGGCCGGAGCTTGTCCTCTGCGCCTGAACTGGTTCGCGTACGACGGCTCGCGATCGAAGCTGCGGCATCTTCCGGTTCGGCTCCACGGCCGTGTGGGAGATGTCGTAGCCCGCCCAGGGGGAGCGGCCTGGGACGTGTCGAGTTCCGCCGTTGCTGCGCTCGGTGATGACGGGCGCACCGACGACCTGCATTGACGGTGGGTAGTGCTCCGCGATCCATTTCGTTGCGGCTTTCGACAACCCGGGCTGGTCAACGGAACGCAGCCGGGCAGGCACGATCGGCAGGTCACGCCAGCCAGTGAAGGCATGGTCGTGCCAGGCCTCGACCGCGGAGTTCTCGTCGCCCGCGATCAGGTGCCAGTCGTGCGGCTCACAGATCGCTTGGTAGACCAGATCGCCGACGCATTGGCAGCCGCTGTGCGGCTCGCGATGGGTCCATGGCTCGCAGCGCAGGTCGGCCGTGAAGAGATCAAATCCGTGCTCACCAACGGCGACGCCGCCGGGCACGGCAATCGCCCGGTGCCACATCCGGCTTTGCATTCGCGACTGGTCGAGCTTGTGCAGAAACTGCCAGTGCTCGTGTGCCGCTTCCAGGTCTGCCGCCGGCCAGTACGCCGCCGTGAAGCCCAACGGAGCTCCGGACCACCCGGGCGCTGCCTCGACGGCGGATTCGCGGAGCATCGCCTCGATGTCGAAGGCGAGTTGTTCATCGGTCACAGCTGCGCACCGACGTCGAGCAGCCAGTTGGCCCAGGCGAGCGCACCACCTGTCAGCGCGGCGCCCCCGAATGCTACGAATAGCCCGGTCTTCGCCTTGCTCGCCGCGTGCCAACTGCCGTTCGAGGATGCGATCGCCCAGGTCGCGCCACAGGTGACGACCATGAGCACGGAGATGATCAAGCCGTAGGTGAGCAGAGCCCCGACGATCGCGCGGAGTTGGCTGGAGCCGCCAACCGCCCCGAAGTCGGGTCCGACGATCGGGAGCAGGAGATGAAGCTTCATGCCCATCAGGTGTCGGACGGGAGCGACCGAATCTGTCGGCAGGTCGTGCAACCATCGCTCTCATGGGACATGGCGAGCCGGGAAGCAGCGGCTACTGGATCGATGGGCCGCAGGGGTGCCCCATCGGCGGACCGTTCGACCTCTGGCGACCCAACTACTTCCACGCCAACGGCGAGCCGCCCGAGGACACCGCAAAGTTGTACCCATCGCTCATTGCCCAGACCGTCAGGGACCTCGCTGTTGCAACGGTGACGCACGGAGCCACGCTCGACGAGGTGCTGACCGCGTTCGTCGACCGCGGCCCGCAGGTGGAACTCACGGTGGCGCACCGGTACTTCAGCCAGTGGCGCAAGCGTGCTCCGTTTATGCCGGACTCGATGCAGGACCTGCCCCGGCGGCCAGCCAAAACGTCGCCCGAGCCTCTCGAAGATTTCCTGGAGGACTGGCGGAAGCATCACCCGCAGGCCTGAGAACCTAGGGGAGCCGGCCTCAGGGCTCAGCGGTCCAATGCAAATGGTCGTAATGCCCGCCGGTGACGCTGTTGGGGTCGTGCATCCCGCCGCCGTCGTACTTCCTCCAGCCTTCGTCGGCGCGAGCGACTGACCAGATCCGGCCCTGCCAGATCACGTACTCGACGCCGAGGGTTCTGGCGTTGTCCTTCACCCAGTTGGTGACCTTCCAGCCGTAGTCGAGGGCGTGACCAGTCGCGGCTGTGCCGAGAGCGTTGCCGAAGGTGCCGTCGCAAGCGCGGCCGAGCGAGTGCTCCGAGGGCTGGCCTGGCCGCGGCGACCAGCAGGCCCACGAACTCTCCGGGAACTTGGACCGGATCTGGGCGAGGATGTGCGCGGTTCGCTCGGTGACCTGGCCGTCGGTCGTCGGGTCGTCGACGAGGTTTCCAGGGCGGTCGCCGTTGAACGGCGATGCCGGGCCAGCAGCGGCTGTGCAGCCGGCGGAGGTAGGGTCGCTGCCGGCTTCGATATCGACCGCTCCGTGGCTCGCGAGCCAGGGCTCCGGGTTGACCGGCGCGCCGTCGGCGCCACCGGTCCTGACCTCGAAGTGGAGGTGCGGACCTGTTGAGTAGCCGCTCACGCCGACGTCGGCGATGTACTCGCCAGCTGTCACAGACTGGCCCGCCTCGACGTGGATCCCATCGGCGTACATGTGCGCGTACCCGGTGGCGACGGTCCGCCCGCTTACGTTGTGCTCGATGAGGATCAGGTTCCCGTATCCACTTGCCGCACCTGCGAACACGACGCGCCCATCGGCCGCGGCGAGGATATGCGTTCCCGTCGGCGCCGCGAGGTCAACACCCGTGTGGAGCTTGGTCTCCCCGGTGACCGGGTGAACCCGGATACCGAAACCACTTGTCCTGACCCACGTGCCTGCCGGCAAGGGCATGACCACATGGGAGGTCTCCGGGATCGGGGCACCCGGGTTCCCGACGTTGCTGAAAGCGCTGCTCGTCGATGGCAGGCACGAGGCCTGGGCAGCGGGATTGAGCAGGGCGCCGACTGCCAGCAGGAAGGCGGCTGGACCGAGAGTCAATGCCAGTGCGCCGCCGAGGACCGCCTTGCGCATCCGCGGTCACTCCAGCGGGTCGTCGAGCTTGGACAGGCGCAGCAGGTGGCACTCCGGATACGTGGGTGCGCAGACGATGAACACGGTGAACGCGACGCCGTGCTGGCTGGCGACGTCCTCGCCTTCCCAAACACCTTCGCGGTGGCGCGTACCTCTGATCGTGAATGCGGTGGTGCCTGGCAGGAGTTCGTCGCCGGCCTGTGCTTCGGCAGTCGCCCACAGGTCCGGAATCTCGACCGACCCGACCTCGATCCACTGTCGGGTCTCGTACTTCCGCAGCTCGATCCAGACTTGGTCGGTCGGGAGGTAGTTGGCGACGTCAGAGACCAGTCCTGCGGACGATTCGCCGGTCGGGTCCGCCACGGCGACCAGTTGCTCGGTTACCGACTGAGGAGTGCTCGTGGTCCGTGTGTCCCAGGCAAACAATGCCGTCGCGACTTGTCGCGCGAAGGCCCCCGGTTCAGCTGCGTCCAGTGACGGCGACGAGGTCGGGGTCGCGATCGGTTCTGACGAAGGAGGTTTGGCCCTCGTACCTGCCCCCGAGGACGGATCGCGGTTCGCGAACGCCGCGTAGCTGACGACGGCCACCAGGAGGACCAGAACTCCGGCCGCGACTACGAGTAGGCGGCGCCACCGAGTTCCGGTCGTATCGGGCAGTTGGATCCGCATTCCTCGTCCTCTCGCTCTCTGGCGACAGTCAGGCCGGCTCGAGTGCGCGCTCGGCTTTGACCGTTTGCGCAAAGGTCGTCGTCTCTTCCAGGACCTGGTTGAACATCGCCCAGTCCTCGGCGGAGAGCTCGGTGGCGACTTGGCGGGCGTCGTAGTGCTTCGACCAGCCGTCCATCTCCCGCCAGACCATCGCGAACGACTTCACGGACCGCTTGGCGTTCGCTGCAGCGGCAGCTCGCCTCGCGCGGTTCTCGCGCATCCGTCGCAGCCGATCGGCGTCGTCCCGGGCGCGCTTCGCTTCGGCCTCGGCGTCCACGTCCACGTGACGGGTGTCCATGCTCCGCTCTGCGGCTTCGACCACGGCTCGAACGCGCTGATAGCCGGGATCAACAGGGCCGCCGTTGCGAATCCGCTCAAGCTCATCGGCAGCCACCTGACGTAGCCCAGCGGATAGGTCCCGGTCGGCGGCCACGCGTTCCATGGCGAGGATCTGGTTCAGTCGGGTGTACGAGGCGGAGCCGGTGACCAGTTCGGCAGCCTGACGGCGCGATGCTCCCTTGGGGAGATCGGACGGTGATGCCGAATCGGCATCACCGTCTGACCTGCGGGAACTCTCCGAAGTGCGACCGAACTGAGTGGCCTCCTGCCGCCGGGCTGCGTCCTCTTCGAGAAGGGCCACCATCTCCTTGTAGAGCTGCGCCGCTTCGTACGTCGTCAGCGGCTTGTGGGTCAGGTTGTCGTCGCGCTCGGCGAGCAAGAGAGTCAGCTCGTCGCTGAGGCCCGACCGCACCCAGACCCTCACGTTGCTCCATCCGAGTTGTCGGGCTGCTTCGAGCCGGCGGAACCCGCAGATCAGGAAGCCGTCAGTGGTGATCGTGATCGGCTGCAGGAGGCCGAAGCGTTCGAGAGACTTCTTGAGTTGATCGAGATCGCCGGGATCGCGCCGGTGGCGCACACCGACCCGAATGGACTCGATGCTTCGCTGGAGCTCGGCGCGACCGCGGGACTCAGGCATGTGCCCGTCCCGGTGCGACGGGGGCTGCGTTCGCGATGACGTCGGCAATGCCAGTGAGGTGGAACAGTTCGTCGTAGCGTTCACCGGTCAGGAGGCGCTTGAGAATCCCCCGCCCGGCGGCCGTGTGTTCGAGATTCGGCTGATCGTGTCCGAGCACGGCATGGAGGACCGCGATCCACGGGTCCTGATCGATATCCAGGTGACAGCGGATCGACGGGTCCCGGCGCAGCGACTCGAAGGTGCTGCGCTTGTTGCCGGTGCGGATCAGGCGGGCGGCGATGCATTCCAAGGCCATCTGGGCCGCAGGTCGCGACCATCCCGAATCCACGAAAAACTCGACCGCAGTCTCAAGCGCGACCCAGGCGTTCGTCGGCTCTTCGTCTGGTTCCTCACTGTCGGGATCGACCGCCAAAGGGTCATCCACGCCTGACAGGTCGTCGAACGACCAGAACGATGGATGAAAGTCGGCGAGGTTCGTCTCGTGGTCGCTGATGCGGTCGGCGTCGTGGAAGTCGGTGACGTCGTCGGTGCGGACCTGGTCCGTCCCGCAGAGCAGTCCTTGTGCGCGCTCTTCGTAGAACATGTGGAGCGCCACGGCATGGGTGATCACTGCCCAGGGGTCGTCGGCGATCCGGGCGGCTCGAGTCCGCATGACGTCCCACGCGGCGGCGGTGGCCTCGGCCGGGTCGCGGTGATGCTTCGCTGCGAGGTCGGCGTACTTCCGGGTGGTCAGCGCCATCAACTGGGCGACGTCGGGGTCGTGCTCCCACGGGCGGTCGCCTCCGTAATGAACGTCGACGAGGAGCAGGCGTAGACGCTCGGGGTCATCGAACGGGTGGATGTCGCTCATAGCTCGACTCCTCTATCTGTGGTGGGTGTGTTCGGCAGCGGGCGCGCGATCGCGCGCCGCGTGACGCGGGCGGCGGAGCGTGGTGCGCGCTGGGCTCGACGGTTCAGTTCGGCCTGCAGGTCGATGCCGCGACGGATGAACTTCGAGCCGACAGCCGTCGGAAGGTCACTCGGACGGACCCACGCAACGGACGAGGAGGCTGGTTCCTGCGCGGCAGAGCTGCCCGGTAGTCGAACCGAGGGATCCGCGTGCTTGGCGAGCGCGTTTAACTCGGACTCGGCCGGTTCGCCGGTTTGCTCGGGGGCGTCCAGTGGGCGGTCGAGGTGGCGCTCGTAGGGGTCGGTGTTCACAACGTCACCGCCTCAACCGCTCGGGTAGGGCCCACAGGGTTCGCCGGCCCAAGTCGCGTGGCGATCCGGTACGCCGAATGGATGGTCGCGGCGGCCTCCCGATCGGACAGCCCGGCCTGCTGCGCTGCCTCGCCCAGAACCCCAGCCGTCGTCTGGAACGGGTAGTTGGACTCGGCCATGCGGCACGCGGCCCAGAACAGGCCGCCGTTGCGATCGCCCTCGGGTCGAGACGCGACCCAGGCGGCGAGCTTGTCCGGACGGGCACCCGGGCTGGGGAGATCAGGCGGCGGCGCGTGACGGCGAGGTGGTTCGAGGAAGTCTCGTAGTGCTGTGCCATCTATGGAGCGAGGCTGGTGGGACGCGAGAGCGACCAGTTCGTACCCGCGCTCGCTGCCGTCGGCTACGACAACTCGCGAGGGCGGCGCGATGACGTACCCGCCGTCTCCTCGGAAGTCGAGATGATGCCCAGGCAGTTGCCATGACCTGTGCTCCTCACCGTGCCAACGCAGGAAGTAGGCGTGGAGGCCGCCCGAGGGCGTTCGGACCTGCCACGCCCAGTCAGAGACGAGGCCGGCGTGCTGGGCCCTCTCGAAGGCGCCGAAGCCCGAGCCGCCAGAGTGGACGTCGACGTCCACGACATCGATGCCGGACGCAACGCCGGTGGGGATCCCGAGGTTTGCCGTTGGCCACGCCGACCACCATCGGGACACGGTGCCTGCTTCGGCGGTGGCGTCGTGGAATCCGTGAGGCGTCAGGGGCCGCTTCTCACCCGGTGCGCAAGGAAAGACCGGGATGCCGTGGGCAGCCAGGTCACGCGCAGCGGACGCCAGCGATGAGTCCGGTGCGGCGAGGTCGCGGACAAGCTGAGGAGACCAGAGCTTGGTATCCGTTGAGTGGTCCATGCCGACCACGTTGCGCCCAGGGGGGCACCAACTTGCGCCCGTCCTGACCCCGCCCGTCCCAAGGACGGGCGCCCTCGTCAGGAAGCGTTTGTGCAGGTCAGGAGGGGGCCCGTCCTAAAGTTGAAAAGTTTCGGCGCAGGTGCGGCGCCTGTGCGGCTCGCCGCCCTGCGGCAGCAGGGTGAGCGCGGCCATGGGTGTCCCGTCCGCGGTCCGGCGGCTATGCGCTGATACTTACGGCGCAACGTCGGAGGGCGTCACCAAGACAACTGTCGTCGGATCGACATCGTCGCGTGCGCGCAAGGTCGGAAGAGCGGAGTTGTCCACCTGATCTGCGTCAAGCATCGAGGTCGCAAGCATCTGCACTTTGGCTTGTTCAAGTGCGGTGGCAACCGATTGTGCGGAGGCCAGGGCTGCGTAGAACGACCTCGCAAACACGATGGCGGCGGTGTCGTCGATCGTGTCGGACATGCCGATCACGAGCGGGACTGTTTGCAGGAGGGCGTCAGCGCCCTCGATGCTCTCGCATGCGTTGAGAACGACAAGCCGGGGTGGTTCGTCGGTTGCCCCGAGAAGCCGAGCCAGGAGCGTGAATTCGACGTCGTGGCCGTCCGAGTCACCCGCCTCGTTCTCCAACCAAACGCCGAGCGTGTCAGCGTGCCCCGAAAAATGCACGACGTGCGGACGGTGGTCGTTGAGCCCGTCCAGGAGATCGTTGAACGTCGCGGCGGGCGCGTGCTCGACGACAACGAGGTCGCGATACTTCGATCCTCGCAGTCCCTGCTTGACCTGCCGAACCTCCTGATCCACGCGCAGCCACGTCCCCTGCTCAACGACAGAGCCATCCGGACTGGTCACCGTCGTCTCGATCGCGTCGGGATTAGCGGTGAGGTACAGGACTCGGAGTGGTTCCGGTCGCGGGGGCCTGACCTCGATGTAGCGGATCTGCGGGAGCGGCGCGCTCGCCGTCGCGACGGCCCGCGCGTGGGTGATCTCGTCCCGACGACGGCGGGTGTCGTCTCGTCGTCGAGCGCTGTTCGCGGCCTTCTGCTCCGCGGCTTCGGCTGCACGCAGCGAGGTTGTCTTCGCGGCGATGCTCTTGTCGGCGGTCGCCATATCCTTCCGTGCCTTCGCGGCCTTTGCCTCCGCCGCCGCCGCCTTCTTCTCCTCACGCTCCGCTGCGGCGAGCGCGGTCCGGGCCGATGATGCGGCATTGGAGCGATGGGCTTGATCCCGCTTCTTGCGCGCTGCTTCACGGGCGCCAGCGGCGATCTTCTCCTGCGCGCCGACAACCTTCGCGAATCCAGCCTTCTTGTCACCGAGGGTCGCGAGCTCCCGGCGGAGCGTGTCGCTGCGCGCCATTACACGGTCCGATGCCGGTAGTGATTCATGCTGCGCCCGCGAAGATCCTCCGCTGAACCTCAAGGTGACGCCGCAGGTCAATCACCGTGGCGTCATCTGGGGCCGGAGTAGCCTCCTGCAGTTCGCCCACGTCAACAGAGTTGGCCTCGGCGAGCTTGCCCGTGTAGTCCATGACCAAGGCAACTAGTTCGGAGGCCACGGCGACCTGCCCGTTCGTTGAGAACGACTCCGCCGCATCCAGGTCGGTGATGAGGCGACTGATCGTGGCCTCATCAAGCGTGCCGTCGCGAGCAGCCTTCAGATAGGCGACCAGCGAGTCGTTCAGGGTCCTGGCGCACTTCCGTGCCCGCACTTGGGTCCTTATCGCGAGCGCCGCGGCCACGCCGCCGGTAGCCGTGCCGAGGACGATGACCGTGACGACCCGGCGGTCCTTCAGGAGAGACACCACGCGCTGCGCCATGGCGGGTTCCTTGCTGGGGACCGGCACCTCCTTCAGGTGGGTGACGATGTGTCCCAGCTGGTTGCGAACGATGCCGCCATAGCGAACCAGCTTCCCTGCGTCCAAGCCCAGCTGAATGTCTGGCGGGATGAAGAAGGCGACCGGCTGGATTGGAACGTACGGAACGGACACTGGTTTCCTCCCTTGCGGAGCAGGAACTCCGGCTTGCCCGATTGTAGGTGTCGGCCCCGACGGAACCGGCGGGTTTCGAGCCACTCTTCGCTGGCGTCAAACGGGCCAAGCACGACGGTGGAGGTGCCTGCCTATGAAGCGGGGCGTTTCGGCGATCTCGGCGCCGACGGCGCCCGGCGCTGTCCCCAGCCGTTGTTCTTCACGATCTCCTTGGTGCGCGTGGGTAGATCGACAGGAGGTTCGTAGTCGTCGCGCCGATCGAAGACGTCCTTGCGCAGCGTCTCTTCGGACGCACCAACATGACCCTGGGCTTCGAGCACCTTGGCGAGATCCAGCCGGCTGACTTCGTCGTACGGCGCGGCTGTGCACGCGATTTCCGCTGACTCTCGGGCGAGGCTGAGGTCACCGCGCTGGAGGGCGTCGAGAACAACAATGTGGGCTGTGTCGACGACGGCGCAGGGGATCAGGTCCTGGAGGCGATCCCCGTCGAGCAGCCAGCTCCAGCCCTGGTCGCGCAACTGATCGAACGGCTTGCCGCTGACGAGGTGCAGCGCCTGGACGAGATCAGCGATCCCGTCTGCGCCGCGGGCTTGTCCCCGCGCACGAAGGCGCCGAAAGAGGTCGACGTCGACGAGCAGGTCGTCGACCTGATACCCGTGCCATTCCGCCTCCGGGTGGTCGCCTTGCTTCGGGATGTGCCACTCGCCGGTACGTGGATCCTTCCCGAGCCACTCGCGCAGGTGGCCGACGTCCGTTCGGGCGCGAGGTTGGCCGATGTGGAATGCCTCGGCGATCGTTCGCGACATCACCCCCTCGGGGTGGAGAGCCACGAAGGCAAGCAGTTCGGAGTAGTACGGACGACGCTTAACGATCTGCTCGACCAGCTTGCCGTGGGCCGTGACCCGAACCGGGCCGAGGAGGGCAAGCCGGGGCAGGCGTGAGTCCTCGTCAAGCCATGCCGCGACGTCTTTGTCCAGCGTTGGGTCGAGGTGAGCGAGAGCCTCAGCGACTTCCTCGATAGCGCTGGGCGCAAGCTCGTTGATGTCCTCCTCCGTCGCCGCCGCTACGTCCACGTAGACATCGTTTTGCTCCGGCAGCAGTGACGAGGAGTCGGCTGCGCCGACCAGACGCGGCCGCGTGAACTGGGTGCGCAGTGCTCCGGCCTGATCGGCGACCGACCGCCAGCCGTCGGCGGCTTGCGCGAAGTTCAGGATGTCGGTGGTCGGCGTCACTCGCGTGACGTCGACGATGGCGGCGCAGAGCGTGGCTTCCTCGGCCGTCAGCCCAGCAGCGGCAACATCGATCCCGATGGTCGGCGTCGTGAGGCGTCCCGCAGGGGTGAATTCGAAGACAGCCGCACCCTCCGGTTCAGCCGCGGCCACGGTGACGACCGCAACCCCGAATCGCCCGACCGACTGCGCGCGAGCGGCGTCAATGACAGAGGCCAGGTCGACGTTGGCGGCGATGACCACCTGCCACGGATCGGGCTCGTCGCCCTCCCGTCGGCTCGCAGTCTGAATCTCGGCCGTCACCGAGTCGACGGCAGCGTCGTCGGCATCGTGAGTGCGCAGCCGCAGGGTGTCGAGGTCGCCCAACTCTTCGCCGATGCCGAAGGTGTCGGTCTGCACGAGTACCGACCACGGGTTCAGGGCCAGTTCGGCGGCCGCGTGCCGGGCGAACGCCAGAGCGTGTTCGTCGTCGCCGGTGAGAGCGATGGAGCCCAGCGGCTCGAGGTTCACCAACCACAGCGCTCCGCTGTGGTCGCGACCGACGCTGACGAGCATGGGGTACGGCGACAGCACGTCGTCGTCGACTTCGACTGTGCCGAGTTCGACCTGCCAGTGCTGTGCCTCGCCCTTCCACGGCGCGGCGAGTTCCACGCTTTCTGCGAATTGGAACGTTGCGACCCCACGAGATAGCGAAACGGACGTCAGGGCTGGGAGTGGCATGTCCACGTCGCGCGACCGAGCGGCGATGTGGTTGAGCGCGGCGTCGAGCCGTTCGATGTCGTATGCCGATCGGTCGCCGTGTGCTGTCGCCGTCTTCTCGATCTTGATCAGCTCGGGAGGACTTGGGGCAAGCCTCTGACCCGGTCGGCGGTAACGGAGTTGAGTGCGGCGATGTGCGCGCACGGCCATAAGAACGGCACCTGCGAGGAGCCCGCCAGCCACACCCGGCAGCAGCCAGGCGGGCGCGCCGTCGGCCGCCGGTTCGTCCGCATCGGCGCCGGGCTGGGCATGCTCGGCCGCGGGCTGTGTCGGCTGAGCCTGAGGGGTCGCGACTTCGACCTCGGGTTCCTCAGCAAGAGGCGGCTCTGTGGTTGGAGGGGTCGCGTCCGTGGCATCGTCGACGTGAGGCTGAGCCGGCTCGGCCCCATGCGGAATCGTCATCTCCCAGCCCGGGCGAATCAGATCGGGATCCTTCAAGTGGGCGCCGTCGGGCTGCTCGGTAGCGCGCGATGCCTCGAAGATCTCCCGATACCGAGTGCCGTCTCCGAGTTCCTGCTCGGCGATCTCCGACAACGTGTCGCCCGGCTCAACCACGACGGTCTCGGATCTACTCGACTCGACGATCGGCACGCGAAGAACGGTTCCCGGCGTGATGAAGTCCGGGTGCCCGTCCAGTACGTCGGCGTTGAGATCGACGAGTTCGGTGAAGCGAGCGCCGTCCCCGAGCACACGCTCGGCGATCCGCCACAAACTGTCGCCTCGGGCGACGGTGTACTTGCCCGTATGTGGCTTCTCCGCGGTCATCTTGGTTTCGTCAGATGCGCGCGGCGCTGACACGGGCGCGACCGCCACGGCGCCCATCGATGTCGGCGATTCAGGCGCAACCGTGGCGACGGAGTGCGCAGGCGGAATCGGCAGAGCGGCGACCATGGTCGGGGCGGCCGCGAAGAGCAGGGCGGCGGCGCCCACCAACTGTGCTGCGAAATGCTGGGGCATCGCGAGTCCGGGCAGCGCGGGCGCCGGCGCTCGGCGGACCTCCGAGACGGCTGCCAGAAGCACCGATGCAGTCACGACGACCCACGCGCCCCAGCCAACGGCTGCGAAGGCCGCGAACGCGAGGCTCCCGTCATCTGGTCGGGTGAGCATTCGCCGGAGTTCGGCGAAGTCCGCGTCCCACGGGGCGAAGCCGATGGCGATGAGGACGGCCGGGAACGCCGCGACCAGCCCGAGCAGGGCAAGGCAGGCGAATAACCCGCGGATCCGTTGGCCGAGTGTCGTCATTGCTCCGTGCCTCCAATGGTTCGTACAACCCGAGCGGATGCCTCGCCGGTGACGGTCAGGTCCGAAATGCCGATGGCCCCGAGGAACTGAGGGTCGTAGTGGTCGGTCACTGTCACCGTGACGGTGTCGCCGCCAGTGATCACGACGGTTCCCTCGACGTGAGCAGCCGCGAGGTACTCCTTGGCGGCACTCCGGGCGGCGGCCAGATCGACGTCGACCGAGCGGCCCTCAATCGCGGCGGCTGCCTCGATGCGCTGGCCGCCTGCCCGAGCCGCTTGCGCGGCGATGTCGTGGGCTCGCTGCTGAGCATGCACCTGACCGCCGAGGTCGACGGCAAGGCCGACGAGCATGATCATCACGAAACTCGCGGTGGCCAGCCAGACGCTGATGGACCCGCGCTCGTCACGCGTGCGGCGGGTCACGACCGCTCCCGATACGAGTCAAGCGGCGAGGTGACCGTGGCCGTCACGGTCCGCGATCCGGGGACCCCGGGGACGGCCAAATCTCCGAGGTTGAGGCGACAAGAGACGGTGACCTCGACGGACCCGGGGGAGCCGACGGGCCCCGCGAAGTCAGACGAGTCGATGGAGACCTCGACGGTGATGCAGTCGATGCCTTGGTTCGCCAGGCTCGCCCGCGCCGCTTCGTCGGCGCCCGAGCGGGCCTCATGACTCGTTCGTGCGATCGAGGCAGTGCGCGCGCCGTCGGCCGCGGCGGACTCGACAGCTCCGTGAGTCATGGCAGTGCGCCCGCCGAAGATGATCAGCCCGACGAAGAGAGCGAAGGCAGGCACGCCGATCACCGCCTCGACGGCGGCAGACCCTCGCTCGTCACGCCGGTTCACGGCGCCGTGATCCTCTCAGTGGGCAGCGAAGCCGACTGCTCGATTCGCAGCGTCCAGCCCGGGATGACACTCAGACTGCGTCCTGTCACAGTCACGGTGACTGTCGTGGCCGTCCGATCAGCGTTCACGCTGACGCCCGACAAGACGTCCTCGCCGCCGGCATCGGAGACGAACGCGCCTGCGGCAGCGACGCCATCAGACCGCGTTCCAGACTCAGCGCTGGCGGCGCGAGCACCCTCCTGCGCTGCGGCGATCGCCACGCTGCGGGCGTGGTAGAACAGCGCGGCCTGCATCCCCAGGAACATGACCGCGAATAGCGCAGGCAGCAGGATTACGAGCTGGATCGACACCGACCCGCGCTCGTCCCTGCGCCTACTTGATGTTGCCGGCCTGCGCCGTGACATAGGCCTTCACCGCAGCCACTACGACGCCGACGATGGCAATCACGGCCACGGCCCAGAGGACGTGTTCCGTAGTGACGGAGCCGCGCTCGGTCCGCGCACGCATCCGTGCGTCGGCGCTGAGGACGACTCCGATCAGGAGTCCGATCAGTCGATTCATCTCGATTCCTTCCTGTCCGCGGTCCTTTCCCGTCGGGCTGGTCATTAGGTGTTGCTGAACATCCGGAGCAGGGACGGCGCGACGAGGAGCGCCATGAATACGACTCCGAGCAGAGATCCCGGGATCGTCATGCGCTCGCCAACGGCGTTGGCCTCGGCGACTTCGTCGTTGAGCATCGCCGTGCGCATCGCGGCGGATCGGGCACGGAGGTGCGCGTAGACGCTGGCACCTTCCTCGCCCGAAAGCCGCATGATGTCGGCGAAGTCTTCGAGTTCGGGCAGCCCGAGCTCATCGGCGAGCGTGCGGAGCGCATCCCACGGCGGCTGGCCCGACCACCGGGACCGGGTGAGCTCCTCGGAGAGCCGTGTGAAGACCCACGAGTCGCCAACCAAGGCGGCCGATTCCATTGACTGTCGGACGCCAGACCCGTTGTTGCGCTCAAGAGCTACCAGATCGATGTACGCACCAAGCGCACGCGCGAACTCGAGCCGAGCCTTTGTCGCTTCGTCGATCACGTTGTAGTTGGGCAGGAAGAACATGACTGCGGCGAGGCCGACCGAGGCCGCGCCAGACAGGGTGATCGGGAGCCCCAGTCCGAGAAGGTTGAAGAACAGGGACAGCAGCGGCGGAATCAGCAGACCGAGGAACGCAAAGACGATCTTGTCGCCGTAGAACTGCGCCACCGAGATGCGAAGAACGGCAAGCTCACGTGTCGGGGTGCGTACCCAGAGCCCAGTGGGAAGGGACTTGATCGCCCATAGCCCGAGCCGCTCCTTGCCGTGCGGCGCGAGCGCTGGGGTCCCGACCCGCCGCGGGTTACCGGGCGCGAGCCGGCTGAGAGCATCCGCGAGGTCTGGCTCGGTCGGCATGATGCGGATGACGATCAGCGCCAGGCCGAACGCGATGAGCGCGCCACTGGCCAGGGCCGTCATGAGACCGGCGGTCATGTCGGGTCACCTGCCGGCATGGCCCTGGACCCAAGGAACCTCGGTAGATCGCGACCGATGGCCATCCGTTTCATCCAGATGAGGGTTGCGGCGTAGGCAGCGAGCAGCCCGACGAGGATCACCTGGCCCAGCGGACTCCGGTAAGGCTCGACGTACGTTCCGGAGACTGCGAGTACGACGAGCACGCTCGTGCTGATGATCGTCACCCAACGCGCCGTGGCGCGAGGCTTTGCACGATCCGCTTCGATCTGCCGCCGGGCACGGACATCTGCAGCGACAGACTCGGCGAGACCGTCGAGCACGCTGGCGAGACCGGCTCCGCGGCGACGGGCGCCGAGGATCAGGTTGGCGGCGACGAGGTCTCCGGTGGAGTCGTCGAGTTCGTCGGCGAATGCGCGAAGTGCTTGCTCGGTGGGCCAGCGTGCCCGCAGCCGAGCGACCAGTCGGCTTACCTCGGGCGCGATCGCGGTTGGTGTGGATCGCATGGTCGCCACCAGTGCCTGCTCCAGACCGACACCAACCGTGAGGACACCGGAGAGCGAGCGCGTCCATTCCTCCATGGCTTCCAGCCGTCCGATCCGGGACTGCGCCGGACCCGACGACAAGAGCGCGGGAAGGCCGACGAACGCGGTCGGAACGAGTACAAGCGCCATCGCCCAGCCCGTCGCCATGACGGCGCCCAGCCCGCAGAGGATCCCCGCGGCCAGGAGTCGCTGGGTCTGACGGGGGATGGGCTTCAAGCGGCGCTTGCGTGGTGGTCGTTCCACGGTTTCAGAGGGGGTGAGACCGACGACGAGCGCGATCAGCCCACCGACGATGAGGGCGCCGGCGAGAGCTGGGACGAGGACGGTCATGTCGGGCGCCCCTGCTGGAGCAGGTAGCCGGAGAGGTCGAAGCCGTGCGAGGTGAGCCGCCGGTAGGCCTCCGGCAGGACGTCCGGCATCGCGACTCCGCTGGCGTCTGGCGAGAACACGTGAGTTGTCGCGTAGCCGGTCTCCTTCTCGCCCGGGTCGAGCGCGATGATCTCGGCTACGAGCCGCTGACGCGTCGTACCGCCGGCCCCGGTCGTCGTCCGAAGGTCGAGGTGCACGATCAGGTCGACTGTCGCTGCGAGCTTGCTGGTGGCGAGAGCCTGGGTGACGTGCGGCCCGGCTTCCATCGCGCAGGTCACGAGCTTTCGGACCGCAGCGACGGCGTCCGAGGCGTGAGTCGTGGAGATGGAGCCTGCGCCAGACTCCATCGCCTTGATCATCGCCCAGATTTCCTTGCCCCGAACCTCGCCGACGATCTGGCGCGCGAGGTTGAAGCGGAAGGAGTCGACCAGCGCCTCGTCGAGGGTGAACTCGCCAGCCTGACGTCCGTCGGCGCCGCGCTCGCCGGACCCGGGGCGCGCTTCCCAGGGGTGCACGATCCGGTGGCGGTCCGGCAGTTCGTGGAGGTGGAGTTCGTACTCGGTCTCGAACGTGCCGATCGCCTCCAGCGGGTCGATCTCGGCGCACAACGCGCGGACGAGTGTTGTCTTACCTGCCCCTTGGCATCCCGATACGACGATGCTCCGCCTCGCCTTGACTGCGGCGGACAGGAAGGACGCGGCGACGGGAGTCAGCATCTGAAGGTCGACCAGGTCTTCAAGCGTGACTTCCATGAGCCGGTGGCGGCGGATCACGACGGAGGGGCGTGGGGTCACCCACGCCGCAGCGGCGAGGCGGGATCCGCCGTCGAGTCTCAGGTGCAGCCGAGGCTGTGCCTCGGAGAATGCGCGAGCGTTCACCTCGCTGCGCGAGGCAAGGAAGACCAGGAAGTCGATGAGGTCTTCGTCGGAGTCCGCGACCGGGGGACCTTCGAGGAGCGAGCCGTCAATGAGTTCGAGCAGCACACGGTCGTGGCCGGTGATGATGATGTTCTCGATGCGGTCGTCGTCGACCAGGGGCTGAAGCCGACCAAGTCGAAACAGAGAGTCAAAGACCGCGTGTGCCAACTGCGACTGATCGGCCGGTGACATCGAGCCAGAACCCTCATTGACCCGGTCGACCATCGCCGTGTCGATGAGCTCGAGGACGATGGCACGCCCGAGCTCCTGCTGGCCCGTCCTGTCGAGCCTGCCCCTGTCGGCTGCCACTGCCTGACTGAGCTGATCTGAGGCCTTCGCGCGGAGTGAGGCGACCAGTTGCCAGTCGACGCCTTCGGCCGGCTGAGGTGGCGCGAGCGGTATGCGTAGCACCGAACCGACGTGCCGCGGGGCTGCGTTCTCTTCGAAGTCGGCCGCAGTTTGAGCGAAAAGGGGCAGGGACCGCGGGTCGTCCATGAACCGGCCGGAAGTCATGAGTTCACCTGCGCGAGGAGTGCGGTACGGCGCCGCTGGATGACTCCATGTATCGCCTCGATGCTGGCCCGAATGCTCCTGACGTACGGGGCGGTGTCGAAGTGCTTCGGCTGCTGAGATCCGCGATGGAAGACCGCAGCGCCCTCGGCGTCGTCAGCGATGCTGGCAACCACAGGCTGACCGACGACCGAGCTCACCTCGGCGGCGCCGTAGGGCTTGCCCTCGCCGATCAGCAGGATGCCTGCCTGCCGCAGATCGCCCGGCGGTCGGGCAATCGCGTCCGCCCATGTCCGCGCTGCCGAGAGCGCAGGGAGGTTGGTGCGAGTCACCAACAGAGTCAGGTCCGCTGCGTCCAACAGTTGCGCCGGGGATCCCGATATCCCGAGCCGACCGACATCGACGACGACGTCCTGCCCGTTCTCCTCGAGTTGTCCGAGGGTCTCGGCGAGCGGGGCCCACACATCACGCAATGCGGCGGCTTGGGTTCGAGAGCGAGTGCCAGCGAGCAAACTGACGTGCGTGTCGGGAATCCGTTGGATGGCCTCCCTCAGCGCGTCGGACGGCGACAACGCCGAGAGTGCGAGCTCGACGATGCCGACGTCGTACTCACGGGTGCCGCGGAAGTAGCCGGCCAGGATGGCCGAGCCGCCGGTCGGATCGGCCTCGACCAAGACGACCGGACGAGGCCAGAGGAACGCCAACGCCACCGCGGTGGTGGTCACACCGGGGGAGCCGGAAGCGGAGGTGAGAGCGATGACGGCCATCAGCGGTCTCGCGAATCCAGGACCAGAGCAACGTGGCCTGTGGCGATCCGAGCCGCCAGCACCGCTGCGTCCTCGTGTCGAACCAGCAGGTCGACGACCGTCTCGCCCGTCTCTTCGTTGACGTGCATTGCGACAACCTCGGCGTCGCTGTACTCCGGAGTGCCGCCTGGAGCATCGCCGTCCGGGGCCGGTGTCACAACGACTCTGACGTGATCGCCAGAGTGCAACGCCAGCCCGGGCGCCTGGGCCGATGTGAGCGCGACACCGACGACCGACTGGCCCGTCGGCGGCAGAGAGGCGGTGGAGAAGGAATCGGGCGTCAGTGCTGATCCGCTCGCGATGTCGAAGGTCGCACGTTGGCCGATCACGGACTCGAACTTGTCGGCTGACACCGGGGTAAGTGCCGGGTCGGAGCTCAGTCGAACCGTGGTCAGGTCGCTCGCCTCGATGATGGCGCCTCGTTCGATGTCGGTTCGGGCGACGAGGACTTCCTGGCTGTTGGTCGTCGCAGACCAGGTCCAGCCCGCAACCACTGCACCCAGGCAGATGGCGACGATCGCGATGGCGACCATCCCGGGCTTGCGTCGAAGCTTCGGAGGAGGTGCGATCCCGCCGTCAGCCGAGTTGGGCTCGCGGCGGACCGTCTTGTCGTCCCGGATCGATGTGGTCATTGTTCCCTCGCTGATTTGCTGCGTAGCTCGCTCAGTTCACGAGCACCTGCGCTTCTCCGATGGAGATCTCGACAGCACGGGACAGGCCGTTCAGCCGGATCGTTCCGCCCTGGCCAGCGCCGGCCCAGGTGATCACCCAGTCCGAGGTGGCCGTGACGGGGTACTTGTCACCGGGCTTGCCGGCGCTCGACTTCTCATAGGTGTGGCCACACGTTGGTGACGAACGGTCGCCGTATTCCGCCTTGTACGGCGTGCCCGGCCCATTGCAGGTGACATCGGTTCCGTCTCCCATGTCCCACGTGACGCGATGGAGACGAGCAGTAGCTGTGACGGTGATGCTGCCAGCCGACGCGGAGGCGTTGATCGGCCCGACCGTGTGGCTGTCGGGGTTGGCCGCCCACATCCAGACCGGCATGCCGACGATCCCGATGCTTCCGGGCCCTGGCTTCGGGGCGATGCCGATGTTGATCGCCGATAGGTTCATTTGGTCGATCGCAAGCGTCGCGACTTCCCGCGGCGTGGGGCCGGCGCCTGAGTTGGGCGGTGGATCGGCAGACCAGACGTAGATGAGCAAGTCTGACTGCGGTTGGTAGCAGCTGTACACGGCGCCGTCGCCCGGTTCGTGTCCCTGCCACGCCGGGTCACCGGCAGGCGGCTGGGGGTCGACCAGTTGGATGTAGCAGTTGTAGTTGTTGGACCAATAGCCGTACTCGCTCGAACACGGGACGGGCCCCGGCGGTGGCTTGTGAATGTTCTGGGCCGTCCCGTCCCAGTAGCAGGACTGTCCGTGTCCCGTGTCTTCCGGACCGTCGTCGTCCGGCTCGCCGGGTTGACCTGGGGTCCCAGGGACTTCGATCCAGATCAGGCAGACGCCGGTTTCCGGGTCAGTGACCTGGCAGACCGTGTCAGCCGCTGCCGGTGCACCGGCGCTGACGAGGAAACTCGCGACAGCGAGTGGGAGGAGGACTGCAGCGGCGATCAGGCGTCGCATGGCGTTCGCTCGATGTCCTGGCTTGAGGCAATGCGCCACGCGCCATCGGGATCAGAGTCCCACTGATAGTTCGCGACCGAATACCGGATCCATCCGGTGTCCGGTCGGTCTGGGGTTACGACGGACTTGCCGTCTGCGTCGAGTACGTCGACGCCGCTGACGTCAAAGCACACATCGATCTGAACAGTCGGGACCTTGCCGGCCTGCGGATCGGAGTTGTCGAGGTTGACCGACTGGACCTGGAGTTCGACGACCTTGGTCTCGCCGGTCTGGTGAAGGCCCTGCTTGCGTTCGCGCTTGAAGAGCGTCTGCTGCGTCATCAGCTCGGTGCTGATCGTGACTGACTTCAGCATCGAGAGCGGCTGTGTCGGGTCACGGCGCAGCTGGTTCCGGATCGCGTAGTAGTCGTTCACAGTCGCGGTTGCCGCCGCTGTGGCGGACTCTGACGGAGACGTCGACGTCGGGCTGCTTGAGGAAGGGCTCGACGCCGGTGGATTGGAACGCGGATCGGTCGGATCGCCATCGTCATTGGCACACGACGTCCCCGCGACCAGCAGCAGCACCGCGGTCGCGAGTGAAAGTACTCCTCGTGAGTTCGTCATGGCCGAGTCCCTGCGAAACTCCCCGAGATTCCCCCGAGGAAGTCCTGACGGCGTCCGGCCAGCGGTCCGACGTGGACGCCGATCTGTCCTATTGAGTCACGACAAATAGGCCCTGCGCAACCGTTCGTCATCCGAAGCTCCTTCCGAGTCGACTCATTGCCGTTCACCCCGTAGGTGTGGAGGCCCGCCCGTCCTCACTCCCAGCCAGCCTCGATTTCGTCCTACACCTCTTGCAGAACGAGGCCCGGCCGGCTCCGCCGTCAACTGTGGATGGACACCCGCTGCCGGCGGGTTGTGGACCTGAACCGACACCTCCTGGTCGAGGAGGTGAGGCGCGGTGACTGTCTCGATGCGCGTGATGTCAGCCGGCGCCGGCTACCAGTACCTGCTCAGGAGCGTGGCCGCCGGCGACGGCAACAGGCAGCTCTCAACGCCGCTCACGAGGTACTACACCGAGGCGGGTACGCCGCCCGGGCGCTGGCTCGGATCGGGACTCCACGCGCTCGGCATTGGGGAGATCCGCCAGGGCGATGTCGTGGGCGAGCAGCAGCTCGCGTTGCTTCTGGGCACGGGCAGCGATCCGGTGACTGGCGAGCCGCTCGGACGCGCGTTTCCAGTGCACGACGCGAAGGCCGATGACTACGGCTCCAATGCTCGACTCTCGGCCCGCCGGGCCGTCGCCGGGTACGACCTGACGTTCAGCGTCCCGAAGTCGGTGTCGGCTCTCTGGGGCGTGGCAGATGAGGGCACCCAAGCCTTGATCGTCGAGGCTCATCACCGCGCGGTGGCAGACGTCATGGATCTTGTCGAGCGCGAGGTCGCCGCCACCCGTCGAGGCGTCAGCGCGGGCAGCGCTGCCGTCGCCCAAGCCGACGTGGTCGGGGTGATCGCGACCGCCTTCGACCACTGGGACTCACGTCTCGGCGACCCGCAGCTCCACACTCACGTCGTCGTCTCCAACAAGGTCCGGACGACCGAGGACGGGCGGTGGCGCAGCCTGGACGGGCGCCCCGTCCACGCGTCCGTCGTCGCCCTGTCGGAGCACTACAACGCTGTGCTGGCTGACCGGCTGACACGCGCATTCGGAGTCGAATGGGAAGAGCGAACCCGCGGCGACAACCGGTCGTCCTCCTGGGAACTGGCGCCCGTGCCAGACGAACTGGTCCACGAGTTCTCCTCCCGATCACGCGGCATCGAATTGGAGACCGACCGCCTCGTCGAGGCGTACGTCCGCGAGCACGGAGGGCGCCCGTCCTCCGCGGCCATCATCCGGTTCAGAGCCATGGCGACCCTGTCGACGCGGCCCGAGAAGACCATCCGATCCTTGGCGGATCTCACGGAGGAGTGGCGAGGACGGGCGGGTCAGATCCTTGGGACGGGCGCCCCCGAATGGGCGCGCCGGATCACAGGCCCGATGGGCGCCCGTCCTCAACCCGCAGGCCTACTGCGCGCCGATGACATCTCGCAGGAGGCAGTCCGCCAGGTCGCCGTGGCCGTCGTCGGATCCGTAAGCGAGAAGCGGTCGACCTGGCGTCACTGGAACCTCTGGGCTGAGGCCTCACGCCAAACGATGGGATGGAGATTCCAAAGCGCCGACGACCGCGAGCAGGTCGTCGGGCTGATCGTCGCCGAGGCCAAGGACCGGTCGGTCAAGCTGACCCCACCCGACCTCACCCAGGTCCCGGACATGTTCCGCCGCACGGACGGCACCTCGCGCTTCCGGCCGCACCACTCGACCACCTACTCATCGGCGGATCTACTGGCCGCCGAGGACAGGCTGCTCGAACTGAGCCGCTTCAAAGATGCGCCCATTGTCGGCGCCGATCGAGTCGTCCGAGCCGCTTCCACGGAGGACGGTCAACACCGTCTCAGCGAGAGCCAGGCCGACGCTCTCGCGAAGGTCAGCACCTCTGGGCGCCAGCTCGACCTGCTCGTCGGCCCGGCCGGTGCGGGGAAGACCACCGCCATGCACGCTCTGCAACGGGCCTGGCGCGCCGAGCACGGGCGCGACAGCGTGGTCGGTCTCGCGCCAAGCGCCGTGGCTGCCCAAGTCCTGGCTGAGGACCTCGGCATCGAATGCGAGAACACCGCCAAGTGGCTCCACGAGTTTGACCGCGGCCGGGTCGCGATGCATTCGGGACAACTCGTGATCATCGACGAGGCGACCCTCGCCGGCACTCTGACTCTTGACCGGATCAGCCGAATCGCGGCTGAGGCTGGCGCCAAGGTGCTGCTGGTCGGCGACTGGGCCCAACTCCAGTCGGTCGACGCCGGCGGTGCCTTCTCACTCCTCGTCAGCGAACGGCCGGAGGTCGCCGAACTGACTGAGGTGCATCGGTTCGTCAGCGAGTGGGAGCGCGACGCGTCGCTCGATCTCCGCTTCGGACGCAGCGAGGTCATCGGTGTGTACGCCGAACATGACCGTCTGAAGGAAGGAACGACCGATGAGATGACGGACGCCGCGTACGCCTCTTGGCGTGCCGACATCAACTCCGGGCGATCCAGCGTGCTGGTCACGGAGGCAGCGCGGGCCGTCCTCGAGCTCAACAAGCGGGCCCGGGCCGAGCGGATCCTCGACGGCGACACTCGGGCCAGCACCGAGGTCCAGCTCGTCGACGGAAGCCACGCCTCTGAAGGCGACCTCATCATCACCCGCCGCAACGACCGACGGCTCAAGCCGCTGCGAGGTGGTTGGGTGCGCAACGGCGACCGGTGGCAGATCCTGCGGGTCGGCAAGGACGGTTCCGCCGAGGTGCGAAGGGTCTCTGGAACCGGACACGGCACCGTCACTCTGCCTGCGTCGTACGTCGCCGAGCACGTCGACCTCGGGTACGCCGTCACCGCCCATCGCGCCCAGGGCATCACAGTCGACACCTCCCATGTCGTTGTCTCCGGCACCACCACTCGAGAGAACCTCTACGTGTCGATGACCCGCGGGCGTGAGCGCAACACCGCGTACGTCGCGCTCGACCAACCGGACGACAGCCACGCTGCTCCGGAGCCGGACGATGTGACCTCCCGAACGGTTCTCTGCGGCGTCCTCCAACACACGGGTGTTGAGTTGTCCGCTCATCAGACGATCCGTGCAGAGCAGGATGCCTGGGGCTCGATCGCCCAGTTGGCCGCCGAGTACGAAACGATCGCGGCTGCCGCTCAACGGGACCGTTGGGTCGAGTTGCTCGATCGATCGGGACTCACACGCGAGCAGGTTGACGACATCGTCCAGTCGGAGTCCTTCGGGCCGCTGACGGCCGAGCTTCGTCGAGCCGAGGCGAACCACTACCACCTCGACCTCGTCCTGCCATCGGTCGTCGGGCGGCGAGGCTTCGCTGATGCCATCGACAGTGGCGCCGTCCTCATGAGTCGCATCAGCCACGAGACCGGGCGAATCCGCCGCGGCAAGCGCGGCGCCGAACCGCATCTTGTCGCCGGGTTGATTCCGGCCGCCGCCGGTCCGATGTCGCAGGACATGGCGGACGCTCTCCGGGAGCGCGCCCACCTCATCGAGGATCGGGCACGTGCGCTCGCCGAATCCGCGGTCGACATCGATGCGCCCTGGGTCAGGGGGCTCGGCCGGACACCCGACCCCGACGCCGAGCAGCGGTGGATGCGTGAGGTCGCGACCATTGCCGCCTACCGCGACCGCTACGGAATCAGCGCTCGAACAGTCCTTGGAGACGAACCCGCGACTGATGCCCAAGGCCGCGACGCCGGTCGAGCCGAACAAGCGATCCGCCGGGCACGGGCCATCGCGAAGAGTGGGGACCCCGAGATCGAGCACAGGAGGGTGCTCGGACGCGGCGCCTCGATCGCGTAGGTCCACAAGCCAAGGTTGGTCTCGGTTATCCACCACTCCGCGCACGGCCCGGCGCGGCCCGGGTTGAGCAGCGCCACCGTCGACGTACGAACTGAAAGGAGAGGCCCCGATGCTTGCCCTGCTTTGGAACCTAAGCGCCGCGATCCGCGGCTACCTGCGCTTCTACATGCCGACCAACCGCGCCCTCGACCGACTGAGCACACGTCGCGGCCTGAAGTGGGCGGTTCCCGTTGCGCTCGTCGCCACGCCTGCGTACCTCTACGCCATGAGCGTTGCGGCGGTCATCGCCGAGCGTCCCGGGCTCGGTTGGCTGAACGTTCTCGTCGTGATGTGCTTCTGGAACTCGATCAAGTTTGCTGCTCTCGGTGCTGTCACGCCTTTCCGATGGCTGTCCTTGCGGCTGCGAGGGTTCAGGCATGGCGAACTATCCGGACCCGAGCCACCTTGGCTTCAGGCACAAGGACCGCAGCGACCACGAGGGCGGCGGCCATTGCGCCAGCAAGTCGACCGGCCGAATCAAAGGGTGGGACGACCTCATCGACCAGCACGCGAACGCCTTGGTGCTGCTTGTTGACGCTGCCGCTGCCGACGGCGGCGGGTGGGGACTGACTCGCCCGATCCTCTTCGAGGCACACCACATCTGCGAACTGGCAATGAAACGCATGCTTGCGCAGCACCAGCAGTCTTCACGAAGCCACAAGCTATCCAGCCTCTGGAATCAGGCGGTGCCGCTTCTGCCTCGGCGAGTCTCGAAGAGCGACAGGGCGTGGCTCGACGCCTTTGTCGCGGAGATGGCCGAACTTACGGTCGACGGCCAAGACGGGCGGTTCCCCGACGCGACCACGGACATCAGCAAGAAGTGGTGTTGCCTAAACGTGCCTCAACTCCAACTCTGCGTCGGCACTTTCCTACTCATCACGCGGGGCGGGGGGCGGCGAATCGCGGTGGCGTAGCCGTCGGGAGTGTGCGCGGGGTCGATGTAGTTTCGGCGACGCACCTGGGTTTGATCCATTGAGCACCGTGTGTCCTGCCTTCCCAATAGGGTTGATCGAGATATCGACCTTGTGGAACCGGGGGAGGCATGTTGGAGGTTGGCAACGTCGCTACTTATGCGACGGCGCCTGGTCTCGGGCGCGTTGGCATGGTCGACGGCGACAGGGTTCGAATCGACTTCTTCGAGTCCGCGGCCGAGCCCGAGGTGGGGTCGGTCTGGCTCCCGACCGCTGACGCACGTCGGGTCCCGCTCGGCGAACAGACCCGCGTGTTCTTCCAGGACGGCAAGGGGCGCTGGCGCGCTGGACGCGTCGTTGGCGGAGGTCCAGACGTCTATTTCATCCGGGTGCCGAATGTCGGCGACGTCGACCTCCACGAGAGTCAACTCTGCGTCCGTTGGGAGAAGCCCCCTCTGGATCCGCTCCAGGTTCTGCTCTCGGGGGCCAACGAGACTCCTCGCTATAGGGACGTCCGCGAACCGGTACGCCGACTGCTACTCGCTGAGCGAGCGGCAACGGGGTCTGCGACGGGAATCATGTCGGCGGGTGTCCGGATCCATGCGCACCAGATCAGCGCGGCCCTCCGGATCATCCATGACCCGGTTCAGCGGTACCTTCTCGCCGACGAAGTCGGGATGGGTAAGACCATCCAGGCCGGGATGGTGATGCGGCAGTTGCTCATCGATGGGTCCGGTCATCGCCGGATCGGCATCATCGTCCCGGACGCGTTGATCGCCCAGTGGGAAGCGGAATTGCGCACGAAGTTCCACCTCGATGACTTCCCCACGACAGAAGGATCGAATCCGGTCCAGATAGTCGGTCATGGTGACGTCGACGGATGGGCGGAGTTGGCGGACGTCGATCTGCTGGTCGTTGACGAAGCACACTTGCTCGCCCGCACGCCGAGTCCGATGGCCTCGCCCTACCGCGAACTGGCCGAGGCGGCCCACCGTGCACCACGAGTGTTGATGCTCTCGGCCACCCCATTTTCCCGAGGAGCGACCACGCATCTTGCCCTCCTCCATCTGCTCGACCCGCAAATGTTCCGGTGGGAGGACCTCGAGTCGTTCGAGCGACTCCTACAGTCCCGTCACGCGCTCGCGCTCGCCGTGTTCGGTCTGGACGAGGAGCCGGACGCAGACAATCCGGGCTTGCTGGAGATCCAATTCGACGAAATCCGACGCCAGATTCCCGCCGACGAAGCAGTTCAAGTCTCGATGCAGCACGCTCTGGATGTGTACGGCCCCCCGGGCACCGAACCCGACGACGTTGACATGGAGCAACTCCGCCGCGCCGTCGCTGCGGTACGAACCCATGTGTCCGAGACCTACCGTTTGCACCATCGGGTCATTCGCAATCGGCGACACGTCGTCGAGATGCAGAGCCTCGACGACGAAGGACTACTCACGCCGTTCGAGTTCACTGGCCGTACCCGACCGAAGGTTGCCCGCCTGGAATCCCTCGAGGCCACGGCCGGTGCGACGGTCATCGCTCAGTGGGCTAGCCGATGTGGGGAGGCGATTCTGGATCACGGGCTGGACCCCTCTCCGTACGGCCCAACCTTGGCGGTGCTTCTCTCCCGGGTCGGCGGGCCAGTGTCCGATTTCTGCAACCTCCTGGACTACAGGATCAACGGCCGGGAGACGCCTGAAGCGCTGCTGCCGATCGAGCGTGAGGCCCTCGACGCGGCCCCGGTTCTCGAGTTTGAGGCGGATCTGCTCGACGCCATGCGTGAACATGAGGCCACTGATGGTCTGGGCGTGTTGGCGACTGCTATCGCGAAGCGTTGTCCTGCGCCTACGCGGGCGATCGTCTTCTGCGGGCGTGGCGCTCTGGCCGAGGATCTAGCCGCGCAGATCCCGGTAGACCAGGGTGTCGTGAAGCACGTCTATTCTCACCTACGCGATCAGAACGATGGGGAGCGCGAAGCAGCCACAACGGCCTGGCTGGAGTCGGGCGGCGTGCTGGTTGTGGACGAAACCGGAGACGTCGGCCGGAACTTTCAGGACGCTAACCTGGCCTTCCACGCCCGGCTGCCATGGAACCCGAACATGTTGGAGCAGCGTATCGGCCGACTAGACAGGTATGGGCACCAGCAGTCGGCTACGCAGTTCGTCATGGCCGACGACGATCCCGAAGGCATCCTCACCTCGTGGCTGAAGGTGCTCGTCAAGGGGTTCGAGATCTTTGACGGCTCGCTCTCTGCACTCCAGGAAGCGGTCGATGATCTCGTCGATGCTCTCTGGATGGCCTTGCTGGCCGACGGCGTCGAGGAATTCGTCGAGCGCAGTGGGTCGATCCGGGATGCCCTGAAGCGCGAGAAAAGGCGGATCAACGAACTTGATGCGCTCGAGTCGAGTTACGGCTCGCAGGTCGACGGCGAGTCGATGGCGAAAGCCATCGCGCACTACGAAGAGGACGCCGCCGGGATCGAGCGCGCCTTCCGCAATCTAATCGAAGGTCACGAGGGATTCCGGTTCGTCAGTCGCACGAACCGCGACGGCAGCATTACGTTTAACCGCGACTATCAGGACAAGCCACTACTGAGCGAGCGCCTGCTCGGCAGACTGATGAACGTCACGAACCCGCGGTCCGGATTCTTCGATCGATGGAAGTTGACCGGCGCCCATCGGCGACTCTTCCGGCGAGGCAACCCGTTCGTGGATGGAATCGAGACGCTGCTCAACCTAGACGACAGGGGGCAGGCGGTCGCGATGTGGCGCCTCAATCGGCGCTGGCCACACGAACCCCTCGTCGTCTTCGGCTTCGACTTCGTTGTGGAGGCGGCCTTAGATCCGATCGTCAATGCGATGGCCGGCTTCGGCGATGCGGAGCCGGTCGCGAGGCGTCGCGCGGATACGGCGTTCCCGCCCCAACACCAGCGCGTGTGGATCCCACTCAACGCTCAAGCACCGGTGATCGATCCGGCTTTCGTCGATTTCCTCAGCCAACCGCTGAGCAAGGAACGGGGCGACGTTAATCTCAACCTGGAGCGGATTCCGGCGCTTCACAACTTGTTGGGTGGCGAGGGGAATCTTGCATCGGTGGCCGAAAGTTGCTTCGCGTATGCACGACACCACGTCGAACAAGTGACCGACGTGGTCGAAGCATCGCGTCGTGCGGGTCAAAAGGTCAGCCGGGACACCGAGAAGTTGATCGCGCAGAGCCAGGCCCGAACGCGCGCGGCCGGCTTGGTCGTGGACCCGGCATCGCTCGCGATCGAGATCGCGATCAGTCGGGCAATCGAGGCGGCCGTGTCGGCTCCGGTGCTACGGGTGAGCAGCGTCAGTTGTGTCGTCGTATCCGCACAGTCTTGGAAAGAGTATGTCTAGAGACGATTTGTCTGTTCTTCAGCAGGCGCTCAACAATTGGCCGGAGCCGTACACCCGTCCGACCGGCTCGGTGGTCAGCGACGCGTGTAGGCGCACGCTCGATGCGATGCCCCACCTCGGGACGGAGGCTGCGGGATGGCGCGACCTGGCCGGCTTGATCCGGCAAGTACTGATCATCGCCAAGGTGACATACGCGGGCGATCCAGCCCTGGCTGTGCCTGCCGTCACGCCCTGGCCGACCAGTTCCGATTGGGACACGATGCACTGCGCCGTCGGCCAGATCGTCGGCCAACGCCGGACGGTGCGAGCTCTGGATTGGGCGCCTCACGGATCGGAAGAGGACAAGGGGCCAGCGGCGGAACTCGCTCTCGAGCAAGTCCGCGCGACCTATCTCGACGCGAACCCGGTGTACGCGGATCTCGTTGTCGCCGACCCATTCTGGACGTCGGCGCATCGCTTTGACCACTACCGGGGCGAACCACAACGCCAGGCCGCACGCGCGGCGGTCCTCAATGACGGCGGCTCGCTTATCGTTGCCCTGCCCACCGGGCGGGGCAAGACCGCAGTGGCCTGGTCCAAGGCGCTGTTGTCGGACCGAGGGGTCACCATCGTTGTCGTGCCGACTGTGGTGCTAGCGCTCGACATGGAGCGTCGTACCAGTGAAGAAGCCCAGTTACGGGGGGAGGAGCTGAGCCCGCTCGGTAGGTTCGCGTACGTCGGCAGCCTTGCACCTGACGTCAAGAAACAGTTGCGTGACGCCGTGCGCGAGGGGAGTCAGCGACTGTTGTACACCTCGCCCGAAGCACTTGTCACAGGTCTCGCTCCCGCGCTGCTGGCCTGTGCGGATGCTGGGATGCTGCAACAGATCGTGATTGACGAGGCGCACCTTGTAGACCAGTGGGGCACTGACTTTCGACCGGAGTTCCAAACGATGCCGGGGCTCATCCGGGAGGCCTACGGACGCGCGCCGGAGGGCAAGAAGCCGTCGGTCTTGATGCTGAGCGCGACGCTGGCCCAGCGGCCGATCGACCTGCTGACCCGACTGTTCGCCATGGGCGACGACCCAGTCGACGTGGTCTGGGGATCGGAGATCCGCACCGAGCCGGCGTACTTCCTCAACAGCCATCTGGACGAGGCGACACGTGTCGCCGATGTCCTCGAGGCGGTTAGTTGCCTGCCACGGCCGTTGATCCTGTACACCACGACCGTCGCTGACGCCGAGGACTGGGTCACTCGCCTGCATGACGCCGGGTTGGCTCGTGTCGAGTGTGTGACCGGGAAGTCGAAGGATGATGACCGTCGTACCGTGATGGAGCGCTGGCGCGGCTATCAAACCGACGGCGAGACGGTGCCCACCTCACTGGACGTCGTTGTTGGCACCTCGGCGTTCGGACTCGGTCTGGATATGCCGAACGTTCGCACGGTGGTGCACGCCTGCCTGCCGGAGACGATCGACCGGTACTACCAAGAAGTCGGGCGTGGTGGCCGCGACGGGCGACCATCAGTCGCGTACCTGTGCACTGGGCCCAACGACGGTCGGATCGCCGTCAGCCTCAACGATGTGTCCATGATTGGGGACGAGTTGGGTTGGCAGCGTTGGCGGCGATTGCTCCAGTCCGGGACAAAGCTAACCGCCCTTCGCTATCGAGTGCGGAAGAGCACGCTACCGCCCTACCTCGTTGAGGGCTACGGTCGCAGTGCGCAATGGAATGTTCGGACGCTCATCCTGATGGCACAGGCCGAGATCATCCGACTCAGAGTGCCAACCTTTGTTGCGGAAGAGGATCTGACGTCTGAGGCCGAGGAAGAAGCGCGTGCGGCGTTCTTCGAACAAATCGACGATTTCATTGAATTCGAGTTGGTCAACGGCACCTACCAGAGCGAGCAGGGGTGGCGAGCGGCGCTCGGTCGTGTCCGGGACGACGTGCGGACCGCCCAGGGCGCCGCCCTCGCCTCATTGCACACCCTGGTCAAGGGAGAGCAATGCGTCGGGCGAGTCATCGCCCGCCACTACCGAGTAAGGATCGACGGTGGGTCACTCGGCACGAGTCCCGCTTGTCGGGGCTGCCCAGCGTGTCGTCGCGCGCCGGAGACATCGCCAGGCAGCCACCCCCTCGAGCCCTGCCCTTCACTGCCTGCCCCGCATGCGGACGCCGACCCGATGCAATCCTGGCGGTCAGGGAACGCGTTCCTGTTTGCCTGGTACGACGAGGGTGAGGACATCAGTCCGCTGCTCCTTCGGTTCGCCCAGCGGCAGGTGCACGTCTTCTGGGGTGCCTCCGAGAAGACGACCGCGAAACTTCAGCGCGCCGTCGCCCAATCGCCGATCATCCACGATGATCCGCACTCGATGATGCCGTTGATCCACACTTACGCAGGGCCGGTTGTAGCGCTTCTTTCAGCTCCGGAGGTCGACATGGCAGTCCAGGACCGGGTCAGACTTGGCCTGCCCACTTACATTGTTGGCCCGAAGGACACACCCGATCCGACCAAGCCTGGATGGATGTTGCGCGACACCGCCGATTCCGCACTTGCTGCTGCCTCAATCCTGAAGGGCCTGTGACGTGGACATCCTGAACCCGACTCCCGCAGCGTGCTTCCCACAGGCCATGTGGCTGACCTATCGGGCCGTCATGGATAGTCCGGATCTGGGGCAGGACGAGGTTCTGGCGCTCGTGGTTCCCGACGCGATGCGAGCACGTACTCCCGGCGACGGTGCGCACGTCAAGCGAGCTCTCGCCGGCCTGGTCGAGTTCAAACTTGTGGAGCGGTCCGCCGACGGCCTGCATAGTGCTGAAAAGGTTGCCGGTCCGCACGCGTTTTTGCGATTGCTGCGCAACCGACTGGTCACGCCGCCCGACGAGTTGGGCGCAGGCTTCGAGGGCGCGCCCGACGTCCGTGCCGGACTGATTTGGCTGTTGCGTCAATCGCCGACCGAGCCGCTGGACTTCGAGGTGAACGTGGCTCCAGTGATGCCGAAGGGCCTGTTCACGAACAGCGCGCGCTGGAACACCTTCCGACCCTGGTGTGAGGCGTTGGGCTTCGGACGGGCGGCGCTATCGGCCATGAGCACCGGGTCCGCTCAGAAGGGGACCGGAGCGAAAGTGGTTCCCGACCCCACGGTGGCGGTGATCGACGCCATCCAACATCCGTTCGGTGATCCGCTTCCGGAGGGGGAGCAAATCCCCATCGGCAGTCTTGTGGAGTTCCTCCGCAATGAACTGCCGGTCCTGCCTGGTCACCCGAGCGCGACCTATCCGGGCTTCGCAGACGATCCGGATGCCGGTCTTCGCGCGTTCGGTCTTGCCCTGGCCAGCGCCGAGGAGCGCCAGGTTCTGACTATGAAGTATCAGTCCGACCCTTCGGGCGTGATGGCGCTGCCGGACGCCCAAGAGCATGGGAAGCCGCGATATGTCTCAGCCGTGACGATCAAGAAGGCAGCGCGATGAGTACGCAAGTCAACTTCGTCTGCTGGTCCCCGGAGGTCGTCACCGCCACCATCCCGACCGAAGCCGCCACACCGTCGGACGCCGTGCTGCTCGCAACGCACACGCCGTTGCGGATCACCCGTCGTGGCGGCAAGGGCGGCCGTGACGCGATCGAAACGGTCAACGAGCGCCAGGTCCTCGACGAGTTCCTCAATAGCGAGCCGAACAACGGGGTCCTCGTCGCGACCGTCCTAGGCGAGTCGGGAGCGGGCAAGTCGCACTTGGTGCGCTGGACCCACGCCAACATCGCCGCGCAGCCGAAGCGGCACGTGATCTACCTGCAGAAGACCGAGACCAGCCTGAAGGACGTCATCGAGAGGCTCCTCCTCGACCAGACCGACCCCGAGTTCGACGATATCCGTCGGAGGGCTGGCAGCCTCGGCAGCGGTGTCACTGTGGAGCAGATGGAACAGAAGATCCTCGCCGAGTTGGCCGAAGCTCTCCGAACTCACGAGTCACAGACTCCACTCGGCATGCCACTGGTCGGCGAGAATGGGCTGAGTCTGTTCTTTCTCGACCCACTGTTCCGTCGGCACCTTCTCCGCCCCGGTTCTTTCATCAAGCGACGAGCGGACCATGCACTGCATGGTCGCGACCCCGATGAACCCGACGTGCCGCTCGAGTTCACCGTCGACGAACTCCCGCTCGACATAGTCGACTTCGCGAACCTCAAGGACGCCGCAGCAGCCACCCAGAAACTGTTTACCCGACTGTCCAGCAATGCCGCCATGCAGGCCGAGGCCGTGCGGATGCTGAATGAACTCCTCGACGTAGCTGTGACCAAGGCGGCCAGCCTTGGCGTCGGCGACGTGAGTCAGGCGTTCATGCGGATTCGGGAGAAGTTGGTCGGCCAAGAAATCGTTCTGCTGATCGAGGACGTTGCCCTAATCCAGGGAGTACGCCGCGATTTGCTCGACGCGATCGTCGAAGTCGGCGTCGTCAAGGGCCAAGAGCGCTACGCGACCGTGCGGACGATGATGGCCGTGACAGCCGGTTACTACTACGAGTCACTCCCGGACACCTTCCGTCGACGTGCGGAGCCGACGTCGCCGCTCTACGAGGTCGACGTTGATCTCGCGGGGGCCGACACCGAAGAACTCGTCGACTTCGTCGGTCGATACCTGAACGCAGCCCGGGTCGGGAAGGACGCTATCGAAAGCGCGTCGCCGGATGTGCCAAACGCGTGTATGGCGTGCATCTACAGCACGTCATGTCACGAGTCCTTTGGTGTGTCGAGCGCGGGTTACGGCCTCTATCCCTACAACAGGCCGGCTCTCATCAGAGCCGTCAACGCCTGCGCAGAGAAAGCCCCGGACGGCCAGGGACGCGCCAACTTCAACCCACGCAAGGTGCTCTCCCGAGCGGTCCGCGACGTCCTTAACGACAATGCTGCCGTCATCGACGACGGCGCGTTTCCGCTGTCCTCCTTCCTCGCCGAGGAGTCGACGGCGATGTCTCTCCCGCGTTTGCCGCTCCATGTCCAAGAGAAGATCCAGGCTGACTACTCCGAGGGCGAGGCCGGGCGCTTGGACGTGCTGCTGAACTTCTGGGGCGATCGCGGCCGGAAGAAGATTGACGCGGGGATCCTGTCCGCGTTCAGCCATGAACCGATCCCTGAGACGATCTTCGACACGGACGGCGCCGATCGCGATCGCGACCGCGACGGAGATCAGGAGGGGGAGCGCGAGGGGGAGCGTGACGGTCTGGGCGACATTCCCCGGTCTGTGAAGAGGAAGATCGAAGCGATCGATGACTGGGCGAACGACAAGAAGATGCCCCCGGCGCTGGCGAGCGAAATCCGAGCGATCGTTCGGGAAGCTCTGATCGCGAGACTGGACTGGTTCGAACTGGTCATCAAGGACCCGGACGTCCCGACCGTCACCAAGGCGATTCCCGCAGGCACCCGAAGCGTCTCTATCGAGGGTTCCGACGAGCATCTCAACGTGGTCCCGTTGGTGACGGTGAAGCGCACCGCACGGATGGCGATGATGCTTCGCGGTCTGGTCTACATCGGTGCTGGTTTGCCGCAATTGGCCGGAGAGGCGCTGCCGCGTCTTGATGCGCTGGTGGACGGATCTGTCGTCGAGGCCCGAGACCGAATCGTGCAGGTGCTCGCAGTCGACGACGCCTCACTCATCGAGGCTGCAGCGTCGTTATTGCGAGGCGCGGCCGCCTGCGGACAGTTCCCTGCGAAGTCGAACGATCTCGATCTGATCAACGCCGTGCTTTGGCGCAACGACGGCAAGGGACGTCTCGACGCTTCGGTTCGCTCACCGGAGTGGATGGACGCATTCGAGAAGTACGTCATCGCGCGCGATGCCGCGGTTGATCGCCTGCTCGCCGGCGTCGGAGCAGCTCAAGGCAGCAGCGGTGCGGTGCACGCGCTCGACGCACATCGGTTGACCGAAATCGTACGGAAGGCCAAGAAAGCAGTGGCCGCGGATGCGATGCAGGTGGTGCCGCCGTGGTGCGAGGACGCTGACAAGAAGCTCAAGGCGTTGGTACGGGCGAGCCAGACCCAGCTCGACTACTGGACGGCGCTGGTCGAAAGGACCCGCGCCTACCTGCCGCAGGGCGTCAGCTACCTCGAAACCGTCGACGCGATTCTCGACGTCACCAAGATCGGGCAGCCCTATGGCCTGGTCAAGGTTGCGAACCTGGCGGCGCTGGCGGACCTTAACACCGCGGCCCGGACCTGGGATCCGGCCGGGCTTGTCCAACTCGAGAAGTTGTTGGAGTCCGCGAAGTCAAAGACCGGGTTCGCACTGCTGGAGGTCGTCGGCACGGAGGTGCAAGGAGACTTGGTCGCGATCGCGAACTACCTGGAATCCAGCAGCCAATGGATCGATGCGGGACTGCGTGACGCGGCCGCGGATGCGGGCGAAGTGGCCGACCTCGATGCCGACATCGACAGGGCGATCGAACGGTGGTTCGAGATCCTGGCTGAAGACGATCCCGAACAGGGTGCTGAGGGAGAGGATGGGACGGATGAGTGACACGGCAGCAACCGGCACTTTGCTGTCACGAGCCAAGCGACTGGCGGCGATCGGTCGAACGAAGCGGGACGATGAGGGTGCCTCGCAGGATCAGAATCAAGCCCAGACCGCGCTCAACAAGTTGGACGCCGAACTCACAGGTTTTGCGGGTGTCCTGGCCGTGCACCGCGCCCTGAGAAAAGCTGGAGTTCCAGTCGAAGCAGTCTCGGAACTAGACAAGCCGGCGACTGCACTCCGGGAACGGGTCGCGTCTCAAGGTCGGCCTACGGCTCAGTACTTGAACGCACGGGTCCGGGACACTGCCAGTCTCCGGTCCCAGATGAGCGAAAGCGACAAAGTCGCGTGGCGGGGGTGGGCCGACGCTCAGATCGCGTCGCTTCCGCAGGAACTGCTGCCTCGCCTCGGGGTGGGTCAGGCGTCGGCCAAGGAGCGGATACGAAAGCTGAGGTTGGTCGCGGTCGCACCGCCGAACAAGTCCGACATCACGCTCTTCAAGCTGAGTTTGGATCATGTGAAAGACATTCTCGCGGATGTCGAGGATGCCGGGGACCTCAACGCCCTGCTCGCACGGTTCAACTCAAACGGGGGACGACTGCGGCTGTCCGAGGTCACGGACGAGGAGTTGGCGTTGATTCGTAACGATGCGTCACTCGCTGAACAGATCTTCTTGAGTACCACATGACCCAGGACCGTTGGGCGGGCGTACCTGACCTTCTGAGTCGGCTTGAGGACCTCGAACTTCGCCTGCTCTCCTGGGGCGTCGTCGACGGCTTCCTCAGCGCGGCCGAGGTCGATAGCGCGATCGAGGTGCAATTGGACCTCGACGCCGACCGGGGTGCGGTGTTGCTCTCCAACGACCAGTACCTCGAGCACCTTCTCGACGCTGGCCTGCTGCATAAACTGCCCGAAACCCAGCCCCAGTACCGGACCCGTCTGGCGGAGACGCTTAGGTTGCTGCGGAACCTGCGTCAACTCCTACCCAAGGACCAGACGAAGGCTGGCTGGTGGAGGCAATCGAGTGCACTGGTCGCTGACTACCGACTCCGGGTCTCTCCGCGGCGGTACCCCGCGCGTTCTGTCACACCCGATGAGCTGATCGGCGAACTGGAGCAACTCGACGGCTGGACTGAGGCGCAGACAACTGTGGCCCGCAGCATCGTCGGCAGCGATGACTCGGCCAGTTTCCAGGTCCATGCGACCCGTTCGATCCTGTCCGCCCTCCGGGACCCGAATCCCGCCGGGCGCATCGTCACCGCCGGCACCGGTTCGGGCAAAACCCGGGCGTTCTATCTACCCGCACTGCTCGATATCGCCGCCAACATGGACGTTAGTCGCAAAGGTCCGCACACGTTGGCGCTCTACCCACGCAATGCCCTCCTCAGCGATCAAGCTCGCGAGACCTTGCGGGTAATCACAAACCTCGGTCCTCTCGGCGGTGCGGGCAGCAGGACCGGTCGCATCGGACTTCTGTACGGAGGCACGCCATACGGCGCAAAAGACTTCTCGGAAACCAAGGGGCATAGGGGGTGGACCCGACAGGGTGCGAGTTGGGTCGCTCCGTACTTTCCGTGCCTGAACGACGCCTGTGGCAGTCACCTGGTGTGGACCGACGCTGACCGGGCGCAGGGCGTCGAGCGACTGGTCTGCCCCAAGTGCGGGAAGGAGACACCGGAGGGGACTGTCGCGCTGACTCGGGAATCGCTAAAGACCCGGCCGCCAGACATCCTCTTCACCACCACGGAGATGCTGAGCAAACAGTCGACGGACTCGAACCTCGCAGGAGTCCTTGGCTGGAAGGGTTCGAACGGCACCCGCTTGGTCCTGCTCGACGAGGTACACACCTATTCCGGTGTTCACGGTGCCCAAGTAGCGCTGATGCTCCGCCGATGGCGCTACGCCAACCGACAGCATGGAGCACCGAGCCCTGTGATGGTCGGACTCTCCGCGACGCTGCGTGACGCCGGGGACTTCTTCTCCAACCTGACCGGGGTGGAGCGAGCCAACGTCGAGGTGATCGCCCCTGCGACGATCGACCTGCTGCCCACGAGTCGCGAGTACGGGATTGTGCTGCGCGGAGACCCGGTATCCGGCGCATCGTTGCTCTCCACGACCATCCAAACGGCGATGCTGCTGGGGCGGGTGCTGGACAACCAACCGGGAATCTATGGCTCGGTCACTTTCGCGTTCACCGATGACCTCGACGTGATCAACCGACTGCACGACAACCTGCGAGACGCTGAGGGGGAGGACCCGCGGGGGCTGGCGGGCGGTCAGATCCTTGCCGACCTGCGCTCGCCCAACGGTCCTCAGGCCGGAGTTCGCTACCGCGAGGGCCAGTCGTGGGATCTGCCGGCTCACTTGAAGCGCATGACCCGGAAACTGAGAGTCGCTCGGACGTCGTCCCAAGACGCCGGTGTCGATACCGCGGCGGACGTAATCGTGGCGACATCGTCTCTCGAGGTCGGATTCAATGACCCGAGAGTCGGGGCGGTTATTCAGCACAAGGCACCTCGCGACATGGCGTCCTTCCTGCAGCGGCGGGGTCGAGCGGGTCGTCGGCTGGCGATGCGCCCGATCACGGCGGTGGTGCTCTCCGACTACGGCCGCGATCGGATCGCCTACCAGACCTACGAGAAGTTGCTCGACCCCGAGATCGGCGCCCGCACGCTCCCAGTCGGCAACCGCTTCGTGATCAAGATCCAGGCCACGCACGCACTCATCGACTGGATCGCCCGCCGAATGAACGTCGACGGGCGATGGGCTCTGAGGCCGCCGTACAAGGGGAACGCGCACAACCGGTCCACCGAAGTAGCCGCCCTGCTGAGCAACCTGCTCGGAAGCGCCGAACTCCAGAGCGAGCTCGCGGCTCACCTGCGGCGAAGCCTACTGATCTCCGCCGATGAGGCTGAGGCAGCACTCCGGGAAGAACCGCGCTCGCTCCTGCTCTCCGTCGTCCCCACCGCGTTGCGTCGGCTGGAGTCGAACTGGACGCCTTTGGCCGGAGACGTCGATCCAGGGGCCGAGGGCCGCGAGCCGCTGCCCGAGTTTATGACGGACACGTTGTTCGACTCGCTAAACACCCCCGACGTTCGGTTCGCGCTCCCCTTCCGGGTAAACGACGAAGAGGGCGCGACGATGGCGATCGGCGCGGCGTTGCGCGAGGCGGTTCCGGGTCGGGTCCGGCGACGCTTCGGCTACAGCCATGCCAGCCACCGCACCTGGCTGCGGCTTCCGGCGCCAGGCTCTGACCTCGACCTTACGGACATCGTCGAGAAGGGGCACGGCCTCGGAGTCTGGAAGACCGCAGGCAGTGAGGAGTTCGTCGTGGTGCGGCCCCTGGTGCTCAAGCTCGAGAGGCCGCCGCCGGAGGTCGCCGATAGCTCGTCCGCCCAACCCGTGTGGCGCTCGGCGTTCGAGTACGCCGAGAGTGCACTGCACGAGGTCGATATCCCGATGCCCTCGACCTGGGCTGATCTCATAGATCGGTGCGGATTCGCGCTGCACGTGACGGGCGGGCCGCTGCGGGTGCAGCGTATGGCTATCGGCTCGGACGGTGAGTTGCAGGAGCGGCGGGGCAAGGCTTCTACCCGGACGCCGTTCTCGGTGCGGTACGCCCATGGTGGCCAGGCCGCCGCACTCGGATTCGAACTCGATGTCGACGGGCTGATCCTTGACGGCCGACTGCCCAAGGACGCCGCAGAGTGGCTCGGCGACTTCCCCTCGTCCGCTGCGTGGCGGACGTTGGCGTTCCGGCGGCGGGTGCTTGAGGACCCCCGGCTCGAGCAGGTGGCCAACGGGTTCCAACTCGGCTGGCTCACCGAGGTGTATATGCATGCGTACATGTCCTTTGGTCTCGATCGGGGAGTGTCGGCGGACGTCACCGCGGCGCTTGCAAACGGACGTTGGGCTGCCAACCTCAAAGAGTTCTTCGCCGTCCTCTACCGGACAGAGGAGAGCGGGATCGACGAGAGTCGCGTTCTGGCGGGCCTGCGAGACCTGGTCGCGACGCCGTTGGTGTGTACCGTCATCGAGGAACACGGTCTCCTGTTCGTCGCCGACGACCTCGCCGTGCAGACTTCCGAACTCCTCGATCGTGTTTTGGTCGACACCCTCGGCTGCGCTGTTCTTACTGCCGTTCAGGAGTGCGTGCCCGACGCCCAGGATGCCGACCTGATGGTCGATGTCGAGATCCAGGACGACCGCCGGTTCCGAGTGGTCATCTCCGAGACCTCCATCGGCGGGCTGGGTCTGCTTGAGTCGCTGCACCGTGACTATGCGCTCAATCCGGGTCGGTTCTGGGACGCCGTTGCGCGTGCCTGTTCGCCGACGGAGGCGGAGGACGTCGACGACGCAATGCGCCGGCTCGTCGAGGACCTGGCCGACCCGAATTCGACGTTCGCGCCAACCGTGAACGACTTCCGGGCTGCCGAAGGTATCGGCGCGATGGACGTCGCCCTCCAGCAACTGCTCGAGGCGTGGACGGAGAATGACGGCCCTCCGAGTCACCTGCTCGTGTCAACCTTTGCCGCCCGACTGCTGCGTCCCGGGTCGAAGCCGGCAATCGACCAGTTGGTCGCGAAACTGGCGCGGGCCTGGGTGACCGAGGAGGAGCGACTCGGCTTGGAGTTCGATGCTCGTGCGGTGGCATTCCATGCCAACGAGGGCAGGTTCGGCTTTCCGATCGCCCCACTTACCGCCGACATGGCCTTCTCGATGCTGTGGTTGCGCGGACCGTCCGCGCGCTCCCAACTCCTCGAGCACTGGCACCCGTACCGGCGAGACGTCGTGGTCGAACGGCTGATCTTTGATCGGGCTCTGCGCGACGGCACGGTGGAGGTTGATGTCACCGACCCGGACTGGCACGCGAGGTACGTCGAGGCCGTCGAGCGCAACGGGCGCGTCGTCCTCACGGCGCCGTATCCCAAACGCACCACGGTCGCTGGGGCACTGCGGGACGCTACGGTCACGCCGGTGGAACGTAACGGCCTTCGCGTCTATGGCCGGGTAACGGCGATCAACCAGCGGCACGGCCTGGTCCGAGCGCACCTGTCGCTGGCGGAGGAGTTGCAATGAGTGGCTCACGCACCGTTCGAACCCGACCGCGCAACGGGCTCGCGATCAGTGACGTCCTCACGGCCGCGCTGCTCTCCGAGTTCTGCTCACCGAGCAAGGAACTCTGGTTGGTCAGCGGTTGGGTCACGGACCTCGTAGTGATCGATAATGCCTACAGGCAGTTCGACGCCGTCCTCGGAACTGACGCCCGCTCCAGTCTGACGCTGACGGACGTGCTCGGTGCGCTCAGCCGACGGGGGACCCACGTCCACGTTGCGCTGCGCGAGGAGCAGCACAACCGGCGCTTCATCGAACGACTCGAGAGCGTCGGTGACCCCGATTCGTGGAAGGTCTACTCGAGTCCAGACCTGCACGAGAAGTTCCTGGTCGGCTGGACTTGGCTGATGAAGGGCTCGATGAACTTCACTTGGAATGGTGTCCAAGTCAACGAGGAGAGCATCGACTTCCAAGTTGACCCCGGTGAGGCTGCCAGGCAGCGGCTCGAGTTGCGGACCCGATGGATCGGCGGGTCGTCGTGAACCTGACGCCCGACGAGTTCGTCTCCCGGTTCTTCGGTCCGCCCAACGGCATCTGGCCCAATGCCGACCCGAACAACCAGATCGTTAGCACGATCGGGCCGTTCCTAACCGCCCTGATCAAGCGTGGCGAGTGCCCGGTAATCCTGCCGCGTCGCGATCTCATAGCGCTTCCCTCGACCCTTTACGTGATCTGTTGGGACACCGCCCATGCAGGGCGGGTCCGTTCACTCCTCGAAGCGTCCGTCGCCCATCACTGGTGTCCCTTCGACGGCCGGGTAGCGCGACTCGACCCGGCCGACCGGATCGAACGGGCGATCCTGGATCTTGTGGGTCCGGGGACCACGTTCGTGCTGCGGCCGACGCAACAAACGGCAGGCCCGACCTTCAAAGCACTCCAGCGTTTGGTCAGCACGCTCGGTGCAGCCTCATTGCGAACGCCGACCGCAGCGCGTCCTGTCGGACGGATGCTGCGCGAGTTCGATGTAGCACTGGCCTCCGGCGCTGCTCAGACATCGCTGACGTTGCTGAAAGAGATTGAAGGTTTCGGCGGGATCTCGCACGAGAATGTCGCCTTCCTGCAGATCCGCCGCCTCGCGCATCTCGGCCATGATCACGAACTGTTGACGCACGGATCTTTGCCGACACTCATCTACACCGAACCCCCGCGCCTGGTCAGAGAGGCCGTCCTCGCCGCCTGGGCTCGGGCCCGGGTCGTCCCGGTGTTGGAGTCCGAGGGCGTGGATGAGGCCATCACCTTGATCCGCGACTCCGACCCGGACATCGCCATGCTCGTGGACGCGTCCCTGCACGCCACACAGGACGGTGGCGTCGCCACTGTCTGCGCGCTGGTCGCGCTGCTGCGACAGGACCGCTTCCTGGCCGCTGCGCTCCAGGAGAACTCTGGCGTCGCTGCCAGCGTTCGTGCGCTGATTTCCGCTCTGGGGGCAGCACCGGGTACGGCGGTGCCTCCTCCTGCGCCAGCGTTGACGCCGGTCCTCACGGAGGTCGAGGAAGCGGATGCCGGGCAGTACGAGTCTCCAGCAGAGGAGCCGGTCGAGCCTCATCCCTCGGAGGATGACGTACCTCCTCCGTCCGCCGCAGGATCATGGCTGGACTGGGTTGCACAATTGGGGACCCCACAGCAGGTCAGCCTCGATGCGGGGGCGGCCGACGAATGGGCGCCTGCCTGTTCGATCGACGAACAATTGGCGGCTGTTGTCGACGGACTCCCCGAACTGGCTGTCGACGATCTGCTTGCCGGCGTTAGTTGGTTCCTGGACACCGATGATCCGGACAACCCAGCGTCAGCAACGGCGATGGCGTTGATCCGCCACTACCTGCTCGCCGAGCGATTCGCCCCGAGCGACCTCGGCGCACTCTGTTCCTTGATTCAAATCTTCCTCCGCGGAGCACCTGGATCGGCCGCCTACCGCGAGCTGCTGGACGACCTCCGCAGTTACGCCCCGCAATGGGTTGCCGTCACCAATGCCACTCGGGTTCTCGACATCGCGGACGCCGTCGTGTGCGGGCCGACTGTCGACGGAACTGGGCGCAGCGACCTGGTCACCACCCTTCTCGCCCCCCTCAACGAGCAGAAGCGGCGGCTGTCAATCTCCCTCCGTCGCTTGGCATCTCTCGTCGGCGGCGACGTCGGCCTGGACTTCGACTGGACCGTACAGGTTGCCGAAGCGGAGGATGACGGCGCGACCGACGGCAACTCGGAACTGGATCCGCAGATCCTGTTGTACAGCCTGGACACGGGGACCCTGGCTCGGGTCCAGGCAGCCATCCACGAGCAGTGGCCGAGGGCGCGTGTCTCGGCTTCGGCGGTGAAGGTGGGCAATCAGTCACTCAAAGGTCAGACCCGTGGGGCAGACATCATCGTCATCGCGACAAGGCGGGCCGCTCATGCCGCAACGGGCTTCATCTCTGACAACGCCCGTCCTGATGCGAAGATCGTATTTCCCGATGGCTCCGGGTCGGGCTCGATGCTCCGAGTCGTCGAGTCTGCGATCCTCGATTGGTCGATCTGACTCAGCGCACCGCCCGCAGAAAGTAGCCCGTGAGGAGACGGGCGCCAGTACAGCCGCAAGGCGGACCTCATCGCCATCGCGACCGGCCGCGCCGCTAACGCCGCGACCGGATTCATCATCGACAATGCGGATCGCGGAAAGGTCTGTCACCCGGACGGGTGCGGGGCCGCATCGATGCTGAGAGTGGTCGAGGCTGGGCTCGAAGAGTTGCGCTCCGCGAACTGACGTCACCTTTTGAGCGCGCGGAGAAGGTGACTGGTTAGCACCTTGACGTCGTTGGGAGTGTTCTGGATGCCGTTCCACCGACGAACTTGCTCTTCGCCGAAATCCCAGGTGCCGCTCGTCCACGCGCAGTGTTCGCCAAGGCGGCCGATCGTCGCCTCGAGGTTCATGCCGGCGAACTCCGCCGTCGGGACGCCGTCGGTCAGTGCGTCCATGACGTAGCCCATCGCCTGGACGCCGGCGCCATGGGTCAGGCGAGACTTGGTCGGAGGGAACTCCCATGCAGTTGGGAATGCAAGTTGCACGATGGTCCAGAAGTAGTTCAGGTGAAGGACCATCTGATCAACGTCGCCGGATCCGTCTTCAGGATCGCGGTACTGATAGAGGGCGCCGTCGTAGAGGCTGTTCTCAATCATCTTCAGGACGCTGTTGTCCTTGATGTAACCATCGGCCATCGTCGGGGTTGAGATGCGTCCAGCGAACGGCGCACCGGCCGCTCGGTTGCCGAAGTTGAGTCGAGCCATGACCTCTGCGGGCAGTTGCTTCCGGGCGTACGCCGTCGGCAGGTGACCCATCGTGTCGGGCAGCAGTTCGTGGATCAGACCCTTGGGGAGGGGCTTGGTGTTGTTCACGAGGATGAACTGGCTGCGCTGCTCCGCCTCACCGCGAGCAATGAAGCCAACGGCGGCAATCCCGAACTCCGCGAGGTCGGCGTCGCGGATCGCGGCGCTGCGCTGCTGCCCGTCCACCAGCCAGGCCGGCTTCTGATCTTCGGGCAACGACTCGTCGATCGGAATGACCAGTTCTCCGGCGGACACGTATTCGACCGAACTGCTCGCGACGGACTCGACGAAACTCACGCTCTCGTCGAACGCAACGACGACCGCATTGGGGAGCATGGCTCCATCTGACTCGAGGTAGCGCCGGATCGCCCTAATGTGACTGAGAACCTCAGGACGTTGGTAGCCCTGCAGAGTGATGTCATCTCGATGAACGCGACTGACTGTCGCGAAGTCATGGATGCGCTTGCCGTCTACCCCGAATGTGTAGATGAACTGCGCACCTTGGCGGATTCGGAGGGCGGGCAGTCGCAGTTCGTAGCGATCAGCCATCTGTTCTCCTGTGAGATTTGAGTTGCGCCATCTTCGCGGCAAGGACTGACATGTTGTGGAAGCCGCGGCGCTTGTTTCGTTCCGTGCCACGGAAGACCCCGATCTCGACGCCGTGGTCTCTGCAGATTCTGCAGTCGCAGCGGGTCCACGGCGCTGCCTTGAGGGTTTCCTCGTAGGCAGCTAGGTACGACTTCTTGGATTGGCAGATGGCCTCGTACTCGCCGAGGCGGTCGAGGCAGATCCGTCTGGACGTGGACGACCCGTCGTAGCTGCGCAGCGCCTTGAGAGTCTCGCGTTCAGCGGTGATTGCGTCCTTCTGGCTCACGTTTCCAGCGAGGATGGCGCGCTTCAAAGTGGGGTTGCCGTCGACCTGCGGGACGCGGAGGGCAACGTAGGCGCGTTCGACGGTGTGGAAGTTCTTACGATCGTCCATGAACGCCTGGCGGAAGGCCGACGTGCTGTCGAAACTCGTGACACCCAAGTTTGCGAAGTCGTCCATCGACTCGACGCGTGTGATCCCGAGCAGGTGAAGCTGCGTGCCGATTTTGAGGACGTCTCCGATCGCCGTGAGGCTCGCGAGAATCTGGCTCGTTTTTAGGGGGACCATGCCGCCCAGTGCGATGCGCTCGTAACCGAGGTCCTGAAGCGAACTGACACTTTCGGCGTAGGACTCAGGACTCCAGCCTTGAGCTGCGCCTACGGGTTCCACGGAGCTGCAGCGGTCGCGATTTAGAGCGATGAACTCTTCTGCCAACCGGAGGGTGAGGCGTCGGCGTTCCTCCCAATCGGGGTTGACGTCGTCGCTCGAGGGATCTTCCGTGAAGCCGAAGACCACGTGGTCCGTGCTCACGCCTGCATCGAAGCCGCACTCCTCATAGAAGTCGAGGGTCTGAGCCGCCGTGACCGGAGGAACCGCTTCATCTACGTAGTTGAATGCGCCGTTGTCGCCGAGCGCCTCAACCCCTGACGGGAGTCGGAAAAACCTATGCACCCCCATGCGGTGGAGGCGGGCGCGTTGGGCAGTCGAATACTTGCCGGCACCCTTTATTGATCCATCAACGATCGACTTGCTGACCAGGATGCCGTGGTAAGGGGCTGCCGAGAGAACCTCGTGCGCATAGCGGTCGTCGCGTTGCCGTACCCGGTGGGCCGGGTACTCGTCACGGAGGAAGTCGTAGGAAGGGCTGACCAGATCCTGACTGTCTGGAAAGTAGAACCTCACCTTCGACCGGTCCGCTCTGCGAGGTACGTGCGGACGAGGTAGTTCGAGAGCGCACTGATGTGTCTCGGGGTGTTCTGCAAGTCGTCCCACGGGAGCCCCAGGTCCTCCCAGACGCCGCCTGTCCAACGACACTTCTCAGCGACAAGCGCGAGTTCGGCCGCAGCTTGCTGCTGAGCATCCGGGTCATCGTCACGCACGTGTGTCATAACGCGATCCATCAGCCGACCCATGGCGCGGATGCCGACGCCGCCAGTCAAGCGCGACTTCGTCGCAGGTTTGCCCCAGGCTTCTGGGAACGTCTGGCGGACGGCGCCCCAGTAGGCGATGAGGACTCGGCGGATCCCTTCGGTGTCGGTGGAGCCCGTGGCAATGTTGCGATAGGGGAACAGGACTCCGGAAGGCGATTCGATGGATTCGCGGATGGCTTCCACGAGGCTCGTGTCTGTCACCACGGCCGCCTTCTTCTCGCCCGTCGCCGTAGACGCTCGCCTAATCAGGCCGCGGAACGGAGAGTCGACGTCGTGATTCAGCATGTCGACCAGCGCGGACGGCAGTTGCCTTGTGGCCATGCGCGCCGAGGGCACACGGGAGATCTCCGGAAGCAGTTCGGTGACCAACCCGGTCGGAAGCGGCTGCACCGTGTTGACGCGCAGGAACTGCTCTCGCTGGACCTCAAGGTTCTGCGTCACGAAGCCGGCGACCGGCACTGGTAGGCGGCGGTTCTTGGTTCGTGCGAGGGCGAGACTCCGCTGCTGCCCGTCAACGATCCATGCTGGGCGCGGCCCATCGTCGTCGAGCGCGATCGGAATCTCGAGCGTTCCCGCGATGGCCAGTCCGTCGCTGGTTCCCGGACCCCGGCTTGATTTGAACTTGACTTCCGGTGGAAGCGCGAGAATCAGCCCGTTGGGGAACACAGGGCTCTCGGAGTCCAGGTACTCCTGAATCTGCTTGACGTGCTTCTGCTTCTCGGGGCGTTGGTAGCCGATGAGCTTCCCTGCTTCGTCCCGACCGATGCGTGCCACGTCAGCTACTAGGTCGACCTCCTCCGCGGCGAGTGTGAAGAGGTAGAGCGGTGTCTCGTCGCTCTGAAGGACCTTGAGGGCTCGCCGTACCAACCAATGCGGGTCAGTCACGATGTGGCCACTTTCTGGAAGAGCATCGAGAACCGTCCTTGTTCGCAAGCCAGTCCAGCGTCGCGCAGGGACTTCAGCGCACTGGTCTTTGAAACGCCAGGGGTGCGTGCCCGCAAGGCGTCGACGAAATCAAGTACGCCGTCGTCGGTCAGTTGTTGCCTGTTGTAGACCTCGCGGTGTCGCTCACGATCGGCCCAGGCGAGCCACGCGCCGGTGGCGTGTGGGCTGAACGAGCCTTCTCGTGACAGGCGAAGCCATTGGATCGCCATGCGGACGTTGAGGCTCGTGGCCGTACCGCCGAGAGCGCGTCGTAGCGCCCGGTCTGAAGCGATGCGAGCGTCGGAGGGGATCTCCTTTGATCCCCCGAAGACGAGGAGTTCATCGGACGCGAACCGGTCAGTCAGGTCCGTCGCGATGACGCGAGCGTAGTTCTCCGAGAGCACCCACATCGATCGATGCCGACGCCCGCGGGCGATATGTGGCAGGGCATCCCACCACTCTCGTGCTTCCGTGGTGGAGGACGCGACGGTGTCTTCGTGGCCAGTGCTGAATGTTGCCGCGTAAGCGGACGACCGGTCGTGAACGGACCGCAAGCCAAGGCCGGCCGATGCAACCAGCACCTCAGGCTCGTACCCGACCCCCTGCGCCGTGGCGATGAGGAGCTTGACCTGACTCCAACTCTCGCCCCTGTAGAGATCGAGGAGCGGAGTCGTCCCATGGGCTCCGGTGAGTGCACCACGCCATGCCCGGGCGCGCTCGCCTACCTGTCCGGGGGGAAGGTTGCGAGCCATGAGTTCGTGGGCCGGGGTCGCTGACTTCCTGTCGGTGCAGGTGACGACGATCGTCAGTTTCTGTCGCGACATGACCTCTCACTCCAAAACTACGTGTCTTGTGCGGCTACTCTATCGTGTAGTTTCTGGATCAGGCAGCAACCCAGCGCGTGTGTGGATCGGAGAGGTGTAGCGCATGAAGAGGAAAGCCGTCGTCCTGTTGAGTGGGGGACTGGATTCCACCACGGTGCTCGCTATCGCCAAGGACCAGGACTTCGAGCCCTACGCATTGAGCTTCCGCTACGGACAGCGCCATGAGGTGGAGCTTGCGGCTGCGCAGCGCGTCGTTGCCGCTGCCGGCGTCGCGCGCCACGTGGTCTGCGACATCGACCTTCGAGTCTTCGGCGGCTCAGCGCTGACAGCAGATGTCGACGTTCCAAAGCATGGAACCGCTGACGAGATCTCTGGAGACGAGATCCCGATCACCTATGTACCGGCTCGCAACACGGTCTTCCTCTCCTTTGCCCTCGCCTACGCCGAAGTCGTCGGATCGACCGACATCTTCATCGGCGTGAACGCCCTCGACTACTCGGGATACCCCGACTGTCGCCCCGAGTTCATTGCCGCCTATGAGGAGATGGCAAACCTGGCTACCCGGGCCGGGGTCGAGGGGAACTCGCTGAAGATCCACACGCCGCTCATCGACCTGACGAAGGCTCAGACGGTCGAGATCGGCCAGCGACTGGGTGTGGACTACTCGCTGACCTCGTCCTGCTACGACCCCGACGCGGAAGGTCGCCCATGCGGTCACTGCGACTCCTGCCTCCTGCGCCTCAAAGGTTTCGCGGAGGCGGGCCTGAGTGACCCCTTGACCTACCAGGAGTCGGGCGCGTGACCTACAAGGTCAAGGAGATCTTCTACACGCTCCAGGGCGAGGGCACGCACGCTGGCCGACCGGCGGTGTTCTGCCGCTTCAGTTCCTGCAACCTGTGGACCGGCCGGGAAGCCGACCGCGAACGAGCGATCTGCAAGTTTTGTGACACCGACTTCGTCGGCACCGACGGCGAGGGCGGCGGCAAGTTCGCTGATGCGGAGGCGCTCGCGGAGGCTGTGGCGGCGAAGTGGCCGATGAATGGCGGCGGACAACCGATGGTCGTCTGTACCGGAGGCGAGCCCCTTCTGCAGTTGGACGTCGAGGCCGTCGAGGCATTCCACGCGCGCGGGTTCTACGTAGCGGTTGAAACGAACGGAACGGTAGCTCCGCCGCCCGGCATCGACTGGCTCTGCGTCAGCCCAAAGATCGGTTCGGAGCTCATCGTCGAGAAGGGCCACGAACTCAAGTTCGTTGTCCCGCAGGGCGGTGTCGACCCGACCGCGTTTGAGCACCTGGACTTCGAGAGCTTCCGAGTGCAGCCGATGGACGGTCCAGACGTGACCGCGAACACCGAGTTGGCCGTGAAGTTCTGTCTTGACCACCCGCGATGGCAACTGAGTTTGCAGACGCACAAGCACCTAGGAATACCGTGACCTACACCTCTGAGATCTACAGGGAGTTCACCTTCGAGTCGGCTCACAGGCTGCCGAACGTGCCCGAAGGCCACAAGTGTTCGCGTCTGCACGGCCACTCATACCAGGCTGTCGTTCATGTCGCGGGCCCCGTCGGCGAGGACACCGGGTGGGTGCAGGACTTCGGCGACATCAAGGCGGCGTTCAAGCCCATTGAGGAACAACTCGATCACCACTACCTGAACGAGATTCCGGGATTAGAGAACCCGACCAGCGAAGTGCTGGCCAAGTGGATCTGGGATCGACTGATCGACGTGCTTCCGAACATGACCGAGGTTCGGGTGCGTGAAACCTGCACGTCTGGCTGCGTATACCGAGGAGCGTGAGCGATGCACCTCGCAGACATCCAGGACGAGCCCGACGGTCGTGGCATCGAGCTCGATGAGGTCGGCGTCGCCGGCGTTCGGTACCCGATTCAGTTCAGCGACGGCTCAACCGTGCAGGGAGGTGTGGCATCGGTCGACGTCACAGTTCAACTGCCTGCGGACCGGCGGGGCACCCACATGAGCCGCATGATCGAACTGGTGCACGAGCACGTGAGGGAGTTCGATCCGCGTGAGCTTCCCACCATCCTTAAGGCCGCCGCGGCGCGACTGGATGTCGAAACAGTGGCGCTCGCCATCTCGCTACCGATCGCCTTCGAGGTGGTCGCGCCGGAGTCCGGTATTCGAGCTTGGCAGGCCAGCGACGTCGCAATCGTTGCTGGCATCAGTACCGGCGACGTAGAGGTTGAGACGACGGTCTACACCGACGTCACGAGCCTTTGCCCATGCAGCAAAGCGATCAGTGACTACGGCGCGCATAATCAGCGCAGCCGGGTCGGACTGTCCGTACGAGGGTCTGCGGACGACGTGTATCCGTTGGCCGTCAGGCGCCAGTTCGACATGATCCGCGAAGTTGGGTCCACTCCTGTCTTTCCGATCATCAAGCGGGTCGACGAACGCGTGGTGACAATGCGGGCGCACGACAAACCTGCGTTCGTGGAAGACATGGCCCGCGATCTCTCCGAAGCTTGCCGGACGCTCGGCCTCGCTCACTCGGTGAGCGTCAGAAACTTCGAGAGCATCCACAGCCACGACGCCGTGGCCAGCGTCAGTTGGCCATTGAGAAAGCTGTGAGGAGATGCCTGACAAGTTGACATTCAATGACATTGAGATGCGCCGTTTAGCCGAGACCGATTCTGTCGGACCTTCTGGCTACGCTCTCGAGGTGTCAGCCCGCAGGTTCTGGGAAGGAGAAATCGGTGAGTGGCAATCCATCCAGCGCTTCGTACAGCGGGGCCGGCGGCAGCAGCAGTGAGGCCGGCGGGCCTACCGGAGGTTTCGGGGGCCAGGAGATTGACGGCGGTGGCGCAGTTGATCGTTGCTTCATTTCGATCGAAACCACCTTGGCGTCACCGGACCCGACCGAGGTTGCTACGTTGACCGTCGGCGAGATCCTCGCCCTCGTCCTGGAGGAAGCTCCGCCCGCCGTCGTCGTCGTTCGGGCCTCGGGTGCTCGCGTCGGTGCGATCACCCAGCGAGCGACTGACTTCAGTCGATGCCTCCAAGATGGGTACGCCTACAACGCTGAAGTTGTATCGATCAGTGGTGGCGCGGTCACAGTCCGGATCTCGAACCGCCTGTAATGCTGATCGTCGGCGGCACGTACCACGAACTCTGCTTCCATCCAGGGTGGGACACTGTCCAGGGATCCGGAATGCGCGCGGCTGCGGCATTGGCAGCCTCTGAACCACAACTGACGACCGCCGTGGACGACGAACTCGCGATAGGTGCGGAGTTGGTCGCCAACGCGGTCGGGGTTGCCGAGCGCGTCGTCGTGGCCAGGTCCGAGCCCGTTGCGTTCGAGTACTTCACTCCACTATCGATACCGCGAGTCGTCGGTACGACGGCGACTGTGGGAGAGGTCCTCAGGGGGGATGCCGATGTCGCTCTCACATTCGGCATGCTTGAAACGGTGGAGCGCGAGATCAGGGCGAAGCGACTTGTCCTCGATCCCCAGCAGCCCGCCGGCCGGAACTCGCTCGAGCGTGGCGGTCTTGTTTCGGATGAGTTGGCGCTTGTCCTGAATGCGACGGAGGCGAGGGTCTTCGGGAAGTCTCCGGATTTGGATATCGCCGTCGGCAGACTGATCCGGGAAACCGGCGCGGTCGCCGTGGTAGTCAAGGCGGGCGCCTCGGGCGCCGACGTCCATGTTGCGACGCCTGGGGGCGATGTCCAGACGACCCACGTGCCAGCGTTTCCCACAGGACGAGTTTGGCCGCTCGGCTCTGGCGATACATTCGCTGCAGGTTTTGCCCACGCGTGGGGCGAATCGGGAGCCGACCCGGTCGAGGCCGCCCGCGTCGGATCAGCTGCCGCTGCATATTGGTGCTCGACTCAGAATCACGCGCTTCCCGAAGAGATTCTGTCGGGTAATCTCACTCGAATGGCTGCGATCGGCCTAGTTCCGCTGGAGTCAGGGGTGGGCGACCAGGACCCCCGCGTCTACTTGGCCGGCCCGTTCTTCAGCCTGGGGGAGATCTTGCTCGTTGAACTAGCGCGGGACGCGTTGACCGCACAGGGTGTCTCTGTGTTCTCGCCGTTCCATGATGTCGGCCTCGGGGACGCCTCGGTTGCTCAGAAGGACATTGACGGACTGAATCAATGCGGCTCGGTACTTGCACTCCTCGACGGAAGTGACTTCGGCACTGTGTTCGAGACCGGGTATGCCGAGCGCGCGGAGATCCCTTGCGTGGGATACGCGTCAAGTCCGGACAAGGAAGGCGCGAAGATGTTTGCCGGGCTCTCCGGCGAACTGCATACCGATTTTTCGACTGCGGTTTACCGCGCGGCGTGGCGCGCTCTGGGTGCGTCACGCGCCGGTGCAACCCATCGCGTCGGTGAGGAGAGTCTGGGTGATTGAACCGAGGGTCTCCGAACCTTCGTTGGCTCCCGACGCGGGTAAGGATGCGGTGCTCCTTCTTTCGGGTGGAATCGACTCAGCGGCGTTGGCTTCCTTGGTCCGCCCCGCGTGGGCTTTGGTAGTGGATTACGGCCAGCGGCCAGCCGTAGCGGAGGTTCGGGCGGCAAGGGCTATCGCTGGGCACCTCGGTATCCGGATCGCGCAACTGACCGTCGACCTAGCGTCGGTGGGATCGGGACTGTTGCTGCGCGAGAGTCCTCCCGATTCCTCAGCCGACGAAGACGGCTCTGGAAGAACCTTCGCGAACGTTCCGAGTCCCTCCCCAGAGTGGTGGCCTTTGCGCAACCAACTCCTCTGCACCCTCGCCGCGGCATGGGCGCTGGGTCGGACCTCCAAGGACGGAGCACCACTGCGACAAGTATTGACAGCGACGGTCCAATCAGACGGTGCCCGCCACGTCGACGGCACCCTCGCCTTCTACGATGCCCTTGATTGCGTCACCCGCATGCAGGAGGGCGGCATTGCCGTCAGGGCGCCCGCGATCCACTTGTCGGCCGTGGAACTCGTTACAGTCTCCGGTGCTGATGAGGGTTTGCTTGGCTGGACGCACTCGTGCCACCGATCTGAGTCACCCTGTGCGGCGTGCCCTGGTTGTTGGAAGCGAGAGCAAGTACTGATGGATCTCAAGATGTTGAGCCATTGAACGAGCAGAGATGACGTCGTCAAGGAGCTCCACCCCACCGTCTTCGTCCGGCGGTGAGCCAGCTCTGAGCGAGGCGGAGTGGGTCGCACTTGCTTCCGCGCAGAGTCTTGAGCCGGAAGCAGCGCCACCTGGGATCGCCGACCTTGCCGCACAACCGGCGCTGCGCACGGGCGATGAGGTCGGGTGCCTCGACGATGGTGATCGCAGACTGGCTTCGCTCGCGCCCAGTCGAGATCTCGCGGACATACTGGAGAGTCGTCACAGTGAGACGGCGGCGCTGGCGCCACTCTCGCGCGCCGACCTGGTGACCTTGCTGTACAGATCGGCCAGGCTGATCGCTCCCGGTGAAGGGGAAGACGGCGGTCCGTGGTCGCACCGGCCTTCGCCGTCCGCAGGCGCCACACACCCCTTCGACCTTCTGGTCTACGTTCGTGCCGTGCAAGGCTTGCCCGAGGGCCCGTACGTCTTCGCGCCATATCGGGTGCAGTTATTTCCGCTCGCGGCAGAGCAACACGCGTACGCGGTTGCAGTCGAGAGCGCTGCGACAGAAGCGGCTCGGCGAAGTTCCCCTGCGCCGGTGACGGTCTGCTTGATTGCCAATGTTCATCGCGTCCGGCGCCGATACTCCGCGCCGCTCACCCTACTTTTGCGTGACGCTGGCGCGCTGCTCACGGTGATGCACTTAGTGGCTACCGACCTCGGTCTGAATAGTTCGATCGTCGGCATAGCGGGTCAGGTGCCTGCCGACTCACCGGGCAAGGCTTCCTCCGAAGCGGGACCACTAGTAGTGAGTGCGGGTGGACTGGTCGTCGGCGGAGGCACCTGAGTCCCTCGACACTGGAAGGCCTCAGGTCACGTCTGTTCCGCGTACCAACTGGCCGAATCGTGCGGTGCGCCCAATGCGCGCGCGGCTGACCGGCCTAGCTTTGACATGTCCGACCAGATGACTGCGTCGAGGTCCGATGCCCTGACCCTCCCCGCTGCAGCCCAGGCAAGGAAGAATGCCTCCATTACGTCGTAGTCGCGGCCGGGTTCCCACGCCGGATTGAAGACGCCCGCGATGACCCCGGCTCGCTGGATGTGGATGTCGATGATTGCCACCGCGTCACTCGCCAGGTGGTTGCGCACTATCCACGATGCAGTCTTGGGTCCAATCCCAGGGAGTTCTTGGAGCCATGCGCGCAATTGGTGGGGATCGCTGGGAGGCTGTTCGGCCGCGACCGTGGACAGGGTGCGCGCGAGGCGGTGGCCGCGTTGGCTCGCAAACCGATATCGGACTAGCCGACCGCCGACTTCGATCGGCGACTGGAGCGCACGCTCCAACTCCGTGCCGGTCGGCGCCGACCGTCCATCGAGGAGTCCCTGATCGCGAAGGGACGCAAAGGCTGCTAAACCAACCCTGGCAGGGATTCCGTATCCGCCGAGAATGCATGCAGCGATCTCTTCGACCAGGCTCGATCCGAAGGCGTGTCGCGTTGAAGGGCCGCTGTGTTCCTCGCACCTAGAAACCCAGTAGGCCGCGCTGCCTAGCTGCCAGGGCTGACCCCACCTGAAACTCCGCTGTGTCGCGTGACTGGTGAGAGTGACGACCGCGTCGCCTGAGCGAGCGTGCCCGGCATCGTGGTCGGTTCCGGTTGACGTAGTCGATTGAGACTGCCTGCTGAGTGTCGAGATCGTCATGGTTGCTCCGTCACTGTTTGACTCTCGGTCGATCCGGTCGATCCGGTCGAACAAGGAGTTCGTCACCTCATAGGTGGCACGTCGCGCCCGGTCACTCACCGTGGGCACCTGTGCCCGTATCGGAGGCTCGGACCTGGCTCAGCGCGGTGGAGGCCATCTCATTGAGGTCGGCGCCGTACTCGCGAGCGAGGAGGTGCGCGGTGTAGATGCCTGGCGACAAGACGTCGCCCCGCTCAATCGCATAGATGTTGTCGGTACTGAGATCTGTGGCACGCGCCACGTCCCGCGCTGACTTGCCCTGCGCCGCACGAACGTCCTTCAGGAGTCGACTGAACGCAGCGCCGAACTCGCGCTCTGCGTCGGTCCTTGGTCGACGGGCCATGTAGGTGATTATAACCGTTGGTTTATAATCAACGCTGCCAAATACGGCGTGGTGACCTGCCCAAGCGCGACAAGGGTCGCCGCGAGCTTCCAAAATCGAGGGCCGGGCCATCGGGTCCGGGTCCGTGGCGATCAAGCACGCCAGCAGATCACTCCAGCGGTTTTCGTTGGCTGCTGGGATCACGTAGGACAGGTCCAGGATCGGCACAGCGGCTCAGTCATTGTGCCCCGATAACGCGACGCGAAGCGTCAGGGGCGGTTGTCGACCGTTGGCGGAGAGATTCCCCACCGGGTTAAGTTCGATGAATGGACGGCCACGGGAACTTGTCACCAAGCGAGGAGGAGGGCAAGCGACTCATGGAGTTGCTCGGTTCGCTTCCGCCCGACAAGGTGTGGCAAGAGTTCGTCGATCGGGGGCTCGTCGACCCCGCCCTGGACCATTCCGTGAAACTTGCCGGTTCCGACGATCCAACGACTCGTGAGAATGTGCTCGCTGCCGTTGGTGAGCTCGGACTCGACTTGCTCCTACCTGACGCCAAGCCCGAGGTCCCGGGGGAGTCGTGACAGTGTTCGAGATCCACAATGAGGGCGACTTCGCGACGGCCAAAGTGTTCCTCACGGGTTGGCTGCCGAAAGCCCATGCCCATCTCTCCGAGCTACTCGGGCTGCCCGACCCGCCTGACGTTGTTCACGTATTCCTCAGCGACCGTGCCACGCACGAGCAACGGTTCCCGGTGCGCGTGGAGGAGAAGTTCCTGGATGCCGGCGGTGAGCAGCCAGCCCACGACATCCCGGCTCGTGGTGAGTTCTACGCGCACGGCGTGGCTCACCTCACTGAGACGAGCCTTGTTCTGCCAGCCGGGGTTCCCGACGGAGCGCCCGGCATCTTCCTCGACTGCGAGACCGTCCGGCAGATCGCCGACGAACTCGGTCTCGAGTTCGAGCCCGTCCTGGGCAGCACTGCCATCCATGAGCTGTCGCACGTCGTCCGCGGGCACCCCACCTCGGACGGTGCCCGCACCCATGGGTTCGCTCGAGAAGGTGACGCCCAGCGCGATGCCTGGGCAGTGAAAGCGTCAATGCTTGCTTCGTCATCAACGCGAGCGACTGCGCTCGCCGGACGCGCCGCGCAGGTGCGGCTCGCCAACCACCAGCCCCGCGCTTACACGATGTTCGGGCAAGACTCCGTCGATCGCTATCACTGGAACCACGAGGAACCGAAGGTCGATGTGCACCTGATCCGGACGCCGCGGAATCTGCTGGCCGTCGTCAAGGAGGACGTCGTCGTCCTGCCTGTTCGCACGGTGCTGCCGCCTGTGCCCGAGGTAGGCGACCTTGTGTACCTGGCGCAGGAACGAGACGACAAGGACTACTTCGTGGTTGGTCCCTGGGTGGTCCTGAACCGCGACCAAGAGACGGCGGTCTTGGCCGAGAAGGACCGCAAGGAGGTCCAATGGGCTGAGGAACGAGATCGCGGCCCGAGGCGCACCTTCGAGTACCTCGTCCTTCGCCCGTCAACCCTGAGAGCAGCCCGCGCCATCTCTCCGGATGACCTGCCGGCGATTGGGCTCCCATACTGCGCAGCCGAGAGCGGGGACTGGCTCGCCCACCTTGGAGACACTGTGGACGCCATCTTCGAGGAGAGACGCCAAGAGCTCACGGACGAGTTTGAAGAGTTTTGGCGCGACATGAGCGAGGATCTCGGTCGTGATGTGCGCCCGGCAGACTGGTCGTTTGGTCCCGATGCCGAGTAGGTTCGCGGTCTGCGCCGCCGGGCCGCCCGCGCAGACGTGAAGGACTTTCGACCTCAATCGACTGCGGCACACCGCCGCACACCGCTGGCTCGCGGCCGGAGGCTCCGAATCGGGGCTCATGGCGATTGGGCTGGATTCGCGTCGACATGCTGGTCCGTTACACCCGCGCCTCCGAGCGTGCCGCCAATGAAGCCCGACGCCTCAACCTAGGTGCACTGTGACACACCAGCGAGCGATGCGACTCGGCAGAACAGAAGCCGTCCACGTGCGCCGGCTGTCAGCTTCCTTCAGTCCTTTGTCTTGCCCGGAACATAGTCGAGTGGTTGGCCCGAGTCGGCCCAGGACTGGCGGTCTACCCAGTCAGGAGCAGGTGGGAGGGCCCAGTAGGAGATCGAGCCGTTGTAGGACCAGCGGCCGGTGGCGGGCCCGGAGTGGAACGCGACGACGCCTGTGCGCTCGAGATTGCCCAGCGTGGCGGCGAGGAAGGCGGAGACGGTGTACCGCTTCGGGGCGACGGCGCTGTGGCTGTAGCGGTCCATGAGGAAGGCCCAGTCCTTCGGGTTGGCCAGCGCGTAGGCTCGCTCAACCACGCCGTACTCAACCCAAGTGCCGGCGAACTGCTTGAGAACTGCTGGCAGTTCGACTCCGAGACCGAGTTCCTCGGCGATACCGGAGAGATCCGTCCCGGGCGGTGGGGGAGGTGAGCTGAACCAGGTGAAGGGCCCGGGCGTTACGTGATCGGCGCGCGGGCACGTGAACTCGGTCCCGACCTCATCGCTGATCCAGACGCCGTCGATCTCCTCGAAAGGTTGTTGCGGGCAGACTTGAAATGCCATGGGAGGTCCTTGTCTCGGTGGTCAGAGAAGAGTCTGCACGCCTGCGAGCGTGGCTGAGTTGAAAGCGACGATCCTCGCTTCACGTATGTCGGACTCGGCGGCTCGGAGCGTCTTGACTGCGGCCAGGACGGCGTCGTCATGGGGCCACCCGTAGATCCCGGCGCTGATGAGCGGGAACGCGACGGTCGAGGCGCCAAGGTCGTCGGCGACCTCAAGACTGCGTCGGTAGCAGGAGACGAGGAGGCTGCGGTCGGTCTGGCCGGCGCGGTAGTTGGGGCCGACGGTGTGTATCACCCAGCGGGAGGGCATTCGTCCGGCGGTGGTCCAGCCGGCGTTGCCGGTGGCCAGCCCGTGCGGGAAGCGGGCGATGCAGTCGGTCAGGATCTCGTCGCCGCCCGCCCGGTGGATGGCACCATCGACTCCGCCTCCGCCGCGCATCCGCGAGTTGGCCGCGTTGACCACGGCGTCGACTTCCTGAGTGGTGATGTCGCCGAGGACGACGGTGACCTCAGGCATCGGCGGCCGACGCGGGGGAGTAGCGGTCGACGTACTCGTCGCTTGTCACGGCCGGGTCGAGGAACACCACGGGATCGACGTGGTGGAAGCGGTCGGGTGTCCGTAGGAGCTTGGTCCAGACCTCGTCGACGCTTCCGCCGGCCGCGCGGTGCTCGGCACGGACGAGCGAGTGTTGATAGCCAGTGTTGTCCGGAGCGAGCACATGCACCACGCGCACGGCGTCCGCGCCGTGTGCCCGGGCCTGCTCCAGCCGGTTGGCCAGGAGCTGTTGGCGCATCAGCTGATAGAACGGCTCGTCTAGCAGGAGCTCGATGGGCAGTACGTCGTTCCGGACCGGGCCATCGGCAGCTTCCAGGTCGGCGGAGTACCGCCCGATCCTGATCGCATCCGAGTCGGAGTTGCGGTCGAGTGCGGTCAGGTAGGACTCGGTGAACTTCCACTCGACGAGGGCCAGCTCGGTTGCGCCGGTGGAGGTCCTGTAGAGGAAGGCGGCGTCGACGCTGGTGCAGTTGGTGCCGCGTCGCCGACCGACGTCCTTTCCGTGCCGGATGCCCTCGCCGAAGTAGTCGGTCGGTCCGATGTACTCGAACGTCATGAAGCGGCTCTCCTCGATCTGGAGGACCTCGGCGATGTCGATGGCACCGCCGAACGCGAGCTTGATGCGCTCCGGGTCGCTCACCATCTGGAACAGCGCGTTCACGCACTGCACCTGGGAGTCCCGCAGGTGGTTGCTCGGCCCGCCGCCGACCGAGTCGTGCCAGGGGATGTCGAGCTCGACGAAGAGCTCGATCGCGCCGTCGCGAACCTCGGGGAGCAGGTTGTGGGACGTGTACTCGATCGGGAGGCACACGGGGTAGGCACGCTGGTGCCTCTCGTAGACGCCGGGCACTCGGGCGTCGTCGGGCAGCGTCAGAGACCGCTGCTTCCAGGCCACTGCGAGCTTGTTGTGCTCGCTTGCGTAGGGGTTCGTCTTCCGGGGTCCCTCCCCGGCCAGCGGCGTTCGCTGGGGCTTCGATTCACTCACGAGGGACAGTCTTGCCGGAGCCACCGACAGAAACCCGCGGTCAGGGCAAGGTGGCGGCTTCTGGGACCGTCGCTAGCCTGACGCCGAACAGCTCGCAGAGCCGCGTGAGCCGCGTTTCCCAGTGTGCCGTCTTGAACTCGGGCACGACGACCGCGGCTCGACACTTCGTCGCGTCAAGGTCGTAGTGCTCGAACCAGAAGCGCAGGTCTGCGGCATTGCGAATGAAGTGGCGGTAGAGGACGGCTTGGGCGACCGCGTGTCGGTAGTACTGGCCTTCGCCGCCGAGCCCGACCTTCATCTCCACCGCCCACGGCACATCCTGCTCGGCAGGGTCGCGGAGCAGAGCGTCGAGGTAGCGCGCACGTCCGCCAGGTCCCCACTTTGTCGGGAACTGACTGCCCCAGTTCACTCCAGGGTCGGGTTTGATCAGCTCGAGACGCCTTCCGTCGATGCCGACCGGTACGTCGCCCCGCAAGATCCGCGACTCGAGTGCGTGCTCGTTTGCCTTGCCCCCTGCCTTCGCGTGCCACGCTTGCGCGAACGCCTGAACCTTCGCGGCGGCAGTGACGAGGTCCTTCTCGTCGAAGTCGACCCGCCCTCGCCTGTGGACCTCGAGCCAGGTCTTTCTCTCTGTGCTCTGATTGCCTGGTTGGCCGGGCGTGGTGACCTTCCCCAGCCTGCCGACGTCGAGGAAGCCGCTGTTGTTGCTGCGCACCCGGCCTACCTGCAGCCCCTCGAGTCGTAGTGACCACTCGCCGACGGCACTTAGCTGTGGATAGACGCGAAGCTTCGGCGTCTGCGCTGCCGCCAGGAGCTGTTCCACGAGTGACGGCGCCTTGAAACGCGCGCCGAGCAACTTCGGCCAACCCTTGTAGTGCGGATCTTCGGTAGCGAGGTCGAAGTCCGGGCGCTCTACGGGCGTCCACGAATTCGAGACGGCGTCCAGTCTGAGCACCGCCACCGGTACGTCTGCCGCTACGGCATTGCGCAATGTCTCCAATGCGCCGATGGCTTCGGAGGCGGGGGAGGCCAACAGAAGCGCCACGCCGGTTGGTGAGTCCTCAGCGCCGGATTGCTGCAGGTCGATCAGGTCCAGTAGGGCGGAGATCTGGTCCTTCGCCTTCGGTGACTCGACGACGCCGGCCAGGCGTTCGTCGTACTGGGTGAGGCCCAACGCGTTGGTGATCGAGTTCTTCTGGTCGCGCTTGTGCCTGACCTCCACGCCCTTAACGTGCGTGATCCTCCAAGGGGGTGCTGTCGTCGCAGTCCCTTCGCTAGCCACGCTGTCGACGGTATAGCGCTGCTGGGCGGCCGCGAAGGCTTTCGGAGAGCACTGGTTCGCCCTTGCGGAGAAGCGGTTCGAGCAACGGCTTCATGCGGCGGTTGAAATTGTCCTTGTGCAGTTCGGCGCCGACGACGGCCTCATGGACCTTGCGGAGCTGGTGGAGGGTGAACGGCGACGGGAGGAAGCCGTCCGGATCGGGGTGCACGTCGACGTAGCGGTAGCGGAACTCGTACCGCTCGCGCAGCGACTCCACAGCGGCAGCGACGATCTGGTCGTGGTCGAACAACAGCGATCCTTCGCCGTCAAGCCGACCATCCCCAGTCACGCGGACGAGGTCGCCGTCCGCATTGGCGAGGTCAGCCTCGCGCATGGATACCGAGTGGGCGACCGAGATGGCCCAGGTCCGTTCATCGCGGCCGGGATCGTCGAACACGCGCAGCAGACGCGGTTCGACGGAGGTCGACAGATTGATGCCGACCTTGCGTCGCAGAACGTCGTCCACGGTCTGGGCGACGGTCCATCGTTCCCGGATGAACCCGCCAGGCAGGGCGCGGCCGGCGGGGTCCGCGCGGTCCTGGACCAGAAGGCGCAGTTCAGGGTTTGTGTCGGAGGCCCCCACTACCGTCAGGATCGCGAGGTCAACCGTGACTCCGGGGCGGGGGAACTTCTCCAGATCGGTCGGACTCGTCATATACCAGACATTAGCGCACTTGACGTGCTAATGTTTAGCGACACGAGGATGCTAAAGGGGGATCGAGATGACGAACACGAATCACGGCGGAACGCCCGCCGGCACGCCCCGAGAGGGCAGCGACGCGATCGAGGAACTCGACGCGCTGTGGGAGAAGCTGGAGGAGGACCTGACGGCCTACCTCTCCACGATGGTCGACCCGGACGAGGGCGACCACCTGCTGATCGAGCTGACCGACCCGGATCCCGAGGGCGACGCCGGCTGTCCGCCGTACGCTCAGTTCGCGGGCTTCGGCGACGGTCGGATGATCCGGGCGGAGGTCTCGGGCAACGCATATCTGCTGCCCCAGTATCAGCTCGATGAGGATGGTTCCGACTTCTTCGCGCTGATGGGATGGTCGGGCAACGACGCGACCGAGCAGAACTGGTACATCGAGCGGACGGTCACCAGCGCTGACGAGATCGCGAACCACGTCGTATGGGCAATTCGCTACCACTTCGGCGTCGTCCACCCGCAGTTGCTGACCTATCAGGCGTGGGGGCCTGCGGCGGACAGCGCCGACATTCTCGGGTTGTGCGCGACTGCAGAGGTTCCAGTTGACGAACCGACTGCTCCCGCGACGGCGGGGACGGTCCGGGGGCGTGAATCGGTGCTGAACCGTCTGGCTCTAAAGCCGGTCGACCGGGACGACCTGCTCCACATCGTGCAGAGCTTGCTCCGCGAGAAGTACGAGGGTGAACCCCCCATCGATGACGACGGCGACTTCGTGCTGCACCACCTGGGCCAGCCGGTCTGGGTCCGGGTCCGGGGGGACCAGCCTGCCGTCGAGATCATGGCCCGCGTGGCGCACGACGTGCACTCACGTCGGGCTACCGCGGTTGAGATTGGCCTGCTTAACCGGGACAACCTCTGGGTCCGGTGGACCCTGCGCGACCGGGCGGTCTGGCAGACCCTCGTCCTTCCTGGCTTCCCGTTCGTGCCCAGCCACCTGGACGCGATGCTCGACCTCTTCCTCGAGGCCATGACGTCCATCCGCGACGACCTGGCCTACCGCACCGGCGCGAAGGTGGCCTGAATGAAGCTGTCTCCCGCACAACTCGACCGTGCTTGCGGGGCCGAGCTCGGCACAGCCGTGGGCGACGCCCTCGGGGCGCCATACGAGTTCGGTCTGGCCAAGGTCGGACCCGAAGGTCCCCGCATGATCGGCGGCGGCCTCGGCGGTTTCGCCCCCGGCGAATGGACCGATGACACCACCATGTCCTGGGCCATCCTGAACGTCGCCGCTACGGGCGCCGACCTACGCAGCGAGGAAGCGCTCACGCAGATCGCCCGCAACTTCCGCGCGTGGTACGACTCCCGCCCGCCCGACATCGGCAACCAGACGCGAACCATCCTGGGCGCTGTCGGTGCCGATCCGACGGCCGCGACGATGACCGCTACGTCGCACGACCTGCACGCCCAGACCGGTCACACCGCTGGCAACGGCTCGCTCATGCGCACGGCGCCAGTCGCGCTGCCGTATCTGGACGACCCGGTCGCCCTCGTAGAGGCGGCACGCAAGGTCGGTGCGCTGACCCATTACGACCCCCACGCGCAAGAGGCCTGCGTGCTGTGGTCGCTGGCGATCCGCCACGCGATCCTGCACGCCGAACTCGAGGTCCGTGCCGGTCTCGACTACCTGACCGACGAGGCGGCGGCCTACTGGACCGACCGCATCGACGAAGCCGAGGGCTCCGAACCCGGGCGCTTTCGGCCCAATGGCTGGGCAGTCGCGGCGCTCCAAGCGGCATGGTCCGCGATCACGCACACCCCCGAACCAACGGAAGGCCAGGCGTGTCGGCACCTCGTGGACAGCCTCGTCACCGCCGTCCGGATCGGTGACGACACGGACACCGTCGCGGCGATCGCCGGCGCGCTGCTCGGGGCGCGTTACGGGGCGTCGGCCATACCGGCAGAGTGGCGACGCCTTTCGCACGGGTATCCCGGCATCCGCGGCGAACGACTGGTCGAGCTCGCCCACCTGGCGGCTAACAAGGGCCCTGGCGTCTACGACTGGCCTTTCTCCGGCCACATCGACTACTCGATGTACGGATCCGCAAAGACCTTGGTGCGGCACCCGTACGACGACGGCGTGGTGCTCGCCGACGCCTCCGCGCTCGACAATGTGCCGGAGGAAGTCACGGCCGTCGTCAGCCTCTGTCTCGTCGGCCATGAGCAGATCCGGGCCGACCTCGAGCACGTCGCCTACAGGCTCATCGACCACGCCGACCCAGCCGTGAATCCCAATCTCGACTTCATTCTGGCGGATGCCGCTCGAACGGTCGCGACGCTGCGCGAACAGGGTCACGTTGTACTCCTGCACTGCGTCGCTGCCCAGAGTCGTACGCCGACCGTCGCCATCGCGTACGCCATGCTGCGCGGTGTCGACGCGGCCGAGGCGTGTGAGGCGGTCTGTTCCGTACTGCCTGCGGCTCGGCCGAACACCGGGTTCCTGGCTGCCCTCAAACGCCTCGAAGTGTCCGGCCTTCAGGCTTGAATGGCCTTGTGACCTCGGAAGGAACGACCCATGGCGCTTGATCTCGACTGCCCCACCTGCAAGACCGACGACCACGTCGTGCTTGTCGAGACGCTCACGGGAACCCAGCGGAGGCTGCGCTGCGCGGAGTGCGGGTATGAGTGGCTGCGCGGTGAGCCGGCGCGGCAGAAGGTCGCCTTGCCGACGCTCGACGACATCAAGAAGCGGTTCCCCAAGCCAGACGATGTCGACCCGAACAGACTGGCACGGGCCGGGGGGCTAAAGGCTGAGTTCCTGAAGCGAGAGCCGGAGCCGGAGCCGAATGTCGCACCGTACTGGGCCAAGTATCAGCAAGTCTTCAGCGCCGAGGGCCTGCGTTCCGCGGATCCTCAGGACTTGAAGGACTTCGCCAACAGCAACATTGGTGCCAACCCCGGCAACATGTCCGTGTTCAACGACGCCTGGAACGAGATGGGCGCTGACGCAGGCGCCGATCGGGTCGGCAAGGTCATCGATTATCTCCTGCGGGGCACTTCACCGGTCGACCTAGAGGACCGCCTCACCGCGCTGATCCAGGACACCAAGTCCTTCGGTATGAAGGGCTTCAAGGAGTCGCTGCTGACCAAGGTGCTCTGCATTGCCTACCCCGACCGGTACCTCACGATCCTCAAGTACACCGGCGAGGCCGGCAAACGCGAGATCGCCCGCTCGATCTGGGGGCTCGAACTCCCGGACCCAGAGAAGGTCAACTGGACCATCGGCCGCCTGATCCTGTGGAGCAACGACCTCCTGCTTGCGCTGCTAGGCGACGGTTTCAAGCACCAACAGCACGCCGCTGCGTTCCTGTGGTGGGCAAAGGACAAGGGGTAAGCCATGTTCAGCCCGTACGTGGCAGAGAAGATCGGGTGGTACGTCTACGCCCTGCGCAATCCGCTGGACGGCCGGGTCTTCTACATCGGGAAGGGCAAAGGCAACCGCGTCTTCCAGCACGCCCAAGATGCGATCGTCGCGACCGACGGGGAACTCAGCGCGAAGCTCGACTTGATTCGCAGCATCCATGCCGGAGGTCACGACGTCGAAGCATTTATCCTCCGCCACGGACTGTCCTCTGAGAAGCTCGCGTATGAGGTTGAAGCCGCCGTCATCGATGCGTACCGGCTTGTCGACACGGGACAAGAGAACCAGTACTTCTCGCTCGCCAACGCTGTGCTCGGCCACCACCACTCGACACGCGGGCTCGCGAGCGCGAACGTCGTGACGAGCCTCTACGACGCCCCACGGGCCCCCGAAATCACCGAGCCGTCGCTCCTCATCAAGATCCCGGGTCTGTGGACGCCGACCATGACGGCCGACGAGCTGTACCGCGCGACCCGCTTCTGGTGGAAGATCGGCGAGCGGCGAAACCTCGCCAAGTACGCGTTCTCGATAAACCACGGCGTGATCCGCCAGGTGTACAAGATCGATGCCTGGCGTCCTTGGACACCTGAAGAGGCGGACAAGGATGGCCTCCGCTGGGGCTTCAGTGGGCAGGTTGCTGCCGAGATGGCGGCATACCTCAACACCAGCGTCGCCCATCTCTACAAGAAGGGCGACGCCAACCCGATCCGCTACGTCAACTGCTGAACGACCGAGGTGCTCATGTCGCAACAGCCCGTTCTTCTGACCGGGTACGACGCCAAGCGCTGTGCTCGGAGGGTTCACAACGAATGGGACCCGTCGATCGAGAAGGTCGAGTGGGAGGTCCCTGCCAGCCTCCAGATGCGATTCGACGCCGGCATCGCATTCGAGGTCACCATCTTCAACGAACTTGAGGCGAGCCTGGCTGATTCGCGGTACGTCGACCTGTCCGACGTGCGCGGCAAGGCGAACGCCATCGCCGCCACCGTCCAGGCGATGGAGGACGACGTCGACGTGATCCTCGGCGGTTGGCTTCCCGACGACACCGAGGGTGGGCGCACCGGCCGCCCTGACATTCTGCTCGGCACGTCGGGCGGCTACCTGCCCGGAGACGTCAAAGGTCACCGGATTGTCGCGCGTCGAGCGAAGGGAACGTTGAGCTACTCCACCATCGAAGACCCGAGTGACATCCTCACGGCCAACGGCTTCGGCGCTGAGACAGCCGCACGATTCGACGACTACCTTCAACTGGCCCACTACTGGCGAATGCTCGAGGCGATCGGACGCGCGCCACAAGGGCCTCCAAGGGGCTTCATCATCGGCAGCGACATCGTCCCCGACCTGACCACCAGCGGTCGGCTACTCACCTGGGTCGACCTCGACACTGCCCTGTTCGAGACCTACTCCCGCTCCCGCGGTACCGCCAAGCGGTCGGCTCTGGAACGCTACGACCACGAGCAGGGGTTCCGGCTCAAGGTCGCCCGAGCGGCGGCCTCCGGCGAACCGGCTCTAGTCCAGCCGATCTTCACCGACGAGTGCGAGTCGTGCCCGTGGCTCGACTACTGCCGCGACGTGGCTGGCGAATCTGTGGCGAGCAGGCAGATCAAGTCCGGTCGACTCTCCGTCCGGGAATGGGCCGCGTTGGCCGACGCCGGGGTCGTGAGCATCGAGGATCTCGCGGGCCTCGACCCGAGCGATCCCGCCCTGCAGGCGTCATACCTCCCAGAAGTCACCCATCTCAAGGACCCACTCGGCCGACTCATGACCGCAATTCGGCGCGCTCGCATGATCCGCGACGGGCGGAATCTCGAACGTGAAACGACGGGACCAATCTCCGTCCCACGAGCCGACGTCGAGATCGACTTCGACATCGAGTGGGACCCCGACGATCACGTTTACCTTTGGGGCGCGCTGGTCAACCGTGCAGGTGAGGAACCCGTCTACCGCCCGGTCGTCGCGTGGAGGGAACTCGATGACGCCGGAGCGATCGCACTTGCCGAGAGCTTCGCGACCTGGCTGCGAGGACAGATCGCCGCCGCCGCTGCAGCTGGACAGTCGCTATTGGTCTACCACTACGCCCACCCCGAGCCGGCCTACCTGAAGCGGCTCCTCGGCGAGCCTGCGGTCGCGGACCTGCTTGCGCACTTTGTCGATCTGCTTCCGATCATCCGAGAGCATTACTTCGGCCTCTTCGGACTCGGGATCAAGAAAGTCGCACCGGAGTTCGGCTTCAACTGGCGAGACGAGGACCCAGGCGGGCTCCAGTCTCAACTTTGGTTGATGGAAGCGCGCGCCGCAAACGATGAGGTTGCTCGCCTTTCAGGACAGAAGCGCATCCTCGCCTACAACGAGGACGACGTTCGCGCCACCGCTGCGATCCGTAACGGCCTCTGACAGTCTCAAGTCGCAGGCCGTGCCAGCAAGAGCCGACGACGCGATGCCCGTCAGTTGCACCCGGTCCCGATCGTATGAAACAGACGAACACGTCTGGCTCGGTCATGGCTCCGTGGCCTCCACTCGATCGAGTTCCCACTGCTCGGCTTGGTCGACGTCGTCCCAGAAGGCGGCCAGCGTTGTCGGGAACTCGAGCGAGAAGCCGTAGCGACCGACGATCAGCTCAGGAGCGGACTCGGGGTCGTCGCCCGGGTACACGTCCGGGTCGAGGTTGTCACCGATGGACCCCGCGAGTCCGTCGAGGTCCGCGACGTCGAAGATCGCGAACAACTCTTGAAGGCTGTCCACCACGACAGCGGCTGCAGGCAGCTCGCGAAAAAGCGGTGGCGAGACTCTGCGCAGAATCTTGGCGACCTGGTCAGCCGGCGCGGCCTCGTAGAGAACCTCGCGTGCTCGCGCGTACCTCGGATTCGTCGGCTTCCCAGTGACCAGTTCCAGTGCGGCGACTCGGTCGGGTCGGGAGTTGTGTGCATTATCCGAGATCTTCACCAGCGTGGCGTCCAACGAGGTGCTGATCTGGAGAATCGCTTCGTCGTAGCTCAGGTCCGGGTGGAGGTTGCGGGAGACCATCTCGATCGCCGCCAACGACCGCTCGGGGACACCCCGTGCTCGGAGGTCGTCCAGAGTGAAGTGGGAGTCCTCGAGAACGTCATGGAGCATGCCAGCGATCTGGATGTCGAGATCGAAGTCGAGAAGCCCCGCCGCGACCGCCTCGACGTGCTGGATGTACTCGACGCCGAGCTTGTCTTCTTGCCCGCGGTGCGCGGTCTGGGCGAGCGCTCGCGCGTCCTCCAAGGTCATCGGCTCGTGGTCCATACGTCAACGGTAGAGAGAACGGTCGACACATGTGCCCGGACAGGGACAGGAGACTCCCTGGAGGTCGGGTGTCAATCCAATACTCGAACGCCGTGAGCCCGGGACCAGGCCCCTCGACCGGGCGCGGGCCTGCTCGTGGGGCGCGTGTTGAGTGGCCCACCACTTCCGGCACGATCCGGCGAGGCCCAAGATGAGCTCATGAGCGGTGGTCATGTCTTCGTCGTCAACGGCCGTATCGAGGACCTCGTGCACGATGCAGCGGTGATCCCGACTGATGAGTACTTCGTTGTGGAGCCTCACTGGGATGAACTGTTAGGCCGCGATCCCGGGCGGCTACAGCCCTCGGAGTGGTCGCCCGGTGGCTATGGCCGGGCAGCGGATGGAATGCCGGTTTGGTTCATCGACGTCGGCGACTCTCACCTGCACGACGTTGGACCGCTTGGTCTCGCCGCCAGGCTTGCGACTGTCATGCGGGAGATCGCCGAGAGCGGTCTCGAGCCAATGAAGGGACGGCTGCTGCCGCTGGTGGCCGTCCCGGTCCTGGGCATCGGGCTCGGTGGTCTCGCGGGGCGGCAGGGCGAGGTGGTCGTCGCCCTCCTCGAGACCCTTGAACACGCCGTGCAGGAGCATGAAATCGACGTCGTGGTGGTCACACCAGACCGATCGGTGTATGCCGCGGTGCAGCACAAGCGGAAGTCCCTGCGATCAAGTGAGCCGTCGGATCGGGGGCAGCGCCGGCTGGGCGATCTCGCCGCCCGCGGGCAGTTGGCTCTGATGATCGGCGCGGGCGCCAGCATCCCGGCAGGGCTGCCGTCGTGGGAGGAGCTGATCGATCAGCTCGGGGCAAACCAGGATCGCAGCGTCCTCTCGCAGGTCAGAAAGCTCGCGGAGTCTCCACTGGATCAAGCCGAACTGCTTTCCCGGCTGCTAAGCGGTCAGCTGGGACCGGCGGTAGTGGCCGCCATGCATCGGACGGTGCGGCCGTCGCTGGCCCACGCACTCCTGGCCGGCCTTCGGACGCGAGAGACATTGACGACCAACTACGACTCACTCTTCGAACGCGCTGTCCGCGCTGCGGACCCGAACCTGGAGCTGCGCACGCTTCCTGCGACCGTGGGTGATCCATCCGAGCACTGGCTGCTGAAGATGCACGGCTCTCTGGATGACCCGACCTCTATTGTTCTCACGCGCAGCGACTTTGTCCGGTACGACGCCCGGGTCAAGCCAGCGGCGTCCGTGTTGCAGGCTGTTGCGCTCACACGGCACATGCTGATGGTGGGACTTTCGCTCAAGGACGACAACGTCGTACGGCTGCTCCTCGAGGTCGACGACTACCGCACTAGCGGCCGCGATGGATCAAGCGAACCCTTCGCCACGCTCCTCGATGTGTCGGGGGACGAGGCGCGTGCGGCGCTGTGGGAGGGCAAGGTCAGATGGCTGCGGATGGGCGACGGCATCCTTCCCGGGTCGGCCCGCGAGCTTGAGGTATTCCTCGATGGTGTCGCGATGCACGCGTGTCAGGACACGACTTGGCTCCTCGACGAACGCTTTGTGGGCCTACTGCCCACCAAGGAGGACCGGGAAATCGCACGCGAAATCCGTGGTCTTGCGCAGAGGGTCGGGCAGCGCTCCAGGCGTTATGAAGGCTGGGCGGCGCTAGCGCACGCTCTGGAAGGTTTCGGTGCATCGAGTGAGGGGGATGACGGACGGCCTGTGGGACGGGGCGCGCCTCCCGATGTCGGCTGAGCCAGTCGACGTTCGGGTCGGGTCGGATGGGGAGCCGGGCCAAACCGGCTCCCCTCTGTCGACCAGCGGTCATTTGGAGCGTCCCATTTCGGGTAGCTGAGGGCCGGCGTGGCGCTCGACGGTGGAACGCGCCCGAGCCGGACCGCTGCCTCAGACGTACGACGGCATGGCGTCGACCTTGAACCACTTCTGCTCGCGTGCGACAGCCGCCAGCGGCGGTGGTGCCGGAGCAGGTTGGCGAGGTCGCCCGCCAGCGGCCCGCCTCTCCGAGGACGGCGCCTTAGCCTCGATCCACCGATGATCAGGGGCTGACTGCTCGCGGTCGCTGACGAGGAGT
>NZ_JASEEQ010000006.1 GCF_030019515.1 Nocardioides sp. | reverse complement strand
ACCCGGCGGCCGTCGCGGGCGGCGGCGCGGCCGCGGGCCGCGGCGATCTGCTCGGCGAAGTGGGTGACCCGCACCCGGTGCGGGCGACCGGCCGCGATGCCCGCCTCGATCGCGGCGCCGACGTCGTCGACGTGCACGTGGACGTTCCAGAGCCCCTCGCCGCCGACCACGACCAGCGAGTCGCCCAGCGCACCCAGCGCGGTCCGCAGGCTCGGGATCGCCGCGTCGCCGGCGTCCAGGAGGTACATCACCTCGTAGGACGGCCCGTCCGGGGTCAGGTCGCCGGTCCTGGCCGCGGTCGGGATCGGGATGTGGTGGCTGCCGAACGGCACCGTGACCGGCGCCGGGCGACGGCCGGTGAGCGCCGTCTCGGCCGCGTCGAGGATCACGCTGACGCCCCGCCCGCCGGCATCCACGACCCCCGCCTCGCGGAGCACGGGCAGCTGCTCCGGGGTGTGTGCCAGGGCCTCGCGGGCGGCGGCCGCAGCCGCGGTGAACACGTCGCGGGCCCGGGCCCCGGGTTCCTCGGCCGCCTCGGCCGCGGCCTCGGACGCGGCCCGCGTGACGGTGAGCATGGTGCCCTCGACCGGGACCCCGACCGCGGCGTAGCTGGCCTCGGTGGCCCGGTGCAGCGCGTCGGCCATCACCCGGGCGTTGCGCTCCCCCGGCTCGGCGCTCCCGATCCGGCGGGCGATCGCACCGAGCATCTCGCTGAGGATCACCCCGGAGTTGCCCCGGGCGCCGAGCAGCGCGCCACGCCCGAACGCGGCGAGCGCCGTACCCAGGTCGGAGGCCGGGTCTCCCCCGGTCGCCTCGCGCACGGCGTCGCGGGCCGTCGAGACCGTGAGGTACATGTTCGTGCCGGTGTCGCCGTCGGGCACCGGGTAGACGTTGAGCGCGTCGATCTCCTCGCGGGCGTCGGCCAACGCGTCGGTGGCGATGTCGACGAAGCGCAGTACCACCTCCAGCGTGATGACGCCGCCGCGGGGAGTTTCCATCGCCGTCCTCGCTCGTGGAGACTGCTCCGAGGTCGCGCTCGGGCTGGTGAGTCCCACACGTTAGTGGCAGCCGCTCGATTTCCGGGCGCCCGGGGCCATCGGATACTCTTGTGCGGTTGCCCGCTCAGCGGGCCCCCTCTGACTAACCGGTTCCACACCCTCGATCGTTTAAGGAGCACACGGTGGCTGCCGTCTGCGACATCTGCGCCAAGAAGCCCGGCTTCGGCAACAACCGTCCGTGGTCGCGCAAGATCACGAAGCGTCGCTTCGACCCCAACATCCAGCGCGTCCGTGCCACCGTCAACGGCACCCCCAAGCGCCTCAACGTGTGCACCGGCTGCCTGAAGGCCGGCAAGGTCACGCGCTAGCGGTTGCGGCGAACCCGCTTCCGCGTCAGCGCGGGAGATCGAGCAGGACAAGAGCGGACCGTCACCCATCCGGGTGGCGGTCTTTTCCTTTCCCTCACCTCCCTCACGCCGAGTCGGCGCGTCTTGCCCGCCTTCTCCACAGGCGGGTGGGCAAGATGCGCCGACTCGAGCCTCTGGGGCGGGCAAGATGCGCCGAGTCGACCTAAAAATGGGTCCAGCCGGTGGGTCCCTCGTAGACCGCGCCGTCGACGGTGACGCCCTCGCCGGCCGTGACGGCACCGATGACGGCCCAGCCGTCGGGGACCGAGTCGAGGTCGGGGAAGGTGGCGAGCAGGGCGTGGTCGTCTCCCCCGCCGAGGATGAACTGGATCGGGTCGGCCCCGATCGCCGCGCCGACCGCGTGCAGCGGCTCGGGCACGTCGAACGCGGCGGCGTGCACGTCGATGGCCACCCCCGAGTCGGCGGCGATGTGGTCGGCGTCGGCGAGCAGGCCGTCGGAGACGTCGATCATCGCCGTGGCGCCGGCCGCGGCGGCCACCGGGCCGGCGTCGTACGGCGGCTCCGGGCGGCGGTAGGCCTCCACGAGGACCCGGGGCGAGCGGAAGCCCCGGCCGAGCACCGCGAGACCGCCGGCGGCCCAGCCCTGGCGACCGCAGAGCGCGAGCACGTCACCGGCCCGGGCGCCCGAGCGCAGCACCGGCGACTCGGTGCAGGCGCCGAGCACGGTGACGGCGACCACGATCTCGTCGGCCCGGGTCACGTCGCCGCCCACGACGCTGGCGCCGACCAGGTCGCACTCCGCGGCGAAGCCGCGGGCGAAGTCCAGCGCCCACTGCGCGGGCAGGTCGGCCGGCGCGGCCAGCCCGATGGTCAGCGAGGTGGCCCGGCCACCCATGGCGTTGACGTCGGAGAGGTTCTGCGCGGCCGCGCGATGCCCGACGTCGTCGGCGGCGGCCCACTCGCGGCGGAAGTGGCGCCCCTCGACCATCAGGTCGGTCGAGACCACCACGTGGCCGGTCCGCACCCGGAGCACCGCGGCGTCGTCGCCGGGGCCGACCAGGACGTGCTCCCCCTGGGGGAACAGGTCCACGAGTGCGCGGATCAGGCCGAACTCGCCGGCATCGGCCAGCGTCGCGTCAGGGGGGAACGACATGGACCCATCCCACCAGATGCGAGCAGGGGTACCGCACGGTAGGTTGGCGTGGCAACGCCGCAGAACCCAGATCACCCGTTCCAGATCCCAGGGAGAGCTCGATGGTCGTCCAGGCGTACATCCTGATCCAGACCGATGTCGGCAAGGCCGCCGAGGTGGCCTCCGCCATCGCCCAGGTCAAGGGCGTGACCCTGGCCGAGGACGTCACCGGCCCCTACGACGTGATCGTGCGCGCCGAGGCCCGCAACGTCGACGAGCTGGGCAAGCTCGTCGTCTCCAAGGTCCAGAACCTCGAGGGCATCACCCGCACGCTGACCTGCCCGGTCGTCCACATCTGAGGCGTCCGCCCGGTGCCCACCACCGGACGCCGCCGGCGCCCCGGGTCCCTGCGGATCCGGGGCGTCGTCGTGTGCGCCGCCCTCGTGGCCGCGGCCCCGCTGCTGACGGCCTGCTCGGCCGGCTCGGTCGAGATCGACGCCGGGGCGATGTCCCCGGCCGACCAGCGCGCCTGCCGTGACCTGGTCGCCGGCCTGCCCACCACGCTCGCCGGCCTGGAGGCCCGAGAGCTGTCCGGCGACACCGAGTACGGCGCGGCCTGGGGCGACCCGGCGATCGTGCTGACCTGCGGCGTCGGCGTACCCGACGGGTTCGACGAGTTCTCCGCGTGCACCGAGGTGTCCGGCGTCGGCTGGTTCGTGCCGCCGGAGCAGGAGAAGGACCAGGACTCAGACGTGCTCCTGACCGCCGTCGGCTACTCGCCGCGGGTCTCGCTGCTCGTGCCCGCCGACCGGCGGGGGTCACCGTCGGCCGACGCGCTGGCCGCGCTGGCCGGGCCGGTGCTCGAGCACCTCACCCTCGAGGACGGGTGCGCCTGAGGCCCAGCGCGAACGGCTCAGCGCGAACGGCTCAGCGCAGCCCGGTGTCGCGCTGCAGGGCGAGCTGGATCAGCCGGTCCACGAGCGCGGGGTAGTCCACGCCCGAGGCCGCCCACATCCGCGGGTACATCGAGGTCGGCGTGAAGCCGGGCATCGTGTTGATCTCGTTGACCACGAGCCGCTCGCCCGGGAGCACGAAGAAGTCGACGCGGGCCAGACCCTCGCAGCCGACCGCCTCGAACGCGCGCATCGACAGCTCCTGGACCTGGCGGGCCAGCGGCTCCGGCAGGTCCGCGGGCACGTCCAGCTCGGTGTGCTCCTCCGGCAGGTACTTCGCGGCGAAGTCGTAGAACTCGTGGTCGCCGGAGATCCGGATCTCCGCGGGCACGCTGGCCTCCGGCGTGCCGTCGAGGGCCTGGAGGACGCCGCACTCGACCTCGCGCGCGTCGACGGCCGCCGCCTCGACGAGCACCTTCGGGTCGTGCTGGAGCGCCTCGTCGATCGCCCGGTCGAGCTCGGTCGCATCGTGCACCTTGGAGATGCCGAGGCTCGAGCCGCCGCGCGCCGGCTTCACGAACAGCGGGTAGCCGAGCCCGTCCGCGCGGTCCCGGCACCCGGCGGGGTCGCGCTCCCACTCGCGGCCGGTCACGGTGACCGACGGCAGCACCGGCAGGCCGGCGGCGGCCAGCACCACCTTCATGTAGGCCTTGTCCATGCTCACGGCCGAGGCGAGCACCCCGGCGCCGACGTACCGCACCCCGGCCATCTCGAGCAGGCCCTGGATGGTGCCGTCCTCGCCCCAGGGGCCGTGCAGCAAGGGGAACACCACGTCCACCTCGCCCAGCGCGCGCGGCGGCTGCGCCGACTCGGTGACGACCAGGGCGGTCGACGCGCTCTCCGGGGCCAGCGCGATCGTGGCGCGGTCGCCGTCGACGTGGGGCAGCCGGTCGGGGCCCTCGATGCGCAGCCGCTCGGGGTCGCCGGACTCCAGCACCCACCGGCCGTCGGTGGCGATGCCGATCGGGACGACGTCGTACGCCGTCCGGTCGATCGCGGCCAGCACGCTGCCCGCCGTGACGCACGAGATCGCGTGCTCGTTGGACTTGCCGCCGAAGACGACGGCGACCCGGGGTCTGCGGCTGGACGCGTTCATCGGGCTCGACCCTATCCGTCTAGCGTGGTCCCATGAGCAGCGCCTCGCGAGACCTGAAGCCGGCCACCATCGCCGTCACCTCCGGCCGGCCGGCCCGAGAGCCGGACCGTCCGCTCAACGAGCCGATCACGATGACCTCGACGTACGTCGCGGGCGGCGAGGTCGAGTACGGCCGCCACGGCAACCCGACCTGGGCGGCGTTCGAGGAGACGCTCGGGGCGCTGGAGGGCGGTCGCGCGCTCTCGTTCTCGTCCGGGATGGCCGCGGTGACGACGGTCCTCGACCTGGTCGGCCTCGACGCCCTGGTCGTCGCCCCGGCGCACGCCTACAACGGCACCCTGCTCCAGCTCGCCGACCTCGAGAGCCGCGGACGGGTGCGCACGAAGCTGGTCGACATCACCGACACCGACGCGGTCATCGCCGCCAGCGAGGACGCGGCGCTGGTGTGGCTGGAGTCGCCCACCAACCCGGCGCTCGAGCTCGCCGACCTCCCCACGATCAGTGCTGCGGCGCACACGGCCGGGGCGTACGTCGTGGTCGACAACACGTTCGCGACACCGATCCTTCAGCAGCCGCTCACGCTGGGCGCCGACCTGGTCGTGCACTCGGTGACCAAGTACCTCGCCGGCCACAGCGACCTCCTGATGGGCGCCGTGGTCACCGGCGACGACGAGCTGTACGCCGTCCTCAAGGGCCGCCGCGACCTGATGGGCGCGACGCCGGGGACGCTCGAGGCCTGGCTCGCGCTGCGCGGCCTGCGGACCCTGCACCTGCGCGTCGAGCGCGCCCAGGCGAACGCCGCCGAGCTGGTCCGGCGGCTGGGCGGGCACCCGGCCGTGGCCGAGGTGCGCTACCCCGGCTTCGGCGGGATCGTGGGGATGGTGCTGGCCGGCGGTGCGCCGGCCGGGGACCGAGTCACCCGCAGCACCCGGCTGTGGGTGCACGCCACCTCGCTCGGCGGCGTCGAGTCGACCTTCGAGCGCCGCCGCCGCTGGAAGGCCGAGCCCGTGACCATCCCCGAGGGCCTGGTGCGGATGTCGGTCGGCATCGAGGACGTCGACGACCTGTGGGAGGACCTGCGCAGCGCACTGGATGGCCTGACCCTGTAGGCCATACCCGCCAGGTCATCGGACGGGCTGACCTCGTACCTCGGTCAGTCCGTCTCGGCCTTGGTGTCGCGGGCGATGAAGGAGTCCATCATCTCCTGCGCGGTCATCCGGCCGTCGACGACGGCGGTGACGTGGTGGGCGATCGGCGCGTCCACGCCGGTGCGCTCGGCGAGGGCGAGCAGCGAGGCACAGGACTTCGCGCCCTCCGCGACCTGGCGGGTGGTCGCGTAGATCTCGGCGGCCGTCATCCCCTGGCCGAGCCGCTCCCCGAACGTGCGGTTGCGGGAGAGCGGCGAGGAGCAGGTGGCGACCAGGTCGCCCAGGCCCGCTAGCCCCATCAGCGTCATCGGGTTCGCGCCGAGCGCGGTCGCCAGCCGGGCGGTCTCGGCCAGGCCGCGGGTGATCACGGACGCGGTAGTGTTGTCGCCGAAGCCGAGGCCGACGGCCATGCCGACGGAGAGCGCCACGACGTTCTTGTACGCGCCGCCGAGCTCGCAGCCGAGGACGTCGACGCTCGTGTACGGCCGGAAGGCCGGCGAGTGGATCCGCGCCTGCAGCTGCCGGGCGACCTGCTCGTGCTCGCAGGCGACCACGGATGCCGCGGGCTCGCGACGGGCGATCTCCTTGGCGAGGTTGGGTCCGCTGATCACCGCGATCCGGTCCGGCCCGGCGCCGGCCACCTCGGCGATCACCTGGCTCATCCGCTCGAGGGTGCCGAGCTCGACGCCCTTCATCAGCGACACGAACACCGCATTGGGCTCGACGTACGGCGCCCACTCGCTCAGGTTCGCGCGCAGCGTCTGGGACGGCGTGGCGAGCACGACCAGGTCGGCGCCGTGCAGCGCCTTCTCGACGTCGTGGGTCGCGGACACCTGCGGCGGCAGCTCCACCCCGGGGAGGTACTCGGGGTTCTCGCGCTGCTCGGTGATCGCCGCGGCGACCTCCTCCCGGCGCGCCCAGAGCGTGACGTCGTTGCCGGCGTCGGCGAGCACGATCGAGAACGCCGTACCCCACGACCCGGCGCTGAACACCGCGACCTTGCCGGCGCTCATGCGCTCTCCTCGGAGGCCTGCTTCCGGGGGCGGCGGCTCGAGGGCCTCCTCGGGCCGTTGGGGTCCTTGTTGGGGTTGCCGGTCTGGCGCACGCCGGCCTTGCGCATGTCGAAGCGCTCGGCCGGGGCGGTCTCGCCACGGACCTCCTCGACCAGGGCGGTGATGGCCGCCATGATCCGGTCGGTCGCCTGCTGCACGAGCGCGATGGACTGCGGCTGGTCGAGCAGGTCGGCGAGGTCGACGGGCGGCCCGACGAGCATCTGGATCCGCTTGCGCGGGAACAGGTCCGGCTTCTTGGCATACGGCGCGAGCAGCTGCTGCGCGCCCCACTGCCCGACCGGGATCACCGGGCAGCCGGTGGCCAGCGCGATGCGGGCCGCCCCGGACTTGCCGGTCATCGGCCAGCCGCCGGGGTCGCGGGTGATCGTGCCCTCCGGATAGACCACGACGCACTCCCCCCGGCGCACCGCCGCGACGGCGGCGTCGTACGCCCCGGCCGCGTTGGCGCTCAGCCGCTCGACCGGGATCTGCCCGGCGGCGGTGAAGAAGAAGGCACCCGCCCGGGTCTTGAACAGCCCGGACTTCGCGAGGTAGCGCGGCAGCCGGCCGTGGTCGTACACGAGGTGCGCGGCGGTGAGCGGGTCGACGTGCGAGACGTGGTTGAGCGCGAGGATGAACCCGCCCGAGTCGGGGATGTTCTCGCCGCCGACCCACTCGCGGGTGGTGGTGGCGAGCAGCAGTGGCTTGATCACGGGAACGGCGAGGTTCCACGCCCATCCGCGCTTCTGCTGGAGCTTACGTACCGTCACGGACGCAGATTACTCGGTCGGTGCGCTCCGATCCGTCGCACGGCGGGCCGCCGCGCCGCACCTCCCGGGAGGCCTGACAGGATCGGGTCGATGTCCGAGAAGACGCCCGACCAGCAGTACGCGGTGCTGGTGCCCGTGAAGCCCCCCGCCGTCGGGAAGTCACGCCTCGCGGGCCTCGGTACACAGGCCCGGCGCGCATTGGCGGAGGCCTTCGCACTGGACACCGTCGCCGCGTGCCTCGAGGCGGCGTCCGTCGCCCGGGTGCTGGTCGTCACCGACGACGTCCGGATCTCCTTCGCCGTCACGGCGCTCGGCGCCGACGCCGTGCCGGACGGCGTCAGCGGTGACCTCAACGGCACCCTGCGGCAGGCGGCGTCCGAGGCGGCCCGACGTTGGCCGGGACTGCGGCCGGTGGCGCTGTGCGCCGACCTGCCCGCACTGCGCGCCGCGGACCTCGACGAGACGCTGGCGCAGGCCCGGTCGCCGCAGCCGTGGTTCGTCCCCGACGCTGCCGGCGTCGGGACGACGATGTACGCCGCGCCCGGCAACGAGTTCGATCCGCGGTTCGGTCCGGGATCGCGCGCCGCGCACCTCGCTGCCGGCGCGCAGGAGCTCACCGACGTCGCCCCGTCGGTACGCCGCGACGTCGACGACCTCGACGACCTGCGTGCCGCGGTCGCGCTGGGCGTCGGGCCGCACACGGTCGCCGTCCTCCCCACGAGGTGAGCCGGGCCCACACGTGACGACGGGCCGCCACCCGCGAGGGTGACGGCCCGTCGTGCTGCTGCGGAGGTCAGGCCTTCTTGGCGGTCTTCTTGGCCGGTGCCTTCTTGGCCGGTGCCTTCTTGGCAGGGGCCTTCTTCGCGGGCGCCTTCTTGGCGACGGCCTTGGTGGCGGTCTTCTTCGCCGGTGCCTTCTTGGCGGCCGGCGCCTTCTTGGCCGGCGCCTTCTTCGCGGGCGCCTTCTTGGCGACGGCCTTGGTGGCCGTCTTCTTCGCCGGCGTCGACTTCGCCGCCGTCTTCTTGGCGGGGGCCGCCTTCTTGGCCGGAGCCGCCTTCTTGGCCGGAGCCGCCTTCCTCGCCGCGGCCGTGGCCTTCTTCGCCGCGGCCGGGCCCGCGGCCAGCGTCAGCTTCGGAAGCTTCTTGGCACCCGAGACGACGTTCTTGAGGTCCGCCCCGGCCGTGAACTTCGGCACCGCGGTCTTCTTGGCCTTGATCCGCGCACCGGTCTGCGGGTTGCGCACCCAGCGCGCCTCGCGGACCCGCTTCTCGAACGACCCGAAGCCCGTGATGGCGACCTTCTCGCCCTTCGCGACCTCTCGTGTGATCGTGTCCAGCACGGACTCGAGAGCATGGGCCGCGGCCTTGCGGTTTCCCTCGTAACGCGCGGCCAGCGCGTCGATGAACTCTGACTTGTTCACTGTCTTCCCTTCCAATGAACGACAAGTGGTCGAGCCCGTGCTCGACTTTCTTCAACGCACGCTAGGTATTCGCAGCGCCAGTCACAATCACCACCGCGCCTTTTCGTGCGTCTTTTTCGGATTCCCTCGAGATGGAAATCCGGTCAGCAGAGCGGGATCGCACATACGAGAAGGGCGAATCCCCAGGCCTGCTTGGGGATTCGCCCTTCTCGGCTGTTCTTTTGGCGCTGTCAGTGCGCGTGGATCGTCGCCGGCTTCCACGCGGGTCGGGTCGCCTCGAACGACGTGATCGCGTCGGCGTGCCCGAGCGTGATGCCGATGTCGTCGAGTCCCTCGAGCAGCCGCCAGCGGGTGTAGTCGTCGATGTCGAAGGAGTCCTCGACGGCGTCGACGCCCTCACCGGCACGGATCGTGCGCGACTCCAGGTCGACGGTCACCGTCGTGCCGGGGTGCTCGTCGAGCAGGTCCCACAGCCTCTGCACGACCTTCTCGTCGACCTGCGCGGCGAGCAGGCCGGCCTTGCCGGAGTTCCCGCGGAAGATGTCGGCGAACCGCGGCGAGATCACGACCTTGAAGCCGTAGTTCTGCAGCGCCCACACGGCGTGCTCGCGCGATGAGCCGGTGCCGAAGTCCGGGCCGGCCACGAGGACCGAGGCGCCGGCGTACCCCTCGTTGTTGAGCACGAAGGTCGGGTCGTTTCGCCAAGCGGCGAACAGCCCGTCCTCGAAGCCCGTGCGCGTGACCCGCTTGAGATAGACCGCGGGGATGATCTGGTCGGTGTCGACGTTGCTGCGCCGCAGCGGGATCCCGACGCCGGTGTGGGTGGTGAACCTGTCCATCTCAGTTGCTCCCAACGGGCTCGAGGTCGGCGGGCGAGGAGAGGGTGCCGCGGATCGCGGTCGCGGCCGCGACCGGCACCGACACGAGGTGGGTGCGCCCGCCCTTGCCCTGGCGTCCCTCGAAGTTGCGGTTGGACGTCGACGCGCTGCGCTCACCGGGCTGCAGGGTGTCGGGGTTCATGCCCAGGCACATCGAGCAGCCCGCGCCGCGCCACTCCCCGCCGGCCTCCTTGAAGATCACGTCGAGGCCCTCGTCCTGGGCCTGGAGGCGCACCCGCACCGAGCCCGGGACGACGAGCAGGCGGGTGTCCTTGTCGACCTGGCGGCCCCTGATGATCTCGGCAGCCGCCCGCAGGTCCTCGATCCGGCCGTTGGTGCACGAGCCGATGAAGACCGTGTCGACCTTGATCTCGCGCATCGGGGTGCCTGCCTCGAGCGCCATGTACTCACACGCCTTCTCGGCCGCGACCCGGTCCGAGGGGTCGTCGTACTGCTCAGGGAAGGGGACGCTGCCTCCCAGCGGGACGCCCTGGCCGGGGTTGGTGCCCCAGGTGACGAACGGCGTCATCGTGCTCGCGTCGAGCACGATCTCCTTCTCGAAGGTCGCATCGGCATCGGTGACCAGGGTCTTCCAGTGCGCGACGGCCGCGTCCCAGTCGGCGCCCTTGGGCGCCTCGGGCCGGCCCTCGATGTAGTCGAACGTCGTCTGGTCGGGGGCGATCAGGCCGGCCTTCGCGCCCCACTCGATCGACATGTTGCAGACGGTCATCCGGCCCTCCATCGAGAGCTCCTCGATGGCCTGGCCGCGGTACTCGACGATGTAGCCCTGCCCGCCACCGGTGCCGGTGTGGGCGATCAGGGTGAGCACCAGGTCCTTCGCGGTCACGCCGTCGGGCAGGCTGCCCTCGACCGTGACGGCCATCGTCCTCGGCTTGGCCTGCGGCAGCGTCTGGGTGGCGAGGACGTGCTCGACCTCCGAGGTGCCGATGCCGAACGCGATCGCGCCGAACGCACCGTGCGTGCTGGTGTGGCTGTCGCCGCACACGATCGTCATGCCGGGCTGGGTCAGCCCGAGCTGCGGGCCGACGACGTGCACGATGCCCTGCTCGACGTCGCCCAGCGGGTGCAGCCGGACGCCGAACTCCGCGGCGTTGCGGCGCAGCGTGTCCACCTGGGTCTTGGAGACCGGGTCGGCGATGGGCTTGTCCCAGTCGAGCGTGGGAACGTTGTGGTCCTCGGTCGCGAGGGTGAGGTCCGGGCGGCGCACGGTCCGGCCCGCGAGCCGGAGCCCGTCGAAGGCCTGCGGGGAGGTGACCTCGTGGATCAGGTGCAGGTCGATGTAGAGGAGGTCCGGCTCCCCCGGCGTCGACCGGACGACGTGCTCGTCCCAGACCTTCTCGGCCAAGGTCCTACCCATGGCGCACTCCCTCGTGAGCTCACGGTGACCGCCGTCCGTGGCGGCACCTCGTTCGACAACATCACAGATCCTAGCGCTTGCATCCCATGATCTGAGACGACAATATTGCCATATGGACAACTCCAGCGGAGTCGGCGTACTCGACAAGGCCGCCCTCGTGCTCACCGCCCTCGAGTCGGGCCCGGCCACGCTCGCGGGCCTGGTCGCCGGCACCGGCCTGGCCCGGCCGACCGCCCACCGGCTCGCGGTCGCGCTCGAGCACCACCGCCTGGTCGCCCGCGACATGCAGGGCCGGTTCGTGCTCGGCCCGCGGCTGACCGAGCTGTCCGCCGCCGCCGGCGAGGACCGCCTGCTCGCGACCGCCGGCCCGGTCCTCGCGCGCCTGCGCGACATCACCGGCGAGTCCGCCCAGCTCTGGCGACGCCAGGGCGAGCATCGCGTGTGCGTCGCCGCCGCCGAGCGGCCCAGCGGCCTGCGGGACACGATCCCGGTCGGCTCGCAGCTGACCATGCGGGCCGGGTCGGCCGCCCAGATCCTGCTGGCCTGGGAGGACCCGGAGCGGATGCACCGGGGCCTGCAGAACGCCGCGTTCTCCGCCGCCGCGCTCTCGGGCATCCGCCGCCGCGGCTGGGCCCAGTCCGTCGGCGAGCGCGAGCAGGGCGTCGCGTCGGTGTCCGCCCCGGTCCGCTCCCCCAGCGGCAAGGTGATCGCCGCCGTCTCCGTCTCCGGCCCACTCGAGCGGCTCTCCCGCCAGCCCGGCCGGATGCACGCCCCCGCGGTCCTCGCCGCCGCCGAGCGGTTGTCCGAGTCGCTGCGCCGCGCCGCCGCCGAATAGTAAGCCCCGTCGAGTGACGTGAACTGGCTGGAAATCCTGCCCTGGGACAGCCACTTCACGTCACTCGACGGGAGATGCAGTCAGAACAGCGCATCCTGCTCGAGCTCGAGGAGCAGTTGCTTGCGGGGCAGGCCGCCGGCGTAGCCGGTGAGGGTGCCGTTGGCACCGATGACCCGGTGGCACGGGATCACGATCGGGATCGGGTTGCGGCCGTTGGCCAGGCCGACCGCCCGGGAGGCGGCGTTGGTCATCCCGAGGCGGTGGGCGATCTCGCCGTAGGACGCGGTCTCGCCCCACCCGACACCGAGCAGCTCGTGCCAGACCCGCTGCTGGAACGCAGTGCCCTGGGGCGCCAGCGGGAGGTCGAACTCCTTGAGGTCACGGTCGAAGTACGCGCGCAGCTGCCGGGCCGCCTCCACGAGGAGCGGGTGGTCGTCGGCCCGGTCACCTCGCGGGCGGCCGTCGCCGCTCTGCCCCACTGCCGAGAACGGCGAGAACTCGATCGCGGTGATCGCGCCGTTGTGCTCGACCAGCCGCAGCTCGCCGACGGGTGAGTCCATCACGGTCCACATCTCAGGTCTCCTTGCTGAGGGTCTGCCAGAGGTAGAGCTGCGCGTAGGAGCGCCAGGGCGACCAGCCCCGGGCGAGCTCCGCCGCGGTCGACGGGTCCCGGCCGAGGCCGGCCAGCGCGTCGCGGATGCCGAGGTCGGTCGGCAGGAAGACGTCCGGGTGCCCGAGTGCCCGCAGCGCGATGTAGTCGGCGGTCCACGGTCCGATGCCGGGGATCGCCAGCAGGGCCCGGCGTACGTCGTCGCGGTCGGGCCCGCGGTCCAGCGCGAGCGCGCCGGAGGCGATCGCGGCGCACAGCGCGATCAGCGCGCGGCCCCGGACTCGCGGCATCGGCAGTTGCTCGGGCGAGAGCCCCGCGAGCGTGTCGGCGTCCGGGAACAGGTGGGTGAGCGCGCCGTCGGGCCGGGCCAGCAGGCGTCCGTGCTGCTCGACGAGCCGCGCCGCGACGGTGCGGGCGCCGGCGACGCTGACCTGCTGGCCGAGCACGGCGCGTACCGCGATCTCGTGGCCATCGACGTGGCCCGGGACCCGCAGGCCCGGCCAGGCGCGCACGAGCGGGCCGACCACGGGGTCACCGGCGAACGCGGCGGCGACCGCCACCGGGTCGCAGTCGGCGTCCAGCATCCGGCGCACCCGCTCGGTGGCGGCGCCGGTGTCGCGCAGGTCGTCGAGCACGAACGTGGCGGTCGCGAACGCGGTCTGTCCGGGCTCGACCGCGTCGGGCACCTCCAGCCGGACCGTGCCGCCGCCGTGCGGCAGCGCGAGCGTCCTGGCGTACCAGCCCTCGCCCGCCGCCTCGACCCCCGGGACGGCGCGGATGGCGAGGAAGGCCAGCAGCGCCGAGCCGTGGTACGGCGTGCGCACGGCCAACCGCATCGTGACGGTGCCGGTCCCGGCCCGGCCGCCCCGCCGGCCGCGCAGGTCGGTCGGGGAGGCGGCGTACACCTCCCGGATCGTGTCGTTGAACTGCCGGACGCTCGAGAAGCCGGAGGCGAACGCCACGTCGGCGTACGTCAGCTCGGTGGTCTCGATCAGGACCCGGGCGGTCTGGGCCCGCTTGGCCCGGGCCAGCGCGAGCGGGCCGGCGCCGAGCTCGGCGGTGAGGATCCGGGTGAGGTGGCGCGACGTGTAGCCGACGCGGCGGGCCAACCCGTCGACGCCCTCGCGGTCCACGACCCCGTCGGCGATCAGGCGCATCGCCCGGCCGGCGGCGGTGGCGGCGACGTCCCAGTCCGGGCTGCCGGGCGTGGCGTCCGGCAGGCAGCGCTTGCAGGCGCGGTAGCCGGCCGCCTGGGCGGACGCGGCGCTCGGGTGGAACGTGACGTTCTGGAACGCCGGGGTCCGGGCCGGGCAGGAGGGCCGGCAGTAGATCCCGGTGGTCCGCACCGCGGTGTAGAACACGCCGTCGAACCGGCGGTCGCGCGACTTCACCGCGCGGTAGCAGGACTCGCGGTCCAGCCGCTCGTCGTGGGTCCCGGTGGCGCTCATGGCTCCATCCTGACCGACGCCACCGACCACATCTGGCGGAAATCGGACACGGCCCTGAGCCTATCCCGGGCGGCTCGCCGACGGGCACGTACGCTGGACGTCGTGGATCTCGGGAATCCTCTGGAAGGATCCCGACGTGCCCGACGAGCCCCCTCACCACCATCGCCGCACCATCCTGCGCGTCATCCTGGTCGCCGAGCTGGTGATGGCGCTGGTGACCGGGGCGACCGTCGTGTTCGCCTACCGCCACCTCAACGGCAACATCGAGACCCTGCCGACGATCCAGCACCTCGTCGAGCCGCCCGCGGACGTCGCCGACGAGCCGCAGCAGCCGATCAACGTGCTCGTGATGGGCTCGGACACCCGCGCGTGTGACGGGTGCGGGATCGACCAGGAGGCCGGTGAGGGCGGCTCGGACACCACGATCCTGCTGCACGTCTCCGCCGACCGGAAGCAGACGTACGGGCTGAGCCTGGCGCGCGACACGATGGTCGCCCGGCCGGCGTGCGAGGTCGACGGCGAGACCGTCCCCGCGGAGGACCCGGTCATCTTCAACGAGGCGTTCGCGGTGGGCGGTCCGCTGTGCACCGTGCTCCAGGTCGAGCACGTGACGGGCATCCACATCGACCACACCGTCGTCGTGAACTTCGCGGGCTTCGAGGACATGGTCGACGCCGTGCACGGCGTCGAGGTCTGCGTCCCCAAGCCGGTCGACGCCTACGGCATCCACCTCGAGGCCGGACGCCAGCTGGTCACCGGCCGCGACGCGCTCGGCTACGTGCGCGAGCGACACGTGCTCTCCCCCAACTCCGACCTCGGCCGGATGAAGCGCCAGCAGGCGTTCATCGCGTCGATGGTCAAGCGGGTGATGTCCGCCGACACCCTCACGATGCCGAACCGGCTCTACAACTTCCTCGACGCCGCAACGAGGTCGATCCAGGTCGACAAGGACCTCGCCAGCCTGGGCAAGCTCGTCGACCTGGCCCAGCAGTTCAAGGGCGCCGACCTGAAGAAGATCAAGTTCGTGACCGTGCCGGTCGAGGAGTACCCGGCCGACCCGAACCGGCTCCAGTTCGCGCCCGACGCGGAGCAGCTGTGGAAGCTGATCCAGCACGACGAGCCGCTCGGCAGGTTCGCCAAGGGCGCCATCTCGGCCGACGACAAGGTCGGCGACCTCGGCGGCGACCCGAACGACCCCGACGCGCAGCAGCGGCTCGCCAACGGGCTCTGCGCCTGACCGGTCGGCTCGAGGAGCTCAGCCTCGGGCCGGCACCGGCGTGCGGGTCCGAGCCCGCCACACCCGCGCGACGGCCAGGGCGGCGATGATGTCCCAGATGCCCCACCAGGCCGCGACGAGCGCCATCCCGCCGAGCCCGTCGAAGAAGCTGAACACGAGCAGCAGACCCAGGCCGGCGTTGCGCACCCCGACCTCGAACGTCATCGCCTTGGTGGCGTCGCCCGGCAGTCGGAACGCGCGGGCGATCAGGTAGCCGAGGCCGAGAGCGAGCGCGTCGTGCAGGAGGACCGCGACCGCGACCACGCCGATCCAGGAGAGGAACAGGTCGAGGTTCTTCGCCAGCGCGAGCAGGATCAGCAGGCCCAGTGCGGCGAACGCGACCGGGCCGACGATCTTGCCGGAGCGGGAGGCCACCCGGGGCCAGAAGTGGGCCGCCGTGATGCCGAGCACGAACGGCAGGCCGATGACGATGAGCACCTCGATCAGCATGTCGACGACGTCGAGTTCGATCGAGCGCATCATCGGGCCGCCGGTGGGGTGCAGGTTGCCCCAGAGCGCGAAGTTGAGCGGCATCAGCACGATCGCGAGCAGGTTGCTCACCGCTGTCATCGACACCGACAGCGCGACGTCGCCGCGCGCCTGGTGGGTGACGATGTTCGAGACGTTGCCGGGCGGGCAGCACGCGACCAGGATCATGCCGAGCGCGACCGAACCGCCGACCCCGAGCAGCAGCGTGAGCACGAACGTGATGGCCGGCAGGATCAGGAACTGCGCACCCACGCCGACGGCGATCGCCTTCGGCCGCCGCGCCGCCCGCCTGAAGTCGTCGAGGGTGGTGTCGAGGGCGATGCCGAACAGGATGCAGGCGATGATGACGCGCAGCAGCATCCGAGAGCTCTCGTCGAACGCGATCTTGATGTCGTCGACGTTGTCGGCCATCGCCACCAGGGACAGCAACGGGTCACTCACGGTTCTCTCCTGTCCCGGCGCGCAGCCGACGGGTCATCAGGCGGGTGTAGGTCCGAGGGGCGTACCGGCTCACCGACCACGCCAGCCGTGCCGTGCGGCCCACGAGGACGACGTCGCGTCGCCCCTCGGCGGCCTCGACGATGGCCTGAGCCACCTGCTCGGAGGTGAGCTCGGCGCCGGTGGTCGTGCGGCCGCCCGATCCGGCCGGGTCGGCCACGCCCATGCCGCCGGTGACGAACGTCGGGTGCACGATCACCACCCGCACGCCGTCGGCGGCCAGCTCGGGGCGCAGCGCGGTGAAGAGCCCGGTGACCGCGTGCTTCGCGGCGACGTACGCCGGACGGCCGAGCACCGGCGCGAAGCCCGCCACCGACCCCACGAGGACGACCCGGCCCCGGGCCCGGCGCAGCGCGGGCAGCGCGGCCAGCAGCGGTCCCACGGCGGCGAAGTGGGTCCCGTCCATGACCCGCCGGTGCGTGTCCAGCCCATGGTCGTCGACCGCCCCGATCGCCGACAGCCCGGCGCAGAGCACCAGCAGGTCGAGCCGCGGCAGGTCCCCGACGACCGCGCGGACCGCCTCCTCGTCGGCGAGGTCGCAGACCTGCGTGTGCGGCCCGGCGACCAGGTCGAGTCCCTGTACGGCGTACCCGCGCTCGATCAGCCGGTCGACGACGTGGCGGCCGATCCGGCCGCTCGCGCCGGTCACCACCGCCATCCGCCCCGCCGACCCGGTGGTCACGTCAGCCCCGTCCCGCCCGGCCCTGGCGGAAGACCTCGTAGGTCTCGCGGGTCGTCAGGGTCGGCAGCCCGGGGAAGTCGCGGCGCAGCCGGGTGTTGTCGAGCACCGGACGGTGCAGCAGGAACTCCACCTGCTCGGGGCCGTATCGTCCGACCCCGATCCGCCTCATCGTCCGGAGGGCGATCCGCACCACTGCGGCCGGGACCGTCACGACACGAGCGCCCTCGACGGCGGCGATGTCGCGCAGCGTCATCACGCCGTCGCCGGCGAGGTTGTACGTCCCCGTGCGTCGGGCCAGCACGCCCGCCACGACGATGTCGGCGACGTCCTCGTCCCAGATGAACGTGAACGGCCCGTCCGTGCCGGCGAGCGTCATCACGAGCCGCCCGGTGAAGAGCGCGGTGATCTGGTTGTCCGTGTGGGCGCCTAGGATGGTGCCCGGCCGCAGCACGAGCTGTCCGAGACCGGGGTGCCGCCGGCGCGCCCGCGCGAGCAGCGCCTCGACGGCGGCCTTGTGCCGGGAGTAGGCGAACGCGTCGCTGCCGGGGACCGGCAGGTCCTCGGTGAGCAGCCGGCCGTCGTTGCGGGCGCGATAGCCGTACGCCGCTCCGGAGCTGGTCACGGTCAGGTGCCCGACGCCCGCGGCCACGCAGGCGTCGACGACGCGCCGCGTGCCGCCGACCTCGATGTCCTCGAGCTCGGCCTCGTCCATCCCCTTGGGCGGCTCCACGATCGCCGCGAGGTGCACCACCGCGTCGACCTCGTGCTCGCGCATCAGCAGGGCCAGGTCGAGCCGGCGCAGGTCGGCGGTCACGTACGTGACACCGGGGACGGGCTCGCGCGCCTCGCGGACGTCGACCGACACGGTCGTGATCCCCCGGTCGGCCAGTCGGCGGACGACGAGGGAGCCGAGGTAGCCGGTGCCACCGGTCACGAGCACGGTCATCGCAGGTCAGCCCTTCGGCTCCTGGTGCATCTTCTTGAACGCCTGCAGGCCCGGCGCCCACAGGTGCTCGACCTGGTCGACGTGCACCTGCACCACCGCGGCGCGGCCGCAGTCGCGCGCCCGCTCCAGCGCCGCCGGCAGGTCGGCCGAGTCGGTCACCAGCTCGCCGTGGGCGCCCATCGCCTCGCCCATCAGGTCGTAGCGGCAGGGCGCGAAGTCGGCGTACACGATCTGGTCCGCCGGCAGCGTCGTGTTGGTCAGCATCCTGTGCGCCACCGTCGCGATCGGGCGGGCCTGGATCTGCTGGCTCATCTTCACCATCCCCCAGGCGCCGTCGACCAGGACGACGTAGACGATCGGCAGCCCGAGGCGCACCGCGCTCTCGACCTCGGTGGGGTGCATCCCGAAGGCGCCGTCGCCGATGAGCACGCAGACCCGCTGGTCCGGCGCCGCGACGGCGGCGCCGAGGGCCTGGCCCATGCCGGCGCCGAGCATGCCGAACTTGTACGTCGACAGGACGGTCCGCGGCACGTCGGCCGAGTGGTGGAAGTTCGACCACACCACCGTGTTGCCGCCGTCGAAGACCCACACGGTGTCGTCGGGCATCACCTGCTGGGCGACCGACGGCACGTGACCGGGGTGGACCGGGGACCCGGGCTTGAGCGCCTTGGCGCGCTTGGCCCGCTCGTCGGCGACCTTGCCGCGCCACCCCTCGAGCCGGTCCCGGCGCGCGGCCAGCCCGGGCACCGTCCGCCGCTCCACGGCGTCGGCCAGGCTCCGGAGGGCCTCGCGGGCGTCGGCCAGGATCGCCACGCTGACCGGCTTGTTGACGCCCAGCCGCTCGTCGTCGATGTCGACCTGGATCGTCCTCTGCAGAGCCGGCGACGCCCAGTTCGGCGCCTTGCCCCACCAGTCGGTCTCCCCCAGCCGGCTGCCGACGACCAGCGCCACGTCGGCGGCGTTGCGCACCTCGTCGTTGACGCCCAGGGCCGTCATCGGGATGGCCTCGGGCCGAGTCTCCGACAGCGCGCCGCGGGCCGCCCAGCTGGTCGTCACCGGTGCGGCGAGCAGGCCCGCGAGCCGGGCGAGCTCGGCCTCCGCGCCGGCGTGGTAGACCCCGGAGCCGGCGTGGATCATCGGCCACTCGGCCTCGACCAGCAACTGCGCGGCCCGCTCGACGAGGACCGGGTCGGGCTGCAGCGGCGTCGTACGCCGGTAGGACTCCGGCGCCCGCACCGCCCCGGCGTCGAGGCCGGTCGGCTGGTTGACGATGTTCTCGGGGACGTCGACGTGCACCACGCCGGGCCGGCCGCTGAAGCTCACCCGCAGCGCCCGCCGCAGGATCTCGGGCAGCCGGTCGGCGCTCGGCACGTGGCACGACCACTTGGTCATCGGCGCCGTCACGGCGGTCTGGTCGAAGTTCTGGTAGGTGCCGCCGCGGTCCGGGTGGGTGATGCCGACCCGTCGCCCGCTGGTGATCAGCAGGATCCGGTTGCCCTCGCCCTGCTCGACCGCGACGCCGGGCAGCACGTTCGCGACGCCGGGTCCGTTGGAGGCGATGCAGACCCCGAGCCGCCCGCTCACCCGGGCGTAGGCGCCGGCCATGTGCGCGGCGGCCGCCTCGTGGCGCGGGGAGTGCAGCGTGATGCTCTCGTCGCCCAGGGCGCGGTAGAGGCCGAAGTAGGTGCCGTCGATGATCCCGAACACCTGGTCGACGCCCTCGGCCGAGAGCATCCTGGCGATCAGCTGCCCCCCGGTCAGGCCCTTGGCCATGACTCCTCCTCTTGTGGCTGTGCCCACAAGGTAGGGGCCGTTGGACGGTGATGTCCTGTTCCGCGGCCTCACAAGTCCCCTTCCGTTGTGGCACACCACAATCCAGACTGGTGCGGTGTCCGACTGGGATCAGATCGCCGACCTCATCGAGCGGGTCGTCGCCGCGCCCGACCTGATGGACGACGTCGTCGAGGAGGTGCGCGCCTCGATCCGTGAGATCTCCGGCCTCGAGGCCTCCGACGTCGCCCGGCACACCCGCGCCCTGCTGGCCGCTGCTACCCGGGCGATCGCCTCCCGACGCGGGCCCACCGAGGCCGAGCTGTCCTTCGTCGAGGACCTCGCCGTCACCCGGGCCCGTCAGGGCGTGCCCATCCACGCCGTGCTGTCGGCCATCCACGTCGCCGAGCGCCGGATCTGGGCGCGTGCCAAGGTCACGGCGGCGCAGACGGGCGTGGAGGCGGCACTGGTCCTGGACGCCCGCGAGCTCTACGACGACTGGGCGCAGGAGGTGCGGGCGCGGCTGCTCCAGGCCCACCGCTCGGTCGAGGCGACGGAGCGCGCGATCGACACCGACGCCGACACCGTCCGGCGGCTGCTCCAGGGTGGGTCCGCCGCGTCGCTCGCGGCGGCCGCGGCGGGCCTGCCCGCCACCGGCCTGCACGTCCTCGTGGCACCGCACCCCGACGTGGCCGGCCTCACCGGCGCCGTACGACGAGCGCGGGCCGGGGTCGTCACCGTCACCGAGGCCGAGACCGTCGCCGTGGTCGGCCGGCTGCCGGGCGGGCTCACAGAGGCCCCGGGGCCGGTGGGCGTGGCCGGGCCGGGCACCCCGGAGGAGGCCGGTACCCTGCGGCGGCTGGCCGCGGCCGCCGCGCGAGCAGCCCACGCCCGCGGCCGCACCGGGACGGTCGACGTCGCCGAGGTCGCGACCCTCGCCGCCCAGCAGGACCGCGGCGACCTCGCCGCACTGCTCGTCGAGCGACACGCCCCGGCCATCGACGGCCTCGGCCGGGTCGCCGACCACACGGTGGCGACGGTGCGCGCCTGGCTCCAGTGCGGCTGCGACGCGGAGCGGGCCGCACGGGCGGAGTACGTGCACGCCAACACCGTGCGCAACCGGGTCGCGGCCCTCACCGCGGCGACCGGGCTGGACCCTCGCGACCCGTTCCAGGCGGTCGACCTCTGGTGGCTGTGCGTCACCTGGCAGGCGCGGCGCACCTGACGCAGACCCGCGACGTGGATCAGCGGCGTCGAGCCAGCAGGCTGATGCTCCGCACGCCGTACGTCGCGGTCGCGCCGGCCGCGCGCTCCGAGACGAACCGGTAGTCGTTGTCTCGGACCGTCTCCACGGCGAACCCGGCCGCGTCGATCATCGTCAGGTAGTCGTCGCGTTGCGCGGCGCCCCCGATGCACGCGGCCCACAGCGCCGCATCGCACGTGACCCCCTCCGGGAGCGGGGTCGCGGTCACGATGTCCGCGAGCGCGAGCCGTCCGCCGGGCCGCAGAGCGGCAGCCGCGGCGCGGAACACCGCCGGCTTGTCCGGGGACAGGTTGACCACGCCGTTGGAGATGACGACGTCGACCGACCCCGTCACGACGGGTGGGTGCTCGATGTAGCCCTCGAGGAACGAGGCGTTCACGAGGCCCGCGGTCGCCGCGAGCCGGGTCGCCTTCGCGAGCTGCGCCGGGGTCATGTCGACCCCGACGACGGCACCGGCCGGTCCGGCGGCGACGGCGGCGAGGAAGCTGTCGGTCCCGGACCCGCTGCCGAGGTCCAGCACCACCTCTCCGGGGCTGATCGCGGCGAGGTCGAGGAAGTATCCGACGCCCGCGAACGAGTCGATCGCCTCCGGCGGGATGGCGTCCAGGTCGCTCGCGGGATAGCCGAGGTGCTCGGCCAGCCGTCGGCCGGTCTCGAAATGGAACTCACGCTCCGGCGTGAGCGCGACTTCCTCGTACATCGCCTTGACGCGGGCCACGAGGTCGGTCGTGTCGAGTCGGCGGGTCGTCGGGGTCGTCATGTCAGTAGCTGAAGGTCGTGGCCGGCTCGTCGCCGATCCAGTTCCACATCGGGATGGTGCCGTTGATCTCCGCCCCCGGGACGAGGTCGTCGGGATCGATCCGGCGGGCGTTCACGCAGATCGGGCACACGTAGTAGCGGCCACCCGCGGCGTCGTACCGCTTGACCAGCTCCTCGATCGGCGGGCAGCCGTCGCAGGCGATCCCGACGGCGACCCCCGGCACCGCCAGGCGGACCGCCTCCTTGGTCAGGAACATCAGGGTCTCGCGACCGGTCTCCGCGGCACCCACGGCGACGAGGAACGCGACGACGACCTTCTCCGAATCCTCCAGGCCGGTGGTGAGGCTGATGACTGCTCTGCTCATGACGGACTCCCTTGCATCGCGGCGATCGAGTGCCACGACGCTAGGCGCGCCACCGGACGGTGTCGTCGGGCGAACACCCGACAAATCGCGAGATCGCCTCAGGGCTCGAGCGGGTCGAGGAGGCCGTTGCGCAGCGCGAACAGGGTGGCCGTCGACCGCGAGCACGCGCCGGTCTTGGCGTAGATCCGCTCGATGTGCGTCGCCGCCGTCTTGCGGGAGACCCCGAGGCGGGTGGCGACCTCGCTCGTCGCCGCACCGCGCGCGATCAGGACCAGGACCTCCACCTCCCGCTGGGTCAGACCGGCGGGACCGGCGACCCGGCGCCGACCGCCCGCTCCTGCAGCAGAGAGGACCGCATCGGCGGCGTCGGCGTCCAGGCGGCCGGCGCGCGCCTCGCTGCGCAGCTGCGCCGCCGCGTCCTTCACCGACCTCGCCGGGCGGCCGGTCCGGGGCTCGATCATCGTGCGCAGGGCGCAGGCCGCCGCCAGGACCCGGCCCACCATCGGGATCGACGCCCCACTCGCGCCACGGTGGTAGCCACTGCCGTCCATGCGCTCGTTCGCGTACGACGCGATCGTGCCGATCCTGGCGAGTGGCGCCGGGTGCGCCAGCACCCGCTCGGTGTAGTACGAGCTGACCCGGACCCGTTCCCACTCCGTCGCGGACAGCGCGCCCGGCTTGTCCAGGATCGTCGACGGCACCCCGTGCAGGCCGATGTCGTGCACGTACCCGGCCCGACGCGAAGCGGCCACGTCCGCAGCCGGAAGGCCGAGGCACGAGGCGGCCGCTCCGGCGAGCTCGGCGACGCCGCTGGAGTGTCCCGCGCGGTTCGGCGAGCGCAGGTCGGTGAAGTCGGCGAGTGCGGCCAGCGCGTCGTCGAGCTCGGACCCGGACAGGCATCGCCGCAGGGCGGGCTCGTCGGCGAGCATGCCCCGGAGGTCGTCGTCGTCGCCGAGAGCGGGGAGGACCTCCGTGGCGATGTCGCAGAACGCGTCGGCGAGGGCCGGGTCGAACTGCCGTCCGCGGCGCTCCCGGGCGACCCGGACCGCGGCCTCCACGCCGCCGTTGCGGTGGTACACCTCGGTGATGTCGCCGACGTGGAACAGCCGGACCCAGGGCGACAGGTCCTCCCCGCCGACGTGTGGCGGGACGCCCTGACCGTCCCAGCGCGCGAAGAACTGCCGCACCGCCGCCGACACGGCGTCGTCGAGACCGAGCCGCTCGGCCAGTGTGGACGTGATCAGGCAGTGGGCCTGGATGCCGCGCATGACTCGACGACCGCCGGTGGCCAGGAGCGTGGCGGCCACCCTGGCGCGCGCCGCCGCCGAGGCGCCGGCCCCCGCGTGGCCCAGGAAGAAGCGGTACGCCGCCATTCCCCCGAGGTCGACGTCGTAGCTGTCGGAACGGAAGGAGATGTCGTCCCCGAAGGTGGCCGCGACCTCCGGGGCGTCCGCGACGCATCCCACCCACGAGAGCATCGCGACGTAGAACAGGGCAGCCTGCTCGTCATCGGGGAGTCCGACGTGGGTGCCGAGTCGGGCGGCGATCCGCCACGATCGGAGCAGGTGCTCCATCGGCTGGCCGAGGCCGAGGTCGGTCGCCAGCGAGTACGCGGCCAACAGCTCCGCCAGCGTCACGCCCGAGTCGTCGGCCTCCCGCTCCACGTCCGTCAGCGTACGGCGCCCAGGCGGGCGCGACCATCCACGACGAGAGGACAGGTGCGGGTGACCCCGGGGTGCCCTCGCCGCGGCCTCCGGTGTCGTCGTGGCGGCGCGCAAGCACGAAGCGCTGGAGCGGCCAGCCGGACAGCCGCAGACTGTGGGCATGCGGACCGTCGGGGTCGAGGAAGAGTTCCTCCTCGTCGATGCCGACCACGGCCGGCCGATCCCGGCCGCGAGTCGGGCGCTTCGGGCCGCGACCGAGCGGGGCATCGCGGGAGGGGAGGTCACGACCGGGGCGCTGGTCCACGAGCTGCAGGAGCAGCAGCTCGAGGTCTACACGTCACCGCACGACTCGATGGCCTCGCTCGAGGCCGAGCTGCGTGCCTGGCGGGCCGTCGCCGCCTCGGCCGCGGCCGGGGCCGGCGCCCGGCTGGTGGCGAGCGCGACCTCCCCCGTCCGGGTCGAGCCGCAGCGGGTACGGGACCCGCGCTACGACCGGATGGCCGAGCGGTTCGGGATCGTCACCGACGAGCAGCTCACCTGCGGCTGCCACGTGCACGTCTCGGTGAGGTCGACGGCCGAGGCCGTCGGGGTCCTGGACCGGATCCGGGTCTGGCTGCCGGCGCTGCTCGCGCTCAGCGCCAACTCCCCCTTCTGGCAGGGCCGGGACACCGGCTACGCGAGCTTCCGGATCCAGGCGCTCGGCCGGTGGCCGGTGTCCGGCCCGACGGAGCTGTTCCAGACCGCAATGGCCTACGAGGAGCTGGTCGAGCAGGTGCTCGCCGCCGAGGTCGTCCTCGACCGAGGGATGCTGTACTTCGACGCCCGCGCGTCGCATTGCTTCCCCACTGTGGAGGTCCGTGTGACGGACGTCTGCCTCGACGTGCGCGACACGGTGCTGATCGCCGCCCTGTGCCGCGCGCTCGTCGAGACCAGCGCCGCGTCCTGGGCTGCCGGCGAACCGCCGCCGCAGGTGTCCGCCGTACTGCTGAGGTTGGCCACCTGGCACGCCTCCAGGTGGGGCATCGGCGCGAGCCTCCTCGATCCGCTGACCGCCCGTCCGCTCCCCGCCGCCGAGGTCGTCGGCCGGCTTGTCGACGAGGTCCGCCCGGCCCTGCGCCGCAGCGGGGACGACGGCCTGGTCGCCGAAGGAGTCGACCGGATCCTCCAGCACGGGAACGGGGCGACCTGGCAGCGCGACGTGTTCGCCAGGTCGAGCAGTCTGGACGAGGTGGTCGCCCGGCTGGCCCGCGCCACCAGCGACGACCGCGGCTGAGCCGACCGGGCCGACACGGACCCGGACCGCGGACCCCGGTGGCCGGGCGGGCCTACTTCTTCTTGCCGTGCGGTCGGACGACGGTGGCGGCGGTAACGACCGGACTGGCCACCGCCGCCTGGGCGTCGACGATGCCGTGGCCGTAGCTGCTCGTGAACACCCCGGTGCCGAGTCCCGGTGTGCGGGCGGTGTCGACCAGGGCGTCGTGGACGTTGGCCGCCGTGCGTCCCTGGGCGTAGAGCAGGGCCGCCACGCCCGCGACGTGCGGTGTCGCCATCGAGGTGCCCGCGTAGTAGTCGTAGTCCTGCTGGCCGCAGGCAGCCGATCCGGTACCGAGCGGCACCGTGGAGACGATGTCGTCCGCACAGGCCACCAGCCCGGCGCCGCCCGGTGCGGCCACGGCGTCCATGTCGGGCTTGATCGCGCCGTTGGAGTACCACGCCGGGGTCTCGTCGCGGGTCGTCGAGGTGACGCACAGGGCGCCGGCCTCGAACGATGGCGTGTCGCAGACCGGGAAGCTCTCGTTGCCCGCGGCGGCGACCACGAGCACGCCCTGGGCGGTGGCGTAAGCGATGGCGTCGGTCACGGTCGACTCGAGTCCGGTGAGGCTGAGGGCCTGGGCACCCGGGACGGCGCCGAGGCTCAGGTTGACGACGCTGGCGCCGTGGTCGACGGCGTACCGGATCCCGTTGGCGATGTCCCCGAAGGAGCCGCTGCCGTCCTCGAGCGACTTGATCGGCATCACCTTGGCGTCCCGGGCAACACCCGCGATTCCGAGGCTGTTGTCAGCCGCCGCGGCCACGATGCCGCTCACGTGGGTGCCATGGCTGTCGGCGGGCTGGGCCTCGCCGTCCATGCCCACCCAGCTGCCGTCACCGCAGTAGCTCTGCTTGGGTCCGCAGCCGACCGTGGTGACGCCGGAGACCAGCTGGCCCTGCAGGTCGGGGTGGTTCAGGTCGACCCCGGAGTCGACGACGGCGACCACGACCCCGGAGCCGGTGCTCGTGGCCCAGGCGGCCTCGGCCCGGACCTGGTCGAGGCCCCACTGCTGGGACCGCAGCGGATCGTTGGTCGCGGCGGTGGCGGGACCGCCGACGAGAGTGGTGGTGATGGCGGCCAGGGTGACGCCGAGGATGCTGATGGTCGTGCGCAGAGGCATGCGAGAACTCCCGAGTGAGTGGTTGTGCGATCCAACGAGCCTTCCGCGACCAGGTCACGCGCAGGTAGCAGGTTGCCGGCCCTCCGCGATCCCGGGGAGCGTGCTCACGGCTCGACGAGGCCGGAGGCGGTCGCTGCCTGCAACGCCAACCACAGATCGGCGATGTCGGCGGTGTCGGAGGTCTTGCGGGAGGTGAGCTCTTCTACCCGGCGCATGCGATACACCAAGGTCTGTTTGTGGATGTGCAGCCGGTCGGCGGCGCGCTGCCAGGACCGATTCTCCTGCAAGAAGATCTGCAACGACTCGATCAGATGCGTGTCGTGGGTCGCGTCGTACGTCAGCAGGTCCCCGAGGACGCGTCGCGCCGCCGCCCGGCTGTCGTCGCGGTCGCCGGGCAGGAAGACCGAGTCGCCGAGGTCGTCGGAGTGGTGCAGCAGCGGCAGCCGCCGCTCCTGGGCGCGGTGCAGCGCCCACCGTGCCTGCCGCTGGGCGGTGGGCAGGTCGGCCGGTGCGGTCACCGGGTCGCTGATGCCGACCGTCGCCCCTGGCGGCAGGGCCTCGACGACGCTTGCGGCCGAGGCCGCATCGTCGCAGAGGAGCACGTAGGTCGTCGGCGGCCGGTGCAGCATGATGTGGTCGACGCCGGCATCACCGAGCTCGTGGTGCAGCAGGTGCAGGTCCGGCCCGTCGGAGCCCGCATCGCAGGCCGCGAGTACGACGCCGGCGCCGCCGAGACCGACGCTCGCGAGCTGGTCCCGCGCCGTGGCGGCGCCGATCCGCTGGTCGAGGATCTGGGCCAGCAGCGAGGCACCCACTCGCAGTGAGCGCTCACGCTCGGCGAAGAGCCGGGTCTCGTGGAGAGCGACGGCGGCCGCCATGTGCTGCAGCACGATCGAGTGCGGAGGACTTCCCGCAGAGGTCCACGCGAGCAGCGCCGCAGGCCGCGGCGAGGGCACCAGCGCCGCTCGCGCCTGGAAGCCAGCCACGTCGAACCCGACGGGGGCCTCGTCGCCGTCCACCGGCGACCAGGCCGCGACGGCACGGGCGAGCGCGTCGGGGACCTCGCGGACCGGTGCCCCACGACGCGTCGTCGTGGGGTCGACGATCGCGAGCCGGCACCGCGCGACCTCCTCGAGCGCCCCGAGCAGGGCCGCCAGCTCGAGGCCCTGGGCGCTCGACCGGCGCAGCACCTCGTAGACGCGCTCGGTCTGGTCGATGCGGGCGAGGTGCTCCTGCGTGCTGGCGTCGGCGACGGCCCGCGCGAGGGCGATGAACGGGATCTCGTAGCGGGTGATCATGAGCGGCAGCGCGTGCCGGTCGGCGGCCGCCAGCATCCGCGGGTGCAGCGCTGGGGCGTTCATGTTCTCTCCCACGGCCACTCCCGCGGCGCCCACGGCGGCCAGCCGCTCGACGTACTCGACCTGGACGTCCGCCGACGCCGAGATGCCGAGCCCGGTGGTCATCAGCAGGTCGCCATCCCCGACCCAGGACCAGGGATCAGGCAGCTCGCAGACGTGCGCCCAGCCGATCGACCGGCCGGTCCCAGCCGCGCCCGCGATCACCCGGGTGGCCAGCTCCGAGCGCTCGACCAGTTGCTCGACGGTCAGCGTCATTCTTGTCCCTTGGTATGACGACACGGCGGGAGTTCATACTAACGATCGATTGTGGCCCACGCCACACGGTCTCTACCTTCATGTCGACAGCCAACCCGGACCTCGCCCACGGGCGAGACGCGGACCGCACGGAGGCCCCGATGAGCGTCCCGAAGCAGATGAGCAGGCTCAGCCGCGGCCTCTACGTGCGTGGCGCGCTGCGAGAGAGCGCCGGCGAGGCGTGGCTGGTGCACAACCCGGCCACCGACGAGGTCCTCGGCGAGGTCGCCGACGCCACCGACGACGAGGTCGACGACGTGCTGGCGGGCGCCGCCGAGGCGGCGCCCGGCTGGTGGTCGCTGTCCGCGCTCGAGCGCGCCGAGCGGCTGCACCGCGTCGCGCAGACCCTGCGCGGCATGCGTTCCGAGCTCGCCGAGCTGCTCACCCGGGAGATGGGCAAGACCTACAAGGAGAGCGCGGACGAGGTCGACTGGTCGATCACGGCCCTGGACTACTACGCGGAGATCGGACGCCACGACACCGGCCACGTGATCGGCCCCGCGGTGGCGGGCCAGATGCACTACACCGTCAAGGAGCCGATGGGCGTCGTCGCGATCATCCTGCCGTTCAACTACCCGTACGTCCTGCTGTGCTGGGAGGCAGCGGCCGCGCTCGCGGCCGGCAATGCGGTCGTCGTCAAGCCGTCGGAGTACACCAGCCTCAGCACGCTGCGCTTCGTGGAGGCGTTCGAGGGCCTTGGCCCCGGAGTCGTGCAGTGCGTGACCGGCCGGGGACGGGTCGGCGGCAGGCTCGTCGAGAGCCGCGGGACCCACATGGTCGCGTTCACCGGGAGCGTCCCGACCGGCCGCGCGGTGGCCCGGGCCTGTGCCGAGAGCTTCAAGCCCCACCTCATCGAGACCTCCGGCAACGACCCGTTCCTGGTGATGCCCTCGGCTCCGCTCGACGTCGCCGCCCGCGGCGCGGCCTTCGCCGCGTTCCTCAACTGCGGACAGGTCTGCACGTCGGCCGAGCGGTTCTACGTGCACACCGAGGTGTACGACGAGTTCGCCGCCCGGCTCGTCGAGGAGGCCCGCAAGGTCCGGGTCGGCAACGGGCTCGACAAGGTCGACATGGGGCCGATGGTCAACGAGCACGAGTACCGGCGGTTCACCGCGATCGTGGACCGCGCCGTCGAGCAGGGCGCGACGGTCGCGTGCGGTGGCGGGCGCCCCGAGGGTCTGGACAGCGGCTGGTTCTACGAGCCGACGGTCCTCCTCGACGTCACACCGGACATGGACATCGTCCACGGCGAGAGCTTCGGCCCGGTCGCACCGCTGGTGCGGGTGTCGAGCTTCGACGAGGCGATGCGGCTGGCCAACGACTCCGACTTCGGGCTCGGCGCCAACATCTTCACCCGCGACCTGCTCGAGGTCTCGCGCGCCACGACCGGCCTGGAGTCCGGGATGGTGTGGGTCAACGCCCCTCTGCTCGACAACGACGCGGGCCCGTTCGGCGGCCGCAAGCTCTCCGGCACCGGCCGGCAGCTCGGCGCCGAAGGGCTCGACCAGTTCCGACACACGAAGCTGGTGATGGTGGACTCGGCCGCCAGCCCCCAGGACTTCTGGTGGTTCCCGTACCCCGACGACGAGTGCTACCCCGACAACAGCCGCTGACCGCTTCGGGGCTGACCGAGAGGAAGACCGAGATGGACAAACCCATGCCCGCCGAGCTCGAGGAGCGGATCCGCTTCTACGAGCTGCCCGAGAACGACCCGGGACCGCTGGTCACCGCCGACTGGACGATCCTGGCGGCGACCGGGGTGGTGCTCCCGATCGTGTGCCTGGTCCTCGGCTGGCTCGTCGGGTGGCCGTCATGAGCGTGCGGGAGCACCCGGTCACCGTGCCCGAGAGCCGCGACGCCGAGACGGCCTGGCCGTTGCTGCCGGGTGAACGCACCTGGAGGACGCGGCAGCTGTTCGTCGTCCTGCTCGTGGCCGCGTCGGCGACCTGGTGCTACATCATCGGCGAGTACGTCGGCTACTACCTGCCGCTCTGGCCGGGAGCGCTGGCGATGACCGCCGGAGCCATGATCGGCATGCTGCTGGTCACGCTCGCCGTCGTACCCGCCTCCAGCCGCTACGGCATCGACTCCATCCAGGCCGCCGTCCCCCAGTTCGGGCGCAACGGCTGGACCCTCACCGTGTCGCTGCAGTACCTGTCGATCATCGGCTGGAACTCGCTGCTGCTCATCTTCTTCGGCAAGTCGTTCGCCGAGTTCCTCAACGCGGTCGGCATCGGCGGGTCGGGCATCGAGTCGTGGGTGGTGCCGATCGGCACTCTCGTCGCCTGCGCCGTGGTCTTCGTGATCCTCGTGCGCGGCGCGACCGGCCTGGAGCGCGTGTCGGCCGTGCTGTTCTTCTTCATCGTCGGGGTCGGCGTCTTCCTGATCGCGATGCTGCTCATCAAGCAGGGCGGAGATCTCGCCGACGCGCAGCCGGCGTACGCCTCGGCGAAGCGCCTGGACTTCCAGTACGGCGTCGAGATCGGGCTGGTGAGCCTGCTCTCGTGGTGGCCCTACATCGGCTCGATGACCCGGCAGGCGCCTAGCCCGCGGATCGCGGTCATGCCGTCGATGCTCGGCATGGGGCTGCCCGTGCCGGTGCTCAGCGTCGTGGGGCTGGCCGGCATCCTGGTCCTCGAGACCTCGGACCCCGCGCAGTGGATGACCGAGGTCGGCGGGAACTTCCTGGGCGCGATCGCGCTGCTGTTCGTGATCGCCGCGAACTTCGGCACGGCCACCGCCGGCATCTACGCGTCCACGGTCGGCCTCAAGTCGGTCCCCGGGCTCGGACGGCTGTCGTGGAACGTCGCCCTCGCGCTGTCACTGGTCCCGGTGATGGTGATCGGCGTGGTGCTGCCCGACTGGTTCTTCGACCACTTCGGCACCTTCCTCGCCTACATCGGCGTGTTCTTCGCTCCGATCGTGGGCATCCAGATCGTCGACTACTTCGGGCTGCGTCGTCAGAACATCAGCCTGCGCGCCATCTACGACCGGAGCCCGGATGCGCCGTACGCGTACTGGTTCGGCCTCAACCCGGCCGCGGTCGTGGCCATGGCCGCCGGCGTGGTCACCTACCTGTACCTGCTCAACCCGCAGACCTATGTGATCCGGGAGCCGTTCTCGTTCCTCGGTGCGTCCCTGCCGGCCGCCCTGGTCGCCGCGGTCGTGCACGCGGTGCTGACGGTGACGCTGATCCGCAGGGCCGGTCGCGGCGGTTACCGGACCGGCGCCGAGGCCGACGCCCAGCCAGTCGGTCCGGCATCGGTCCAGCCGCAACCGTGACCTGCCGACCGCCACGACCCGCGTCCTGACACGTCCCACCAGATGGAGGAGAAGCCGGTGGCCGACCCCTTGCCTCGCCATGCCCAGGTCGTCGTCGTGGGGGGCGGCATCGTCGGCTGCAGCGTCGCCCATCAGTTGACGAGGCGCGGAGTCCGAGACGTCCTGGTGCTGGAGCAGAACACCCTCACCTCCGGGACCACCTGGCACGCAGCCGGCCTGATCACCCAGGCCCGGCCGACCTGGGGGACCCGGGAGATCGTCAGGAGGAGCCTGGAGATCTACCGCACGCTCGAGGCGGAGACGGGACTCTCGACCGGCTACCAGCAGACGGGCACCCTCCACCTGGCGACGACCGAGGCGAGGCGCCAGGAGCTGCTGCGCCAGGCGTCGAGCGCACGGGGCAATGGCATCCGGGTCGAGATGCTCGACCCCGGCCAGACCCTCGAGCTGTTCCCGCTGCTCTCCTCGGACGGGCTGGTGTGCTCGGCGTACTACCCCGACGAGGGCCGGGCGACCGCCACCGACATCACGATGTCCCTGGCCCGGGGGGCCCGGGCCGGCGGGGCCCGGCTGCGCGAGCATGTGACGGTCACCGGGTTCGCCACCGAGGGTGGCCGCGTCGTGGGCGTGTCCACGACCCTCGGCGACGTCGAGGCCGACGTGGTGGTCAACTGCACCGGGATGTGGGGGCGAGAGACCGGCGCGATGGCCGGCGTGCAGCACCCCTTGCAGGCCCTCGCCCACTACTACGTGGTCACCGACAAGATCGACGGCCTGCCGGTCGGGATGCCGACCGTGAAGAGCGGGGACGACTTCTCCTACGTCAAGGACGACGCCGGGTCCCTCATGGTGGGCTTCTTCGAGCCGGGCAGCTACGCCTGGGCCTCCGGCGGGATCCCCGACAACGAGGGGTTCATCCACCTGCCCGAGGACTGGGACCACATCGGGCCGTTCTACGAGCGGATGACGGACCGGATCCCGGCGCTGGCTGACGCCCGGATCCGGCTGTTCTTCTGCGGTCCGGAGAGCTTCACCCCCGACGGGCTCTACCACCTCGGCGAGGTGCCCGGCCTGCGCGACTACTACGTGGCGGCGGGCTTCAACTCCGTCGGGATGCTCAGCGGGCCGGGCGCCGGGGCGGTGCTCGCCGACTGGATCGTCGACGGGCACCCGCCGGTGGACCTACCGGAGGTCGACCCGCGCCGGACGATGCCGCACGAGACCAACCGGCGCTTCCTGGAGCAGCGGGTCACCGAGACGCTGGACCTGTCCTACGCGGTGCACTGGCCGTTCGAGCAGCGCCGCAGCGCCCGGCCGCTGCGGCGCAGCGCGCTGCACGGCTGCACCGCCGCGGCGGGCGCCGTGTTCGGGGAGCTGCTGGGGTGGGAGCGCCCGAACTGGTACGCGCGGCCCGGCGACGACCGGGACGAGCCCCCGACCTGGGGTCGCCCGTCGTGGTTCCGGCGCTCGGCCGAGGAGCACGACGCCGTACGCACGAACGTCGGCATGTTCGACATCTCCAGCTACGGCAAGCTGCTGGTCCAGGGCCGCGATGCGACGACGGTGCTGCAGCGCGTGTGCGCGAACGACGTCGACGTGGACCCGGGCCGGATCGTCTACACGCAGTGGCTCAACGACCGGGGCGGCATCGAGGCCGACCTCACCGTCACCCGCCTCGACGAGCACGAGTACCTCGTGCTCACGGCTCCGGCGTCGGCGTACCGGGACCTCGACTGGCTACGCCGCGCGATCGGCGAGTCCGAGAACGCGACCGTCGCCGACGTGTCGGGAACGATGGCGATGGTCGCCGTGATGGGGCCGGAGGCGCGCCGGTTCCTACAACCGCTCACCGACAGCGACCTCTCCCACACCGCCTTCCCGTTCGGCACCTCGCGCGAGATCGATCTCGGCCTGGGCTTCGTGCGGGCGACGCGGATCACCTACGTGGGTGAGCTCGGCTGGGAGCTCCTGGTCCCGGCGGACATCGCGGTGCACGTGTGGGACACGCTGCGCGACGCCGGCGCTCGTCTCGGGCTGCGTCCGGCGGGCTACCACGCCCTCAACTCCCTGCGGCTCGAGAAGGCCTACCGTGGCTGGGGGCACGACATCTCCAGCGGGGACACCCCGCTCGAGGCGGGCCTTGGCTTCGCGGTCGCCTGGGACAAGCCCGGGGGCTTCACCGGCCGGGAGGCGCTGCTCCGCCAGAAGGCGCACGGTCCGCGGCGACGCCTGGTACAACTCGCGCTCGACGACCCGGCGCCGATGCTCCTGCACGACGAGCCGATCTTCCGCGACGGCGAGCTCGTCGGCCGGGTGACGTCCGCGGCCTACGGCCATACGCTCGGCCGCGCCGTCGCGCTCGGGTACGTCAACGCGCCGGAGGCCGGCCTGCCGCGATCCTGGTACGAGTCGGGGCGGTACGCGGTGGAGCTTGCCGGAGAGCGACACGGCGTCCGGGCCAGTCTGCAACCGATGTATGACCCGAAGTCGGAGCGACCCAAGAGCTAGACGGTATGAGTCATTCTCGGTGGATCGTGGGGCGTGCTCGCACCGACATCGAGAGAGCCGAGCCTCCTGACAGGGACCGTCGGCGTTCAGCGCAGCACGTCGTCGCCTGGATGTCGGAGTGATTCCAGGTCTTCGAGGCTGGGGAGCCCCTGCCAGTCGCCCTTGGTGGTAGCAGCCCAGGCGCCCATGAGGGCTGCCCAGCGCAGGCCCGTTGTCGGTGCGCCATCTCGGATGAGGGCAGCGAGGAATCCCGCCGCGAACGCGTCGCCGGCGCCGACGGGGTCGACCGTCTGCACGGGAATCGGCTCGACCATGTGGTCATGGCCGTGTATCGACGCGACGGCACCGAGTGGACCTCGTTTGACGATGGCGATGCCGCCGCCCAGAGCTGCCAGCTCGTGTGCCAACGTCGTCGCGTCTTGTCCCGGGCAGGCGATGCGCGCCTCAGCCTCCGAGGCGAAGACCACATCTGCGTTCGCGGCCAGCCACCGGAACTCTTCGCGTGCCTCGTCCTCGGACCACAGCGCCCGGCGGAAGTTCAGGTCTATCGAGACGATTGTGTCGGAATCGCGGCTGATCTGCACGGACTTGCGGACCGCGTCGGCCGCCGACTGGCTCAGGGCGGGTGTGATCGCGCTGGTGTGGAACACCCTTGCGTTCTGGAGCTGTTCCACGTCGACGTCATCCGGCCCGAGTGCCGATCCGGCGCTGTGGGTGCGGTAGTAGGTCACGTGCGTCGAGTGACCTGTCCGCGGCGCCTTGAGCATGATGCCCGTCGGCCGGGAAGCATCCATGGACGCATGGACCCGTACACCTTCTGCTCGGAGCTCCCGGAGCACGAGGTGACCGAGCTCGTCGCCGCCGACCCGTCCGGTCCAGGAGGCCACGATCCCTAGTCGAGCTGCACCGATCGCAACATTGGACTCTGAACCGCCGACACCGAGCTCCAGCTGCCGTGCATGCCGGAGGGGAGTCGTCTCGAGATGGGTCAGGAGCGCCATGGTCTCGCCCATGGTGACGAGCTCCACCTCCGCCGTCTCATGGCCGCTCATGTGTGTCTCCCGCCCTGGCGCGCCGCGGTGACGAACTGCTCAACGCGGTCCCGGAGCTCCGGGTCCGGCCCGTCGACCAGTGCGCGTTGGGTCAACGGCGTCCCGATGCCGACAGCGACGGCACCGGCGCGCAGGTACTCCGTGATGTGCTCCTCCCTCACACCGCCGGTGGGGATGAGCTGTACGTCGGGAAGCGGGTCGCGCAGGGCCCGCAGGTACGCGGGGCCGCCCAGCTGGGAGGCCGGGAAGACCTTGACTGCGGCCGCGCCACATCTCCACGCCGTCGCGACCTCGGTCGGTGTGGCCGCGCCAGGAATGTGCGGCATCCCCAGCGTGTGTGCCCGCTCGAGCAGCGGCAAGTCCAGACACGGCGACAGCGTGTAGCTCGCGCCGGCTGTTCGTGCCCCCTCGATATCGGCGACCGTCATGACGGTGCCGGCACCGATCTCGGCGGAGTCGCCGAGGCTGCTCCGAAGCTCCTCGATCACGGACAGGGCTCGCGGCGTCGTGAGGGTGACCTCGATGCAGGTGACCCCCGCTTGGTTCAGCACGACGGCGACCGAGACGAGGTGGGTGCTGACCGGGGCCCGCAGCACAGCGATGATGCGCGTGTCTGCGATGGCGTCCGGAAGCACCTGTCGAGGATTGTCGGTCGAGACCATATGCCCGTGGTTCTCCAGTCTGCTCGGTGATCAGAAGTAGGTAGTGACTGAACCGGTGACGGTGTAGTTGTCATCAACCAGAGGGATGTGGCGCCACTTGTCGAAAGCGGTGCAGGGATGCGAGATTCCGCATCCGATCCAGTCGCCTGGTCTCAACGGGTCGGCTGCGGGAAGCCTGATGTAGGCATGCTGGTCGTTGAGGCCGGTGACGGACAGCTCATCACCGGGACGTTCGTCTAGACCCTCGGCGTTGCGGACACGACGCACCAGCGGCAGCCCTTGGTCGAAGGGAACGTCCCTCCTGCCGAAGTCGGCGAATGCGAGGTCGGGCTCGGGCCGGGAGAGGATGCGGCCCCAGATCTCCAGTGCCGGTTGCAGCGTGTGTGCCGACGCGGGCTGGCTGAACGCGGAGATGTCCCGGTACAGCCCGTCGTCATGCGAGACGTAGCTGCCGGATCGGATCACGATGACGGGCTCCGACCGCGGCAGCACGGCGGTCTTGAGGGTGTCGACGACGATGTCGAAGTAGGCGCCTCCGCCGACGCTCAGAATCACCTCGTTGCTGCTGAAGAGTGACTGCGCGTCGAGGACCGCAGCGACCTGGGCGACGTGCTGACAGTAGGAGGTGATCGTCGCTGTCGTGGCAGAGCCTCGACCGGTGACCAGGGCCCCCTCGTAGCCGGCGACGCCCCTGAGGTTCAGGCTCTGGGACGCCGATGCGGCCCGTGCCACCCGTTCGGCCTCGTCCTGGGTGCGGACGCCGGTGCGTGCTCCGGGAATCGAGACCTCTACCAGTACGTCGAGAGCGACGTCGGCTCCGACAGCACGCACGGTCTCGTCGAGGATCCGCACGCCTTCCAAGGAGTCTACGTAACACAGGAACTCGTGGTCGGGACGCTCCGAGAGGTGCCTGACGATCCAGTCGATCCCGGCGCGGTCCACGAGCTCGTTGGCCAGCAGCACCCGGGGGATGCCGAACTGCCAGAGAGTCCTGACCTGAGCCGGGGTGGCGGCAGAGATCGCCCATGCCCCGGCACTCAGCTGGCGACGCGTCAGCTCCGGAGACATGGTCGTCTTTCCGTGCGGCGCGACGAGGACACCCTCGTCCTGGCAATAGCGCGCGAGCTCGGACAGGTTGTGCTCGACAGCCGACTCCTTCAACACCATCACAGGCGAGAACACCGTGCCGTCGGTCAGGACGTGGGTCCCCACCGCTATCGGCTCGTGGCCGTCCCCCGGCGCCGACTTGAAGGTGCCGTCGTGACTCGTGTATGGGTGCGTCACTGGTCCGGCTTCACGCTGACGATCAGCTCCACCTCGACCGGGGCGCCGTACGGCAACTCCGCCAGACCCAACGCCGACCGGGCATGCTTCCCGCGCTCGCCGAACACCTGCTCGAGCAGGACCGAGGCGCCGTTGATCACCGCCGGGTGGTCCTCGAAGCCCTCCGCCGACGCGACGAATCCTGTCAGCTTCACGACACTCTCGATCGCGTCGAGGCTTCCGAGCTCCTGCTCGAGGGCAGCCAGGCAGTTCAGGATCGAGAGGCGAGCTGCCTCTTGCCCCTGGGCCACGTCGAGCTCTCGTCCCAGCTTGCCCTTCAACAGCAGCTTCCCGTCGCGAGTCGGCGTCTGGCCGGAGGAGAAGACCAGGTTGCCCACGCGGCGCGCCGGTACGTAGTTGGCCACCGGTACGGGCACGGGCGGAAGCTCGAGGCCGAGGGCTGCAAGGTGTTCGGTTGTGGGCATGGTGGTTGCCTTTCGGGGGTGTCGGATCGGCTCAGAACCAGTCAGGCTTCGAACACGCGAGCCAGGAACTGTTGGGTGCGGGGGTGTTGCGGGTTCTGCAGGACCTGCTCAGGCGTTCCCTGCTCGGCGATGACCCCGTCGTCCATGAAGACCACGCGGTCGGCCGTCCTCTGTGCGAAGCCCATCTCATGAGTCACCACCACCATCGTCATGCCCTCCGTGGCCAGGCTCCGCATGACCGAGGTGACCTCGCCAACGAGCTCGGGGTCGAGCGCAGAGGTCGCCTCGTCGAAGAACATGATGCGAGGGTTCACGGCAAGGGCCCGGGCGATCGCGACACGCTGTTGCTGCCCACCGGAGAGCTGGGATGGATAGTTCTCGCAACGGTCTTGCATCCCGACCCGCGTCAGCGCCTTCAACGCGACCGCTTCCGCCTCGTTGGTGCTCATCTTGAGCACCTTCCGCAGCGCGAGCGTCACGTTCCCCATGGCGTTCAGGTGAGGGAAGAGGTTGAACTGCTGGAACACCATCCCCACGTGACCGCGGATCTCAGGGGCACGCTTCGGCTCGTGCATGGGAATGCCGCCCACGAACACCTGTCCCGAATCCGCGGTCTCGAGGCCGCTCATGATTCGCAGTAGGGTGCTCTTGCCGGAGCCTGACGCACCGATCAGGACGACCACCTCGCCGTCCTCGACCTCGAGATCGATGTTCTTGAGGACCTCTACTGCGCCGAACGCCTTCGTGACGGCGCGGAGCTGGACGTTGCTCCCGATGGTGGCGCCGTTTGCTGTCGCGGTCATGCGGGCACGATCTTTCTCTCATTCCTGCGCACCCACAGAGAGAGTGGGTAGCAGATGACGAAGTACAGGGCTGCGATCGTCAGGTAGATGGGAATCGGTTCGGCGGTCCGGTCCACGATGGCTTGGCCGGCCTTCATGAGCTCCACCAAACCGATGACGAACGCGATCGAGGTGTCCTTGATCAGCGAGATGAACTGACCGATCAGGGGAGGAAACACGATGCGTCGGGTCTGGGGAAGGACGACGAACCTGAAGGTCTGCATCGCCGAGAGTCCCAGCGTCTGTGCAGCTTCTCGTTGAGCCGACGGGACAGCCTGGATCCCCGAACGGAAGATCTCGGCGACGTATGCGCCGTGATAGACGCTGAGGCCCACCGCAGCGGCGGCGAACACGTTGGAGCTGTAGCCGAGGTAGAGCGCGGCACCGAAGTACACGAAGAGCAACGTAATGGGCAGTGGTGAGCCCCGGAACACCTCCACGTACGCCCGTGCGAGGCCCGCGACGATGCGCAGACGAACGGTCCGAAGGCCCCCGACCAGGAGCCCGATGACCGTGCACCCGATGATCGACACCACGGCCAGCTCAAGCGTCAGCAGGAATGCTCGCAACAGCTGGGGAAGGCTGATCCAGATGAGCTGCCAGTTCACGAGCTCACCTCCACTGGAATGGCTGAGGGCCGTGTCCGGCGGAGGGGCCACAATCCCGGTCTTGCCTGATCCAGCGCGGGTTTGAACATCACCCGTCCCAGGAGCCCGGCCGCGAACGACAGGGCGTTGCTGAGGATCAGGTAGAGCAGCAAGGTGAGGGCGAAGACTTGGACGAACAGCAGGGTTCGCGCGTTGATCACCGTGGCTACCCCGGTCAGCTCCGGGACCGCGATGGCGGTGAGCAGCGAGGTGCCCAGGAGTACCTGGATCAGGTTGTTGACCGTTGCCGGGTACACGTTTCGCAACGCTTGCGGCGCTATGACCGATGCGAAGGTCTGGCGAGGCGAAAGCCCCAGGACCTGCGCCGCCTCACCCTGGCCGCGTGCCACCGAGGAGATGCCGGCCCGGAACACTTCACACAGATACGCGCCGACGTTCACGCCGATGGCTACGACGCCCGCCGTCACCGCGTCCAGACGGACTCCGACCGACGGCAAGGCGAAGAAGACGACGAATATCTGCAGGAGAACGGGAGTGTTCCTGATCACCTCCACGTACGCCCCGGCCAGCAGCCGGAACATCACCCACCTGGAGTTCCTGGCGAGCGCAGCGACCAGACCGCATACCAGAGCCAGCAGGAACGCCTGGAGAGTGATCCACAAGGTCAAGCCCATCGCGTCCAGGAACTCGGGCAGGTACTCGAACACGGTGCGCCACTGGTAAGACACCGGGTTCTCCTCTCAACGTGCCGGTGAGCCTGAGTGGATGGTCAGTACTGGGGGTTCAGCGGGTACGTCGGGTCCACGCCGAACCACTTGTTGTACAGGCTCTTGTTCTCGCCTGACGCGTTCAGGCGGAACAGGAACTGGTTGAGGTAGTTCACCCACACCTGGTCGCCCTGCTTGACGCCGAAGGCGTTGTACTCCAGCGGGACCAGGGCATCGCTGGTGACTTCCAGGGCCGGGTTCAGCTTCGCCTGGTAGGCGAGGAAGTTGGAGTCCTCGATCATCGTGTCGGCCTGTCCCTGCTTGACGGCAAGGATCGCTGCCTGCGAGGTGTCGTACTCGTCGGTCTTGACGTCGATCCCGAGGTCCTTGAGGACATCGGCGTTGGTCGACCCCTTGACGGTCGCGACGGTCTTGCCTGGCAGGTCCTGAGCCGAGGAGATGCCGCTGTCCTTGTGGACCAGCAGGGCCTGACTCGCCACGACGTACGGGTCGGTGAAGTCGATCTCCCGAGCGCGCTCGCCGTTCCTCGTGAAGTTGCAGAAGACGACATCGACCTTGTCGGTCTGGAGGTTCGGGATCCGGTTCGCCGAGGTCGTGTCAACGACCTCCAGCTTCACTCCCAGGTCTTCGGCGAGGCGCTTCGCGATGTCGACGTCGTAGCCGTCCGGCTCCCCGCTCTCGTCCTTGAACCCGAACGGCGCGAACGAGAGACAGTCGCCGACCCGGACAGTTCCCCGCTCGAGCACCGTCTTGAGGGCAGACGAGGTCGCCGTGCTCTCGAAGGACGCGTCGGAGGAGTCCCCAGCCGTCCCCGGAGTGCATCCGACCAGGCTGAGGGTGGCGAGAACACCTACGGCGACCGAGACGATGCGGGTCTTGGACTGCTTCATGTAACTTCCTTTTCTTGGTCTGGACGAGGATGTAGACGGGTGTTTCGGTTGTGCCTGCGAGCGCCGAGCAGCTCGGAGATCTTGTCGGCAGCCGACGAGATGAGGTCCGCCAGTTCTTCCATCCGGTCGCCGATGCGATCGGCAGGGCCTGAGACGCTGACCGCCGCGGCCACGGCGTCCATGTGGTCGAACACCGGACTCGCGAGACAGCGGATGCCGTCCTCGTTCTCGATGTCGTCGACGCTGAAGCCGCGTTCGCGGATCGTGGCGAGATCCTCCGCGAGCTTGTCTGCCGAGACGATGGTGCGATCTGTTCGTCTGGGCAGCCCGGCCGTGACGACACGGTCGAACTCCTCGGTCGGCAGGTGCGCCAGGATTGCCTTGCCCGACGCCGTGGAATGGACCGCAGCACGGTCCCCCACCCGGGACGCCATCTGCATGGGAGCAGACCCGCTGATCTTGTCGACGTAGACCACCTGCGCATCGCTGTAGACCATCAGGTGAACGGTCTCGTTCGACACCTTGGCCAGCTCGGCAAGCAACGGTCGAGCAGCTGCTCGGAGGTCGAGGTTGTTCAGGTAGGCGCCGCCGAGGGACACCGCTCCTACGCCCACCGCATAGCTACCGTCGCGCCGCTGCTGCACGAGCCTCGTCTCCAGCAGAGGCGTCAGGAGCCTCAGGATCGTGCTCTTGGAGGCCCCAACCTGCAGAGCGAGGTCGGACAACGATGCGCCCTCCCCGCGATTCCAGGTAGCGAGCACGTTCAGGATCGCGAGCGCACGCCGGACCGACGAGGAGTTGTTGCGCGGTGAAGTACTCATGGCTCCGATTCTGCATTGCAAAATGGCGTTCTGTAACGCAGAGGACGCTAGGAGGCGGTCGCGTGGACTGTCAAGACCTTCGCCGCGCAAGAGTCGGCTCTGTCGTCGGTTCAGCGACACCGCGGTACGGCGCCGGGCCAGACAGCCAGGCATTGCTGGGGATCCGCCCCCGGACGACGGGTGTCAGTGAAGGCTGCTGGTGGACTAGGCGACCCGCCAATCCCTCGAGCGGGTCGAGCTCCACTCCCGGCGCCCCCAGGTGTCGCCGCGGGGCCTATCCCCAGACGGTCAGCCCGCTGACACCGGCAACGATGACGATCACTCCCACGATCTGCACGCGTCCCAGCCGTTCCCGGAAAAGTAGGTAGGCCATGATCGCGGCGAGCGGTGCGAACTGGGACGAGAGCACCGAGGCGATCGCGATGTTCTCGCGCGCCCCCCACGAGAACACGGCGATACCCAGCACCTCGACGGAGCCCATCCCCAGCACCAGGGGAGCGACCCGTCGGTTGATCTGCAACCGCCCGCTCAGCACCAGCGGGACCGTCAGGGCGAGAACCCCCACCACCCGTGCTGGCAGGAGGACCCACGAGATCGGAAGCTCTCCGCTCAGGTGCGCCATGGCATACAGCGACACCCCGAAGAACACGGCACCGCAGACCGCGAGCCCGGAAGAGAGGGCCAGGCGCTCGTGCTCCAACGGGAAGGGGTCGGGCGTTCCTGCGGCCAGGACGACGCCGACCATGATGACGACGAGGAGGAAGACGACGTTCGGCGCCAGGCTCTCTCCCAGCCGGGCGGCGATCACGGCAGCGAGCGCCCCCTCGGTGGCAAGGATCGGCGCCACGACGCCGACCTTGCCCCAGCGGAACGCGTAGGCCGCAAGCACCAGTCCCCCGACGTTGCCGACTCCGGCCACGACCAGCCACCCCACGTTCGATCGGGCCGAGTCAGGGATCCCCGAGAGGGCGGCGAGTGGTGCCGTGAGGACAAGTCCCACCAACATGGCCCAGGCGACGACCGACCAGCCGCTGATGTGCCGGCTGGCGCGAGAGTTCAGCAACGAGCTGGAGGCGAAGAACACGGCCGCGATGAAGCCGCCCGCGATGCTGATCACCGCATGACCTCGGGCCCGCGGTCGCAGGAAGGCGTGCCGGCGCCCGATCGGGCCTGCGCCTCAGCGCGAGCGCCGGGCGCGAGCCGGCGACCACTACCGCGGCCCTGGCCGACGATCCCACCCACAGCGCAACCCCATCACGTCGGTTCGAGGCGGTCTCGCCGGTCCCGAACCCTGCGGCCGCAAAGCGCACGCCAGTCTAGGGGACCCTACTGGGTGCCCCCCGACCGGATTCGAGCCGTTGCCCGAGGTCCAAGGTCGCGGCCCCGGCTCTCTATATGACGTACCGGCAAGTCGGACCAGCGGTGGTTTGGTCAGTGCTTCGGGGAGACGTTCGACCGGGGTGACGATATCAGGGGCACCAACGCGGACCGCACGGACTTCGACTACCTCCAGTGGTACAACTCCTCTGGCGGCATCAACTTCTTCTCCGGCGTGGACATCTATGAGGACCCGGCCGCGTACTCGCGCTACCAGCGTCAGGCGACAAACCCGTCCGGCGGCGGGCGAGGGTTCCAGATCTGGACCGACCCCGCGTGACTCGGCACTCGTACAAGGAGAATCGGATGAAGGTCATCGTCGCAACGGTGGCAGCCACCGCACTGACGGGTCTCGTCGGCACGATCGGGGTCACCGCCGTGCACGGTTCGGGCGCTGCCGCCAACGACAGCAGTGCCACCGGCACGAGCGCTGTCGCCGCCAGCGGGAAGGTCGAGACCGCCGCCTCGTCCACGCAGGGCGGGGTGCCCGTCGGCTACGGCGTGAGCGCGGAGGTACAAGAGGCCCTGCTTCGCCAAGGCATCCGGGTCGACAGTGCCGGTGAGCCAGGCTCGGCGACGACCGACCCCGCCGCGTTGTTCTCCGGTACGGCCGATGGCGCCGGCGCGGACGCTGCAGTGCCGGAGCAGGTGTCCCTGGCGCGCATCACCGATCTCCAGTACGGCCGGGTGGTCGACGCGGACGGGAACCCGGTCGCGGACCCGGGGCCGCAATCCGGCGGCCAGCTGGAGCCGCGGATCAACGACCGGCTGGTGTGGCTGGCGACATTCTCGCACGCGGAGGTCCCCGTCGGCGGGTCGCCGGTGAGCGGGATCGGACCGGACGGGCAGCCGGTCACCACGGACTCTCCGGATGTCCAGATGGCCACGATGGACCTGTACGTGGTCCGGGACGCGTTGACCGGTGCCGTCCTCGAAGCCGGCAGCCTCGACTGACTCAGTCATCCGGTTCCCGGGGGAACCGTCCCCACCTCGGAGGCGGTCCTCCCCGCTGAACCGGCCGGTCTTCGGGCACGTGTTCGCGCCGGCCAGGACGCTCGACACCTTCGGCCACCTCTTCGAGGACCGGCTCGACGAGGTCGCCACCGCGATGGACGCCGCTCGCGAGGCGGCTCGACAACGCAAAGCCCCAGCCGCTGGGGCCGGGGCTTGCTGTGTGGTACCCCCGACCGGATTCGAACCGGCGCTACCGCCTTGAGAGGGCGGCGTGCTAGGCCGCTACACAACGGGGGCTGGTGCTCTGCGAGCAACCCGAGAACCTTATCGGAGCGGGATGTTCGCACAAAATCGCGGCCCTCTGGCGAACCTTCGGACCGCGACCTCGCTGGGATACTAGGACTCGAACCTAGACTAACTGGACCAGAACCAGTCGTGCTGCCAATTACACCATATCCCACTGCTCTACTACACAATAGAGCCCGGTGTTATGCCCTCCCGCCGAGGCGGTCGGGCACGGTGGAGAACATTACACGCGACCTCTCGGAGCGACCAATTCGCCTGGCCCCGCAGGGGATTCGGTGGTCCGGCGCAGTCCGAGCCGGCGCGCGAGGAGCAGCACCAGGGCCAGGTAGACCAGCGACTGGGTGAGGGTCACCGGGATTGACCACCAGCTGTCGCCGGTGGGGTTCAGCGTGGACGCCATGTCGCCGAATGCCAGCGCCAGGCCGAACGCGAGCCAGTTGTTGAGGACGTGCATCGCGATGCCGGCCTCCAGCCCGCCGGTGAGCACGACGAGCACCCCGGCGACCAGGCCGAACGCGAACCGGTCGAGGAAGACGGGCGCACTCTGGGCGCCGTGCGCGAGCGCGAACAGCAGCGCCGGGAAGAGTACGGCGGCCCACGCACGGCCGAACAGCCCGCCGAACGCCTGGGTGAGGTAGCCGCGGAACGCGTACTCCTCCCCCGCCGCCTGGAGCGGGGTGAGCAGCACCACGACGACCAGGAAGTCCCGGGTCGTCGAGGTGAAGTCGTTGAGCCGCCCGCTGATCTCCGTGCCCTCCCCCTGCGCGGGCAGCACCGCGGACACGACCAGCGTCGCCACCATCGCGAGGACGGACAGGCCGAAGCACGCGACGAACCAGCCCCAGCGCAGCCGCGGCCGCACCGAGGCCAGCCAGCCCGGGCGCAGGCCGTGCAGCACCCGGGTCAGCAGCCAGGCCACCGGGATCGCGCAGGCGAGCACCACGTTGAGGTAGGCGAGCCCCAACGGCGTCGGGTCGTCGAGGTCGAGCAGCCGGTCCACGCCGTCGACGACGTCGCGGCCGGCGAGCGCCAGGCCGAGCGCGAACGGCAGCTGCACGATCACCGGGATCACCACGAGGAACGCGAGCCCCAGGCTCAGGACGCCGACGATCGGGCGCCACGTGCCGCGCCGGCCGCCGCGGTGGACGAGGTGGTACGCCAGCGGGGTCGGGCCGGCCGCCGGCCGTCCCGCGTGCTCAGGCAAGGGCGCTCTGCAGCCGGGCCAGCGACCGGTCCCGGCCGAGCAGCTCCATCGACTCGAACAGCGGCGGCGACACCCGGCGTCCGGTCACGGCCACGCGGACCGGGCCGAACGCGTTGCGCGGCTTGAGGCCCATCCCCTCGACGAGCTCGGCCTGGAGCGCGTCCTGGACGGCGCCCGCGGACCACTCAGCGACCCGCTCGAGGGCGTCGAGCGAGCGGCGTACGACGGCCCGGCCGTCGTCGTTGAGCAGCTTCTCCACGTCGGCCTCGTCGCGCGTGAAGGTGTCCTCGTCGGCGAACAGGAACCCGAGCATGTCCACGGACTCGGTGAGCTTGTTGATCCGCTCGGCCACCAGCGGCATGGCCCGCTCGAGCAGCTGGGTGTCCGCGGCGTCGACGGGGTCGGACAGCACGCCGGCGTCCTTGAGGAACGGCAGCACCCGCTCGGTCACGTCGTCGAGGGTGAGCAGCCGCATGTGCGCGGCGTTGATCGCCTCGGCCTTCTTGAGGTCGAAGCGCGCGGGGTTGGGGTTCACGTCCGCGATGTCGAAGGCCTCGACCATCTCCTCCATCGAGAAGACGTCGCGGTCCGCGGCGATCGCCCAGCCCAGCAGGGCCAGGTAGTTGAGCAGCCCCTCGGGCAGGAAGCCCTTCTCGCGGTAGGCCAGCGCGTGCGCCTCGGGGTCGCGCTTGGACAGCTTCTTGTTGCCCTCGCCCATGACGTAGGGCAGGTGGCCGAACTCCGGCGTCGCCTTGGCGATGCCGAGCTCCTTGAGGGCGTCGTAGAGCGCGATCTGCCGGGGCGTGCTGGAGAGCAGGTCCTCGCCGCGCAGCACGTGGGTGATCTCCATGTACGCGTCGTCGACCGGGTTGACCAGCGTGTAGAGCGGGTCTCCGTTCGCGCGGCACAGCGCGTAGTCGGGCACGAACCGCGTCTCGAACGTGACGTCGCCGCGCACCAGGTCGTGCCAGGTGATCGACCCGTCGGGCATCCGGAACCGGACGACCGGCCGGCGGCCCTCGGCCTCGAACGCGGCGCGCTGCTCGGCGGACAGGTCGCGGCAGAAGCCGTCGTACCCCATCACCTTCGAGCCGGACGCCTTGCGCCGCGCGTCCACCTCCTCGTTCGTGCAGAAGCAGTCATAGGTGTACGACGACTCCGCGAGCCGAGCCAGCGCGTCGCGGTAGATCTCGCCGCGCTCGCTCTGGAAGTACGGCGCGTGCGGGCCGCCGACCTCCGGGCCCTCGTCCCAGTCCAGGCCGAGCCACCGCATCAGGTCGATGATCGCGTCGTAGGACTCCTGGGTGCTGCGCTCCCGGTCGGTGTCCTCGATGCGGAACACGAACGTCCCGCCCCCGCCGTGCAGCTGGGCGTGCCGCGCGAACGCCCAGTTGAAGAGCGCGGTGCGGACCAGGCCGACGTGCGGGCTTCCGGTCGGGCTGGGGGCCATGCGGACGCGGACCGGCCCGGAGACGTGGGGGGTGCTCATCGCGGGGTCACCTTGCCTTGACGGGATTCGTGAGAGTGCCGAGCCCGGCGATCGAGACCTCGACCTCGTCGCCGACGTTCATGGGACCGACGCCCTCGGGGGTGCCGGTGAGGATGACGTCGCCGGGGAGCAGCGTCATCACGCTGGACACGTACGCGATCAGCGTCGGGATGTCGAAGATCAGGTCCTTCGTGGACCCGTCCTGCACCAGGTCGCCGTTCAGGTGCGTCTGGACCTGGCGGCCCTCGGCGAAGTCGTGCGGGTCGAGGTCGGTCTCGATCCACGGGCCGAGCGGGCAGAACGAGTCGAAGCCCTTGGCCCGCGTGAACTGCACGTCGCTGCGCTGCAGGTCCCGCGCGGTCACGTCGTTGCCGATCGTGTAGCCGTGGATGACGTCGGTGGCCTGCTCGGCGGGGACGTCGCGGCAGATCCGGCCGATCACGACCGCGAGCTCGCCCTCGTAGTGCAGGTTCTGCGTCTGCGGCGGGTAGAAGATCGGGTCGCCCGGGCCGATCACGCTGGTGTTCGGTTTGAGGAACATCAGCGGCTCGGTGGGCACGTCGTTGCCCATCTCCGCGGCGTGGGCGGCGTAGTTGCGGCCGATCCCGACCACCTTGCTGCGCGGCAGCACGGGCGCGAGCAGCCGCACGTCCTCGAGCCGGTGCTCCTGGTCGAGCAGCTTGACGCCGACGTAGAGGGGGTCGCCGGCCAGTGCCACGACGATGCTGTCGGGGTCCGGCTGGCCGAACTCGTCGAGCTCGCCCGTGATCACGCCGTACAGCGGGTCCTCGCCCGTGGTGAACCTTGCGATGCGCACCCGATGAGCCTACCGAGCGGACGCACGGGCTCAGGGCGCCAGGTGCACGACCTCGACGAGCTGGTCGCGGATCTGCGCGGCCGTCCACGGGAACCGCACCCACTGCTCCTTCGAGAACATCTCGGTCTGGTCGTCCGACCACGGGGATGCCGGGTCCTCGTACTGGCTGTAGGTCAGGATCGTGCGCGCGTCGATGCCCGTGCGGCCGCGGAACGCGATCGCCTGGATGTACGACGAGCCGCGGGTCACCGGGTCGAGCACCGGGTCGCCGAGCGTGCTGCTGACCGCGTTCGCGTCGCCGGACAGGTCGCCGAGGCCGCCACCGAGCGGCCAGCCCGCGGAGCCCCGGTCCCCGGAGCGGTGCAGCTCGCCGTACGTCCCGCTCAGGTCGGGATCGCGGTCGGTGACCCGGGTGATCGCTGCGGCCATGGCGTCGACGACCGGCTGCGCGGTCGAGAGCGTGCGTGGCGTGGTCAGCAGGTGGGCGGCCGAGAACGGCACCTCCCAGAGGCCGACGTCGCGCTGGTCCGCGAGCCAGACGAACTCCTGGAAGATCGCGGCCCCGGCCGACGAGGTGGCGTCCGAGCGGCCGTCCCAGTCGTGCAGCACCTGGCAGGCCGCGGTCAGGCCCGTGGCGGTGCAGACCTGGTCGAGCCGGCCGCCGGCCCGGGCCACCTCGGCGGCGTACACCCGGTTGGCGTGCTCGTGCGAGGCGAGGGTCCGCGGCGTCTCCCTGCCGACCTCCAGCCGGTCGCGGACGTAGGCCATCACGACCTTCGTGCGCATCGTGCGCTCGCAGTCCTCGCAGCCGATGATCCGCGGGTAGCCGGTGAGCCGAACCTCGTCGTTCGGCGTCCAGTAGGAGTCGTTGGCGTTCATCACCCAGTCGCGGCGGACCACCTCGGGCAGGTGCGAGGGGCCGAGGATGCCGGGGCGCTGCGCGTCCTGGTCGGTGCCCCACGCGCAGCCGGTGCTCGCCCGGGTGCCGTCGAGGCCCGGCAGCCCGGCCACGCTGAAGATCAGCCGGCCGGCCGTGGTCATGCACCTGCCGGCGAGGGCGTCGGTGACGTTCGGGGTCACCGCGTGGTCGGCGTACAGGACGTCGCCCGCGCGGTCGGCGGCGATCGTGTTCACCCACGGCATGCCACCGCCGCGGTCCTGGCGACGCAGCAGGTTGCGCACCGAGCTCGCCATGTTCATCGACAAGAACGTGTCGAACGTGCGCAGGTGCTCGGCGTTCGCGTCGCGGAACGCCCAGAAGCTGTCCTTGGTCCAGCCCATGAACAGGCTCGGCGCGTTGAGGACGTAGCCCTGCGGCGTGCGCCAGAGCGTGCGGGTCACGGTCTCGACGCCGGCGTCGGTCCGCACCTGCACGTCGACGTCGCGCCGCTCGAGCTCGGCGGTGCCGCCGCCGGCCGTCCGGTAGCTCGTCGGCGAGCCGGCGGTCGTGTACTGGTACGGCGTGAACCGGTAGCCGGTCGACACCGTGTGGCTCCAGGCGACGTCCTTGTTGAACCCGATGTTGATCGCCGGGAAGCCGGTCAGCGCCCCGCCGGCGACGTTCAGCTTGCCGGGCACGGTCAGGTGCATCTGGGTGAAGCGGTACCGGCCCAGCCAGGGGAAGTGCGGGTTGCCGAGGATCATCCCGCGCCGCGTCGAGGTGTCGTCGCCACCGACGGCGGTCGCGTTCGAGCCGAACCGGTCGTCCTGCTCCAGGGCCTCCCGCAGCTGCGCGCGCGTCGGCGTGGGCGCCGGCCTGGTCGCCGCGGTGGGCGGCGTCGCGCCGGTGACCTGCGGCAGCAGCCGGGTGGTCGAGGAGATCAGCTGGGCTAGGTAGAAGGCGTACCAGACGTCGGTGGTGGTGACGTCGGGCTTGATCCACTCGTCGTCCGCGCACGCCGGGTCGGTGATCTCGTGCTCGGCCAGCCAGGCGTTGATGCCGGCGGTCTCGGCGACCACCATCGCCTTCGCCCGGCCGCTCGGACCGGCCACGGGGTCGGCGAGCAGCCGCTCGACGACCCGGCGGTCGTGCAGGTCGGTGACCAGCGTGTCCCACTCGAGGTTCGTCGCGGACCCGCCGACGTTATCCTTGTAGGTGGCGTCGGGGCCCTCGTACAGCGAACGCTCACCGCGCGCGGTGAGCAGCGTGTCCATCAGGTTGCACGTGGCCTCCGCGGTGGTGATCCAGCCGGCGCCGTACGCCATGCCGGGCAGGGTGTTGGACCGGATGTGCGGGATGCCGTGCTCGGTGATCCGGATCGTCACGTCGTACGCCGGAGCCTTCGCCGCCGCCGACGCCGTGACCGCGGGCGCGGCCGCGGGCGTGGCCGCGGCGGAGGACGCGACCACCGCGATCGGGCTGAGCAGGAGCAGGGACGCGAGGGCGGCGCGGGCGCGGGTGAGGTTCGGCTGCACGGCCGCAACCTAGCCCTTGTGCGCGGCCGCGGCAGCGGATCGGGCGACTGGTATCGAACGGACCTACACCGGGGCGAGGGCCTCGTGAGGGCCGTCCGGGAGCTCGACGGCGATCGGCAGGCCCGGGCGGACCTCGCCACCCTGCTCCACGACGGCCATCACCCCGGCCTTGCGGACGATCCCGACGCCGTCGATCGACTCGGCGCCACCGGTCGCGCCGAGCGTGACGTCCGAGGTGGAGGCATGCCCGTCTGCCCGCGCGACGACGACCTTGAGCAACCCGGCGGAGAGGTCGTTGATCTGGTGGCACGGGTTGCGCAGGCCGGTCACCCGCAGGACCGCCTCCCCGATCCGCAGCCGGGTCCCGGCCGGCAGGCCGAGCAGGTCGAGGCCGCCGGTGAGGATGTTCTCGCCGAGACCTCCGGGCCCCACGTCGTGGCCCGCGGCCCGCGCCTCGTCGAGCAGCTCCTCGTGGATCAGGTGCACCTGGCGCAGGTTGGGCTGGTTCGGGTCGCGACGTACCCGGGAGCGGTGCTGCACGAGCGTGCCCGCGTGCGCGTCCCCGGCCACGCCCATGCCGGCGACCAGCGTGATCGACTCCTGCGGGATCTTGCTGAACCGATGGGTCTCGTCGCGGGCGACTGCCACGACGACCGATCCGACCACGCCGCGATGCTACGCGCGTCATAGCCTCGTGCCGTGCAGTGGCTGGAGCGCGAGGAGTGGGAGGCGAGGGCGACGGCCCACCGCGAGCGGCTCCTCCCCTACGTCGAGCCCCACCTCGGCCGCAGACGACGGGGCACCAAGCACCCGGTCCACGACTTCCTCTTCACCTACTACGGCTTCCGGCCGGCACAGCTGCTCCGGTGGCACCCGGGCTTCGGAGCCGCCCTCGAGGGCGCCCCCGAGCATGCAGATCTCAGGGGCTACGCCCGGGTCGTGTGCCCAAGCACGCGCCATGGCGCGTCCTCGGGCACGCGACCCGACGCCGCCGCGGTGACCGAGCAGCACGTGGCCTCCCAGCGGCCGTTGCTGGAGTCGCTGCGGCGCCTGCTGTCCGCGAGCGCCGCGCGGCCGGCGAACTTCGGCTGCTTCGGCCTGCACGAGTGGGCGATGGTCTACCGGCTCTCCGAGGATGAGACCCGGCACGCCGACTGGCCGCTGCGCCTGGGCGCGGGCGGCACCGACGCGGTCGTGGAGTCGCACCGGATCGCCTGCTCCCACTTCGACGCCTACCGGTTCTTCACCCCCGCGGCCGCGCCGCTGAACACCCTGCGGCCCACGTCGGCCGACCGTCCGGCGTACGAGCAGCCCGCCTGCCTGCACGCCGGCATGGACCTCTACAAGCACGCGTTCCGGCTCACCCCGATGATCTGCTCGGACCTCGTGGCCGACTGCTTCGAGCTCGCCTGGGACATCCGCATCCTCGACATGCGGGCCGCGCCGTACGACCTGACGGGCCTCGACGGCGGCGCCTTCGAGCCGGTGCGGATCGAGACGGCAGCAGGCAAGGCGGAGTACGTCGAGGCGCAGCGCGGGTTCGCCGAGCGGGCCGCGCCGCTACGCGCTCGGTTGATCGCGGCGTGCGAGCGACTGCTCGAGACCAGCTGATCCCCTCAGACCTTCCTCGGCACGTTCCCGGTGAGGCTGAACATCCAGCGCATCGCCTTGTGCCCGCCGTCGGCGGTCGGGCCGAACATGCACGGGCAGCCGCCGGGGATCACGGTGACCCCGTGCTCGCGCCCGTACGTCGTGGCCGCGTCGGACACGCTGCCCGCGCCCGGACCTCGGTGCATCCACACCTGCTTGATGCCCAGGTCGACGCACTCGTGCATCGTCTCCTCGGCCGTCGACGGACGGGTGCCGATCACGACCGCCTCGACCCCGCCGGGCACGGACCTCAGGTCCGGGTAGCAGACGTCGCCCTCGACGCGGTCGGCGTTCGGGTTGATCGCGACGACGTCGTACCCGCGCTCACGCAACCGTTGGTAGACCATGTTCGCGCCGTGGCCCTTCGGGGCGTGGGACACCCCTGTGACGGCGATCCGGTGGTGGGCCAGGAACTCGGTTGCGGCTTCCTTCATGGTGACCACGAGTCCGATGCTGGTCGCCGCCGGGCCGACCGGCCAGGGCCAAAGGGCCCCCCACGGTGACCTTCGACCCTGGGTCCTCCCCTGGCCCCGACCTAGCGTCGAAGGCGTGGGAGCGCCCGTACCGAAGTGCCCGATCCGACCCGGCGACCCGTGCACCCTGTGCCACCCCGGGGCGCACGGACCCGAGGACTGCGGCCTGGTCTGGCTGGTGATGGGCGACCCCGAGCTGCGCGACCGGCTCGCCGAGATCCGCCGCGGGGCCGCCGCCAGCTGAACCGGGTCGGCCGACCAAGCCGGGGATGTGGGCTCGAGTCCGAGCAAGAAGTGCGGTGGCTGGGATGAACCAGGTTGATGCCAGGAACCGCACTCTGCCTACCACGGACGGTTCGACCGATTCGCCTCCCGGACCGGCCGCCCGCCCCTACCCTGACCTGGCAGACGTCATTCGAGATCCGGGGAGTCGGTCATGCTCAAGCGGGTTCAGGTCGCGCTCGTCGCCACCGCACTGGTGGCGGCTCCCCTCGTCGTCGGGATTGCCGGCCCAGCGGATGCCGTGGGCAAGTACTACCCGAACTGCGACGCGCTGCACCAGGACTACCGGCACGGCGTGGCCAAGAGTGCGAGCGCTGCCGCGAAGCAGGTCCGCGACGGGTACGGCCGGCCGGCGTACGGGAAGCAGGCGCGAGCCGTCTACGCCACCAACAGCTCCCGCCTCGACCGCGACAAGGACGGCACCGCCTGCGAGGCCTGAGCCCGGCTCGCGCGGCCGTTGTCCGTAGCTCGCCCTACGGTGTCGGCATGGCAGAGATCGTGCTGTTCCACCACGTCCAGGGTCTGACCGACGGGGTGCGGGCCTTCGCCGACGACCTCCGCGCCGGCGGGCACACCGTGCACACACCCGACCTCTTCGAGGGCCAGGTCACGACGTCGATCGAGGACGGCATGGCGCTGCGGGGCGACATCGGCGGCGACGTCCTCGACGAGCGTGCGGACCGAGCGGTCGCGGACCTCCCGGCGAGTCTCGTGTACGCCGGGTTCTCCTTCGGGGTCGGCGCGGCCCAGCGGCTGGCGCAGACCCGGCCGGGGGCGCGCGGGGCGCTCCTCTACGAGGCGTGCTACCCGATCACGGGCGAGTGGGCGTTCGGGCCGTGGCCGGACGGGCTGCCGGTCCAGGTGCACGGCATGGACGCCGACGAGTTCTTCGCGCTCGAGGGCGACCTCGACGCAGCTCGCGAGCTGGCCGCGACCGCCAACCGGGGCGCGGGCGAGGGCGTCGGCGAGCTGTTCGTCTACCCCGGTGACCGGCACCTGTTCGCCGACCGCTCCCTGCCGTCGTACGACGCGGACGCGGCGGCGCTGCTGCTCGAGCGGACCCGCGCCTTCCTCGACCGGCTCGGCTGAGGGGCGATGCACCCCGGCCACTCGGTGCTGCAGGTCCCGGTCCCCCAGTTGGAGGACTTCGTCCGCGCGCGGACCCACCACTACGACCCGTCCTACCTCTCCGCGGACCCGGCCCACCGGCACGCCCACGTGACCGTGCTCGGGCCGTTCGTCGACGAGCTGAGCGCCGACGTCGAGCGGCGGGTCGCGGCGGTCGCGGCCGAGACGCCGGCCTTCGACTTCGCTCTCGAGCGGATCGGCCGCTTCCCCGACGGCATCATCCACCTCGTCCCCGAGCCCGAGGATCCGTTCCGCACGCTGACCACACGGCTGGCTGCCGAGTTCCCCGAGCACCCGCCCTACGGAGGCCGGTACGACGACGTCGCCCCGCACCTCACCCTCGACCTGCTCTCCGCCGAGGTCACCGAGGCCTCCACGCTCGCGCTGCTCGAGGGGGTGCTGCCCGCCCGGTGCCGGGCGACCCGGCTCGACCTGGCGTGGTACGAGCCGCACGCGACGGGCGTGCTGCGCTCCTGGCCCCTGGCAGCGAGCCGTTAGCGTGAGCCCATGCGCCTCGGACGCCTCGCCGCCGCCCCTCCGGTCGCGGCACTGCTCGCCCTGGCCCTGGTCGCGACGCTGACCACGGTCGCCGACGCCCGCGACTCGCGCTGGGTCTTCTACACCAAGGACAAGACCTACTACACCTCCCCGTGGTTCCAGGGCGCCCACCGGATCATGATCCCGTTCGGCTGCACCCGGGCCCCCTACTACTCCCCCGACCCGCGCTGCCGCGACGACCGCGGCTTCCACCACGGCATCGACGTCGCGATGCCGTGCGGGACGCCGCTCTACGCCCGGTTCCGGCTCCGGGTGGTGCCACCCGACTCGCTGGGGCCGGCGTACGGCGACAACCCGGTGCTGCTGCGCAACCGCAAGCGCGGCTTCGACCTGGTCATCGGCCACACCCGCAAGGTCTACGCGCGACCCGGCGACCTGGTGAAGAGGGGCACCATGTTCGCCCGCGCCAACGACCGCGGCGCCCCCGACGGCTGCCACCTCCACTTCGAGCGGCGCGCGGTCAAGGGCGGCCTGTCGACCGCGGTCAAGCCCCGCGGGCTGCTCGCGCTGACCCCGCGGGAGAGGTCGTGAGCGACCAGCGGGTGCTGCGCGCCTTCCTGACCGACGACGGCCGGCTGCACACCATCTACGCCGCGTTGCGCCGCTACCTGGTCGAGAACGACTTCCTCACCCGCGAGGAGGCCGTCTACTGGCGCAGCGGCGGGACGGTCGAGGTGTGAGCGACGACCTCCGCGGCCTGGACCGGTACGCCCAGGACCTCGGCGCAGCGTCCTACATCGACGTCACGTTCACCGACGTCGACCTGTCCGAGTGCACGACGAGGCGCGCGAGCCATAGAACCGAGGAGGCAGGCCGATGGACCACTCGTTCGACAAGTCCTACTGGGACGAGCACTGGCAGGGCGATCGAGCCGGCGCACCCGCCGCGATGGCCGCCGGCCCGCCCAACCCGCACCTGATCCGGGAGGTCACCGACCTGACGCCCGGCACGGCCCTCGACGCCGGCTGCGGCGCGGGAGCGGAGGCGATCTGGCTCGCGTCGCGGGGCTGGCAGGTCACCGGAGCGGACATCGCGGCCGAGGCGCTGGCCCGCGCCGCCGAGCGCGCCGCCACGGCCGGCGTCGCCGACCGGGTGCAGTGGGTCGAAGCGGACCTGTCGAGCTGGGCGCCGGGGGCGGCCTACGACCTGGTGACCACGCACTACGCGCACCCCGCGATGCCGCAGCTCGACTTCTACGACCGCATCGCCGCGTGGGTGGCCCCGGGCGGGACCCTGTTGATCGTCGGGCACCTCCACGACGACGACCACCACCACGAGAACGACCACGGTCACCGACACGGGGCCGACGCCGCCGAGCCACCCGCGTCGGCCTCGGTGCGCGCTGCCGACATCGCCGGTCGACTCGACCCGGCGGCGTGGGAGGTCGCGACCGCCGAGGAGTCGCACCGCGACCGGTCCACACACGGGGGCGGTGTCCCGCTCCACGACGTCGTCGTCCGGGCGACCCGCCGCCCCTGACCGGCGCGCCGCAGCCGGCCGCTCAGCCCCCAGCTCAGCCCACGCGCTGGCGCAGCCTGATCCCGTCGAGCACGAGCCCGAGCCCGAGCGCGAAGTCGGAGGTCTCGCGGGGCTGGTCGTCGATGGCGCCGGCGGAGCCCGCCTGCAGGTGGGTCTGCTCGTCGGTCACGTGGCCGAACACGAAGTGCAGCAGCGTGCGCGCGGCCGTCGGCACCAGCGCCGGGTCGAGCCGGCCCTCGCGGAGCGCGGCGACCAGCTCGTCGTACGGCGCGGTCGCGCCCAGCCCGAAGGAGTACGCCGTGGCCACGAGCTCGGCGCCGTCGCGGTAGGCGAGCATCGCGTCGCGCAGCTCGCCGCAGACGGCGGCGACCCGGTCGTCCCACGGGCCCGACCGGGGACCGTGCGGGCCGCGCGCCAGGACCTCGTCCGCGACTGCGGCCAGGAGGGTCTGCTTGTTGGCGAAGTGGTGGTAGAGCGCGCTCGGCTGCACGCCGAGCTCCGCCCCGAGCCGCCGCATGGTCAGGTCCGCCAGCCCGTACGCGTCCAGGACCCCGACCGCCCGGTCGACGACATCGGCCCGGTGGTAGCGCATGTCACACCTCTCCTGGTCTCCTGGAGACCGAACGCCCGTTGACCGCCCCCGTCACGAACCTTAACCTGAACACCGTTCACCTGACCACCGTTCAGGTGCGTGACCGAAGGATTCCGAGCATGACCATGGCCGAGACCGCCGACAGCACCCAGGACAGCACCGCCGCCGACGCTCCGGCCCGGCGGCACCGCACCACCACCACCGACATCGCCCTGATCGCGGCCTTCGCCGCGCTGATCTCCGCGTGCGCCTACATCGGCGGCATCCCGGTCGGGGGCGGCCAGGTGGCGATCACCCTCCAGACCTTCGGCGTGATGCTCGCCGGGGCCCTGCTCGGCCCGTGGCGCGGCTTCCTCGCGGTCGCGCTCTACCTCGCCCTGGGCGCCGCCGGGCTGCCGGTCTTCTCCGAGCACAGCTCGGGGCTCGGCACGTTCAGCAGTGCGAGTGCGGGCTACCTGTGGTCCTTCCCGGTGGCCGCGCTGCTCACCGGGCTCCTGGTGAAGTACGTCGCCGGCAGCCACCGCACCAGCGCTCTCGCGGTGTTCGCGTGCGCGGTCCCCGGCATGGTGCTCAACCACCTCGCCGGGGTCGTCGGCATGAAGCTCTTCTTCGACATCTCCTGGCCCACCGCCTTCACCTACGACGCGCCGTTCTGGCTCGGGGACGTCATCAAGATCCTGGTCGTGGCCCTGGTCGCCGCCGAGGTGCACCGCGCGTTCCCCCAGCTCCTGCGGCGCCGCTGACGCCCGTGCCGATCCACTTCGACGCCGCCGGCCTGACGGTCGAGGCACCCGACGGGGAGCGGGTGGTCCTGGAGCCGACGACCGCGGCGCTCGTCGAGCAACGGATCGGGGTCATCGGCGCGAACGGCTCGGGCAAGTCCACCCTGGCCCGGATGATCAACGGCCTGGTCGTCCCCTCGACCGGCCGGGTGCGCGTGGACGGGTACGACGTCGCGCGCCACGGGCGTGAGGTCCGGCGCCGGGTCGGGTTCTGCTTCACCGACCCGGCCGCCCAGCTGGTGATGCCGACCTGCGTCGAGGACGTCGAGCTGTCGCTGCGACGCACGGTCAAGGACGCCCGGGCGCGGCACGAGCGCGCGCTCGCCGTGCTCGCCGACCACGGGCTCTCCGAGCACGCGGACGTGAGCGTGCACGCGCTCTCCGGCGGCCAGAAGCAGCTGCTGGCGCTGGCCGGGGTGCTCGCGGTCGAGCCCGCCGTCCTGGTCGCCGACGAGCCGACGACGCTGCTCGACCTGGCCAACACGCGCCGGGTCGCGGACCTGCTCTTCGGCCTGGACCAGCAGCTCGTGCTGGTGACCCACGACCTCGAGCTGGCCCGCCGGTGCGACCGCGTGCTGGTGGTCGCCGACGCCGCGGTCCGGTACGACGGGCCCGCCGACGCCGCGGTGGACCACTACCTCGCGAGCGTGACGGCGTGAGCAACCCGCTGCTCGTCGGCGTCTACCAGCCCGGCACCAGCGTGCTGCACCGGCTCCCGGTCGGGGCGAAGCTCGGCGGCCTGGCCGTGCTGTCGCTGACGATCGTGCTGGTGCGCGACGCGCGCGCCGCGGTCGCCTTCCTCGCCCTCGCCCTGGCCCTGGCGGTGCTCGGCCGGGTCGGCCTGCGGATGCTGGCCCGGACCACCCGGGCCGTGCTTCTGGTCGCGGTGATCGCGGGCGCCCTCCAGTGGTGGGTCAGCGGGCCGGCGAAGGCCGTCGAGACCCTGCTGGACCTGATCTCCCTGGCCCTGGCGGCCATCGCGGTCTCGGCCACGACGCCGGTCAACGCGATCCTCGACGCCCTGGTCCGCTGGATCTCGCCGCTGCGCCGGGTCGGCGTCGACCCGGACCGGGTGGCGCTCACCATCGGCCTGGCGATCCAGGCCCTGCCCGGGACGGTGGCGCTGGCGCTCGAGACCCGGGACGCGGCCCGCGCCCGCGGGCTGGGGCGCCACCCGCGCGCCTACCTCACGCCGTTCGTGATCCGGGTGGTCGCGCGTGCCCACGAGACCGGCGACGCGCTGCACGCCCGCGGCGTCGCGGACGACTGAGTCCGATTCCGGAGCAGGACCCCTAGGACCGGCGGCTGCGCACCTTCACGCAGCACAGCCCCTCCTCGGGGTCGAGCACGGCGTCGAGGGACTGGCAGCCCAGGCCCTCGATGACGCCGTTGACCAGCCCGAGGTTCATGCCGCAGACCAGCTGGACGTGGTCGCGGGCGAGCCGGTCGAACGGGCAGTTGGACAGGGACAGCGTGTCGCCGTCCTGGTGCGGCTCGTACCCGTGCTCGGCGAGCACCGCGGCCGTGCGCTCGAGGTCGTCGGCGCCGTTCACCGCGCTGGCGGCGGCCATCACCTGGCCGCGCGCCTCGGCCACGGCCATCACCGTGTCCCGGACCGAGATACCGCCCCGGGCCGCCTCGTCGATCGCGGTGGCCAGGACGTCACCGGCCAGGTCGTAGTGCCGCTCCGGCAGTGAGACCGACACCTCGCGGTCCGCGCGCCGGTACAGCTTCGCGGGACGGCCTGCGCCCGGCCCGGACCGACCCGAGAGCCGTCGGTACTCGACCTCGAGGAGCCCCTCGTCGACGAGCCGGTCGAGGTGGAACTTGGCCGAGTGCAGCGGCAGCTCGCAGGCCGCCGCGGCCTGCTCCCGGCTGACCGGCTCGGCCTGCGCGGCGGCGTACAGGTAGAGGGCGCGCCGGGCCGGCTCCATCAGTGCCCCGACCCCGCTCACCGCGGTCACGAAGTCCTCACTCACCGGCCTTCTCCTCGCTCGCTGCGGTTGATCCTATCTCTACAGGATCAATCCATTGACAAAAGAACATACCCTCTCTAACGTCGTAAATACAGTCCTTTAGAACGGAGCATGGCGATGACCCACCCCCACGACACCGGCACGCGCACGACCGACGTGACCACGACCGCCCTCGACCCCGGCGCACACCGCGCCTACCTGCTGCTGCGCACCGTCTTCACGATCGCCCCCATCGCGTTCGGCCTCGACAAGTTCCTCGGCTGGCTGACCGACTGGGACGACTATCTCGCCCCCTGGATCAACGACATCGTGCCCGGCTCGGCGCACGACGCGATGCTGATGGTCGGCGTCATCGAGATCGTCGCCGGCGTGCTGGTGGCCCTCGCCCCACGCCTCGGCGGCTACGTCGTGGCGCTGTGGCTGGCCGGCATCATCGTCGACCTGGTGTCCATGCAGGACTACTACGACATCGCGCTGCGTGACTTCGGCCTGTTCGTCGCCGCCCTCGCGCTGGCCCAGCTCGCCGCCACGCACGCCCGCCGGGGCGGAGGCCTCTGGTGAGCCAACTCCAGAGTCCGCCACTGAGCCACGCCGCCTCCGAGGCGCGGGCTCGCTGGCGGCCCCGGGTCTCACAGCCCTCGAGCGCGGTCGACCTGGTTGCTGCCGAGAGCGCCGCCAGCGACCTGCTGCGCTCCCTCGGCCTGGACATCGACACCGACGAGATGGCCGAGACGCCGCGGCGGATGGTCGCGGCGTACCACGAGCTGCTCACCGGCCCCGACGTCGACCTCACGACGTTCCCGAACACCGAGGGGTACGACGAGCTCGTGCTGGTGGCCAACATCCCGGTGCGCTCGGTGTGCGAGCACCACATGCTGCCCTTCGTCGGCGTCGCCCACGTGGGCTACCTGCCCGACGAGCGGATCCTGGGGCTCTCGAAGTTCGCGCGCCTCGTGGAGCTGGTGGCCCGCCGCCCCCAGACCCAGGAGCGCCTCACCACCCACGTCGCCGACCAGCTGATCACGCACCTCCAGCCCCGCGGGGTCGGGGTCGTGGTCGAGGCCGAGCACACCTGCATGAGCCTGCGGGGAGTGCGCGCCCAAGGCACGCGCACGGTCACCTCCGCGCTCCGCGGGACCCTGCGGGACGCCGCCGCGCGCGCCGAGTTCCTCTCGCTGGCCCGCGAGCAGGGAGCGCGGCCATGAGCGGGCGGATCGTGATCGTGGGCGGCGGCCTGGCCGCTGGTACCGCCGCCGCGGGCCTTCGCGACGCGGGGTACGACGGCGACGTCGTGCTCCACGCCGCGGAGCCGCACCTGCCCTACGAGCGCCCGCCGCTGTCGAAGGGCTACCTCGCCGGGGACGCCGAGGCCGACAGCATGCTCGTCCACCCCGCGTCCTGGTACGCCGAGAACGACGTCGAGGTGCGCCCCGGCTCCCGGGTCGAGCGCATCGACGCCGACGCCCACACGGTCACGGCCGGCGGCGCGACGGAGTCCTTCGACCGGCTGCTGATCGCCACCGGCGCGTCCCCGCGCCACCTGGCCGCCGCCGACGAGAGCGGCGCACCGGTCGCCTACCTGCGCACCCGCGAGGACAGCGACCGGCTCCGCTCGGTGCTCGCCCCCGGCCACCGCATCGCGATCCTCGGCGGCGGCTTCCTCGGCCTCGAGGTCGCCGCGGCCGCCCGCAACGCCGGCGCCGACGTGATCGTGCTCGAGGCCCTCGACCTGCCGCTGCTGCGGGTGCTCGGCCCCGAGATGGGCGCGATGTTCGCCGACCTGCACCGCGAGCACGGGGTCGACCTGCGGCTCGGCGCCAAGGTCACCGGCTTCGACGGCGACGGCCGCCGCGCGCGGCTGACGGTGGACGGCTCCGCCGACGTCGAGGCCGACCTGCTCGTCGTCGGCATCGGCGCGAGCCCCGACGTCGCCCTCGCGGAGGCGGCCGGGCTCGCGGTCGACGACGGGATCCTGGTCGACGAGCGGATGCGCACCTCGCACCCGGACGTCTACGCCGCCGGCGACGTCGCCCGCGCCCACCACCCCGTGCTCGGCCGGTCGATCCGCGTCGAGCACTGGGACAACGCCATCCGCCAGGGTCGGGTCGCCGGACAGGCGATGGCCGGTGTCGAGGACGCGGCGGCGACGGACCTGCCGTACTTCTTCACCGACCAGTACGACCTCGGCATGGAGTACGTCGGCGACGTCGGGCCGGACGGCTACGACGAGGTGGTGGTCCGCGGCGACCTGACCAAGCGGGTGTTCAAGGCGTACTGGGTCTCGGGCGGCAAGGTGGTCGCGGCGATGCAGGCCAACGACTGGGACGCCAGCGACTCGCTGCGCCCGGCCATCGGGAAGAGCCTGGCCGAGCTGTCGTAGGTCACCCGGCGTAGGGGATCTCGGAGCGCCAGTCGGCCTCGTCCTGGCGGGTGGCGGCGAGGATCGCCTCGGCGACCCGGTCGGGCGTGAACGCGCCCTCCTTCGCCAGCGTGCCGCGCACCGTCACCGAGACCGCACGGATGCCGTCCGGCGCGAGTGTGTCGTCGAGGCTGTGCACGAGGTTGCGCAGGCCCGCCTTCTGCACGCCGAGCGACGCGGCCCGGTGCCACGGCTTGTCGGCGGCCATGCTGCCGGTGGCGGTGACCCGGCCGCCGGCGGACATGAACGGTCGGGCCGCCTGGACGGCGACCAGCAGGGCGCCGACGCCGAGGGTGACGTCCTGGAGGAGCTCGGGGACGGTCAGCTCGAGTGGGTCCTTCTCGCGGAACGCGCTCGGGTTGAAGTGCAGCACGTCGATCCGCCCGGCGTGCTCGCCGATCCGTCGGATCGCTGCGCCGGCGGCCTCCGCGTCGGTGATGTCGACGACCGCGTGGCCGACGGTGGCGCCGAGCTGCTCGAGCTCGCCTGCGAGCTTCTGGAGCTGCTCGTCGTCGATGCCGAGCAGGCCCACGTCGTACCCCTCGCGGGCGAACGCCCGCGCCACCGACCCGCTGACGCCCGGACCCGCGCCCACGACCACGATCACCGATCTGCTCATGCGATCACCCTACGGTCACCACAGGTCGCCCTCGCGCCAGTCGCAGGCGATCGGGCCGTCCAGGTCGACCCCGCTCGCCCCCGGCAGCACGTAGATCGATCCGTCGTCGTCCGGCGTGGGCACCGGACCGTCGAGGGCGAGCACGGAGGACGGGCCGCGCCACAGCGACCACCCGCGAGCACGGTAGAGCGGCACGCCGCGGGCCGAGGCGCTGAGCGCGAGCAGGTCGTACGCCGGCGCCAGGTCCTCCAACGCGGCCATCACCGCCGACCCGAGCCCGCGGCGCTGGGCATCGGGGTGCACCGCGACGGCCTCGACGTACCCGCAGCGCAGCGACCGCTCGCCCTGGTGCAGGTGCCGCGGCACCAGCGACCCGTGCGCGAGCACCCGGCCCTCCTCGATCGCCAGGGCGTGCGTGCCGCCGAGGGCGTGGGACCAGTCGTGGTCGGTGAAGGCGCTGAACGCGACGTCCATCAGCGCGCGGGTCTCGGCCAGCTCCGCGGCGGACAGCTCGTCGGTGCGGCAGCGGGTGATCACCTCTCGGTCACCCGCCGTCACCACCCGGGCGGTCGCCGGTCGGCCCACGGCGCGGCGGCCTCCACCTGGGCGGCGAGAGCGAGCAGCAGGTCGTCCTCGGCCGGGCGCGCGGCGAGCATCACGCCGACGGGCAGGCCGCCGGCGGTCCAGTGCAGCGGCAGCGAGATCGCCGGCATCCCGGTGACGTTCCAGGCCGAGGTCCACGGCGTGAACTCCTTCTGGGCCAGGAAGTCCGCGGCCGGGTCGTCGTCGTCGCGCATCGCGCCGATCGGCACGGGCGGGGTGGCGAGGGTCGGGGTGAGGACCGCGTCGTACGGCGCGAGCGCGGTCAGCGCGTCCGCCGCGTGGCGGCGCATCGCGCCGATGGCCAGGCCGAACTCGGGCCCGTTGACCTCGCGGCCGGCCGCAGAGAGCCACCGGGTGAGCGGCCGCAGCAGGTGCTCGCGCTCGGGCGGCACCACCGAGAGCGCGGTCAGCACCGCCCAGCAGACCTCGAAGACCGGTACCGCCTCGGGCGGCAGCGGCACGGGGACGTCGACGACCTCGTGGCCCAGCGACTCCAGCAGCCGAGAGGCGTCCTCCCAGGCCTGCACGCAGTCGGGGTCCACCGCGACGTCGGCGATGACGGGCTCGATGAACCGCGCGATCCGCAGGGAGCCGGGATCGCGGTCGCAGGAGGCCAGGAACGTCTCGGCGGGAGGCGGCGCCCAGGACGGGTCCCCCGCCCGGCGGCCGGCGAGCACGTCGAGCAGCGCGGCCGCGTCGCGCACGGTCCGGGCGATCGGCCCGGCGGTCGCGAGTCCCACCGGGTCGCCGTACATCGGGTAGCCGCTGATCCGGCCCCGGCTCGGCTTGAGGCCGACCAGGCCGCAGCACGAGGCCGGGATCCGGATCGAGCCGCCGCCGTCGGAGCCCTGCGCCACCGGCACCAGCCCCGCGGCGACCGCCGCGGCCGCGCCGCCCGAGGAGCCGCCGGCGGTCCGGGTCCGGTCCCACGGCGTCACCGCGGGCGGGGCGACGTCCGGCTCGGTGTAGCACGGTGAGCCGAACTCGGGGGTGTTGGTCTTCCCGAGGCTCACCATCCCGGCCGCCTCGATCGAGAGCGTGACGCCGTCGGAGACGTCGGGGACGAAGTCGGCGAACGCCGCGGACCCGAACGTCGTGCGGACCCCGGCGGTCAGGTTCAGGTCCTTGATCGCCGTCGGTACGCCGAACAGCGACGACTCGCCCGGCCCGGACAGGAACGCCTCCTCGGTGAGCGCGCTCGCGCGGTCGCGGGCCCGGTCGGGGGTGAGCGTGACGAACGCGCCGACCGTGTCGAGACGGTCGGCGCGTTCGAGGTAGTGGTCGGTGAGCTCGAGGGGCGAGACCTCGCCCCGGCGCACCAGGTCGCCCTGCTCGAGCGCGGTCAGGTCATGGAGTTCGGCCACGACCCGACGCTAGCCCCTCGGGGGCACGAGGACCGGGCCGTGGGTCAGGCCATGGGTCAGGCCGCGGCGCCGGCGACGTCGTAGTCGGCCAGCGCGCGGACCGCGCCGTGCAGCCGCGCCAGCACGTCGGGGTCGGTGAGCACGTCGACCTCGACCGCCGACTGGGACACGGTGATGTCCTCCACGACCACGGCGCCCGCCACCCGCGCGGAGCGAGCCGCGTCGGCGTGCGCCCACTTGCCGCCGTACGGCGTCGGGGTGGTGCCGACCACGCCGAACGGCTTGCCGACCATGGCGCCGGCGCCGTAGGGGCGGGAGAGCCAGTCGATGGCGTTGTTGAGCACGGCCGGCATCGTGCCGTTGTACTCAGGCGTCACGGCCAGCACGCGGTCCGCACCGCCGACCCGCTCGCGCACGGCAGCCGCGGCCGCGGGGATGTCCCGTGGGTTGTCGATGTCCTCGTTGTAGAACGGGACGTCGGCGAGGCCCTCGACGATGTCGACGGTGACGCCCTCGGGGGCCTGGTCGCGGAGGATCTCGGCGAGCTTGCGGTTGACGGAGTCGGTGCGGAGGCTGCCGACGAGCACGGCGATGGTGTTGGTCATGGGGGCGAAACGGACCGGAGTCCGTTTAATATTCCCGGACGCCGCGGCGCACCCGTCCCTAGGCTGTGCCGCGTCATGTCCGAGCCGCGCCTCCTCCCCCTGCTCAGCGGGCCGCCCGCCGAGCGCCGCGACGCTGCGCGCAACCGGGAGGCGCTGCTCGTCGCCGCCCAGGACCTGGTCGAGCGGTGCGGTGCCCGCGCGATCACGATGGACGCCGTGGCCGCGGCCGCGGGCGTCGGCAAGGGCACGGTGTTCCGCCGCTTCGAGTCGCGCGAGGGCCTGATGGCCGCCGTGCTCAACCACTCCGAGGCCGAGTGGCAGGGTCAGGTCATGTCCGGTCCCCCGCCGCTCGGGCCGGGGGCGGATCCCTGGGACCGGCTGCTCGCGTTCGGCCGGACCCGCCTCGAGACGACCCTCCTCCACGCCGAGCTGATCCGGGAGGCCGGCCGGGCCGCGAGCCGCGCGGCCGGCGCCTACTCGTTCACGGCCACCCACGTGCGCTACCTGCTCCACGAGCTCGGGGTCACCGGCGACGTGCCGTTGCTCGCCGTCGCGCTCCTCGCCCCGCTGGAGCTGCCGATCCTCGAGCAGCAGGTCGAGATCGAGGGCTTCCCGATCGACCGGCTCTATCACGGCTGGGTCGACCTGGCGCGGCGGATCGTAGCGCCGGCCGCGCTTGCGTGATCAGGGTCCGACATCAGCGGTCTCCCGGCTGCGCCGCTGCCGTCGGGCGGCCAGCAGCGCCTGCAGGAGGAGCACGTTGAGCAGTGCGGCGGCGGTCAGCGCCAGGATCCCGAGCATGTCGGTCGTGACTGCGAACCAGCCGGCCAGGTCACCGCTCGTCGATGTCGTGCACTCCCCGGACGACGGGCACGTGGCCGAACCGCTACTGCTCGACGGGTTCGCGCCAGGGACCTGCGCCAGCAGGCCGTACGCGACGTAGAAGGCCGGGACGCCCGCGACGCTCGACGGCACCGCCAGCAGCGCAGCGACCAGGATCGCCGCCGTCGACCCGGTGACGAAACCGACGCTCGCCACGACCAGTACGACCAGCACGTAGGCCCAGTGCGCGGGATGGAGGTGCGCGACCCGGTCCATGATCGGCATGCGCACATCATCGCGCTCGATCAGTCGGCCGTCACCCGCAACGTCGCGAGCGTGGGGTCGGCGGCGTAGGCGATCCGGACCCCGGCGTCGCGCGCGTGCTCGAGCGCGTCGAGGGTCTGGTCGGTGACCAGCTCGCCGGGGGCGAGCACCGGGATGCCGGGCGGGTACGGCGCGACCAGCTCGGCACTCACCCGGCCGACGGCCCGGCCGAGCGGCACGGCCTGCGCCGCGGCGAAGTACGCCTGTCGCGGGGGCAGCACCGTGACCGGCTCGACGCGGTAGACGGCGGGGCCGACGACCGGACGCGCCGGGCCCCGACGCCGCTCGACCGACTCGACGATCGCGTCCGTGAGCAGCCTGACCGTCGCCGCGGTGTCGGCGAGCGTGACGATCGCGACCAGGACGTCCCGGTCGGCGGACTCGACCGGCAGTCCGCGCGCCAGGAGGTCCCGCTCGACGGCGTTGCCGTCGGCGCCCGTGGCCGAGAGGACGAGTGTCAGCTTCAGCGGGTCGACGCCGGGGCCGTCGAGGACGTTCACCGCCTCGACGGCCCGCAGCCGCTCCCGCGCCTGCGCCGTCGCCGCGATGGCGGCGCCGAGGAGCTCCTCGCCGTCGCGCTCGAGCAGCGCCCGGGCGGCGTCGGTGCTGGCCAGGATGGCGCCGGCCGGACTCGTCGTCGCGGTCGCCTCGACCCCCGCGTCGAGGCGCGCGGGGTCGACGCGCTCGGTGCGCGCGAGGACCAGCGCGGCCTGGCTCCAGGCCGGGAGTGTCTTGTGCGCGCTGGTGACCACGACGTCCGCCCCGAGCTGCAGCGGGTGGCGCGGCAGCCCGGGGTGGAAGCCGAAGTGCGCGGCCCATGCGGCGTCGACCACGAGCGGGACCCCGCGCCCGTGAGCCGCGTCGGCCAGCCCGGCCACGTCGCCGACGGTGCCGACGTACGACGGGTCCCCGACGAAGACCGCCCGGGCGCCCGGGTGGTCCGCCAGCGCTCGTCGTACCGTCTCGGGCGCGACGCCCAGCGGCAGCCCGGTGGCCGCATCGACCTCGGGCCGCACCCAGACCGGCACCAGCCCGGCGAGCACCAGGCCGAGCAGGAGCGAGCGGTGCAGGGTGCGGCTGACGATCACGGTGTCGCCGTCGCCGGCGACGGCCAGCGCGACGGCCTGGTTGGCGTGGGTGGCGCCGCCGGTGGAGAAGCGGCACAGGTCCGCGCCCCACAGCCGCGCGGCCCGCGCCTCCGCCTCGGCGAGCACGCCGGTGGTGAGCTTCATCGTGTCGAGGCCGGCGTACAGCGGCACGTCGCCGGCGACCACGTCGCCGACCAGGTCGGTGCGCTGCTTGTGGCCGGGGATGGTGAACGGCGTGACCGGGTGCTCCTGGAAGCGGAGCCAGGCGTCGAGGAGCGGCGCCTGGTCCCGCAGGCCGCGGGGGTCAGTCGGCATCGGGCCGCCAGTCGCCCAGCACCGTGGTCAGCGCCGTCGCCAGCGCTCGCACCTGGCGCAGGTCGACCCACTCGTCGACCGCGTGCATCCCCCCGCCGGAGGGGCCGCAGACCAGCGTCGGGCAGATCTCCTGCCACAACGGCGCCTCCATCCAGTACGGCGCCTCGAAGCTCGACCCGGCGCCGAGCTCGGCGCCCAGCCGGCGCGCGAGATCTGCCGCCGGGCCGTGGTCGTCGAGGCGCCAGCCCTCGCGGTGGGTGAGCAGCTCGGCCTCGGCCTGCCACTCGGGCTCGAGCAGCCCGCGCACCAGCGCGAGCGCGTCGGCGCTCGACCGGTCGGGCGCCGTCCGCAGCTCCACGAGGCACTCGGCCCGGTCCGGCACCACGAACGCCGACGAGCCGCCGGACGCCAGGGTCACCAGCAGCTCGCCACTGTCCGCACGGACGGAGTCCGCCCGCAGGTCGACGGCGTGCAGCAGCCGCCCGAGGTGGGTGACCGCGTTGCTGCCGAGCTCGGCCTGCGAGCTGTGCGCGGCACGCCCCGCGAAGGTGACCCGGACGAGCGCGAACCCCCGCAGCGACCGGCACAGGACGCCGTCCGTGGGCTCGGCGATCAGGCACGCGTCGGGCCGTACGCCGATCCCGGGGAGCGCGGCGATCACCGCCTCGCTGCCGAGGCTGGCGTCCTCCTCGTCGGCGACCAGGGCGAGCACCGGGCGCACCGGGGCGCCCGCGGCGACCAGGTGCTCCGCGGCGGCGACGATGGCGGCGACGCCGCCCTTCATGTCGGCGGCGCCGCGACCGACGAGCCGGTCGCCGTCGATGCGCGGCGTGAACGGCTCGGGCATTCCGGCGACGCCCACGGTGTCGACGTGGCCGTTGAGCACGACGGTCGGCCAGTCGTCCGGGCCGGGCGGCACCGCCACCAGGCTCGGTCGGCCCTCGTGCCCGGCCGCCGGCACCACCGTCGTGGCGAAGCCCGCGGCCGTGAGCCGGGCCTCCAGGTGCTCCACGATCCGCGTCTCGCCGGCGGCCCCGGGCATCAGCGCGGGGTTGACGCTGTCGATCCCGACGAGCTGTGCCAGCAGCTCGACGGCAACGGTCTCCACATCGCTCATGCCCCGAGCCTAGGGACCGCGCGACCCTGCTGACCTCGGATCGGTGGACCCTGCGATCCTGGGTCGCCCCGTCCGGCGCTCGACCTCCAGGAGCACGCGTGATCTGCTGCCAGTTCATCTTCAAGCCCGGCACCTTCGACGACGACTTCCACCGCCTCGACGGGGAGATCGCCGCGTACGCCCGGAGCCTGCCCGGGTTCGACCGGGTCGAGAAGTGGGTCTCGCTCGACGGCACCGTCACCAACGCCGTCTACTACTTCACCGACATGGAGTCGATCAACGCGCTGGCCCGGCTCCCAACGCACCGCGAGGCCAAGGACCAGGTGCAGCGCTGGTACGACGGCTACCGGATCGTGATCAGCGAGATCACCGCCACCTACGGCGACGGCCAGCTGGAGCTCTGAGAGGTACCCGGCAGCCAGTAGGACCTCGTCCCGGTCCACCTCGGACCTAGGCCTCTGGTCACGGACGGAGACCGAGCGGTGGGCTGGCCGGTGGAGGAGGTGCCCGCATGGCAACCACCGTCACCAGTTCACGCACCCGAGCTCTCCTGTGGACGGGCTGGGTGAGCCTCGGACTCCTACTCCTTCCGATCGGCAACGGCCCGCTCTACCTGGCAGCGGTCGCCGGATCGGCCCTGATCCTGGCCCTCGTGCCCGGCGCGATCCCCGGGAGATCCGGTGGCGGGCACGACGCCCTGGACCTCGCGGTGATCGCCGCCCTGTACGTCTCCGTGGTCGCCCTCAACAGCACCGCGTTCCTGGTGTTCACCGTCGACCACGTGGCCGGGCTGTTCCTGTGCTTCGCGGCCGCTCTCGTCCTCGGGGTCGCCGGCCCGATGGTCTACACCGTCCGGGTCCGGCATCGTCCCCTGGGCGACCTCGGGCTGCGCCGTGACAACCTCCGGAGCGCCGGCGGCCTCGCGCTGGTCTTCGGCGGGGTCCAGTTCGCGCTGACCCTGTGGGGCTATGACCTGCCCGCCCCGGTCGACTGGGTGCCGCTGCTGGTGATGGCGCTCGTGGTCGGAGTGTTCGAGTCGGTCTTCTTCCGGGGCTTCGTCCAGACCCGGCTCGAGGCGCAGTACGGCACCATCGCCGGCGTGGCGGGGGCAGCGGTCCTGTACGGCGCGTACCACGTCGGGTTCGGCATGACCGGCGCCGACCTGCTGTTCCTCACGGCTCTCGGCGTCGTCTACGCGGCCGCCTTCGCACTCGCCCGCAACCTGGTCGTCCTCTGGCCGCTGCTCACCCCGATGGGGTCCTTCTACGCCAACGTCGAGGCGGGCGACATCGAGCTGCCCTGGGCCTCGATCGCCGGGTTCGTCGACGTGCTCGGCCTGATGGTCCTCAGCTGGTGGCTCATGCAGCGCTACCAGCGCCGGCATCCGGCGCCCACCCCGGACCGGGCCGAGGTGCTGCGGCACGCATGAGTCAGCCGCTCAGGCCTGGTGCTTGCGCAGCCCGAACGTCAGCCCGTCGACGAGCGCGCCCCAGGACGCCTCGATGACGTTGGCGCCGACGCCGACGGTGACCCAGGAGGACTCGCCGTCGCTGGTCTCGATGAGCACCCGGGTGATCGCGTCGGTGCCGTGTCCCTGGTCGAGGATGCGGACCTTGTAGTCGATCAGCTCGAACTTGGCGACCTGCGGGTAGGCCTGCACGATCGCCTCACGCAGCGCATGGTCGAGCGCGTTGACCGGGCCGTTGCCCTCGCCGGTGACGACGTACCGGACCCCGCCCGCCTTCAGCTTCACCGTCGCCTCCGAGACCGCCTCGGCCGACGGCATGGTCTCGGTGATCACCCGCCACGACTCGACGTCGAAGTACGACGGGCGCACCCCCTCGACCTCCTCGGCCAGCAGCAGCTCGAAGGAGGCGTCGGCGGCCTCGAACGTGAAGCCGCGGCTCTCGAGGACCTTGACCCGGTCGGTGATCCGGGTGACCAGGGTCTTGTCGTCCGGGGAGTCGCCGGAGAGGTCGAAGCCCAGCTCGCGGCCCTTGAGCTCGATCGAGGCGCGGCCGGCCATGTCGGAGACCAGCAGCCGCATGTCGTTGCCGACGCCGGCCGGGTCCATGTGCTGGTAGAGGTTCGGGTCCACCTTGATCGCGCTGGCGTGCAGGCCGGCCTTGTGGGTGAACGCGGAGCTGCCGACGTACGGCTGCCGCGACGCCGGCGGGAAGTTCGTGACCTCGGCGACCGCGTGCGCGATCCGGGTGGCCTCGGTGAGCAGCCCGGGCGGCAGCACCCGGCGGTCCAGCTTGAGCTCGAGGTTCGCGACGACGGCGACCAGGTCGGCGTTGCCGGTGCGCTCGCCGTACCCGTTGATCGTGCCCTGCACGTGGGTCGCGCCGGCGTCGACCGCGGCCAGCGTGTTGGCGACCGCGCAGCCGGTGTCGTTGTGGCAGTGGATGCCGACCCGCACCTGGGCGTTCTCGCGCACGTCGTGGACGACGTCGCCGACCCAGCCGGGCAGCATCCCGCCGTTGGTGTCGCACAGCGCGATCACCTCGGCGCCCGCGTCGTACGCCGTGCGCAGCACCTCGAGCGCGTAGTCGCGGTTGGCCCGGTAGCCGTCGAAGAAGTGCTCGGCGTCCAGGAACACCGTCTGCCCCTCGGCGCGCAGGTGGCTGACCGTGTCGCGGATCATCGCGAGGTTCTCCTCGAGCGTGGTCCGCAGCGCCAGCTCGACATGCCGGTCGTAGGACTTGGCCACCAGCGTGACCACGCCGGCGCCGCTGTCCCGCAGCGCCGCGACCAGCGGGTCGTCGGCCGCCCGCACCCCGGCTCGGCGGGTGGCACCGAACGCCGCGAGCCGCGCGTTCTCGAGGTCGAGCTCGGCAGCGGCACGGCGGAAGAACTCGGTGTCCTTGGGGTTCGCGCCCGGCCAGCCGCCCTCGATGTAGCCGACGCCCAGCCCGTCGAGCTGGCGCGCGATCGACAGCTTGTCGGCGACGGAGAGGTTGAGCCCCTCCTGCTGCGCGCCGTCGCGCAGGGTGGTGTCGTAGACGTGGAAGGCGCCGTGCAGGTCCATCGCTGACTCTTTCGGGTTCGGGCAACAAAAAAACCTCTCGGGGACGAGAGGTTTGCGCGTCGGGCGCCTCATGGATCCTGAGGCCGCGACGCGCTAGGAAATGATGATCTCGCTGGAGATCGCCAGGTGCATGTCGACCATGCTGCCACGCGATCCGGGCGAGTGCGACCGATCTCGCGATCTGGATCGGCTCCTACGCCTAGGTTGAGGGGGTGAGGACGACCCGGCAGCGCACCGGTGCAGTCCTCGCCGCGGGCCTCGGGCTGGCGATCCAGGTGCTCGGACCCGCAGCGTTCGCCGGCGACCCTCCCCACACGGAGGTCGACGTCTTCGTCGGGACCGGCGGCGCCGCTCCGTGGCGCGGCGGAGCGACCACCCCGGCCGCCGCGGTCCCCTTCGGGATGGTGCAACTCGGCCCGGACACCACTGACGACGAACAGACAGGCGCGCCATCGGCGGCTCCGTCCGGCTATGCCGTCACCGACCGGTTCCTGCGCGGGTTCTCCGCCGTGCACCTCTCGGGCGCGGGTTGTCCCACGTTCGGCGACGCCCCGATCCTCCCCGTTGCCGGCGCGGTCCCCGACGTCCCGGCGTCAGCGACCACCGCCATCGACCGGGCGACCGAGCGGGCCGCCCCCGGCCGGTACGCCGTGTCGCTCATGAACGGGATCTCGGTGAGGGCCGCCGTGGGCGACCGGAGCGGGCTGCTGCGCTTCGCCTACCCGTCCGGGACGAGGAGCTTCGTGGTCGTGAAGGCGGACGGCAGCCTGGCCGGCAGCCTCGGCCAGCGGGTGTCCTTCCCCAGTGACCACGAGATCGCCGTCCGGGTGCGCAGCGGCCGGTTCTGCGACGGGCCGAACCAGTACGTCGCACACGTGCTCTACCGCTTCGACCACTCCTTCCGGAGCAGGGGCGGGTGGGACGGCGGCGCCTGGGTCGGCTTCGGGCGGCGGCGCGCACTGAACGTCCAGGTGGCGGTCTCGTTCGTCGGCCCGGCGGGTGCGCGGCGCAACCTCGGCCGATCCGATCCGGGCTGGTCGGTGGGCCGGCTGGCCGCACGCGCGGCGGCCGCCTGGGACGCCGAGCTGGCGCGGGTCGACGCCACCGGCGGTGACCCGACGACGCGTCGGCTGCTGCGGACGGCGCTGTACCACGTGCTGCTCCACCCCAACCCGGTGAGCGACGTCGACGGGCGCTATCCGGGCTTCGACGGGAGGGTGCACCGGCTGCGCGGCGCCGAGCTCCAGCTGAGCTCGATCTCGGGGTGGGACGTCTACCGCACCGAGATCCCACTGCTTGCCTGGCTCCGCCCGGACATCGCGTCGATGATCGTGCGGTCGATGCGCCGCGACGCCGTGCAGGGCGGCTGGTTCCCGCGGTGGCCGGTCGTCGGGGCCGACAGCCGGGTGATGAGGGGGGACCCCGCAGGGCCGATCGCCGCCGCTGCCTGGGCGTTCGGCGCGCGTGACTTCCCGCTCGCGGACGTGGTGGCCCGGCTGGTCCGGCAGGGCGACCGCGTCGACGGCCCGCGCGAGCGGCTCGACGAGTACCTGCGGCTGGGTTGGGTGCCCGTTCCGGACGAGCGCCACGGGGCGTCCATCACCCTGGAGTACGCCGCCGCCGACTTCGCGATCTCCCGGCTCGCCGCGGCCGCCGGCCGGGACGCAGCGGCCGCACGCTACCGCGAGCGGTCCGGCAGCTGGCGCACCCTGCTCGACCCGAGCCGGGGGCTCCTGCTCCCCCGGGACGGCTCCGGAGCGTTCCCGCCACCGGACGCCGATGTGACCCCGTGTTGCGCAGGCTTCGAGGAGGGCAACGCGCTGCAGTACACGTTCGGCGGTGTCCCGCAGGACATGGCTGGTCTGCTCGCCGCCCTCGGCCCGTCGCTCGGCGTACGTGACCGGCTCGATGAGTTCTTCGAGCAGCTCAACGTCGGCGGCGGCCCGCACGCCTGGCTCGGCAACGAGCCGTCGTTCCTGGCCCCGTGGTCCTACCAGTGGCTGGGCGCGCCGGCGCGCACCCAGGACGTCGTCGCGCGGGCTCGGGCCGAGCTGTGGTCACTCACGCCGAGCGGGCTGCCCGGCAACGACGACCTCGGTGCGCTCTCGGCCTGGTACGTGTGGACCTCGCTCGGCCTCTATCCGCTCACCCCGGGCACCCCGCACGTCGCCGTCGGCGTGCCCGCGTTCGAGCGACTCGTGGTCCGTCCGCTCGGCGGCCCGATCGCCCGGATCGAGCGATCGGGCGCGGGCAGCCACGTGGCGGGGCTGCGCATGGACGGCGGCGACCGGACCGCCTCCTGGATCGGCCTGTCGGTCGGCGACCGGCCGCGCCTCGTCGAGATCGCCACCACCGACGACGCGGCCCCCGCCTGGGGTACCGCCCCGGCTGACCGGCCGCCGTCCTATCCCGGAAGCTGAGCGGTCGGGCGCCCCTCGGCCGGCGTCCAGGAGGTGCCGGTGAGCTCCGCGCGGAGCCCGAGGCCCGCGGCCACCGCGAGCACCACGAGCAGCGCGATCACCCACCGACGGGGGTCGGCGGCCAGCGGGTTGACCACGCGCGATACCGGGCCCCGCACCCGGGACCCACCCGGCCCGAGCCACAGCGAGACCGTCAGCGCGGTGCCGCAGACGAACAGCGCGAGCGCCAGCCCGGTGGCGACGGCGTAGCAGACCAGCGCTGCCGCGACCGCCAGCCCGACGCTCCACAGCGCGAGCAGCAGGGTCCCCGGCAGCGACTGCACGAGGTGCCACGGGGCGGCGACGAGCAGCTGCGTGCCGTCGTACCACTTGCGGCCGCGGTACTCGCGGCGCTGGTCGCGCGCGGAGCCGGCCAGCGACCCGCTGCGCAGCAGCCAGACCACGACCAGCAGCAGCGCCAAGGTGATCCACGGGTAGGCGGCGAAGCCGGCCCCGGCCGCGGGCGCCAGGCCGGCGAGCAGCAGCCCGCGGCGGAACCGCTCCCCCAACGACACGGGAGTCGTCGCGGGCTCGTACGACGTCAGCGCCAGCGTGTACGGCTCGGCGGCGTTACGGCCCGGCCAGACGTCGGTCACCCGGTCGGTGATCTGGCCGGCGGCCGCCTGCGCAGCCAGGGCCAGCGGGACCGTGTAGGGGTCGTGCGGCGCGCCGGCCGGAGGCGGTGTGCGCCGCTCGCCGGGCCGCGTGGTCAACGGCCGCAGCCAGGCGAGGATCCGCTCGAGGCTCGGTCGCTCGCGCGGGTCCGGGCCGAGCGCCGCGGCCACGACCTGACGCAGGTCGTCCGGGAGGCCGTCGAGGTCGAACTGGCCACGGCGGACCCGGTCCATGATCGCCATCGACGGGCCCCTGCCGAACGGCGGGTTCCCGATGCCGGCGTACGCGACCGTGGCCGCCCAGGAGTGCACGTCGGAGGCCGCGGTCGCGTCGTCGCCGTACAGGATCTCGGGCGCGAGGTAGCCAGGCGTGCCGAGCAGCCAGCCGGTGTGCGTGAGCTTGGGGTCGTCGGCGACCCGGGCCAGCCCGAAGTCGATGAGGATCGGGGTGCGGCCCTCCATCAGCACGTTCGAGGGCTTGACGTCGCGGTGCAGGACGCCGACCGCGTGCACCGACGCGATGCCCTCGGCCAGGCAGGACGCCAGCCAGAGCAGGTCGGCGCCGGTGATCGCCCCCTCCTCGACGACGTGGTCGTGCAGGGACAGCCCGGGCACGTAGCGGGTCGCGACGTAGGGCACCTCGGCCCACGGGTCGGCGTCGACGATCTCGGCGACCCACTGGCTGCGGACCCGGCTCAGCGAGCCGACCTCGCGGGCCAGCCGCTGGCGCGCCTCCTCGTCGCCGACGATGTGCGGGCGCAGCACCTTGAGCGCGACCCGCTGGCCGCTCGGCCCCCGCCGGGCGAGGTGGACGACGCCCATCCCGCCCTCGCCGAGCCGGGCGAGCAGCGTGTAGCCGCCGACGGTGCCCACGGCGTCGTCGCGCGGCGAGGTGGTCACGTCCCGAGGTTACAAGCGCGGCGACCCTCCGCCCGCGAGGCTCGGGCGGAGGGTCGCGCCGGTCGGCGCCGCGTCAGGACGCGGGCACGGCCTCGGCGAGCGCGTCGACGAAGGTGTCGAGGCTGTAGGCCAACGACAGTGCGGTGGGCGGCGAGACCGAGGAGACGATGTCCTCCCCGACCACGCTGGCGACCCGGCCGTCGGCGAACTGCTCCATGGTCCGGTACGTCGGGTCCGCGGCGATCTCGTCGGCCCGCGCCTGGTCGGCCGCGTAGGAGAGCAGCACGTCGGAGGTCAGCCGGTCGACGTTCTCGGTGCTGAGCGTGTAGTAGAACGTGCTCTCCTCGGTGTCGAGCTCGTCGACGCTGGGGGCGAGGGTGAAGCCGAGGTCCTCGAGGAACTGCACCCGCGGGTCGGCGCCGCGGTAGACGTAGAACGCGCTCGGGTCGATGGCGACGGCCGCGATCGTCCTACCTTCGAACTCCGGGTGGGCCGCGGCCGCCTCGGCGACCTCCGCGTCGATGCCCGCGAGCACCTGCTCGGCCTCGTCGGACTCGCCGAGCACCTCGCCCACCGTGGTGATGACGTCGCGCCACGGCGTCGACCAGGGCTGGTCGGGGTAGGCGATGGTCGGCGCGATCTTCGAGAGCTTCTCGTAGTCGGCCTCGGTGATGCCGGAGTAGTTGGCCAGGATCACGTCGGGCGCTGCCGCGGCGATCTCCTCGAACGGCGGCGCCTCCCCCGGCGTCAGCGCCGTGGGCGTGTCGCCGAGCTCGTCGAAGGCCTCGGCCTGCCAGGGCATGAAGCCCTCGTCGTTCGCGCCGTAGGTCAGCGCCTCCATCGCCACCGGCACGATGCCGAGCGCGAGGACGGCGTCCGGGCTGCCCCAGCCCCAGGTCGCCACCCGCTCGGGCCTCTCCTCGATCTCGGTGCTGCCGAAGGCGTGCTCGATGGTGACCGGCTCGAAGGCCTCCTCGCTGGTCGTCTCCTCGGCGGTGGCGTCGCCGTCGGAGTCCCCGGAGCCGCAGGCGGTGAGGGACAGGGCGATCAGGGATGCGGCCAGCGGGAAGGCCAGTCGGGACAAGGCCAGTCGGGACAGGGCCAGTCGGGACAGGGCCAGTCGGGATGGGGGGCGGCGAAGGGACGACACGTCCACTCCTCAGGGTGCGGGACCGCAGATGCGATCGTTATTAGGTAAGGCTAACCTTACACAGCGTTCGCGGGAGCGCGCAGCCGGGTCCGCCCCACGGGCACGACGAGCGGGCAGCCGGCGACCGGATCGGCGATCACCCGCGCCTCGAGCCCGAACGCCTCGCGCACGCAGTCGGCGTCGAGCACCGCCGCGGGCGCGCCCTCGCGCACGACCCGGCCCTGCGCCATCACCACGAGGTGGTGGGCGTAGCGGGCGGCGAGGTTGAGGTCGTGCAGCACCATCACCACGGTCGTCCCCCGCCGCTCGTTGAGCTCCGCGAGCAGGTCGAGCAGGTCGACCTGGTGGGCGATGTCGAGGTACGTCGTGGGCTCGTCGAGCAGCAGGATGCGCGGGTCCTGGGCGAGCATCATCGCGACCCAGACGCGCTGCCGCTGGCCGCCGGAGAGCTCCTCGACGCGTCGCGCCGCGAGGTCCTGGGTGTCGGTCAGGGCGAGAGCCCGGGCGACCGCATCGGCGTCGGCCGCGCTCCAGCGGCGGAACGCGCCCTGGTGCGGGTGGCGGCCCCGACCGACGAGGTCGGCGACCGTGATGCCCTCGGGCGCGACCGGCTGCTGCGGCAGCAGCCCGAGCACCGCGGCCACCTCGCGCGGCCGCATCCCGTGCAGGTCGTGGCCGTCGAGCTCGACGCGGCCCTCGACCGGTCGCAGGATCCGGCCCAGGCCGCGCAGCAGCGTCGACTTGCCGCAGCCGTTGGCGCCGACGACGACCGTGACCCGGCCCACCGGGACGTCCAGGTCGACGCCGTGCACGACCCGGCGCTGGTCGTAGGCGAGGTGCACACCGTGGGCCACGAGCGAGGTCGCGCTCGCCTGGTCCCGCCGATCCGTCAACCGATCCGTCATGTCGTCCGTCTCCCTCCGGTGGCCATCAGCCAGATCAGGTAGGGCCCGCCCACGGCCCCGGTGACCACCCCGGCCGGCACCGACAGGTCGGCGGGCAGCAGGTGCTGGGCGACGACGTCGGCGCCGACGACCATGACCACGCCCATGAGCGCCGACTCGACCAGCGCCAGCCTGCCGTCGCCCAGCAGCCGCCGCGCGACCGGCGCCGCGACGAACGCCACGAACGCCACCGGGCCCGCGGCGGCGGTGGCTGCGCATGCCAGGGCGATGCCGGTGGCCAGGACGCCGGCCCGCACGAGCTCGGGGCGCAGCCCGAGGCCGGCGGCCAGGTCGTCGCCGAGCAGCAGCAGGCCGAGACCCCGGGCGAGCAGCGCCACGACCGGCACCAGCACCGCCAGGGTGGCCGCGAGCAGCTGCACCGTCGACCAGTCGGCCTGGGCCAGGCTGCCGGTCATCCAGAGCAGCGCGACCTGGGCCTGCTGCACCTCGCTGCGGGTGAGCAGGTAGCCGACGACCGACGTGCAGACGTAGGCGACGCCGATGCCGGCGAGCACGAAGCGGTGTCCGGCCATCCCGCCGCGCCAGGCCACGGCGTACAGCAGCAGTCCGACCAGGGCGCCGCCGGCGAGGGCGGCCCCTGAGACCGCGGCCCCGGTCAGGCCGCCGAGGAGCAGCGCGGCGACGGCACCGGCGCTGGCGCCCTGGGAGATGCCGATGACGTCGGGGCTCGCGAGCGGGTTGCGCAGCACCGACTGGAACAGCGCGCCGGCCAGGCCGAAGGCCGCCCCGACGAGGATGCCGAGCAGGAGGCGGGGCAGCCGCAGGTCGACGACGACGAAGTGCGCCGGGGGGTCGTCGGCGCCGACCAGGGCCCCGGCCACCTGACCTGCCGAGAGCCGGAACTCCCCCAGCATCAGCGCGCTCGTCGCGAGCACGGCGACCCCGGCCGTCAGGAGTGCGAGCACCGTCGTACGCCGGGCGTGCCGGCGCCGCCGCGAGCGACGCAGCCCGGCGGCGGCTGTGGCGACGGCGACCTCGAGGGCGCTCACGCGGCGATCCCCCGCGACCGCCGCACGATCGCGATCAGCACCGGCGCGCCGATCACTGCGACGACGAGACCCGCCTCGACCTCGCCGGGGCGCGCGACGAGGCGGCCGGCGATGTCCGCCACCAGCAGGAGGACCGGGCCCAGCAGCATCGAGAGCACGACGATCCAGCGGTAGTCCGGTCCGACGAGCGCCCGGGCGAGATGGGGCACGGCCAGGCCGACGAACGCGATCGGGCCGACCATCGAGACCGCCGACCCGCACAGCAGGACGACCGCAGCGACGACCAGGAGCCGGCCCCGGGTGACGTCCTGACCGAGCCCGCGCGCCACGTCGTCGCCGAGCGCCAGCGCGTTGAGGACCCGCCCGGAGGCCAGTGCCAGCAGCAGCCCGACGACCACGAACGGCAGCACGCCGGCGAGCACGGTCAGTGGCCGGTTGGCCAGCGAGCCCACCTGCCAGAACCGGTAGTCGTCGAGCGTCTGCCGGTCGGTCAGCAGCACCACGGTGATGATCGAGGTGGCGGTGGCGGTGAACGCGGCGCCGATCAGCGCCAGCTTGACCGGCGTCACGCCCTCCCAGCCGAGCGCGGCCGCGCCGTACACGACGAGGGCGGCGACCGCGGCCCCGGCGAAGGCGAACCAGACGTAGCCGGACACCGACGTGACGCCGAGGCCGGAGATCGCAGCGAGGACCGCGAGCGACGCGCCGGAGTTGATGCCGAGCAGGCCCGGGTCGGCGATCGGGTTGCGGGTCACGCCCTGCATGAGCGCTCCTGCGGCACCGAGCGCCGCTCCGGCGACCAGGCCGATCAGGGTCCGCGGCACCCGCAGATCGCGGACGACGAGGTGGTCATGGTCGCCGGCGACCGGGTCGACCAGCGCCGCCCAGACCTGGCCCACCGCGATGTCCCGGGCGCCCCACATCAGGCTCGCGAGCAGCGCGAGCGCCAGGACGCCGAGGATCACCAGCGCGGCCACCACTCCCCTGTCGGCGGATGCCGTCGGCGGCCCGACCCGCGTCGCGCGGGTCGGCGCCGGCGCGCGCAGGGTCGAGGCCACCTAATTAGGGTAGCCTCACCTACTCTTCGGGTCGTGGCGGGGGCGGCCGGTGGGTACCGACCTTCAGACGATGCGGTGCATCCAGCCGAACGTGTCCTCGGCGCGGCCGTACTGGATGTCGACCAGGGCCTGCCGGACCCGCATCGTGAGGTCGGTGCTCGCGGGGGCCGGCACCTCTCCCCCGTCCCACTTCAGCGCGCCCACCGGGGTGACCACGGCGGCGGTGCCGCAGGCGAAGATCTCCACGATCCGGCCGCTGCGGACGCCGTCGCGCCACTCGTCGATGGAGAACCTGCGCTCCTCGACCTGGTGGCCGAGCTTGCCGGCCAGCTCGATGATGCTGGAGCGGGTGATCCCCTCGAGGATGGTGCCGGTCTCGGGGGTGACGATGGTGCCGTCGTCGTGGACGAAGTACAGGTTCATGCCGCCGAGCTCCTCGACGTACCGCCCCTCCTGGGCGTCGAGGAACACGACCTGGTCGCAGCCCTGGGCGCTGGCCTGCTGCTGGGCGACCAGCGAGCTGGCGTAGTTGCCGCCGGTCTTCGCCGCGCCCATGCCGCCGCGCCCGGCGCGGGTGTACCCCTCGGTCAGCCACAGTGTGACCGGCTTGATGCCGCCCTTGAAGTAGGCGCCGGCCGGGCTCGCGATCACCATGAACGTGACGTGCTGGGCCGGGCGCACGCCCAGGAACGCCTCGGAGGCGAACATGAACGGGCGCAGGTAGAGGCTCTTCTCCCCCGCCGGGTCGGGGACCCAGCGCTGGTCGGCGGTGACGAGTGCATCGACGGCCTGGATGTAGTCGGCGACGTCGAGCTCGGGCAGCGCGAGCCGTCGGCTCGAGCGCACCATCCGTGCGGCGTTCTCCTCGGGCCGGAACGACCAGATCGACCCGTCCGCGTGGCGGTAGGCCTTCATGCCCTCGAAGATCTCCTGCGCGTAGTGCAGGACCGCGGTCGCGGGGTCGAGCGTGAGCGGCCCGTACGGCTCGATCCGCCCGGCATGCCAGCCGGCGTCCGGGGTCCACTCGACCGTGAGCATGTGGTCGGTGAAGTGCAGGCCGAAGCCGGGGCTGGCGAGGATCTCGGCGAGGCGCTCGTCGGAGACCGCGGCGCTCGACGGGGTGGTACTGATCTCCATGGGGGACAACTTAGTAGGTCTTCCTACGAAACGCGGCCCGCGATGGCGTCGCCGACCTCGGCGGTACGGCGAGCCGCGCCCGGCTCGCGCGCGGCGAGGTCGGCGATGACCGCGGTCTCGATGGCCGCGGCGGCGTCGGCGTGCCCGAGGTGGTCGAGCAGCAGGGACGCGGAGAGGATCGCGGCGGTGGGGTCGGCCTTCTGCTGGCCCGCGATGTCGGGCGCCGAGCCGTGCACCGGCTCGAACATGGACGGCGTGGTCCGGTCGGGGTTGACGTTGCCGGAGGCCGCCAGGCCGATGCCGCCGGTGATCGCGGCGGCGAGGTCGGTGATGATGTCGCCGAAGAGGTTGTCGGTGACGATCACGTCGAAGCGCGCGGGGTCGGTCGTCATGAAGATCATCGCCGCGTCGATGTGCATGTAGTCGACGGTGACGTCGGGGTACTCCGCCGCGACCTGCTGGGTCAACCGCCACCACACCGCGCCGGCGTTGACGAGGACGTTGGTCTTGTGGACCAGGGTGAGCTTCTTCCGCGACCGACGCTGGGCGCGGGCGAACGCGTCGCGGACGACGCGCTCCACGCCGAAGGCGGTGTTCACCGATACCTCGGTGGCGATCTCGTGCGGGGTGCCGACGCGCAGGGCGCCGCCGTTGCCCGTGTACGGGCCCTCGGTGCCCTCGCGGACCACCACGAAGTCGACGTCCCCCGGCTGCCCTGAGATCTCGGGGCGGAGCGGCGACGCGACGCCCGGGAAGATCCGGGACGGCCGCAGGTTGACGTAGTGGTCGAGCTCGAAGCGCAGCCGCAGCAGCAGCCCACGCTCGAGGATGCCGGGCGGGAGCTTCGGGTCGTTCGGCTTGCCACCGACCGCGCCGAGCAGGATCGCGTCGTGCTCGCGGATCTCCTCGAGCACGGAGTCGGGCAGCACCTCGCCGGTCGCGAGGTAGCGCTCGGCGCCGAGGTCGTACCGCGTCTGCTCGAACTTCACGCCGGCCGGGGAGGCGATCTCGAGCACCTTGAGGGCCTCGGCGGTCACCTCCGGCCCGATGCCGTCGCCGGGGATGACCGCGAGGCGCAGGGAGCCGGACGTTCCAGTGTGGGTGGTGGTCATGCGCCCGAGGCTAGTTGTCGTCGGGGCGCTCGCCGCCGTTGTCCCGCAGGTCGAGCGAGGCCTGGAGGGCCGCGGTGATGTTCTCGTGGCTGCGCGGGTTGTCGGGGTGGTGGCTGGCGGGACCCCAGTCGGGGTACATGTCGTACATCGGTCTGTTCTCTCTCGTGGGTTCGTTCCAGGTGAACGGGGTGGATGGGTGCCGTGCGGTCCCGATACACCTGAGACGAAGATGGCCCGGCGCCAGACGCGCGGTCCGCTCGTGGGTCGCACGAGCCGGAGGGAGAACCATCAGAATGCGGATCACGCCGTACTGCTGGGGCGGGTCTCGCGCGGAGACATCTTCGACTCAGATGTATCGAGAGACCGTGCAACGCCGAACTCCGCGGCGAGGTGGCCTCTCTTAAGAAGCCTCGCCGCGGCGCTCAATAAGTACGAAGACGCTCCGCATGGTGCGACCACCGTAGAGCACGCCGCCACCACTGGTCTCGACATTCCACAGAGTGTTCGACATGCGAGACAACGGTCCCGCAATGAAAGACTCCCCCCATGAGCGCCCCGCCCGACCTCCCCGACGTGGTGTCCCGCGCGTTCGACGTCTCCCGCAAGGCGGGCTACGCGTCGTTCTGCCGCAACGAGACCGGCCGGCTGCTGGCCGCGCTGGCCGCCACCCGCGACGGCGTGATGGCGGAGTTCGGCACCGGCTGCGGGGTCGGTACGGCGTGGCTGCGCTCGGGTGTGCGCGGCGATGCCCGGATCGTCACCGCCGAGCTGGACGCGAAGCTCGCCGACGCCGCGGCCGAGATCTTCGTCGACGACCCGCAGGTCGAGGTGCTCTCCGCCGACTGGTCGACGCTCCTGGACAAGGGCCCGTTCTCGCTGCTGTTCCTCGACTCCGGCGAGCCGACCGAGGTGGGCGTCGACTCCGTCGCGGACCTGGTCGAGCCGGGCGGGATCGTCGTGCTCGACGACTTCACGCCATGCGAGATGTGGCCGCCGATCGCCTACGGGCGGGTCGACACCCTGCGCGAGCAGTGGCTGACCGACGAGCGCTTCACGGCCGTCGAGGTGATGGTCGCCCCCGACGCCTCCGCCCTCATCGCCACCCGCCGCTGACCGGTCAGCGGCGCAGGACGCTCACGCAGAACGACGAGTCGTCGTGCCACGGGCGCAGGTCCCAGGTGGCGAACCGCTGCTCGAGCCGCAGCCCGGCGCCGGGCAGCGTCGCGTCCAGGTCGGCCGGGGTGAAGCCGGTGCCGGTGCGACACCCGACGACGAGGAACCCGTCGGTCCGGAGGTGCGCCGCGACCCGCTCGATCACGGCCGGCCGGTGGTCCTCGGTCACGAAGTCCATGACGTTCCCGGCGATCAGCGCGCCGTCGAAGGGCTCGGACTCCCCCGCGGCCGGCAGGTCGAGGGTGGCCAGGTCGGCCACCAGCCAGGCCACACCCGGGTAGTCCTCGCGCGCCGCCTCGATCAGCGTCGGGTCGATGTCGACGCCGACCACGTCGTGACCGAGCTGGGCCAGGTGTCCGCCGTGCCGGCCAGGGCCGCAGCCGGCGTCCAGCAGCCGGGCGCCGCGGGGCGCCAGCACGTCGGCCAGGCGGGACTCGCCCTGGAGGTCCTGGCCGCTGGCGGCCATCGCCCGGAAGCGCCCGACGTACCACTCGGAGTGGGCGCTGTCGGCCAGTCCGGGCCAGGTGGAGTGCGGCGAAGTCGACACCGCCTCATCCTCCCACGCGCGCTACTCGGCGCCGACGCGGGAGGTCGCGGACCGCACCAGCGCGGCGACCCGGTCGGCGACGTCGGGGGTCCACCGGGTGACGGCGAAGACGGTCGGCCACATGTCGCCGTCGTCCAGCTGGGCGGCGCCCTCGAAGCCGAGCGTGGAGTAGCGCTCGCCGAACTTGCCGGCGTTCTTGAAGAACAGCACGACCTTGCCGTCCGCGTTGGCGTAGGCGGGCATGCCGTACCAGGTCTTCGGGGCCAGGTCGGGGGCGTGCTCGGTCACGGTCACGTGCACCCGCTCGGCGAGCGCCCGGTCCTCGGGTGTCATCTTCTCGATCGCGTCGAGAACCTGCTGCAGGCCATCGGCGAGCTTGGCGCCCTTCTTGCCCTCGGCCCGCAGCTCGGCGGCGCGCTCCTTCATCGCGGCCCGCTCCGCGGCGCTGAAGCCAGCGCCCTCGTTGGTCTCCGTGGACACTCCCGGTCTCCTTCCGCCCGGCCGGCCCGGTGCCGGCCACCACTGGAAACCTAGTTCGGGGCGAGCGCGATCGCTTCTTGATTCCTGACCGACAGCTCGACGGTGAACGTCGGCAGCCAGAGCTGGGTGAGCGGCCCGATCGCCAGCGCGTAGAGAACCGTGCCGATGCCGAGGGTGCCGCCGAGCAGCAGGCCGACCACGACGACGGCGAGCTCGAGGCCGGTGCGGACCAGGCGCAGCGACCGGCCGGTCCGCCGGGCCAGGCCGGTCATCAGCCCGTCGCGCGGCCCGCGGCCGAGCTGGGCGCCGATGTAGAGCGCAGTGGCGAGGCCGCACAGCAGCACGCCGCCGACCATCAGCGCGATCCGCAGCACCAGTGGGTCGGGCCGCTCGAGGAGGGCCAGGGTCGCGTCGGCGGAGAAGCCGATGACCAGGGCGTTGGAGATGGTGCCGATGCCCGGCGTCTCGCGCAGCGGGATCCAGGCGAGCAGCACCACGAAGCTCATCACGACCACGGCCTGGCCGAGCGTGAGCGGCACGTGGCGGATCAGCCCGGAGTGCAGCACGTCCCACGGGGCGAGACCGAGGTCGCCGCGGACCATCAGCGCCAGGGAGACGCCGTACGCCACAAGCCCGAGGAAGAGCTGGGGCAAGCGGCGCGCCAGCCGACCCGCGCGCAGCTGGGCGATCGGGCCGAGGTCGGTGAGGCCCCGCGGGGCGGTGGCGATCTGGGTCACCGGACCAGTCTGGCCCCGATTGGCCTTCTCAGAAATAGCCAATCATGCAAGAGTGGCCTGCATGGCCCGCACCGTCAGCGCCACTCGGGTGGCCGCCCTGGCCGGCAACTTCGATCGCTCCCCTGCCTACGCCGGCCTCGCCGACGCTCTGGTCCTGCTGATCGGCGACGGCCGGATCGCGCTGGACACCCGGCTGCCCAGCGAGCGCGAGCTCACCGAGGCGCTCGGGCTCTCGCGCACGACGGTGACCCGGGCCTACACCGCGCTGCGCGAAGCGGGGTACGCCGAGGCCCGGCGCGGGTCGGGGACGTTCACGCGGGTGCCCGGCGGGCCGTCGCGGGCGCACGACCGGGCGCTGCTGCCGCGGCCCGGCGACGACGAGGCGATCGACCTGAACTGCGCGGCGCCGTCCGCCCCGGCCGGGCTCGCGAAGGCGTACGCCGAGGCCGCGGCCGAGCTGCCGGCGTACCTCGGCGGCCACGGCTACTTCCCCGCAGGGCTCCCCCAGCTCCAGCAGGCGATCGCGGCGGCGTACGACGCGCGCGGGCTGCCGACCGCGCCCGACCAGGTCATGGTGACGCCCGGCGCGCTGTCGGCGGCGTCGATCGTGGCGCAGGCGTTCACGTCGCCCGGCGACCGGGTGCTCGTCGAGTCGCCCGTCTACCCGAACGCCACGGATGCGCTGCGGCACGGCGGCGCCCGGCTCACGCCGGTGCCGGTGGACCCCGACGGCTGGGACCTCGCCGCCGTCGGCGCGGCGCTGCGGCAGACCGCGCCGCGGCTGGCCTACCTGATCCCGGACTTCCAGAACCCGACCGGCCACCTGATGAGCGAGGCGCAGCGCGAGGAGTACGCCGGCCACCTGCGTCGCGCGCACACCACGGCGATCGTGGACGAGGCCCACCAGTGGCTCCCGCTCGAGGGCCAGGAGATGCCGCGCCCGTTCGCGGCGTACGCCCCCGACACGATCACGATCGGCAGCGCGAGCAAGGGTTTCTGGGGCGGCCTGCGGCTGGGGTGGATCCGGGTGCCGCTCCGGCTGATGGACCGGCTCACCCAGGCGCGGGTGAGCATGGACCTCGGCGCCCCGGTGATGGAGCAGCTGGTGCTCGTGCGGCTGCTGGCCGACGCCGACGACGTGCTCGCCGCGAACCGCGCGCGGCTGCGCGAGCAGCGCGACGCGTTGGTCGCGGCCGTGCGTGCGCAGCTTCCCGAGTGGTCCTTCCACCTGCCCGCCGGCGGGCTGGCGCTGTGGTGCCGACTTCCCGCTGCCCTGGGCGGCGCCGTGTCGGCCGAGGCCGAGCGTCGCGGCGTGATCGTCCCGCCCGGCTCGGTGTTCGCCGTCGAGGGCGGCCTCGACCGGTTCGTGCGGATCCCCTGGACGCGCCCCGCCGAGGACCTCGTCGAGGGTGTCGCGCGGCTTGCCGAGGCCTGGGCCGTGGTCCGCGAGCGGCCCGCTCCCGGGCCGGGGGCTGCCGGACGGGTGATGGTGGCCTGAGGGCCTAGCATCCAGGCATGGACATTCGCGACCGGATCGGCCTGGAACATCCAGTCGTGCAGGCGGGGATGGGCGGCGGGGTCGCCGGTGGGCCACTGGCAGGAGCCGTCTCGGCGGCCGGCGCCCTGGGAACGGTCGGGATCATGGCGCCCGCACGGTTCGCCGGCGCCTTGCAGGACGCACGCCGACGGGCACCGGGGAGACCGGTGGCCGCCAACCTGCTGGCGCCCTTCACCCGGCAGGCACACGTCGACGCCTGCATCGAGCTCGGTGCCGTACTGGTGGTCTTCCATGGCGGCCTGCCGCGCCGGTGGCTGACGCGCCTACAGGCGGCCGGGCTGCCCGTGTTCGCCACCGTCGGCACGGCGGAGGAGGCCCGGGCGGCGCTCGCCGCCGGAGTCGACGGACTGGTGGTCCAAGGTCTGGAAGCCGGCGGACACCTGGTCGGCGTCGAGCCCGTCGCAGCCGCGCTCCCGCGGGTGCTGGACGTCGCCGGTGACGCGGTCCCCGTCATGGCGGCCGGCGGCGTGGCCGACTCGGCCGACGTACGGCGACTGCTCGGCAGCGGTGCTTGTGCCGCCGTGGCCGGGACCCGCTTCCTGCTCACCGACGAGTCGGCGGCGCACGCTGCCTACAAGGAGCGCGTGCTGACTGCGCAGAGCACCATGGTCACCACACTCTTCGGACTCGGCTGGCCGATGCGGCACCGGGTCGCGCCGAACGCGGCGACCGATCGGTGGTGCACCCGCGACGAGCTCGGCCCCCGCTGGGTCCGACAGGTCGGTCGCGCCAGCGCCGCCGCGGGTCGCCGGCTGCCACTGACCGCCCTGGACCCGCTGACGGCCCGCCAACGCGTGGGCATCCCGTTGTTCTCCCCCGCACTGCCGCTGGCCGGCATGCCGGCCGAGAGCGTGGACCGTACCGCCCTGTACGCCGGCGAGACCCTGCACCGGATCGACTCGGTGATCCCGGCAGGAGAGGCCGTCGCGAAGCTCGTTCCCTGACCGTGCAGATCCGCGTCGGAGTCGCGCCACTCCGCCGCGATCAGGCGTCGTGCGTACCGGTCAGGACAGCTCGGCGAGCCGGGCCAACCCCGGACGGAGGTGGGTCGCGAGTCGCTCGCGGGCATCGTCCAACGCCGCAGAGCCCGGGTACTCGGGCGGAGTCCGCGCCGGGTTGATCGCCGCAGCGTTCGCCCACTTCTTGATGTCGGGCTCGGCCATGAAGGACAGCACCGCCTGGGTGCCGTGGACGTTCATCCGCGCCCAGCCGGCCATCGAGTTGCCGAAGCCGGTCGGCGGGCAGAGGCGGTTCTTGTCCTCGTCGTCGTGACGCGTCGCCTCGACGTACCCGACGAGGGCCGCACCGAAGCACGGGAAGCCGGCCCTGACCGCCTGGAGCGTGATGCCTTCCGGCCGCCAGACCGGGACGAGTGGCGGGTACTTCAGGCCGTCCGCCGCACAGTGGACGACCAGGGCGTCGTCCGCGACGGCGACCGAGCCGTCGGCGAAGGCGAGCCTGCCCCGGTCGGCGGCCTCGAGGTGTCCCCGTCGCAGCACGTTCTCGAGGGTGCGCAGCTGCTCGAGCTCCCACAGGGCCAGCGTGGGGGCCTTGGCCATCGTCGGCATCACGGTGCGATCGATGCGGAGCATGATGCCGGCGTCCTCGAGACGGAGGAACAGGTCCTCGAGCGAGGTGGACTCCGCCCCTGCCTGCATCGTGTCCGCGGCCATGCGGGTGAAGGTCGCAGGATCCGGTTGGACGACGGCTCGGTTCATCATCCACGGCTCGCGCGGTCGCACCCAGCAGATCGCGTCCGGGTCGACCCCGCGGGAGAGCAGCCAGATGCACGCGTCGGTCGCGGTCTTCCCCGAGCCGACGACGACGTACTGGCTCGGGGCTTCGCCGAGTCGGGCGAGCCCGTTGACCGGCAGGACGCGGGCGGCGTCTGTCACCACGAAGGGCGCCGGCTTCTCCGCCGGGATGCTCGGCGCCAGGTAGTGGGCGTCGACGACCCGGCAACGCTCGGGCACCTCGAACCGTTCGCCCGAGACACGGGAGACGACCGTTCTCGCGCCGAGGTACTCGCTGTTGGGGAAGAACTCGACCTTGCCCGACTCGACCATCCGGTCGAGCAGCCTGGCGTAGTACGTGCAGATCTCGGACTGGGTTGCCCGCTCCTGCAAGCCCTTCTCGGGTCCGTGCTGCTGCAGCTGGCCGCCGCCGAGCAGGGTCGACGCGACGCCGTAGAACGCCGAGGCTTGGTGCAGCCGGACGAAGGGATAGGCCTCGAGCCAGTGCCCACTCGCGCTGTGTCGACGATCGACCAGTGCGACACGTACGTCGGCGTGGTCGATCAGCGCGTCCGTGAAGGCCATGCCCATGGCGCCGGCGCCCACCACGAGGTAGTCGGCGTCCACCATCCGGGTCACGGCACCACGGTGGCACGGCCGTCGGATCGCGTCCATGACCCGTTGGTGTCCTCTGGTCGCGCGCAGATACCGCGAACAGGGCACGAACGAACCTGCGTCACGTCGCGCGAGCCGGACGCGCCGATCTGCCGAGATGAGCGTGCATTGCCCCTGAAGGCGGACGGAGACGGGGCGGAGTCTCGGCCGCGGTCAGTCCTCTGCGGTGGCCTCGTTCGTGTCGTACCGGTCGAGGTTGTGCAGCACCGCGTCGGTGGCCCGGAGTAGGGCGCGCGCCTGGGTGGGGCTGAGGGCGGCGAAGAAGAGCTCGCGGACGCGAGCGACGTGGGTGGGTGCGGCGTCACGTATGGCGGCGAGCCCGGTGTCGCTGATGCAGACGAGCGGAGCGCGGAGGTCGTCGGTGCACGTGTCGCGTCGGACGTAGCCTCGTTGCTCCATGCGTCGGATGTGGTGGGCCAGGCGGCTCTTCTCCCATTGCAGCTCGCACCTGAGCTCGCGGGCCCGGAGGGAGCCGTCCGGCGCCTCGGAGAGGGTGGCGAGGACCTCATAGTCGGAGATGGACATGTCGGAGTCGGTCTTGAGCCGTCGGGCGAGCGCCGCGGTCAGCTGGGCGTGCATGCGGAGGAAGCTGCGCCACGTCCGCTGCTCCTGGGCGTCCAGCCAGTCACTCATGACCGTGTGTCCGGCGGGCGGTCTCCACGAGCTCCCTGACCGCTGGGGCGACCTCGGCGGCGAAGGTCTCGGTCAGGGTGGCGTCGTCGGAGGCGAGGATGAAGCCGCTCGTGCCGTAGGTCAGGGCGACGTCGGCGAGCTCCTCAGCCCACTGGCTCGGCGGGCCCTGGAGGAATCCACGGCCCTGGGTGGTGAAGTGGCCGCCGATGTTGAGGAAGCGCCGGATGCCGCCGGGCTCGCGGCCGGCGGCGAGGGCCGCCTCGTCAATGTGACGGTTCATCTCGGTCAGGTCGGGCAGGCCGTTGGGGAGGTACTGGATCGAGGGGAGCCAGCCGTCCGCCGCGCGCCCGACCAGGCGCAGGATGCGGGGCTTGTAGGCGCCGACCCAGATGCCGACCGGGTGTGCCGGTGCCGGGCCGCGCTTGGCACCGTGGACGGTGTAGTGCTTGCCGCGCACGGCCAGTACGCCGGGATCGTCGGTGTCCCAGATGCCGCGGATGATGGCGATCGCCTCCTCCAGCGCCTCGATGGACTCCCCGGGCGTTCGCCGGGGGCCGCCCATGCCGGCGACGCCGTCCCAGAAGGCACCGGCGCCGATGCCGAGCTCGATGCGGCCGCCGCTGAGGAGGTCGAGGGTGGCGATGGCCCTGGCGAGGACGGCCGGCGGGCGCAACGGGAGGTTGGTGACGTTGGCCGAGAGATGGATCCGCTCGGTGCGGGCGGCGGCGTAAGCCAGCAGGGTCGAGGTGTCGTGGAACTTGGCGATGTAGGGATGGTCCTGGAAGGTGACCAGGTCCAGGCCCGCGCGGTCGGCGACGACCGCCTGCTCGACGGCTTGGTGGACGGGGCGGTTGGCGGGGGTCACGAAGGTGCCGAAGACCAGGTCGTGGCCGTAGTCGGTGGTCATGAAGCGCTCCTGGTGTCGTCCTGGGTCGGGGCGATGTTGAAGTTGTCCTGGAACAGGTTGTGCGGGTCGAGCTGTGCCTTGAGGCGGCGCAGCCGGGCGAGCGTGGCGGGCGGGAAGGCGTCGGCGATGCGGTCGGGGCTGCGGTCGCTCTCGAAGCTGAGGTAGAGCCCCTCGGAGTGGCGGCGGACGGGCTCGAACCACTGGTCCAGTCGCTGGGCGTTGCCGCCCATCACGGTGAGGGCGAACCGGGTGTCGCGGTGCGCGTAGGCAGTGGCGTCCGACGCGACGTCGGCCACGGCACCGCCGACCGTGCGGATCTGGTACCAGTGTGAGACGCCGCTACGGATCAGGTCGGCCGAAGCGGCGGCGAAGCCGGGGGTGATCTCGCGGACGAGGGCGGAGCGCGAGGCCGGTTCGCCGCGCCCGTCGTGCGGGGCCTCGGGGAACATGTTCATCACCGCGGCGTACGGCGCGATGACGACCTGTTGCTGCACCAGCGGCGCGATGTCGACGAACGGCTGTAGCTGGCTGATGATCACGGCCGGGTCGGAGGAGTCGACCATCGCCATCACCTGCGCCATCCCCTGGCCGAGGATCAGGAACGGTGTGGTCTCCCGTGGGAGGTCGGCGACGACACGGCCGAACGCCTCCAGGTAGGCCGCCGGGTCGGGCGCCTGGAACGCCAGCTGGGCCCAGCCGACCTCGTCGACCTCGTCGACGACGAACTCGAAGGCGACCGCGACACCGAAGTTCGCACCGGCCCCCCGGACCGCCCAGAACAGCTCGGAGTTCTCGGTGCCGCTGGCCCGCACGAGGGTGCCGTCCGCGAGCACCACCTCGACCGCTCGGAGGTGGTCGATGGTCAGGCCGTGCTTGCGGTTGAGAAACCCGATCCCGCCCGCGGTGGCGAGTCCGCCGACACCCACTCCGCCGTAGTCGCCGGAGCTGAGCGCCCACCCGTGCGGCTGCAGAACCTTGGCAACGTCACGCCAGCGGGCGCCGGGGCCGATGCGGACCAGCCGGGCGGCCTGGTCGAGCACGGTGATGTCGTCGAGCGCGCCGACGTCGATGACCAGGCCGCCGTCATTGGTCGAGCGGCCGCTGATGCCGTGCCCTCCGCTGCGGATCCCCAGCGGGAGGTGCCGGTGCTGGCGGGCGAAGCCCAGAGCGTCCGCCACCTCGGCCTCAGAGCGCGGACGCAGCACCAAACCGGGGTTGCCCCCGCGCAGGTACGTCGAGCGCACCTTGCCGAACGCCGCATCCCCGGGCTCCACGGCCATCTCGACCAGGTCCTCCGGGACCTCGTCGTAGGCGATGTCCGGCCGGCGACGAGCACGCACGTCAGCCCGTCGCAACCGACGCGAGGTGAGCGCACCCGGCGGCAGCGCCCGCTCGGCACCGTCCCGGACCGCCGGGGCCACGTCCTCGATGAAGGTCCGCATCTGGCTCACACCTGCAGCAGCGCCATCGGCACGGAGGACGAACAGGCTCATCCCGTGGTCGACCACCATCGCTACCAGGGCGTCGGCGTCGAGCGCGGCCGGCCCGGTCACGGTCACCGCCCTTCGTACCTCACGCGGATCACGGCCGGCATCGGTCGCGGCACCGTCGACGACCGCGCTCAGCGTCTCAAGACCCCCGAGGTCGACCTCGGCGAGGTCGACCGTCCACCCGTCGGCGACCCGACCGGCCAAGCCGGCGCCGGCAGCGTCCGAGGCATGCACCCAGAGCGGGACCTCCTGCTCCAGACTTGGGCCGGGCTCCGCGCCGGAGAGCCGGTGGTAAGTCCCCGAGTGGCTGGCCCGACTGCGGCGGGCGGTGTCGTGCAGCGAGCGGATCACCGCAACGGACTCCTCGACCGCGTCGAGGTCCACGGCCGGCGTTCCCGCACCGAGCATCACCATCGCCCGACCCTGCGACAGCAGCTGGAGACTCCCCGCTCCCCGGGCAATGATCGACGCAGGTCGGGCGGTGGCTCGGAGCCGCGAGGCACCCACCTGCACAGTCGACGTCCGCGCGGCCGACCACGCGGCCAGCGTCAACGGATCGGCGTCGCCCTCCTCGACCCCATCAGCGAAGGACACCAAGTCGTAGCCGAGCTGATCAGCCAGCACGGCCAGCGACACCGCGTCACCGGGCGCCCCGGCACCGCCGAGGATCTCGACACCGAACCTGACGGGATGACCGTAGCTACTCACAGCGCCGCTCCACGAACGAGAGTCGTTGACACATCAACCATCATAACGGCTTTGGTTGATACATCAACCCTCGCCCGAGGGCTGTCCTCGGCCAGGCAGCTAGCTCTTGCTGCCTTGCCGGGTGGGGGCCAAGGTGCCGAAGGTGGAGGCACGTTGAACTCGTCCAGCGCGTGGGTCAAGCGCCGCCGGGCGACCGGAGCCGCGATCCGGGCAGCAGCGACTACCTGCGTCGCACCGCCGCGTCAGCGATGCCGCCCGTCGTGATCGCGACGGACAGCATCCCTCGGCGAGCGATCAGCCGACCTCACCTGATGCATCGGGCTCCGGCTGGGCAGCTGCCAGCCGAGCGAGGACGGCTCTGACGAGGACGACCGTGTCGGCCTCGTCATGTCCGAAACTACGGAGATAGGCCGTCATGCCGTGTTGGGCGATCTGCAGCTCCTCGTCCGTGAGATGGATCGTGTTCATGCTTCCAGGGTAGGACGGCCGGCGGCTGTGCAGTACCAGCTTCTGTCCCCAATACCGACGTCATATCGGCTCCCTTCAGACAACTCGCAGGACGGCCGGATCAGCCGCGATCCGGCTCTCGCTCAGGTACGGCGCTCCGCGCCCGTACACCCGCCCGATACCCGTCCTCATGGAGCTGTGCGAGCTTCCCGAGCACCATGGGAGAAGTTCCAGATGCGCGACCGAAGGCCGCGTCCTAGAGTCCGTGTCGTGGCGGACATGTGGGCAACCATTGCGAGCGAACGCGGCGCACTGGCGAAGGACCTCGCCGACCTATCAGGTGACCAGTGGGCGACCCAGTCATTGTGCCCGGACTGGACGGTGCACGACGCGCTGGCGCATATGACGTCGACCGCGCACGTCACGCCACCGGCGTTTCTTTTCGGGCTGGCCAGCTCCGGATTCAGCTTCGAGAGGTTCAGCCGTAAGGGCATCGAGCGTTGGCGCGGTGACAGTCCTGCGCAGACGCTGCAGAGCTTCCGGGACGTGCAGCACAGTCGCAAGCACCCGCCGGGCCCGAACACGACGTGGCTGGGCGAGTTGATCGTTCACGCTGAAGACATCAGGCGCCCACTCGGAATCCGGCACGTCTATCCAGCAGACGCGGTGCGCCAGGTGCTCGATTTCTACAAGGGTTCGAACGCCCTCATCGGCACCAAGCGTCGCATCGACGGCGTCACCCTGCGGGCCACTGACACCGACTGGACGCACGGCTCCGGGCCGGAGGCGTCCGGACCGATGCTGTCGCTGCTTCTGACCGGGACGGGCCGCAAAGCAGCTCTCGACGATCTCACTGGCGAGGGTGTCGCAGTGCTGCGCTCGCGGGGCTGAAGGTCGACCACCGCCGACCGCGAGCCGGGCGCCGGCCGTAGGCACCGTCCCCTGTACCACCGCCGGCGGTGACCACGTCATCTCGTTCCCGCCACCGCAACCACCGATCGCCCGCACTCGACCGCCGTGCGGGCTGGTGGTCAGCGTCGACCGCGGCGCTCCCAGGCCCACAGCCCGACGGCCAGCGCGACGCGGTCGGCGAAGGTCCGCGGATCCGCACCGGTCAGCTCGCCGATCCGCTTCAGCCGGTGGCGCAGTGAGTTCGGGTGCAGATGCAGGTCCTGCGCGGTCCTCGCGATCGAGCCTGCTCCGGCGAGGAAGGCGCGCAGCGTCGCAACGAGTGCGGTGCCGTGATCGCGGTCGTGCTCGGCCAGCGGGATCAGGAGCGTCTCCACGAACGGACGCAACCGGTCGAGCGGCTGCTGCTCGAGAAGGCCGTCGAAGCTCACCAGATCTCGGTTGGTCGCCGGTGCCCCGCGGCGACGGGAGAGGTCCAGTGCCGCGACCGCGGCGGGCAGTGCGGACGCGACGTCGCCGAGCAGGCAGGGCGCTGCGACCCCGCAGGGCAGGGCGCTGTCGACCGCGACCTGCAGCACGACGTTGCCGTCACCGCTCAGGCTCACGCAGGTCCCGGTGCCGCCCCCGGCACCCGGAAGGTCGGCGAACAGCGCGCCGCCCAGGCCGTCGGCGATCAGGGCGGCGGCCCTCTCGGGCCAGGCGGCGAGGACCATCCGGCCGTCCGCGTCGACTCCCGCGGCGGTCAACGCGTCGCGCAGGCTCTCGGGGTCGGCCTTCCCCTCGGCGACCAACCGGAGCAGTCGGCCGGCCTCCGCCCGCCGGTGGGCGAGGGCGAGGTCCTCCTCGTGACGACGTACCGCGAGCACGGAGCCGACGTGCCGCAGCATCGAGGATGACGGTGGTACGTCGGTGTCCCCGGTCGGCTCCCACCCGAGCTCGCCGTCGCGGTAGGCCAGCCGACCGCCGAGCTCGGAGGTGACGATCGCGAGCAGCTCCTCCAACGACCGGTCGGCGGCCATCGCGTCGAGCAGCTGGACGGACAGCTGGTGGACCTGCCGCTCCACCGCGGTGCGAGCCTCCGCGCGCCGGTCGGCGAGCAGCTCGGTGATCGCCTGGAACGGGACTGCGGCGGGGACCTCGAGCAGTGGCAGGCCGCGCTCGCGACAGGCCGCGAGGAGGTCCTCGGGAACCGCCTCGGTGACGTCCCCCACGCCATAGCCCACGGCACAGGCGCCCGCGTCCAGCAGCCGATCCACGAACGGCCCGCACTGCGCGGGGTCCTCCGCCAGCGAGGTGCCCACGGTCAGCACGAGCTCGCCGCCCTGGAGATAGGGCCGCGGGTCCACCAGCTCGGTGGGATGAGCCCAACGGATCACCGCGTCGATCGCATCGTCGGCGGCGAGCAGCCTGAGGCCGAGGCGCGGCACGGCCAGCAGGTCGCGCACGGTCATCGCACCCACCGGGGCGGCGGGCCGGGCCGGAGCAACCGGAGCGGCCGGAGGGTTGCCGGTCACGCTCGCAGCCTACGGCCCGCGGGCGTTGTGCAAGTCCACATCGGCCCACCCACCCCGTTGGCACTTCGGCCGAAGTTGTGGCGCTCCATCTTGTCCGCCGAGTGACCTGGCTCTCATCCTGTGCGCAACCCCGAGAGGATCCACGCATGCCGACTGAGCAGATCCGGACCGAAGACGTCCATTCCGACCATCGCCTCAAGCGCGAGTTCACGCTCTGGTCCGCGTTCGCGTTCGCCTTCGCCTTCATCTCGCCGATCGTCGCGCTCTACGGCATCTTCGGACTCGCCTACAGCACCGCCGGTCCCTCGTTCTGGTGGAACTTCCTGATCGTGTTCGGGGGCCAGCTCCTGGTCGCGATGGTGTTCGCCGAGCTCGTCTCGCGCTGGCCGATCGAGGGCTCGATCTACCAGTGGTCCCGGAAGCTGTTGGGCCAGGGCTACGGCTGGTCCGCGGGGTGGGTCTACATGTGGACGTTGGTGGTCGCGATGTCGGCCGTGTCCATGTTCGCGGCGGGCTTCGTCGGCAACGTGTTCGGCTGGGAGTTGAGTGCCGGCGAGCAGGCGATGGTCGCCTGGGTGATCCTCATGCTCGGTACGGCGGCGAACATCGCCGGCCGCCTGGTGCTCCGGATCCTGATGACCAGCAGCATCATCGCCGAGATCATCGGCTCGATCGGCCTCGGGATGTGGCTGATCCTGTTCCACCGCGAGAACTCGTTCTCCAGCCTGACCGACGGGTTCGGCGACCCTGGCTACCTGAGCCTCTCGGGGCCGTTCCTGGTGTCGATGGCCTTCGTGGGCTGGTCGTTCGTCGGCTTCGAGAGCGCCGGCTCGATCGCCGAGGAGGTCCATCACCCGCGGCGGAACCTGCCCAAGGCGGTCATCTTCTCGATCGCCTTCATCGCCCTCATCGTGATGTTCTCCGCCCTCGCGATCATCCTCGCCATCCCCGAGGACATCGCCGCCAACAGCGCGGACCCCGTCTACGACACGCTCGCGTTCCAGCTCGGGTCGGGCCCCGCCAAGCTGGCCGAGGTCTTGTTCACGGTCGGCTTCCTGGCCTCCTTCCTGGCCCTGCAGACCTCGGCCTCGCGGCTGATCTGGTCCTACGCTCGCGACCGGGCCCTCCCGGCGCCGCACCTGATGGCCAAGCTGACCAAGGTCCAGAAGCAGCCGGTGTCCGCGCTCCTGGTCGCCACCACGATCGGGACGATCGTCATCGTGCTCAGCCAGCTCGCGCCGGACTTCTACACGCTGATGCTCAACTTCACCTCCGGCGGCTTCTACCTGGCGTTCCTGTTCCCCCTGGCGGGCAACCTGGTGGTCCGGCTGCGCGGCGGCTGGCAGCCCGGGCCGTTCAGCCTGGGGCGCTGGAGCATGGCCGTCTCGGTGGCCGCGGTGCTGTGGGCCACCTTCCAGTTCCTCAACATCGCCTGGCCCCGCAACTTCTACCCGGACACCCCGTTCCTCAACTGGTCCGTGGCGCTGGCCGTGATCGCCCTCGCGCTCGTCGGCGCAGCGATCTACGCCGCCCGGCGCGACGAGATCACGACGTTCCCGACGTTCGAGGTCGACGACCCCGAGGACGACGCGGAGACGCGCGAGTATCTCGCCGGCGAGTCGGCGTCCACGGCGGAAGAGACCCGCGCGCTGGACGGCGTGTGAGCACCGGCAGCGTGCCTGACGCGGAGCCGCGGCCACGCGTCGCGATCGTGACCGGCGCCGCGAGCGGCATCGGAGCCGCCGTGGCCGCGGAGCTGACCAGCCGCGGCTGGCGCGTCGCCGGCTTCGACCTGCGTCCCTCCGAGTGGGACGCCAGCACGGTCGTCGACGTCGCGGACGCTCCAGCCGTGCAGGACGCGGTCGCTGGCGTCGTACGCGAGCTGGGGCCGGTGGACGCGGTGGTCTCCGCGGCCGGCCACTACGCGATGGCCGACTTCGGCGACATCACCCCCGCGGAGTGGAACGCGATGCTGCGCGTCCACCTCGGCGGCCTCGTGAACCTCGTCCGTGCCGTGCTGCCGCAGATGACCGAGCAGGGGCACGGCAGCATCGTCGCCGTGACCTCGGAGCTGGCCATCGGGGGCGGGGATCGCGATGCGCACTACGCCGCCGCGAAGGGTGCGATCATCGGCCTGGTCCGCAGTCTCGCGGCCGAGGTAGCCGACACCGGCGTCCGGGTCAACGCCGTCGCACCCGGGCCCACCGACACGCCGCTGATCGGGGCCGACTCCCCGTGGCGCGACCCGGACTACCTGGCCACCATCCCGCTTCGCCGGCTCGTCGCACCCGAGGAGGTCGCACGTACCGTGACGTACCTGGTCGAGGAGGCCACGTTCATGACCGGTGAGATCCTGTCGCCGAACGCCGGGGCGGTGATCTGATGACTGCGGCCCAGCGTCCGCTGGCCGGCCGGGTCGCCCTCGTGACCGGGGCGGGCCAGGGCATCGGGCGGGCCATCGCCGAGCGACTCGCCCACGACGGCGCCACCGTGGCCGTCAACGACATCGAGCACGACGCCCGGGTGGACTCGGTGGTCGCCGCGACCGGCGGTGTGGCCGCCCCGGCGGACGTGTCGGACCGCGAGGCGGTGTTCGCGCAGGTCGACGACCTCGCGCGGACCGTCGGCCCGGTCGACGTCCTCGTCCTCAACCACGCGTACATGACGATGGGCGCCCTCGTCGACCACGACCTCGACGACTGGTGGCGGGTCGTCGACACCAACCTGGGCGGCGCGTTCCACCTGATCCAGGCGGTGCTGCCCGGCATGTTGCGCGCCCGCTTCGGGCGGATCGTCATCGTGTCCTCGGAGTGGGGCGTCACCGGCTGGCCGCAGGCGACGGCGTATGCCGCGTCCAAGGCCGGGCTGATCTCCCTGACCAAGACGCTCGGTCGGGAGCTGGCGCCGCAGGGCGTCATCGTCAACGCGGTGGCACCGGGCGTCATCGACAGCCCACAGCTCGAGGTCGACGCCCGAGCCGCGGGAGTCACCCGGGAGCACATCGTGGCGGAGTACGCCCAGGGCATCCCGATGCGCCGCGTCGGGCGGCCCGACGAGATCGCGGCCACCGTGGCGCTGCTCGCCGACCCGCGAGTCGCCGCGTTCGTGGGGCAGGTCCTCCAGGTCAACGGCGGGTCGACCCGCTCCCGAGCCTGAGCGCTCGCAACGCAACGAGAAGAAGGAGCCCCATGCACGAGCCTCGGGTCAACGACGGCGGCACGGTCGGACCGGTCGACGGTCTGCAGGTCCCCCGATTCGCGGGGCACAGCACGTTCGCGCGACTACCTCGCCGAGAGGACGTGGAGGCGTTCGACGTGGCCGTGGTCGGCGTCCCCTTCGACTCCGGTGTCACCTACCGCCCCGGCGCGCGCTTCGGGCCGTCGCACATCCGGCAGGGTTCGCGCCTGCTGCGGCCGTACAACCCCGCGCTCGACGTCTCGCCGTTCGCCGGGGTCCAGGTGGTCGACGCCGGCGACATCGCCGCCAACCCGTTCTCGATCGAGGACGCCCTCGAGCAGATCGAGGCGGGTGTGCGGGAGCTGTCGGCGGACGGGCGCAACGTCGTCCTGCTCGGCGGTGACCACACGGTCACACTGCCGGCGCTGCGTGCCCTGAAGGCACAGCACGGGCCGATCGCGCTGGTGCACTTCGACGCCCACCTCGACACGTGGGACACCTACTTCGACGCGCCCTTCACCCACGGGACGCCGTTCCGGAGGGCCTGGCAGGAGGGCCTGCTCGACGCCGACCACACCATGCACGTGGGGATCCGCGGGTCGCTGTACTCGCGAGACGACCTCGCCGATGATGCCTCCATGGGCTTCTCGATCGTGCCGGCCCGCGACCTGGACCGCCTCGGCGCGGATGGCGTGGTGGAGCGGGTCCGCGAACGGGTCGGCGACGCGCCGGTCTACATCTCGATCGACATCGACGTGCTCGACCCCGGTTTCGCCCCGGGCACCGGCACCCCCGAGGCCGGCGGGCTGACCAGCCGAGAGCTGCTCGAGATGGTCCGCGGGTTCGCCGGCGCGCACGTCGTCGGCGCCGACGTCGTCGAGGTGTCACCGCCGTACGACCACGCGGAGATCACCGCGATCGCCGCGGCGAACCTGGCCTACGAGTACTGCTCGGTCTTCGCCTGGAACCGCCGGTGACCGGCGCGACGCCGGGCCCCGTCCCGGCCGGGCCGATCACCTGGCCGAACGGATCGACGGCCGCCGCCTCGTTCTGCTTCGACGTCGACGCCGAGTCGGCCGTCCTCCATGCCTCGCCGGCGACCGCCGACCGGCCGGGGGTGATGAGCCACCAGTCCTACGGACCGCTCGTCGGGGTGCCGAGGATCCTCGGCATCCTCGACCGGCACGGCCTGCAGGCGACGTTCTTCGTGCCCGGCTACACCGCCGAGCGCTACCCCGGCGTCGTGCGAGACATCGTCGCCGCGGGCCACGAGGTCGCCCATCACGGGTACCTGCACGAGACCCTCGAGGGCGTCGACCCCGAGACCGAGGCGACGTACCTCGATCGCGGGCTCGAGGCTCTGGAACGCGTCGCCGGCGTCCGGCCCGTGGGCTATCGGGCGCCGATGTGGGAGCCGACCTGGGCGACCGCGTCGCTGCTCGCCGAGCGTGGGTTCCTCTACGACTCCAGCCTGATGGACGCCGACGTCCCCTACGAGCTGGCGACCGCCGGCGTACCGGACGTTCCGTCGATCGTCGAGATCCCGATCCAGTGGGCGCTCGACGACTGGGAGCAGTACTGCTTCATCCCCGGCGTGTCCGGGGAGGGCCTGATCGAGAGCCCCGCCAAGGCACAGGAGATGTGGAGCCTGGAGCTCGACGCGATGCGCTCGGTCGGCGGCTGCTTCGCGCTCACCAACCACCCGTTCCTCAGCGGCCGCCCGTCGCGGGCGCTCGCACTCGAGCGCGTCGTCGAGCGGGCCGTGCAGTACGGCGACGTCTGGGTCGCTCCACTACGTGCGATCGCCGAGCACGTCCGCGCCCTCGGCCTGACGCCGCGCACCCTGTCCCGGCCGGTCCTCGATCCTCAGTAGCCCAGCCCGTGCTCGGGCTGAGCCGAGCCGACGGGATCAGACCAGGTCGACGGCGCGCACCGCGATGGCGTCGATGGCGCTCTGGATCTCGGCGAGCACGTCGGCCGGGATGGCAGTGTCGACCGACAGCGCGACCAGCGCCTGGCCGCCCTTGGCGGCGCGGGCGACCTGCATGCCGGCGATGTTGATGCCGGCGTCGCCGATGATCACGCCGACGGTGCCGACCATGCCGGGCCGGTCCTCGTAGGTGAGGAACGCGAGGTGCTCGGCCGGCTCGAGGTCGACGTCGAAGCCGTTGACCTCGACCAGCCGCTCCTTCTGGTTGATCCCGATCAGGGTGCCGCTGACCGACACCTGCGTGCCGTCGGCGAGGGTGCCGCGGATCGTGATCAGGTTGCGGTGGTCGGGGCTCTCCGGGTCGGCGACGAGGCGTACGGCGGTGCCGCGCTCGGCCGCGAGCAGCGGCGCGTTCACGTAGGAGACCTGGTCCTCGACGATGTCGGTGAAGATCCCCTTGAGGGCCGCCAGCTCGAGCACCTTGACGTCGTAGTCGGTGATCTCGCCGCGCACCTCGACGTCGATCGACAGCGCGACCTCGCCGGCGACGGCGGTGAAGACCCGGCCGAGCTTCTCGGAGAGCGGGATGCCGGGTCGCACGTCCTCGGCGATCACGCCGCCCTGGACGTTCACGGCGTCGGGCACCAGCTCACCGGACAGCGCGAGCCGCACCGACTTCGCGACCGCGATGCCGGCCTTCTCCTGCGCCTCGTCCGTGGACGCGCCCAGGTGCGGCGTAGCGACGACGTTCTCCAGCTCGAAGAGCGGGCTGTCGGTGCACGGCTCGTGGGCGAACACGTCGAGCCCCGCCGCCGCGACCCGGCCCTCCTTGAGGGCGGCGTACAGCGCGGCCTCCTCGACGATGCCCCCGCGCGCGGCGTTGACCAGCACCAGCGACGGCTTGACCCTCGCGAGCTGGTCGGTGCCGATCAGGCCCACGGTCTCGGGGGTCTTGGGCAGGTGCACGGACATGAAGTCGGCCTCGGCGAGCAGCGTGTCCAGGTCGACCAGCCGCACGCCCATCTGCGCGGCCCGACCGGCCTGCACGTACGGGTCGTAGGCGACGACCCTCATGCCGAACGCGCTCAGCCGCTGCGCGACCAGGACCCCGATCCGGCCCAGCCCGACGATGCCGACGGTCTTCTCGTAGAGCTCGGTGCCGGTGTAGCGGGACCGCTTCCACTCACCGTTCTTCAACGCGGCGTGGGCCGGCGAGACATGCCGGGCGGCCGCGAGCATCAGCGCGACCGCGAGCTCGGCGGCGGAGACGATGTTGGAGGTCGGGGCGTTGACGACCATCACGCCCGCCTGGGTCGCCGCGCGCACGTCGACGTTGTCCAGGCCCACGCCGGCCCGGGCGATGACCTTGAGCCGGCGGGCGGCGGCGAGCGCCTCGCCGTCGACCTTGGTCGCGGACCGCACCAGGATCGCGTCCGCCTCGGGGATCGCGGCCAGCAGCTCGCCCCGGTCCGCGCCGTCGCAGTACCGGATCTCGAAGTCCGGACCGAGCGCCTCGACGGTCGCCGGACTGAGCTCCTCGGCGATGAGTACGACGGGCCGATCGGCGGGCGTGGCGGCGGGCATGGTCACAGCGTGGAGTCCTCGCGGAAAGGCGGGTGGTGTCTCGGGTGGGCGCACGACGCTGTGCTGCGTCTCGCACTGTACCCGACCGGGACCAGGTATTCGGTCGCGTCCGCGGATGCGACCGACCTATCCTGGGCGCCGTCCCATCCCCTTCTCGTCGGCAGGTCCACGTGAAGCTCTGAGGTCGCCGTCCCACCCCGCCACCTCTTCTGGAGCCTCGCCATGCCTGCACCCCTCTCTGTCATCAGCGCGTCCGGCCTCGGCTTCGCCTGGCCCGACGGCACCCCGAGCCACGACCGGGCGTTCCTCGACGACATCGGCGTGGACCGGGTGGTCGACCTCAGCTGAACAGCGCCTGCCCGACGTACTCCCCGGCGGCGGCGCCGGGGGGCGCCGCGAACAGGGCGGAGCCGGTGACCTTGAGGTACTCCATCATCGCGTCGGACCTCGCCATCCTGTTCTGGATGGGGATGAAGTGGGTGTCCGGGTCACGCACGAACGCGATGAAGAACAGGCCGGCGTTCAGGCCGCCGAGCGCGTCGGTGCCGTCGACGAAGTTGTAGCCGCGGCGCAGCATCCGCGCGCCGTGGTTGAAGTCGGGGTGCACCACCCGGACGTGGGAGTCGCGCGGGATGACCGGGCCGTCGCTGCCGGGCATCGTGAAGTCGGGCTCGCTGAGCTCGTCGCCGCCCGAGAGGGGCGCGCCGCTGTCCTTGGTGCGGCCGATGAAGGCCTCCTGGTCGCCGAGCGGCTGGCGGTCCCAGACCTCGATGGTCATGTTGATCCGCCGGGTGACCAGGTAGGAGCCGCCTGCGAGCCAGCCCGCCTGCGGGTCGTCGTCCTCCCCGACCCAGACGTGCTCGGCCACGGCGTCGGTCTCCTCGGCCTTGACGTTGGCGGTGCCGTCCTTGAAGCCGAACAGGTTGCGCGGCGTGGACTGCGAGGTGGAGGTCGTGGAGGTGCGGCCGAACCCGAGCTGGGACCAGCGCACCGCGACGGTGCCGAAGCCGATCCGCGCGAGGTTGCGGATCGCGTGCACCGCCACCTGTGGGTCGTCGGCGCAGGCCTGCACGCACAGGTCGCCGTACGAGCGCTCCGGGTCGAGCAGGTCGCCCGGGAAGTGCGGCAACGTACGCAGCGCCGTCGGCTGCCGGTCGGCCAGTCCGAACCGGTCGCGACCTCGGTCGTCGCGGAACAGGCTCGGTCCGAACCCGAAGGTGATGGTGAGGCCACTGACGGGGAGCCCGATCGCCTCGCCGGTGTCGTCGGGCGGCAGCGAGCTCGCGCCCTCGGTGGGGCCGACCTCGCCGGCGGGCAGGCCGCGGGTCATCCGGTCGGCGGCCGCGGTCCAGGCCTCGAGCAGGGCGATCAGCTGCGCGCGGGAGCCCGTGATGACGTCGAAGGCCGCGAAGTGCAGGCGGTCCTGGGCCGGGGTGACGATGCCGGCCTGGTGCGCGCCGCGGAACGCGAACGCGTCGCGGGCCCGGGCTGTGGGCACGGCGTCGGCCACGGTCGCCCGGCCGGCGCCGAAGGCACCCGCCGCCAGCCCGGCCGCGGCGACGCCGCCGCCGACCAGGACCCGTCGGGAGACGGCGTGCTCGCTCAGGGGAGCACCGCCGCGGTGAGCCGGGACAGCGGCTCGGCGAGCGCGTTGACGGCGTTCGCCAGCGCCTGGACGTGGTCCTGGGTCAGGTCGTCGTAGAACGTGAAGCCGGTGGCGGTGCGCTGTGCGTCGAGGAGCTTCTGGAGCTCGGCGAACCGGGTCGTGAGGGCCGTCGCGAGATCGGGGTCGTGCTGCTCGACGATCGGCTGCACGCCCTCGAACGCCACGCGGGCGCCGTCGACGTTGGCCTGGAAGTCCCACAGGTCGGTGTGCGACCAGGCCTCCTCCTCGCCGGTCACCTTGCCGGTGGCGACCTCCTCGAGCAGGCCGCGCGAGCCGTTGGCGATCTGGTCGACGGTGTAGCTCAGCTTCTGCACCCGGCCGTCGAGGATCTCGGTGTTGCGCATCAGGTCGTCGGCGTACGCCGCGCGCTGCTTGGTCGTCAGCGGCGTGTAGTCCTCGGCCTCGGCCGGCCAGAGGTCCTTCTCGATCCGGTGCCAGCCGGTCCACTTCTGGCCGGGCTCGAGGTCCGCCTCGCGGGCGTCCATCTTGGGGTCGAGGTCGCCGAAGGACTCGGCGACGGTCTCGATCCGCTCCCAGTGGGTGCGCGCCTCGGGGTAGACCGCCCGGGCCCGGTCGTCGTCGCCGGCTCGGTAGAGCTGCACGAAGTCGCGGGTCCTGGCGACCAGCTGGTCGGACTGGTCCTGCACGTAGGCGCGGTAGTTGTCCAGGGCGGTGCCGACCAGCTGCTGGTCGTCGGCCGAGACGCTCGGGGCGGCGGCGGACTCGGTGACCGTGAAGTCGCTGCGGATGCCGTCGCCCTTCATGCCCGGCTTGCAGGCGGTGACGTAGGAGCCGGCAGGGGCGTTCACGACGAGCTGGCGGGACAGCTCCGGGCCGATGTTCTCGACCTCGCCGACGATCCGCAGCCCGTCCTCGCCGAGGAGGTAGAACTCGGTGACCTGCGAGCCGTCGTTGGTGACGTCGAAGGTGAGGTGGCCGGCCGGTGCCTGTGCGGTGGACAGCTCGCAGCCGTCCGCGGTGGAGGTCACCGTGATGGTGCGGCCGTCAACGGAGCCGCCCGAGCCGCCGGCGTCGCCGGGGGCGTTCTCGGTGCAGGCGGCGACCAGGGGCGTGGCGAGCAGCAGGGCGGCCACGAGAACAGGGGTGCGCATCGGGGTGGAGGGTCCTTCGCGGGTCAGCGGCTGACAGGGGCGGCCGGAGCGGGGTCGGTGGCCGGGGCGGTCGTGGCGGCCGGGGCCGCGGCGCTGCGGCGGCGGACGCCGCGCACGAACAGCGCCATCGTGGGGACGACGTACAGCGTCCAGACGGCGGCCTCGAGCACGGTGGTGACCGGGGAGAAGTTGAAGACGCCCTTGAGGAGCGCGGCGTACCAGGTCGAGGGGTCGATCACCCCGGACACGTCCCAGGCGACGGTGTGCAGGCCGGGCAGGATGCCGGCCTCCTGCAGGTCGTGGACGCCGTAGGACAGGACGCCGGCGGCCACCACGATCAGGAAGCCGCCGGTCCAGGCGAAGAACCGGCTCAGGTTGATCGAGATCGCGCCGCGGTAGAGCAGGTAGCCCAGCGCGACGGCGGTCGCGATGCCGAGCCCGGCGCCCAGCAGCGGCTGCCAGGTGGCGTTGCTGTCCCGGGTGACCGCCTCGGTCGCGGACCAGAGGAAGAGCGCGGTCTCGAGGCCCTCGCGGCCGACCGCGAGCACGGCGACCAGGGCGAGCGCGAACCAGCCGCCGTCGGCGGCCTTGTCGATCTGGCCACGCAGCTCGCCGCTGAGCGTGCGCGCGGCGCGGGCCATCCAGAAGATCATCCAGGTGACCAGGCCGACGGCCACGATCGACAGGGTGCCGCCGATCGCCTCCTGGGCCTCGAAGGTCAGGCCGCGCGGGCCGTAGAACAGCGCGAAGCCGAAGGCCAGCGAGACCGCGACGGCGAGCACGACGCCCGCCCAGACCCGGGGCAGCAGCCCACGACGCTCGGACTTGACCAGGTAGGCGACCAGGATGCTGACGACCAGCGCCGCCTCGAGGCCCTCACGCAGGCCGATCAGGTAGTTCGCGAACACGAAGCCCGATCGTACGCTCTCAGATTAGGTTTGCCTAACCTTAGATCGAACAGCCGTCCGGGCCGCACGCCTCGGCGTCGCCGCCGACGGTCTGCAGCACCGGGTGGGACGCGGTCCAGGCCTGCTCGAGGACCTGGCTGAACACGCCGGCCGGCTGGGCACCGGAGACGCCGTACTTCTGGTCGACGACGAAGAACGGCACACCGGTCGCGCCGTACGCCCGAGCCTGGGCGATGTCGGCCTCGACGGCGTCGGCGTACTCGGTCCCGGCGAGCACCTCGCGCACGCGCGTCTCGTCCAGCCCGGCCGCGACGGCGACCTCGGTGAGCACGTCGTGGTCGCCGACGTTGCGCGCGTCGAGGAAGTACGCCGCGAGCAGCGCCTCCTTCAGCTCCCGCTGGAGCGCCGCTCCCCCGGTGTCGAGGGCGAGGTGCAGGACCCGGTGCGCGTCGACGGTGTTGGTGTGCACGGTCTCGAAGAGCTTGAACGCCAAGCCCTCCTCGGCGGCCAGGTCGATCAGCTGCTGCTGCATCTGGCGCATCTCGGCCTCGCTGCGGCCGTACTTGCGGGCGATGACGGGCGTGCTGAGCTCGTGCCCGTGCCGCGGGGCGCTCGGGTCGAGCTCGAAGGACCGGTACACGACCTCGACCTCGTCGGCGTGCTCGAAGCCCGCCAGGGCGGTCTCCAGGCGCCGCTTCCCGACGTAGCACCACGGACAGACGACGTCGCTCCAGATCTCGATGCGCATGTCTGGTTGAACGCGCAACGACGTCGCGGGATTCCCGAGCGGTCTTCAGCCGCCGGCGAGGCGTGGGCGGTCCGGCGGCAGGAGCTCCTCGATCGGGACGCCCAGGACCTGGCTCAGCGCGACCAGCGTCGTCAGGCGCGGGTTCATCGGCATCCCCGGACGGGACTCGCCCTTCTCGAACTTCTGATAGGTGTACGACGCGATGCCCGCGGCGTGCGCCACCCGCTCCTGGCTGAGCCCGGTGGCCTCACGCGCACGGAGCAGGTTGTGCCCCAGCTCGCGAGCGAAGGACTCCCACGTGACCTCGGACGATCGACGGCGTGCCACGAGGACAGCCTCGCGGGTCGACAGAGCCAAGATGGTCATACCAGTATGGGATTCCGCACCCGCCCAGGTCGCCTGTGGACAGCGGTGCTCGCGGCGCGCCCCGTGTCGGTCGGGCCGTCTAGCGTCACGGACCACGCACGAGTCCCGGCGGGAGATGCAGATGGGCAGCAGGCACGGTCAGCACGACCCGGCTCACGCGCCGACCTGGCTCACTGCGCCGTGCCCGCCCTGGTGCACCCGCTCACACCGTGAGCAGGACCATCCCGAAGATCGTCGACACCAGGACGACGGCACCGTGGTCCCGGTCGTGCTCGGCCGGGTCGAGCCCGGGCGGCTCGGCTATCTCGCACAGGCCGGCGAGGTGGTCGTGCAGCGGATCCGCGACCTACCTCCCGGCGCCCCGACCTGGTTGGTCATCGCCGAGAGCGAGCGCGCGCGCACTCCTCTGGTGCTGAGCGAGGAGAGCGCGGCGCGCCTGCGCTCGGCACTGCCGGAGCCGACCTGAGCGAGCGGTCAGGCCAGGCCCGTCTCCACGGCCTCGCGCATCCGGACGCCGAACACCGTCGCCCCCCGCGGCAGACCGACGCTGCACAGGCCGAAGGCGCCCTCGACGGTGGCGACCAGCGGGAAGGGGAACGCGGGGTGCGCCAGGGCGATCTCGACGCGGACGAGCCGGCTCTTCTCGACCACGAGCGCCCCCTCGTCGGCCTGGAGCGCGCCACCCGGCCACGCCACCAGGATCGAGTCGGGCACCACCACGACCAGGCACTCGCGCCGCGGGCCCGGGCGCAGGACCTGGCTCGGGAAGGCCGCCAGCACGGCCCCCGCGGCCCGCACCACCTCGTCCACAGGGCGGCTCACCCGTCGGTAGACCCGCAGCCCCGCCTCGATCAGCTGCGCGTCGTGCGCGGCCACGGCCGCGTCGACCAACGCCCTGCCGACCACGTCGGCAGGGTCGAAGGCCTCGCCCCCCGAGGGTGCCACGCCTGCGAATCTACCATATCCAAATGGTCATCTATATATGAACCAGATACCGACAAATGACGTTGGCCCGCCCGAGAGTCTCGGGCGGGCCAACGTGCAGTTTCACGCGGGTCAGCGGGTGGCGGTGCCCTCGGTGTAGTCCGAGTCGTGCGACTTCACCCAGGCCATCAGCTTGCGCAGCTCGCGGCCGGTCTGCTCGATCGGGTGCTGCTCGCCCTTCTTGCGCAGCTCGTTGAACTCCGGCGAGCCGGCGTCCATGTCGTCGATGAAGCGCTTGGCGAAGGAGCCGTTCTTGATGTCGGCGAGGACGGCCTCCATGTTCTTCTTCACCTCGGGGGTGATCACGCGGGGGCCCGAGACGTAGTCGCCGTACTCGGCGGTGTCGGAGACCGACCAGCGCTGCTTGGCGATGCCGCCCTCGTACATCAGGTCGACGATCAGCTTGAGCTCGTGGAGGCACTCGAAGTAGGCGACCTCCGGCTGGTAGCCGGCCTCGGTGAGGACCTCGAAGCCGTACATGACCAGCTGCGAGGCGCCGCCGCAGAGCACGGCCTGCTCACCGAACAGGTCGGTCTCGGTCTCCTCGGTGAAGGTGGTCTTGATGCCGCCGGCGCGCAGGCCGCCGATCGCCTTCGCGTACGACAGCGCCAGGTCCCAGGTGCTGCCGGACGGGTCCTTCTCGACCGCGACGAGGACCGGGACGCCCCGGCCGTCGACGTACTCGCGGCGCACCAGGTGGCCGGGGCCCTTGGGAGCGACCATGAAGACGTTCACGCCCTCGGGCGGGGTGATGTAGCCGAACCGGATGTTGAAGCCGTGCCCGAACACGAGGGTGTCGCCCTCGGTGATGTTCGGCTCGATCTCCTCGGCGTACAGCTTCCGCTGGTGCTGGTCGGGGGCGAGGATGACGATGACGTCCGCCTCCTCCGCGGCCTCGGCGGGCGTGAGGACCCGCAGGCCCTCGGCCTCGGCCTTGGCGCGGCTCTTCGAGTCCGGCTGCAGGCCGACGCGGACGTCGACGCCCGAGTCACGCAGCGACAGCGCGTGGGCGTGGCCCTGGCTGCCGTAGCCGATGACCGCCACGTTCTTGCCCTGGATCAGGGCCAGGTCGGCGTCGTCGTCGTAGAACATCTCAGCCACGGGGGCTTCTCCTTCTTGTCGGTCCTTCGTAGGGGTGTGGTGCTTCAGCCCGCCGCGGGCGGAGCCGGGATCGGGACCGGGCGCAGGGTGCGCTCGGAGATGGAACGGGAGCCGCGCCCGATCGCGACCATGCCGGACTGCACGAGCTCGCGGATGCCGAACGGCTCGAGCACCCGGAGCAGGTCCGAGAGCTTGTCGGCGTTGCCGACCGCCTGGATCGTGATCGCGTCCGGGGCCACGTCGACCACCTTGGCGCGGAACAACTGGACGGCGTCGAGGACCTGGCTGCGGGCCTCCACGTCGGCCTTGACCTTGACCAGCAGCAGCTCGCGCTTGACCGAGGCGGCGCCGTCGAGCTCGACGATCTTGATCACCTCGACCAGCTTGTTCAGCTGCTTGGTGACCTGCTCGAGCGGTGAGCCCTCGACGTTGACCACGATGGTCATCCGGGAGACCTCGGGGTGCTCGGTCGGTCCGACCGCGAGCGAGTCGATGTTGAAGCCGCGCCGGCTGAACAGGCCCGCGATCCGGGCCAGCACGCCGGGCTTGTTCTCGACCAGGACGGACAGGGTGTGGCGGGTGTCCGCGGATGCGCTCATGGACGGAGCTCCAGATCTGCGTCGTCGTCGAACTTCGGGGCCAGGTCGCGGGCGTACTTGATCTCGTCGTTGCTGGTGCCGGCCGCGACCATCGGCCACACCATCGCGTCGCGGTGCACCCGGAAGTCCACCACGACCGGGACGTCGTCGATCTCCATCGCCTTGTGGATCGTGGCGTCCACGTCGTCGGGGCTCTCGCAGGCCAGGCCCACGCAGCCGTAGGCGTCGGCCAGCTTGACGAAGTCAGGGATCCGCTTGGAGTGCAGGTCGGTGTTGGAGTAGCGCTCGTTGTAGAACAGGGTCTGCCACTGCCGGACCATGCCGAGCGACTCGTTGTTGATGATCGCGACCTTGATCGGGATGTCGTTGATCGCGCAGGTCGCGAGCTCCTGGTTGGTCATCTGGAAGCACCCGTCGCCGTCGATCGACCAGACGGTGGCGTCGGGCCGGCCGACCTTGGCACCCATCGCGGCCGGCACCGAGAAGCCCATGGTGCCCAGGCCGCCGGAGTTGATCCAGGTGTTCGGGTTCTCGTAGCCGACGAAGTGGGCGGCCCACATCTGGTGCTGGCCGACCCCGGCGCAGTAGATGGCCTCCGGGCCGGCGATCGCGCCGAGCCGCTCGAGGACGTACTGGGGGGCCAGGCCGCCGTCCGCCGGGGTGTCGTACCCGAGCGGGTACTTCTTCTTCACCCCGGCCAGGAAGTCCACCCAGGCCTCGTAGTCGCCGGTGTGGCCGGCGTCGGCCTCGGCCTTGAGGGCGACGACCAGGTCGCTGATCACCTCGCGGCAGTCACCCACGATCGGGACGTCGACCGCACGGTTCTTGCCGATCTCGGCCGGGTCGATGTCGGCGTGGATGACCCGGGCGCCGGGGGCGAACGAGTCGAGCTTGCCGGTGACGCGGTCGTCGAAGCGGGCGCCGAGGCTGATGATCAGGTCGCTGCGCTGCAGGCCGGCCACGGCCGCGACGGTGCCGTGCATGCCGGGCATGCCCAGGTGCTGGGGGTGGCTGTCGGGGAACGCACCGCGGGCCATCAGGGTCGTGACGACCGGGATGCCGGTGAGCTCGGCGAGCACGCGCAGCTCGCGGAACGCACCCGCGCGGATGGTGCCGCCGCCGACGTAGAGCACCGGGCGGCGCGACTCCAGGATCAGCCTGGCGGCCTCGCGGATCTGCTTGGAGTGCGGCCGGGTGACGGGGCGGTACCCGGGGAGCGCGAGCTCGGTCGGCCAGACGAAGTCGGTCATCGACTGGAGCGCGGACTTGGCGACGTCGACGAGCACCGGGCCCGGCCGCCCGGTCGAGGCGATGTGGAACGCCTCGGCGATCGTGCGCGGGATCTCGGCCGGATCGGTGACCAGGAAGTTGTGCTTGGTGACCGGCATCGTGATGCCGCGGATGTCGGCCTCCTGGAAGGCATCGGTGCCGATCTGGGCGGCCCCGACCTGGCCGGTGACGGCCACCATCGGCACGGAGTCCATGTGCGCGTCGGCGAGCGGGGTGACGAGGTTGGTCGCGCCCGGCCCCGAGGTGGCCATGCAGACCCCGACCCGGCCGGTGGCCACGGCGTACCCCTGGGCGGCGTGGCCGGCCCCCTGCTCGTGGCGGACCAGGATGTGCCGGATCGAGGAGTCCATCAGCGGGTCGTACGCCGGGAGGATCGCGCCCCCCGGGATGCCGAAGATGTGCTCGGTGCCCACTGCCTCCAGCGACCTGACCAGGCTCTGGGCCCCTGTCATCTGCTCGCTCATCGTTGTGTTCCCGTCTCGCTACCTGGTGCCGTGCCCTGCCCAACAAAAAACCCCTCGGCCCGGGTGGGCGGCGAGGGGTGACGTGTGCGCTGCTGTCGAGTCGACTCAGCCCACACGTCGCGTGCGTACCAGAATGCCGTTGCGCATGGCCCCACGCTAGCGGCACCGGCCTCCCGCCCGCATCCGAGTGTGACACGCGTCCCAGCATGCGGGACAGCGGTCTCACTCCCCGGTTCATTCTTGGCCGGCCGGCTCCCGCCCATCGGCGGTGCAGACGCAGACCTTGTTGCCGTGGGGGTCGGCGAGCACCCAGAACGCCGGCACCTCGTCCTCGCTGACCAGCGTGCCGCCGGCCTCGACGGCCGCGACCACCCGCTCCTCGGCCACGTCGCGCGGCACCACGATGTCGAGGTGGAAGCGCTGCTGGACCTCGCCGGTCGCGCCGGGAGCCTCCTGGAACCACAGGGTGTTGTTGCGCCCGCCGGGGTCCCTGATCTCCGGCCAGTCCTGGTTGTCCTGGTAGCCGAGCACGGCCCGCCAGAACGGCTTGACCGCCGCGGCGTCCGGGACGTCGAGAGCGAGCTCGAGGGTGGAGACGTCGCGGGGCGCCGCCTCGATGCCGAGCTCGGCGGCGATCTCGGAGATCCGCCGGGCCAGGTCGACGTCGCGGCTGGTGACGCCGTGCACGTCGTGGCTCTGGAGGTCGACGTCGACCTGGGGGTAGGTCAGCACCACGTCGGGGTGGTGGTTGGCCGCCTCGGCCGCCTCGGTGATCCGGGTGACCAGCTCGAGCCCCTTGGTGAAGCTGCCGGTCCTGAACCGGGCGTGCAGCTTCATCAGGAAGAACCGCCAGTCGTCGAGGCCCTCGGCCTGCACCTGGGGGAACCTCAGCACCTGCTTCGGGTCGCTCGTGCTGTCGGTCATGGGAGCACCACCTCTCCGATCGGTCCGGGGTTGAAGGCGATCTCCCAGCGGTATCCGTCGGGGTCGCCGAAGTAACCGGTGTAGCCGCCCCAGTCGCGCTCGACCGCGTCGTGCACCGGGTCGGCGCCGGCCGCCCGCGCGGTCGCCAGCACGGCGTCGACCTCTTCGCGGGTGGCGACGTTGTGGGAGAGCGTCAGCGGGGCGACACCCGGTCCGCGAGTGATCGGGCCGACCTCCTGCTCGAAGGCGGTGTCGACCCAGAGCGAGAACACGACGTGCTCGCCGACCTGGAGCATCAGCACCTCGCCGGGGACGTCCAGCGCGGCGGTCCAGCCGAGGCCGTCGACGTAGAACCTGCGGCTCGCGTCCAGGTCGCGCGTGGCCAACGTGATGAAGCTGATCCTCTGGTCCACCCGGCCACCATGGCACAGCCCGCGGACGAAGCGTCCAGGTCGCGGCATCCCGACTGGTGAGACGGGAGCCATCCGGGGGCGCGGCAGCGTCGAACCTCCGGAGCAAGCACCCACCCACACGCTTCCTCGGGAGCGAGACAGGGAGAGCCCCATGAGACTCACCACCGGGAAGAAGGTCGCGGTCGCGGCCAGCGCGCTCATCACCACCGCCGGCATCGTCGGCGCCTCGGTCGTCGCCTCGGACGCGGCACCATCTGCTGCCGACGGCGGTACGACGACGCACGGCCGGCTCATCCCGCTGAACAACAGCGGGGTCACCGGTGACGCGCACGTCGTCGTGGACGGCCGCCGGCTCGCGGTCGACCTGGACGCACGGCACCTCCTCAAGGGGATGCCGCACGCGGAGCACATCCACTTCGGCGCCCAGGCCCGTCAGGAGTGCCCGAGCGTGCGCGACGACGACAACGCCGACCACCGGCTCAGCACCGCCGAGGGCCAGCCGGCCTACGGTCCGGTCAAGGTGTCGCTGACCACCAAGGGCGACACCTCGCCGAAGAGCACGCTGGCCGTCCAGCGCTACCCGCTGGCGAAGAAGGGCCAGATCCACTACAACCGCGACGGCATCGAGGTCTCCAAGCGAGTGGCCCGCGCGATCCGGCACGGCAAGGCGGTGCTCGTGATCCACGGCATCGACTACAACGGCAACGGCAAGTACGACTTCGGCGCCGGCCGCAGCGAGCTCGACCCGTCGCTGCCCGCCGAGGCCACCGACCCGGTGACCTGCGGCGTGCTCCAGGTCGTCGAGCCCGCGGCCCCGACGACCAGCCCGGAGAGCCCGACGCCCTCGCTCCCGCTCAAGCACTGAGCAGCGAGTCGGGCCGGCTCCACCGCCGCGGGACCGGCTGCGTGGAGTGCGAGCGGCCCGGCTGTCGGTTTCCCCGGGTACCCGGGGAAACCTGCACTGTTCGGCCGAAACTTCGGCCGAACAGTGCAGGCTTTGCCCGAACAGTCCGGCCCTCAGGCCTCGAGGACCTCGCGCACGGCCTCGAGGCCGGCCCGCACCTCGGCGAACGACGTGGACAAGGGCGACAGCCCGATACGCAGCCCGTGCGGGTCGCGGTAGTCGGGGATCACGTCGCGCTCCCACAGGGCCGCGGTGACCTCGCGCATCCGCGGGTGGTTGAGCGTCACGTGGCCGCCCCGCCGGTCCGGGTCGCGCGGCGAGGCGAGCACGACCCCGAGCGGGCCGGGCAGCGCGTCGGCGACCTCGACGGCGTACGACGTGAGCGCCACCGACTTGGCGCGCACCGCGTCCATGCCGGCCTCCTCGACGAGGCCGAGCATGTCCTGGATGGCCAGCATCCCGACGATGGGAGGGGTGCCGGAGAGGAACCGGCGCACGCCGGCCGCCGGGGCGTAGGACGGCCCCATGAGGAACGGGTCCGCGGCGCCCATCCACCCCTGGATCGGCTGGGTCAGCTCCTCGAGGTGCCGCTGCGCGACGTAGGCGAAGGCCGGCGAGCCGGGGCCGCCGTTGAGGTACTTGTAGGTGCAGCCGACCGCCAGGTCCGCGCCGGCCTCGTCGAGCGCGATCGGCACCGAGGCCACGGAATGGCACAGGTCCCACAGCACCAGCGCGCCGGCGTCCTGGGCGATCCGGGTCAGCTCCGGCAGGTCGGCGAGCCAGGCCGAGCGGTAGGCGACGTGCGAGAGCACCACCAGCGCCGTCGCCGGTCCGACCACGGCCTCCAGCAGCGACGCCGTGACCCCGGCGGCCGGGTCGACCTCGATCCAGCGCAGCGTCAGCCCGCACTCCTGAGCAACCCCGGCCGCGACGTACCGGTCGGTCGGGAAGTTGTCGCGGTCGATCACGATCTCGGTGCGCCCCGGGCGGGCCGCGACCGCCGCGCGCATCAGCTTGTAGAGCAGCACTGTGGTCGAGTCGCCGACGACCGTCTGGCCGGGCGCCGCGCCGAGCACCACCCGGCCCAGGTCGTCGCCGAGCACCTGCGGCAGCTCGAACCACCGCTCGTCCCAGCCGCGGATCAGGCGGCCACCCCACTCCTGCTCCACGAACGCCGCGAGCCGCGGGCCGGTCACCGCCAGCGGCCGGCCCAGCGAGTTGCCGTCGAAGTAGACGAGCGGCTGGTCGGCGCCGACGAAGCGGTCGCGGTACGACGCCAGCGGGTCGACGGCGTCGAGCCGCTCGGCGTGCTGGGTGGCCCGACCGGTCACGGGCGGGTCGCCGTCAGGTCGCGGACCTCGGCGTACCGGGCCCGCACCTGCGGGGTCGGCTCGACCTCGGTGGCGACCACGTCGGCCAGCGGCCACTGCGGCGGCTCCGCGCCGCCCGAGAGCACCCAGGCGGCCTGACGGGCCGCGCCACGGGCGACGTACTCCCCCGGCTGCGGGACCGTGACCGGGAGCCCGAGCACGGCCGAGGCGATCTCGCGGACCGCCCGGGAGCGGGCCGCGCCGCCGACCAGGATGATCCGCTCGACCGGGGTGCCGAGGGCCCGGACGGCGTCCACCGCGTCCGCCAGGCCGCACAACATGCCCTCGACCGCGGCGCGGGCAAGATGCGCCGGGTCAGTGGTCTCCAGCCGCATGCCGTGCAGGGCACCGGTGGCGTCGGGCCGGTTCGGGGTGCGCTCGCCCTCGAGGTAGGGCACCAGCACCATCCCGCCGGCGCCGGCGGGCGCGGACAGCGCGAGCTCGGAGAACTCGTCGTGGTCGACGCCGAGGATCCGCTCGGCGGCCGCGAGCACGCGCGCGGCGTTCATGGTCGCGACCAGCGGCAGGAACCGGCCGGTGGCGTCGGCGAACCCGGCGACGGCGCCGGAGACGTCGCCGACCGGCTGGTCCGCGACCGCGCACGCCACCCCGGACGTGCCGATCGAGACGATCACGTCGCCCGAGACGGCGCCGAGGCCCAGCGCGCTGGCGGCGTTGTCACCGGTGCCGGGGCCGAGCAGCTGGCCGGCGGGCGTCCGGCCGGCGGCCTCCGCGGGGCCGAGCACCCGCGGCAGCACCGCGTCGTGACCCAGGCCGAGCTCGAGCAGGTCGCGGCGGTACTCCCCCAGATTTCCTTGGCCGGTCGTGGGCGACCAGTAGCCGGTGCCGCTCGCGTCGCCGCGGTCGGTGGCGAGGGCGTCGAGGCCCCGCCCGTCCGGTCCGGGGTGGCCGGCGAGCCTCCAGGTGAGCCAGTCGTGGGGCAGGCAGACCGCCGCCGTCCGAGCGGCGTTCTCGGGCTCGTGGCGCGCCAGCCAGCGCAGCTTGGTGACCGTGAACGACGCGACCGGGACCAGCCCGACGGCGTCGACCCAGGCGGCCGGGCCGCCGAGCTCGTCGATCAGGTCGCGCGCGGCCTGCGCGGAGCGGGTGTCGTTCCACAGCAGCGCCGGACGGACGACGGCGCCCCGCTCGTCGAGGCAGACCATGCCGTGCTGCTGCCCGCCGACGGCGATCGCCTCGACGTCGTCGAGCCCGCCGGCGGCCGCCCGCGCCTGCTGGAAGGCGTCCCACCAGGCGTCCGGGTGCACCTCGGTGCCGTCCGGATGGGGGGCGGCGCCGCTGCGGACGAGCTCGCCGCTCTCCGCGTCACAGACGACGATCTTGCAGGACTGGGTGGAGGTGTCTACCCCCGCGACGAGTGCCACGAGCCGAGGGTAGTCGGAGCGCCGTGGGAGCGTGTGCGAAGGGCGGCTCTAGGGTTGACGTGTGCGTGATCCGGCCGGCCAGAACCTCGTCCTCGCCCACGGCCCCTACCGCGCCGAGGTCGTCACCGTCGGCGCCGGCCTCCGGTCGCTGTCGTACGACGGGCGCCCGCTGCTGGCCGGCTACCCGGCGGGTCAGGTGTGCCCGGACTACCGCGGCTGGGTGCTGATGCCGTGGCCGAACCGGGTCGGCGACGGGGCCTACGAGTTCGGCGGCCGGCGGCTCCGGCTGCCGCTGACCGAGCCCGAGCGCGGTAACGCCCTGCACGGCCTCGCGGGCTGGGTGGAGTGGACGCTCGCCCACCACGACGACACGCACGCCTCCCTGCGGCTCGCCCTGGTCCCGCAGGCCGGGTACCCGTTCCCGCTCGACCTGGCGGTCGACTACGAGCTCACCGACACCGGCCTGCGGGTCACCCTCGCGGCCACCAACGCCGGCCCCACGGCCGCGCCGTACGGCACCGGGCACCACCCGTACTTCACCTTCGACCGGCCGGTCGACGAGCTGACCCTGCAGATCCCGGCGACCACGTGGTGCCCGATGGACGAGCGCGGCCTCGCCCGACCGGCGCAGCCGGTGGCCGGGACGGCGTACGACTTCCGCGAGGGCCGGCTCGTCGGCGACGCGGTCATCGACCACCCGTTCGGCGGGCTGACCGACCGCGTCGTGACGATCACCGACCCGGAGGGGCGCGCCGTGACGCTCACCCTCGACGACGGCTTCGGCTGGGTACACGTGTTCACCTCCGACACCCACGACCCGCCGCGCCGCTCGCTGGCGGTCGAGCCGACGACCTGCCCGCCGGACGCGTTCCGCACCGGCGTCGACCTGGTCGTGCTCGAGCCGGGCGAGACCCATCGGGCCTCGTTCACCGTCGCGGGAGGCTGCGTCCTCAGCCGGTGATGGCGCCGTGGGCGGCCGACTGGACGATCTTGGCGTACTTGCCGAGCACGCCCCGGGTGTACTTGGGCGGGTTGGGCTCCCAGCCGACCTTGCGCTGCTCCCACTCCGCCTGATCGCCGATCTCGACCTCGAGCAGCCGATTGGCGACGTCGAGGGTGATCTGGTCGCCGTCGCGCACGAACGCGATCGGCCCGCCGTCGACGGCCTCCGGCGCGATGTGGCCGACGCACAGACCCGTGGTACCGCCCGAGAAGCGGCCGTCGGTGATCAGCAGCACGTCCTTGCCGAGGCCGGCGCCCTTGATCGCGCCGGTGATCGCGAGCATCTCGCGCATCCCGGGCCCGCCCTTGGGTCCCTCGTAGCGGATCACCACGACGTCGCGGGCCTTGATCTCGCCGGCCTCGAGCGCGTCCATCGCGGCGCGCTCGCCGTCGAAGACCCGGGCGGTGCCGGTGAAGACCGAGTCGTCGAAGCCGGCGGTCTTGACCACGGCACCCTCGGGGGCGAGCGAGCCCTTGAGGATCGTGAGGCCGCCGGTCTTGTGGATCGGCCGGTCCAGGCTGCGGATGACCTCGTCGTCGAGGGCCGGCGGCGCGAGGTCCTCGAGGTTCTCGGCGAGGGTCTTGCCGGTGACCGTGAGCGCGTCGCCGTGCATGAGGCCGGCGTCGAGCAGCGCCTTCATCACCACGGGGATGCCGCCGATCTTGTCGACGTCGTTCATGACGTACTTGCCGAACGGCTTCAGGTCGCCCAGGTGCGGGACCTTGTCGCCGACGCGGTTGAAGTCGTCGATGGTGAGGTCGACGTCGGCCTCGCGGGCCATGGCCAGCAGGTGGAGCACGGCGTTGGTCGAGCCGCCGAGCGCCATCACGACGGTGATCGCGTTCTCGAACGCCTCGCGGGTCATGATCTGGCGGGCGGTGATGCCCTGGCGCAGCAGGTCGACCACGGCCTCGCCCGAGCGGTGGGCGAACCCGTCGCGGCGTCGGTCGACGGCCGGCGGGGCCGCCGAGCCGGGCAGGGACATGCCGATCGCCTCGGCGACCGAGGCCATCGTGTTCGCGGTGTACATGCCGCCGCAGGCGCCCTCCCCCGGACAGATCGCGCGCTCGATGCGGTCGACCTCGGCACGGGTGATCTTGCCGGCCAGGCACGCCCCGACGGCCTCGAACGCGTCGATGATCGTCACGTCGTTGCCGTCGACCTGGCCGGGCATCGTGGAGCCGGCGTACAGGAAGACGCTGGCGAGGTCGAGGCGCGCGGCGGCCATCATCATGCCGGGCAGCGACTTGTCGCAGCCGGCGAGCAGCACCGAGCCGTCGAGCCGCTCGGCCATCATCACCGTCTCCACGGAGTCGGCGATCACCTCGCGCGAGACCAGTGAGAAGTGCATGCCCTCGTGGCCCATCGAGATGCCGTCGGAGACCGAGATGGTGCCGAACTCGAGCGGGTAGCCGCCGGCCGCGTGCACACCGTTCTTGACGGCCTTGGCGAGCCGGTCCAGCGACAGGTTGCACGGGGTGATCTCGTTCCAGCTCGAGCCCACGCCGATCTGCGGCTTCGCGAAGTCCTCGTCGCCCATGCCTACCGCCCGCAGCATGCCGCGCGCGGCGGCCTTCTCCAGGCCGTCGGTGACGTCGCGGGAGCGGGGCTTGATGTCGGGGCGGGAGGTGGGCTCGGTCATGCGCCCAGGATATTGGTCGGCACACCTGGGGGCTCGGTGGGCTCGACCACCGAGAAGCCCTAGCCTTTCGGGGTGACTTCGGTGAGCTGGCGCAGGTACGACGCAGTGCTCTTCGACCTGGACGGTGTGGTCACCCCCACCGCCGAGGTCCACATGCGCGCCTGGTCGGACATGTTCAACGCGTTCCTGGCGGCCTACGAGGGTCCGGGCGACGCCTCGCCGTACACCGAGGTCGACTACTTCGCCCAGGTCGACGGCAAGCCGCGGTACGACGGGGTCCGCGACTTCCTGTCCTCGCGGGGCATCGCGCTGCCCGAGGGGACCCCGGACGACCCGCCGTCGGCCGACACCGTGTGCGGGCTCGGCAACCGCAAGAACGACGCGTTCAACGTGGTGCTCGAGCGCGACGGGGTCGCGGCGTACCCGGGCTCGGTGCTGCTGCTGGACCACCTCGAGCAGCTCCGCCTGCCCCTCGGTGTCGTGTCGTCCTCGGCGAACGCCCCCGCGGTCCTGGAGGCGGCCGGCCTCGCCGGCCGGTTCCGCACCGTGATGAGCGGCGCCGTCGCCACCGAGCGCGGCTTGCCCGGCAAGCCCGCGCCCGACACCTTCCTCGCAGCCGCTCAGGACCTGGGCGCAGCGGCCGATCGGACCGTGGTGCTGGAGGATGCGGTGTCGGGGGTGCGCGCGGGTGCAGCCGGGGGCTTCGGGCTGGTGATCGGCGTCGACCGGGGCGCCGGTCCCGAGACGCTGGCCGCGGCCGGCGCCGACACGGTCGTGTCCGACCTGGCCGAGCTGGTGCCGGGCGCGGGTGACCCCGCGTGACGACGCACCACCGCCGGGTGGATCCCGACCCGCTCGACCGGGGCCGGTTCCCCGCCGATCCGTGGGCGCTGGTCGAGACCGGCTACCGCCCCGACGACCTGGGCGTGACCGAGACGCTGTTCGCGGTCGGCAACGGCTACCTCGGCATGCGCGGCAACCCCGAGGAGGGCCGCCCGGCGTACGCCCACGGCACCTTCGTGAACGGGTTCCACGAGACCTGGCCGATCCGGCATGCCGAGTCGGCGTTCGGCTTCGCGCGCACCGGCCAGACGATCGTGAACGCGCCGGACACCAAGGTCCTCAAGATCTACGTCGACGACGAGCCGCTCACGTTCGGGACCGCGGACCTGGAGTACTACGAGCGGCGGCTCGACTTCCGCGACGGCATCCTGCGGCGGCACCTGATCTGGCGCACGCCGTCCGGCAAGCGGGTCCGCATCGACTCCACCCGGATGGTCTCGATGTCGCAGCGGCACCTGGCGGTGATGACCCTCGAGGTCGAGATGCTCAGCGGCGACGCGCCCGTGGTGGTCTCCTCGCAGATCCTGAACCGGCAGGACGGCCTGGACGAGTACCGCGCCGTGCACCCGGTGCCGGGCGACGTGGTCGACCCACGCCGCGCGGCGGCGTTCGGCGAGCGGGTGCTGCTGCCCCGGGCCAGCTACGCCACCGACGACCGGATGGGCCTGGGCTACCAGTGCGCCCACTCGGGGATGACGATCGCGGTCGCCGCCGACCACGTGCTGCGGACGACCGACGTGCACGAGGCGCTGCCGCGGTGCACGGACGACCAGGCCAAGACGGTGATCCGGATCGACGCGACCCAGGGCACCACCATGCGGCTGGAGAAGACGGTCGCCTACCACACCTCCCGGGTCGCGCCGGTCCGCGAGCTCTCCGACCGCTGCGACCGCACGCTCGACCGGGCCCGGCGGCACGGGGTGGAGTACTACCTGGCCGACCAGCGCGCCTGGTTCACCGACTTCTGGGACACCGCCGACGTCGAGATCGCCGGCAGCACCCCCGAGCACCGCGCGGTCCAGCAGGCGATCCGCTTCAACCTGTTCGGCCTCGCCCAGGCCACCGGGCGCATCGACGGGCTCGGCGTACCGGCCAAGGGCGTGACCGGGTCCGGCTACGAGGGCCACTACTTCTGGGACACCGAGATCTACGTGATCCCGTTCCTCAGCTACACCCGGCCCGCGGTGGCGCTCAACGCGCTGCACTTCCGCTCGGTGATGCTGCCGGCGGCCCGGGAGCGGGCCCGCGAGATGGCGCAGAGCGGCGCGATGTACCCGTGGCGCACGATCAACGGCGAGGAGGCCTCGGCGTACTACGCCGCCGGGTCGGCGCAGGTGCACATCGACGCGGACATCGCCTACGCGCTCGTCAAGTACGTCCGGGCGACCGGCGACCACGGCTTCCTGATCCGCGAGGGCATCGACATCCTGGTCGAGACCGCCCGGATGTGGGCCGACCTCGGGTTCTGGCGCAGCAACGGCGGGCCGACGTTCCACATCCACGGCGTCACCGGGCCCGACGAGTACACGACCGTCGTCAACAACAACCTGTTCACGAACGTGATGGCGCGCTTCAACCTCGAGCAGGCCGTGGAGTCGCTGGAGTGGATCCGCGCGCACCACCCCGACGACTACGGGCGCGTGGTCGCGCGGCTGCGCGTGGACCCCGACGAGGTCGCGGAGTGGCGGGCCTGCGCGAAGGGCATGACGATCCCGTACGACGAGGGGCTCGGCATCCACCCGCAGGACGACTACTTCCTCGACCGCGAGGTGTGGGACCTGTCGCGCACCCCGGCCGAGCTGCGTCCGCTGCTGCTGCACTACCACCCGCTGGTGATCTACCGGTTCCAGGTGCTCAAGCAGGCCGACGTCGTGCTGGCGCTGCTGCTGCAGGGCGACCGCTTCACCCTCGAGGAGAAGCGCGCCGACTTCGAGTACTACGACCCGATCACCACCGGCGACTCGACGCTCTCGGCGGTGGTGCAGTCGGTGATCGCCGCAGAGGTCGGCTACCACGAGGCGGCGCTGCACTACTTCCACGAGTCGCTCTACGTCGACCTCGCGAACCTGCACGGCAACACCCTCGACGGGCTGCACATCGCCTCGACCGGCGGCGTGTGGACCGCGCTGGTCTTCGGGTTCGGCGGCATGCGCGACCACGGCGGTCGGCTCAGCTTCGACCCGCGCCTGCCGGCCACCTGGCCGGGGCTGACGTTCCGGATCTGCTGGCACGGCTCGCGGCTCCTCGTCGAGCTCACCGAGGAGCGGATCACGTTCACGGTCGTGGCCGCCGGCGAGGACGAGGTGTCGCTGACGGTGCGCGGCACGGAGTACGTCCTGACCAAGGACGCCCCGCTGGTCGTCGACCTGCCCGACCAGGGCGACCGGATCGACGGGCTGCTCGGCGAGCACCCGATCACCGGCGGCACCCGCGCCGACGGCAGCACGATCACCGCGGGCGTCCCCGACCCGATCCTGCCGCCCGAGGAGAGCGACGCGACCGGCGAGCTGCCGGCGTACGTCGACCCGCCCCCGCCGCTCGCAGCCCAGGGCTGACCCGGGCGCAGCCACGCACCTGGCGTATCTGTCGGAGTTCCGCGCGGGCGGCAGCAGTTCTGTCAGGTACGTCGCTCAGATCGCGGCGGCGCGCACCACCATCACGTCGGGCAGGTTGTCGACCACCGGGCGCCAGGTCCCGCCCTCGTCGGTCGAGCCCCACACCGAGCCGTTGCGGGCACCGAAGTAGAGGCCGGTGCGGTCGTGGCCGTCGACGCACATCGCGTCGCGCATCACCGCGACGTAGAACCTATCCGGCAGGCCGGCGCCGAGCTCCTCCCAGGTCTCGCCGGCATCGGACGAGCGCCACACGCGCGCCTTGCCGCCGGGCGGGTAGCGGCCGTCGCCGCTGCCGTTCGGGAAGACAAAGACCGTGTCCGGCTCGTGGGGGTGCACGACGATCGCGAACCCGAAGTCGGAGGGCAGGCCGTCGCCGATGTAGGTCCAGGTGCCACCGTGGTCGTCCGAGCGGTAGACGCCGCCGTGGTTCTGGAGGAACAGCCGCTCCGGGCGCGAGGGGTGCCGGGTGATCTTGTGGACGCACTGGCCGAACTCCGGGTACTGCTGGCCCTCGGGGAGGAACTCGGCGCGGATGCCCTGGTTGCGCGGCTCCCAGGACCGGCCGCCGTCGTTGGTCTGGTAGACCCCGCCGGTGGAGATGGCCGCGGTCACCGAGAGCGGGTCGGTCGGGTGCGGCAGCACCGTGTGGAAGGCCTGGCCGCCGAAGCCGGCGTTCCACTGCGGCCGGTGGGGGTGGTCCCAGAGCCCCTGCTCGAGGGCGAACGTCTCGCCGCGGTCGGTCGAGCGCCAGACCGCGCCGGGCTCGGTGCCGGCGTACACGACCCCGTCCTCGGGCCCGGGCACCAGCTGCCAGACCCGCTCGACGGTCGTGTCGCTGCCGTCGGGGAAGCGGATCGCACCGCCGGGGGTCTCCTGCCAGCTCGCGCCGAGGTCGTCGGACCGGCGCACCTGCGGGCCCAGCCAGCTCGAGGAGGCGCCGGCGAGCAGCCGGGGCGGATCGGACCGGGTGTCGACCAGGCAGGAGTAGACCTCCTCCATGTCACAGTGCGGCCCGGTGAACTCCCAGTCCGTGCGCGCCTCGTCCGAGGTGCCGAGCCACAGGCCCTTGCGGGTCCCGACCATCAACAGCGTCCGGTCAGCCATGTCCACTTCCTCTCCTGTTCCGACCCCTCGTGAGCCCAGGGTGCACCAACCCGGGGACAACCTTCTAGATTGACCGGGTGATCGACCCGAACTCATCGCGCGGGCCGGTCTCCCCCGTCTCTCCCGTCTGGCTGGTGCTCATCGGCATCCTCTCGGTGCAGTTCGGCGCCGGGGTCGCCAAGAGCCTGTTCGACGAGGTCGCGCCCACGACGATCGTGTGGCTGCGGCTGGTGACCAGCGCGATCGTGCTGCTCGCGCTGGCGCGGCCGGTGCTGCGCGGCCGGTCCCGCTCGGACTGGCTGGTGGTGCTCGGGTTCGGCGCGAGCCTCGGGGTGATGAACTGGGCGATCTACCAGGCGTTCGCGCGGATCCCGCTGGGGGTCGCGGTGACCCTGGAGTTCGTCGGGCCGCTCACGCTCGCGGTGCTCGGGTCCCGCCGGGCCCGCGACCTGGTGTGGGTGCTGCTCGCGGCGACCGGCGTCGCGCTGCTCGGCCTGGGTGGCGGCGACCTGACCCTCGCGGGCGTGCTGTTCGCGCTGCTCGCCGGCGCCATGTGGGCGTCGTACATCCTGCTGAGCGCGCAGACCGGGCGCCGGTGGCCGGGCTTCGACGGGCTCGCCCTGGCGTCGGTGGTCGCGACCGCGCTGCTCACGCCGTTCGCGATCGGCGTCGGCGGGTCGGACCTGCTCGACCCCCGGATCCTGGTGCTCGGCGCGGCCGTCGGCCTGCTCAGCTCCGTGGTGCCCTACAGCTGCGAGCTGGTCGCGCTCCGCTCGCTGCGGCCCTCGGTGTTCTCCGTGCTGATGAGCCTCGAGCCGGCCGCCGCCGCGCTGGCCGGCATCGTGGTGCTCGGCGAGCTGCTCAGCGCCGAGCAGTGGATCGCCCTGGTGTGCGTGGTCGTCGCCTCGGTCGGCGCCACCCGCTCCGCACCGACCGCCGCGCCGGCACCCGACTGATCACGGTGCGATTCCCTCGGCGAGTTCACACAACCGTCATCCGACGTTGACCTCGGCGAATCGCCCGCTGTCTAGCATCGAGCGAACCACCCGCTCGGGAGTGCCTCACGGGAGCCGCCATGAACATCGCCGCACACCTGCTCCAGCCCGCGATCCGCCCCGCGATCGGCCCCGCGATCGGCAAGGCGCGGCGCTGGCCGGTGGAGTCGCAGCTCCGGGCCCGCCGCAACGCCATGGTCGCCGCCACCGCGCTCGCCCAGCAGCGCGCGGAGCGCGACGAGGTCGACGAGTTCCTGGCGGCCCGGCACCAGGCTCCGGTGCCCGCGGCCCGGGGCCGCGCCGCCCACGGCTGAGGGAGCGCCCCGGACCCGACGGTGCACAATCGGGTCCATGTCCGCGACCCCCGCCAGCGCCGTCCCGGGGCCGACCCTCGCGTTCCACCAGGTGCTCTCCGACGACGGGACCCGCCTGCGCGCCTGGACCAACGACCCGGACGGCACCATGACCGGCCCCACGGTCGTGCTGTGCAACGGCCTCGGCACCAGCGCCTGGGCGTGGCCCGCGTTCCTCGACGCCGGCTGCGGCGTCCGCGTCGTCTCGTGGAACCATCGCGGGACCGGCGGGTCCGAGCGCCCGGCCGACCCCGAGCACGTCGGCATCGAGGCGTTCGCCGAGGACGGCCTCTCGGTCATGGACCACTTCGGCATCGACCGCGCGGTGCTGGTCGGCTGGTCGATGGGCGTGAACACGATGTACGAGCTGGCCGTGCGCCACCCCGAGCGGGTCAGCGGCCTGTTCGCGGTCGCGGGGGTGCCGGGCGACACGTTCGCGACGATGCTGCGCCCGCTGCGGGTGCCGCGGTTCGCCGCGAAGGCGCTCGCGGTCAACATCTCGCGGGTCCTCAAGTACGGCGGGCACCTGGTCACCCCGCTGTCCACCCGGCTGCCGGTGGGCCGGCGCACGATCGACGTGCTCAGCCACAGCGGCTTCATGTTCCCCGTCGCCGACCCCGAGCTCGCGCGGCGCGCGATCGCGTCGTTCCTCGAGACGCCGGTCGAGTGGTACTTCCACGTCGCCCTGCACACCTCCAGGCACCCGCGGGTGCCGCTGAGCGGGATCCGGGTGCCGGCAGCGTTCGTCGCCGGCACCTTCGACCTGCTCGCCGGCACGCACGCGATCGCCAGCGCGGCAGCCCGGATCGACGGCGCGACCTACACCGAGCTGCGCGGCAGCCACTTCGTGCAGATGGAGCACCCCGACCGCGTGCACGCCCTGCTCCTGGAGTTCCTGCGTAGGGTCGGGTGACATGCGACGCACCGCGGCGCTGGCCGGGGCCGCCGCCCTCACCGCAGCGCTGCTGACCGCCTGCGGCGGCGACGAGGAGCCTGGCGACCCCGACCCCGGGGACACGGTGACCGCGACCCCGCAGTCGGGCCCGACGACCGAGTCGTCCAAGCCGACCGGCGACAACACCCCGGCGACCGACGACGGCCCCGCCGAGGTCGTCGGCACGATCGCGACCGGGCTCGCCGCGCCCTGGGGCGTGGCGTTCCTGCCGGGCGGCGACGCGGTCGTCACCGAGCGCGACACCCGGCGGGTGCTGCTGCTCGAGGCGCCGTCGTACGACGTGCGGGAGGTCGGCGTCATCGACGCGGCGGTGTCCAACGGCGACACGGGCGGCGAGGCCGGCCTGCTCGGCGTGGCGTCGTCACCGGACTTCGCGCGCGACCGGACCCTGTTCTTCTACCTGAGCACGGCCTCGGACAACCGGATCGTCAAGGCGCGGCTGGAGCGCGGCAGGCTCGGCCCGCTCACCGTGATCCTGGACGGGATCCCGGTCGGAGGGATCCACGACGGCGGGCGGCTGGCGTTCGGGCCGGACGGCTACCTGTACGCCTCGACCGGCGAGACCGGCGAGCGCGACCTCGCGCAGGACCGGAGCACGCTCGCGGGCAAGATCCTGCGGATCACCACCGACGGGGACCCGGCGCCCGGCAACCCGTTCCCGGGCTCGGCGATCTGGTCCTTCGGGCACCGCAACGTCCAGGGCCTGGCGTTCGACGACCACGACCGGCTGTGGGCCTCCGAGTTCGGCGACCAGACCTACGACGAGCTGAACCTGATCCGGCCGGGCCGCAACTACGGCTGGCCGATCGTCGAGGGGCGCGGCGGCCGCGACGGCCTGGTGGACCCGCAGGTCGTGTGGGAGACCGACGTGGCGTCGCCGTCCGGCCTGGCCTGGCTCGACGGGCGGCTCTGGCTCGCGTCGCTGCGCGGCGAGCGGCTGTGGCGGGTCGACGTGCACGGCGACCATGCGAGCCACCCGGTCGACTTCTTCGTCGGCGAGTACGGCCGGATGCGCACCGTGGTGGTCACCCCGGAGGGCCGGCTGTGGGTGACGACCAGCAACCGGGACGGCCGCGGCGACCCCGGGCCGCAGGACGACCGGATCCTGCTCATCGAGCCGTGACGGTGACCGAGCCGGTCACGGTCGCCCGCCGGGCCGCGCGGCGCAGCGTGGTGAGCACCGCCGGGCCGAGCACCACGATCGCGACCGCGTTCGTGACGGCCCGGACGGTGTCCCAGCTGCCGGTCGAGGTCAGCAGCGTGTAGACGACGAACCGGTGCAGGTTGTCCAGGACCGGGGCGCCGGCCACGTAGGACAGCGAGCCGGCGTGGCCCGCGACCTCGATGCCGGTCAGGAACGGCCAGCCGGACAGGTTCATGAACAGCCCGAACAGGTACGCCGCGGCCACGCCGTACGCCGCCAGCATCGCGATCTCGGCCCGGCCGGTCACCCGCCGCGGCAGCAGGCCGGCCCCCATCCCGACCCAGGCCGCGCACAGCATCTGGTACGGCAGCCACGGCCCCACCCCGGCGGTCATCAGCGCCGAGGCGAACAGCGACGTGCAGCCCAGCACGAACCCGAAGCCGGCGCCGAAGACCCGCCCGGCCAGGATCAGCAGGAAGAACGTCAGCTCAACGCCGGCGGTGCCCGGCGAGATCCCGCGGAGGATGGCGTTCACCGCGCTGAGCACGCCCAGCACGGCGAGCACCCGCGGGTCCAGGCCGCCCTCGTTGAGCTCGGCGAGCACCACCGCGAGCACCACGGGCAGCAGCGCGACGAACACGAACGGCGGGTCGACCCGGCTGCCCTCGGGGACCCGCAGCAGCAGCGGCCAGCACAGCATCATCAGTCCCGCGACCGAGGCGACCGCGAGCACGGCGCCCGAGCGCGGCGCGATCCGCACCGCGGGCGCGGCGACCGGCCCGGTCACGAGGCGCTCGCCTGCTCGGCCAGCCGACGGACCACCTCGTCGACCCGCAGCCACGGTGGGCCGAGCACCTTGGTCACCTGCGGCGCGAACGAGGGCGACTCCGCGACCACCCGGCGCACCGGCCCCGACGAGACGACCTCGCCCTCGGCGAGCACGAGCACGTCGTCGGCCACCTGCGCGACGAACTCGACGTCGTGAGTGGCGACCAGGACCGTGCGGTCCTCGGCCGCGAGCCCGCGCAGCACCCGCGCGAGCACCCGCTTGGCGGCGTAGTCCAACCCACGGGTGGGCTCGTCGAGCAGCAGCACCCGGGGTCGCGCGCTGAGCACGATGGCGAGCACCAGCGCGAGTCGCTGGCCCTCGGAGAGGTCGCGCGGGTGCTGGGTCGCGGGGATGCCGGGGACGAGCCGCTCGAGCAGCTGCCGGCAGACCCCGGTGCCGCCGTCGGCGGCGGCACACTCCTCGGCGACCGTCTCGAGGTACAGCAGGTCGGCGGCGTTCTGCGGGACCAGCCCGACCAGCTCGCGCCGCCCGGCGGCGCTCAGCCGCGCCGGGTCGGTGCCGTCGATGCTCACCTGGCCGCCCGAGCGGCGGCCGCTGCCCTGCAGCGCCCAGATCAGCGAGGACTTCCCGGACCCGTTGCGACCCATCAGCGCGGTGACCCGGCCGCCGCCGAGCGCGAGGTCGACGTCGCGCACGGCGACCGTCTCGCCGTGCACGACCGCGAGCCGGCGTACGGCGACGGCCGGCTCCGCCTCGGGCTCCTCGACGTCCGGCAGACTGCCGAGCCGCTGGGCCAGGCCGCGGGCCAGGCGGCGCGCGTCGCGGACGTTCAGCGGCAACGGCCGCCAGCCCGCGGCCCGGCCGAGCTCGACGATCGGCGGCGCCACCGGCGAGGTCACCAGCAGCTCGCCGGGCTTGCCCACGTGGACCCGGCCGGCCCCGGTGAGCAGGCACATCCGGTCCGCGAACGGGACCACCCGCTCCAGGCGGTGCTCGGCCACCAGCACCGAGACGCCGAGGTCGTGGACGAGCCGGGTGAGGGTCGCCAGCACCTCCTCGGCCGCGGTCGGGTCGAGCGCCGAGGTCGGCTCGTCGAGCACCAGGAGCTGCGGGTGCATGGTGAGCACCGAGCCGATCGCGACCCGCTGCTGCTGGCCGCCGGAGAGGGTGCGCAGGTCGCGGCCGCGCAGGTCCGCGATGCCGAGCAGGTCGAGGGTCTCCTCCACCCGGCGGCGCATCGTGTCGGGCGGCAGCCCGAGCTGCTCCATGCCGTAGGCGAGCTCCTCCTCGACCGTGTCGGTGACGAATCCCGCGGCCGGGTTCTGGCCGACGTAGCCGATCCGGTGCGCGCGCTCGCGCGGCGGCGTGCGCACGATGCTCACGCCGTCGAGCAGCACGTCGCCGCTCAGGGTGCCGCCGGTGAAGCGCGGCACCAGCCCGGTGACCACGCCGAGCAGCGTCGACTTGCCGGCGCCGGTCGGCCCGGAGACGAGGACCAGCTCGCCCTCGTCGATGTCCAGGTCCACGCCGGCGAGCACCGGCGGGCCGTCGCCGTAGGCGAAGCGGATGTCGCGCAGCTCGATCACGCCGCCGCCTCCTGCCGCTCGCCGAGGCGCACCGGGGCCGACGCGACGGGGCGGGCCGGCGGTGGTGAGCAGAGGGCGCCGCCGAGCGCGACCGCGGCGGCCAGCAGCGCGGCCGCGCTCACCGGCGGCACCGCATCCAGCGCGGGGTAGGCGACCTCGAGCTGGTGGTGGCCGATCCACCACCCGGCGGCAGCGACGGCGACGCCGGAGGCGGCGACGGCCAGCTCGGGCCGGCGCCACCGGTCCGCGCGGTAGCGGGTGCGCTCGACCCGTCGGCCGGCGCTGACCAGGCCGGCGCCCGCCGTCAGCGCACCGAGCGCGAGCATCGGCAGCGCCAGGTAGCGGGGCGCGGTGGTGTCGAGCACCGCGTAGGTGCCCACGCAGATGCCGCCGAGGCCGACCAGCATCAGCGCTCCCGTGGTACGTCGTTGGGCTCGGGTCAGGCCGGTGGCCCGGCCGTAGCCGCGGGTGTCCATGCCCGCGGCGAGCGCGAGCGACCGCTCGAGGGCGTCCTCGAGCACCGGCACCAGGAACCGGCGCAGCCGGGCGATCCGGGCGGTCTCCCCCGCGCGCAGGCTCTGGGCGGCGCGCACCCGGCGGACGCTGTCGGCGAACTGCGGCAGCACGCTGACCGCGACCACGAGGGCGGTGCCGATCTCGTAGAGGGCGGGCGGCACCGAACGGAGCAGTCGCTTGGGGTTGGCCAGCGAGTTCGCGGCGCCGACGCAGATCACGATGGTGGCCAGCCGGAGCCCGTCGTACGCCGCGGCGAGCAGCGCGTCGGCGTGCACCGGGCCGAGCAGGGTGATCCCGGCGACCCAGTCCGGCAGCGGGATCTCGGGCAGGTCGAGCAGCACGGTCCCGCTGGCCCAGCCACCGAAGACCACCCGGAACGCCACCCGGATCACCACGATCGCGATGCCCAGCCAGACGTAGAGCACGAACGAGCGGGCCCACGGCTGGTCGGAGCGGCGCAGCGAAACCGCGATCGCCGCGACGCCCACGAGCAGCAGCAGGACCAGCGGGTTGGTGGTGAACGACGCCGACACCGCGAGCCCGACCGCCCACAGCCACCAGGCCACGGGGTGCAGGTCGCGGTGCCGGCGCACGTTCGGGCTCACGGCTGTCCGGCTCCCCTGCGCCGGCGGACCAGGGCGGTGCCGCCGGCCGCTCCGAAGAGCAGCACGATCACCGCCGGCGCGACCCAGGTGGGCAGTCCGCCGTCGCCCGGGTCGGCCGGGTCCGAGGTCGCCGCGGTGAGCCCGGGCGACTCGCTAGGGGACCCGGGGGCCTCCGCGGTCGCCGACCCGCTCGTCGTTGCCGACGGCGACTCGGCCGGCTTCCGCTTCCGCTTCCCGGGCTCCGACGTCGTCGCGCTCGGCGACGCCTCCGTGGTGGCCATCGTGGACGCGCCCGCCTGGCCCGATGGCGTCGCGTGCGCCGAGGGTGGCGGTCCGGACGAGCTCGCGTGCCCCGGTCCTTGGGTCGAGCCCTGGGTGGGCGTGGCGCTGGCGGTCGGGTGCGGCGCCGGGCTGGCGCCCGGCGGTGCACTGTCGTCGCTCCCCTGCCAGGAGAACCCGACGTACCCGCCGTCCGGCACGTGCTGGCCGCCCGCGCCGCTGGTGGCGTAGTTCCACCGTCCCGACTTGCCGTCGGACCAGTACAGAGCCCAGTAGGCATCGGCGGGCGGCGTGTTCACGCACGGGTTGTCGGCCGGCTTGCCGGACACCCGGCACACGAAGCCGGGCTGGCGCTGGACGTAGTCCAGCGGGAAGCCGGCCGCGGGGAACAGCTGCGATGCGGTCTGCCCGCCGCCGTCGGCGACACAGGCGGTCTGCACGCCGCCACCGAGCTCGTGGAAGTCCACCACCACGGTGACGCCGTCCGCGGAGGCGCAGCCGGCCGCGCTCGCCGGTGCGGCGGGGAGGCCGGCGTACGCCGCCGCGACCAGCGTGGCCGCGACGGCGATCCGAGCCCCGATCCGGGCCCCGGCCCGAGACAGGGCGCCCATGTCAGCGGGTGACGGTGAAGGAGGTGCGGCCGTTGCGGTTCTTGAACTGGCCCCGGGCCTTCACGGTCGCGGTGCCCACGTGCTTCCGCGGCACGCGGAACGCGACTCGGAGCACGCCGTTGTCGTTGGCCTGGCCGGCCGTCGCCGCGCCGGACCCGCCGTTGTTGCCGGACGGCCACGCGATCGCGACCCGGCCCAGCTCGCCGGGGGCGAGGCCGCGGACCTTGACCACCTGCCGGTCACCCGTCGCGACCCGCTTGCTCCGGAGCGCGACCTTGAGGGTCTTCGCGCCCAGTGCGTGGATCCGGGCGTCGCCGATCTCGCCGTCGGCGTTGGCCACGGTGACGGTGCTCCTGCCGGCCTGCGCGGGGACCCGGACCTTCAGCAGACCCTCGCCGAGCGGGTTCGCCCACCCGATGACCGACTGCTCGCCGAGCATCGCGCAGAGAGCCTCACCGGGCGCCGCGTCGTTCACGCCGACCGCGGTGGTGCCGCCGGCCTTGACGTAGCCGGGCGCGTAGAGGACGTTCGGCGAGCCCGGGCCGGCCTGGGCGGCGACCAGGCCGGTCAGCGCCTGGGTGGTCGCGCGCAGCGACTGGTCGCCGAGCGCGGCGTCCATCGGGCCGCCCTGTGCGGCCTTGCGGGCGGCGTTGTCGTACAGGACGGCGCCGGCGTCGGCGGCGTCGTAGAAGATGCAGTTCGCGACGTTCGTCGCCTGGTGCGCGCGCAGCCAGGCCGCGGCCTCCGCGGCCGCGTCGCTCTCGCCGGAGACCAGCAGCGCGCTCGCCGCACCGCCCGTGCTGTTGGCGTTGACGGTCGAGATGTCGGCGGTCGAGCCGAAGCCACCGTTCGCCTTCTGGCGCGCCACGAGCCACGCGACGGCGTCGGCGACGTGCGCGGCCACGTCCGTGTCGTCGAGCTGGCCCTGGAGCGCCTGGATCGCGAGCGCCGTGGCGTCGACGCTCGGCTTCCCGTCGCCGCCGTCGCACGACTGGTCGGCGGCGCCGACGGCGGCGAAGTCCTGGCGGAAATAGCCCGCGGAGCACTGCTGGGCGAGCAGGAAGTCGGTGACCGCGTCGGTCTTCGCGCTGCCCGCAGCGTCCAGGCCCTCGGCGGCGAAGGCCTGGCCGAGCACGTTCGCGTAGTCGGCGGCGTACTGCGCGCTCGGGTCCCAGTCGTCCTGGATCCGGCCGGCGTTCGCGCCGTCGGCCGACACCCGGCCCTCGAGGTCCGTGACGAGGTCCCGGCCGCCGTACGACGCCGGGTCGTCGCCCGCCGCCTGGGCGAGGACCAGCGCCTTGGCGGTGCCGCCGGCCGAGAGGTTCGTCCCGTACCCGGGCGCGACGTAGGCGTCGATGTGGCCGGCGACGGCGTCGCTGATGTTCTCCACGACCGAGGCAGGGGCGCCGACGGTGTCGAGCGCCAGCCCGGCGTCGATGGTGAGGCCGTAGTCGTCGAAGTCGTACTGCTGGTTGTGGGCGATCCAGCCGGTCGCCTGGAGCTTCCCGACCAGCCAGGTGCCGGCGTCGGCCGCCGGGCCTTCGTCGGCCGCGGCGTGCGCCGGCGACGAGAGCGCCGTCAGCGCGGTGAGTGAGAGTGCCGGGACCGCCAGGGCGGCAGCCGCCCGACGCAAGAGGTGCTGCATGGTGTTCCTTCCCGCTGCGGCAGGCGGGAGGCGGTCGGGTACATCACCCGGGGGCCACCCGCTGCTTTCCTCGACAGCGTGTGATCAGGACGCGTCGCATCAGGTGCTCCGGCTCGCCCCCGACCCTTGACTGGTCGGGAGGCCTACGGTTGCGGGTCAGCGCCGGACTCGGACCGGCTTCCCCCGCTGCGGGCGTGATGAATATGTGGAGTTGTGCGAGCGCAGCATATCCCTCTCCGGCCCCACCCCGATCCGGGGTCCAGCGCCCCCTCCGGGCCCACCGGCGACTCGGCGCAACATGCCCACGCTCTCCACCACCACGGCCGGCGAAGCGGGCAAGACGCGCCGACTCGACCCACCTGAGCGGGCAAGATGCGCCGACTCGCGCCACCCGGGCGGGCAAGACGCGCCGACTCGCGCCGCCTGAGCGGGCAAGACGCGCCGACTCGACCCACCTGAGCGGGCAAGATGCGCCGACTCGCGCTAGTTGAGCTTCTCGAGGATCAGCTCGCGGACCCGGGCGGCGTCGGCCTGGCCGCGCATCTCCTTCATCACCGCGCCGATCAGGGCGCCGGCGGCGGCGACCTTGCCGTCGCGGATCTTGTCGGCCACGTCCGGGTTGGCGGCGATCGCGTTGTCCACGGCCGCGGACAGCGCGCCCTCGTCGGAGACGATCGCCAGGCCGCGGGCGGCCACGATCTCGTCGGGGCTGCCCTCGCCCGCGAGCAGACCGTCGAGGACCTGGCGCGCGAGCTTGTCGTTGAGCTTGCCCTCGTCGACCAGCACCTGGACCCGAGCTACGTCGACCGGCGTGACGCCGAGCTCGCCGACCTCGACGCCGGCCTCGTTGGCGCGGCGCGCCATCTCGCCGAGCCACCACTTGCGGGCGGCCTGGGGCGACGCGCCCGCGGAGATCGTCTCCTCGACGATCAGCAGGGCACCGGCACCGACGGTGTCGCGCATCTCGAGGTCGGAGAACCCCCACTCGGCCTGCAGCCGGGCGCGCTTCTGGGTCGGGTTCTCGGGCAGCGTCGTGCGCAGCTCCTCCACCCAGGCCCGGGTCGGTGCGACCGGCACCAGGTCGGGCTCGGGGAAGTAGCGGTAGTCCTCGGCGTCGGACTTCTCCCGGCCGCTGGTGGTCACGCCGGTGTCCTCGTGCCAGTGCCGGGTCTCCTGGAGGATGGACCGCCCCGCATCCAGGACGCCGGCGTGGCGGGACATCTCGTAGCGGACCGCCCGCTCGACCGACCGCAGCGAGTTGACGTTCTTGGTCTCGGTGCGGGTGCCGAGCGTCCCCGAGCCCTTGGGCGAGAGCGAGAGGTTCACATCGGCGCGGATCGACCCCTGGTCCATGCGCGCGTCGGAGACGCCCAGGGCGATGATCAGGTCGCGCAGCTGGGCGACGTACGCACGGGCCACCAGCGGCGCCTTCTCCCCCGCCCCGACGATCGGCTTGGTGACGATCTCGATCAGCGGGATGCCGGCCCGGTTGTAGTCGACCAGCGAGTGGTCGGCGCCGTGGATGCGACCGGTCGCGCCGCCGACGTGCAGGGACTTGCCGGTGTCCTCCTCCATGTGGGCGCGCTCGATCTCGACCCGGAACGTCTCGCCGTCGCCCTCCTCGGTCGGCACTGTCACGTCCATGTAGCCCTCGAAAGCAATGGGCTCGTCGTACTGCGAGGTCTGGAAGTTCTTCGGCATGTCCGGGTAGAAGTAGTTCTTCCGCGCGAACCGGCACCACTCCGCGATCTCGCAGTTCAGCGCCAGGCCGATCCGGATCGCCGCCTCCACGGCCTTGCCGTTGACCACCGGCATCGCGCCGGGCAGGCCCAGGCAGGTCGGGCAGACCTGGGTGTTCGGCTCGGCGCCGAACTCCGTCGGGCAGCCGCAGAACATCTTCGACCTGGTGTTGAGCTCGACGTGGACCTCCAGGCCCATCGCCGGGTCGTAGGACGCCAGGACGTCGTCGAAGGCGACGAGGGTCTCGGTCACGGACGTGCTCCTTCCAGAGCGGGAGCCTTGTCGAGCAGGGATCCGCCCCACTGGTCGTGCAACAGCGCCTCGAGGGCGGCGCCGACCCGGTAGCAGCGGTCGTCGGCCAGCGCCGGCGCCAGGATCTGGAAGCCCGCGGGCAGCCCGTCCTCGTCGGCGAGGCCGCTGGGCACCGAGATGCCGGGCACGCCGGCGAGGTTGGCCGGGATCGTCGCGAGGTCGTTGAGGTACATCGCGATCGGGTCGTCGAGCTTCTCGCCGAGGCGGAACGCCGTCGTCGGGGCGGTCGGCGAGACCAGGACGTCGGCCTTCGCGAACGCCGCGTCGAAGTCGCGCGAGATCAGCGTGCGCACCTTCTGCGCCTGGCCGTAGTACGCGTCGTAGTAGCCGCTGGACAGCGCGTAGGTGCCGAGGATGATCCGGCGCTTCACCTCGTCACCGAATCCGGCGTCGCGGGTCGCGCGCATCACCTCCTCGGCGCTCGCGTCGGGGCGGCCCTCGGGCCAGACCCGCAGGCCGTAGCGCATCGCGTCGAACTTCGCGAGGTTGCTCGAGGCCTCGGCCGGCAGGATCAGGTAGTAGGTCGCCAGGGCGTGCACGAACGTCGGGCAGGACACCTCGACGACCTCGGCGCCGGCCTTGACCAGCAGGTCGACCGACTCCTGGAACCGTGCCATCACGCCGGGCTGCCAGCCGTCTCCCGAGAGCTCGGTGATCACGCCGACCCGCAGACCGGTGAGGTCACCGGAGGCACCGCGCCGAGCCGCCTCGACCAGCGACGGGAGCGGCTGGTCGACGCTCGTGGAGTCGAGCGGGTCGTGGCCGCCGATCACCTCGTGCAGCAGCGCCGAGTCGAGGACGGTCCGAGTGACCGGGCCGACCTGGTCGAGCGAGTTGGCCAGCGCGACGAGGCCGTAGCGGGACACGCCGCCGTACGTCGGCTTGTGCCCGACCGTGCCGGTGACGGCGCCGGGCTGGCGGATCGAGCCGCCGGTGTCGGTGCCGAGCGCGAGCGGCGCCTCGAACGCCGCGACGGCTGCCGCGGAGCCGCCGCCGGAGCCACCGGGGATCCGGTCGAGGTCCCACGGGTTGTGTGTGGGGCCGTACGCCGAGTGCTCGGTCGAGGAGCCCATCGCGAACTCGTCCATGTTGGTCTTGCCGAGGATCGGCAGCCCGGCCTCACGGAGCCGGCGCACCACGGTCGCGTCGTACGGCGGGACCCAGCCCTCGAGGATCTTGGAGCCGCAGGTGGTCGGCAGGCCCTCGGTGGCGAGCACGTCCTTGACCGCGATCGGGACGCCGTCGAGCGGGGAGAGCGTCCTGCCCTCCGCCCGCCGGGCGTCGGACGCGGCGGCCTGCTCGAGCGCCCCCGCGGCGTCGACGTGGAGGAACGCGTGCACGGCGCCGTCGACCTGGGCGATCCGGTCGATATGAGCCCGGGTGATCTCGACCGAGGTGGTCTCACCGGCGGCGAGCGCGTCGGCGATCTCGGCCGCGGTACGGCGGGTGATCGACATCAGGCCTCCTCCCCCAGGATCCGCGGCACGGAGAAGCGCTGCTGGTCGACGGCCGGCGCGCCGGCGAGGGCCTGCTCCGGGGTCAGGCACGGGGTGTTGACGTCCTCGCGGAACACGTTGGTCAGCGGCAGCGCGTGCGAGGTCGGCGGGACGTCGTCGCCCGCGACGCCGCTGATCGAGGCGACCGACTCGAGGATGACGCTCAGCTGCGGCGCGAGCTGGTCGAGCTCGGCATCGGACAGGTCGATCCGGGCGAGGTTCGCCAGGTGCGCGACCTCGTCTCGAGTGATCTCAGGCATGGTGTCCATCCTAGGAGAGACGCGCCGGCGGGCCGTCGTCGGCCGCTAGGCTCGGGCTCGTCACGAGTACTGGTGCGAAGCCCCGGCTGGCCAGTCGGCAACCCTCCTCCGCGGTGGGGTGCCCCGGGTGAGGACACGGTCGGCTGCGATGGGCAGCCGGCAAGCGCGGACTCGCCCAGCGGGTCCCTGACCCGACGGATGTGCCGACATGCCCAGCATCGACAACCCCAGCACCGACGACCCCAGCACCGACAACCCCACGACCGGCCGCACCGGCTCCCGCACCGACCCTCGCAGCGCAGCGCGACGCCGGCCGCTCGCGGCGCTGGTCGGGGCCGACGAGCAGGTGCCGCTGGTGACCGGCGGAGCAGTCCGCTACGCGAACCTCGACATCGCGGCCAGCGCGCCCGCGCTGCAGTCCGTGGCCGACCGCGTCGCGGAGTTCCTGCCGTACTACTCCAGCGTGCACCGCGGTGCCGGCTACGCGTCGGCGGTCAGCACCGCGGCGTACGAGACGGCTCGCCGCACCATCGGCGCGTTCGTCGGCGCCCGCGACGACGACGTCGTGCAGATCGTCCGCAACACCACCGACGCGCTGAACCTGCTCGCCACCGCCGTCCCCGGCGACGTCGTCCACCTCGACGTCGAGCACCACGCCAACCTGCTGCCGTGGCAGCGCCTGGGCGGGCGCGCCCGCGCGGTCACCGCCCGGGAGTCGGTCGCGGGCACGCTCGCGGCGGTCGAGGCCGAGCTGCACCGCGCGCCCACCGCGCTGCTCGCCGTCACCGGCGCCTCGAACGTGACCGGTGAGATCCTGCCGCTCGCGGACCTGGTCGAGATCGCCCACCGCCACGGCGCGCGGATCGCGGTCGACGGCGCCCAGCTGGTCCCCCACCACCGGGTGCACCTGGAGCGGCTGGGCATCGACTACCTCGCGTTCTCCGGGCACAAGCTCTACGCGCCGTACGGCGCCGGCGTGCTCGTCGGCCGCCGCGACTGGCTCGACGCGGCCCCGCCGTACCTGGCCGGCGGCGGCGCGGTCCGCGCGGTCACCCTGGGCGCGACGTCGTGGGCCGACACCCCGGCCCGGCACGAGGCCGGCACCCCCAACGTGGTCGGCGCGGTCGCCCTGGCCGCGGCCTGCGAGGCGATCGCCGCCCTCCCCGACAGCGAGCTCCGGATCCACGAGGAGCGCCTGCGCGACCGGCTGCTCTGCGCGCTCGGGTTCCTCGAGGTGCCCACCTTGCAGCTGTGGCGCGGCGAGGTCGAGGCGATCGGCGTGGTCACGTTCACGGTGCCGGGTCACACCGCGGAGCTGGTCGCCCAGTACCTCTCCGCCGAGCACGGCGTCGGGGTCCGCGACGGACGGTTCTGCGCCCACCCGCTGCTGGCACGGCTCAACGGCGGCCGGACCGCGGTCCGGGCGAGCCTGGGCCTGGGCTCCACCACCGCGGACGTCGACCGCCTGATCGGCGGGATCGCCCAGCTCGTCGCGGACGGACCGGCCTGGACGTACGACGCCGACGGCCGGCCGTGCCCGGACCCGCGCCCGCTGCCGGCGTGGGTCACCGAGACCGGCGCCGGGGCCGCCTGCGCGTAGTCTCCGCTCGGGCCGTCGGCCACCCGACCGATCGCCCCCTCACGGCGTCCTACCAGTCGACCGCTCGAGGAGCGGTCGATGGCGATGCCCCGGCTAGGGCTGGTACGCGTGGTCGAGCAGGTGCCGGGCCCGCTCGGCGTCGCCCGGGCGGGGGCAGCCGACCAGCAGCCGGTCCGGCGTCTCCTCGACGGCGACGAAGCCGGCGCCCCGCAGGATGCCCATCAGCACGGCCGGGTCGCGGCCCGGCGGGACCGGGAACGACTCGGAGTGCGAGCCGGGCTCGTGCAGCTCGGCCTCGGTGCGGCTGACCTCCAGGCCGAAGCCGCGGAGGAGGGCGAAGGCGGCGATGGTCGCCACCACGATCCCTCCGACCACCATGAACGCGATCACCACCATGACGACCTCCCCTGCCTGAGACCGAACGATCCGATGGCACCGAGCATGGGCCGATGAGACCTACGTCACGAGAGGCGTACGTCCCGACCCCAGGGTCATCTGTCACACGGCCGTCTGTCACAGGGCCGTCTGTCACAGGGCGTCGGGGCCACCGTCGAGCAGCGCCTTGAAGCCGGCCTCGTCGAGGACGGGGACGCCGAGCTGCTCGGCCTTGTCTGCCTTGGACCCGGCGTTGTCGCCGACCACGACGTAGTCGGTCTTCTTCGACACCGAGCCCGCGGCCTTGCCGCCGCGGGCCAGGATCGCCTCCTTGGCCGAGTCGCGGCTGAAGTCGACCAGGGAGCCGGTGACCACGACGGTCAGCCCCTCCAGGGTGCGCGGCGTGGACTCGTCGCGCTCGTCGGCCATGGTGACGCCGGCGCGCTCCCATCTGTCGACGATCTCGACGTGCCACGGCTCCTTGAACCACTCGATGACCGCCTCGGCGATGGTCGGGCCCACGCCCTCGGCGGCGGCGAGCTCGGCCTCGCTGGCGGCGCGGATCGCAGCCATCGATCCGAACTCCTGCGCCAGCGCCCGAGCCGCGGTCGGGCCGACGTGGCGGATCGAGAGGGCGACGAGCACCCGCCACAGCGGGACCTGCTTGGCCTTCGCGAGGTTGTCCAGCAGGCGCTGGCCGTTGGCGGAGAGAACGGGCCGGTCACCCTCGTCCTTCTTCGGCGCACGGGTGAACAGCGGCGCGCGGAGGAGCGCGGCGGCGTCGAGGTCGAACACGTCACCCTCGTTGGCGATCACCTCGGCGTCGAGCAGCGCCGCCGCGGCCTCGTAGCCCATGCCCTCGATGTCGAAGGCGCCGCGTCCGGCGACGTGGAAGACCCGCTCCCGCACCTGGGCGGGACAGAACCGGTGGTTGGGGCAGCGCCGGTCCTTGTCGCCCTCCTTCTGCTCCACGAGCGGGGTGCCGCACGCGGGGCACTCGGTCGGCCCGACCCAGGGCGCGAGCCCCTCGGGACGCAGGGGCAGGACCGGGCCGAGGATCTCGGGGATCACGTCGCCGGCCTTGCGCAGGATCACGGTGTCACCGGGGCGGACGTCCTTGCGCTCGACCTCGTAGAAGTTGTGCAGCGTCGCGTTCTCCACGGTCGAGCCGGCGACCTTGGTCGGCTCCATCACGCCGTACGGCGTGACCCGGCCGGTGCGGCCGACGTTGACCCGGATCTCCAGGAGCTTGGCGTTGACCTCCTCGGGCGGGTACTTGAACGCGATCGCCCAGCGCGGCGCCCGGCTGGTCGAGCCCAGGCGACGCTGGAGCGCCACGTCGTCGACCTTCACCACGACCCCGTCGATCTCGTAGGGGACGAGCGTGTGCCGGTGCTCACCGGCGTGGTCGATGTAGCCCTCGACGTCCTTCAGGGTCGGCACCACCCGCACCTGGTCGCTGGTCGGCAGGCCCCAGGCGGCCAGCGCGTCGTAGGCGTGCGACTGCGCGGTCGGCTCGAAGCCGCGGCGCTCGCCGATCCCGTGGCAGACCATCCCGAGCGCGCGGGAGGCCGTGACCCGGGGGTCCTTCTGGCGCAGCGAGCCGGCGGCGGAGTTGCGGGGGTTGGCGAACGGCGCCCTGCCCGCCTCGAGCAGCGACTCGTTGAGCCGCTCGAACGCCTCGACGGGCAGGAACACCTCGCCGCGCACCTCGATCAGCGCCGGCACCGGGAACTCGTCGGTGCCGGTCAGCCGGTGCGGGACCGAGGCGATCGTCCTCACGTTCGGGGTGACGTCCTCGCCGGTGGTGCCGTCGCCGCGGGTCAGCGCCCGCACCAGGCGACCGTCCTCGTAGAGCAGGTTGATCGCCAGGCCGTCGACCTTGAGCTCGCACAGCAGCGCCGGGTCCTCGATGCCGTCGCGGCACAGGCGGGCGTACCAGGCATGGAGCTCCTCGACCGAGAAGGCGTTGTCGAGGCTCTCCATCCGGCGCAGGTGATCGACGGCCGTGAACTCGGTCGCCACCGCACCACCGACCTTCTGGGTCGGCGAGTCGGGCGTGCGGAGCTCGGGGAACTCCTCCTCGAGCGCCTCGAGGCGCCGCATCCGCCGGTCGAAGTCGGCGTCGTCGATGGTCGGGCTGTCCAGGACGTAGTACCGCCAGCGGGCCTCCTCGACGTCCTCGGCCAGCCGCCGGTGCTCCTCGCGCGCCTGCGACGGGGCGGAGGCGACCTCGCCGGGGGCGGCGTCGACGTCAGGGTCCGCGGGAGGCGTGCTCATGGTCGCATTCTGCCGCGCGGCGCCGACGGCACGGCACACCCCCGCAGGCCACGCTCCGGTCCAGACCACCTCCCCGCCTGCGGAAGCGATCCTCGGAGATATCGGGTTGGAGGGAATGCCACGCCGACCTACGCTGTTCGATGGAACGAAACCGTTTCGTTTCATCCAGGTGAACGACAGCCGAAGGACCGCGATGACCCCGATCGAGCGCCCCCGGGTCGAGGGCGACCGCGAGCAGGAGATCCTCGACGCCACGCTCGAGGTGCTCGCCGACGTCGGCTACGACCGGCTCACGATGGATGCCGTCGCCGCTCGGGCGAAGGCGTCCAAGGCCACGCTGTACCGGCGGTGGAACAACAAGGTCAGCCTGGTGATCGAGGCGCTGCACTCCGCCAAGGGCCCGACCGAGCTCCCCGACACGGGGACCCTGCGCGGCGACCTGCAGGGCGTCTTCTGCGGGATGGGCGGTCTCGTCGACCCCCAGACCGTGGCGACGTTCGCGAGCGTGCTCACCGCGATCGCCCGTGACGCCGACTTCGCCGAGGCCTTCCGCCGCGAGGTGGTCGGCCCGAAGATCGCGGTCTCCCAGGAGATCTGGAGACGCGCCCGCGAGCGGGGGGAGGTCTGCGCCGACGCCGACCTCTCGCTCCTCGAGCCGGCCCTGGCCGGCATCGTCCTGCACCGCGTCTTCGTGATGGGCGAGCAGCCCGACGCGGACCTGATCACCCGGGTGATCGACCAGATCATCCTGCCGGCCGCGGCCTGCGGGTCGGCCCCGACCACGACGAACCCGTCCCCCTCCCCGTCCCACAAGGACTCCCACAAGGAACAGGAAGACTGATGACCGAAGTCACCAGCACCGAGAGCGCGGAGACCACCGCGCCGCCCGGAACGAACCGCCACCTGGGATGGGCCCTCGTGCTCATCTCGGTGGCGCAGCTGATGGTGGTGCTCGACGGCACCATCGTGAACATCGCCCTCCCCTACATCCAGGGTGACCTGGGCATCTCCGACGCGAACCTGCGCTGGGTGGTGACCGGCTACGCCCTCGCCTTCGGCAGCCTGCTGCTGCTGGGCGGCCGTCTCGGCGACCTCTACGGTCGGCGCCGGGTCTTCATGCTCGGCCTGATCGTCTTCGGGATCGCGTCCCTGCTCGGCGGCCTCGCCACCAACGAGCCGCTGCTGCTGGCCGCCCGTGGCCTGCAGGGCCTCGGCGCGGCGCTCGCCTCCCCGGCGGCCCTCGCGCTGATCGCCACCACGTTCCCGGCCGGCCCGGCACGCAACCGCGCCTTCGGCGTGTACGCCGCCATGTCCGGTGTCGGCGCGGCCGTGGGCCTGCTGCTCGGCGGCTGGCTGACCGGCATGGACAGCTTCCTCGGCATGGACGTCGAGGGCTGGCGCCTCACGCTGCTGATCAACGCCCCGATCGGCGTGGCCACGGCGATGCTGGCGCCGCGCTTCCTGCCCGAGTCCGAGATCCACCCCGGCGAGCTCGACCTGCCCGGCGCCGTCACCGGCACCCTCGGCGTGCTCGGCCTCGTCTACGGCATCAGCCGCGCGGGCACCGACGGCTGGGGCGACAGCATCACGGTCGCCACCCTGGTGGCCGGCGTCGCGCTGATCGGGATCTTCCTGACCCTGGAGCGCCGGGTGGAGCACCCGCTGCTCCCGGTGCGGGTGTTCACGAACCGCACCCGGGCGGCCAGCTTCGTCGCGATGTTCTTCGCGCCGGCGGCCATGTTCGCGATGTTCTTCTACCTCAGCCAGTACATCCAGACCGTGATGGGCTACAGCCCGATCAAGGCCGGTGTGGCGTTCCTGCCGTTCGTCTTCGGCCTGATGGCCGCCGCCGGCATCTCCTCGAACCTGATCAACCGGGTGGACCCGCGGTTCCTGGCCGGCGTCGGCACGTTGCTGTCGGCGGGCGCACTGCTCGGGTTCTCCCGGCTCCCGTACGACACGTCGTTCCCGGTGACCGACGTGCAGGGCAGCTACGCCACCGACCTGCTGCCGTTCATCTTGATGATGTCCTTCGGCATGGGACTGGTGTTCGTGCCGCTGACGCTGACGGCGGTGCACCACCTGCGGGTCGAGGACGCGGGGATCGGGTCCGGCGTGCTGAACACGATGCAGCAGGTGGGCGGTGCGCTCGGCCTCTCGCTGCTGGGCACCATCGCCACCCAGACCATGGACGACCGGTCGGTCGACCTGTTCCCGAAGATCGCGCAGGCGGCCGCCGGGCTCGACCCGGCCCAGGCGGGGATCCTCCAGCAGGTCGCCGGCGTCCAGATCTTCACCGAGGGCGCGACCGACGCGTTCCTGCTGGGCGCGGGCCTGATGCTGCTGGCCTCCCTGGTGACGTGGGCGTTCCTCAACGTCAAGCACCAGGAGCTCGCCACCGACGGACCCGAGGCCCCCGTGCACGTGGGCTGACGCGTCCCCTCTCCCAAGGAGTGGCGAAGACGGTGCCCCATCCCCGCAGGTCGGGGGTGGGGCACCGTCGCGTCGAGCGCCTGTCCGGCGGCCGTCAGCAGATCACGAGAGTGCGTCCTGCAGGGCCTTGACGAACGCCGGCAGGTCCTCGGGGCTGCGGCTGGTGATCAGGGTGCCGTCGACGACGACCTCCTCGTCGGTCCAGGTGCCACCCGCGTTGCGGACGTCGTCGGCGAGGCTGGGGTAGCTGGTCAGCCGCCGGCCGCGGGCCAGCCCGGCCGAGACCAGCAGCCACGGGCCGTGGCAGATCACCGCCAGTGGCAGCCGGTCCTCCATCGCCTGCCGGACGATGTCCTGGGCGCGCGGCTCGGTGCGGAGCCGGTCGGCGTTGACGGTGCCGCCGGGAACGACGACGGCGGCCACGGAGCCGACGTCCAGGTCGTCCAGCGTGCCGTCCACCTCGACCTTCCGGGTCGGCGTGGTGTCCCCCTCGACGCCCTGGATCGGGTCGGTGCCGGTGGAGTAGACGCGGACCGTCGCGCCCGCGTCGCGCAGCGCGTCCCGCGGCCCGACGAGCTCGGCCTCCTCGAAGAAGTCGGTCGCGATGATGGCCACGGTCTTGCCGGTCAGGTCGCTCATGACCCGCCGGTACCCGTCCCCGGAGGAGGTGATGCAGCGGTCGCAGCGGCTCAGCCGGACAGGCTGGTCGCGCTGGTGCGCAGCAGCCCGAGGGCGCGGCGTACCCATCCCGGGGTCGCGTCGGCGAACCCGCAGCCGGCGGTGACCACGAGCCGGTCGCCCACCTCGGCGGGGTCGAGGCCGACCATGTCGAGCCAGCGGAGCACCGACTCGGTGACCGCCGCGTCGGTGGGCGGGGTGGGCGGGTCCAGGGCCGGCAGGACGCCGAGCGCCACCGTCCCGCCCGCGTCGAGCACCTCGGCGAGGGCGTCGAGGTCGGCGGCCGTCGCAACGGCCAGGTCGACCGACAGCCCGCGGGCCCCGGCCCCGGTCAGCAACGACGCCGGGGCGTCCGGCGCGCAGGTGTGCACCCACGGCTCGGCACCCGCTGCGGCCACGGCGCCGAGCACCCACCCGAGCGCCTCGGAGGCCTCCGGCGGATGGACGGTGCGGTGCCGGCCGAACCCCGACGCGGTCGGGACCCTCCCGGCGAGGACCGCGGCGATGGCGGGCTCGTCGACCTGCACGACCAGGCGCTGTACGCCGGGCAGCCGGCGACGCACGTCGCGCACGTGGTCGCCGAGGCCCTCGGCCAGCGCCTGGGCGAGCTCGCGGCGGGCGCCGGCGTCGCTGAGGACCTTGTCGCCGCGGGGCTTCTCGACGGTCGCGGCCAGGGTCCACGGCCCGGCGACCTGGATCTTGAAGGAGCCACCCTCCGGGGGCAGCGCCCCCGCGGCCTGCTCCTCCAGCGTGTCCAGGTCCTGCGAGAGCAGACTGCGGGCCCGGCGGTGGTCGACGCCGTCGCCGCCACCCGTCAGCCGCCAGCCGGCGGGCTGGAGGTCGGCGCCGAGCTCGGCGACCACGGCCAGCCCACGACCGGTCAGCGTGGCGGTCGGCCCGCGGCCGGGGACCTCCGGCAGGTGCGGCAGGCCGGCGTCGCCGGCCAGCGCGCCGAGCACGGTGCGGACCGCCTCGTCGTACGCCGCCTGGTCGGCACCCGGGTAGGAGCCGACGCCGGTCGCGAGCGTCATCGCGCCGCCACGCGGTCCGTGGCGGCGATGGTGGCCGAGCCGACGACGCGACTGCCGTCGTACACGACCGCGGCCTGCCCGGGTGCGATGCCGTACGCCGGCTCCAGCAGCTCGATGTCCACCTGGTCGCCGTCGCGGGTGAGGACGGCCCGGTGCTCCTCGCCGTGCGCGCGCAGCTGCACGGTGCCGGCGAGGCGGTCCGGGATGCTGCCGCACCAGCGCGGGCGGGTGCCCCGCAGCCGGTGGACCGCGAGCCGCTCGCGCGGGCCGACGGTGACGGTGCCGGAGACCGGCTCGATGTCGAGCACGAACCGGGGGCTGCCGTCGGCGGCCGGGCGGCCGAGCCGCAGGCCCTTGCGCTGGCCGATCGTGAAGCCATAGGTGCCCTCGTGCCGGCCGAGCACCTCGCCGGTGTCGTCGTCGACGATCGCGCCGCCGTGGTTGGGCGCCCGATCGCCGAGCTTCTCGCGCAGCCAGCCCGCGTTGTCGCCGTCGGCGACGAAGCAGATGTCGTGGCTGTCCGGCTTCGCTGCCACCAGCAGCCCCCGCGCCGCAGCCTCGCGGCGGACGTCGTCCTTGGTGGACCCGCCGAGCGGGAACAGCGAGTGCCGCAGCTGGTCCTGGTCGAGGACGCCGAGCACGTAGGACTGGTCCTTCCCCTGGTCGACCGCCCGGTGCATCTCGACGAGGCCGTCCGCGCCGGTCACCAGCCGCGCGTAGTGGCCGGTCGCGACGGCGTCGAAACCGAGGCCGAGCGCCCGGTCGAGGACGGCGGCGAACTTGATCTTCTCGTTGCAGCGCAGGCACGGGTTGGGCGTGCGGCCGGCGGCGTACTCGGCCAGGAAGTCCTCGACCACGTCCTCGTGGAACCGCTCGGACAGGTCCCAGACGTAGAACGGGATGCCGATCACGTCGGCGGCGCGGCGGGCGTCGTTGCTGTCCTCGATCGTGCAGCAGCCGCGCGCGCCGGAGCGGTAGGACTGCGGGTTGCGCGACAGCGCGAGGTGGATGCCGGTGACGTCGTGCCCCGCCTCGGCCGCACGCGCCGCGGCCACCGCGGAGTCGACGCCGCCGGACATGGCGGCGAGGACCCTCATCGTCCGGTCACCTCCGGGCGGCCCGGGCTCGCTCGACGACCGGTCCGATCGCCTCGACGACCGCGTCGACGTCGGCCTGGGTGGTGGTGTGGCCGAGCGAGAACCGCAGCGAGTGCCGGGCCTGGTCCGCGTCACAGCCCATGGCGAGCAGCACGTGGGAGGGCTGGGGTACGCCGGCCGAGCAGGCCGAGCCCGTCGAGCACTCGATCCCGCGCGCGTCGAGCAGCATCAGCAGCGAGTCGCCCTCGCATCCGGGGAAGCCGAGGTGGGCGTTGCCGGGGAGCCGGTCGGTGCGGGGGGCCAGCGGGGCCCCGTGCAGGTGCGCGTCGGGCACCACCTCGACGACCCGGCGGACCAGCTCGTCGCGCAGCGCGCCGATGCGCGTGGCGTGCTCGGCCTGGTGCTTGACGGCGAGCTCGACGGCCGCGGCGAACCCGGCGATCGCCGGGGTGTCGAGCGTGCCGCTGCGGATGTCGCGCTCCTGGCCGCCGCCGTGGACCAGCGGCTGCACGGACACCTCCCGGCGCACGACGAGCGCGCCCACGCCGTACGGCCCGCCGAGCTTGTGCCCGGTCAGCGTCAGCGCGTCGACCCCGGAGGCCGCGAAGTCGACCGGCACGTGCCCCACGGCCTGCACCGCATCGGTGTGCACCGGGATGCCGTGCTCGGCCGCGAGCGCCACGACGTCGTGGATCGGCTGCAGCGTGCCGACCTCGTTGTTCGCCCACATCACCGAGACGACGGCCACCGAGCCGGGGTCGCGCTCGATCGTGGCGCGCAGTGCCTCGACGTCGAGCCGGGCGCGGTCGTCGACCGGCAGCAGCTCGACCTCGGCCTCCTCGGCGTCGCCCAGCCAGTGCACCGCGTCGAGCACCGCGTGGTGCTCGACCGCGGTCGTCAGCACCCGGATGCGGCGCGGGTCCCCGTCGCGGCGGGACCAGAAGATCCCCTTGACCGCCAGGTTGTCCGCCTCGGTGCCGCCGGAGGTGAACACGACCTCCCCCGGCCGGCAGTTCAGCGCCTGCGCGATCGTCTCGCGCGACTCCTCCACGACCCGGCGCGCGTGCCGTCCGGACGCGTGCAGCGAGCTGGCGTTGCCGACCCCGCGCAGGTGTGCGGTCATCGCCTCCAGCGCCGCGGGGACCATGGGGGTGGTCGCGGCGTGGTCGAGGTAGACGGTCCGGCTCGGGGCAGCTGCAGTCATCGCACCGACCAGCGTACGGCGCCGCACGGCACCCGCGCCGTGCAGCCCGTCGCTACCGCTCGCTGGGTACCGTCAGTCGAGCAGGTCGACCGTCGTCACCTGGAGCCCGGACGCCCGGAGTCGCGCGACGATCTCTGCGTCAGCGGCGGAGTCCGTGATGAGCTCGTCGACGGCCTCGATCCCACAGATGGGCGCGAAGGTGACCTTGCCCAGCTTGCTGGAGTCCGCCACCGCCACCACCTTGCGGGATCGAGCGAGGAGCACCGCGTTCGTGTGCGCCTCCATCTCCTGGTGTGTCGTGAACCCGGCGTCGGGCGAGACGCCGTCGACGCCGAGGAAGGTGACGTCGACGTTCACCCGCTCCAAGGTCGCTTCGGCGAGGGGGCCGACCAGCTCGTAGGACTCGCTGCGCGCAACTCCACCGATCACCACGAGCCGGATGTTCTTGCGCACCACGAGCTCGGACGCGATGTTGAGTGCATTGGTGACGACGGTCAGGTCAGCGTGGTCGAGCAGACTGCGAGCGACCTGCGTCGTCGTGGTGCCGCCGGTGAGCCCGATCGTGCCGCGGTTCTCAGGGACCCGAGTGGACGCGGTGGCAGCGATCGCCCGCTTCTCCTGAAGGTGCCGACTCGATCGGTAGCGCAGCGGCAGCTCGTAGTTCACCGTCTGTGCGACTGCGCCGCCGTGGGTGCGCACCAGCAGCTGCTGCTGCTCCAGCTGTTCGAGGTCGCGCCGGATGGAGGCCGTCGAGACCTTCAGCTCCTCGGCGATCGCCGCAACATCGACGGCTCCGTCTGCCCCCAGGATGGCGAGGATCCGCTCCATGCGCTCTTCGCGGCGCGGGCGTCGCGACGTACTGCTGGTCACGTTCGCACCTCCTCCATCTCAACGAGCGGGACGAGCTCTCGGACCCGCTGCGCCGCCACCACCCCGGCTCCGGGGGTCTCGGCGTTGGCAGCTGCCGCAGCGGTGGCGAGCCGAAGCGCATCCTCCCACGTCGAGTCCGACTGTCGTGCCGTGAGGAGACCGGCGAGGAAGGCGTCGCCGCTGCCCACCGCGAACCGGCCGGTCACGGGCGTCCGGGCCCAGACCGATGGCCCCTCTGGCGTGCTGAGAACGGCGCCCCGCTGTCCTCCTGTGACCACAGCGACCGTCGATCCACCCCACCGGTGTCGCAGCGCACGCGCGAGCTCAGGGAGGTCGTGGTCGTTCCGCACGGCTCCGCGTCCCAACAGCTCCACGGTCTCGGCGGTGTTGAGCTTCACGAGGTCCATCCCGCCGGTCGCGGCAGCCAGCGGCTCCCCGGAAACATCGACGGCGGTGCGGCCGGTAGTGGCCCGGAGCAGGTCGGAGAGCTCGGAGGCGCCCAGGTCGGGCGGGAACGAGCCGCTGACGACCAGCCATCCGCGCCGGCGGGCGGCGGATCCGACCAGGGCGGCGTACTCGTGCCACGCCTGCGCCGAGATGGTCGGACCCGACTCATAGAACTCGGTCAGCTCCACATCAGGGTCATCCTCGGCGATCGACGTGCAGGTCCGGGTCTCGCCGTCCGTCCAGATCCAGCGAGCCGGCACACCGGCCCGTTCGAGGGCGTCCGCCACCCACCGGCCCGCCCCGCCCGCGGCAATCCCGACGACCTGCACCTCGGCACCGAGCGCGTGGGCGACCCGCGCGACGTTGAGTCCCTTGCCGCCCGGAACGGAGACAGCCTCGAGAGGCCTATGGATGGTGCCGGGCCGCAGCCGGAGCACTCGCAGCAGCCGGTCGACCGAGGGGTTGATCGCCGCGACCGTGATCATGGCGCCGGCTTGCGCACGATCGACGCCACCTCGTCCACCGTCGGCTGGGCGCCGACGCCGCCGATGGCGCGGGTGGATAGGGCGCCGCACACGCAGGCCTGCCGGAGCCGCTCGTCGACCGAGAGGCCGGCAAGCAGACCGTGGACATACCCGGCGTCGAACGAGTCGCCGGCTCCAGTCGTGTCGCGCACGTCGACGGCGATCGCCGCTGCCTGGTGCCGCTCGCCGCGGAGCCACGTCTCGGCACCGCGAGCGCCCAGCTTCACCACGAGCTCGGGAACCGTCCGGCCGAGCTCCTCGGCGGCGGCCGCGACCGAGGTCGCCCCCGTGATCGCCAGGGCCTCGGCCTCGTTCGGCAAGAAGACGTCGACGTGCCGCAAGGCCTCGCGCAAGCCGTCCGTCCAACGCTCGTCCGGATCCCAGTTGGTGTCCATCGACACCGTCGACCCGTTGCGTCGCGCCTGCTCCAGTAGGCCCGGCAGTCCCGGCTGCAGGCCCCGTTGGAGGAAGTAGGAGGTCACATGGACGTGCCGGGCGCGAGCCAGGAGATCGGTGTCCACCTGGGCCGCAGTCATCTGCGCCATCGCGCCGAGGTGAGTGAGGATCGCGCGGTCCTCCCCCCGGTTGAGGATCACGGTGAGACCGGTCGCGACCGTGCTGTCGGTGACGATCCCGCTGGTCGCGACACCGAAGTCGCGCAGTTGCTCGCGCACGAACCGTCCGAAGGTGTCCTCACCCACGAGCCCGGCGATCGCGGTCCGCAGCCCGAGACGCGCGCAGCCGGCGGCGAAGATCGCGCCCGAGCTGCCGAGCGTGAGGGTCGAACCCGCGACGAGGCTCTCGACCTGACCGAATCGTGGGGTCAGGTCGCCTCCGGTGAGCACGAGGTCGGGATTGAGCTCTCCAAGCACCAAGACATCCAGCGGCTCAGCCCCACTCATGGCTGCACCGTGATCCGGACGACGCCCACCTGGGAGTGCAGGCCGTCACGGATGGAGCGGTCGCTGCCGGCGTACCACATCTCGTAGCCGTCGCCAGATGCCCGGATGACCGGCGAGGCCACCGACACCGAGTCGAAGTCCCCGGGCGTCCCGACAGCGAACACCGGATTCCCCGGGAGCTTCCGCCAGGTCACCAGGTCGTCGGAGTAGGCGAGGCCGATCCCGCTCGGGTCGTCGAGGCGTCGGGCGTCCCCTGCATACGACAGGCACCACCGGTCGCCGTCCCTGAAGACCTTGGGGGTCGTGACCGTGTGACCGTCCCAGCTGCCTGGCGGCCCGACGTCCAGCACGGGGTCGGCGACCTCACGGAATCGCACTCCGTCGTCGGAGAGCGCCACGTGGATGCGGTAGCCGCCCTCGGTGACCCTGACGTGGAACAGATGCACGGTGCCGTCGTGCACGACGACGAACGGACAGCGGGCCGCGAGTACGGGGCTGTCCGCGTGTCGAGTGAAGGTCACCCCGTCATCGGAGACTGCCAGGCCGATGTACTCATCCGCGGGCTGGCCCGAAGCCGAGCCACGCTCGAGCCGCTCGGCGAACTCGTGAGCGTCGCCCTCGGTGGCGCTGTAGTAGAGCAGCCAACGCTCCCCGAAGTGCACGACCGCCGGGTCGAAGACGCCTCCGGCGTCGAATCCGGAGCCGACGGCCAGGACCGGATTCGCAGGGTGCGGACGCCACTGCCGCGGGCCGGCCGAGTCGTCTGCTGTGGCCGTGAACAGGCCGATCTGCTCATGACCGCCTGTCGAGCCCTCCGCGTAGAGCCAGAGCTCACCATCTCTCTCCACGAGGCTGCAGGGAGCGATGAAGTCCTCGGCCCAGCCGGTGCCGTCCGACCGGATCGCCGGGTTGTGTGGTGGTCGCACCCACCGGCGCTGGTTGGCGACCGGGTCGGCGCCGAACAGGTCACTGAGCACGCGTGATCCTCCATTGTTGATCGTCATTTCACTGAGCCGGCCAGAAGCCCGCGCACCAAGTACCGCTGGCCGAACAGGTAGACCAGAAGCACGGGCACGGTCGCGATGGTCAGGCCGGCCATCAGGACTGGGACGTCCAGCGAGAACCGGCTCCGGAACACGGTCAGGCCGACGACGAGTGTCCGCGAACCCTCGGACTGCAAGAACACGAGCGCGATCAGCAGCTCGTTCCACGCGAAGACGAAGTTCACGATGACCGCGGTGATCAGCGCGGGACGGGAGATCGGGAGGACCACCCGGAGGAAGGACGTCATCGGGCTGCACCCGTCGAGCGCCGCGGCGTCGAGCAACTCGTCAGGGAAGCTCACGAAGAAGTTGCGGAGCAGGTAGATCGTGAACGGCAGCATCAGGCCGATGTAGATGATGATCACCGACGCCCGGTGGTTCACCAGGCCGGCGGAGCTCATCAGCTTGAACTGCGGTACCAGCAACACGATCGGTGGGATCACCATCAGCGGCAGCATTAGCCGGAAGAAGAGCTCCCGTCCGCGGAAGACCATCTTCGCGAGCGCGAACGCAGCCAGGGCACCGAAGCCGGTCGTCACGGCGACCGAAGTCACCGCGATCACCACGCTGTTCCAGAAGAGCTGCCCGAGATTCCGGTCCGAGGCGGCGTCCCCGTACGCACGAAGAGAAGGACGCGAAGGAAGGCCCAGCGAGGAGTCCAGGAAGGCGTCGTTGGTCTTGAGGGAGTTGACGACCATGAAGTAGAGCGGCACCAGGATGACGAACGCCATGACCAGCAGCGGCAGCTGGCGCGCGGTCTGCCCCACCACCCGCCTCACGACTCCATCCTCTCGATGCGACGCCGGACCAGGGACTGCGCCGAGAGCAGGACCGTGGCGAGGACCAGCAGGATCACGGAGACGGCGGCGGCCAGGTTCGGGAGGCCGTCACGGAACGCCTGCTGGTAGATCACGAGCTCGGTGACGTAGGTGCTGCGCGCCGGGCCACCGCCGGTCATCACGTAGACGTAGTTGAAGACCCAGCTGAGCATGTTGATCAGGCTCAGGGTCACGAAGAACTCAATGATGGGCGCCAGGTGCGGGAGCACCACATGACGGAACCGACGCCACCACCCGGCGCGGTCCACCATGGCGGCCTCGATGAGTCCCGGATCCAGGCTGGAGAGCCGGGCCAGGAAGAGAACGACGCCGAAGCCGACCTGCTGCCACACGATCACCACCCACACGGACCAGATGGCGAGCTGGCTACTGCCCAGCCAGTCGTGGACCAGGGGATCGAGACCCAGTGCGCCGAGTGACTGGTTGAGAAGCCCGTGACGCTGGAGGACGTAGGAGAAGATGATCCCGACGACCGGGATCGCCAGGACGTAGGGAACGAAGACGATCGACTGGTAGAACCGCCAGCCCGCGATGCGCTCGTGCAACAGGGTGGCCAGCAGCACCGCCACCACGGTCATCACCGGCACGGCCAGGAACAACCTCAGGTTGTTGAGCAGCGCCCGGCGCAGGATCGGGTCGTCGATGACCGAGCGGAAGTTGTCGAGGCCGTGACCCGTCTCCCCGAGGATGCCCGGCACCGTCACGCTCTCGACCAGCAGCCGCAGCACGGGGTAGCCGAAGACCACGACCAGGACGATCGTCGCCGGAGCGAGGTAGAGGTAGGGCCTCACCACCGCGCCCGACCGGCCGGCACCCGCCCGACGGGGGGTGCCGGCGGTCGCGGTCACGACAGGAGCTGCCACTGCTGGTAGGCCTTGACCTGTGCCGGCTGCTCGCGCCGCCACTTGTCGATCGCCTCCTGCATCGTGCTCACGGCGTTGGCCACCGTTCCTCCCGGCTGGAACAGCTGCTGAACGCCCGGGGTGACACCGTCACGCTCGAATGGGAACGGGTAGTAGTACTGGTACCAGAAGTTCGGCAGGCTGGACTTCCACTCCGCCATCTTCTTGTCCGCCTCGGTGTTCAGCCACGCGGGGTCGAAGCGCTTGTCCGGCGTGATCGCGCCGCAGGCCTCGTACATCGCCTTCATCACCTCGGGCTCGTGGAGGTACTCGAGGAACGTCCCGGCACGGTCCTGGCGCGGCGAGAAGCTGGTGATGGTGAGCACTTGGCTCGGGGCCGGGAAGAAGTCGGCGAGAGCACCAGTCCCGTAGACCGGAGTGCGCATCACGCCGACGGTGTCCGCCCCGAGCTTGCGCTCGAAGCCGACGATCTGCGGCTGAACGGAGTTCGTGATCGCAGCCTCCTGGCTCTCGAACATCTGCTGTCCCTGGTACAGGTCGATCGAGAGGACGTCGTCGTTGAACAGACCGCGGTCGATGAGCTCCTTGAGACGTTCGAGCCACTCCGTGTACTTCGTGCCTGAGTACTCGGCCTCACCGCGGAACACGGCGATCGCGTCGTCGATACTGTCGAAGTTCTGACCGCCCAGGTAGCTGATCAGCCACCCGCCCAGGTAGGCGTCCTTGAAGCCGGCGCCGAGCGGGACCACGCCGGACTTCTTCAGAGCCGTCAGTGCGGTGACGAACTCGTCCCACGTCGCGGGCGGGACCTCCGGGTCGAGGCCGGCCTTGGCGAACATCTGCTTGTTGTACGCCCAGGCCGTGCCGATCTGGTAGAAGGGCATGCCCCACTGCTTGCCGTCCCAGTACGTCTCGCGGCGTGCATCGGTGTCGAGCTGGTCCAGGAACTCGCTGGAGACATGGTCGGACAGCGGCTCGACGTGGCCCATCCAGACATCCTCGAGTGCCTGCGTGCCGCCCCAGAAGAACTGCACGTCCGGCCCCTTCTTGGCCTCCGCCGCGGTCCGGAACGCGGTGTAGAGCGTGTCGCTCTCCTGGAGCACTGCCTGCACCTTGCCGGCGGAGTCGGTCCCCGACGAGTTGTAGGCCTGAACCTGCGCCTCGAAGAACTTCTTGAGTCCTGCGGCTTCCTGCTCGCCCCAGTACCAGACCAGCAGGTCGCCCGAGGCGTTCGCACCTCCGTCGCCATCACTACCGCACGCGGCGAGCAGGCCGGGGAACGAGGCGAGCCCGGCGGTGACACCGAGTGCCCGCAGGAGCTGCCGGCGGTCGAGGCCCGGCGTCAATGGACGCCCGGGAGTCGAGGCACGGGGACCGAACGCTTGCATGGCTGACCTTTCGACGAAGCCGTGAGACCACACCCCACCCGGGGTCGCGTCACTCTGTCCTCGGAGCATGGCACTTGCGCCATACTTGTGCAATGATTCTGCAGGTTTGTGTTCGTTACTGTTAGATTCCTGCACATCCACCCAAACCAGCGGCCGATCATCGTCGGCCCGAACTATCGAAGGGCGTGCACCATGACCGCCGCGCTCGGCTCCCGGACCATCGAGGAGATCCAGACCCAACCGACCTGTTGGCGTCGTACCGCGCAGGTCGCGGGGGCGGCGAAGGGGGCGCTGCCTCGCCCCGGCGAACGCGTGCTCGTCCTGGGTTGCGGGACCTCCTACTTCATCGCGCAGGCGTACGCAGACCTGCGCGAGCAGGCCGGGCAGGGCGAGACCGACGCTCGTGTCGCCGGCGAGCTCGGGGCTCACCACCGGCGATACGACCGAGTGCTGATCATCAGCCGGTCAGGCACGTCTGCGGAGGTTGTGGAAGCGGGTGAGCAGCTGCACGGCGAGGCGCCCATCACCGCGCTGGTCGGAGTCACCGACAGCCCGGTGGCGAAGCTGGCCGACCACGTGGTCGATCTCGAGTTCGCCGACGAGAGCTCGGTGGTCCAGACCCGGTTCGCCACGACCGCGTTGACGACGTTGCGGGTCAGCCTCGGCGAGGAGCTCGACCCGCTGGTGGCACAGGGCGAGCAGGCGCTGCGCAGCGCACTCCCGGCTCCGCCGGCCAAGCAGCTGGTGGTACTGGGCACGGGGTGGGCTGCGAGCGTGGCGCAAGAGGCCGCTCTCAAGTGCCGCGAGTCCGCCGGGGTCTGGGTCGAGGCCTATCCAGCCGGCGAGTACCGGCACGGCCCGATCTCCGTGGCGGACGCGGGAACCCTCGTCTGGGCGATCAGTCCGCTCACCGATGCCCAGCGCGAGGCGGTTCTGGAGACCGGTGCCGCCCTCGAGCAGGGCGGGCTCGATCCGATGGCCGAGCTCGTGCGAATCCAACGTCTCGCCGTCGGCTGGGCCGCCGACCGAGGCCGCGACGCCGACGTGCCCACCAACCTGTCTCGGTCCGTCACCGAGGTCTGACGAGCCGACCGATGCCGCTCACCAGCACCGCGGACCTGGTCGACAGGGCCCGGTCCGACCGACACGCTCTAGGCGCGTTCAACGTGATCACGCTCGAGCACGCGGAGGCGATCGCGACCGCCGCCGAGCAGACCGGTCTGCCCGCGCTCCTCCAAGTCAGCGAGAACGCCGTTGCCTACCACGGCGGCCGCCTGGCGCCGCTGGCTCGCGCCTGCGTCGAGGTGTGCGAGGCCTCCAGAGCCGCTCTCGGACTCCACCTGGACCACGTCACGACCGAGGAGCTCCTCCATCAGGCTCCCGCGGCCGGATTCACCTCGGTGATGTTCGACGCGTCGCGGCTCGACTACCTCGCGAACGTCGCAGCGACCAGGTCGGCAGCCCGGTGGGCACACGATCACGGGCTCTGGTTCGAGGCCGAGCTCGGCGAGGTGGGCGGCAAGGACGGCGCTCATGCACCGGGGGTTCGCACCGATCCCAGCGAGGCCCGGTCGTTCGTCGAGGCGACGGAAGCCGACGGTCTCGCCGTCGCGGTCGGAAGTAGCCATGCGATGGTCCACCAGGACGCCGTCCTCGACCTGGAGCTGATCGAGGAGCTGGCTCGGGCCGTGCCGGTGCCACTGGTCCTCCACGGCTCCTCCGGCGTTCCCTACGGACAGCTCGCCCAGGCCGTGACCGCCGGCATCACCAAGGTGAACGTCGGAACCGCCCTCAACATCGCCTTCACCGGCGCGGTCCGCGAGTGCCTGACCGACGACGCCCTGGTCGATCCGCGGCGATACCTCGCGCTGGCCCGCACTGCGATGACCGAATCGGTCGCGGCGGTACTCACCACGCTGTCGCCCGGAACTGGCGCTGGCTGACCTGGCAGCGCACACCCCTCACCTGCGGGCGACCACCGCGATGACCGCCCGGTGGTCGCTGCCGGGCAGCACGGCGGTGTGCACCGAGACCGCCGCGAGCCGCGGCCCGACGAGCACGTGGTCGATCCGGGTGAGCGGCGGTACGACGAGCCCGAGGACCCGCCAGCGGCCGCCGGCGGGCCAGGTCGGCTGCCAGCCCTCGTCGGCCAGCTCGGCTGCGTCCCGCAGCCCGGCGTCGGCGAGGGCGCGCATCGGGGCGTGGTCGTCGGTGGCGTTGAAGTCGCCGAGCACGAGGTCCGGGTCGTGCTGGCGCACCGTGTCCAGGAGCGCCGCGTGGTCGGAGCGCCACAGCTCCGGCTCGGTCGGCGCCTGCGGGTGCGTCGCGACCACGACCAGGTCCCCCATCGACACGACCCAGCCGTCGTGCCACGTGGCGGTGCGCTCGGCCCGGCCCAGCTCGGTCGCGGCGAAGACCATGGTCCCGTGCCCGCCGCTGCGCGGCTCCCCCGTCCGGTAGGGCAGCAGGTCGCTCAACCCGGCGCGCTCCATGTCGGCCAGATCGGCCGGGGTGATCTCCTCGACGACCAGGAGCCTCACCCCCGCCTCGCTGGCGAGGCGCACCAGCTCGAACGGGTCGCCGTCGCCCTGGGCGATGTTCGCCGTCATCACCGTGAGCCGCTCCGCGCCCGGGGCGGGCGGCGGGTTCACGCCGGTCACCAGCGGGGCGAGCCACCAGCAGTGCAGGACCAGGCCGGCGACGGCCGCCACCGAGACGAGGCCCAGCGCGGCGGACGCCGGCGTACGCCACCGGCGCCGCACCAGCAGCCGGCCGGCGGCCACGAGCAGCGCACCGGCGTACAGCACGGTGCCGAACGGCGTGAACGCCTCCAGCTGGATCCACCACGCGGCCGGCGGCTCGACGGTCCGAGCGAGCGTCAGCAGCGCGGCGGGGACCAGCAGGACGGCCGATGCCACCCAGAAGACGACCGCACGTGCCCGCACGGGTGGAACCTATCTGTCGTCGTCGCCGCCGGCGGGCGGCAGCTCAGAGCAGGACCAGGTCGTCGCGGTGCACGATCTCGCGCTCGTAGCCCGCGCCGAGCTCGCGCTTGAGGTCGTGGGAGGAGCGGCCGAGCAGGTTCGGGAGCTCCTCGGCGTCGAAGTTGACCAGCCCGCGTGCGACCGGGGTGCCGTCGGGCGCGGCGATGTCGACCGGGTCACCGGCGTGGAAGGTCCCCTCGACTCCGGTGATCCCGGCGGCCAGCAACGACGCCCGGCGCTCGACCACGGCGCGGACGGCGCCCGCGTCGAGCAGCAGCGTCCCCATCGGCTCGGTCGCGTGGGCCAGCCACAGCAGCCGGGTCGGTCGGCGCCGGCCGGTGGCGTGGAACAGGGTGCCGACCGGTTCTCCGGCCAGCGCCGCCGCGGCCCGCCCCGCCGAGGTGAGCACGACCGGGATCCCGGCGCCGGTCGCGATCCGGGCCGCGTCGAGCTTGGTCTGCATGCCGCCGGTGCCGAGCCCGGCCGCACCGGCCTTCCCGATGCGTACGCCGGCGAGGTCGTCGACCGAGATCACGTCGGGCAGCATCGAGCTGCCCGGCGCTGACGGGTCGGCGTCGTACAGGCCGTCGACGTCGGAGAGCAGCACCAGCAGGTCGGCGTGCACCAGGTGCGCGACCAGGGCGGCGAGGCGGTCGTTGTCGCCGAAGCGGATCTCGCTGGTCGCGACCGTGTCGTTCTCGTTGACGATGGGCAGCACGCCGAACTCGAGCAGCTTGGCGAAGGTCTGGTAGGCGTTGCGGTAGTGCGAGCGGCGGGTGACGTCGTCGACGGTGAGCAGCACCTGGCCGGCGATCACGCCGTGCCGGGCCAGCTCCTCGTTGTAGCGGTGCACGAGCAGCCCCTGCCCCACGGACGCCGCCGCCTGCTGGGCGGGGAGCGACCGGGGCCGCCGCCGCAGCCCGAGCGGCGCCAGTCCGGCCGCGATCGCGCCCGAGGAGACCAGGACCACCTCGCCACCCCCGGCACGGAGCTTCGCCAGCACGTCGACCAGGTCGCGCACGCGGCCCGGGTCGATGCCACCGGCGGCCGTGGTGAGCGAGGAGGACCCCACCTTGACGACGACCCGCTTCGCCCCGGCGACCTCCGGGCGCAGGCTCATGGCTGCCTCATCTCCGGCTCATCTCCGGCTTCATCTCCGGCTTCATGTCCGGGTCACTTCCCCTCGTCGTCCTCGGCCCAGTCGGGATCGTCCTTGCCGCCGATCTCGTAGGACCGCGGACCGAACGCTGCGTCGTCCCCGCGGGCGGACCGGTCCAGGCGGCGCGCGACGTCCGCGCGGGTCTCGCCCTCGGCCCGGTCCCCCATCGCCTCGTCGATGGCCCGGCGGCGGTGGGCCGCCGGCCGCGACTCGTCGAAGCGCTGGTCCTCACCGCGCCGGCTGAGGATCTCGGCGGCCGAGTCGATGCCGGGCTTGAAGTCGAACACGACGGCGTTGTCGGGGTCGCCGATGAGGACGGCGTCGCCCTCCTCGGCACCCATGGCGGCGAGCCGGGTCTCGACGCCGAGCCGGTTGAGCCGGTCGGCGAGGAAGCCGACGGCCTCGTCGTTGCTGAAGTCGGTCTGCCGGACCCAGCGCTCCGGCTTCTCGCCCCGGACCCGCCACCCGTCGGCGGTCGCCGTCACGCTGAACGCGTCGGTGCCGTCCGCGGACGGTGGGCGCAGCACGATCCGCGTGGCCTCGGCGACCGGCTTGGCGGCCCGGGCCGCCTCGACGATGCCGGCCATCGCGAAGGTCAGCTCCCGCAGCCCCTCGCCGGAGGCCGCGGACACCTCGAAGACGCGCAGGCCGCGCCGGCGCAGCTCGTCGACCACGAAGCCGGCGATGTCCCGACCGTCGGGGACGTCGACCTTGTTCAGCGCCACCAGGCGCGGCCGGTCCTCGAGGCCGCCGTACCGGGTCAGCTCGTTCTCGATCACGTCGAGGTCGTCGCTCGGGTTGCGGCCCGGCTCGATGCTCGCGGTGTCGACGACGTGCACGATCGCTGCGCAGCGCTCGATGTGGCGCAGGAAGTCGTGGCCGAGGCCACGGCCCTCGCTGGCACCCTCGATCAGGCCGGGCACGTCCGCGACGGTGAACGTCGTGTCGCCGGCGGACACCACGCCGAGGTTCGGCACCAGCGTGGTGAACGGGTAGTCGGCGATCTTGGGCCGGGCGCGCGAGATCGCCGCGATCAGGCTGGACTTGCCGGCGCTCGGGAACCCGACCAGCCCGATGTCGGCCACCACCTTGAGCTCGAGCACGATCTCCAGCTCGTCGCCGGGCTCGCCGAGCAGCGCGAACCCGGGCGCCTTGCGCTTGGCCGAGGCCAGCGCGGCGTTGCCGAGTCCACCGCGGCCGCCCTGGGCGACGACGAGCTCGGTGCCGGGCCCGACCAGGTCGGCCAGCAGGTGTCCCCCCGGGTCGGTCACGACCGTGCCGTCGGGCACCGGCAGCACCAGGTCGGCACCGTGCCCGCCGTTGCGGTGCGCGCCCGCACCGTGGCCGCCGTGCTCGGCGCGTCGCTTGGGGCTGTGGTGGTAGTCGAGCAGCGTGGTCACGTCGGGGTCGACCCGCAGGATCACCGATCCGCCGGGCCCGCCGTTCCCGCCGTCGGGCCCACCGAGGGGCTTGAACTTCTCACGGTGCACCGAGGCGACGCCGTTGCCGCCGCGCCCGGCGCTGACGTGCAGCGTCACGCGGTCGACGAAGGTCGGGACTGCCATGGTGCCTACTCTCTCGGAAGAACTCTGCGGAAAATGCAGAACGGGCGTCCCGTCAGGGACGCCCGTTCGCAGCTGTTGCGTGGGATGCGAGCGTCAGGTCACTCGCCCGGGACGACGTTCACGACGCGGCGACCGCGACGCGTGCCGAACTCGACGGCACCCGCGACGAGCGCGAACAGGGTGTCGTCACCGCCGCGGCCGACGCCGCTGCCCGGGTGGAAGTGGGTGCCCCGCTGACGCACGATGATCTCGCCGGCGTTGACGACCTGGCCGCCGTACCGCTTGACGCCGAGTCGCTGCGAGTTGGAGTCGCGGCCGTTCTTGGTGGACGCCGCGCCCTTCTTGTGTGCCATTTCGTGTCCTTCTCGGGTGCTCGAGCAGTGCTCAGAGGGAGATGTCGGTGACCTTGACCTGGGTGTACTTCTGACGGTGTCCCTGGCGCTTCTTGTAGCCGGTCTTGTTCTTGTACTTCTGGATCACGATCTTCGGCCCCTTGGTGCCACCGAGGACCTCGGCCGTCACCGACGCCTTGTCGAGCTTCTTCGCGTCGGAGGTGACGGTCTCGCCGTCGACGACGAGGACGACCGGCAGCTTCACCTTCTCGCCCGTCGCCGTGGCGACCTGGTCGATCTCGATGACGTCGCCCACGGCAACCTTCTGCTGCTTGGCGCCTGCGCGCACGATCGCGTACACCGCGGTCTCCTTCGTCGGTCTGATGCGTCGGTCTGATGCGTTGAGTCGGGGTCTGGGGCACACACGCTCGGGCGCCGCACAGAAGAGGCGCGCCTGGACGCACCGAGGATCAATACTACGGACCGGGCACCGCTACGGCAAAACCGGAACCGGTCCGGTACGGCCTCAGCGCTTGCGCGAGCCCTTCTTCTTGATCGGCACGTGCTCGATGACCGGGGCCTCGCCGGGCTCGGCGTCGGCCGTGCCCGGCTCGACGGTGCCGTTCGCCGGCGGCTCGCCGACGCTGCCGATGACGCCCGGCGGGGGTGTCTGGGCCACCGGGCTGACCGGAGCCGGGGCCTCGGTGACCGGCGGCCCCGCGGGCCGGCTGGCGGCCCGTCGCCGGGTCCGGGTGACGACCTTGGGCGGCTCGGGCACCGAGTCCGCGACCGGTTCGGCGACGGGCTCCTGCGTGGGCTCCTGCGTGGGCTCCGGCGCGGACTGCTGCGTGGGCTCCGGGGTGGGCTCCGGGGCGGGTTCGGCGGCCATGACGGGCTCGACGGCCGGGGCCGGGGTCCCGGCGGGGCGGCTCGCGCTGCGTCGACGGGTCCGGGTCACGACCTTCGGCGGCTCCGGCTCGGCCGGCGTCTCGGGGTCCGCGGGCGTCGCCACGGGCGCGGCGGCCTCGACCGGCTCGTCCGTCGGTCGCTCGGGGGTCTCCTCGGCCGCCACCGGCGGCACCTCGCTCGCGTCCTCGGTCGCTGCGTCGGCGTTCTCGGGTCGCGCCATCGCGGCGACGTCCTTGGGCGAGGGGGGCTTCTGCGAAGGGGCTCCGGCGTCCTGGTCGGACCCACGGCCTCGGCCGCCGCGCCCGCGGCGCCCGCCGCCCCCGCCGCCGCCGCGTCGGGAGTCGTCCTCGGCGCGCTTGGGCTCGACCGGGGCCTCGTGCACGAGCACGCCGCGTCCCTGGCAGTGCTCGCAGGTCTCGCTGAACGCCTCGAGCAGGCCGGTGCCGATCCGCTTGCGGGTCATCTGCACCAGTCCGAGCGAGGTCACCTCGGCGACCTGGTGACGGGTCCGGTCGCGTCCGAGGCACTCCACCAGCCGGCGCAGCACCAGGTCGCGGTTGGACTCCAGGACCATGTCGATGAAGTCGACGACGATGATCCCGCCGATGTCGCGCAGCCGGAGCTGGCGGACGATCTCCTCGGCCGCCTCCAGGTTGTTCTTGGTGACGGTCTCCTCGAGGTTGCCCCCCGAGCCGGTGAACTTCCCGGTGTTGACGTCGACGACCGTCATCGCCTCGGTGCGGTCGATGATCAGCGAGCCGCCCGAGGGCAGCCAGACCTTGCGGTCCACGCCCTTGGCGATCTGCTCGTCGATCCGGTACTCCGCGAACACGTCGGCCTTGCCGCCCGAGCCGTCCGGGCCCGGGTCGTAGCGCTCGAGGCGCGGCTCCAGGTCGGGGGCCACGTGCTGGACGTAGCCCTGCACGGTGTCCCAGGCGTCCTGGCCCTGGATCACGAGCCGGGAGAAGTCCTCGGTGAACAGGTCGCGGACCACCTTGAGGGTCAGGTCCGGCTCGCCGTAGAGCAGCTGCGGGGCGCTGCCCTTGGCCTTGCCCTCGATGTCCTCCCAGCGGGCCTTGAGCCGCTCCACGTCCCGGGTGAGCTCGTCCTCGCTGGCGCCCTCGGCCGCCGTGCGGACGATGACGCCGGCGGTGTCGGGGACGATCTCCTTGAGCAGCGCCTTGAGCCGGTTGCGCTCGGTGTCGGGCAGCTTGCGCGAGATGCCACTGGTGGTGCCGTCGGGGACGTAGACGAGGAACCGGCCCGCGAGGCTGATCTGGCTGGTCAGGCGGGCGCCCTTGTGGCCGATCGGGTCCTTGGTGACCTGCACCAGCACCGACTGGCCCGACGAGAGCACCGACTCGATCTTGCGCTGCTGGCCGTCCTTGTGGCCCAGCGCCGACCAGTTCACCTCGCCGGCGTAGAGGACCGCGTTGCGGCCCTTGCCGATGTCGATGAACGCGGCCTCCATGGAGGGCAGCACGTTCTGCACGCGACCGAGGTAGACGTTGCCGATCAGCGAGGTCTGCGACTCGCGGGCGACGTAGTGCTCGACGAGCACCCGGTCCTCGAGCACGCCGATCTGGGTGAGCTCCTCGCGCTGGCGGATGACCATGACCCGGTCGACCGACTCGCGGCGGGCGAGGAACTCCGCCTCGCTGACGATCGGGGCGCGCCGGCGGCCGGCCTCGCGGCCCTCGCGGCGGCGCTGCTTCTTGGCCTCGAGGCGGGTCGAGCCGGAGACCGCGGTGATCTCGTCCTCAGCGGCCCGGCGGCTGCGGACCCGGGTGACGGTGCCCTCGGGGTCCTCGGCGGACGCGCCGCCGTCCTCGCCCGAGCGGCGGCGCCGGCGGCGCCGGCGCGAGCTGCTCTCGCCGCCCGACTCGCCGCCGGTGTCCTCGGCGGCCGCGGCATCGGAGCGGTCCGAGCCGTCCTCGTCCGCGTCGTCGCCCGTGGCTGCGTGGTCGTCGGCGCGGTCGTCGGCGTGGTCGTCGGCGCCGTCCCCCGAGCCGTTGCCGTCCCCGGCCTTGCGGCGGCGGCGGCCGCCCCGGCGGCGGCGACGACGCGCGGTGCCCTCGCCGGTGCCCTCGGCACCTGTCTCGGCACCCTCGGCCTCCTCGGCCTGGGTCGTCCCGGCGTCCTGGCCCTCGGCGGTGGTCTCGGGCCGGTCGGTGGAGCCGTCGGCCTTCCGGCCGCCGCCCTTCTTGGCGGTGGCCTTCTTGGCAGCGGCCTTCTTCGCCGGCTTGGCCGGCTGCTCCGGCTCCGTCGCGTCCTCGGCAGGCTCCGCTGCTGACTTCTTGGCGGTCGTCTTCTTGGCCGCGGTCTTCTTGGCGGCCTTCTTCGCGGGCTTCGCGGTCGCCTCGGGCGCCTGGAACAGCACCGCGGGGGCGCTCGCGCCGGCCTCACCGGCCTCACCGGTCGGGGGCTCGGACGGCTGGACCAGCGGGTCGCCGTGGGGCGGGGTGGGGGCGTCCTCGGCGGGCTTCGGCTCGACCGTGCTCGCGGTGCTCCTGGCCGCCGTCCGCTTGGTCGCGGCCTTCTTCGCGGGTGCCTTCTTCGCGGCGGTCCGCTTCGCGGCCGTCTTCTTCGCGGGAGCCTCGGCCGGCGCGTCGAGGACGGGCGGGTCGACGAGGGTGTCCGCCGGCTCCGCGGCCGCGGCCTTCTTGGCGGTCGTCTTGGCGGCGGTCTTGCGGGCGGTGGCCTTCTTGGCGGCCGCCTTCTTCGCCGGCTTCTCGGCGGGGGGCGCCTGGTCCGTGTCCGGAGCCTGCTGGGGCGCGTCCGTGGTGAGTTCTGCTCCGGCCTGGAGGTCGTCGGGCATCGTGTGTGCTCCTAGGCCCGCGCGCCGTGCGCTCGGGCGAGTCCGACGTCGCCCGCCCGGGCATTCAGAGCCGGCGACGCAAAGCCTGTCGTGTGGCGGCGACACCCTCCGCGGTGCGTCACCGGTGCACGTCGCCTCGCCTGCCGCGGTCGTCTGGCCGAGTCCCCAAGAACTCATGGTGGGTCGCTGTCACCGACCTACCGGGCCGCGTCGCGGTCTGGTGAGACGACATCCAGCCAGCGTGCCGACCCTGGGTGGGCCGGCGAGAACGTCGTCGTACCGTTCCGGGCAGGTTGCCCGGGCCGATCTCTGCGAGTATCGCACACGTCGCGGCGATGCCCCGCACCGTCAGCCGCGCAGCGGGTCGCCGATCTGCCCGGTCACCGGGTCGAGGGGGCCCTGGGCGAGGCGGGTGAGGAGCGGGGCGCCGGGGATCTCGAGGCTCGCGACCGACGCCAGACCGGCCAGCACGTCGTCGGGGCGCACCGACGGCACGGCGTGCCGCAGCACGAGGTCGAGACGGGTCCCGGCCCCGTGCGGCACCGCGGCGAGGGCGACCACGGCGGCGCGGCAGTCGAACTCGCGCAGCCCCTTCTTGGTCATCCGCTGCACCGGCGCGGCGTCGGCAGCGAGGAAGGCCGCGACCGCGGGTTCGGCGACCTGCGGGTCGACCTCGAGGTCGAGCAGCCAGTGGCTGGCCTCCAGCAGGTCGGCGAGCGACCCGCCGGCGGCCTCCACGACCTCGACGACGTCGAGACCGTCGGGCAGCGCCTCCTCCAGGGCGGCGCGCACGGACGCGGGGTCCCGGGTCTCGGCCAGGCCGATCTCGAGGTACTCGGCCTCGCTCGCGGACCCGGTCGGCGCGGCGCCGGCGTACGAGATCCGCGGGTGCGGGTTGAACCCCGAGGAGTAGGCCATCGGCACCCGGGCCCGGAAGATCGCGCGCTCGAAGGCCCGGCTGAAGTCACGGTGGCTGGTGAACCGGAGTCGGCCGCGCTTGGCGTAGCGGATCCGCAGCCGCTGGACGGGCGGGGCTTGCTGCTCGGGCTGGTCGCGCACCGGGCAAGGCTACGGGTTCAGCGCGCACCGGGCTCAGGGAGTGGCCGCCTGCCTCATCGCCGCGGACGGGTAGACCGTGCTGACCCGGTCGCCTCCGAGCCAGGCGGTCAGCCGGGCCGCCTCGGCCCCCAGCGCCGCCCGGCCGTCGGCGCCCACGTCCTCGAGGAGGTTGAGCACGACCACGCCGTCGGGGTCCTGCACCCAGCAGCCGACCACCCGGCCGTCCCACCAGGCGGTGGTGCCGGCGTTGCCGTTGGTGTCGAACAGCGCCGGCGCGTGCGGCCCGAGGAAGAAGGACCGCTCCTTCCAGCCCATGACGGTCGGGTCGAGCACCGGGAGCAGCGCCGCCCACGGCTCGACCGCCGGCTCGGCGTCCGCGAGCAGCGGGTCCTCGGGCAGCAGCCACCCGGTGCCGCCGCCCGCGAGGCCCACCTGGACCGCGGCGACATCGGCCAGCGCGGCGCGGACCGCGCCCTTCGTGGCGCCCAGCCACCACACCAGGTCGGCCTCGGTGCCGGGTCCGAAGCTGCGCAGCCAGCGGCCGACAAGCTCGGCGTACCCCTCCCGCTCCTTGGCGGGCCCGGGCACCTCGCCCAGCCAGGTCCGGGTCAGCGTCCACTGCGGCCGGGCGGTGCGCCAGTGGCCGGCGTTGCGGCCGCGGACGATGCTGCCCTCCAGCCCGAGCTGGGTGAGCAGCCGGGGCGCGATCGGGACGTGCCCGCCGTAGGACTTGCCGGGCGACATGTGCAGGCGACCCTCGAGCTCGGGCACCTGCTCGCGCAGCTGGGCGGCCGACAGCTCCGAGCCGTCGGCGAGCCGGGCCAGGGTGGCGGTCTCGGCGGCCGCGACCCAGCCGGCGCCGTCGACCGCCAGGCCCCCGGCCTCGACGTCCTTGGCCAGGCGGGCCCGGTGGGCCCGGGCCACCCGGGCCGACGCGCTCCCCCAGGCGGCCGGCAGCAGGTCGAGCGGGAAGACGAACAGCGTGCGCCGCATCGCGAGCTGCTTGACCAGCGTGCGGTCGGCGTACAGCGCCCGGTCGACGTCGGCCACCGTGATCTCGTCGACGCGCGCCCACAGCGAGAGGTAGACCGTGGGTGCCTCGGTGGCGTGCAGCACGGTCATGGCGTACGTCGCCGCCTCGGGGCCGGTGGCCCGGTGACCGGGCGCGAGGGCGTGACGGCGCGCCAGTCGGGACCGACGCTCGGCGGCGCTGACCTCTCGCATGAGCCCCATCCTGCCGCCGCCCGCCCCCAGCGGGCTGGCGGGCCGGGTGAGAGCATCGCCCGGGTGAGCACCTCCGCGCGTCGTACGGCCGCCCTCGTCCTGGTCGGTCTGGTCCTGCTGTCCTTCAACCTCCGGCCCGCCGCGATCAGCGTCGGGCCGGTGCTCGCGGAGGTCCGGGACGCCTTCGAGATGTCGGGCGCGACGGCCGGCCTGCTCACCTCGCTGCCGGTGATCGCGTTCGCCGTGTTCGGCGCGCTCGCGCCCGCGGCGGCGCACCGGATCGGCATCCACCGGGTCACGCTGCTGGCGCTCCTCGCCGCGATCGCGGGACTCGTCGGCCGGGTGCTGACCCACCAGGAAGGCGTGTTCCTGCTGCTGTCCCTCGTCGCGCTCGCGGGGATGGCGATGGCGAACGTGCTGCTCCCCTCGCTGGTGAAGCTGCACTTCCCCGACCGGATCGGGCGGGTCACCGCGATCTACACGACCGCGCTGTCGATCGGCCTGACGTCCGCGCTGGTGCTGACCGTCCCGATCTCCGCGGCGTTCGGCGGCTGGCGCTCCGGGCTGGGCGCGTGGGCGATCCTCGCGGTCCTGGCCGCCATGCCGTGGCTCTCGCTGATCGCCCACGACCGGCACCTCGAGACGGCCCCGCGCTCGATCAGGTTCGTCGACGTCGCGCGCACGCCGCTCGGCGTGGCGATGGCGCTGTTCTTCGGGCTGCAGTCGCTGCAGGCCTACGTCATCTTCGGCTGGTTCCCCCAGCTGTGGCGCGACAGCGGCTACTCCGCGACCGTCGCCGGCCTGCTCGCGGGGGTCGTCGCCGGGATGAGCATCCCGCTGTCGCTGTGGCTGCCGAACGTGCTGGCGCGGAGCGAGGACCCCCGGCGGCTGATGCTCACGGTGATCGCGGCCTACCCCGTCGGCTACCTCGGGCTGATGGTGGCGCCGTACGCCCTGGCACCGGTGTGGGCCGTGGTCCTCGGCGTCGCCGCGGCGACCTTCCCCCTGATCCTGACCCTGATCGGGCTGCGGGCGCGCACCCCGGAGGGCACGGCGGCGCTCTCGGCGTTCACGCAGTCCACCGGCTACCTGGTCGCCGCGATCGGCCCGTTCCTGATCGGCGTCGTGCACGACGCGTCCGGCGGCTGGAACCTGCCGCTGCTGATCCTGCTGCTGCTCGCACTGCCGCTGTTCGCGCTGGCGACCTACATGTCCCGGCCGAGGTACGTCGAGGACCAGCTGCGCGCGAGCTCGCCGCGCACCTGACGTATCGGTCGCCCACCCGGAGTCCGGGCGACCGATACGTCAGGGGCGTGCGGATCAGACGACGCTGAGCGGCAGCAGCCTCTGGCCGGTGGGGCCGATCTGGATCTCGGTGCCCATCACCGGACACACCCCGCAGTCGTAGCAGGGCGTCCAGCGGCAGTCCTCGACCTCGATGTCCGACCCCTCGGCGGCCGCCAGGGCGTCCTCCCAGTCGGCCCACAGCCAGTCCTTGTCGAGCCCGGAGTCCAGGTGGTCCCAGGGCAGCACCTCGTCGTACTCGCGCTCGCGGGTGGTGAACCAGTCGAGGTCGACGCCGGTGCCGGCCAGGCCCGTCTCGGCGGAGGCGACCCAGCGCTCGTAGGAGAAGTGCTCGCTCCAGCCGTCGAACCGGCCGCCGTCGCGCCACACCTGCTCGATGATCGCGCCGACGCGCCGGTCGCCCCGGGAGAGCAGGCCCTCGATCGTGCCGGGCTTGCCGTCGTGGTAGCGGAAGCCGATGGCGCGGCCGAACCGCTTGTCCTCGCGGACCGTGTCGCGCAGCTTCTTCAGCCGCTCGTCGGTGGTCTCGTGGTCGAGCTGCCCGGCCCACTGGAACGGGGTGTGCGCCTTCGGCACGAAGCCGCCGATGGAGACGGTGCAGCGGATGTCGTTGCGCCCGGAGACCTCGCGGCCCTTGGCGATCACCTGCTTGGCGAGCTCGGCGATCGCGAGCACGTCCTCGTCGGTCTCGGTCGGCAGGCCGCACATGAAGTAGAGCTTCACCTGCCGCCAGCCGTGGGAGTACGCCGTCGCCACGGTGCGGATCAGGTCCTCCTCGGTAACCATCTTGTTGATCACCCGGCGCATCCGCTCCGACCCGCCCTCGGGGGCGAACGTCAGGCCGGAGCGCCGGCCGTTGCGCGAGAACTCGTTGGCGAGCGTGATGTTGAAGGCGTCCACGCGGGTGCTCGGCAGGCTGAGGCTGACGTTGGAGCCCTCGTAGCGGTCGGCCAGGTCCTTGGCGACCTCGCCGATCTCGGTGTGGTCCGCGCTGCTCAGCGAGAGCAGGCCGACCTCCTCGAACCCGGACTTCCGGATGCCGTTCTCGACCATGTCGCCGATGGTGCGGATCGAGCGCTCGCGGACCGGGCGGGTGATCATGCCGGCCTGGCAGAAGCGGCAGCCGCGGGTGCAGCCGCGGAAGATCTCCACGGAGTACCGCTCGTGCACGGTCTCGGCGAGCGGGACCAGCGGCTTGGAGGGGTAGGGCCACGCGTCGAGGTCCATCAGCGTGTGCTTGCGGACCCGGAACGGGATCCCGGGACGGTTCGGGACGACCGCCTCGATGGTGCCGTCCTCGGCGTACACGACGTCGTAGAAGCGCGGCACGTAGACGCCGCCGCTGACCGCGAGGCGGCGCAGCAACTCGTCCCTGGTCATCGCGGAGCCGCCGGGGCCGTTCTTCTCCTGCTTCCACTCGCGGACCACCTCGGAGATCGCGAGCACGACCTCCTCGCCGTCGCCGAGCACGGCGGCGTCGATGAAGGCGGCGATCGGCTCGGGGTTGAACGCCGCGTGGCCGCCGGCGAGCACGATCGGGTCGTCCTCGCCCCGGTCGGCGGCGTGCAGCGGGATGCCGGCCAGGTCGACGGCGTTGAGCATGTTCGTGTAGCCGAGCTCGGTGGAGAAGCTGAAGCCGAACAGGTCGAAGGCGCGCACCGGCCGGTGCGCGTCGACGGTGAACTGCGGGATCGGCCCGGCGGCGTCGCCCGCCCGCATCACCCGCTCCATGTCCGGCCACACGGCGTACGTGCGCTCGGCGACGATCCAGTCGCGCTCGTTGAGCACCTCGTAGAGGATCTGGACGCCCTGGTTGGGCAGGCCGACCTCGTAGGCGTCGGGGTACATCAGTGCCCAGTGGACGGTCTCGCCCTCGGGCGCGCAGTCCCAGTCCTTGACGGTGGAGTTGAGCTCGCCGCCGACGTACTGGATCGGCTTGGAGACCGATGCGAGCCGGGGCTCGAGGCGGCCGAAGACAGACTCCGGGGCGCTCGCGGGCGCGGACATGGAAGTACCTCGCAGAACTGCGTCGACGGTCGGGAAGGTCCCCAGGGTACGTCGCGCTCCGCGTCGCCGCGAACTGTCGCGCGATGCTCAGTCGGTGTCCGGGGCGAGCTCCTGGAGCGCGCGGCGCGCCACCACGAGCTGCTCCTCGGCGAGGACGATGAGGTCCTCGAGCCCGCGGGCTCCATATCGGTTGGCCACGCTGCGGACGGCCTCGGCGATCTCCGGCTCGATGTCGCGGTCGGTCATGACCTCATCCAAACACGAGTCAGCCGACCGGATCGGCCGGAGCGCGCCCGGGCGGCCCGGCCGTCCTCGTGCCCCTGCAGGTCAGGCCCGGACACTGAGCCCGGGGCGAACCGCGCGCAGGGGCATCGCGTGCCGCAGCGGCAGCGTCGCCGTCGAGCGCAGGTGGATGTTCTGGAGCAGCCCGATCGCGAGCATGCCGGCGAACATCGAGCTGCCGCCGTACGACACGAACGGCAGGGGCACGCCGGTGACCGGCATGATCCCCAGGCACATGCCGACGTTCTGGAACGCCTGGAAGCCGAACCAGCAGGCGATCCCGGCGGCGGCCAGCCGGCCGAACGGGTCGTCGGTGCGTGCCGAGATCGCCAGCGCCCGCCAGATCACGAGGCCGAGCAGCGCGATGACGACGCCGGCGCCGACCAGGCCCAGCTCCTCCCCCGCGACCGTGAACACGAAGTCGGTGTGCTGCTCGGGCACGAAGCCGGCGCGGGTCTGCGAGCCGTCGAAGAGGCCCTGGCCGAACAGCCCGCCGTTGCCGACCGCGATCCGCGCCTGCTCGACGTTGTAGCCCGCGCCCCGCGGGTCGAGGTCGGGGTTGGTGAACGCGAGGAATCGGTCGACCTGGTACTGCTTCAGGAGCCCGGCCGCGACCGCCGCCGCGGCCGCGGTGAGGCCGCCGGCAGCCAGCAGGCCGAGCCAGCGCCGCGGCGCACCGGAGACGGCGAGCACGCCGAAGACGGTCGCGGAGAGCACGAGCATCGTGCCGAGGTCGGGCTGGAGCATGATCAGGGCGGCCGGGAGGCCGGCGATGGCGAGCATGCCGAGGACGTCGCCCAGACTGCCCCCGAGGCGGCCCCTGCGGGCGTCGGCGCGCTCCGCGACCCACAGCGCCATGCCGATGACGACGGCGAGCTTGGCGAACTCCGAGGGCTGGATGGACATCCCGCCGAGCTGCAGCCAGGACCGGGAGCCGTTGATAGTGGTGCCCATCGTCAGCACCAGCGCGAGCCCGCCGAGCGAGGCGACGTACGCCAGCGGCGCGACGATCCGGAGCCACCGGTGGTCGGTCGCGAGCACGACGACCATCAGCACGAGCCCGATCAGGACGTTGACGACCTGCTTCTTCAGGTACGCCGTGGGGTCGCCGCCCGTGAGGTCCTCGCGGTGCGAGGTCGCCGACCACACCAGCAGGCTGCCGAGCGTGACCAGGCCGAGCACGGCGAGCATCAGCACCCAGTCGAGACCGGGGGCCTTGAGCCCGGACGTGTTGAGGGGCGGGCGTACGGATCGCGTGGTCGCCACGGTCAGTCCTCCTCGTCCTGGCGCTCGGAGCCCTGCTCGGCCGGCGGCAGGATCGTGCCGTCCTTCATGAACGTCGGCAGCGCCTTCGGCGGGGTGGTGCCGGGGATCGCGGCCCGCGACGGGTCGACGCTCATCCCGTCGACGCCGTACAGCGCCTCCCAGACCTTGCGGACCGCGGGGCCCGAGGTGCCCGAGCCGGTCCCGGCCTGGCTGACCATCATCACCACGACGTAGTTCTCGTCGTACGACGCGACCCACGACGTCGACTGCTTGCCGTAGACCTCGGCGGAGCCGGTCTTGCCGCGGATGTGGACCCGGTCGAGCGGGAAGTCGCCGAACCGCCAGGCCAGGGTGCCGACCCGCGGGGTGCCCTGCAGCGCCTGGTCGACGTAGCGCAGGCTCTCGGCGCTGGCGTCCACCTTGCCCTCGACGACCGGGTCGAACCGCTTGAGCACGGTGCCCTCGGGGCTGACGACCGCCTTGGCTACCCGCGGGGCGTAGAGCGTGCCGCCGTTGGAGAGGGCGGCGTAGGCGCGGGCGAGCTGGAGCGGGGTGACCATCGTGTCGCCTTGCCCGATCGAGTAGTTCACCGCGTCGCCGGCGCGGTAGTAGCTGCCCTCGAGGCAGAACTCGTGGGCGAAGACGCGCAGGAAGTCGCTCTTCGCGCTGCCCTCGCGGTCGACCTTGCAGTAGTAGCCCTTCATCGCCTTCCAGTAGGCGAGCTTCCAGTGCCGGTCGGCGATCCGACCGCTCGCCTCGCCCGGCAGGTCGACGCCGGTCTCGCTCCCGAAGCCGAAGTTCTTGGCCTCCTGGACCAGCGGGTCCAACGCGTCGACGTTCGTCGGGTCGGAGCCGTACTTCTGCCAGAAGTGCAGGCCGACGCGGTAGAAGAACGTGTCGCAGGACAGCTGCAGCGCCTGGTCGAAGCCGATCATCCCGTACGACGCGGACTCGTAGTTCTTGAACCAGCGGTTGCCGACCTGGAGGCCGGACGAGCAGTCCAGGCGGGTGCCGGTCGAGAAGCCGTTGTTCAGGGCACCGACCGCCATGATCGGCTTCCAGGTCGAGCCGGGGGCGAACTGGCCCTGGGTCGCCCGGCCGAGCAGCGGGTTGCCGGCCGCGTCGGAGTAGAGCCGCGCCAGCTGCCGCTTGGTGATGCCGCCCACCCACACGCCCGGGTCGTAGGTCGGCTGGCTGGCCATCGCCACGATCCGGCCGGTCCGCGCCTCCATCACCACCACCGCACCGGAGTCGGCGCGGTAGTTGCGGTGGGTGACCTCGTCGTAGGTCTGCCGCGCGGTCCGGATCGTCTCGGCGAGCTGCCGCTCGACCACGCCCTGCACCTTCGCGTCGATCGAGGTGACCAGGGTGTCGCCGGGCTGCCCGGCGACCTCGCCGTCGTCACCGAGCACCCGGCCCATCGAGTCCACGGCCACGCTCTTGTAGCCGGGCATGCCGCGCAGCCAGCGGTCGTACTGCTTCTCGACACCGGCCCGTCCGACCGACGAGGCGCCGTTGACCGACCGGTCGCCGTGCTGCTCGGCACGGTCGAGCTCGTCCTCCGTGATCGGGCTCAGGTAGCCCAGCACGTGCGCGAGGTTCACGCCGTACGGCCGGGGGTAGGCGCGCACGCTCTGCTGCTCGGCGAGCACGCCCGGGTAGTCCTCGGGCTGCTCCAGGATCCGCAGCGCGACCGCCTGCTTGACGTCCATGGCGACGGGCACCGGCTGGTACGGCGAGCCGTTCCAGCAGGTGCCGGGGACGCTGCCCGCCTCGCCGCAGGTGATCAGCTGGTGGCGGATCGTCCGGGCCGGGACGTCGACGACATCGGCGACCCGGCCCACCAGCACCTCCTGCTGGTGGTCGGTCATCCTGCCGAGCATGGTCCGGTCGATCGACACGACCCACGACGTGCGGTTGGCCACCAGCGGGCGGCCCTGGTCGTCGACGATCAGGCCGCGCTGAGGCTGCACGACGATCTCGCGCACCGACTGGGAGGCCGCCTGGGCGTGGTACTCGTCGCCGCCGACGACCTGGAGGTAGTACAGGCGCGCGAACAGGGTGGCGAAGAGCGAGAACACCAGGACCTGGATCACCACCAGGCGCAGCCGGCCGGAGCGCGCGGACATCGAAGACACCCCGGCCCTAGGCGATCGCGCGATCGGGCTCGATCCGCCGGAACACCGCCATCACGGCGGGCAGCACGAGCGGGGTGAGCAGCAGGTCCCACAGGAGCGCGACCCCGATCACCTCGAGCAGCTCGGGGATGCCGAGCGCGGGGTCGTCGAGGACCAGGCCGCTGAGCGCGAAGACCGAGGTGCCGACGAACGACGACGCCGCGACCGTCGCGACCACCGCACCGACCGAGGGGCGGGCCCCCTGGCGCACCCGGCCGGCGACGTACGCGACGAGCACCAGGGCCAGGGCCCAGCGCCCGGCGACGTGGTCGGCCGGGGGTGCGAGGTCGAGGGCGACGCCGGCACCGAAGCCGAGCACCATCGCGAAGGAGGTCCCCTGGGTGAGGGCGGCGCCGACGACGACGAGCAGGCACAGGTTCGGGACGATGCCGTCCCACGCGAGGTGCGGGAAGACCGAGACCTGGAGCACCAGCGCGACCGCCACCGCGGCGGCGGCCACCGCCGCCCTCAGGGCGTTCACCGCAGGCTCCCGTCGGACTCGATGACCGCGCGGTCGCTCGCGGTGCCCGACGGCACCACGACGCCGACCAGGTCGAGGGCGCCGAAGTCCACGAACGGGTCGATCACGGCGCGCTGCGAGGTCTCCCGCAGGCTGCTGTACACCGTGGTGACCCGACCGACCGGGATGCCGGACACGTAGGGACCACCGGCCTCGCTGCCCCAGGTCACGACCGCGTCGTGCTTGGCGGGAACGGCCCTCTGGTCGACCAGCTCCAGGTCGAGCCGGCCCTGGTCGCCGATCACGCCGCGGCCGTGGAGGAAGCCGACCTCCATGCTCTCCCCGACCCGGCCGCCGACCACGGAGTCGGCGTCGACGATCAGCAGCACGGTCGCGGTGCTGCGGGTGACCCGCAGCACGCGGCCGACCAGGCCGTCGTTGTTGATCACGGTGAGGTCGGGCTGCAGCCCGGCGTCCGTGCCGGCGTCGATGGTCACCGTGCTGGAGAACGACTGCGAGGACCCGAGCCCGACCACCCGGGCGGGGACCAGGGAGTACCCGAGGCTGCGAGCGGCCGCGGTGAGGCCGTCGTACTCCTCGAGCCGGTTGCGGTCGTAGCCCTGGGTCGCGAGGTCCGACCTGAGCCGGGAGTTCTCGGCCTGGAGCGCGATCAGGTCGTCGTGCATCGAGCCCCGCGAGCGGAACCAGTCGGGGACGGCGGTGAACGGCCGGACCACGGTCGCGGTCGCCACCTCGACCGGCCCGAGGACCTCGCCCGCGACCCGCCGGGCCGGCTCGAGCGGCGAGCCGTCGCCGGCCTGGTCGAGCGTCATCAGACTGAGGCAGGCCAGCACCAGCGCGACGAGCAGCGCCGGCGACGAGGGCGGCCGCTCCCCCGGGCTGCGCCACCGGCGCTCGCGGGTCGCCGGCCGGTCACGGATCATCGGCGGCGCCTCTGGTCGCCGACCAGCACCTGCTGGAGGGCCTCGAACTCCTCGACGCACTTGCCGGCGCCGAGCGCGACCGAGCTAAGCGGGTCCTCGGCGACGTGCACGGGCATCCCGGTCTCGTGGCGCAGCCGCTCGTCGAGCCCGCGCAGCAGCGCACCGCCGCCGGTGAGCACGATGCCGCGGTCCATGATGTCGCCGGCCAGCTCGGGCGGGGTCTGGTCGAGGGTGGTGCGTACGGCGTCGACGATCGCGTGCAGCGGCTCCTCGAGGGCCTGGCGGACCTCGGCGCTGGACACGGCCACGGTGCGCGGCAGCCCGGAGACCAGGTCGCGGCCGCGGATGTCCGCCTCGGGCTCCTCCGACATCGGGAACGCCGAGCCCAGGGTGGTCTTGACCTCCTCGGCGGTGCGCTCGCCCAGCATCAGCGAGTGCTCCTTCTTCATCCAGGCGACGATCGCCTGGTCGAGGTCGTCGCCCGCGGTGCGGATCGACAGGCTGGTGACGATGCCGCCCAGGGAGATCACCGCGACCTCGGTGGTGCCGCCGCCGACGTCGACGACCATGTTCCCGGTGGCCTGGTGGACCGGCAGCCCGGCGCCGATGGCGGCTGCCATCGGCTCCTCGACGATGTAGACCCGGCGCGCGCCGGCCTGGTAGCCGGCCTCCTTCACGGCCCGCTGCTCGACCGCCGTGATGCCGCTCGGGACGCAGATCACCATCCGCGGCTTGGCGAAGTAGCGGCGCCGATGCACCTGCTGGATGAAGAACCGGAGCATCTGCTCGGTGGCCTCGAAGTCGGCGATCACGCCGTCCTTGAGCGGGCGGATCGCGGTGATGTTGTCGGGCGTGCGCCCGATCATCCGCTTCGCCTCGTGCCCGACGGCGAGGATCTCGCCGGTCGTGTCGTTGAGGGCGACCACGCTGGGCTCGTCCACCAGCACACCCTTGCCGCGCACGTAGACCAGGGTGTTGGCGGTCCCGAGGTCCACGGCCATGTCGCGGCCGATGAAGCTGTTCGCCATGCGTCGCCCTGTCGCTGAAGCTCCACCGCCTGGGGACGGTGGTGCAGATGGGGAAGGTGTGACAACAGGCTACGAAGGCAGGGTGCTGCCGCCGGGGAGGACACGCGGCCCGCCCGGGCAATTCCCCCAGGTCAGAGACCCGGGAACCAGATCCCGATCTCGCGCTCGGCCGACTCCGCGGAGTCCGAGCCGTGCACCAGGTTCTCCCGGTTGGACAGCGAGAGGTCGCCGCGGACGGTGCCGGGGGCGGCCTTGCGGCCGTCGGTGGCGCCGTTGAGCGCCCGCACCACCTCGACCGAGTTCTCGCCCTCGAGCACCAGGGCCACCAGCGGCCCGCTGGTCACGAAGTCGCGCAGCGGCGGGTAGAACTCCTTCTCGACGTGCTCGGCGTAGTGCTCGTCGGCGACCGAGGCGTCGATGGTGCGCTGCTCCATCGCGACGATGGTCAGCCCCTTCGCCTCGTAGCGCGACAGGATCGCTCCGACCAGCCCGCGGCGGACGGCGTCGGGCTTGAGGAGGACGAGGGTGCGCAGACTCATGGCCCGAACCCTAGCGAGCGGGGAGGGGTCCGCCGCGAGGGCCCTTCGACGCTCGACGGCGGGTCTTTGGGCCGCTCATCCCAGGGACCGGGCCCGCCGCCCCACCTCGTCGGGCACCGGGCCGACCGCGTCGGAGTCGGGCACCGGCGCACCCGCCACCCGGCGGATCGGGACGTGCCCGCCCCAGGCGCCCGCCTCGACGTCCTCGGCCTCGTCGCCGGGTCCCCCGGCGCGGGCCTTCATCGACGCCTCGTGGAGAGGTACGGCGAGCACCGCGGTGGCGGCCAGCTCCTTGCGCGTCGAGGGCCGCAGGGTCGCCGTACGGCCCGGGACCATGTGGTCGACGATCAGGGTCAGCGCCCGGTCCCGCTCGGCCGGGTCCTCGACCAGCCGGGCCGGCCCGATCACGACCGCGCAGCGGTAGTTCATCGAGTGGTGGAAGGCCGAGCGGCCGAGCACCAGCCCGTCGAGCTCGGTCAGCGTGACGCAGACCGTCGCACCGGCCGCCGCGCCGGCCCAGCCCGCCGCGACCGAGCCGTGCACGTAGAGGGTGCCGTCGCGGTCCGGCCCGGCGGGGTCGACGCCGAACGCGACCGGGAGCACCAGCGGGTGGTCGCCGACGACCACCCCGAGGTGGGCGACCAGGGCGTCGTCGAGCAGGCGGTGCAGCTCGGCCCGGTCATCGACCGCGCGGTTGCGGCCCCGGCCGACGGTGGTGCGGGCGGTGGGCGAGAGGGTCGGGTCGAGCGTGGTCACGGCACTAGGATCGCCGAGAAGTGGCCTGCGCACACGGGCCAATCCGTCACGACTTCGACAGGACAATCCGATGGCCACCCTGCCAGTGCGGCTGGACCGCGACGCCCCGGGCCCGCTCGGCGTGCAGCTCTCCGGCCGGATCCGGGACCTGGTCCTGGCCGGCACGCTGACCCGGGGCGACCGGCTGCCGAGCACCCGCGCGCTGGCCGTCGAGCTCGGGGTCAGCCGCGCGGTGACCGAGCAGGCCTACGAGCAGCTGCTGGCCGAGGGCTGGCTGACCGCGCGTCGCGGCTCGGGCACCTTCGTCGCCGCCGGCGGGGCCGCGCGGGCCGACGCACCGTCCCGTCGACCGCTGCGCCCGCCCACGGACCTGGTCCGCCTCGACGCCGGCACCCCGTGGATCGACCCCCGGCACGCCGCCGGGTGGCGGCGCGCGTGGCGGGAGGTGTCGACCGCCCGACCGCCACGGGGGTACGACGACCCGCGCGGGCTGCCCGAGCTGCGGGCCGCGCTGGCCGACCGGCTGGCCCGGACCCGTGGGCTGGCCATGCACCCCGACGAGGTGGCCGTGGTCAACGGCACCACCGACGGGCTGCGCCACCTGCTGACCGCGCTGCCACCCGGACCGGTGGCCCTGGAGGACCCGGGCTACCGGGCGGCGGTCGAGACGGTGCGGGGGCTGGGGCGCGAGGTGCGCGACCTGCCGGCCCTGGCCCCGGTGACCGACCTGACCGGGGTCGCCGCGGCCTACGTCACGCCCGCGCACCAGCACCCGCTGGGCCGGGTGCTCCCGGGGCCCGAGCGGGTCTCGCTGCTGGCCGCGGCGCGTGCGGCCGGGGCGCTGGTGGTCGAGGACGACTACGACTCCGAGTTCCGCTACGACGTGGCCCCGGTGCCGGCCCTGGCCAGCCTGGACCGGACCCGGGTCGCCTACCTCGGGACTGCGGCGAAGTCCGTGGCTCCGTCGCTGCGGCTGGGCTGGCTGGTCGCGCCGCCGGAGCTCGGCGAGCGGGTGCAGGCCCGCCGCACCGTCACCCACGAGGGCGTGCCGTGGCCGGTCCAGCGCGCCTGCCTCGCCCTGCTCCGCGACGGGTACGTCGACCAGGTCGTCCGCACCGCCCGGCGGGTCTACGCCGAGCGGGCGCCGCGGGTCGCGGCCGCGCTCGCGCCGTACGCCGAGCTGGCCGGCCCGCTCGCGGGCATGTACTCGACCTGGCTGCTGCCGGCGGCGGACGCCGAGCGGGCCCGGGACGCCGCACGCCGGGCGGGCTTCGAGGTGAACCTGCTCGCGGACTACTGCCGCTCGGCGACGCTCACCGGCCTGGTCGTCGGGTTCGGCGGGGTCACCGACGAGGAGCTGGACCGGGCGCTCGCCGCGCTGGTCTCAGCCCTCTGAGCCCGCCGGGCCCGCGTCGGCGGCCGCGGCGTAGGCCGCCGCCCGCTCGCGCTCGATCCGGACGCCGAGGAAGTACGCGGCGCCCCACAGCAGCGCGAAGATCGCGCCGAGGAAGAACATCAGCGGGATCACGAAGCCCAGGCCGATCGCGGCGCCCTGCACCAGCCAGCCGAGGCTGTAGGCCCACTCGCCGCGCAGCATCCCGGCGAGCAGCAGGCACGCCACGGTGAGACCGAGTCCGACCCAGAGCGCGGTGGCGACGTCGACGTCGGCGACCGCGATCATCACCGGCGTGGTCAGGCCGAGGGTGACGGCCTCCAGGGCCAGGACCGCCGCGCACATCCCCCGGCGCGGCGACCGCTCCGGGCCGCTCACCGGGCCGCTCCTCGGTTCCGTTCGGGACGGACCAGGAGGGAGCGGGCCTCGCCGACGGTCACCACGGACCCGGTGACCAGGACGGCGCCGGAGCCGAGGGGGGCGCCGAAGGTCTCGCCGGCCTCGGCCAGCGTCGCCGCCTCCTCGAGGGCGACCGCCACGGTGGGCGCGACCGACACCCGGTCGGGCCCGAAGACCTCGCGGGCGACCGCCGCGAGCCGCTCGGCCGGCAGCGCTCGCGCGGTGGAGTTCTGGGTGCACACGACGTGAGCGAGGACCGGCTCGAGCGCGGCCAGCAGTCCCTCGTGGTCCTTGTCCCCCATCACCCCGACCACGCCGATGAGCGGGGAGAACGTGAACGAGTCCTCGATGGCGGCGGCGATCGCCTCGGCGCCGTGGGGGTTGTGCGCCGCGTCGAGCACGATCGTCGGGCTGCGCCGGACGATCTCCAGCCGGCCGGGCGAGGTCGCCTCCGCGAACGCGGCGCGAACGAGGTCCTCGTCGAGGGGCTGGCCGTGCTCGTCGGCACCCAGGAACGCCTCGACCGCGGCGAGGGCGACCACGGCGTTCTGCGCCTGGTGGGCGCCGTGCAGCGGGAGGAACACGTCGTCGTACCGGGCGCGCAGGCCCTGGAGGGCGAGCACCTGGCCGCCGACGGCGGGCACCTGCGAGATGACGCCGAACTCCAGGCCCTCCCGGACCACGCCGGCGCCGACCTCGGCGGCCCGGTCGAGGAGCACCCGGGTGACCTCCGGCGTCTGCTGGGCGAGCACCGCGACGGAGCCCGGCTTGATGATGCCGGCCTTCTCGACGGCGATCTGGGCCGGCGTCCCGCCGAGGTACGCCGCGTGGTCCACCGCCACCGGGAGCACCACCGCCACGGTGGCGTCCGCGACGTTGGTCGCGTCCCACGAGCCACCCATCCCCACCTCGACCACGGCGACGTCGACGGGCGCGTCCGCGAACGCGGCGTACGCCATCCCGACCACGGTCTCGAAGAACGACAGCGGGTGGTCCTCGCTCGTGTCGACGAGGTGGGTGTACGGCGCCACGTCGTTGAACGCGCGCACGAACGCCTCGTCGCTCAGCGGCTCGCCGTCCACCGAGATCCGCTCGGTCATCCGCTCCACGTGCGGGCTGGTGAACCGGCCGGTGCGCAGGTCCAGCGCGCGCAGCAGCGTGTCGATCATCCGCGAGGTCGAGGTCTTGCCGTTGGTGCCGGTCAGGTGGATGACCGGGTACCCGGACTGCGGGTCGCCGAGCACCTCGGTGAACGCGCGGATCCGGTCGAGGGAGGGCTCCAGCCTCGTCTCCGGCCAGCGGGACAGCAGGGCGTCCTCGACCTCCTCGAAGGTCGCGGCGAGCCGGGGCGCGTCGGGGGTGTTGCCGGGGGTGTTGCCAGGGGTGTCGCTCATGGTGCGTCGAGTCTAGGGAGCGGCGAGCCGCTGACAGAAAGTGGAACAGGTTCTAGGTTGCTCCTCATGAGAACCACGGTCGCGGTCGTCAACGGTCCCGGAGCGGAGTTCGTGCTCGAGGCGGTGGAGGTCGACGGCCCGCGCGCCGACGAGGTGCTGGTGCGCATCGTCGCGACCGGCCTGTGCCACACCGACCTCTCGCTGCGCGACACCCTGCCCGCGGAGATGTTCCCGAGGGTCTTCGGCCACGAGGGTGCCGGCGTCGTCGAGGAGGTCGGCGCCGACGTGACCGGCATCGCGGTCGGCGACCACGTGGTGCTCAGCCTCGCCTCGTGCCGCGGCTGCGCGAAGTGCCAGGCCGGGCAGGCGGGCTACTGCGAGCAGACGCTGATGCTCAACTACATGGGCTTCCGCACGGACGGCTCGACGTCGTACTCCCGGGAGGGCGGGCCCGTCTACGGCCACTTCTTCGGGCAGTCGTCCTTCGCCCGGCACGCCGTCGCGCTCGCCAGCAGCGTCGTCGTGGTCGACCCCTCGCTCGACCTGACCCGGATCGCGCCGTACGGCTGCGGCTTCATGGCCGGCTCCGGAGCCGTGCTCAACGTCGCGCAGCCTGGGCCGGGCGACTCCGTGGCGGTGTACGGCGTGGGCGCGGTCGGGCTGGCCGCCGTCGCCGCCGCACGCGCCAGCGGGGTGGGGACCGTCGTGGCCGTGGACCTCCAGGCCCGCCGGCTCGAGGCGGCCGAGCGACTCGGCGCGATCGGCGTCGACCCGGCCGGCCTGGGCGAGACGACCGTGGTGGAGCGGGTCAAGGAGCTGACCGGTGGCGGCGCGACGTACGGCATCGAGACGACCGCGGTGCCCTCCGTCCTCAAGGAGGCCGCCCAGTCATTGGGGGTGCAGGGCACGCTGGTCGTCCTCGGCCTGGACATGAGCCGCCCGGAGTTCCCGGTCGACGCGATCGACCTGCTCCAGAACGGCAAGGTCGTGCGAGGCTCGGTCGAGGGCGACTCCGACCCGCAGGAGATGGTCCCGAGGATGCTGCGGATGAACGCCGAGGGCAGGCTGCCGCTCGACGACCTGGTCACGACCTACCCCTTCGGCGAGATCAACAGCGCGATCGCCGACGTGCTCGCCGGGAGGGTGGTCAAGCCGGTCCTGGTGTGGTGAGGACCAGGTTGGCCATGTCGACGACCGCCTCGTAGCCGAGCGCCTGATAGATCCGGTTCGACGTCGGGTTCGCCTGGTCGGTGAACAGGCAGCAGCGCACGCCCCTCTCGACGTACTGCCGGGAGACGTCGGCGACCGCGGCGCTGGCGAAGCCCCGGCCCCGGTGCCGCACCGGCGTGTAGACCGGGCCGATCCGGGTCACGCCGTTCGCCGGCGGGTTCGCAGCCGTCAGGTGCACCGGCTCGCCGCGCTCGTCCTCCCAGAGCCAGACCACCTCCTGCTCGAGACGCAGCAGCATGTCGTCCGCCGTGAGGTCCGGCATGGCATGGGGCTCGTCGCGGCCGGCCTGCTCGGCGGCGGCGAGCCCGAACGCCCGGAACCACGCGAGCGCCCGGTCGAGGTCGTTCGCGGTCGCGAGCCGCAGCCGACCGGGCGGGCTCGGCGGCACCGCGAGCTCGCCGAGCTCGAAGAGCCGCAGGTGCTCGTGCACGCGCACCTCGCCGCCGGCCAGCCGGGCGGCCTCCTCCGCGACCCGGCGGGCCGCCGGCAGCGCGCCGTTCACGCCGTGCAGCGGCTCGCCGCGCTCGTGCACGAGCCGGGCCAGCGTCACTGCCGCCTCGTCGGGCATCGGCAGCACGTAGAGCGGATACGGCTCGAACGGCGCGGTCCGCATCGCCACGCCGACCACCGCACCCGCCTCGTCGCGGACGACCGCCCACCAGCAGGGGTGCTGGCCCCGCGCGACCCCGCGCTCGTCCGCGGCGGCGATCCGCTCGGTCACCGTCGCGATCACCGTGGTCAGCACGGGGTCGGCGGCCAGGTGGGACCCCGCCGCGGCGAGGAACGCGGCGGGCTCCTCGGTCAGCTCGAGGTGGTACGGGACCGACGGGGACATGGGTGAAAGTCAGCCACCGGAGTGCCCGTGCTCACAACCGGTTTCTCCGGTGCCGCGGCCTGACCCTAGGATTTCCTCCATGACCGACACGCAGGCTGGCCAGGCACCGGAGACGACGACCGCACCGCAGGTCGCCGTAGCCGTACCTGACAAGCCTGCACTCGAGGGCCTCGAGGCGACCTGGAGCGAGCGCTGGCGCGCCCAGGACACCTACGCCTTCGACCGCACCCAGCCGCGCGAGAACGTCTACTCCATCGACACCCCGCCGCCGACCGTGAGCGGGAGCCTGCACGTGGGGCACGTGTTCTCCTACACCCACACCGACCTGATCGCCCGCTTCCAGCGGATGCGCGGCAAGTCCGTGTTCTACCCGATGGGCTGGGACGACAACGGGCTCCCGACCGAGCGTCGGGTGCAGAACTACTACGGCGTCCGATGCGACCCGTCGCTGCCCTACGACCCCGACTTCACCCCGCCCGAGAAGGCAGACCCGAAGCGGCAGATCCCGATCAGCCGGCCCAACTTCATCGCGCTGTGCGAGCAGCTGGTCCAGGAGGACGAGCAGGTCTTCGAGCAGCTGTGGCGCACCCTCGGCCTCTCGGTCGACTGGAAGCAGCACTACACGACGATCGGTGCCAAGTCGCAGACCGTGAGCCAGCGCGCGTTCCTGCGCAACTTCGCCCGCGGCGAGGCCTACCTGCAGGAGGCGCCCACGCTCTGGGACGTCACGTTCCAGACCGCGGTCGCCCAGGCCGAGCTCGAGGCGCGGGAGTACGCCGGCGCCTACCACCGGGTCGCGTTCCACAAGCCGTCCGGGGAACCGGTGTTCATCGAGACCACGCGGCCCGAGCTGATCCCCTCGGTGGTCGCGCTGATCGCGCACCCCGACGACGAGCGCTACCAGCCGCTGTTCGGGTCGACCGTCACCAGCCCGGTGTTCGGCGTCGAGGTCCCGGTGCTCGCGCACCCGCTCGCCGAGATGGACAAGGGCGCCGGCATCGCCATGTGCTGCACGTTCGGCGACCTGACCGACGTCCAGTGGTGGCGCGAGCTCGACCTGCCGGTCCGCACCCTGATCGGCCGCGACGGGCGGATGTCCCGCGAGACGCCCGACTGGCTGGCGCACGAGCCCGCGGCCGCGGCGTACGAGGACCTCAAGGGCAAGACCGCCTTCTCCGCCCGTGAGGCCGTCGTCGCGAAGCTGCGCAAGACCGGCGACCTGGACGGCGAGCCGAAGCCGACCCAGCGGATGACGAACTTCTACGAGAAGGGCGACAAGCCGCTCGAGATCGTCGCCACCCGGCAGTGGTACATCCGCAACGGCGGTCGCGACACGGAGATCCGCGGAGAGATGCTCGCCCGCGGCGCCGAGATCGAGTGGCTCCCGGGGCACATGAAGCACCGCTACGACAACTGGGTCGGCGGCCTCAACGGCGACTGGCTGATCTCGCGGCAGCGGTTCTTCGGCATCCCGTTCCCCGTGTGGTACCCGCTCGACGCCGAGGGCGAGCCGGACTACGACCACCCACTGCTCCCCCGCGAGGACGAGCTGCCCATCGACCCGTCGACGGCCGCCCCGAACGGCTACACCGAGGACCAGCGGGGCAGGCCCGGCGGCTTCCTCGGCGACCCGGACGTGATGGACACCTGGGCGACCTCCTCGCTGACCCCGCAGATCGCCGGCGGCTGGGAGTCCGACCCCGACCTGTGGCAGCGGGTGTTCCCGATGGACCTGTGCACCCAGGCGCACGACATCATCCGCACCTGGCTGTTCTCCCGGGTCGTCCGGGCCCACTTCGAGAACCACGCGGCGCCGTGGTCGCACGCCCTGGTCTCCGGGTTCATCCTCGACCCGGACCGCAAGAAGATGTCGAAGTCCAAGGGCAACGTCGTGGTCCCGACCGACATCCTCGACAAGTTCGGCGCGGACGCAGTGCGCTGGCGCGCCGCGATGGCGCGGCCGGGACTGGACTCGCCGTTCGACGAGACCCAGATGAAGGTCGGCCGCCGGCTCGCGATGAAGGTCCTCAACGCCTCGAGGTTCGTGCTCGGCGGCGTCGGTGCCACCGCAGTGACGCCGTTCGAGGTCTCCGAGCCCGTCGACTGCGCCCTGCTGGGCCGCCTCGCCGAGGTGATCACGAGGGCCACCGACGCGTTCGAGGCCTACGACTACACGACCGCGCTCGAGACCACCGAGAAGTTCTTCTGGGAGTTCTGCGACGACTACCTCGAGCTGGTCAAGGAGCGTGCGTACGACGAAGCGGGGGGCGCCGCCACGGCGTCGGCCAAGGCCGCGCTCGCCCTGGCCCTGCACGCCCAGCTCCGGCTGCTCGCGCCGTTCCTGCCGTACGTGACCGAGGAGGTCTGGTCCTGGTGGCAGCAGGGCTCGATCCACCACGCCTCGTGGCCGACCGTCGTCGAGCTCGGCTCCGCCGCCGCCACCGACGCCGCCACCCTCGACGCGGTCTCGGCCGCGCTGATCGGCATCCGGGGTGCGAAGTCGAACGCCAAGGTCTCGATGCGCGCCGAGCTCTCCCGGGTCGAGATCCGCGGGCCGCAGGCGCTCGTCCGGGCCGCCGAGCAGGCCGCCGACGACCTGCGCAAGACCGGCAAGGTCACCGGCGAGCTGGTCTTCACCGTCGATGACGGCGCCACCGAGCTGAGCGTGGCCGCGGAGCTGAGCGCCCCCGACCCGAGCTAGTGCCGGAGCTGGTGCCCGAGCTGGTGCCCGAGCTGGTGCCGAGCTAGTGGTGGTGCCCGCGGCCGCCGTCGTGATGGCCGTGACCGGGGCCCTCGCCCCGGTGACCGCGGTCGCCGTCGTGGCCGTGCCCGTCGCCGTGCTCGTGGCCGTCGCCGTGCTCGTGGCCCTGGCCGTGACCCCGACCGCGGTCGCCGACCCAGTCGTGGTGGTCGCGGGCCTGGGGGGCCGGGCCGGTGTTCGGGGTGGTGACGTTCGGCGCCGGGTGCTCGCTCCGGCCCTGACCGTGGCCGTTGCCGCGGCTCGCGGAGTCGTCCTGATCCGTGGCGTCGTCGGTGTCCACCACCGGGTCGGAGGCGTCGTGCACGTCACCGACGACCGCGCCGACGACCGCGTGGTGGCCGTGTGTCGCGGACGAGTGCTCCGCGGGCGCCGGCTCCCCCTGGGCGGGCGCGGCGGCGAGCGGCGCCGAGGTGCCGGAAGCCGCGCCGACCGGCAGCGGGCCGGCGGCGACGATGGTCGACTCGTGCGCGGGGTCGTGCTCGAGCACGGTGGCCTCGAGCACCCGCTGGCCGACGATCCCGTCGAGGCCCGCGCGCAGCCAGCCCGGGGTCGCCTCGCTGCGGGCCATGTGCACCATCATCAGGGCGCACGCGATCGCGACGACCGTGAACGCCACCAGGGGCGGCTTGTGGTCGAGGAAGAGGCGCGGCCTGCGTCGGGCATTCATCGGGACTGAGTCTCCCGGTATCCGCGGCGCGGCTCCAAGCCTCCGGGGCACTCCGGGACGGATATGACCCGAATGGACTAGTCCGACTAGTCAGGTGGGGCCAGGAGGCGGTGTCGACTCGAGCCCAGGTGGTTGGGTGCGGGCCGCCACCTCGACTACGCCGGTTCGCTCCGCGACTCCGGTCTCGACACGGCCGTCGCGACCTCGTCCCTCGGTCGCGGGCCTTGCTCGACCTCCGCCTTCGATCGTCGCGGCGGAGCCGCGCCGATCAGGCGGACTTCTTCTTCTTCTCCGTCTCCCGCGGGATCAGGGTCGGCGAGACACCGTCCATCACGACCTCACGGGTCACGATCACCTTGGCGATGTCGCCGCGCGAGGGCACGTCGTACATCACGTGGAGGAGCACCTCCTCGATGATCGCGCGCAGGCCGCGGGCACCGGTGCCGCGCTCGAGCGCGTTGTCGGCGATCGCCTCGATCGCGTCGGCGGTGAACTCCAGCTCGACGCCGTCGAGCTCGAAGAGCTTCTGGTACTGCTTGACCAGCGCGTTGCGCGGCTCGGTGAGGATCTGGACCAGGGCGTGCTGGTCGAGCTTGCTCACGCTCGCGATCAACGGCAACCGCCCGATGAACTCGGGGATCAGGCCGAACTTCGTGAGGTCCTCGGGCCGCACCTGGGCGAGCAGGTCCTCGGCCTCGCGCTCGGCCTTGCCGCGGACCTCGGCGGTGAAGCCGAGGGTCTTCTTGCCGACCCGCTGCTCGACGATGTGCTCCAGCCCGGCGAACGCGCCGCCGACCACGAACAGGATGTTCGTGGTGTCGATCTGGATGAACTCCTGGTGCGGGTGCTTGCGGCCGCCCTGCGGAGGGACCGAGGCGGTCGTGCCCTCGATGATCTTCAGCAGCGCCTGCTGGACTCCCTCACCGGAGACGTCGCGGGTGATCGAGGGGTTCTCGGCCTTGCGGGCCACCTTGTCGATCTCGTCGATGTAGATGATGCCGGTCTCGGCCTTCTTGACGTCGTAGTCGGCGGCCTGGATCAGCTTGAGCAGGATGTTCTCGACGTCCTCGCCGACGTAGCCCGCCTCGGTGAGCGCGGTGGCGTCGGCGATCGCGAACGGCACGTTGAGCATCCGGGCCAGCGTCTGGGCGAGATACGTCTTGCCGCAGCCGGTGGGGCCGATCACGAGGATGTTCGACTTGGCGACCTCGACGACCTCCTCCTTGCTGTGCTTGCCCGACAGGGGCTGGAGGCCGGCCTGGACCCGCTTGTAGTGGTTGTAGACCGCGACCGCGAGGGACTTCTTCGCCTGCTCCTGGCCGATGACGTAGGAGTTGAGGAACTCGAAGATCTCCTTCGGCTTGGGCAGCTCGTCGAGGCTGACCTCGGCACCCTCGCTGAGCTCCTCCTCGATGATCTCGTTGCACAGGTCGATGCACTCGTCGCAGATGTAGACCCCGGGACCCGCGATCAGCTTCTTGACCTGCTTCTGGCTCTTCCCGCAGAACGAGCACTTGAGCAGGTCGCCTCCGTCACCGATACGTGCCACGGGCGGTCATCCTCCGGTCCTGTCGAGCTGTCCTTCGTGCTGTGCGGTCGAGCTGGGCCCGATGGTGCGAGCCGATGGTGCGGGGCGAGACCCTCTCCGAAGGTACCTCCTGCCGCCCCCGGTCGGGGGCCGGACACGAGGAACACACCGGACGGGTCAGCCGGCCACCGCGGGGGTGCCCTTGAGCGACTGGAGCACGGCGTCGATCAGGCCGTACTCGACCGCGCCCTCGGCGGTGAGGATCTTGTCCCGCTCGATGTCGTGGCTGACCTCCTCGATGGAGCGGCCGCTGTGGTCGCTGATCATCTTCTCGAGCAGCTCGCGCATCCGCAGGATCTCGTTGGCCTGGATCTCGATGTCGGAGGTCTGGCCGAAGGTGCCCTCGGTGTAGGGCTGGTGGATGAGGATCCGGCTGTTCGGCAGCGCCAGGCGCTTGCCGGGGGTGCCGGCCGCCAGCAGGATCGCTGCCGCGGAGGCCGCCTGCCCGATGCACACGGTCTGCACATCGGGCTTGATGAACTTCATCGTGTCGTAGATCGCGGTGAGCGCGGTGAACGACCCGCCGGGACTGTTGATGTAGATGCTGATGTCCTGGTCGGGGTTCATCGACTGCAGGCAGAGCAGCTGGGCGATCACGGCGTTCGCGACGTCGTCGGAGATCGGCGTGCCGAGGTAGATGATGCGGTCCTCGAACAGCTTGGCGTAGGGGTCGATGCGCCGGAAGCCGTACGACGTGCGCTCTTCCCACTGCGGGATGTAGTAGTTCATCTCAGACATTCGGGTCAGTCCTTCTGCCGGGCCGGGCGGCCGTCGTCGGCGGCCTCGCGAGCGCTCTTGATGACCTGGTCGACCAGGCCGTACTCCTTGGCCTGGTCGGCGGTGAACCACCGGTCGCGGTCGGCGTCCATCTCGATCTGCTCGACCGTCTGGCCGGTGTGCTCGGCGATCAGCTCGAGCAGGACCTTCTTGATGTGCAGCGACTGCTGGGCCTGGATCTTGATGTCCGAGGCCGAGCCGCCCATCCCGGAGGAGGGCTGGTGCATCATGATCCGCGCGTGCGGCAGGGCGTAGCGCTTGCCCTTGGTGCCGGCGCAGAGCAGGAACTGGCCCATCGAGGCGGCCAGGCCCATCCCGACCGTGGCCACGTCGTTGGGGATGTAGTTCATGGTGTCGTAGATCGCCATGCCCGCGTCGACCGAGCCACCGGGCGAGTTGATGTGGAGGAAGATGTCCGCTTCGGGGTCCTCCGCCGAGAGCAGCAGCAGCTGGGCGCAGATCGCGTTCGCGTTCTGGTCGCGCACCTCGGAGCCGAGGAAGACGATCCGCTCGCGCAGCAGCCGCTGGTAGATGTGGTCGTCGAGCACGTTCATGCCCGCGCCGCCGTTGAGCTGTGGGCTGGAGTTCTGGGTCACGAGAGCGACCCTAGCCGCAAGCCCGGACAGAACCACGGCCAATCCCCCGCTGTTCGCCGACAGCAGATAAGTCACGCCTCGGCGGCCGCCTTCAGCCGGGCCACGGTCCGGGCCATGCCCGCCTCGAGCTCGTCGGCGTGGCCCTCGCTCCCGCCCAGGGCGAGCGGGGCGAACACCCTGCTCATCGCTGTCATGCCGCGCGGGACCGGGCGGCGGTGCACGACCCGGGTGGTCGTCCCCTCCGCCGCGGGCGTCAGCTCCCAGATCCACCGTGCACCGCTGGAGGTGGTGTCCCAGGCGACCGTGCGGCCCGGCTCGAGGGCCGAGACGACGTTGCGGGTCGGCCAGAGCGCCGCCCTACGGCGGTTGAGCCCGAGGTACCACTGCCCGACCCGGAGGCCACCGGGCTTCAGCGGGACCATCCGGACCAGCTCGGGGCTCCACTCCGGCATCCGGGAGAAGTCGGTCAGCAGCGCCCAGACCCGCTCCGGCGGCGCCTCGACGGTGGCCTCGGCACGCAGCTCGCGATCGGCGGGTCCGGTCATGCGAGCCAGTCTCCCAGAGCGCGGTGGACCTCGGGGTGGTTGAGCAGCCCGAAGTGGTCGGTGCGGCCGACGTGCAGCACGTCGGCACCGGGGAACAGCTCGCGGCCGTGGCGGTCGCGGCCGTACGCCGAGGGCACCCGGACGAGCAGGTCGCCGACGACGTGCCCCACGGGATGGCGCCGGCTGGCGGTCACGGTCGCGGCGACCAGCCGGTAGCGGGCATGCGGCAGGGGCGGGACGTCCTCGGCCAGACCGGCGACCAGGTCGTGCACGCCGACCGAGCGCAGGTCGAGGATCCGCCCGAACGTCGCGGTCTCGGGCCGCCGCCCCAGCCCGCGGCTGCCGTGCCCGATCCCGCGGGCGACCGGGGCGCCCAGGTGCGGGGTCCCGAGCGTGACGACGTCGGAGACCAGGTGGGTCCACGGCCGCTCGACCCCGTGCGCCACCGCGCCGGCGGCCCGCAGGATCAGCCCGCCCATCGAGTGCCCGACCAGCGCGATCCGGCGCACCGGCACCGGCCAGTCCTCGACCAGCCGCTGGAGCAGCGCGGAGAGCGCGACGCCGTTCTGGCGCAGACCCAGCCCGGTGTTGGCGCGCAGGAAGACCGGGGTCCAGCCCGCGCCGGCCAGCGCCTCGCCGTACGTCGTGCCGGTGCGCTCGCGACACCGCTCCCAGTAGGACTCGTTCTCGCAGAGCCCGTGCAGGAACACCACGACGCGACCGGTGGCGTCGGGGAAGGCGGCCGCGAGGCCCGGCCCGTCGAGCGGCACGTCGCGGCCCGCGGACCGGACCGCCATCGCGATCGCGAGCCGCGGCCGCTCCGCGACCAGACGGTCGCCGATCAGGCCGTTGACGGCCGAGCTGACGAAGCGGCCGCGCGGGCCGTCCTCGAGGCGCGGGCCGACGCCGGTCTCGGCGACCTTGCCGAGCCCGGCCGAGGCGGCGCGCAGCCCGGCACTGAGGCCGCCGCACACCGCGCCGGCGATGGCGCGGCCGGGGTAGCCCCCGAACCGGTCGGCCCAGGCGTCGTGGGCATCGCGCACGCTGCGCACGACCAGCTCGTCGGCGGCCTCGGACAGCAGCGAGAGCGCGTCGAGGTAGGTCGGACCGGAGGGGGTGCTCACCCGCGGGAGCGTACCGAATGAGTGCACAGACGTGCACTCATTCGGCGGGTCGCTCACGCCTGGGTGGCGGACTCCTCGGCCGGCTGCTCCTCGGCCTCGGACTGCTCGGCCTCGGCCTCCGGCTCGCCGATGGTGCCGTCGGGGCGCAGGTTCTTCAGCTCGACGACGTTGCCGGAGGCGTCCTTGACGACCGCGGCCTCCACGATCCGGGCGAGCGCCTTGCCGCGAAGGATCTCCTGCACCAGCTCGGGGATGTGGTTGTGCTCGAACATGTGGTTCGCGAACTCCTGCGGGTCCTGGCCGGACTGCTGGGCGCGCCGCACGAGGTGCTCGGAGAGCTCGGCCTGGTCGATGCCGAACTCCTCCTTCTTGGCGATCTCGTCGAGCAGGAACTGCGCGGCGACCGCATCGCGGACCCGCCGCTCGAGGTCGGCCTCGAACTCGTCCAGGGTCTGGCCCTCGTCCTCGAGGTACTTGTCCATGGGGACGCCGGCGTACGCGAGCTGCTGCTCGAGGTTCTGGCGGCGGGCGTTGAGCTCATCGGTCACGACGACCTCCGGCAGCGGCACCTCGACCCGGTCGAGCAGCTGCTCGAGGACGGCGTCACGGGCGGCGGCGGCCTGCTCGAGGCGCCGGCCGCGGCCCAGGCGCTCGCGGACGTCCGCGGTGAGCTCCTCGACGGTGTCGAACTCCGAGGCCATCTGGGCGAACTCGTCGTCGACCTCGGGGAGCTCCTGCTCCTGGACCTGGCTCACGGTGACCGAGACGTCGACCGCCTGGCCGACCAGGTCGCCGCCGACCAGCTCGGACTGGAAGGTCTTCTGGTCGCCGGCGGCCATGCCGGTCAGCGCCTCGTCGAGGCCGTCGAGCATGCCGCCGCGACCCACCCGGTAGGACATGCCGGAGACCTCGGCGCCCTCGATCGGCTCGCCGTCCCGGGTCGCCACGAGGTCCATGACCACGAAGTCGCCGTCGGCGGCCGGGCGCTCGACGTCGATCAGCGTCGCGAAGCGCTCGCGCAGCGCCTCGACCTGCTCCTCGACGTCGGTGTCGGTGAGCTCGATGTCGTCGACCTGCGCCTCGACGCCGTCGTAGTCGGGCACCGCGATCTCGGGCCGCACGTCCACCTCGGCGGTGAACTCCAGGGCCTGGTTGTCCTCGAACTTGGTGACCTCGATCTCCGGCTGCGCGAGCGGCTGGAGGGAGCTGGCCTGCAGCGCCTCGACGTACTTCTGCGGAACGACGTCGTTGATGGCCTGGTCGAGCACGGCACCGCGGCCGACCTGGCGGTCGATCACGGCCGGCGGGACCTTGCCGCGGCGGAAGCCGGGGACGTTGATCTGCTGGGCGATCTGCTTGTACGCCGCGTCGAGGCTCGGCTTGAGCTCCTCGAAGGGCACCTCGACGGTCAGCTTGGCCCGGGTCGGGCTCAAGGTCTCGACGGCGCTCTTCACAGGCTTTCTCCTCATGCATCTGTTAGGTGGGTGGTGCGTCGGGGCGACAGGACTCGAACCTGCGATCTCCTGCTCCCAAAGCAGGCGCGCTAGCCACTACGCTACGCCCCGCCAAGTGGGCTCCGGTCCGCCTCGGGTGCGGCTCGGTCCCTGCTTGGAGCGGATGACGGGAATCGAACCCGCGTAGCCAGTTTGGAAGACTGGGGCTCTACCATTGAGCTACATCCGCGCACCCGGGGGCGGGACCCCCGCGAACCCCCGAATCGTGCCATACCTGCGCGGCTCCGCCCCAACCGAGGGCGCCGCACGGGCCCGGCCCCTCGATCGTCAGCGGCGGTGCAGGACCACCAGTGCCCGGTCGTCGTTGTCCGAGCCGAGGGCCTCGACGAGCCGATCGGCACCGCCCTCGAGCCCGCCGCGCAGCAGCCGCTCCGCCTGGCCGAGCATCCGGTCGATGCCCATGCCGATCTCGCGGCGCGGGGTCTCGACCATTCCGTCGGTGTAGAGCAACAGCGCGTCGCCGGGCCGGAGCAGGCCGCGGACCATCGTGAACTCGGCGTCCTCGATCAGGCCGAGGACCGGGCCCTCTGCCTCGTGGACCGTCCACCTCCCCGAGCCGGCGTCCAGCTGGGCGGCCGGCGGGTGGCCCGCCGTACGGATCTCGAACTCGCCGGTGTCGGTGTCCAGGGAGAGGTGGATGGCGGTGGCGAAGCCCTCGTCCCAGTCCTGGCGGAGCAGGTAGTCGTTGGCGGCCTCGAGGAACTCCCCCGGCGGCAGCGCACCGAGCAGGCCGCCGAACGCACCGGAGAGCTGCAGGGCGCGGGTGCCGGCCTGCTCGCCCTTGCCCGACACGTCGACCACGGCGAGCTCGACCCGGCTGCTTCGCCGCGGCCGGGTGGCGACCACGAAGTCCCCCGCGAAGGGGGTGCCGCCCGCCGAGCGCAGGGCGGTCTCGAGCAGCCACTCATCCGAGAGCGTCGGGACGCCGCCCTGGTTGAGGATGCGGTCGCGGAGGTCGACGAGCATCGATTCGCCCAGGACGCCGGCGACCCCGAGCCGCGAACGGCGGAACGAGGTGACCAGCACGATGAAGCAGAGCAGGAAGACGATCGCGATCGCGAGCACGGTGCGCAGCAGGATGTGCTCCTGACGGCCCACGGTGAGCATCAGCATCACCATCAGGAACACCACGAACCACGGGAGGTGTCGGGGTCCGAGCAGCAGGCTGCCGAGCAGCAGCGGGACCATCAGCGCGGTCAGCGGGATGATCGTCGGCCAGGCCAGCACCACGGCGGTGATGGCCACGGTGAGCGCGACCAGCGCGACCAGGATCCGGTTGTGCGGGCGGATCCCCCGGCCGATGGCCTGGCTGACGGAGGGTCGCCGCCGCGCGGACCGGGCGGGCCGGCCCGCCTCGGAGGGAGCGGTCATGGTCGGCATCGGTCCTCGTGCTCGGGGGTGCTCACTGTAGTGCGCGGGAGCGGAACCTGGGCTGGCATCGCGGGCACCAGAACAGGTTTCTTCCCTGGAGCTCGACGGTCCGCACGGTCGAGCCGCACACGTGGCACGGCTGCGCGGTGCGGCGGTAGACGTAGACCTCGCCCCCGTGGTCGTCGCGGCGGGGCGGCCGGCCCATGGCCTCGGGCGTGTGCTCGGGCCGCACGGTGTCGATCCGGCCGGTCCGAACGCCCTCGCGCATCAGCACCACGAGGTCGTCCCACATCGCCTGCCACTGCCCGGCGCGCAGCGTGTTGCCGGGGCGCTGGGGGTCGATCCGGTGCCGGAACAGCAGCTCGGCGCGGTACACGTTCCCCACGCCGGCGAGCACCGCCTGGTCCATCAGCAGGCCGCCGATCGGCGCCCTGCTGCGCCGGATCCGCGCCCAGGCGCGGCCGGGATCGGCGTCGGCACGCAACGGGTCCGGGCCGGAGCGGGCGACGACCGCGTCGCGCTGCTCCCGGGTCACCAGCTCGCAGGTGGTGGCGCCGCGCAGGTCGGCGTACGCGTGCCAGTCCCGGTCCGCGGCCACGATCCGCAGGCGCACCTGCCCGACCGCCGCGGGCACCTCCTCGATGCCGGCCACGACGTCGAGCCTGCCGTAGAGGCCGAGGTGGATGTGCACGAACCGCTCGTCGGGGAAGGCGATGAACAGGTGCTTGCCCCAGGCCTCGGCACCGACCAGCACCTGGCCGTCGATCAGAGCCGCCGAGTCGGCGAACCGGCCCTGCGGGCTGCCGGTGCGCACCACCCGGCCGGCGAAGGTCGCGGTGATCTCGTCGGCCAGGCGGTGGAGCGTGTGGCCCTCAGGCATCGCCGGGAAGCGCCGGGAGCTCGCCGGTGCTCTCGTACGCCGTCAGCTGGCCGATCCGGCGCACGTGCCGCTCCTCGCCGCTGAACGGCTCCGCGAGGAAGACCTCGACGAAGCGGGTCATGTCCTCCAGGGAGTGCATCCGGCCGCCGACGGAGACGACGTTCGCGTCGTTGTGCTGCCGGGCGAGCACCGCGGTCTCCTCCGACCAGACCAGCGCGCACCGGATGCCGCGCACCTTGTTCGCGGCCATCTGCTCGCCGTTCCCGGAGCCGCCGATCACGACGCCCAGGCTGTCGCCGCCGGCGGCCCGCTCCGCGGCGACCGCCTCGGCGGCCCGCAGGCAGAAGACGGGATAGTCGTCGAGGGCGTCGTAGGCGAACGGGCCGTGGTCCACTGGCTCGTAGCCGTGGTCGGTGAGCCAGCGGCTGAGGTGGTCCTTGAGGTCGAGTCCGGCATGGTCGCAGCCGAGGTGCACGCGCATGACGCCCATCCTGGCAGCCGGGCGCGCGGTGGGAGCGATCGAGGCGGCATGATCGGACCGTGACGGTGTTCCTCGGGACGTCATACGGTCGGAGTAGGCGGTAACACCGTCCGTAGGACCTCCCGGAGGCCGGCGGCCGGCGTGAACGGCCAGGGCCCCTAGAAGCCGAGCCGGCGACCGGGCCGGTCGTTGCGGACGGCCTCGCCCTTCTGCTGCGCCGTGGTCCGCAGCTCGGCCTGGAAGGCGCGCATCCGGTCCTGCAGCCCCGGGTCGGTGGCCGCCAGGATCCGCACGGCGAGCAGGCCGGCGTTCCGGGCGCCGCCGACCGCGACCGTCGCGACCGGGACGCCGGCGGGCATCTGCACGATCGAGAGCAGCGAGTCCAGGCCGTCGAGGTTCTTCAGCGGCACCGGTACGCCGATCACCGGCAGCGGCGTGACCGCGGCGAGCATGCCCGGCAGGTGGGCGGCCCCGCCGGCCCCGGCCACGATCACGGACAGGCCGCGGTCGGCGGCCTCCCGTCCGTAGGCGAGCATCTCCTCGGGCATCCGGTGCGCCGAGACCACGTCCGCCTCGTAGGCGATGTCGAACTCGGCCAGCGCCTCGGCCGCGGCCTTCATCACCGGCCAGTCGGAGTCCGACCCCATCACGATGCCGACTCGTGCACCCATCGCCCGTCCTTCCAGGGGTTCACTCACTCTCGTCTCCCAGGTCGCCCCGGAACCACGCCGCGGCGTGCCGCGCGCGCTCGAGGCAGTCGTCGAGGTCCTCACCGTAGGCGTTGACGTGCCCGACCTTGCGGCCCGGCCGCAGTTCCTTGCCGTAGAGGTGCACCCGCAGCATCGGGTCCCGGGCGAGCGCGTGCGGGTAGCCGTCGTACAGCCTGCCGACGCCGGTGTCGTCGCCGCCGAGGATGTTCACCATCACCGTCCACCGCGCCCGCGGGGCCGGCGAGCCGAGCGGCAGGTCCAGGACCGCGCGCAGGTGGTTCTCGAACTGCGAGGTGATCGCGCCGTCCTGGGTCCAGTGGCCGGTGTTGTGCGGACGCATCGCGAGCTCGTTGACCAGCACCCGCCCGTCGCGGGTCTCGAAGAGCTCGACCGCGAGGATGCCGGTCACGTCGAGCGCACCGGCGATGTGCAGCGCGATCTCCTGCGCCCGCCCGGCGAGCCCCGGGTCGAGGTCGGGCGCCGGCGCGATCACCTCGCGGCAGATGCCGTCCACCTGCGTGGAGGCGACGACGGGGTACGCCGCGGCCTGCCCGCTGGGCGAGCGCGCCACGAGCGCCGAGAGCTCCCGGCGGAAGTCGACCAGCTCCTCGGCCACCAGCCGCACGTCGGCCTCGAGCGCGGCCCGGAACGGCTCCTCGCAGTCGTCGACCGAGCGGACGAACCACACGCCCTTGCCGTCGTAGCCGCCCCGCGAGGTCTTGAGCACGCACGGGAACCCGAAGGCCTCCACGTCCCCGACGGTCCGGACCACGGCGTTGCGGGGGCAGGGCACGCCGAGCTCCGCGAGCCGCTCCCGCATCACGGCCTTGTCCTGGGCGTGCACCAGCGCGTGCGGGCCGGGACGCACCGCGACACCGTCCTCCTCCAGGGCGTGCAGGTGCTCGGTGGGGACGTGCTCGTGGTCGAAGGTGACGACCGGGCACCCGGACGTGACCCTCCGCAGCGTCTCCAGGTCGCGGTAGTCGCCGACCAGGTGGTCGGGGATCACCTGGGCGGCCGAGACGCCCTCCCCCTCCGCGAGCAGCCGCAGCGGCAGCCCGAGCGCGTTGGCCGGCGCGGCCATCATCCGGGCGAGCTGTCCGCCGCCGATCACGGCGAGCGTCGGGGCGAGCCGATGGTCGGGGCTGGACTCACCGGGGCTGGACTCACCGGGGCTGGGCACACCGGAACTCTAGACGGGGTCGCTCAGCGGGTGCGGTCCTCGGTCTCGAAGCGCAGCCCCTCGCCGCGGATCGTGGTGATCAGGCGCGGATGGCGGCTGTCGTCACCGAGCTTGCGGCGCACCCACCCCAGGTGCACGTCGATGGTCTTCGACGAGGTCCAGAACGTGGTGTGCCAGACGTCACGCATCAGCTCGTCGCGCGTGACGACCTCGCCCGCCCGCTCCATCAGCGTCTGGACCAGGTCGAACTCCTTGCGGGAGAGCACGATCTCCTCGGTTCCACGCCAGGTCCGCCGCGAGACCGGATCGAGCCGGATGTCCTGCACCTCGATCACGTTCCCACGGTAGGAAGGCACCGGCCGCACCGGAGGGCAAACGCCGAAATTGATCCCCAGGACTAGCCGATCGCAGGGTCAGGAGCGGCGGACGGCGACCGGCTCGACGAGCCCGAAGCCACGCACCGGGCGGGCCGGCAGCCGCCGGGTCTCGAACTCCTCAGCCGGCAGCAGCCCGGCGGTGGCGGAGTCGATGATGATCCGGTTGCGGCGGGCCACCGCCGTCAGCCGGGCGGCCAGGTTGACCGGCGGGCCGAAGACGTCACCGAGCCGCATCACGACCGAGCCGCTCGCCAGCCCCAGGCGTACGTCGGGCATCCGGGTGTCCCGGCCGACCACGTTGATGATCCCCTCGGCCGTGTCGTAGGCCCGGACCGGGTCGTCGTTCACGAACAGCACCGAGTCGCCGATGCTCTTGATCACGCGCCCGCGCTGGGAGGCGACCACGTCGGAGCACCGGGACTCGAAGAGCTCGACCAGGTCGCCGATCCGCTCCTCGCTCAGCCGGTTCGAGAGCGCCGTGAAGCTCACGATGTCGGCGAATCCGACGGTGAGCTGCACGGTGTTGAGGTCCTCCTCGTTGGCGCGCAGCGCCTCGACCCGCGCGACCGCTGCGGCCAGGTGCCGGCGCCAGACGTAGACGAGGAGCTCCTCGAACGGCTGGTTGATCTCGTCGATGAGCCGGATCGCCGATCCCTGCCGGCTGCCGGTCGCCTCGTCACCGGACTCGAGCTCCTCGACCCGGTGCACCAGGGTCGCGACCTCCCAGTCGGCGAGCCGGGCCATCGTCTGACCGACGGCGCGGGTGAGGTTGACGGCCATGTCGAAGTCGATGGCGCCGGACGCGACCACGCCGAGCAGCGTCGAGAGCGCGTCGGCGTCGGCGTCGGTGAACGCCGTCTCCAGCCCGTGCTCGGGGAACCCGAGCGCACGCCACAGCCGGCGCGCCTCCGCGACGGTGACGCCGGTGCGGGCCGCGACCTCCTGGGCGTTGAACGTGGGCGTCTCGCCGAGGATCGCCCGCTCGAGGTCCTCCGAGCTCGGCGCCGGGTCCGACCCGGTCGGGTGGTCGTCAGGTCCCGTCATGTCCTGCCGAGGGGTGGTTGAGGCTCTGCAGCATGGCGTTGACCCTGCGCTGGGTCTCCTCGACCCGCGGGATGTCGTGCAGCCGGATCTGCCCGTGCTCGCTGGCGTCGGAGATGATCAGCGTGCCGCAGCCGAGCATCCGGTCGATCAGCCCGAACTCGTAGGCGATGTCGCTGATCCGCGTGAGCGGCATGTCGTGGCCGCGGCGCACGAGGACGCCGCTGCGGGTGATCAGCCGCCGGTTCGTGAACGTGTACGACGCGGTGGCCCAGATGATCGCCGGGCGCAGGACGTACCAGATCACGCCGATCGCGACGACGGCCCACACGACGTAGGCGAGCGTCTGGTCCCACTGGACCTGGACGAAGGTGCCGATCGCCAGCAGGACGACCAGGACCAGGATCGGGACGATCAGCGCCTTGACGTGGGTGCGGGTGTCGACGACGACGGTCTCACCCTCGTTCAGCAGCTTGTGCGAGATGGCCACGCGCCGATCATGTCACTGATCGTGCCCGGACGTGGCGGAGCGCACGTGCACGACGTCGCCCGCGCCCACGACCGTCTCGCCGTCCGCGCCGCGCACCACCAGCCGCCCGACCTCGTCGATGCCGGTCGCCCGGCCGGTCAGCACCCGGCCGCCGGGCAGGTCGACCCGCACGTCGCGGCCGACCGTGACGCAGGCCGCGGCGTACGACGAGCGCAGCCGGGCGGTCGCCTCGGCCCCACCGGCCTGCCAGACGTCGTAGGCCTCGCGCAGCGAGCGGAGCAGCTCGCCGAGCAGATGGGTCCGGTCCGGCTCGGCGCCGGACTCGAGGGCCAGCGAGGTCGCGGCCGGGACCGGCAGCTCGCCCGCGGTCAGGCTGACGTTCAGCCCGATCCCGAGCACCGCCGCCGGGCCGGTGGGCGTCTCGACCCGCTCGACCAGGATGCCGACCAGCTTGCGGTCGCCGGCCAGTACGTCGTTGGGCCACTTCACCCCGACGTCGTACCCCTCCGCGCGCAGCGCCTTCGTCACGGTGTAGCCGGCGAGCAGCGGCAGCCACGGCCAGTCGGCGGCCGGCGCCGACGGGCGGAGCAGCAGCGAGAACGTCAGCGAGGACCGGGCGGGGGTCTCCCAGGACCGGTCCAGGCGGCCCCGGCCGGCGGTCTGGTGCTCGGCGACGACGACCAGGCCCTCCTCGGCGCCCTCCCGGGCGCGCTCCGCGGCGACCGCGTTGGTCGAGGTCGCGGTCTCGAGCACCTCGACGAGGAGATCGGGGGCGAGGGCCGCGAGCGGGACGGGGTCGAGTGATGTGCGTCGCACCGGGTCGGAGGTCACGGGCACTACATTGGCCCACGGTCCCAACCACGTGCCAGTGAGGAGCCCCCCAGAAGATGGCAGAGCCGACAGCAGAGACGGCGAGCACCGAGCCCGGTCACGGAGCCGGCTCCCCCGACGTCCACACGACGGCGGGCAAGCTCGCCGACCTCGACCGACGGCTCGACGAGGCGGTGCACGCGGGCTCGGCGAAGGCGGTCGAGAAGCAGCACGCCAAGGGCCGCAAGACCGCCCGGGAACGCATCGAGATGCTCTTCGACGAGGGCTCCTTCGTCGAGCTCGACGAGCTGGCCCGGCACCGGTCGACGGCGTTCGGCCTCGAGAAGAACCGGCCGTACGGCGACGGGGTGATCACCGGCTACGGCGAGATCGACGGCCGCCAGGTGTGCGTGTTCTCCCAGGACTTCACGGTCTTCGGCGGCTCGCTGGGCGAGGTGTACGGCGAGAAGATCACCAAGGTCATGGACCTCGCGATCAAGACCGGATGCCCGATCATCGGCATCAACGAGGGCGCCGGCGCGCGGATCCAGGAAGGTGTCGTCTCGCTCGGCCTGTACGGCGAGATCTTCCGCCGCAACGTGCACGCCTCCGGCGTGATCCCGCAGATCAGCATGATCATGGGCTCCTGCGCCGGCGGGCACGTCTACTCCCCCGCGGTCACCGACTTCACGATCATGGTCGACGGCACCTCCAACATGTTCATCACCGGTCCCGACGTCATCAAGACCGTCACCGGCGAGGACGTGTCGATGGAGGACCTCGGCGGCGCCCGCACGCACAACACCAAGTCCGGCAACGCCCACTACATGGGCTCGGACGAGGAGGACGCGATCGAGTACGTCAAGGCGCTGCTCTCCTACCTCCCGCAGAACAACCTCGACGAGGTGCCCGCCTACGACGAGGCGGCGGAGCCCGAGTTCACCGACCTGGACCGCAGCCTGGACTCGATCATCCCGGACTCGCCGAACCAGCCCTACGACATGCACGAGGTGATCGGAGCCGCCCTCGACGACCAGGAGTTCCTGGAGGTCCAGGAGCTGTTCGCGCCGAACATCATCGTGGGCTTCGGCCGGGTCGAGGGCCGCTCGGTCGGGGTCGTCGCCAACCAGCCGATGCAGTTCGCCGGCACCCTCGACATCGACGCCTCGGAGAAGGCCGCCCGCTTCGTGCGCTTCTGCGACGCCTTCAACATCCCGGTGCTGACCTTCGTCGACGTCCCGGGCTTCCTCCCGGGCACCGACCAGGAGTGGAACGGCATCATCCGCCGCGGCGCCAAGCTGATCTTCGCCTACGCCGAGGCCACCGTCCCGCTGGTCACGATCATCACCCGCAAGGCCTACGGGGGGGCCTACGACGTGATGGGCTCCAAGCACCTCGGCGCCGACATCAACGTCGCCTGGCCGACCGCCCAGATCGCGGTGATGGGCGCCCAGGGCGCAGCCAACATCGTCTACCGCAAGGAGCTCAAGGCGCTCCAGGACGATGGCGGCGACGTGGAGTCGCGCCGCGCCGAGCTGATCGACGAGTACGAGACCACCCTGGCCAACCCCTACATCGCCGCCGAGCGCGGGTACGTCGACGCGGTGATCGCCCCACACGAGACGCGCCTGGAGATCGTCCGCGCGCTGCGCCTGCTGCGCTCCAAGCGCGAGACGCTGCCGCCGAAGAAGCACGGGAACATCCCCCTGTGACCGCCCCGGCCGACCACCCCACACGACCCCTGCTACGCGTGGTGCGAGGTAATCCCACACCCGACGAGATCGCCGCCCTCACCGCAGTGGTCACCTCCCTACCCAGCCACCAAATCCCCCCACCACTACCGGCCCCGCACTGGTTCGCACACCACCACAAGCTACGGACACCCCACCCCCACGGACCTGACGGCTGGCGCGCCAGCACCCTTGCCCGTTGAGAGAACAGGACGCCATGTGACCAAGTCTCTGCAGAAGGTCCTTGTCGCCAACCGCGGAGAGATCGCGGTGCGCGTGATCCGCGCCTGCAAGGACGCCGGTATCGGCTCTGTGGCGGTCTACGCCGACCCCGACCGCGACGCGCTGTTCGTCCGCCTCGCCGACGAGGCCTACGCGCTCGGTGGGGCGACCCCGGCGGACTCCTACCTCGACATCACCAAGATCATCGCGGTCGCCGAGCAGTCCGGCGCCGACTCGGTGCACCCCGGCTACGGCTTCCTCGCAGAGAACGCCGACTTCGCCCAGGCGGTCATCGACGCCGGGCTGACCTGGATCGGCCCACCGCCCTCGGCGATCGAGGCGCTGGGCGACAAGGCCAGGGCCAAGCACATCGCCGACAAGGCGAACGCGCCACTGGCCCCGGGCACCAAGGACCCCGTCCAGGACGCCGACGAGGTCGTCGAGTTCGCGAAGGCCAACGGCCTCCCGGTCGCGATCAAGGCGGTGTTCGGCGGTGGCGGCCGCGGCCTCAAGGTCGCCCGCACCCTCGAGGAGATCCCCGACGCCTACGAGTCCGCGGTGCGTGAGGCGATCTCCGCCTTCGGCCGCGGCGAGTGCCTGGTCGAGAAGTTCCTCGACAAGCCGCGCCACGTCGAGACCCAGTGCCTCGCCGACCAGCACGGCAACGTCGTCGTGGTCTCCACCCGGGACTGCTCGCTCCAGCGCCGCAACCAGAAGCTGGTCGAGGAGGCGCCCGCGCCGTACCTCACCGAGGAGCAGCTGACCGAGCTCTACGAGTCCTCCAAGCGCATCCTGAAGGAGGCCGGCTACTACGGCGCCGGCACCTGCGAGTTCCTGGTCGCCCAGGACGGCACCATCTCCTTCCTCGAGGTCAACACCCGGCTCCAGGTCGAGCACTGCGTGTCCGAGGAGGTCACCGGCATCGACCTGGTCCGCGAGATGTTCCGCATCGCGGCGGGCGAGGAGCTCGGGTACGGCGACCCCGAGATCCGCGGCCACTCGATCGAGTTCCGCATCAACGCCGAGGACGGCGGCCGCAACTTCATGCCGGCGCCCGGCACGCTGTCGGCCTGGAGCCCGCCCAGCGGTCCGGGCGTCCGCCTCGACGGCGGCTACGAGAACGGCGAGACCATCCCGGGCTCGTTCGACTCGCTCATCGCGAAGCTGATCGTGACCGGCCGCGACCGCACCCAGGCCCTGGAGCGCTCGCGGCGCGCGCTCGACGAGTTCGTCGTGGACGGCATGCCGACGGTCATCCCGTTCCACCGCGCAGTCGTCTCCGACCCGGCGTTCGTCGGAGACGGCGACAGCTTCGACGTCTACACCCAGTGGATCGAGACCGACTTCGACAACCAGATCCCGCCGTACAGCGGTGACACCGCCGAGGGCGACGGCTCCCTTGGATCTTCGGGAGAGGAGCGGCAGCGGGTCGTCGTCGAGGTCGGCGGGAAGCGCCTCGAGGTCGTCCTGCCGGGCGGTCTCGGCGCCGGGGCCGGCGCCGTCGGCGGCGCCAAGAAGCCGAAGCGCGCGGCCGGCAAGAAGGCGGGAGCCGCGGCCAGCGGCGACGCGGTCACCAGCCCGATGCAGGGCACCATCGTCAAGGTCGTCGTCGAGGAGGGCCAGCAGGTCGCCGAGGGCGACACCGTGGTCGTCATCGAGGCGATGAAGATGGAGCAGCCGCTCAAGGCGCACAAGGCCGGCACGGTCACCGGGCTCGAGGCCGTGGTCGGTCAGACCGTCGGCAACGGCGCGGTCATCTGCGAGCTCAAGGACTGAACACGGGCTCCATCCCGCGCTGGTGGACGCCCCGACCCACGCCTGCTCCTTTCGTGAGCACTCGGGATGAGCGTTCACTATATGTTTGGCATTTCGGGGTCCCAAACCCCGATCGCGCCTGCGAGGAGTACTTCGACCGCCCAGCGGCCCGCGGGCATGCCTTCGCGAGCGGGCCCCGGCGAAGCGGGTTTGCCGCTGGCCCGAGCCCGAGGAGGCGTGCACCCCGGGGGGGCACAGCGGCTGCAGATTCTCGCCAGAAAGTTGCCGCAGATTGATCGCTCGCCCGCACCACTGAGACTTAGGTGACTAAGACGAGCACCCAAATCCAAGAAGGGCCACGCCGCAGCAACGGCGGCAATCGAACATCGCGAGGCCACTCCAAGCCGACGGCCACACGAAGCCGCCCGGAAAATGGACGAAGCCCCGGATCCGAAGACCCGGGGCCCGTCATCACACGTGACCGGTTGATCTTCGCAGCTCGCGACGGCGAGTCGAAGAGCCCTCCCACGATTCACCCTCGGAACTCCCAATCTTCGTTTCCGTAGGTCAGAGGTCGAATACGTCTCGCCTGAGAGGCCTTGAGGGTGCATCTGCAGCCTGCGGATCAGCTGTCCTGTCCGAACAGCTCTCGAGAGCTCTTGTCCTCAAGTCGGTCTCAGCTGATCTTCGAATCTCGAGCCTCGCAAACTGTCGGCAACGCTCGAAAATGAGGCCGCTCCGACGCTCGAAAACGAGGCCACCGGTTCGTGCTGCTTAGTCTGCCGTGTCTTGGGTTCTGATGCTGGGCAGGGTGTCGATGCCGCGGTTGCGTAGTCGGTAGCTGGCGCCCTTCAGGGTGAGGACGTCGGCGTGGTGGACGACGCGGTCGATCATCGCGGCGGCGACGGCCTGGTCGCCGAAGACGCCGCCCCAGCCGTCCCGCCCGATGTCGCCGCGGGCGGCGGTCTCGGCGTAGTAGGCAGCAACGGCCTCTTGGATGTCGCCCATGACCTGGACGAGCCGCAGCTCTTCGTCAGCGGTGATGGCCAGGCGGGCGGCGCTCATCGGGTGCGTCTCCAGGTGGTGGTCAGGGATGTGCGCGACAACGCCGGTGGCGCGGCCGGCTTAACTACCTGCCGGATACACACGGCGAGGGCCCCTGGCCCGCGTTTCCGCAGGCCAGGGGCCCTTTCTTTACCTAAACTGCCGAGCCGGTAATACCTAAACCGGCCCACGTGCGCGAGGGGGGAGTTGAACCCCCACGTCCTTTCGGACACACGGACCTGAACCGTGCGCGTCTGCCTATTCCGCCACTCGCGCGTGAAGCGGGCCAAGGCTATCCCAGCCCCCAGGCTTGCCCCAAACCGACACCGGCGGCCCGCCCGGCCCGGGTCGTGTGCCTGAGCACGCGCCAGGGCGCGGCGTGAGGCACACGACCCTCGCGCGCCGCGCCCGCGCCGCGCGCACCGCTCGGTCGACCCCGTTACGATCGGTCGCAGCCCGGCCCACCGGTCGGGGTGCCCGGCCTGCCACGGCCGAGGATTCGGCGAGCACGCTGGCGGGCACGACCACCGGGATGCGGACGGAAGGAGGCAGCGTGGGCGGACTCCAGAAGCTGGAGAACCGGCTCGAGCAGATGATCTCGGGCGCCTTCGCCCGCGCGTTCCGCTCCGCGGTCCAGCCGGTCGAGATCGCGGCGGCCCTCCAGCGCGAGTGCGACAACAACGCCCAGATCCTCTCCCGCGAGCGGCGCCTGGTCCCCAACGACTTCCACGTCGAGCTCTCACCGGCCGACCTGGACCGGCTCTCGCCGTACGACACCGCGCTCGCCGAGGAGCTGACCAGCCAGCTGCGCGACCACGCCGAGCAGCAGAGCTACGTCTTCCCGGGACCGGTGGCGATCGCCTTCGAGGCCGCCGACGACCTCACCACGGGACGCTTCCGGATCCGCAGCCAGGCCCAGGCCAAGGTGACCAGCGGCGCGACCCACACCCAGGTCGGCCGGGCCCGCGCGGTGCTCGAGGTCAACGGCACCCGGCACCCGCTCCAGCCGCCCGGTCTCGTGGTCGGCCGGGGCACCGACGCCGACCTGCGCATCAACGACCCCGGCGTCAGCCGCCGGCACGTCGAGTTCACGGTCACGGGATCCGGGTCGCCGGACGGGTCGGGACTCTCGATCGAGGTCAACGACCTGGGCTCGACCAACGGCATGCTGGTCGACGGCCACCGGATCACCCACACCGGCCTGCGCGACGGCTCCCAGGTCAAGATCGGCAACACCACCATGACCGTCCGGGTCCTCGAGGAGGGCTGAGGATGTCCGAGCTGACGCTGTTCCTGATCCGGATCGCCTACCTGGCGATCCTCTGGATCTTCGTGCTCTCGGCCATCTCGGTGATCCGCTCCGACATGTTCGGCGCCCGGGTCCCGGAGGCGGCGCGCGGCGGCCGCGGTGCCGGCCGTGCCCCCAAGCCGGCCAAGCAGCCCAGCAAGCGGCGCGGCACGCCCACCCACCTGGCGGTGACCGAGGGCTCGAACGCCGGTGAGCGGGTCGACCTCGACCGCGCGCCGATCCTGATCGGCCGCGGCGCCGACGCCGCGATCCGCCTCGACGACGACTACGTCTCGACCCGGCACGCGCGGATCGCGGCCTCCGGGGACCAGTGGTTCGTCGAGGACCTCGGCTCGACCAACGGCACGTACGTCGGCACCGTCCGCATCACCCAGCCCACCACGATCACGCTCGGCACCCAGGTCCGGATCGGCAAGACGATCCTGGAGCTCAGGAAGTAGCGCGATGACCGACACGCCAGCAGCGGCGCCGCCGACCGGCCTGCGCCTGCGGTTCGCCGCGATCTCCGACGTCGGGCGGGTCCGCAAGGACAACCAGGACTCCGGATACGTCGGGCCGTGGCTGGTCGCGGTCTGCGACGGCGTCGGCGGCGCGGCCCGCGGCGACATCGCCTCCAGCACCGCGATCGGCCAGTTGCGGCGGCTCGACGTACCGCCGAAGGGCGAGTCCCCGGACGACCTGCTCACCAAGGTCGCCGGCGCGCTGCACCGCGCGCACGACCGGATCAACGAGCTCGCCGCGGAGGACCCCGCGCTCGACGGCACCAGCACCACCGCGACGGTCGCGCTCTTCGACGGCGCACGGATCGCGATCGGCCACGTCGGCGACAGCCGTGCCTACCTGTTCCGCCAGGGCGAGATCACCCGCCTCACCTCCGACCACACCTTCGTGCAGACGCTCATCGACGAGGGCCGGATCACCGAGGCGGAGGCCCGGGTCCACCCGCACCGCAACCTGATCCTCAACGCCCTGGGCGGTCCCGGCGAGGTCGAGCCCGACCTCTTCATGATCGAGCTGGCGCCCAAGGACCGGCTGCTGCTGTGCAGCGACGGCACCAGCGGGGTGCTCGACGACGACCGGCTGGCCGACATCCTCGCGACCGGAAGCCCGGAGTTCGCGTCGGTCGAGCTGGTGCGCGCCAGCCTCGAGGCCGGCAGCTCCGACAACGTGACCTGCCTGGTGGCCGATGCCGTCGCGGCCGACGAGCCGCCCGGTCCCGGCGAGGCGGGCGAGCCGGTGCTGGTCGGCGCCGCTGCCGAGCGGCGCCTGCACCGCCAGCGCGGCGGCGGCATGGGCAGCCTGTTCCGCGGCCACCGCTCCGGCGACACCGGCGAGCTCGAGCCGGTGCAGGCCGAGATCCCCGACGACCTGCCCCACGCGATCACCGCCGACCCGATCGACCCCGAGGAGGCCCGCTACGCGCCCCGCCCGCCGCGCCGCTTCGTGTGGCTCAAGCGGCTGCTGACGCTGGTGCTCCTGGTCGGGCTGGTCTGGGTCGGCCTCGCCGCGGCGTGGTCGTGGACCCAGGGCCAGTACTACGTCGGCGAGGAGGACGGCGCGGTCGTGATCTTCCGCGGCGTCAACACCGAGCTGGCCGGCCTCTCGCTCTCCGAGCCCTACGAGCACTCGGACGTCGAGCTGGACCGGCTCGGTGAGATCGAGGCCGACCGGGTCCGCGAGGGCATCGCCTACGACAACCTCGAGGACGCCGAGCAGAAGGTCCGCGATCTGGCCGCCCGTCAGACCCCCATCACCGAGAGCTCGGGGGGCTGATGTCCCAGACGTCCTCCAGCCTGATGGGGTTCGTGCACCGCCGCCGCCGGGGTGCCGAGCTGTTCCTGCTGGTGCTCGCGCTAGCGGTCGGCATCGGCGCGTACGCCGCCGTCGGCATCGGCGTGCAGGAGAAGATCCCGGCCGACCTGTTCGGGTACGGCGGCTGGCTCGCCGCGCTGGTCATCGTCGCCCACGTGGTGATCCGCGTGGTCGCGCCGTACGCCGACCCGGTGCTGCTGCCGGTCGTCGCCGCCCTCAACGGCCTCGGCCTGGCGGTGATCCACCGGCTCGACCTCGCCAAGGAGGCGGCCGGCACCAAGCACGACTACGCCCAGCAGCAGCTGGTGTGGATGACCCTCGGCGTCATCCTGTTCGTCGCCACCCTGCTGGTGCTGCGCGACCACCGCAACCTCCAGCGGTTCACCTACACCAGCGGCCTCGCCGCGATCGTGCTGCTCCTGTTGCCGATGCTGCCGGGCATCGGCAAGTCCGTGTACGGCGCGCGGATCTGGATCCACCTCGGCCCGTTCAACTTCCAGCCGGGCGAGGTCGCCAAGGTGCTGCTGGTGATGACCTTCGCCGGCTACCTGGTGCTCCACCGCGACGCGCTCGCCCTCGCCGGCCGCCGGGTGGTGTTCGTCGACCTGCCGCGCGGGCGCGACCTCGGCCCGATCCTCGCGATGTGGCTGGTCAGCCTCGGCATCCTGGTCTTCCAGCGCGACCTCGGCTCGAGCCTGCTGTTCTTCGGCCTGTTCCTGGTGATGCTCTACGTCGCCACCGAGCGCCCCGGGTGGCTCGTGGTGGGCGCCCTGATGTTCGCCGGCGGCGCGACCGCGGCGTACTACCTGTTCCCCCACGTGACCGACCGCTTCGACATCTGGCTGCACCCGTTCGACTACTACAACAAGAACGGCGACCAGGCGTTCCAGCCGGTCGAGGCGCAGTTCGGCATGGGCTGGGGCGGCCTGATCGGCCGCGGGTTCGGCGACGGCGACCCCAACCGCGTGCCGTTCGCGGAGTCGGACTTCATCGTCGCCGCGATCGGCGAGGAGCTCGGCCTGACCGCGGTCATCGCGGTGGTCCTCCTCTACGGCCTGATCGTCGAGCGGGCGCTGCGCACCGCGCTGATCTGCCGCGACGGGTTCGGCAAGCTGCTGTCGACCGGCCTGGGCAGCGTGTTCGCGCTCCAGGTGTTCGTGGTCGTCGGCGGCGTGACCAGCCTGATCCCGCTGACCGGTCTCACCACGCCGTTCCTCTCGTACGGCGGGTCCTCGCTGGTGGCGAACTGGGTGATCGTCGCGATCCTGCTGCGGGTCTCCGACCAGGCCCGCCGCCCGGCGCCGCAGCTCTCCGACGACACGACCGCGATCGGCGACGACGCCACCCAGGTGGTGAAGCTCGGGTGAACAAGCCGATCCGGACGATCTCGATCTTCTGCCTGCTGCTGTTCGTGGCGCTGATGCTGAACGCGACCTACCTGCAGTACTGGAAGGCCGGCAAGCTCAACGACGACCCGCAGAACCGGCGCGTGCTCGTGGAGGCGTACTCCCGCGAGCGCGGCGCGATCCTGGTCGGCAACAAGCCGGTCGCCGAGAGCGTCGAGTCCGACGACCAGTACAAGTTCCAGCGCACCTACCCCACGCCCCTCGAGTACGCGCCGCTGACCGGCTGGTTCAGCTACTACAGCGCGACCGGCATCGAGCAGAGCCGCAACGCCATCCTCTCCGGCGACGACTCCCGGCTGTTCGTGACCAAGCTCGTCGACCTGCTGAGCAACGACCCGACCCAGGGCGGCAACGTCGCGCTGACCATCGACCCGAAGGCCCAGGACGCGGCGTACAACGGGCTCAAGGCCCTCGGCCCCAACGTTCAGGGCTCGGTCGTCGCGCTCCAGCCCAGCACGGGCAAGGTCCTGGCGATGGTCTCGCTGCCCACGTACGACCCGAACAAGCTCGCCTCCCACGACCTCGGCTCGGTGCAGGACACCTTCGACCGGCTCAACGCCGACCCGACCCAGCCGCTGCTCAACCGGGCCATCCAGACCCGGCTGCCGCCCGGCTCGACGTTCAAGATCCTCACCGCGGCCGCGGCCATCGACAACGGCCTCTACAAGGCGGACGACCCGGTGCCCGGCGGCGTCACCTTCCAGCTGCCGCAGACCAGCGGGCCCACCGGCGAGATCGACAACGAGGGCCGCTCCTGCGGGGCCAACAACGCGCGGATCCCCTTCACCCAGGCGCTCGCGCAGTCCTGCAACACCTCCTTCGCCCAGATCGCGATCGAGGTCGGCGCGGAGGACATGGCCAAGACCGCCGAGGGGTTCGGCTTCAACAGCCACTACTTCGACGACCTCACCCCGCAGGCGGAGTCGGTCTTCCCGACCGACGCGAGCGAGCCGGAGGTCGGCCAGTCCGGCATCGGCCAGTTCGACGTCGCCGCCACGCCGCTGCAGATGGCGATGGTCACCGCCGGGATCGCCAACGGCGGCACCGTGATGCGGCCCTACCTGGTCGACGAGGAGCAGTCCGCCGACCTCGACGTGATCGAGAAGACCGAGCCGCAGGAGCTGTCCCAGGCGATCTCGTCCTCGGCGGCCAGCGAGGTCACCAAGCTGATGGTCGCGACGGTGAACGAGGGTACGGCGAGCCCGGCCGCGATGGAGGGGTTCCAGGTCGCCGGCAAGACCGGTACCGCGCAGAGCGGCCAGCCGGACAAGCCGCCGTACGCCTGGTTCGTCTCGTTCGCCCCGGCCGAGAACCCGCAGGTCGCGGTCGCGGTGATGATCCAGGCCGCCGACATCCCCCGCGGCGAGATCGCGGGCGGCACCTACGGCGGCCCGATCGCCAAGGCCGTGATGGAGGCGGTGATCAAGTGACCTCGACACCGGACCAGGGCCACGGCTTCGCCGACGCCGAGCACCGCTACCGCCTCGACGCCCGGATCGCCACCGGCGGCATGGGCGAGGTCTGGCGCGGCACCGACACCACGCTGGGTCGCCAGGTCGCGATCAAGCTCCTCAAGAGCGAGTACGCCGACAACGCGACGTTCCGGACCCGCTTCGAGACCGAGGCGCAGCACGCCGCCTCGCTGCACCACGCGAACATCGCCGCGGTCTACGACTTCGGCGAGGCGCCGGCCGCCGACGGGTCGGGGGTGCAGCGGCCGTTCCTGGTGATGGAGCTCGTCGACGGGCAGCCACTCTCCGCGCTGCTGCGACCCGGGGAGCCGATGGACCCGGACGCCGTGCGGGGGCTGCTCGCACAGGCGGCGGACGGCCTGGCGGCCGCGCACGCGGCCGGGATCGTGCACCGCGACGTCAAGCCCGCCAACCTGCTGGTGACCCCCGACCGGCAGGTCAAGATCACCGACTTCGGGATCGCCCGCGCCGCGGAGGGGATCGGCCTGACCGGGACCGGCGAGGTGATGGGCACCCCGCAGTACCTCTCGCCCGAGCAGGCCCAGGGCCAGACCGCGACCCCGGCCTCCGACGTCTACTCCCTCGGCGTGGTCGCCTTCGAGTGCCTCGCCGGGCGCCGCCCGTTCGTCGCGGACACGGCGGTCGCCACCGCGCTGGCGCACCTGCGCGAGCCGGTGCCCGAGCTGCCCGGGTCGGTGCCGAGCGACCTGGCCGCCGTCGTACGGCGCGCGCTCTCGAAGCTGCCCCAGGACCGGTTCGCCGACGGCGCGACCCTGGCCGCCGCCCTGCGCGACCCGGCCACGGCCGTCGCCGACCTCGGCGCGCCCGTCGAGCACGACCACACCCGGGTGCTTCCGGGGGCGGTGCCCGCAGTGCTCCCGGCGGAGCCGACCCTGGTCCCCGGCCCGGTCGCCGGACACGTACCGGACCCGCCGCGGGTGCGCCGGCGCAACGCGCTGTGGCCGGTGCTGGCCGTGCTGGCCCTGATCGTCGTCGCGGTGATCGTCTTCCTGCTCGTCGCCGAGGGCCTGGGCTCCGACGACCCGGCGGACGAGCCGACCCGCGCGCCGAAGCAGAGCCGCAGCACCCAGCCCACCTCCGAGCCGCCGTCGACCGAGCCGGCCTCCGAGCCGCCCTCCTCGGAGCCCACCTCCGAGCCGCCCTCCTCCGAACCCACGTCCACGTCGCCGACCCCGACGCCGACCCCCACCCCGACACCCACCCCGACGCCCACGCAGTCCGACTCGCCGGTGGCCCCGTCGCAGACCGCGTCCGGTACCGCCGCCTCCGAGCCGACCGCTCCCCTCACGTCCGCCAGCAGGCCCACCCGCACGTCCACCAGCAGCCAAGGCGAGGTCGACCGTCGATGAGCAACCACCAGCCCACCGTCGGTGGCCGCTACGAGCTCGGCGAGCTGCTCGGCCGCGGCGGGATGGCCGAGGTCCGCAAGGGCACCGACACCCGGCTCGGCCGGGTCGTGGCGGTCAAGCGGCTGCGCACCGACCTGGCCAGCGACGCGACCTTCCAGGCCCGGTTCCGGCGCGAGGCGCAGTCGGCCGCGTCGCTCAACCACCCAGCGATCGTCGCCGTCTACGACACCGGTGAGGAGCCGGCCGCGGACGGTTCCGGCATCTCCCAGCCCTACATCGTGATGGAGTTCGTCGCCGGCAGGACGCTGCGCGACATCCTGCGCGAGGGCCGCAAGATCCTCCCCGAGCGCGCGCTGGAGATCACCAGCGGCGTGCTCGCCGCCCTCGACTACAGCCACCGCGCGGGGATCATCCACCGCGACATCAAGCCCGGCAACGTGATGCTCACCCCGAGCGGCGACGTGAAGGTGATGGACTTCGGCATCGCCCGGGCGATCAGCGACGCGTCCTCGACGATGACCCAGACCGCGGCGGTGGTGGGCACCGCGCAGTACCTCTCCCCGGAGCAGGCGCGCGGCGAGACCGTCGACTCGCGCTCGGACGTCTACTCCGCCGGGTGCCTCCTCTACGAGCTGCTCACCGGCCGCCCGCCGTTCGTCGGCGACAGCCCGGTCGCCGTCGCCTACCAGCACGTCCGCGAGCCCGCCGTACCCCCCTCGGACCACGACACCGAGCTGCCGCCGGAGATCGACGCGATCGTCATGAAGGCACTGGCCAAGCGGGTCGAGGACCGCTACCAGTCGGCCGCCGCGATGCGCAGCGACATCGAGCGCTACCTCGCCGGCCGCCCGGTGCAGGCGCCGATCCCGGCGCCGGTGTCGGCGGTGCCACCCGCGTCGGCCACCGAGCGGACCGCCGTGGTCGGCGCGGTGCCGCCCGCCGAGAACGACCTGCCGCGCAGCCGTACCGGCCTGCTGGTCCTGATCGGGGCGCTGCTGGTGGCGCTGATCCTGGCCGGCGCGTACTTCGTGTGGCCGCGGCTCTTCGAGCAGGCGCCGGAGCAGGTGGCGGTGCCGAACGTCGTCGGGAAGACCGAGACCCAGGCGCGCCGGCTGATCGGCGAGGCCGAGCTCGCCGTCGGCAGCATCGACCGCGAGAACAGCGACACGGTCAAGGCGGGGAACGTGATCCGGCAGAACCCGGAGCCGGACCGGTACGTCGACCCCGACACCGCCGTCGACTTCGTCATCTCGCTCGGGGTCCCCGAGGTGGACGTGCCGCCGGTGATCGGCCTGGACAAGGAGGCCGCCCGGTCCCAGCTCGAGGCCGCCGACTTCGTGGTGCGGATGGAGGAGAAGGAGTCCGACGAGCCCGCCGGCGAGGTGATCGAGACCGACCCGCCGGCCAACACCTCGGTCGAGCAGGGCAGCACCGTCCTGGTGCTCTACTCCGACGGTCCCGAGGAGGTGCCCGACGTCCGCGGCCTGATGCAGCCGCAGGCGAAGCACAAGATCCGGGCCGCCGGGTTCGAGCCGCGGGTGATCGCCGACCCGGACTCGACCGAGCCGGCCGGCACCGTGACCGACCAGAGCCCGGAGCCCGGCGAGACGCCGTCGCAGGGCTCGACGGTGACCATCCTCGTCTCGAACTACCAGGAGCCGACCGAGGAGCCGACACCGACCGAGTCGCCGAGCAGCACCCCGACGGACACCCCGCCGCCGGTGCTCGAGCGGAGCGCGGTGCCGCCGCGCTCGGCCAGCTCCCGGAGACTCAGCTCCCGGAGACGGGGACCAGCGGCTCGGCGTAGTTGAGGTCGAGCAGGCCGTCGTACGCCGGCGCGGTGAGCCGGTCCTCGAGCTCGAGGCCCCACCCGACGGAGATGTCGGGGTCGGCCGCGTCCTCGCGGTAGGCCCCGACGTAGGTGTCGCCCTCGATCGCGGTCAGCAGCGCGCCCTGGTCGCCGACCGCCTGGATGACGTAGGGCTGGGGGTAGGGCACGCCCTGGAGCTGGACCGCGTTGCCCTCGCACTTGATGCCGGTGGTGGAGACGATCCGCTGCCCGGCGATGGTGACCGCGGTCGCGCCGCCCTTCCACAGGGCGTTGACGACGGCCTGGATGTCCTGCTGGTGCACGAGCAGCTCGTTGATGTCGCCGGTCGTGGAGTTGATGACGTCCTCGGGTGCGTCGGACAGGGTGATCGAGATGCCGGCGCCCGAGCGCGGCACCAGGCCGGTCGGGTCCTTCAGCTCCGCCACCCGGCGCTGGTAGCGGTTCACGTCGCGATCGCTCACCGCAGCCGACAGCGACGCGACCTGGTCGTTGAGCTCGGTGCGCCGCTGCTGGAGCTCGGCGTACTGGTCCGCCTCGTCCTTCACCAGCGACGCGAGGTCGGTGTAGCGGCCGGGGCGCAGGTCGGTGCCGCCGCTGTTGGCGGCGCTCACCACGAACAGGGCGCCGCACAGCAGCACGACCACGGGGGTGCCGGCCCGCCACAGGCTGCGCCTGCGGTCGGCAGGCGGCCGTCCCAGGCGGGCCCGAAGCCAGCCCGGACCGGGCGACTCCGGGGGCCGCGCATGGGTTCGACCGCGCATGGCGACTAAGGTAGCGCGCAGCCCGTCTCACGATCGATCCAGGAGCACCCGTGGCCAAGGCCAAGCTTGATCCTCTCGCCCCCGCCCGGGGCCCGCTGCTGTCCGTGCGCTCGGTGATCGCGCTGGTGCTGATCGTGCTCGGCATCGCGTGGATGGCCTACTTCTACATCGTGGTCCGCGTCGACCCGACCGCGTTCCCGAAGCCCGACCCGGGCTCGCCGGCGTTCATGGACGACCTCGGCAACTGGAACTACCTCATCGGCTTCGGCCTGATCATGCTCGGCCTGGTCATCTCCGCCCACCCCTCCACCCCGCTCGGCCGCGGCCGCGGCGTCGTGGTGGGCATGCTGAGCTGCTTCCTGATCGGCCTGCTGTGGATCTGCACCTACTACGTCTTCAGCAACGACATGTCCAGCATCCCGGTCTTCAACGACCTGGGCCAGAAGAACCTCTTCGTGGGCATCGCCCTGATGGCCGTGGGCTTCACCTTCGCGACCCGCTGGGAGTGAGCGGGCAGCTGTCACCGAGGAACGAGGTGACAGCGTCGCCCGCGAAGGTCGAGCAAGGCCCGCGACCGACGAAGGAGGTCGCGACGGCCGGGTCGAGACCCGGTGACCTGCCCACCACCTCAGCCACCACGATCAGCAACACCGCAGCCACCACCTCTGCCACGCCCTCTCTGCCACCGCCGGTCCCTCCGGGCCGGCGGTGTGCTTCGTCCACACCTGGGGACAGTGCTGTGGAGAACTACACGGGTGTAGTTCTCCACAGGTCAATCCACACCTGTGCATGACCGTCCGCCCCGCGGGCCGCGCCCACCCGCACCGCGCCCACCCGCCCCGGACGTCATCCGGACGGAGCCACAGGGTGACCCCCTCCGCACGACGTCAGCGGGGCGCGGCGAGCCGGACGCCGGACGAGATCAGCCGAGGGCGGCGGTGCGGAGGACGACCGCGACGGCGGTGATCGCGGCGACGAGCACCAGGCCGGAGACCTGGAACCAGGCTCGTCGCGGGCCGCGCGGGGAGTAGACCAGGATCGCGGCGATCACCAGGCCGCCGAGGAACCCGCCCAGGTGGCCCTGCCAGGAGATGTTGCTGACCATCACGGTGAACACGAAGTTGATGCCGATCCACATCAGGATCTGCTGGGTGTTCGCCCGCATCTTGTAGGCCACCACGAGCAGCGCGCCCATCAGGCCGAAGATCGCGCCCGAGGCGCCGACGGTGGCCTGGAACTCCGGGGACGCCCAGTACACCAGCGCGGACCCGGTGAGCCCGGAGAGCAGGTAGAGCGCCAGGAAGCGGATCCGGCCGATGGCCAGCTCCAGCTGGGGGCCGAGGACGTACAGCGCGAACATGTTGAACGCGATGTGCAGGGGCTGCACGTGCGTGAACGTGCTGGTGAGCAGCTGCCAGTAGGCGCCGTCGTACACACCGGGCAGCCACTCGCCGCGGCCCGAGCAGACCGCCCGGGTGGTGTCGAAGCCGCCGGCGGCGTTGAGGCACAGCCCGTTCGGCCGCAGCTCGAGCCACGCGAGGACCCGGCTGGCGCTGCCGCCGCTGGCCACGATCATCAGCCAGACGAAGGCGTTGAGGCCGATCAGGACGAACGACGTCGTCGCGGCGTTGGTCGGCCGGAGCCCGCCGAACGCGGTGCGGCCGGCGCGGGTGTTCTTCCGGCCCTCCGCCACGCACTCGGGGCACTGGAAGCCGACGGCCGCGTCGCGCATGCAGTCCGGGCAGATCGGCCGGTCGCAACGCTGGCAGCGGATGTGGGCCTCGCGGCCGGGGTGCCGGTAACAGGTCGGCACCCCGCCCGGAGGCGTGGTGTCCTCGGACACGCTCGGTCGCCCTGGGTCAGCCGCGGACGATCTCGACGCTCTCGAACACGACCGGCTCGACCGGGCGGTCGCCCGGGCCGGTGGCCGTGGTCGCGATCGCGTCGACGACGTCGCGGGAGGCCTGGTCGGCGACCTCGCCGAAGATCGTGTGCTTGAAGTTCAGCCACGTGGTCGCGCCGACGGTGATGAAGAACTGCGACCCGTTCGTGCCCGGGCCGGCGTTGGCCATCGCGAGCAGGTACGGCTTGTCGAAGGTCAGCTCGGGGTGCGGCTCGTCCTTGAAGGTGTAGCCGGGGCCGCCGGTGCCGGTGCCGAGCGGGCAGCCGCCCTGGATCATGAAGCCCTCGATGACCCGGTGGAAGCCGAGGCCGTCGTAGAACGGACCGGTCCTGCCGTTGCCCGCGTCGTACGCCTTGGTGCCCTCGGCGAGGCCGGTGAAGTTGGCGACCGTCTCCGGCGCGTGGTCGGGGAACAGGTTCAGGGTGATGTCACCCCGGTTGGTCTTGAGAACGGCCTGCTGGTCAGCCATGAGTGCCTCTCACGTCAGATGGGTACACGGCACGGTGTACGTGCCGTCCGATCCTCGCACGGCCCGCAAGGAGCCCACCCGGCAGCCTTGCCTCTGGTTCGCCCCCGGGTGACATGATCGAATGAGGCAGGACACGACGAGAGGAAGTGCCCCACGATGGGTCTGCGCAAGAAGAAGTCCCTGATCGACCAGGCGAGCGAGACCGTCACCCAGTACGTCGACCAGGTCAGGCCGCAGCTCGAGTCCGCGGTCGCCACGGCACGTGAGAAGGCCGGCCCGGTGATCGCCGACGCCCGCACCAAGGCGGCCCCCGTGATCGCCGACGCCCGCGCGAAGGCCGCACCGGTCATCGCCGACGCCCGCGCGAAGGCCGGACCGGCCATCGCCTCGGGCGCCGCGCTGGCCGCCGAGAAGGTCGCCGCCGGCGCGAGCCTCGCCGCGGAGCGCGCTGCCGAGGCCGCCGACGCCGCAGCCGGCAAGGTCACCGAGGTCACCTCGCCGAAGAAGAAGAGGGGCGGCAAGACGAAGAAGCTGTTCCTGCTGACGGGCCTGGCCGCGGTCGCGGCGTTCGTGGCCAAGAAGCTCCGGGGCAGCGGCCAGAGCGAGAACTGGCAGTCCTCCTACACGCCGACCCCGGCGCCGGCGCCGGGACCGGCCCGCTCCACGACCCAGCCGACCGACGACGAGGGCGGCGCGTCCCCCGACGAGGCGATCGCCGACCAGGCCGAGGCCCCGCACCCCGTCACCACGCCCGACGACCCGGCCGAGGTCGTCGACGTCGACGAGAACAAGGGCTGACCTGGCGCCACCCTCGCCACCGAGACAGCACCAGCACGGTCAGCGCCGGCCCGGGGACAGGTCCTCGGGCCGGTTCTGCTGGATCCACGCGTCGATCCGCTCCCACCAGCCGTAGAGCCAGTCGATCCGCTCGTCGCGGCCCGCCGGGATCTCGGCGCGCGGCACCTGCCACCACCGCATCACGATCCGCTTGTCCATCGGCAGCTCGCGCCAGATGTCACCGACGGTCAGGAGGTGGTCGAGCCCGGTGTGCGCCACCAGCACCACGTCGGCGTCCGGGGCCGCGTCGAGGGCCGCGAGGAAGCCACCCGGACGCGGCGCCAGGACATGGGTCATCCGCTCGGCACGCGCGGCCATCCGCTCCATGCCGAGCCGGCGGAGCCGGTCGATGGCCCGCTGCCGGCGCTGCGGGGTGAAGTTGCCACCCTCGGGGAAGATCACGAACGCATCGTTCTCGTCCAGGCCGGTCGCCAGGGCCGCGATCTGGTCCTCGAGCCGGGCCCCCTCCGCAGGGTTCGGCGTGATGAACCGGGCCGGGATCCGGTTGAGGATCACGTCGATCGCCGGGTCCCAGGCCAGCGTGTCCCTGAGCACCACGCGCGGCTCCCGTGCGTACCACGCCATCAGCGTGTGGATCAGCACGAAGGAGTCGCCCGGCCCGGCGTGCCGGCAGCACACGAGGAGCGGCCGCCCGGGGTGGGCGTCGGGCGCCGGCCCCTCGGTCTCGATCCGCAGCCGCAGTACCCGCCGCGCCTCGCGGAAGAAGATCCACATGGTGCCCTGCACGAGGTCGTAGTGGATGCCCTCGAAGTACGCCGAGCGCAGCCGCCACCCGAGCCCGGACGCGAGCCAGAGCCCGAAGAGGACCACCAGCAGGATCGCCTGGCAGGTCAGGTAGACGATCGCGACCCACATGATGCGCAGCGGCCGCAGCCGGCCGGGCACCACGGGCGACAGCGCGGCGGCGCCGATCACCCACAGCGGCAGGGTGAACCACAGCAGCCCGGTGAGTGCCACGACCGCGGGCGCGATGACCAGCCGCCGCAGCAGCCGGATCACCGGTCGCTCGCTGACACCGGCCCGAGGTGCTCGTCGAGGTAGGCCACCGACGCGGCGTACGTCTCGTCGATGCGCGCCTGCACGCTCGCGAAGTCCCGGCTGCCGAGCAGCGAGTCGTCGCGGGAGGAGGTGCCGCGAGCGGGCAGCACGTAGGCCTCGACGTCCTCGGGCAGCTCGTCGAGCTCGCGGATGAACCGGTGCCGGCGGGCGATCTCGAAGGAGACCCGCGCGACCTCCCACGGGCGGCGGGGCACGCTGAGCGGCCGGTCGATGCGCCCGACCTGGAGCACGAAGACCCGGTCCGCGCCGAGCCGCACCGCGCGGGCCAGCGGGATGGAGTTGACGATGCCGCCGTCGAGGAAGTGCTCGTCGCCGATCCGGGCCGGCGGCAGGAGACCGGGTACGGCGGCGCTGGCGACGACCGCCTCCACCAGCGGGCCGGAGTCGAACCAGTGCTCGGCCGCCCGCTCGATGCTGGCCGCGCAGACCTGGAACCGCACCGGCAGGTCCTCGAAGGTGAGGTCGCCGAACTCCGCTGCCAGGGCCCGCTGCAGCGGGCCGGAGGACCACAGGTGGGTCCCGGTCGACATCGCTCGGCGCACGGTCCGCAACGGGCGGTCGCCGTACACCTGACGGGGCGGTGGCCCGTCGCCCGGTCCGGCGTCAGGGCCGGCGCCACCCCCGGCGCCACGCCACATCGCGGTGAGCTTCTCGACCACGCCGAGGTCGGGCTGCCGAGCGACGAGCGCGCCGTTGAGGGCGCCGACGCTGGTTCCGAGCACCAGGTCCGGGACGATGCCGCGCTCGAGCAGGGCCCGGAGCATCCCGACCTCGACGGCGCCGAGGACGCCGCCCCCGCCGAGGACGAATGCGGTGGTCATGCTGGGGTCATCGTCGGCTCATCGTCGGCTCACCGGCGGCTCACGCAGCCGTGGGTCCTACGAGCTCGGGGTTCTCGGCCCGCACCTTGTGGGTGACCCGGCGCTCGACCCAGAAGATCAGCAGCGGGATCAGCCCGGCGACGAGCATCAGCACGGTGAAGGCGATCGTCCACCGGGCGCGGCGGGCCAGCAGGAAGGCGACCACGACGTAGATCATGAAGACCCAGCCGTGGGCCACCCACAGGATGCTGGCCGACTCGCCGAACCGCTGCAGGCTGCTGTCCTCGGTCGCGAGGTACTTCAGCGGAGCCGCGACCAGCGCGCAGAAGGCGAGCAGGACGCCGACGATCGTCGCGAGCACCCGGTAGGTGTTGAACAGGTTCTTCACGAGGCCACCCTACGGACCGACACCCGACGGCTCGTCGGCCCGCTGCCCCGCGGACCCCGGCGCGGCGGTCGCGTCGGGATCCTCGGTGACCCAGCGCCACCAGATGAACAGCGCGAAGGCACCGAAGAACCACCACTCGATCGCATAGAGCAGGTTGCGCAGGCCGGTGAGCGCGTCGACCTGGGGGAGCTGCTCGAGCGACGCGGCCTCGAGACCGGGCCCGGGTGTCTCCGCGACACCGTAGGCGCCGTACAGGTCCTGGTCGACGTGCTGGATGACGTCGGCGATGCGCAGCTGCGGGAGCACGTCGTCGGCCGGGTCGTCGTCGGGCTGCCCGGTGCCCTCGGGCGGCTGCAGCCAGGCCTGGAGCTCGGCCGTCCCGCTCGGCGGGTCCGGAGCGTCGGCGGGATCCGCGACCCAGCCCCGGACCACCGGCAGCGCCGCCCCGTCGGCCGAGCCCACCGCCAGCGGCGTCACCACCCAGTAGCCCTGGTGGCCCTGGTGCTCGCGGCCGGAGACGTAGACGGTGCCGGAGCCGACCCAGGTGCCCGCGACGGTGACCGGCTGCCCGATCCGGTTCCCCGGGAACGGGTCGTCGGGACCGATCACGTCGTCCAGGGGCAGCGGGGCCGCCTGGGTCAGGTCGCGGGCCTCGAGGCGGCGGTGCTCCTGCCAGGCGCCGAGCTGCCAGAAGCCGAGCCCGACCGCGACGCCCACGAGCACCAGGGCGAGCAGGTGCGCGGCCCAGAAGCGGGGGGCGAGCATCCGGGGCACCACGCCAGCGTACGCATCGGGCCGCCGCGTCCGGCCGCCGGTCGATCTGGTCTGACCACTTGACCACCGACCGCCGCCGTGCCTACGCTGCCGCGCATGCGGCTGCAACCCGTGAACCGTCGCTCGGTCCCCGACGAGGTGTTCGACCAGGTCCTCTCCGAGGTGGTCGACGGTGGGATCGGCGCGGGTGAGGCGCTGCCGAGCGAGCGCCGCCTGGCCGAGGTGCTCGGCGTCTCCCGCCCGGCGGTCCGCGAGGCGCTGCAGCGGATGGCGCAGACCCGGCTGCTCGACGTACGCCACGGCGGCGCGACGACCGTCCGCGACTTCCGGCGGTACGGCGGCCTGGACCTGCTCCCCCGGCTCCTGGTGCGCCGCGGCGAGCTGGACCCGGCCGTGGCCCGCAGCATCCTCGAGGCCCGGCTGGTCGTCGGCCCCGGCGTCGCGGCCTTGGCGGCCGAGCGCGGCGGCCCGGCCGTGGAGGCGGTGCTCGTCGAGACCGTCGAGGCGCTCGGCGGCACCGAGGACGGCGTGGAGCGGCAACGGCACGCGCTGGCGTTCTGGGACCTGGTCGTCGACGCCGCCGACTCGATGGTGTTCCGACTGATGTTCAACAGCCTGCGGGCGGCCTACGAGCCCGCCCTCGAGGCGCTTGCCTCGCTGATGGCCGAGGAGGTCGGGCAGGTCGGGGCGTACCGGCTGCTGACCGCGGCGATCGGGGCCGGCGACCCCGAGACCGCGCGGGCGGCGGCCGACCGGGTGCTGCGTCCGGCGACCACGAGCCTGCTCACCGCCCTCGCCGCGCTGGACTCCGACCAGCTCTCGGAGCAGCCGCCCGACGAGGAGGACGCATGACGAGGTCGCAGAGCCCGATTGCTTCGGCGGAGGTCGAACGGCTCGCCGCCCAGCGGGTGGCCGCCGACGAGCAGCGGATCACCGGATCGCGGCGTACGAACGTCTCGCTCGGCCAGGCCTGGCGGTCGTTCTGGCGGCACCCCTCACCCTGGATGCTGGGCACCTGCGTGCTCGGGTCGATCCTCGCTCGGGCGCTGGTCGGGGGTGGCACCTGGTGGGAGCTGCTGGTCCCGGTCGGGCTGGTCGCCGCGCTGCCCGTCGTCGAGTGGGTGGTGCACGTCGGGATCCTGCACTGGCGCCCGCGCCATGTCGGCCCGGTCACCGTCGACCCGCTGCTGGCCCGCAAGCACCGTGCCCACCACGCCGACCCGCGCGCGATCCCGCTGGTGTTCATCCCGTGGCAGGTCGAGCTCTGGCTGTTCCCGTCGTACGTCGTGATCGCGTGGCTGGCCATGCCGACCACGTCGAGCGCGCTCACCCTGCTGGTCGCCGTCTACGCGATCATGTCCGGCTACGAGTGGACGCACTACCTGCTGCACAGCGACTACCGGCCGCGCTCGCGGTGGTACCGCGCGGTCTGGCGCAACCACCGGCTGCACCACTACAAGAGCGAGCACTACTGGTTCACGGTCACCACGGCCGGCACCGCCGACCGGCTCTTCGGCACCTACCCCGACCCGGCGACCGTCGAGACCTCGCCGACGGTCCGGGCGCTGCACTCGCGCGACGGCCTCTGAGCCCACCGCGCGGGCGAGGACCGGGCCAACGGCCGTCCAGCTCCGGATGATCCAGGTGCCCAGCCGGTTGATCTGCCTTTGCGTCTTCCCCGATGCTTCAGCAACCAAAGCTGCCATGATCTCGGCTGTGAGGCCCGATGAGCGTCTGCGCGAGCTTGCGATCAGGCATGCCGCGTTCGTGTGGCTTGATCGCGAGCGCGCGATGGGAAACGAGACGTTCACGCAGGAGAGCACCAGCGATCTCACACTGCTTGGCGAGCACTTTCGCCTGATGCCGACTCAGCAAGGCATCTGGAAGCCGGGCCAGCTCTCGGCGGCGCTCTCGATGAGGACGGTCTACCGTCCCGAAGGCTCCGATCGTCCCTACGACGATGCCGTGGGCGCCGATGGCCTGTACCGCTACAAGATGCGCGGCGACGATCCGAACCATTATCAGAATCGGGCTCTTCGCGAGGCGATGGCCGAGCGGCTGCCACTGATTTGGTGGCTCGGTGTGCAAGGCGGTGGATACAGCGCGCTTTACCCGATCTACCTCGTAGGTGAAGAGCAAGCTCACCGGCAATTCGTCGTCGACATCGATGCCGTCCCGCAACCGGACATCACATGGCCGTCCGTCGAGCTGGAATTCGACCCGTCCTACCGGCAGCAGTTGACGAAGATCCGGCTGCATCAGCGTCCCTTCCGCGCCGCAGTTCTCCGGGCATACAACACCTCGTGCGCAGTCTGTTCCTTCCGCCACAGCGACCTGCTCGATGCCGCGCACATCCAGGAAGACAGTGGCGGCGGAAGACCGGTCGTCACCAACGGTTTGACGCTGTGCAAGATGCACCATGCGGCATACGACCGACGGATCCTCGGAATCACGCCGAGCTACGAGGTGCGCATCAACGCCGAGGTCTTGAGTGAGGTGGACGGGCCCATGCTCCGCCATGGGATCCAGGAGTTTCACAACAAGACACTCATGGTCCTGCCACAGCGTCGGTCGGATCGCCCGGACCCGTTGCTCCTGGAGGAGCGCTTTCAAGCCTTCCTCGACGCCAGTTGAGCGCGGCAGCGGCGAAGTCTTCCCCGACCAGTCCACCCCTGCGGATCCGGAGTTAGCAGGGGACAGGCCGAAGGCTGAGAGATTCGCAGGGTGACCTGCCGTTTCTCGCGGTGGAGCCTAGGGGACTCGAACCCCTAACCCCCTGCTTGCAAAGCAGGTGCGCTACCAATTGCGCCAAGGCCCCGGGTGGTCTTGACGACCATGGGTCGGATCAGGCTGGTGTCTGGATCAGGCCGGTCGGCTCAGGACCGGTCGACCGGGTCGGTCGCCTCGGCCCAGAGCGCCTGCTCCTGCTTGCTCTCGTCGAGCTTGCGCTTGACGAACACGGCGCCGCCGGCGGCCAGCAGGAGGAACAGGATCTTCTTCATCGGGGCTCCCACGGATCGGTGGTGTGCTGCGGATGGTGGGCCTAACAGGACTTGAACCTGTGACCTCTTCCTTATCAGGGAAGCGCTCTAACCGTCTGAGCTATAGGCCCGGGACCGAGGGGGAACACTACCGGACCCCGGTTGGGTCCGACAAAACGGCCGGGAGGAGGTGCGGGACGTCATACGGGCGGTGGAGCAGGTAACACCCTCCGCATGACGTCTGGGGACGCGGCGTCGACCACCACGCTCTCAGCGGTCGTCCTCGGCCAGGGTCAGCTCGACCCCGCCGACGAGTGCTGCGGACATGTTGTACAGGAACGCGCTGAGGGTCGCGATCGCGGTGATCAGCACGACGTCGACGACCGAGACGAGGATCGTGAAGCCCATCACGCGGGACAGGCCGACGTACTTCTCGACGTCCCAGCTGCCCGCGTCCTCGCCACCGACGACGTCGCGGACGGTGTCGTTGATCGAGTCCCAGACACCGGCCGCCGCGAGCACCGACCAGATGATGAACACGGAGACGACCGTGACGACAGCGAAGGCGACCGCGAGCAGGAAGGCGGTCTTCATCACCGACCACGGGTCGACACGCGTCAGGCGCAGCCGGGCCCGCCGTGGCGGTCGGCCGCCGGCCGCAGCCTTGGTCGCGGCCTTGCGCGAGTCGGGCTGCGCGTTCGCACGGTGCTCGTCGGCGGCGTTGCTCAGCTTGGCCGAGATGCGTTCGCCGAGCGGTGCGCGTACGGCGGTGTCCGGGCGGTCGCTCATCAGCCGTCACTCTCTCCGTCGGTGTCGGGCTCGGTGTCTCCCTCGGTGGCCACCACGTCAGACGCGGCGGACCCGTCGATTGTTGCATCCGTACCCGCATCGGACGACTCGTCAACCTCGCCGCCCTCGGCCAGGCCCTCGGCCGAGGCCTCGTCCGGTGCCGACTCGTCGAACTCGTCGTCGTCGTCGTCGCTGGCCTCGACCGAGCGGGCGACCACGGCGACCGAGTCACCCTTCTTCGGCGTCACGAACTTCACGCCCATCGTGGAGCGTCCGGTGGGCCGGAAGTTCTCGTCGATCGGGCTGCGCACGACCTGTCCTCCGGAGGTGATCGAGAGGATCTCGTCGCCGTCCTCGACGATGAACGCGCCGACCAGCTCGCCGCGGTCCTCGTTGGCGAGCTTCATCGCCCGGATGCCGATGCCGCCGCGCGACTGCACGCGGTACTGCGGGATCGGGGTGCGCTTGGCGAAGCCGCCGTCGGTGATCGTGAAGACGTACTGCGGGTGCAGGCCGAACCACGGTCCGCGCGTCTCGGCCACCTGCTCGACGGACTCGCCGGACGCCTCAGCGGCCTCCTCGGCCTCGACCTGGGCCGCCCGGACCACCGACATCGACAGCAGTGAGTCGCCGTCGCGGAACTTCATGCCGGTCACGCCGCCGGTGGCGCGGCCCATCGGCCGCAGCTGCCCGTCGTCCGCCTGGAACCGAACGGACTGACCCTTGCGCGAGACCAGCAGGATGTGGTCCTCGGGGTTCACCAGCTCGGCGCCGATCAGCTCGTCGTCCTCGCTGCGGAAGTTGATCGCGATGACCCCGGCCTGGCGCGGGCTGTTGTAGTCGCCCAGCCGGGTCTTCTTGACCAGGCCGTCGCGGGTCGCGAGGACGAGGTACGGCGCCTGCTCGTAGTCGCGGATGGCCAGCACCTGCGCGATGTTCTCGTCGGGCTGGAAGCTGAGCAGCCCGGCCACGTGGCCGCCCTTGGCGTCGCGCGAGGCCTCGGGGAGGTTGTAGGCCTTGGTGCGGTAGACGCGGCCGGCCGTGGTGAAGAACAGCAGCCAGTGGTGATTGGTGGTCGCGATGAAGTGCTCGACCACGTCGTCACCGCGCAGGGTCGCGCCGCGCACGCCCTTCCCGCCGCGCTTCTGGGTGCGGTACTGGTCGGCCCGGGTGCGCTTGGCGTAGCCGCCGCGGGTGATCGACACGACGAGCTCCTCGTCGGGGATCAGGTCCTCCATCGACAGGTCGCCGTCGGCCGCGATGATCTGGGTACGGCGCTCGTTGCCGTACTTCTCGACGATCTCGGCGAGCTCGTCGGCGACGATCTGCCGCTGCCGCGCGACGTTGGCCAGGATGTCCTTCAGGTCGGCGATCCGCGCCTCGATCTCGGCCAGGTCGTCGATGATCTTCTGCCGCTGCAGCGCCGCGAGCTGGCGCAGCTGCATGTCGAGGATCGCGGTCGCCTGGACCTCGTCGATGTCGAGCAGGGCGATCAGGCCCTCGCGCGCCTCGGCCACGTCGGGAGAGCGCCGGATCAGCGCGATCACCTCGTCGAGCATGTCGAGCGCCTTGGCCAGTCCGCGCAGCACGTGGGCGCGCTTCTCGGCCTCGGCGAGGCGGTACTCGGTACGGCGCCGGATCACGTCGACCTGGTGGGTGACCCAGTTGCTGATGAACTGGTCGACGGTCAGCGTGCGCGGCACCCCGTCGACCAGTGCGAGCATGTTGGCGCTGAAGTTGGTCTGCAGCTCGGTGTGCTTGAGCAGGTTGTTGAGCACCACCCGGGCGACCGCGTCGCGCTTGAGCACGATGACGAGCCGCTGGCCGGTGCGGTCGGAGGTGTCGTCGCGGACGTCGGAGATGCCCTGGACCCTGCCGGAGTCGGCGAGCTCGGCGATCTTCAGCGCGAGGTTGTCCGGGTTGACCATGTAGGGCAGCTCGGTGATCACCAGGTTGGTGCGGCCGCGGGCGTCCTCGTCGACCTCGATCACCGCGCGCTGGGTGACCGAGCCGCGGCCGGTGCGGTAGGCCTGCTCGATGCCCTGGTGGCCCACGATCAGCGCACCGTTGGGGAAGTCGGGGCCCTTGATCCGCTCGAGCAGGGCGTCCTGCAGCTCCTCGCGGGTCGCGTCCGGGTGCTCCAGCGCCCAGCGCGCACCCTCGGCGACCTCGCGCAGGTTGTGCGGCGGGATGTTGGTGGCCATGCCGACCGCGATGCCGGCGGAGCCGTTGACCAACAGGTTCGGGAAGCGGGCGGGCAGGACCACCGGCTCCTGCGAGCGACCGTCGTAGTTGGGCTGGAAGTCGACGGTGTCCTCGTTGATGTCGCGGACCATCTCCATGGCCAGCGGCGCCATCCGGCACTCGGTGTACCGCATCGCGGCGGCGGAGTCGTTGCCCGGCGAGCCGAAGTTGCCCTGGCCGTGGATCAGTGGCGCCCGCATCACCCAGGGCTGGGCGAGGCGGACCAGGGTGTCGTAGATCGCGGTGTCGCCGTGGGGGTGGTACTGACCCATGACGTCGCCGACCACGCGCGAGCACTTGGAGAACCCGCGGTCGGGGCGGTAGCCGCCGTCGTACATGGCGTAGAGCACCCGGCGGTGCACCGGCTTGAGGCCGTCGCGTACGTCGGGCAGCGCCCGGCCGACGATCACGGCCATGGCGTAGTCGATGTAGGCACGCTGCATGGAGGTCTGCAGCTCGACGGGCTCGATGCGGCCGCCGGGTCCCTCCGGGGGAGGAGTGGTGCCGCCGTCGGTGGGGGTCTCGGTCACGATCGCTCTCTCTGGTCTCTTCTACTGGTGTCTAGCGTTCGTCGTAGACGGCTAGATATCCAGGAATCGGACGTCCTTGGCGTTGCGCTGGATGAAGGAGCGGCGCTGCTCGACGTCCTCGCCCATCAGGATCGAGAAGATCTCGTCGGCGTGCGCCGCGTCGTCGAGGGTGACCTGGAGCATCAGTCGCTGCTCGGGGTCCATCGTGGTCTCCCACAGCTCCTTGGCGTTCATCTCGCCCAGGCCCTTGTAGCGCTGGACCGGGTTCTCCTTCGGCAGCTTCTTGCCGGCCTCCTGGCCCGCGCGCAGCAGGGCGTCGCGCTCGGCGTCGGAGTAGACGAACTCGTGCTCGGCCGGCTTGTTCCAGCGCAGCCGGTACAGCGGCGGCTGCGCCATGTAGACGTAGCCGCCCTCGATCAGCGGCTTCATGAAGCGGAACAGCAACGTGAGCAGGAGGGTGTTGATGTGGTGGCCGTCGACGTCGGCGTCGGCCATCAGCACCACCTTGTGGTAGCGCAGCTTCTCCAGGTTGAACTCGTCCTGGATGCCGGTGCCGAGCGCGGAGATGATCGACTGCACCTCCTGGTTGCTCAGGACCTTGTCGATGCGCGCCTTCTCGACGTTGAGGATCTTGCCGCGGATCGGGAGGATCGCCTGGATCCGCGGGTCGCGGCCCTGCCGGGCCGAGCCGCCGGCGGAGTCGCCCTCGACGATGAACACCTCGCACTCGGCGGGGTTGGTCGACTGGCAGTCCGAGAGCTTGCCGGGCAGGCCGCCGCCCCCGAGCAGTCCCTTGCGCGAACGGGCCAGGTCGCGGGCCTTGCGTGCGGCGATCCGCGCCGACGCCGCCGCCTGGGCCTTGCGGACGATGTCGCGGCCCTCGGCCGGGTTCTGCTCGAGCCAGGCACCGAGCTGGTCGTTGACCAGCCGCTGCACGAAGCCCTTGGCGTCGGTGTTGCCGAGCTTGGTCTTGGTCTGGCCCTCGAACTGCGGCTCGCCGAGCTTGATCGAGATGATCGCGGTCAGACCCTCCCGGATGTCGTCGCCGGAGACGCGGTCCTCCGGCTTCTTCATCAGGCCCCACTCGAAGCCCCAGTTGTTGACCAGCGAGGTGAGCGCCGCACGGAAGCCCTCCTCGTGGGTGCCGCCCTCGTGGGTGTTGATCGTGTTCGCGAAGGTGTGCACCGACTCCGAGAACGAGGTGTTCCACTGCATGGCGACCTCGAGGCTCATGTGGTGCTCGACCGCCGGGGGCGTCTCGGCCTCGAAGGCGATCACCGTGGGGTTCGCGGCCGTCTTGCGCCGGTTGAGGTGCTCGACGTAGTCGATCAGGCCGCGGTCGTACCGGAAGACCTGCTCGAGCCCGCCCGCCTCGCCGCGCTTGATCGCGTCGTGGCCGGCGTCGTCGATCCCCCCGTGGTGGTCCGGGTCGACCGTCTGGTCCTCGACCGCGTCGACGATCTCGGTGGCCGCCGGCCGCTCGTCGCGGACCACGATCTCCAGGCCCTTGTTGAGGAAGGCGTACTCGCGGATGCGGGCGGTGATCGTCTCGAGGGAGTAGGTCGTGGTCTCGAAGATGTCGGAGGAGGCCCAGTAGGTGACCGTGGTGCCGGTGCGCTCGTCGGGCTCCAGCGCCCGGACCTCCTCGAGGTCGCCGTCCGGCACGCCGAGGCTGAAGGACTGGCGCCACAGGTGGCCGCGGTTCTTGACCTCGACGACCAGGCGCGTGGACAGCGCGTTGACGACCGAGACGCCCACGCCGTGCAGGCCGCCGGACACCTTGTATCCGCCGCCGCCGAACTTGCCGCCGGCGTGCAGCATCGTCAGCGCCATCGTCACCGCCGGCATCTCCTGACCGGGGGCGGTGTCGGTCGGGATGCCACGGCCGTTGTCCTCGACCCTGATCGCGCCGTCCTCGGTGAGGGTGACGACGATCCGGTCGCAGTAGCCCGCGAGGGCCTCGTCGACCGCGTTGTCCACGATCTCCCAGATCAGGTGGTGCAGGCCGCGCTCACCGGTCGAGCCGATGTACATGCCGGGACGCTTGCGGACCGCTTCGAGGCCCTCGAGGACCTGGATGGCCGAGGCGTCGTAGTCGACTCCGTTGGGGCGAAGGTCGGCGGTCTCCACGGCGGCCGTGCCGGAGCCGCCTTCCGCCGGGTTCTCGATCGGGGTCTCGTCCGACACACACACCTCTTCGCGACGGGCCACCCGGAGCAGGGCCCGGGGGGCGTGGACACACACACGCAGCTGAAACACGCACGCTGAGAACATGCGCAGGGCCGTCGCACGACAGGCTGACGACCCGGTGTCCATAATAGCGCTCTGAGGGCCGTATCCCACGCGCACGCCCCGGCAGCGGGGGACAACCACCGAGAAAACAGGCCCCTGCGCGGCTCGTGAGGGCCTCCGGGAGCGCCGAGCAGGGGTGGTGATGGGTCCCCATACGTCTGCGACCGGCTCAGATCGGCACATCCGGGCTGGCCGCACCACGGGGTCGCGTCGCGGGCTCAGCCGTAGGTGTCCCGCGGCCCGCGGCCGTCCCGCACCGATCGGGGGCCCTTCTTCCACGTCGGCCCGTGCGGGCCGAGCACCTCGATCAGCGTCACGGTGCCGTGACCGAGCTCCTCGTTGAGGCGGCGTACGACGGTCGGGGCGAGCAGCCGCAGCTGGGTGGCCCAGGCGGTCGAGTCGGTGCGCACGACGAGCCGGCCCTCCGCGAAGGACTCGGGGGTGCAGTGCTGGGCGACCTCGGCGCCGACCAGCTCGGCCCAGCGGCCGAACACCCCGTGCACGCGCAGGTCCAGCTCCCAGCCGTGGTCGTCGACCAGCCGGCTCAGCGTGGCGTCGAGCAGTTGCGGGTCACGGTCGTCGGGATGGGCGCCCGAGACCCGGCCCCGGCGGGGGGTGTCCTTCTTGCGCAGCTTGCGGCGCGCCGCCGGCGTCGACCTGGCGGTCGCCCGGGTCAGCGCCTTCGCGAGGTCGAGCCCGTCGTCGTGGTGCTCCTCCGGGTCCGGCGACCCGCTCTGCTCCAGTGGCTCCTGCGGCGCCTCCGGCGGTGGCTCGAGCGGCTCGTCACTGCTCACGGACGACCTCGCCGTTCCCGACCGCGAAGCGGGCACCGGCCAGGCCGGCCGGCACGTCGGCGGCGACGGCCGCCGTCACCAGCACCTGCTCGGCACCGGCCACCAGGTCGGCGAGCTGGGCGCGGCGCTCGGTGTCGAGCTCGGCGAACACGTCGTCGAGGATCAGGATCGGGTCGTCGCCGTCCGCCCGGAGCAGGTCGTACGCCGCGAGCCGCAGCGCCAGCGCGAACGACCACGACTCGCCGTGCGAGGCGTAGCCCTTCACCGGGAGCCGGCTGTCGGGGCTGCCGTGACCGAGCGTCAGGACCAGCTCGTCGCGGTGCGGGCCCACGAGCGAGACGCCGCGGTCCAGCTCGTCGCCACGGCGCCGCTCGACCTCGGCCAGCAGCGCCTCGACCAGCTCGTCGCGACGGCTGCGTCCCTCGAGGTCGAAGGACGGCTTGTAGTCGATCTCGGCGTCGTCGCGGCTCGCCCCGCGCGCCACGGTCTCGTAGGCCTTCCCGACGTAGGGCCGCAGCGCCTCCACCAGGGCGAGCCGCTCGGCGAGCAGCTCCGCGCCGGTGCGGGCCAGGTGCGCGTCCCACACCCCGAGGGTGGAGAGCGCCCCCTCCTGGCTCGAGCTCCCGCGCCGGGCGGAGCCGGCGGTCTTGAGCAGGGTGTTGCGCTGCCGCAGGACCCGGTCGTAGTCGGCACGCACCCCAGCGAGGCGCGGAGCGCGGAGCACCAGCAGGTCGTCGAGGAAGCGGCGCCGGTCGGCAGGGTCGCCCTTGACCAGGGTCAGGTCCTCCGGGGAGAAGACGACGGTGCGCACCAGCCCGACCAGGTCGCGAGCCCGGGGGAGCGGCGAGCGGTTGACCCGCGCCCGGTTGGACCGGCCCGGGTTGAGCTCGACCTCGAGCACCGCCGTGCGCCCGTCGCGCACGACCGCGGCGCGTACGACGGCCTGGTCGGCGCCGGCCCGCACCAGCGGAGCGTCGCTGGCGACCCGGTGCGAGCTGAGGCGCGAGAGGTAGTCGATCGCCTCGACCAGGTTGGTCTTGCCCTGGCCGTTGCGCCCGATGAACGCCGTGACCCCCGGGGACAGCTCGACCTCGGCCGTCGCGTAGGAGCGGAAGTCGTGGAGCGAGAGGTGCGCGACGTACATCCGGCTAGCTCTCGGTGAGAGGCCGTGCCGTGATGCGAGGGCGCCCACGCGAGCCGTTCGCCAGGGCGTCCGCGGGGCTCCTGCCGGCTGCGCTCGCTCGCTGCGCTCGCGCGCAGCTCAGCGGGTCAGGCACCCACGTCTCCACCGGCTGGCGGCTCCGCGTGGACGGCGTGGCCGCCGAACTGGTTGCGCATCGCCGCGACGGCCTTCATCGCCGGGCTGTCGTCCTGACGGGAGGTGAAGCGGGCGAAGAGGGACGCGGCGATCACGGGCATCGGGACCGCGTGGTCGATGGCGGCCTGCACCGTCCACCGGCCCTCGCCGGAGTCGTCGGCGTAGCCGGCGATCTTGTCGAGGTGGTCGTCGTCCTCGAGCGCGGTGACCAGCAGGTCGAGCAGCCAGGACCGGATCACGGTGCCGGAGCGCCAGGAGTCGAAGACCTCGGTGACGTTGTCGACCAGGTCGACCTTCTCCAGGAGCTCCCAGCCCTCGGCGTAGCTCTGCATCATGGCGTACTCGATGCCGTTGTGGACCATCTTCGCGAAGTGGCCGGCGCCCACCTTCTTGCCGGCATGGACGAACCCGCCCTCGTCCGGCTTGAGGGCGTCGAGGGCGGGCTGCACCTTCGCGACGTCCTCGTCGGAGCCGCCGCACATCAGGGCGTAGCCGTTCTCGAGGCCCCACACGCCACCGGACACGCCGCAGTCGACGAACCCCACGCCGCGCTGGGCGAGCAGGTCGGCGTTCTCCTGGTCGTCGGTCCACTTGCTGTTGCCGCCGTCGACGACGAGGTCGCCCTCGTCGAGGAGGTCGCCCAGCTGGCGGATCGTCTCGCGGGTCGGGTCGCCGGCGGGGACCATCACCCAGACCACCTTGGGGGTGGGCAGCTCCGCGACCATCGCCTCCAGGCTCTCGACGTCGGCGAGGTCCGGGTTGCGGTCGAAGCCGACCACCGTGTGGCCGGCGTCCCGCAGCCGGGTGCGCATGTTGCCGCCCATCTTGCCGAGGCCGACGAGTCCGATGTGCATCGCAGTTCCTCTCTGCCGTGGCGCGCTCGGCCCCAGCCTAGGACCCCGTACCCGAACGGCTAGGAGAGCAGGCGGCGGGGCATCAGCAGGTAGCGGAAGGACGAGTCGGCGTCGTCACCGTCGACCGCCCCGCTGATCACCACCGGCTTGGAGGCCTGCGTGAAGGCGAGCTCGACGACCGGCTGGTCGATCGCGGTCAGCCCGTCGAGCAGGAACTGCGGGTTGAAGCCGGTCGTGATGTCCTCGCCATCGATGGTCGCCTCGATCGACTCCGAGGCCTGGGCCTCATCGCCGGAACCCGCGTCGAGGGTCAGCACCCCGTCGCTGAAGGCGAGCTGCACCGCGGTGTTGCGCTCGGCGACCAGGGCCACGCGCTTCACCGACTCGACCAGGGCGGCCTTGTCGACCAGCGCCGTGGTCTGGTGCTCGTTGGGGAACAGGCTGCGGACCTTGGGGAACTCGCCGTCGAGCAGCCGGGTCGTGGTCCGACGCAGGCCGCCGGGCCCGTGGCCCTCGAAGCCGATGATCCCCTCGCCCGACCCGGTGGTCGCCAGCGCGATGGTGACCTCGCCGCCACCGGTCAGGGACTTCGCGGTGTCGCCGAGCACCCGTGCGGGGACCAGGGCGGCGGCGGACTCGTCCGGGGTCCGCGGGCTCCACTCGAGCTCGCGGTGGGAGAGCCGGAACCGGTCGGTGGCGAGCAGCGAGATCGTGGACCCGTCGATCTCGATCCGAACGCCGGTGAGCACGGGCAGCATGTCGTCGCGGCCGGCCGCGGTCACGGCCTGGGCGACCGCGTGGGCGAAGGCCTCGCTCTGCACGGTGCCGGTGGCCGCGGGCATGTTCGGCAGCGTGGGGTAGTCGTCGACCGGCATCGTCTGGAGGCTGAAGCGCGCCGAGCCGCAGGTCAGCGAGACCCGGGCGCCGTCGAGCACCATCTCGACCGGCTTCGCGGGCAGGCTGCGGCAGATGTCGGCGAGCAGCCGGCCGCTGACCAGTGCCTGGCCCTCGTCGCTCACGTCGGCCGCGAGGGTGGCGCGCGCCGAGGTCTCGTAGTCGAAGGTGGAGAGCACCAGGCCGTCGTCGCTCGCCTCGATGAGCAGCCCGGCGAGGACGGGGACGCTGGGACGGACCGGGAGGCTGCGGGCAGCCCAGGCGACGGCATCGGCGAGCACGTCGCGCTCGACGCGGAACTTCACGATGGTTCCTTCGGGTCGGCTCGGTGGAGCGGGTGTGGAGCAGGAGCGGGAAAACAGCACGTTCTGGGCTCCGCATCCTGCCATGTGGCGCCGACGCGTGGGAGTTGTCCCCAGGAAGGGGCCCGGATAGACGTTCACCGGGGATCGATCTGTCTGGAGGTAGGTGGCAGTCATAGCGTCGGTGGAATCTGTGGAGAACCGGTGTTTGCCCTGCTCAGTGCCGCGATTCGGGTTGCACAGGGGCTGTGGAGGGACAAATGAACGAATCGCTGGTGGTGTGGAGCACCGGGCGGTGCCGTGAGCGGAGGCGTCGCTCGTCCACAGCGGGTGCGCAGGATCGGGACGGTGGCCCACACTCGATCCACAGGGCGGCGGCGATCGCTCGGGCGCCGGCGGCTCAGCCCTGACGGGCCTGGAGCTTGACCCGGTTGGTGAGCTCGCTGACCTGGTTGAAGACGGCCCGCCGCTCGGCGAGGAGCTGGTTGATCTTGCGGTCGGCGTACATCACCGTCGTGTGGTCGCGGTTGCCGAACTGGGCGCCGATCTTGGGCAGGGAGAGGTCGGTGAGCTCGCGGCACAGGTACATCGCGATCTGCCGGGCCATCACCAGGTGCCGGCCGCGGCTCGGGCCGGTCAGCTCGTCGATGGACAGGCCGAAGTACGCCGCGGTCTGGGCGATGATCAGCGCCGCGGTGATCTCCGGCTCGCCGCCCTCGGGGATCAGGTCCTTGAGCACGATCTCGGCCAGGGTCATGTCGACCTCCTGGCGGTTGAGGTTCGCGAACGCGGTGACCCGGATCAGGGCGCCCTCGAGCTCGCGGATGTTCGTCTGGATCTTCGAGGCGATGAACTCCAGGACGTCCGGGGGGGCGGTGAGCCGGTCCATCGCGGCCTTCTTGCGCAGGATCGCGATCCGGGTCTCGAGGTCCGGCGGCTGCACGTCGGTGATCAGGCCCCACTCGAACCGGTTGCGCAGCCGGTCCTCGAGCGCCTCCAGGCGCTTGGGTGCGCGGTCGGAGGTCAGCACGATCTGCTTGTTGGCGTTGTGGAGGGTGTTGAACGTGTGGAAGAACTCCTCCTGGGTCTGGGTCTTGCCCTCCAGGAACTGGATGTCGTCGATCAGCAGCACGTCGACGTCGCGGTAGCGGCGCTTGAACCGGTCCTGTCGGTCGTCGCGGATCGCGTTGATGAACTCGTTGGTGAACTCCTCGCTGGACACGTAGCGCACCTTGGCGCCGGTGTAGAGGGAGCGGACGTAGTGGCCGATCGCGTGCAGCAGGTGGGTCTTGCCGAGCCCGGAGTCGCCGTAGACCAGCAGTGGGTTGTAGGCCTTGCCGGGCGCCTCGGCGACGGCGACGGCGGCCGCGTGCGGGAACCGGTTCGACGAGCCGATGACGAACGTCTCGAAGGTGTACTTGGGGTTGAGCCGGGTCTCCATGGAGGTCGGTCGGGAGCCGAGCTCCGGCTGGGGCGGCGCGGGCGGCGCCGCGGCGGCCGGCCCACGCTCGATCCGGGTGATTGTCGACATGTCGTCTTGTCGGTTCGGCGACTCGATGCTGCTCGGTGAGGCCGGCTGGTCGGCCGACAGCGGATGACTCGTGCCGGTGAGGTCGGCCTCCGGGTCGGCGACCTCACCGGGCGCCACCGGGACCTCCTCGAGATGGGGGTTGACCGTGACCGCGATCCGGATCTCGCGCCCGAAGCGGATCGTGAGCGCGTCCTCGAGCTGGGCGCGCAGCCGGCCCTCGAGCTGGTTGCGGGTGAAGTCGTTGGGCACCGCGACGATCGCGGTGCTCTCGTGCAGCGTCACCGGCTCGCTGGCGCGCAGCCAGGCCCGCTGGTTCGGCTGGAGGTCGTTCACCACGCCGCGCCACGCGACGCCGAGGTCCGAGGTGCTCTGGTCCACCACTCCTGCTCTCTGAGTCGTCCTGCCCGTCGCCGGGACCCCCATCGTGGGGGACGTCTCGCCGGTCCCGCAGGAGAACCGGTGACCCCCGGGGCGCCCCTCTTGCGTCCACAACTTTGTCCACAGGCTGTGAACCCGACTCGGTCCTTGTGGAGAGAGCCGGTCCGAGACCATCCCACAGGCCACACCGATCGATGTTTGTGCAGGTCAGGGGCGTGATCCCACCGATGTGGCGGGCGTCACAGGACCTGCCGGTCCGGTGTGCTGCGAGGATGACGGGGAACCTCGGGTCCGATGAACGTAACAACCCGCGGCGGGGCGCGGCAAGCCGTCATCCACAGGTGGTTCCGCGGTGGCCCGGCACGGGTTTGACCCTGTGGATCGCCAGCGCGTACCGTTGCTCGGTCACCCGGTGTCGACGGGTGCCGCATGTCCACGAAGAGCAGTCCCGCTCGCGGGCCGGTTCGTGGGCGGGCGGTGCCAGCCGAAAGGCGCCCACAGGTCCCGATACTCGACCCGACGGCACCGCACTGCCGCTCCGGCCCGGCGTGACCGCCCTGACCCACATGGAGAGAAGCTCGTGAGCAAGCGTACGTACCAGCCGAACAATCGCCGTCGCCACAAGGTGCACGGCTTCCGCCTGCGCATGCGTACCCGTGCCGGCCGCGCGATCCTGTCTTCGCGGCGCCGCAAGGGACGCAAGAGCCTCGCCGTCTGACGGCCGACCCCGACCGCTCGTTGCCCCGGCCACGTGCTGCCCGCGGCGCACCGACTCCGTGACGGCGCCACGTTCCGCGAGGCGATCCGTCGGGGTCGACGCGCCGGGCGGCGCACGCTGGTGGTGCATCTCGTGGTCGGTGAGCCCGCTGCGTCGCAGCCGGTGCGCATCGGCCTGGTCGTGAGCAGAGCGGTGGGGAACTCCGTCACCCGCAACCAGGTGAAGCGCCGGCTCCGACACCTCGCCCGGGAGCACGTCTCGTCGCTCCCGGGCTCCGCTGTGCTCGTGATCCGGGCGCTCCCGCCGGCCGCGGGCGCCAGCTCGGCGGAACTCGCGAGCGACCTGGAGCGTTGCCTCCAGCGGGTCCGCACGGAGGTGACCAGATGAGGTACGACCCGGTGCGCTACCTGCTGATCGGCCTGCTGCGCGCCTACCGACTGCTGATCAGCCCGCTGTACGGCCAGGTGTGCCGCTACCACCCGTCCTGCTCGGCGTACGCCCTGGACGCCGTGCGTACCCACGGCAGCCTGAAGGGGCCCTGGCTCGCTGCGCGCCGCCTGGTGCGGTGCCACCCCTGGGCCGCCGGTGGCTACGACCCGGTCCCGCCTCGCACCTCCCGCCACAGCGCGGGCTCATCTCCCTCACCCCAGCAAGGAGCCTGATCCGTGGGATTCCTCGGCGACCTCGGCGCTTTCATCATGACGCCGCTCTATTACGTCATCTCGGCGGTGCTGGTCGCCTGGCACTGGGCGCTCGACGAGATCGGGCTCAACGGCGACAGCGGCCTGGTCTGGGTGCTGTCGATCATCGGCCTGACCCTGACCGTCCGGGCCGCGCTGATCCCGCTGTTCGTCAAGCAGATCAAGTCCAGCCGGAACATGCAGCTGATCCAGCCGAAGGTCAAGGAGCTGCAGAAGAAGTACGGTCACGACCGGGAGCGCCTCGCCCAGGAGACGATGAAGCTCTACAAGGAGAGCGGGACCAACCCGTTCGCCTCGTGCCTCCCCCTGATCATCCAGATGCCGATCTTCCTGGCGCTGTTCCGCCTGCTGGACAAGCACGCGGCGCGCGGTGACGGGAAGGCGTTCATCACCAAGGACCTGGCCGAGAGCTTCCAGAGCGCCGACCTGTTCAGCGTCCCGCTGAAGGCCACGTTCCTGCGCAACGACGGGTCGACCGCGGTGATGATCGTCGCGGCGATCCTGGTGCTGGCGATGACGGCCACGACCTTCACCACGCAGCGCCAGCTGATGAGCAAGAACATGCCGCCGGACGCGCTCAGCGGCCCGTACGCCCAGCAGCAGAAGCTGCTGCTCTACGTGCTGCCCGTCGTCTTCGCCGTCGGCGGCATCGCCTTCCCGGTCGCCGTGCTGTTCTACTGGACCACCTCGAACCTGTGGACCATGGGGCAGCAGTTCTACGTGATCCGCAACAACCCGGCTCCGGGCACTGCGGCAGCGAAGGCGAAGGCCGATCGGGACCGCGCCAAGGCGGCGCGGCACGGCCACGGTGTGGTGGAGACCGTCGACCCGGTGACGGAGGCGGAGGCCGAGGTGCGGCCGGCGGCCCGCCAGCAGCCCAAGAAGCAGTCCCGCGAGCAGCGCCGCAAGGCGGCGGGCGCGCCGGCACCGAAGGCCCCGCAGCCGAAGCTGAAGGCCCAGCAGCCGAAGCCGAAGGCTCAGCAGAAGCCCCGACAGCCCAAGCCCAAGTCCAGCCCCGAGGGGGAGCAGCAGTGAGTGAGGACGCAGTGAGCGACGAGACGCAGACCGGCATCGACGAGACCGGCATCGACGACGCGGACGAGACCGACGTCGACGAGACCGACGTCGACGAGACCGACGCGGACGAGACCGACGCGGACGAGACCGACGCGGACGAGACCGACGCGGACGAGACCGACGCGGACGAGTCGGCTGCGGCGGGCGGCTCGCGGGTGGACCGCCTGGAGCAGGAGGGCGACATCGCGGCCGACTACCTCGAGGAGCTGCTCGACATCGCCGACCTGGACGGCGACCTGGACATGGACGTCGAGGGAGATCGCGCGGCGGTGTCGATCGTCGGTGCCGACCTCGCCCAGCTGGTGGGAGCCCGCGGCGAGGTCCTCGACGCCCTGCAGGAGCTGACCCGCCTCGCGGTCTATCGCGAGACCGGCGAACGGTCCCGGCTGATGCTGGACATCTCCGGCTACCGCGCGGAGAAGCGCGCCGAGCTGGTCCGGCTGGCCGAGGAGACGGTGGCCCGGGTGCGCGAGAGTGGGGAGAGCACGGCGCTCGATCCGATGTCGCCGTTCGAGCGCAAGGTCGTGCACGACGCCGTCGCCGCGGCCGGCCTGACCTCCGAGTCCGAGGGCGTCGAGCCGCGTCGGCGCGTGGTGGTCCTCCCGGTCTGATGGGCACCCGATGACCGACGATGTTTCACGTGAAACACCCTCCGCGCCCACCGTGGCCCGGGGGGTGTTCGCGTTTGAGCGGCTACCCCTCGCGGAGCGGTACGCCGAGCTGCTGGCGACCGAGGGTGTCCTTCGGGGACTGATCGGGCCCCGGGAGGCGCCCCGCCTCTGGGAGCGGCACCTCCTCAACTGCGCGCTGCTGGCCGACCTCGTGCCGCCGGGCGCGAGCGTCGCCGACCTGGGCTCGGGGGCCGGCCTTCCGGGTCTCGTGCTCGCGATCGCGCGCCCCGACCTGCGGGTCACCTTGGTGGAGCCGCTGCTGCGCCGAACCACGTTCCTCGAGGAGGTCGTGGCCGACCTCGGACTGGACGGGGTCGAGGTGGTGCGCGGCCGGGCCGAGGCGCTGCACGGGGACCGCCGGTTCGCGGTCGTCACCTCCCGGGCGTTGGCGCCTTTGGGCCGGCTGCTCGGCTGGTCGATGCCCCTGGTGGAGCCGGCCGGCGTGCTGCTGGCGATGAAGGGCTCCTCGGTCGCTGCCGAGATCGATGCGGCCCGGGAGGAGTTGACGGCGTGGGGGTGCGCGGATCCGGAGGTGCTCACGCTCGGCGCGGACCTGGGTCTGTCCCCCACCGTGGCGGTCCGGGTGGCCTGGTCGGATCCGGGGCGAGTATCTTGGCCGACTGCGGCACCGCGGAAGCGCGGGGGGCACCAGCAGCGCGCGGGTCGCGGCCGCGGCACATCGAACCGGAGGCGTGGGGCGTGAGCGAGTTTTCCACCGGTGCGGAGCGACCGGCTGAGCGTGAATATCCACAGGATGACGCCAGTCATCCACAGGGCGCGGCCGACGCTCCCCGGGGCGATGTTTCACGTGAAACCGAGCCGGACCGCCCGCTCGCCGGGTATCCGGTGCGGACCGCGGCCGACCTCGCCGTCGCCGCTCCGGACTTCGACCACGACCATGCGACCCCCCTCGCCCGGGCCGCCGAGCACGTGGTGCTGGCCCGCCAGGGAGCCCGGCTGCGCCCGGCGATGGCCCGGCCGGACGCGACCCGGGTCTTCGTCGTCGCCAACCAGAAGGGCGGGGTCGGGAAGACCACGTCCACCGTCAACGTCGCCGCCGCCCTGGCCCAGTTGGGCCAGCGGGTGCTGGTGATCGACCTGGACCCCCAGGGCAACGCCTCGACCGCGCTGGGCGTCGAGCACCGGCGCGGCGTGGCCTCGACGTACGACGCCCTGGTCGACGGCGTGCCGCTGGCGGAGGTGTCCACCGACAGCCCCGAGGTCGAGAACCTCACCGTGGTCCCCGCGACCATCGACCTCGCCGGCGCGGAGATCGAGCTGGTCTCCGTGGTGGCCCGCGAGGGCCGGCTGCGCAAGGCCATCGTCGGCCACCCGCAGGTCGGCACCGCCGCCGAGCTCGGCGAGGACCGTCTGGACTACGTCTTCATCGACTGCCCGCCCTCACTGGGGCTGTTGACGCTCAACGCGCTGGTCGCCGGTAACGAGATGATGATCCCGATCCAGGCCGAGTACTACGCCCTCGAGGGTCTGGGCCAACTGCTGGAGACCGTGGAGATGGTCAAGGCCCACCTGAACCCGGCCCTGGACGTCTCGACGATCCTGGTCACGATGTACGACGCCCGGACCCGCCTGGCGGCCGGCGTCGCCGACGAGGTGCGCGACCACTTCGGCGACCAGGTCCTCAAGACCACGATCCCGCGCTCGGTCCGCGTCTCCGAGGCGCCGTCGTACGGGCAGACCGTGATGACCTACGATCCGGGGTCGCCTGGGGCACTGTCCTACCTCGAGGCGGCGCGCGAGATCGCGATCAAGGGAGTGGCCTCATGAGCACGCACCGTCCGGCGCAGCGGCGCGGCCTGGGCCGCGGGCTCGGCTCGCTGATCCCGACGGCGCCGCCGTCCGACGGCGAGGAGGGCGCGGACCAGCAGCGGACGGCTCCCGGCTCCGGGGTGGAGCTGGCGCCGGTGCTGGGCGCGCACTTCGCGGAGGTGCCAGTCGGACAGATCCGACCGAACCGGGTCCAGCCGCGCCAGGTCTTCGACGAGGAGGCGATGGCCGAGCTGGTCCACTCGATCCGCGAGATCGGCGTGCTGCAGCCCGTGGTGGTGCGCCGGCACGGCCCCGAGGACTACGAGCTGGTCATGGGGGAGCGGCGCTGGCGGGCCTGCCAGGAGGCCGGGTTCGACACGGTGCCCGCGATCGTCCGCGAGACCGACGACGACGACATGCTCCGCGACGCGCTGTTGGAGAACCTGCACCGCGCCCAGCTGAACCCGCTGGAGGAGGCCGCGGCGTACTCCCAGATGCTCGAGGACTTCGGCTGCACCCACGAGGAGCTGGCCGGCCGGATCGGCCGCTCGCGGCCCCAGATCAGCAACACGCTGCGGCTGCTCAAGCTCAGCCCGGCGGTGCAGCGCCGGGTCGCCGCCGGCGTCCTGTCCGCCGGCCACGCGCGCTCGCTGCTCGCGATCGAGGACGCGGACCTCCAGGACCGGCTGGCCCAGCGGGTGGTCGCCGAGGGGATCAGCGTCCGCGGCCTGGAGGAGATCGTGGCCCTGCGCGAGGTCGGCTCTCCGGCCCCGCGGGCGGCCCGGGCCAAGCCGGTCGCCCCGGGGCTGGCCGACCTGGCCGAGCGGCTCTCGGATCGCCTGGAGACCCGGGTGAAGGTCGACCTGGGCCGGACGAAGGGCAAGATCACCGTCGAGTTCGCCTCGCTGGACGACCTGCGCCGGATCGTCGACATCATGGACCCGCGCAACCGCACGGACCGGCCGATCTAGCCGACAGATCGATGAAGCGATAAGTCGCTATGTCGACTTATCTCCCTCGGTTCGAGCCGCGCGCCGGGCGGCCCGACGCCGCTTCTCCTCCTCGTCCAGGCGCGCGGCCTGCTCGAGGGTCGGGGCGCTGCCGCCGTAGGACGCCGGCAGCCACCACGAGCCCGGCGGCTGCTCGTCGGCGGGGTAGGACCGGATCGAGTCGTCGAGCAGCCCGGTCATCCGCGCCTTGAGCTCGGCGGTCTCCGCGACCGGGTCCGCGCCGGTGGGGTGCAGCGGCTCGCCGACCCGGATCGCGATCGTCTTGCCGCGGGAGAGGTCCCGGGGGTGGTCCTTCGTGAGCATCCGCTGGGTGCCCCACAGCACCACCGGAAGGAGCGGGACGCCCGCCGCCGCGGCAATCCGGACGGCACCTGTCTTGAACTCTTTGAGCTCCATCGCCCGCGAGATCGTGGCCTCCGGGAAGATCCCGACCGCCTCGCCGTCTCGCAGGTACTCCACCGCCGTGTGGAACGAGGCCAGGCCCTCGCCCCGGTCGACCTGGATGTGGTGCATCGAGCGCATCACCGGACCGCCCACCCGGTGGTCGAAGATCTCGCGCTTGGCCATGAACCGCACCAGCCGCCCGGCAGGGTTCGCGGCGAGACCGCCGTACACGAAGTCGACGTACCCGATGTGGTTGCAGGCCAGCAGGACGCCGCCGGTGCGCGGGACGTGCTCGGTGCCGGTCAGCACGATCCGCTGGCCGAGCAGCCGGAAGCCGAGCTTGGCCGCCAGGATGATCGGCGGGTAGGTGAGGTCGCGCATGTCAGGCCCGACCGTCGCGCGCCGCGGCGGCCCGCACCATCGCGGCGCAGACCTTCCCCAGGTCCAGGCCGGCGGCCTGGATCGCGAGCGGCACGGTGGAGGTCTCGGTGAAGCCGGGGGCGACGTTGACCTCCAGGAACCACACCCGCCCCTGGTCGTCGATGATCAGGTCGGAGCGGGACACGTCGCGCAGGCCGAGCACCTCGTGGGCGAGCAGCGCCACCCGCGCGACCTCCGCGGCGACCTCCTCCGACAGCGGCGCCGGGGTGACGAACTCGGTGGCTCCCGCGGTGTAGCGCGCGGTGTAGTCGTAGACGCCGCCGTCCGGCTGGATCGCCACGGCGGGCAGGGCCTGGGCGCCCGAGCCGTCGTCGACGACCGGCACCGCGACCTCCATGCCCGAGACGAAGCGCTCCAGCAGCGCGACGTCGCCGTACGCGAACGCGCTCACCATCGCCGCCGGGAGCTGCTCGGCGGTGCGTACGACGGTGCAGCCCAGGGCCGAGCCGCTCCGGGTGGGCTTGACCATCAGCGGCAGTCCCAGCCGGTCGACCAGCGCCGCCATCACCGTGGCGGCGCCGAGCTCGCGGAACGTCTCGTGCGGCAGGCACACCGACTCGGGCGTGAGCACGCCGGCGCGGGCGACCACGGCCTTGGCGACCGGCTTGTCGAACGCGACCCGGCAGGCGGCCGGCGGGGCACCGACGTAGGGGACGCCCAGCAGCTCCAGGATCTCGCGGATCGCCCCGTCCTCACCGGTCTCGCCGTGGAGCATCGGGACGACGCAGTCGGGCCGCTCGTCGCGCAGCGTGGCCAGCAGGCCCGCGTCGACGTCGCGCTCGGCGACGTCCAGCCCGGTCGCACGCAGCGCCTCCGCGACCCGGCGTCCCGAGCGCAGGGAGACGTCGCGCTCGTGGGAGAGCCCGCCGGCCAGGACCAGGACGTGCCCGGTGGTCGTGCTTGTCGGCGCCACGTGTACTCCGCTCACGAGAGGGTCAGGTCAGGTCAGAGCTGGGGGCGTCGTAGCCGCTGCGGCCCTCGAGCTCGCGCGCCGGGGCGCGGGCCCCGAAGGTCTCGCGCAGCTCCATCTCGGCCTCGAGCACGCCCGCCAGCCGGCGTACGCCCTCGCGGATCCGCTCGGGCGTGGGGTAGCAGAACGACAGCCGCATCGAGCCGGAGCCGAACCCGTCGGCGAAGAACGCCGTGCCGGGGACGTAGGCGACCCGGGCGGTGACGGCGCGGGGCAGCATCGCCTTCGCGTCGATGCCCGGCGGCAGGGTCAGCCAGACGTAGAAGCCGCCGTCCGGGACGTTCCAGCGGCAGGCCGCCGGCATCAGGTCGTCGAGGGCCTGGACCATCGCGTCGCGCCGCTCGCGGTACATCTCCCGGAACTGCTTGATCTGGCCCTGCCAGTCGTGGCCGGAGAGGTACGCCGAGACGGCCATCTGCGAGAACTGCGGCGGGCACAGCGTCGCGGACTCCTGGGCCAGCACCAGCTTCTCGCGCACCGCGTGCGGGGCCAGCGCCCAGCCGACCCGGAAGCCGGGAGCGAAGGTCTTGGAGAACGACCCGAGGTAGATCACGCCCTCGGCCTCGTCGGCGCGCAGCGCGCGCATCGGCTCGCCGCTGAACCCGAGCAGGCCGTAGGGGTTGTCCTCGAGCACCAGGATGTCCTCGGCGCGGCAGATCTCCAGCACCTCCTGCCGCCGGGCTGCGGACAGGGTCACGCCGGCGGGGTTGTGGAAGTTCGGGATCGTGTAGAGGAACTTGATCGTCTTCCCGGCCGCCTTCGTGACCGCGATCGCCTGGCGCAGTGCCTCGGGGACGAGCCCGTCGGCATCCATCTCGGCGTGCACGACCTCGCACTGGTAGGCCTTGAACACGCCCAGGGCACCGACGTACGACGGCGCCTCGCAGATCACGACGTCCCCGGGGTCGCAGAAGATCCGGGTGACCAGGTCGACCGCCTGCTGCGAGCCGACGGTGACGACCACGTCGTCGGGGTGCGCGTCGATGCCCTCGAGCCGCATCACGTCGCAGATCTGCTCGCGCAGCTCAGGCACGCCCTGGCCCGAGCCGTACTGCATCGCGACCGGGCCGAGGTTGGCGACCAGCTCGGAGATCACGCCGCCGACCACATCGAGCGGCAGCCCGGAGATGTTCGGCATCCCGCCGGCGAGCGAGACCACCTCGGGCCGCGACGCGACCGAGAACAGCGCCCGGATCTCCGAGGCCGTCATCCCGGCCGTGCGCGCGGCGTACCGATCGACGTAGGAGTCGAGACGGGTGGTCGCGCGGACGGGCTGGCTCTCCATGACCCGTCTAGCATGAACGATGCGGCCGCACGCCGCAGCACCGGGCTCGCTGCGTGGGAGGTGTTTCGTGTCTCGCAAGATCGTCCGGCTCACCCTGGACCACCTGGACACCTTCGACACGCCCTGCAGGTCCTGCCTGTTCTGGGAGCTGGACCCGGTCCGCCGCGAGCGCGTCGACGAGCCGAGCGCCGCCAAGGACGCCTGGGTCTCCGAGGTGCTGCGCGAGTGGGGCTCCTGCGGCCGGGTGGCCCTGGTCGACGACGTCCCCGTCGGCTACCTGATGTACGCGCCCGCGGCGTTCCTCCCGGGCGCCGCCGGGTTCCCGACCGCACCGGTCTCGCCGGACGCGGTGCTGCTCACGATGGCGTACGTCGCGCCCGCGCTGCGCGGCGGCGGGCTCGGCCGGATGCTGGTCCAGGGGATGGCCCGCGACCTGGTCCAGCGCGGCGGCGTCGGCGCGGTCGAGGCGTTCGGTGACACCGCCGGCCGCAGCGGCCGGTGCCTGCTGCCGGTGGACTTCCTGGGCAGCGTGGGCTTCAAGACCCACCGGGCCCACGTCACCACGCCGCGGATGCGGATGGACCTGCGGATGGCGCTGAGCTGGAAGGACGAGGTCGAGGCCGCTCTCGAGCGGCTGGTCGGCGTGATGCGCCCGGCCCCGAAGCCGGCGCGTCCGCCGGCGCCCAAGGCCGCGTCTCGCGCGTCGACTTCGTCGCCGCGCGGGGCCGCGGGATCGCCCTGAGGCTGATCCCTCCGACGGTGTGGTTGCGGTAGGCACGCCGGTTGGGGGCGCCGCCGCGAGCGGTAGGCCCGGCCGTACAGACGCTGCGGCCCGTCAGCGATGCTGACGGGCCGCAGAAGGACTGAGCGGATCAGGCGATGAAGTCCGAGAGCTCGTTGAGGATCGCGGCCTTGGGGCGCGCGCCGACGATGGTCTTCACGACCTCGCCGCCCTGGTAGACGTTGATCGTCGGGATGCCGGTGACCCGGTAGGACGACGGCGTGACCGGGTTCTCGTCGACGTTCATCTTCAGGAACGTGATCTTGTCCCCGTGGCTGGTGGCGATCTCGTCGAGGATCGGGGCGACCTGGCGGCACGGGCCGCACCACTCGGCCCAGAAGTCCACGAGGACCGGCTTGTCGGACTTGAGCACCTGCGCCTCGAACTCGGCGTCGGTGACGGCAGCGATGTTGCCCACAGGGGTTTCCCTTCTTGTTGAACTCGGAGGTCTACAGGTATCGAACACCACACCGGGGACCGATGTTCCCCGCCGCACCGGCGTTCGGGGGGCGCGCTCAGGCGCCGGCCATCTCCGCGTCCGCCCGGGCCTGGGCGGCACGCGGGTCCGCGGCGGCGTGGTCCAGCTCCGCGAGGTAGCGCTCGGCGTCGAGTGCGGCGGCGCAGCCGGTGCCGGCCGCGGTGACCGCCTGACGGTAGTGGTGGTCGACGAGGTCGCCGGCCGCGAACACGCCGGGGAGGTTGGTGCCGGTCGAGGGGTGGCTCGCGATGACGTAGCCGTTCGCGTCGAGCTCGACCTGGCCGCCGAGCAGCTCCGAGCGCGGGTCGTGGCCGATCGCGATGAACAGGCCGGTGGCGGCCAGGTTGCGGGTCTCGCCCGTCACGGTGTCGCGCAGGGTCACCGACTCCAGGCGGTCCTCGCCGTTGATCTCCTCCACCACGGAGTTCCACTCGATCTCGAGCTTCGGGTCGGCGAAGGCCCGGTCCTGCATGATCTTGGAGGCGCGCAGCTCGTCGCGGCGCACGATCAGGGAGACCTTCGAGCCGAAGCGGGTCAGGAACGTCGCCTCCTCGATGGCCGAGTCGCCGCCGCCGACGACCGCGATGTGCTGGTCGCGGAAGAAGAAGCCGTCGCAGGTCGCGCACCACGAGACGCCCCGGCCGGAGAGCGCCTCCTCGCGGGGCAGGCCGAGCTTGCGGTAGCCCGAGCCCATCGCCAGGATCACCGCGCGCGCCGTGTAGGTGTCGGTGGCCGTCCTGACGATCTTCAGCTCACCGGTGAGGTCGACCTCGACCACGTCGTCGGCGACCAGCTCGGCGCCGAACCGCTCGGCCTGGGTGCGCATCTCGTCCATCAGCGCCGGGCCCATGATGCCGTCGCGGAAGCCGGGGAAGTTCTCGACCTCGGTGGTGTTCATCAGCGCCCCACCGGCGGTGACCGAGCCCTCGAAGACCAGCGGCGCCAGGTTGGCCCGGGCGGTGTAGAGCGCGGCCGTGTAGCCGGACGGGCCGGAACCGATGACGATCACGTTGCGGACATCGGACATGGAGGATGACTCTCCCTCGGACTGGGTTGGCGCAGTGGACCTGCGCTCGTACAACCGATCGTAGGTGAGGAATCTTCCCGGGCCGCGAGCCGCCCGGTCCGGAGCCGCCCGGCCGGGGAGCGGGCGCGCACCGCTCAGCGGGCGGGCAGCGTGATGGACCGGGTGGGCTGGTCGCTGCCGCACAGGTACAGGTCGACCACCTGGGTCTCCCCGTGGGCGCGCCGGTACACCAGGGCGCCCAGGTCGCCGTCGTACCGCACCGCGACACGACGCCCGGCCCCCCAGCCCTCGGTCGAGCAGGAGGCGCGGATCGCGTCGAGCTCGTTGCGTTCCGGCTTCGCATCCGACTGGCTGGTCGTCGTGCCGTAGAGCGCCGCGCTTCGCTCCGCGGCCTGGAGGCGACGCACCTGCGGGCCGAACCGCTCGGAGGTGAGCCGCACCGGTGCCTGGTCGCGGAGGAACGAGTCCGCGCCGTCGGCCGCGGGCTGGTCGGCCTCGCCGGCGGGGGCGCTCTGCGCACCGGCCCCCGCACCTGAGCCCGCACCGGAGTCCTCGGCCCCGCCCGAGACGGTGAGGTCGGCCTCGTTCAGGCCGACCCCGACGGCGACGACCGCGGCGGCGGCGACCAGCAGGTTGCGGACGGTACGGCGCCGCCGCGCGCCGGCCAGGTCCGCGGGCGCGGGCGCGGCGGGGAGGCGGGCGGGGCGCTCGGCGTCCACGGGGTCGCGCCGGAGGTCGGCCAGCACCCCGTCGAGCCGCGCGACGACGTCGTCGGGCATCGGCTCGGTGTGCCGGGCGTCGGCGAGCAGCCGGCGCACCCGCTCCTCCTGCGGGGTGAGCTCGGGATCGTCCGGCACGGGGTCTTCACCTCCTCGGGATGCTGGTGCGGCTGCTGCGTGGGTGCTGGTGTGGCTGTCGGGTCGGAAGGGAGCGATGGGGCGTGGCCGGGGCGCGGGAGAGCGCGGCCGGTCGGTCAGGTCGGGTCCGGTGGGCCCCGGGGTGCGTCGCTGGATTCGACGGACCGCAGCGCGGGCGGGTTCCCCGGCTCGGCGTGTCCCGGGTCACCGGAGGGCTCGGCCAGGAGCGGGGCCAGCACGTCGGCGAGCCGCGCCCGGCCCCGGGAGCAGCGGGACTTGACGGTGCCGACGGCGCAGTCCAGCAGCTGCGCCGCCTCGGCGACGGGGTAGCCCTCCATGTCGACCAGGACCAGCGCCGCGCGCTGCTCCACGGGCAGCGACGCGAGCGCGGCGAGCACCAGGCGCCGCCGCTCGTCGTGCACGGCGAGGTCCGCCGGGTCCTCCGCGGCGGGGGTGGCCGAGGCCGCGGAGCCGCGGTCGCGGTACTCCTCCAGGTCGTCGGGCAGCGCCTCGACCCGGCGTACCTTCGCGGCCCGCAGCCGGTCCAGGCAGGCGTTGACCACGACCCGGTGCAGCCAGGTGGTGACCGCGGCGTCGCCGCGGAACGTCCCCGCCCGCCGGTACGCCGCGACCAGGCCGTCCTGGAGCCCGTCGGCAGCGTCCTCGCGGTTGCCCATGGTGCGCACGGCCACCGCCCACAGCCGGTCGCGGTGCCGGGCGAACAGCACGCCGAACGCGTCCGGGTCGCCGTCGACGTGGGCGCGCAACAGCTCCTGGTCGCTGGCCTGGTCGCTGGCCCGGTCGCCGGCCTGGTCGCCGGCCCCGTCGCCTGCGCCGGAGCCGGCGTGGTGCACGCTCATCGGCCGGTCATCCGCGCACCGCGACCTCGGCGACCTCGCCGCGGAAGCCGTCGGCGATGGCGGGCAGCGAGGTGAGCCAGACGGTGAGGAAGCGTCCCGTGGAGCCGGCATCGAGGGCGACCCGGGCGCGCGTCCCGTCGGCCGTGCCGGTGGCGACCGGGGTCAGCCCGGCGACGGCGTCCGGCGCCTGGTCGCTCAGGTAGAGCGAGTAGCCCGTGGGCGCGCCCACGAAGGTCAGGTCCACGGAGCTGACGTCGTGCTCCGCACCGAGGTCGAGGACCAGGCCGGCGCCGGTCTTCAGGCCCCCGGGCCCGAAGTTCTGCAGGTAGGTCATCGTGCGCCAGGCCGTGCCCGGGTCGCCGTCGACGGCCAGCCCGGTGAGCTCGGGGTTCTCCTCGGGCGGGTCGCCCTGCGGGTCGAGGTCGGTGGCGGTGATGCCGGTGATCGGCGCCGCCGCGCCGCTGGTCGCGGCGCTGCTCGGGGTCGTGTCGCGGCCGTCGTCGGGCACGTCGCCGAGGGGCGTGCGGCCGCGGCCGAGGTTGAACGCGACCACGATCGCCACCAGCAGGAGCAGGCAGCCACCGATCACGGCAGCCAGCCGCAGCCAGCTGCGGCCCGGCACGCCCTCGTCCTCCGGCGGGTCGGCGACGATCGGGCCGGTGCCGGACGGGGCGTCGTCGTCCCAGGGCCAGAACGACGCGCGGGCGCCGTGGTGCGCCGGGTGTCGCGTGCGCCGGGCCGGGCCCTCGGCGGGTTCCGGCGCGAACAGCGGCCGCTCGGGCGGCTCCTCGAACGGCGGGGGCGGGGGCGCCGGGTCGGCGCGGGCGGCGATCCAGGAGACGTCGTCGTTCTCGTCGTCGAAGATCGGCAGCCCGGCCTGGGTGGGCAGCTCGGTCGAGCGGGGGGCGGGCTCGGGCGTCGGCTCCGGGTCGGGCTCGGGCTCACGGACCGGCGGGTCGGCGAGCGCGGGCAGCGAGATCGTCTCGGTGTCTCGGTGGCCTGCGGCGGCCTCGGCCGCGGCCAGCCCGGTCGGATCGCCGACGAACTCCGCGAGGAAGTCGCTGATGCCGGCCGCGGTGGCCAGGTCGTGGGTCTCGCGCAGCCGGGCGCCCCAGCCGCCGCCGTACGGGTTGATGACCTCGTCGCACAGCGCGTCGAGCGGCCGCGGGATCCCGGCGCGCACCTGCCGGGGCCGCAGCACCCGGCCCTGCACGACCGGGGCGCGCGGGACGCCGGAGCGCTCCGTGCCGGGCCACTTGCCGGTCAGTGCGCTGTAGAGCACGCCACCGAGGTCGACGACGTCGGCGGAGGCCCGGCCGGGTGGCAGTCCGTGCAGGGCGGCGTCGACGGCGAACCCGATGATGCGTACGGCGCCGCCGTGGTCGACCAGCACGTTCTCGGGCACCAGCCGGCCGTGGGCCACGCCCGCGTCGTGGCCGGCGGCGATCGACGCGGCGACCTCGGAGACCAGCCAGGCCGCCCGCCGCGCGCCGAGCGGGCCCTCGTTGGCCAGCATGATGTCGAGGGAGTCGCCCGAGCCCCACTCGTTGACGACGTAGACCAGGCCGTCGGTGTGGTCGGCGTCGAGCACCCGGAGCAGCCGCCGGTCGTGCACCATCGCGGACCGGCGCGCCGCCTCGAGCAGCGCCGCGGCACGTTCGTCGTCGGCCGCGATGGTGTGCAGCGCGACGTGCCGCTCGAGCACCTTGTCGTGGGCTCGCCAGAACCGGCCGCCGCTGCTCTCGGCGAGCAGGTCGACCAGTCGGTAGCGATCGGCGAGCACGTCGCCGGGCCGGATCGAGCTCGGCACTCAGCTCACTTTCCTCGGGTTGGGCGGGTTCGGCGGGTTCGGCGTGCGGATCGGAGGGCCCAGGGCCATCGTAGGGCGCCCGCAGCCTCAGCCGGGGACCCGTCCCGGGCGCAGTCGGCGCACGATCGTGTCGACGACCGTCGTCACCTCCGCGAGCCGCAGCACCCGCGCCAGCGCCACGAACACCACCACGTCGACGCTCGTCACCAGCAGCACCCACACCGCGGCGATGCTCCAGTGCGGGTCGTCGGCGACCCGGTGCAGGAGGTACGCCGTGCCGGCGGCGGCGCCGGTCGAGAGCCCGGCGGCGATCGCCGTGCGGACCAGGAAGCGCACCAGCCGGGCGGTCTGCAGCCCGCCGACGAGCCGGCGCAGCACGGCGTACGAGAGCACCCCGCCGACCAGGTAGGACGCCGTGTAGGCGAGCACCAGCGCGGGCGAGGTGTGCTCGGCGTCGGTCGCCCGGACCAGCGCGAGGGCGGCCACGATGTTGGTGCCGCCGACCGCGCACTGGATCCAGAACACGGTGCGGGTGCGCTCGAGGGCGTAGAAGCCGCGCAGCATCAGGTAGTGGACGGTGAAGAAGGCCAGGCCGGCGCCGAAGAGTCCGAGCGAGGGTGCGTAGAGCTCGTAGGACGCGGCCGCGGCGCCGTGTCCCCAGACGACGTTGGAGAGGTCGAGCGCGATGATCGGCAGCAGCAGCGCGAACGGCACCACCACGGCGAGCGCGCTGCGCAGCGTGTCGGTCAGCGAGCGCGACAGGCCAGGCAGGTCGTCCTCGGCGGCGCGCGCCGAGAGCCGCGGCAGGATCGCGGTCGCCAGCGACACGGTCACCACCGAGTGCGGCACCATCATGATCAGGAAGGTCGAGGAGTAGATCGAGTAGCCGGTGCCGTCCGCGGAGCTCGCCGTACCGCTGGAGGCGAGGCGCACGACGACGGTGTAAGCGACCTGGTTGACGATGACGAACAGCACGGTCCAGACGCCGAGGCGCAGCGTGTGGCCCAGGCCGGTGCCGCGGAAGTCGAAGCGCGGCCGGTAGCGGAACCCGGCACTGCGCAGGTACGGGACCAGGATCAGGAACTGGGCCGCGATGCCGAGCGTCGAGCCGACGCCGAGCACCAGCTCCTGGTCGGCGGTGTAGGCGCCGAGGACGTCCTTCGCGGGGCCGAAGGCCAGCAGGTAGACCACGAGCACGGCCACCGAGATCACGTTGTTGGCGATCGGGGCCCACATCATCGGCCCGAACCGGTCCCGGGCGTTGAGCACCTGCCCGACCAGCACGAACATGCCGTAGAAGAAGACCTGCGGCAGGCAGTAGCGGGCGAAGTCGATCGCCGAGTCGCGCTGCGCGGCCAGCGCCGGCTCGCTGAAGCGGGAGTCGAGCAGGAGGTCCATCACCCACGGGGCCGCCAGCACCAGCAGCACCGACACGACCGCGAGGAACAGCGCGGCCAGCGTGATCACCCGGCTGGTGTAGGCGTCCCCGCCGTCCGGGTCGTTGCGCATCGCGCGGACCAGCTGGGGGACCAGGACGGCGTTGAAGATGCCGCCCGCCAGCAGGATGTAGAGCATGTTGGGGATCGTGTTCGCGATGTTGAACACGTCGGCGTGCAGCTGCGCGCCCAGCGCGGCGGCCAGCAGCGTCGAGCGGACGAAGCCGCTCAGCCGCGAGACGACGGTGCCGGCGGCCATCACCGCGCTGTTGGCGAGCACCCGGTCGCGCTCGTCCTCCGGCGCGGTCATGACCGGGCCGCCGCTCGGACCCGGCGGACCAGCCGCACCGCGATCGCGCCGAAGAGCAGCGCGACGCCGGTGCCGATGATCAGCCAGATCACGTTGCTGACCCGGTTCGACCGGATCGGCAGGTCGTCGGAGGAGCCCAGCGGCACGTTGTCGACGTCGGTGAGCAGCAGGGTCACGTTGCGGATGCCGACCGCCGAGGACGACGCGTTGAGCAGCACCGTCGTCCGGCTGTTGGCACCGATGTCGATCGTCTCGGTGGGCACCGCCACCTCGAGAGGCGGATCGGCGACCGCGCGCACCCGGACGCTGACCGCCTGGTCCAGGGAGTTGGTGATGGTGGCGGCGAAGCGGCCGCTGCCGCTGGAGAGGATCACCGCCTTCGGTGCGTCGACGCGTACGCCGCGCAGCCGGCTCTCGATCCAGGCCCGGGACTGGTCCGCCGAGGCCCGGGCGGTCTCGGGCCGCAGCCGGCCGAAGTAGGAGGTGTCCGTGAAGGCCTCGTCGCGGACCGTGTCGCCGACCTGGTCGTTGTGGGTCAGCAGGTTCTGCAGGGTGTCGCCCGCCTGGATCAGGTCACCGGCGGCGGTGAACACGTCGGCGTCGAGCTCGAGCCGGCTCTGGCCCTCGGGGTAGCGCAGCCGGTCGAGCGGCACGTCGGTGCCGGCGCCCTGGGTGATCGTGGTGAGGCTCGTGAGGTCGAGCCAGTCCAGGTCGAGCCCCTCGAAGAAGCCGTCGGCCGCCGGCGCCGACCAGGTCGACGGCAGGGTGACCACCAGCGGCTCGCGGCCGCGGGTCAGCAGCCGGACCGCTGCCTCGCTCACGATCCGCTGGCGCAGGGCGAGCGGCGTCATCCGGTCGGTCGGGCCGGGTCCGCCCGAGGCCGCCCCCGAGGACGACACGGCCAGGGTGCGGCCCTCGGTGCGCACCACCGACGGCGCCCGGGCACCGAGCATCCGGTCGGTGACGAGCACGGTGGCGGCCGGCTCGGCCAGCCGGATGCCGGCGGCGTCGATGAAGCCGCTGGGCGAGGACACGACGGCGGAGGTCGGCAATCCCCAGGGTGCGAGCTCGCCGCTGGAGCGCTTGCGCGCCGCCCGGTACGTGGCCGGGTCGTACTCCGCGGCGGCGGCCACGTCGACGTCGCCGTACGGCAGGGTGAGGATCTCGTGGCCCTCGAGCCCGTCGTGGAGGGACTCCAGCCAGCTGGAGCCGGCGTCGACCGCTTGCTGCATCTCGGGGGACAGCTCGGGCGGCTCCTCACCGCCCGAGCCGCCTCCGTCGTCCGGCGCGGTGCCGTCGGTGGGTGATGCGCTGGCGTCCGGCGACGCCGAGCCGCTCTCCCCGCCCTCCTCGTCCTCGACGACCGTGGGGTCGAGCGAGCGCGGCGGGTTGCCGGCGACGAGCTGACGGACCGCGTCGGGCACGGCCGGGTCCAGCAGCCAGGTGATCGGGCGCGTCCCGGCCGCGACGCCGAGATCGACCAGGGACCGCAGCGAGCCCCCGGGGCCCAGGGTGTGCAGCCACGACTCGACGCCGCTCACGGTGCCGTCCGGGGCGTGCGTGACCTGGCGCCGGATCGGGACGACCAACGCCGTCTGGACGGTCTTCCGCGTGCGCGGCGCCAGCGGCAGGAAGGTGCGGGCGCGGCCGTCCGCGGCCTCGTCGCGACCGTCGGGTCCCTGACCCAGGGCGTGCACGCCGAACCAGTAGACCCCGGGCTCCGTCGAGGGCAGGTAGCGCCGCGGGATGGTGAGCGCGAACCGCTCGGTCGCGTCGGGTGGGAGCTGGTCGATCGTGTCCTGGGTCGCAGGTGCCGTCTCCTCGATGATCCGCTCGCCCACCGGGGCGTCGTCGGTGGTCTCGACCGCGTCCGCCAGCTCGGCCGACGTCGTCATCGGAGTGCGGGAGACGAAGGCGTAGATGTTGACGGTCGTCCAGGTCTCGTTGTCCCGGTTGGTGATCGTGCCGGTCACCCGGACCGGCCCGTGCCGCGGGATCTCCGAGGGCGTCAGGCTGTCGATGGTCATCGCCAGCGGCGTCGCCGGCTCGGCCCGCTGGGCCGGTGCGGCCGGGGCCGGCGCGGCGGGCACCAGGAGGAACGCCGCGAGCGAGGTCACCGCCGCGAGGGCAGGCAGCAGCGACACCGGGCGAAGCACGGCAGCGACTCTATCCGGGGCGGTCGTGCCGGTCCGGTCCCCGCTCCGGTCCGGCCCACCCCTCCGCAACCACTAGACTCGACCCCCGTGCCCGACGCCGTCCCCCCGCCACTCTCCATGGCCGACGCTCAGCGGGCTGTCACCGCGGAGCTGAACCGGATCGCGCCGGTCATCGACGACCTCGGCGAGCGGTTCGCGCAGGCCGGGCACGAGCTGGCCCTGGTAGGCGGACCGGTGCGCGACGCGATGCTCGGTCGCCAGCACAACGACCTGGACTTCACGACGTCCGCGCGGCCCGAGCAGACCGAGGCGCTGCTCAAGGGCTGGGCGGACGCGATCTGGGACATGGGCCGGGCCTTCGGCACCATCGGCTGCCGCAAGGGCGAGTGGCAGGTCGAGATCACGACGTACCGCTCCGAGGCCTACGACCCGGACTCGCGCAAGCCCACCGTCGACTTCGGCGACAGCCTGGCCGGGGACCTCGGGCGCCGCGACTTCACGGTGAACGCGATGGCGGTCCGGGTGCCCGGGCGCGAGCTCGAGGACCCGTACGGCGGGGTGGTCGACCTCGCCGAGCGGGTGCTGCGCACCCCGGGGCGGCCCGAGGACTCCTTCTCCGACGACCCGCTGCGGATGATGCGCGCCGCGCGATTCGCCGCGCAGCTCGGGTTCGGCGTCGACCCGGCGGTCGTCGCGGCGATGACCGCGATGGCCGCGCGGATCGAGATCATCTCCGCGGAGCGGGTCCGCGACGAGCTGGTCAAGCTGGTGTGCGCGCCGTACCCGCGCGTCGGGCTGCGGCTGCTGGTCGACACCGGCCTGGCCGCCCTGGTGCTCCCGGAGCTGCCGGCGCTCGCGCTGGAGCGCGACGAGCACCACCGCCACAAGGACGTCTACGAGCACACGCTCACGGTCCTGGAGCAGGCGATCGACCTCGAGCCCCGGCTGCCGGGCGGTGGCCCCGACTTCGTGACCCGCTTCGCCGCCCTCATGCACGACGTCGGGAAGCCGCGGACCCGTCGCTTCGTCGACGACGGGACCGTGACGTTCCACCACCACGACGTGGTCGGCGCCAAGATGACCCGCAAGCGGATGAAGGCCCTGCGCTTCTCCAACGACGAGACCGACGCCGTCGCCAAGCTGGTCGAGCTGCACCTGCGCTTCCACGGCTACGGCACCGGCGAGTGGACCGACTCGGCGGTGCGCCGCTACGTCCGCGACGCCGCCGACCAGCTCGAGCGGCTGCACGTCGTGACCCGCGCCGACTGCACCACGCGCAACCAGCGCAAGGCGGACCGGTTGCGACGCACCTACGACGACCTCGAGGAACGGATCGCCCGGCTCTCCGAGCAGGAGGAGCTCGACTCCATCCGCCCCGACCTGGACGGCAACCAGATCATGGAGATCCTGGGGATCGGCCCGGGCCGCGAGGTGGGGGAGGCCTACCGGCACCTCCTCGAGCTGCGGATGGACCGCGGGCCGATGTCCGAGGCGGAAGCCCGGGACGCCCTGCTCGAGTGGGCCGCCGGCCGGGGCTGACCCCGGGCACCCCGGGCGGACGCCGGGGTCGACGGTGGCGGCGCCGTAGGGTGCCGTCATGACGACCTCGCCGATCGCCGAGCAGGTGGCCGCGGGCTACCGCTTCGAGGGGCCCGCGCTCGAGCTCGGCGCGCTGATGCTCGCTTCCGACCAGCTGGTCGACGTACCCGTCCGGATCCCGCTGGCGATGCTGAACCGGCACGGCCTGGTGGCCGGGGCGACCGGCACCGGCAAGACCCGGACCCTCCAGCTGATCGTGGAGCAGCTCAGCGCCCAGGGGGTGCCGGTCTTCGCCGCTGACATCAAGGGCGACCTGTCCGGGCTGGCCCAGCCGGGCAGTGCGAGCGAGAAGCTGACCGCCCGGGCGGCGACCGTCGGGCAGCAGTGGACGGCCACCGGCTTCCCCGTGGAGTTCTACGCGATCGGCGGCGTCGGGTCCGGCCTGCCGCTGCGGGTCACGATGAGCGCGTTCGGGCCGACCCTGCTCAGCAAGGTGTTGGGCCTCAACGACACCCAGGAGTCCAGCCTGGGGCTGGTCTTCCACTACGCCGACCGGGCCGGGCTGCCGCTCCTCGACCTCGCCGACCTCCGTGCCGTCCTCGCGCACCTCCTCAGCGACGAGGGCAAGGCCGAGCTGAAGGCGCTCGGCGGCCTGTCCTCGGCCACCGCCGGGGTGATCCTGCGTGAGCTGATCGGCCTGGAGGACCAGGGCGGCGACGTGTTCTTCGGGGAGCCGGAGTTCGAGTCCATGGACCTGCTCCAGCTCGCCCCCGACGGCCGCGGGCTGGTCTCGCTGGTCGAGCTGCCGCAGCTGCAGGACCGGCCGTCGATCTTCTCGACGTTCCTGATGTGGCTGCTCGCCGACCTGTTCCACGACCTGCCCGAGGTCGGCGACGTGGACCAGCCGAAGCTGGTGTTCTTCTTCGACGAGGCGCACCTGCTCTTCGCCGACGCGTCCAAGGCGTTCCTCGACCAGGTCGCCCAGACCGTGCGTCTGATCCGGTCCAAGGGGGTCGGGGTGTTCTTCGTGACGCAGAGCCCGACCGACGTGCCCGACGCGGTGCTCGCCCAGCTCGGCTCGCGGGTCCAGCACCAGCTGCGCGCGCACACCCCGAACGACGCCAAGGCGCTCAAGGCCACCGTGGCGACCTACCCGACCAGCGGGTACGACGACCTCGGGCAGGTCATCACCGGTCTCGGGATCGGCGAGGCCGTGGTGACCGTGATGAACGAGCGCGGCGCACCGACGCCGGTGGCCTGGACCCGGCTGCGGGCGCCACAGGCCCGGATGGACCCGTGCGACCCGGACGTCCTCACCGCGACCGTCGCGGCCAGCCCGCGCGCCGCGAAGTACCAGGCCGTGATCGACCGGGAGTCCGCGCGCGAGATGCTCGCCGACCGGCTCGAGCAGGGCGCCGCCAAGCAGGACCGCGAGCAGGCGGGCGCTGCCGAGCCGGCGCCGGAGCCGGCCTCCGACCCCGCGTCCGACCCGGCGTCCGACCCGGCCTCCGACCCGGCCTCCGACCCGGCGAAGCGGCCGGTGCCGGTCCCGAAGCCGCCGAAGCCGCCGAAGCCGAGCACGACGAAGCCCCCGAAGGACGACAACGTGGTCGAGCAGGTCGTGAAGTCCGACGCGTTCCAGGACTTCATGCGCACCGCCGCGCGCGAGATCGCGCGGGGGATGTTCAAGACCGGCCGGCGCTGACCCACCACGGGCTCATCTGCCGTCGAGTGACGTGATCTGGTTGGGATCCGAGCCCGGATCCAGCCACCGCGCGTCACTCGATCGGTCACGGGCGTCCAGGATCTCGTCGAGGGTCGGCGAGGGCGGCGGGCCGAGCTGCCATAGGCACGGCAGTTGGCGGGCTCGCGACTGCGCCTCGCGCATCCGCTGGGTCACCCGATCGGCTCGGTAGAGGTCGCGGCCCACGACCTCGACGTACTCGAGCCCCACTGCCCGCAGCGCCGCCTCCCGGGCGATGTCGCTCTCGTGCTGGTCGATATCGCGATGGTCGGCGCCGGCGTACTCCCCGACCACGCCGCGGACCGGGTCCAGCAGGTCCGGAACGGCGACCAGGCGGCCGTCGAGGTCGAGGACCGGGTGGTTGCGCAAGGGCCGGCCCCAGCCCGCGTCGTACTCCCAGATCATCCGGAACCGATCCTCCTGCGGTGATCGGCAGTCCTCGACGGCCATGTCGAGCGCGCGCCCCACCACCCGGACGTCCCGGTACCACCTGCGGGTCGAGCGGTAGAGCGCCATCCGGTGAAGCGAAGTGAGCTGCCCGGCGCACGCAGCGCCGGCGGCGACCGCCATCTCGCGGGCGCCCCCGATCCGCCGCATCTCGTCGAACAGGGCGCGCTCGGGCACCGCGCACCGGATCCCGTGGATCTCGACGACCTCGTCGGGCGGCACGGTGAGCCTGACCACGAGGATCGCGTCGTCGCTGCCGAGGCGCTCACCGTTCGCCGCGATCGGGACCGGGAGCCGGGTGCGGCCGTCGCGGGCGAGGCCGTCGAAGAAGCCTCCGCCGTGGAGCCGTAGCGCGGCCCATGCCGTGACCACCGACCGCGGGCCTGCTCGGGAAGCCGCCTCGAGGATGCGCTGCTCGACCAGGTCGTCGGCGACGTGGGCCGGCACGACGAGGCCGGGGCCGACCGAGCGCCACTTCGCGCCGCGCGCCTGACCGCGGGTCGGCCCTCGGCGCCCGGTCGGGTCGACGTGCACCGGTCGCACCAGCCCGGTGACAGGTGGCGCGATCGGATCCCAGCGGTGGCCCATGACCAACCCCTGCCCCGACCAGTGGTCGCCCACTCACCGGGTGTCGGTGGCTGTGGAGGAGTCGTCGAGCGACGCGAGCTGGCTGGTCCTGGGAGAGGATCTCAGCCAGTTCGCGGCACTCGACGGGAGATGGGCCCCGGCAGAGCGCTAGAAGCGGAACCGGTCGACGTAGGCCCGGCCCTTCAGCACCACCAGGCGCAGGTGGTGCCTGCCGGAGCCGAGACCGCGCAGCAACTTGTGGTAGCCGAGCACCGGGCTCGCGTTCTTGTTGTGGAAGCTGATCGTCCCGACCTGGGTGCCGTCGACGAACAGTGCCGCCTTGCCGCCGTGGACCGAGCGCCCGAAGACGATCTCAGCCCGCGGACCCTTGGTGGTCAGCGTCATGGTGTCGCGGCCCGTGCCCCTGCCGGCGTTGTCGCAGTAGCTGCCGCCGCGCGTGGGCCGCACGTTGCGCCAGCTGCCGTGCCGGGTCACCTTGGCGGAGTCGCAGTTGACCGTCGTCCGGGTGCCCGGCTGGGGGCCGGGGCCGGCCGCGTCGCTGGTGACCTTGACGGTCACCGTGTCGGTGTCGGTGGCGCCCTCGGGGTCGGTGACCAGCAGCGTGACGGCGTAGGTCCCGGGCTCGGTGAACGTGTGCCGGGCGAAGGCGCCGGCCGCGTCCTTGGTCGAGCCGCCGTCACCGAAGTCCCAGCTGTAGTCCAGGTCGTTGGGCGTCTCGGTGTCGGTGCTGGCCGAGCCGCGGAAGCGGACCGTGTCGCCGGTCTCGACCCTGGTCGACGACGCCGCGGCCCGGGCGGTCGGCTTGGTGTTCGTCGGCGCGGGGACCGGCGTGTAGCCGAAGTCGAAGTCGCCGCAGCCGGTGCCCATCGTGAACTTCACCGAGCCGGTCAGGTCACCGTCGGACGTCGCCGGTCCGTTGCTGTTGCCGGCCATGGACAGCACCTGGAACCCCAGGCAGCCGTACTGGAAGCGCCACGGGTTCGCGACGTCGGCGTACCGGCTGTCGACCGTGGTGTTCGACGGGTCGGTGTAGTTGTCGGTGTGTCCGGCACCCGAGTCGGTGTACGCCGACCGCGCGGTCGCGGCCGTGAACGCCGCGTCGTTCAGGTTCGGTGTGTCGTTGCCCGGCTCCGGAGTCGAGTCCAGCGGCGACTGGGCCGGCGGGGAGTCGGTGCCCGCGTTGCCGTACCCGTGCGCCTCGTCGGTGTAGGCGAGGTAGAGCCCGGGCTCGAAGCCGATCGGGGTGCGGTCGATCTGCCCGTGCCCGTCGAGGTCGAAGCCGGAGCGGTCCCGCATCTCCAGGTAGTAGCCGTGGTCGAAGGCCGCCTCGTCGCCGGCGTTCACGAACTGCCAGCCCTTGGTGCAGTCACGACCCGGGTTGTCGGCCTGGCAGCCGCCGTTGAAGATCCGCGGGTCGCTCGGGCCGCCGTCCTTCTCCAGGTCGGTCTGCAGCAGCACCTTCTCGCCGCTCGGGGTCGTCGCGGTGACCTTGAGGTCGTCGATGAACCAGCCCGGCCGGGCCAGGCCCGGGTCGGTCGCGTAGCTGAACCGCAGCACGGGGGTGGCCGCGCCGACGAGGTCGGAGATGTCGAAGCTGTCGGCCACGAACGCCGAGTCCGGGTAGTTGCCGGTCGTGCGGTCGAGCTGCACCGTGACCGGGTCGGTGTAGGACCCGCTCGAGCCGGTGATGCCGTTGCCGTACGCCGCCTGGCACGAGCTCTGGTTCGGGTTCGACGTCATCGGCGTCGTGGTCGGGGTGTCGCGCAGGGACGCGTGGGAGGCGAAGCTCTTCCCACCGTCCTTGGAGGTCAGCACGAAGCCGTAGTCGAAGTCCCACTCGATGTCGAACAGCGACTTGAGGTCCAGCCGCAGCGTGGAGCCGGCGGGCAGGTCCTTGATCCCCGGGATCGCGACGTCGAGGTTGTGCCCGCCGCCGTCGTTCGCACAGCCGAAGTCGTTGCCGGACCCCGAGAACCACGCGTGGGTCTTGGTCGCCTTGTCGCCGGTGTCGAACTTGGCCGGGTCGATCAGCTGGCGACCGGGCAGCCGGGCGACGTACATCAACGAGTTGTGGACGACGCCGTCCGGGCCGTTGGCGAGCGTGTACGGCGTGCCGTCCGGCCGCTGCCACGTGATCGTGCCCGTGTCCTGCTTGGAGTCGGTCCAGCCGGCCACGGTCCGGGTCTCGCCGGCCCTCAGCACCTGCGGCACGACCCAGCCGAGCTCCTGGCGGGAGAACGCGTCCATGTTCTGCGACTTGTCCGTCGCCATCAGGTTCCAGTCGCCGTACGTCTCGCGGCCGCCGACGGAGTAGAAGTCCGGCAGCCCGAGCGAGTGGCCGTACTCGTGCGAGATCACGCTCGCCTTGTCGATAGCCGTCTCGGGGTTGAGGTTGTAGGGACCGACCCGGACGAAGACCTTGAGCGCGTCGCCCTTGTCGGTCGTGGTCATGTCCTTGTAGGTCGTGTCGGTGTACCAGAGCGGCCGGCCCTCGAGGTCCTTGAGCTGGTCGTCGGTGGTGAAGCCGGGCAGCCCGGTCTTCGAGTCGTTGTAGTAGTACTCCAGCGACGAGCTGTGCGGCCAGACGTTGTCGTAGGGCAGCGCGTCCTGCGGGTCGTCGCTGCACAGCCCGAGCTGGGAGGCGCCGTTGCCGCCGCAGCCGGCGAAGACCGCCATGAAGAAGTCGACCACGCCGTCCTTGTCCGTGTCGTAGTCGGAGTAGTCGATCTCGGGGTCGGCGAGCGCGGCCGAGTCGACGACGAGCTTGCTGGTGGGACCGCAGCCGCTGTCGATCTGCCCCAGCGCGGCGATGCCGGTGAGCGAGCCGATCACCGCGGAGCCGGCGCCGTCGGAGCCGTAGTAGCCGGTGGTCCCGGGCAGGTTGTAGACACCGTTGGTGATCCGCTCGGTGTACGCCGGGCCGCCGACCGTGCCGGGCGCGGGGATCGTGCCGGCCGGGGTGTCGGTCTGCGTGGTGCCGAGGCAGGTGCTGGCGGCCGTCGGGTCGAGCTGGGTGAACGGGAAGCCCGGGGTGTAGCTGGCGAAGTCGGCCGTGGCGATCCCGGCCGAGGGCACGGTGCCGTCGGGGAACAGCTGGCCCAGCGACATCTCCTGGTACAGGTTGAACGTCGAGCCGGCCTTGGCGGGGGAGTTGATGACCTCCTCGAGCTGCTCGCCGGTGTGTGCCGCGGTGTAGGCGCGGTCGCGGTACTCCACCGGGATGACCGGGAACGGGCGGTCGCCGTACCGCGCGGTGTCGAAGGCGTCGCTCGGCGGGATCACCTTGGGGCCGTGGCTGACCACCGTCTGCGCACCGGTGCTCACGCTGAGGCGGGCGGTGGTCGAGAGGTCGCGCCAGACCACCGTCGGGTCCTGGGCCACGGTGTCGGCCCGGCTCTCCAGCACCAGGGTGACGGTGCCGGGCACCGTGCCGGTCGCGGCCGGCACCGACGGGATGGTCCACGCCACGGTGTCGCTGCTGAACGGGTGGGTGCCCGGGCCGCTGGCGTTCGTGAAGCTCGTGCCCGCGGGCGCCGTGACGGTGACGGAGGCGCCGGCGACCGGGGCGGCCGTCGGGTTGCTGACGATGATGCGGGAGGGGTAGGTCTCGCCGGGCTTCACCCAGCCGACGGCGGAGACGAAGCTGTTCTCGACCCGGAGGCCGGTCGCGGCGGCGCGGACCGCCACGGACCCGGCGCCCGCGTCGGCGGCGCGGTGGTCGTCGTACGTCGCGTCGACGGCGCGCAGGCCCAGCCGCAGCACGTCGGCGTCCGACAGGCCGTCGGTGATGGTGCCGGGCACCATCGTGGCGAACGTGCCGTCGCCGGCGGCGGTCACGTCCTGGGTGCCGAGCACCCGGCCGGTGGGGTCGGTGACGGCGAGGGTGAAGCTGGCCGGCACGCCCTCGCCGGTCCGTGGCACCGCGGTGAGCGAGGTCTGGCTCAGCGTCGCGACGGCGCCGGAGACCCGGAACCGGGCGCCGCGCTCGATCGTGGCGGACTGGCGGTCGAAGGAGACCGACAGGGCGTGGGCGCCGATCGGCCGGGGCTGGGTGCCGGCCGGTGCGACGGCCTGGACCGGGGCGAGCACCGGTGCGAGCACGGCGGAGAGGCCGGTGGTGAGGGCGACGGCCAGCGCGGTGGTGACCGCGGCGGTGCGCCAGGGGCGCGCTGTGCGCGCGGGGCTGCTCGACGGGGTGCTCGAGAGAGGGTTGGTCATGGTGGACGCAATCTCGGGAGGGGTCGCGGGAGGCGACGCGGTGCCACCCCAACGACGCGCCGTTCCGCCTGGTTATGGCGGTCCCCGCATCTGCGTCCGCTCCTGCCTGATCCGGGCCGAACGGTCTGGACCGGTGGCGGCTGATCCCCCGTCGAGAGACGCGAAGTGGCTGCCAGGACCGGGTCCCGACAGCCACTTCGCGTCTCTCGACGGTCTCCGCGTCAGCGGAGGACCACCTCAGGCAGGTTCGAGGGGTGAGGTCACTCCTCGCCCTTGATGAAGGCCTCGACGCGGCGCCGACCCTCGTCGTCGGGGAGCTGCACCGGCGGGGACTTCATCAGGTACGACGAGGCCGAGATGATCGGGCCGCCGAGGCCGCGGTCCTTGGCGATCTTCGCGGCGCGGATCGCGTCGATGATGATGCCGGCCGAGTTCGGGGAGTCCCAGACCTCGAGCTTGTACTCCATGTTCAGCGGCACGTCGCCGAACGCGCGCCCCTCGAGGCGGACGTAGGCCCACTTGCGGTCGTCGAGCCACTGGACGTAGTCCGACGGGCCGATGTGCACGTTGCGGTCGGAGGTCTTGTTCGCCAGCTCGCCCTTGAGGTTGGAGGTGACGGACTGGGTCTTGGAGACCTTCTTGGACTCCAGGCGCTCGCGCTCGAGCATGTTCTTGAAGTCCATGTTGCCGCCGACGTTGAGCTGGTAGGTGCGGTCCAGCGCCACGCCGCGGTCCTCGAAGAGCTTCGCGATCACGCGGTGGGTGATGGTGGCGCCGACCTGCGACTTGATGTCGTCACCGACGATCGGGACGCCGGCGTCCTCGAACTTCTTGGCCCAGACCGGGTCGGAGGCGATGAAGACGGGAAGAGCGTTGACGAAGGCCACGCCGGCGTCGATCGCGCACTGGGCGTAGAACTTGTCGGCCTCCTCGGAGCCCACCGGCAGGTAGGAGACGAGCACGTCCGCCTGGGTCTCCTTGAGCACCCGGACGATGTCGACCGGCTCGGCCGCCGACTCCTCGATGGTCAGGCGGTAGTACTTGCCGAGGCCGTCGAGGGTGTGGCCGCGCTGGACGTCGATGCCGAGCGTGGGGACATCGGCGATCTTGATGGTGTTGTTCTCGGAGGCGTTGATCGCCTCGGAGAGGTCCTTGCCGACCTTCTTGTCGTCGACGTCGAACGCCGCGACGAACTCCACGTCGTTGACGTGGTAGTCGCCGAAGGTCACGTGCATCAGCCCGGGCACCGTTCCCGTCGGGTCGGCGTCCTGGTAGTAGTGCACACCCTGGACCAGGGAGGAGGCGCAGTTGCCCACTCCCACGATTGCTACTCGAACCGAACCCATCGGGCTGTTCCTTTCCGTCGTCCGTCCACGGTGGCCGGACTGATCGTCTGAGGCGAGGCGCTACTTCTGGCCGCTGACCTCGGGGGGCTGCACCGCGGCCGGTGCTGCCGCGGTGGGAGCGGCGGGCAGGGCGCCGCCGCTGTTGCTGCTGGAGGTGGTGCTGGAGATGGTGCTGCTGTCGTGCTCGCCGCTGCGCTCGGCATTGATCAGGTCCGAGAGCCAGCGGACCTCGCGCTCGACCGACTCGACGCCGTGGCGCTGGAGCTCGATGGCGTACCGGTCGACCTCCTTCTGCGTCATCGACAGCTGGGTCTGCACCCGGTCGAGACGCTCCTGGAGCCGGGTCCGCCGGCCTTCCAGGACCCGCAGCCGGATCTCCATGTCGGTGCGGCTGAAGAACGCGAACCGGATGTCGAAGTTGTCGTCCTCCCACGCGGTAGGGCCGACCTCGGTCATCAGTCGCTCGAACTCACGCTGCCCGGACTCGGTGAGCTGGTAGACGATCCGGGGCCGGCGGGTGACCGGCGCGACCGTCGTCGCGGCCTCCTCGATGAGGGCGCCGCGCAGCATCTTCTTCAAGGTGGGGTAGAGCGATCCGTAGGAGAGGACCCGACCCCATCCGAGCATGAGGTTGAGCCGCTTGCGGAGCTCGTAGCCGTGCATCGGACCCTCGTGCAGCAGCCCGAGGACTGCCAGCTCGATGGTCTCTGCCCGACGTGCCATGCGACCTATCGTAGCGATATATCCGTCCGTTGCGAATCCGCAATCGGTACGGCGCGTGCCTGAGACCTCGCTCACTCCCCGCCCGGCGACGTCTTGGGCGCGTGCACCCCATCCCCGTACCCTGACGAGGATCTCGACGTCGACCAGCGGAGCCAACGACTGTGAGTGGTAAGCGCAGGGCCGCGGGCCCCGCCAGCAAGACGAGCGCCTCCAAGCCAGGCAAGCCGGGCGCCAAGCCCCAGGGTCCCCGTACCCGCAAGCAGCAGGTGCTGCGGGTCGCGAAGTGGGGCTCGATCGTCGGCCTGGTGTGCCTCCTGCTCGCCGTCGCCGGGTTCGTCTTCCTCTACAAGACCATCGACATCCCGGACCCCAACGCCGACTTCGAGGCGCAGACGTCGTTCGTCTACTACGCGGACGGCAAGGACCAGGTCGGCAACTTCGCGACCCAGAACCGGGAGTCGATCCCGCTCAAGGAGATGCCGCAGACCCTCCAGGACGCGGTCGTCGCCGCCGAGAACCGGTCGTTCTGGACCGACCAGGGCATCGACCCGAAGGGCATCCTGCGGGCGGCCTTCAGCAACGCGCAGGGCAACTCGACCCAGGGCGCGTCGACGATCACCCAGCAGTACGTGAAGATCCTCTACCTCAACCAGGAGCGCTCCTACACCCGCAAGGTGAAGGAGGCGATCCTGTCGCTGAAGATCCAGCGCACGAAGAGCAAGTCCGAGATCCTCGAGGGCTACCTCAACACGATCTACTTCGGGCGCGGCGCGTACGGCGTGCAGGCGGCCTCCCGCGCGTTCTTCGACAAGGACGCGAAGGACCTCTCCCTGAAGGAGTCGGCGGTCCTCGCGAGCGTCCTGAACAACCCGTCCCACTTCGACCCCGCCAACGGCAAGGACAACAAGCGGGCGCTCAAGGAGCGCTACGACTACGTCCTCGGCGGGATGGCCTCGGCCGGCAACATCACCGCCGAGCAGGCGGACAAGGCCGAGAAGTCGCTGCCGAAGTTCCCGGAGATCGAGGCCGAGAGCAAGTACGGCGAGCAGCGCGGCCACATGCTCAAGCTGGTGCGCGACGAGCTGCACGAGCTCGGCTACTCCGACGAGCAGATCGACAGCCAGGGCTACCGGATCACCACGACCTTCACCGAGAAGGCCATGGACGCCGCCAAGGCCGGGGTGCTCGAGCAGCGGCCCGAGGGCTTCAAGGACAAGGAGCTGCACATCGGCGTCGCGAGCGTGGAGCCCGGCACCGGCGCGCTGCGCGGGTTCTACGGCGGCCAGGACTTCCTGGACTCCCAGATCAACTGGGCGGCCACCGGCGGGATGGTCGGCTCGACGATCAAGCCGATCACCGTCGCGACGGCCCTGGAGAACGGCTACTCGCTCAAGGACACCTTCGACGGCAACTCGCCGTACGTCTTCCCGGACGGGCTCGACGTGGTCAACGAGGGTCCCGGCGACGGCAACGACTACGGCGACAAGGTCAGCCTGACCTACGCGACCGAGCAGTCCATCAACACCGCGTTCGTCGACATGTCCAGCTCGATCCCCGACGGGCCGGCGAAGATCGTCGAGACCGCGAACAAGGCCGGCATCCCGCCGGCCGACCCGACGAACAAGTACCCCGGGATCCCCGACAAGAGCATCGACCTCGAGCCGGACGCGCTGGTCACCCTCGGCAAGGCGCGGATCAGCCCGATCAACATGGCCAACGCCTACGCGACGATCGCGAACGGCGGCGAGCGCGCCGACGTGCACGTGATCGACAAGATCGTGAGCCGCAAGGGTGAGGTGCTCTACTCCTACAAGCAGCACACCACCCCGGCGTTCGATGACTTCGCCGACGGCGTCGACGTGGAGACGGCGGCCGGGGAGAAGGCGACCGGCGAGGACGTCGCCGCCGACACCTCCTACGCCCTGCAGCAGGTGGTCGCGAACGGCACCGGTCGCAACGCGCTGGCCCTGGGCCGACCGGCGGCCGGCAAGACCGGTACGGCGACCAACGACGACGGCGACGTCTCCTCGTCGTGGTTCGTCGGGTACACGCCGCAGCTCGCGACGGCCGTCATGTACGTCCGCGGCGACGGCGACAACGCGCTCAACGGCTGGCTGCCGTCGTACTTCGGTGCGGAGTACCCGACCCGCACCTGGACCGCCGTGATGAGCCGCGCCCTCGAGGGCACCGACGTAGAGACCTTCCCGGAGCCGGCCAACGTCGACGGCGAGGCGCCGGCCGACGGGCACGAGCCGTACACGCCGCCGCCGAAGCCGACCAAGACCCCGAAGCCGAGCGAGACGCCGACGAACACCCCGTCCGAGTCCACGACGCCGACGCCGACCGAGACCCCGACCCCGACCGGGTCGCCGAGCGACAGCTGCGGGCTGCTCGGGTGCGGCTCGCCGTCGAACTCGCCGTCGTCGTCGGACAGCGCGAGCACGCCGCCGAGCGGGGGCGCCTCGCCGAGCGGTCCCGGCCGCGGGCGCCGACTGCGGCGCGGCTGAGGCACGGCCGATGCCGCAGGCCGGGCACGGGGTGGGGCGCGGGGTGGGGCGCGGGGCGGGGTCGGACCGGGTCCATCCCACGAACGACGACCCGGTGGCCGCCGTCCTGAGCGAGCGGATCGGGGGACCGGTCGGGACCCGTGCCGGGCGGCACCCGTGGTGGACCCCGGTGCGGGTGCTGCTCGCCCTGACCGCGATCGTGCTGGCGCTCGGCATGGTGCAGAAGAGCAGCTGCTACCAGGACACGTGGCAGGACGGGCAGGCCCGCTACACGCACATGTGCTACTCCGACCTGCCCTACCTCTACACCGGGCGCGGGTTCGCGGAGCTGAACTGGCCCTACAGCGACGACGCGCAGGTGCGCGCCCGCTACGAGGTCATGGAGTACCCCGTCGGCATCTCGTACTGGGCCTGGGGCGCCGCCTACGTCACGCACTGGCTCAACGGCTCGCCGGACCTCTCGCCGCGCTACGGCCAGTCGGTCGGTGACATGTCGGCGCGGCCCGAGGTGCACCGGGAGATGCGGATCTTCGTGGTCGTCAACGCCCTCGGCTTCGCGGTGCTGACCCTGCTCGCCGCCTGGCTGCTGGCGGGGGTGACCCCGCGCCGACCGTGGGACGCCGCCGCCTTCGCGCTCTCGCCGGCCCTGCTGCTGACCGGGCTGGTGAACTGGGACCTGCTCGCGGTGGTCCTGGTCGCGGGGGCCCTGTGGGCCTGGGCCCGCGACCGGCCGGTGCTCACCGGCGTGCTGATCGGCCTGGGCACGGCGGTCAAGCTGTATCCGCTCTTCCTGCTCGGTGGGCTCCTGGTGATCTGCGTGCGCCAGCGGCGGCCGCGCGCGCTCGTCCACGCCAGCCTCGGGGCGGCCGGCGCCTGGGTGCTGGCGAACCTGCCGGCGTACCTCTCCGGCCCGGACCAGTGGAAGGTCTTCTGGTCCTTCAACTCCGAGCGCGGCGCCGACCTCGGCTCGATCTGGCTGGTCGTCCAGCAGGCGCTGGACAGGACCGGCGACCCGTTCGCGTTCGACCCGCACACGATCAACGTGGGGTCCTGGCTGTTCTTCGGGCTGTGGTGCGTCGGCGTGCTGCTGCTCGGGCTGGCCGCGCCGTCGACGCCGCGGCTGGCGCAGCTGGGCCTCCTGGTGGTGGCGGGGTTCCTGCTGGTCAACAAGGTCTACTCGCCGCAGTACGTCCTGTGGCTGCTGCCGCTCGCGGTGCTGGCCCGGCCGCGCTGGCGCGACCTGCTGATCTGGCAGGCCGGTGAGATCCTCTACTTCGCCGCCGTGTGGTGGTACCTCGGCGGCTTCCTCGCGCCGGCGTCCGGCGGGGACGCCGGCTTCTACTGGGTCGCGATCCTGGTCCGCCTGGTCGCCGAGCTCTACCTGGTCGCGATGGTGGTCCGCGACATCTGGCTCCCGCGGCACGACCCGGTCCGGGCGACGTCGTACCGGCCGGTGGTCGGTCCGCCGGTGCCCGGTTCGGCCGGGCTGCCAGTTTCATCGGCCGGCCGATGAAACTCGAGCCTGGACGACGCAACTGCATCGTCCAGGCACGACCTTTGTCGGCCGGCCGACGAAACTCGCGGCTCGCTCGGCGGGCTCAGCTGATGACGACGCGGTCGAACGCGGTGGCGGTGTAGCGCACCCGCACGTCGACGTCGTCGCCGACCGACGGGACCCGGGCGCCGTGCGGCAGGAACAGCATCGAGGCCTGCATGTGCGGCGGCTCGGCGAACAGCCGCAGCTTGCCGTCGATCGAGAACGGCGAGCGCACGAAGCCGGCCGCGTCGAGGCCGCCCCGGGCCAGCGTGGCGGCGCGGGCCTTCAGGCTGGCGTCGCCGGTCGGTGCCTCGAGGCCGATGCCGTGGGCGGTGCCGCCGCTCACGACCAGGATGTGGCCGGCCTTGGGCGCCGTGCGGTGCCGGTAGCCGAACGCGTCGCCGCGCTCGACCCGATGCACGTCGAGCACCGTCGCGGTGACCCGGAGCGCTCCGCGGTCGCCGAGCCACAGGTCGGTGCCGACGCGCGGGCGGAACGTGAAGTCGGGGTACGACGAGCGCAGCACCGCGAGCTCGTCGGCCGCCAGGTGGCTGACCCACACGGTGTCCAGGGCGAGCTCGGTCGCCACGACGTCGTTCATCAGCCGCTGCACCTCCGAGAGGTGCGCGCCGTGCGCGAGCGGGAGGTGCAGGGCGACGCCGCGCACCCGCGCGCGGGGGTGCTCGGCGAGGATCCTCGGGGTGCTCCACAGCTCGCGCGCGGTCATGCCGTGGCGCAGCATGCTGGTGGTGCGCTCGAGGACCACCCGCGCGTCGGGCTGGCGGGTGAGCAGGGCGCCCAGGTCCTCGGTCCGGCTGACGGTGTGGATCAGCCGGTCCGCGAGCTTCGGGTCCAGCTCGACCGCCGCGCCGAAGGGCCGCCACGGCGTGAGCACCAGCAGCTCGCCGTCGTAGCGGTCTGCGACGTGCGACAGCTCGTCGTAGGTGCCGACCGCCAGGACGTCGCCGCCGAGACCCTGGTCGGCCAGCCACTGGGTCTTGCGGGCCAGCCGACCGAGCGTGAAGCCGTAGCCGTTGCCCTTCGCGACCGGGACCAGCCCCGGAGTCGCGTCGGCGACGGTGCGCAGGTGGGCGCGCCAGCGCTCGCCGTCGACGCTCAGCGTGAGGCTCACGTCGCGGTCACCCCCGGCGCTTCAGGTAGAGCGCGAACGCCGCGTAGAGCGCGCGGTTGAGCGGCAGGTCCCACTCGCCGACGTACTCGACGGCCTCGCCGCCGGTGCCGACCTTGAACTGGATCAGCCCGAGGTGCGGGTCGTCGGCGGCGAGCGTGTCGGTGATGCCGCGCAGGTCGTAGACGTCCGCCCCGGCCGCGATCGCGTCGCGGATCATCTGCCACTGGATCGCGTTGGAGCCGCGGACCTCGCGCTTCTCGGTGGAGGAGGCGCCGTAGGAGTACCAGGCGTGGGCGCCGACCCGGATGCCGATGGTGGCGGCGACCAGCGTGCCCTCGTGGTGGGCGCTGTAGATCCGGATCCGGTCGGGGTCCTCGGCGCCGAGCGCGTCGAGCATCGTGCGGAAGTAGGACAGCGGCCGCGGCGTGAAGTGGTCGCGCTCGGCGGTGTGCAGGTAGAGGTCGTGGAACGCCGCGAGCTCCTCACCGGGAACGCCGGTGGAGGTGACGTCGACCCCCTCCTTCGCGGCCTTCTTGATGTTGCGCCGCCACAGCTGGTTCATGCCGGCGAGCACGTCCTCCTCGGTGCGGCCGGCCAGCGGGATCTGGAAGACGTACTGCGGCTGCCCGGCGGCGAAGCCGCCCTCGACCGCCTGGGCGCGCCAGCCCAGCTCGATCAGCTGGGAGGTCACCTTGGCCCCGGCGCGGCTGCGCTCGGTGGGCGCGAGGTCGCCGAGGCGGCGTACGGCGTCGTCCGCGATCCCGTCCTTGATCGTCGCCGCGTCCCAGCGACGGGTCACCACGGGCGGCCCCATCCGCACGCCGAACGCGCCGCGCGCGCCGAGGTGGGCGGCCATCGGCTCGAGCCACTCGCGCAGGTCGTCGGCAGCCCAGTCGATCACCGGCCCCTCGGGCAGGTAGGCCAGGAACCGCTTGACCTTGGGCAGCTGCCGGTAGAGCACCAGGGCGGCGCCGACCAGCTCCTCCCCGCGGAACCAGCCGATCGACTCGCGGCGCCACTCCGACTTCACCCGGCCCCACGCCGGGGTCTGGAGGAAGCTCGCCGAGCGGCGGCTGCGCAGGAGCGCCAGGTGGTCGCTCTCGGGGATCTCGCGGACGCTCAGCACGCGGGTCACGCTACCGGGCGCCGACCGGCCGCCCTCGACGTACCCGTCCGGGCCATGGCGCCGCAGGCCCGGACGCGCCACGATGTGCAGAACAGGTACAGACCAGGTATCTGCGCGCGCCTCCTCGCCTCCTGGGGGACGTGATCCTGACCGAGCGACTGACCGGGCGACTGGCTGAACGACACAGGGGAGCGACGCGATCGATGACCGGCATCGGGGCCGTGCGGCCGGTGGGTCCGGCCGATGAGGTGTGGCAGCGCGCGACCGACGGGTTCAACCGCTGGGTCGCGGGGGAGCCCAGCGGGCTGGACGACCTGGTGGCGGCGATGACGCCGGTGCTGTGGCACGTGGTCCGCTCGTACCGGCTCTCGGAGTCGGCGGCGGAGGACGTGATCCAGACGACCTGGCTGGCGCTGGTACGCCGCCGGGCGGCGATCCTCGACGCGAAGGCGGTCGGCGGCTGGCTGACCACCACCGCACGCCGCGAGGCCTGGCGGGTCGCGCAGGCGACGTCCGCGGTCGCGCCGGCCGACGACGACGACCTGGCACCGCTGCTGCCGCGGCAGCGCTCGGCCGAGGACGCCGTGGTCCAGCGCGACGAGGGCGACCGGCTCTGGGCCGCGGTCGACCGGCTGCCCGAGCGGTGCCGCCGGCTGCTTCGGATCGTGGCCTTCGAGAACCGGCCGGACTACCGCGAGCTCGCGGCCGACCTGGACATGCCGGTGGGGAGCATCGGCCCCACCCGGGGCCGATGCCTGGCGAAGCTGAGGGTGGCGCTGGTGCAGGCCGGCGCCACGGAGACGGGGGAGTACCGATGAGCGAGCTGAGCCGCGAGGCCCTGCTGGGGATCGTCCGGGACGTGTGGGAGCGCCGTGACCCGGTGCCCGCGCACCTGGTCGCCGCGATGCAGGCGACCGCCGCCATGGCCGGCAGCGACGTGGACGCCGAGCTGATGGAGCTGGTGGAGCGGTCCACCGAGCTGGTCGGCGCGCGCGGGTCCACGGCGTACACGCTGCGCTTCGTCCACGAGGACACCGACCTGCTGCTCCGCGTCGCCGTCGACGGCGACCGGTCCCGCGTCGACGGCTGGGTGGTTCCCGCCGAGCCGATGACCGTGCGGGCACTGCCGGGCGAGCTGCCCGCGCCCTACGCCGCGGTCGTCACGGAATCCGGCCGTTTCGAGCTCACCGACCTGCCGCTCGGGCTGCTGCGGCTGAGGCTCGAACCCCACGACACCACCCGTCCGGCGTTCGCCACGCCGACGTTCGAGATCTAGGAGCCACCCGATGGCGCAGGAGCCCGAGAAGAAGCCGCCGGTCCGCAAGCCGCTGGACCGTGACCCGGCGCCGCCGCGGCCGGCGTCGATCGCGACGGTCGAGGGCCGGGTGCTGGACCCGGCCACGGCGATCAGCGTCAAGGGCGTCACCCCCCGGCCCACCGTGTACGTCGGCCCGCGGCTGGTGATCTCGAAGTCGGTGGACTTCGAGGGCGCGCTCGCCGTGCTCCGCGCGGTCGCCGAGCCGCTGGGCTGGGACGTCGTCCCCGAGCGCGAGGACCCCCACACCGCGAACCTGAGGTTCGGGGTGCGACCCGTCCGGATCGAGATCGGTTCCAACACGGCAACCATCGCGCCGGACGGCTGGACGCTGCTGCAGCAGACGCGCGCGCAGTTCGGGGTGGATGCGGTCAGGGGCGTCGGGCTGGACCACGTCGTCTACACCTCGCCCTTCGACGTGAGTCATCCGTTCGACGTGAGTCATCCGTTCGACGTGAGTCACCCGTTCGACGTGAGTCACCCGTTCGACGTGAGTCATCCGTTCGACGTGAGCCACCCGTTCGACGTGAGTCACCCGGCCGGCGGTGCCTCAGGCCCGGTCGCCACCTACGCCGTCCCCGGCAGCGGTGGCCGCCAGCCGGTCGCGTACGTAGGTCCGGCGCCGCGGCGCGCGCCGGACGCCGAGCTGGCGGGGCGACGTGTCGTGGTGGCGATCCTCGACACCGGGTGCGGCGCCCACGAGTGGCTCGATCCTGTGGTCAGGAAGGGGCTGACGATCGACGGCATGCCGATCGGTCACACCGACCCGGCCGATGATCCCGAGCTGCACGGCGACCTCACCGGCCAGTTGGACGGGATGATCGATCCGCTCTCCGGACACGGCACCTTCATCGCCGGGTTGGTGCACCAGGCCTGCCCCGACGCGGACATCCTGTCGTGGCGCGTCGTTCCGTCGTACGGACCCCTGGTCGAGTCGGATTGGATCGCGGCGCTGGCCCAGGTCGCAGAGCTGGCGCGCCGCTTCCGCGCCGGCGAGGACGGAGGGGTGCCTATCGACGTCCTCAGTCTGTCGATGGGCTATTACCACGAGACGCCGGAGGACGAGCTCTTCGATCCGACCCTGTACGCCATCTTGGAGGACCTGGCTCGGAACGGCACCGTCGTCGTGTGCTCGGCAGGCAACGACGCGACGAGCCGCCCGTCCTTCCCTGCGGCCTTCGCGCCGTGGGCCGACGGTTCGGGCCCGATTCCGACTAGCCCTGACTGTCTCCCGATCGTCTCCGTGGGCGCGCTGAACCCGAACGGTCTCACCGATGCGCTGTTCAGCAATGCGGGCCCGTGGGTCCGGGCGTTCGCTCCCGGAGCCGCCGTGATGAGCACCTTCCCCGCGTTCGAGGGTGGCCTTCAGCCCGTCGCCCGCACGGTCGCGTTCGGGCGCCGACGGGAGTCGATCGATCCCGACGACTTCCGCGGCGGGTTCGGGGTCTGGAGCGGCACGTCGTTCGCGGCGCCGCTGCTCGCGGGGTGTGTCGCGGTGGCGCTTGCCCCCGCGATCGCCGACGGTGACGACGTGCTCACCGCGGTTGAGCGCGGTTGGCGAGTGGTGGAGTCCCTGACGGGGATGGCGCCATGATGGGCGGGTGCTGACGGCCGACGAGCTCCATCGCAGGGGTGTCGCCGCGATCAATGACGGTCGGATCGTCCGTGCCCGAGGGCTTCTCGAGACCGCCCTCGAGCGCTCGGCGGAGGACGACATCCTCGCTCGGGTCGAGGCGAGTCTCGCCTACATCACAGCCGACCAGGGCTCGCCGGTCGCAGCGATAGAGCTCTGTCGGCGCGCGCTGGACAGGGCCGGGATCACGGCCGAGACCCGCGGGGTCGTTGAGGGTCAGCACGCGCTCCTTCTCATGCGGCAGGGGGAGGTCGCCGGCGCCCTCGGGGCGTTCGGCTCCGCGATCGAGTGCTTGCGTGCCGTGCCTGACGAGCTCGCCAAGGTCTTCATCAACCGCGGTGGGGTGCATCTCCAGGTCGGCAACACCCAGGCCGCCGCCTCCGACTTCGAGGTTGCGGTCGAGCAGTTCGGGCTGGCCGGGGACGACTTCAATGCCGCCAAGGCGAAGCACAACCTCGGCTACGCGAGCCTGCTGTCCGGCGACCTCGTGGGGGCGTTGACGGCGATGTCCGACGCCTACGTGGTCATCGCTCCAGTGAGCCCCGTGCTCCGCGCGATCTGTGAGCAGGACCGTGCGGAGGCCCTCCTGGCGGCAGGTCTGGTCGACGAGGGCGTCGAGCTGCTCGAGTCCGCCGCGCGGGCCTACGGCGTGCGACGACTGCGTCGCCGTCAGGCCGAGGCCGAGCTGGCCCTCGCCCGGCGGATGCAGTGGCGCGACCCGGTTAGGGCCGGGGCCTGGGCGCGGGCCGCGGCGGGACGGTTCAGCCGGCTGGGAGCCGATTCCTGGCGCGCCCGGGCTGATGCGGTCGCGCTCGCCGTGGCCGGGTCGCGCCGGCCGGTCGCACCGGAGACCCTCGCATCCCTGGCGACCGAGCTGGAGGCCCAGGGCTTCGGTTGGGCGAGCATCGACGTTCGGCTCCACGGCGTGCGGATGCTCCTGGCGGACCACCCGGACCACCCGGACCACCCGGACCGGGCGGACGCGGAGATGCCGCCGAGTCGCCGGACCCAGCACGGGCCACTTGAGACCCGCCTGCTCGACCACGACGTCCACGCTGAGCTGGCCGCCGCGAAGGGCCGCTCGGCCGCCGCGCTACGACACCTGCGCACGGGGCTGAGCGACCTGCACGCCTGGCAGAGCTCATTCGGATCCTTGGACCTCCAGACCGGGGTCGCCGGGCTCGGCGTACGCCTCGCGGCCCGCGGTCTCGCGCTCGCCGTGGAGTCGGCGAAGGCCGAGGTCCTGTTCGAGTGGTCCGAGCGGGCGCGGATGCTGGCCAGCCGGGTGCAGCCGGTGCGGGCGCCGGAGGACCAACAGATCGTCGCGGACCTCACCGAGCTGCGGGAGATGGCGGCCGAGGGCGGCCGGCGCGACCCCGAGCGCGAGACCGAGCTGCGCCAGCGGATCCGCGAGCGGGCCTGGCAGCAGCGCGGCTCGGGCGAGGTCGCGGACCCGGTGACGCTCGACGAGCTGCGGGACGCCCTTGACGAGGGCACCGCGCTGGTCGCCTACGTGGTGGCCGCCGACCAGCTGGTCGCGCTCGTGGTCACCGACGCCGATGCCACGTGGGTCGACCTCGGCGCCCGCTCCGTGCTCGACGGGATGCTCGGCGGGCTGCTGCCCGACCTCGACGTCGCGGCCTCGGACCTGCCCGACGCGATGGCCGGGTTCGTGCGCACGGCCCTCGCCGACCGGCTGGCCGCGCTGGCCAGCCTGCTCGTGACCCCGGTCCTGGACGCGGTCGGCGGTCGGCAGGTCGTGCTGACGCCGTCCGGCGTGCTCGCCGGCGTGCCGTGGACGCTGCTGCCCGGCTTCGTGGGGCGCCCGGTCACGGTCGCCCAGTCGGCGACCTCGTGGCTGGCCCGGCGTACGACGCCGCTGCGGCTCGCCACGGCCGGGTTCGTGGCCGGGCCACGGGTCGCGCGCGCCGAGGACGAGGTCGTCGCGGCCGCGAAGGAGTGGAAGGACGCCCGCGTGCTCACCGGCGCGGACGCGACCGCCGCCGCGGTCTCCGAGCTCGCCGCGAGCGTGGACGTCCTGCACGTCGCGGCCCACGGCCGGCACGCCGCCGAGAACGCCATGTTCACCGGTCTCCAGCTCGCCGACGGGTCGTGGTTCGGCTACGACATCGACCAGCTCCGGCAGGTGCCCGACGTGGTCGTGCTCTCCGCGTGCGAGGTCGGCCGCTCGACGGTCCGGTGGGGCGACGAGCTGATCGGCATGGCGACCGCCTGGCTGCACGCCGGTGCCCGCTGCGTGGTCGCGTCCGCGGCCGCGGTCAACGACCGGGCGGCGTACGACGTCCTCGTCGCCGTCCACCAGCAGCTGGCCGCCGGCGTGGAGCCCGCGACGGCGCTCGCCGCAGCGGTGCCGGCGGTCGCGGCCGGGACCGCCCCGGTGCCACTGGTCTGCTTCGGCTGACGTCGCGCACCTGACCCAACTGTCGTCCCGAGCGCCGATCGACGACACGTGTGTCAGGTGCGCGGGTATCAGCCGGTGGGTCCGGCGCTCCTCATCGTCACCAGCCGACGAGGAGGCCACCATGCCGAGCCGCACCACGGAACACGTCGATCGTCACGTCGTCGATGACCCGCGGGCCGGCGACGTGCTCACGGTCCCGGCCGGGTCCCGCCTGCACGTCCGGTTCCGCCGCTCGCTCAGCAGCTGGCGGGTCGAGGACCGGCCCGGTCACCTCGTGGCGCTCGAGGAGGGTGACCACGGGTTCGAGTTCCTCGTGTTCGGTACGCCGGACGCCGCCGCGCGACCGCTCCGCCTGGTGCGTGAGCGTGCGGACCGCACCGGGCCCGGAGAGGTGCGCGACCTCATCGTGATGGTCGACTGACACGCCGGTCCCGGCGGTCGGGCACCCGGTCCGCAGCCGTCGGTCGGCCGTGGTGGCTCCGGGTCGTCAGAGGGCGAACCGGCCGGGTGCGAGGCTGCGCAGCACGCAGAACTCGTTGCCCTCCGGATCGAGCATCACGACCCAGGTCGAGTCCGTCGGCGCGAGGTCGGTACGCCGGGCGCCGAGCGCCTCGAGCCGCGCCACCTCCGTGTCGCGGTCGGTGTCGACCGGCGAGAGATCGAGGTGCAGCCGGTTCTTGACCACCTTCTCCTCGGGCACGCGCGCGAAGAAGATCGTCGGTGTGACCGGCCCGGTGCGGACCTCGGCCAGCAGCTGCTCGTCGACGCGCCCCGCCGGGCCGATCTCCACGAGGTCGGGCTCCTCGTCGAGCACGGCGTAGTCGAGCACGGCGGCCCAGAACCGCGCGAGCGCGGCCGGGTCGGCGCAGTCGACGCTGAGCTCGGTGATCCGCGACGTCATGCGATCCGATCCCGGAGCCAGGCGGCGTCCGCGCGGTGCTCGGCCGCGCCGCCCGGGGTCTCCAGGATCACCGGGGCGGCGGCGTCGCGGACCACGGCGGCCAGCAGGTCGGGGTCGACCTTGCCGGCACCGAGGCCGGCATGCCGGTCGGCGCCGGAGTCGAACTCGTCGCGGCTGTCGTTGCAGTGCACCAGGTCGATCCGCCCGGTGATCCGGCGTACGTCGTCGACCACGGTCTCCAGGGCGTTGCCGCCGGCGTGGGCGTGGCAGGTGTCGAGGCAGAACCCGACCAGGTCGGCCTGCTCGGCCGAGGCGATCGCGTCCCACACCCGGCCGATCCGGTCGAGGTGGCGGGTCATCGCGTTGTCACCGCCGGCGGTGTTCTCGATGAGCAGCGGCAGCTTCAGGTCGACCGCCTCGATCGCCTTGCGCCAGTTGTCGAACCCCTTCTCGGGATCGTCATCCTTGTTGACGTGCCCGCCGTGCACGATCAGCCCGCGCGCGCCGATGGAGGACGCCGCGTCGACGTGCTGCTGGAGCAGCTTGCGGCTGGGGATCCGGATCCGGTTGTTGGTGGTCGCGACATTCACGATGTACGGCGCGTGCACGTAGAGCCCGACCCCGGCGGCCTCGGCGTCCGCCCGCAGCGCGTCGGCTCCGCCGGCGTAGCGGAACTCGGGTCCCTGGTAGCCCTGCGGGTCGCCGAGGAAGAACTGCACGTGCGGCATCTCCCGCGCCCGGGCCTCGGCGATCGGGTCGCTCTGGTCGACATGGGCTCCGATGGGGATGCTTCCGGTGGTGCTCATGCGGCCGAGCCTAGGCGGGCGCGCCGACCGCCTCCACGTCGTCGTGCCGATAGCCCGGCACGTCCTCGACCCGGTGCCAGACCGGGATCCCGCGCTCGCGAGCGGTCGCGACGTCCTGGTCCGCGCCGGTCGACGCGCCGGGCAGCCGCAGCACGCCCACCAGGACACGTACCGGGACGGCCCGCAGCACGGCGGTCAGGACAGGAGCAGGTAGACCGCGACGGCGCACAGCGCGATCACGCCGGCGAAGCAGGCGATCGCGACATCGGCCCAGCGGCTCACGCGGGCGGCCGGCGGCTCGGGCAGCCGGTCGGGGACGTGCGGCCAGGGCCGGTCGGTCGGCACCTCGATCCGGCGCAGCCGCTCGAGGGCCGCCGCGGCCGTGGGCGGGCGCAGCTCCGGGTCGGCGCTCGTCATCGCGTCGAGCAGCGGGCCGAGCGCGCCGAGCAGCCGGGCGGGCGCCCCGCGGCCTGCT
>NZ_JASEEQ010000005.1 GCF_030019515.1 Nocardioides sp. | reverse complement strand
CGCCTCGACCGCGTAGTCACGGAAGTCGGGCATCCGCAGCGGCGTGAGCAGCAGCCCGCCGTTGGCGTGCGGGGACGCGCTCATCCGCAGCTCACCGCCGGGGTGCAGGGCGGCGATGTCCGGCGCGGGTGCGCCCGCCTCGTCGAAGAGCTCCTCGGGCCGGTAGCTGAGCATCCACTCCTCGAGCACCGCACGGTGCCCGTCGTCGCTGCGGGCGTTGGCGAACGGGACCTGGTGCGAGCGCCAGAAGCCCTCGACGCGCTTGCCGTCGACCTCCTTCGGCCCGGTCCACCCCTTGGGGGAGCGCAGCACGATCATCGGCCAGGGCCGGCGCGAGACCGTCCCGGACGAGCCGCGTGCCTCGGCCTGGATCTCCGCGATCTCCTCGAGGCAGCGGTCCACGGCGCCGGCGAAGTCCACGTGCATCTGGGCGGGGTCCGAGCCCGAGACGACGTACGGCGTGTGCCCGTAGCCGCGCAGCAGCGAGACCAGCTCCTCCTCGGGGATCCTGGCCAGCACGGTCGGGTTGGCGATCTTGTAGCCGTTGAGGTGCAGGATCGGCAGCACGGCGCCGTCGCGACGCGGGTCCAGGAACTTGTTGGAGTGCCAGCTGGTCGCGAGCGGGCCGGTCTCGGCCTCGCCGTCCCCGACGACGGCCGCGACGACGAGGTCGGGGTTGTCGAACGCGGCGCCGTACGCGTGCGAGAGCGCGTAGCCGAGCTCGCCGCCCTCGTGGATCGAGCCCGGCGTCTCCGGGGCCACGTGGCTGGGGATGCCGCCCGGGAAGGAGAACTGCTTGAACAGCCGCTGCATCCCGGCCGCGTCCTGGGTGATGTCCGGGTAGACCTCGGAGTAGGTCCCCTCGAGGTAGGACGACGCGACCAGGCCCGGACCGCCGTGGCCGGGGCCGGTGACGAAGATCATCTGCTGCTCGCGCGCCATGATCGCGCGGTTGAGGTGCGCGTAGACGAAGTTCAGGCCCGGGGTCGTGCCCCAGTGCCCGAGCAGCCGCGGCTTGACGTGCTCGGCGAGCAGCGGCTCGCGCAGCAGTGGGTTGCCCATCAGGTAGATCTGCCCGACCGACAGGTAGTTGGCGGCGCGCCACCAGCGGTCGAGGGTGCCGAGCGTTGCGTCCATGGCCTCACGGTTCCGGGGCGCTAGACCGGGCGCAAGGGCAATCGGGCCCTGTTTCGGCGTGGGTTAGCGTGAAGGTCGACCAAGGAGGACCCATGAGCAGTCACAGCGAGGGCGAGTCCGAGATCTACGGCGACTACAGCGTCGACGACGAGGACCAGCCCGGGAACATCGACGACCTGGGCGACGGCGACGTCGAGGACGAGCTCGACCGGGGCTACTCCCCGCCCGAGCAGTACTCCGCCGGCCAGCGCTACGGCAACACGCCCTGGGAGGAGGAGCACCGGGAGACCATCGACCAGCGGGTCCGCCAGGAGGTCCCCGACGAGGACCCGTACGCCGACGCCGGTGACGACGAGCTCCTCGACGACGGCGAGGTCGGGCGGGACCGCGCCGGGCGGCTCGTCGACCCCGACCAGGGGCTCGGCGAGGACACCGAGAAGGACCTGGTCGGCCAGGACGTCGGCATCGACGGCGCGGCCGCGTCGGCCGAGGAGGCCGCCGTCCACATCGTCGAGGACGTCCCCGAGGAGTGAGAGCCGGCGCAGCGGGGTACGAGTGGGTCTCACCAAGAGGGAGGAACACTCATGGCATTCCTGCTGTGGATCCTGGCCGTCATCCTTGTGATCGCCGGCATTTTCCAGCTCTTCAAGGGCCAGCTGCTCTGGGGCATCGTGCTGATCATCGTGGGCCTGCTCGTCGGCCCCGGTGGGGTGAGCCTCTTCACATAGAGCGGAACCGCTCAGCAGCGACCCGCAGGTCGGCGACGAGATCCTCGTACGCCGACCTGCGGTCGTCTGCGCGCAGCACGGCCGCTGCTCGGGCATGACCGGCCGGTAGCCCGGGAACCGGAGCGGCATGACCGACATCGCCCTGCGCGCCCTCGTGCTCGTCTGCACGCTCAAGCCGTCCCCCGCCGAGTCCAGCTCCCAGCTCCTCGGCGAGCGGGTGCTGCGCGAGATGGAGCAGCACGGCGTGACCGGCGAGGTGGTCCGGGTGGTCGACCACGACGTCCGGTTCGGCGTCAGCGCCGACGAGGGGGACGGCGACGCCTGGCCGGAGATCCGGGCCAAGATGCTGGTCAGCGACATCCTGGTGATCGCCACCCCGATCTGGATGGGGCAGCCGTCCTCGGTCTGCAAGATGACCCTGGAGCGGCTCGACGCCGAGCTCAGCGAGACCGACGACGAGGGCCGGATGCTCACCGAGGGCAAGGTCGGGGTCGTCGCCGTCGTCGGCAACGAGGACGGTGCCCACCACGTCGTGGCCGAGGTGCTCCAGGCGCTCAACGACACCGGCTTCACCGTCGCGGCGAGCGCCGGGACCTACTGGGTCGGCGAGGCGATGCAGAGCACCGACTACAACGAGCTCGACCCGACCCCGGAGAAGACGGCCTCGACCACCGAGGCGGCCGCGCGGCACGCCGCCCACCTGGCCCGGCTGCTCAAGGACGCGCCGTACCCCGGTCCGCAGTAGACCAGAACGCGTTCTAGTTCGTGGCTAGGCTGAGCGCGTGCGCTTCTCGATCAGTACGGCGTTCCAGCCGGTCGACCACCTGCTCCCCCTCGCCCGCGCGGCGGACGAGCTCGGCTACCACTCGATGGCGGTGCCCGACCACGTGGTCGACCTCGAGGAGCTGGCCACGCCGTACCCGTACACCGCCGACGGCGCCCGCCGCTGGGACTCCTCGGCGGCCTGGCCCGACCCGTGGGTGCTGATCGGGTCGCTGGCCGCGGTCACGACCCGGCTGCGGTTCTTCACCTCGGTCTACGTGCCGGCGATCCGGAGCCCGTTCCAGGTGGCGAAGAGCGTGGGGACGGCCGCCGTGCTCTCCGGCAACCGGGTCAGCCTCGGCGTCGGGATCGGCTGGTGCCGGGAGGAGTTCGAGCTGCTCGGCCAGGACTTCGGCACCCGGGGTCGCCGTACCGACGAGGCGCTCGCGCTGATGGCCGCGCTCTGGACGCCGGGCTGGACCGAGTTCGACGGCGAGTTCTACTCGGCGCCCCGGCTGATGATGGAGCCGACGCCCACCGAGCCGATCCCGGTGCTGGTCGGCGGCCTGTCCGAGGTCGCGTTCCGGCGCGCGGCCCGCCACGACGGCTGGGTCGGCGACATCTACCCCGTCGACGAGGCGATCGCGCTGGCCGGGCGGCTCGCGGAGGTGCGCCGCGAGGCCGGCGCCGACGGCGACTTCACCGTGGTGGCCGCGCTCAGCGACGCGCTCCTGCCCGAGGACTTCGCGCGCGCCGAGGCCGGCGGGATCACCGACTGCTGGACGATGCCGTGGGCCTACTACCACGGGCTGGACGCGACGCTGGAGCAGAAGGTCGACGCGCTGGAGCGCTTCGCGCGGGAGGTGCTCGCGCCGGTCAACGGCTGAGTCGGCCGCTGGGCTCGCATGGGGCCCGCCGGCGTCGGGTACCTCGTCGGGGTCCGGTACAACCCGACCGAAGGAGGAGTCCGTGCCCAGCAAGTCGGCGAACGTGAAGAACGAGAAGCAGTACGAGGCCCTCAAGGACAAGGGCATGTCGAAGGAGCGGGCGGCCAAGATCGCCAACGCGAAGGACTCCTCCAAGCACGGCGGCGAGCAGTCCGGGAAGGGCGGCGACAGCAAGCAGGGCGGCACCACCGCCCAGAAGAAGGAGGCCGGGCGCAAGGGCGGCAAGGCGACGGCGAAGAAGCACTGACGAACCGGCTCGGGCCTACGAGGCCGAGGTCCTCCCGGCACTGCGGCGCTCGGCGACGTAGGCGAGCCGCCGCAGGCTCTCGGAGTTGCGCCAGGTCAGCTGGAGGTCGCGGACCGGCTTCGGCACGAGCAGTGCGGGACCGCTGATCGCGTCCTCCTCGATGCTGACGTCGGTCTCGACCCCGACCGCATCCAGCCGGATCGTCACCTTCGCGGCGCCGGTCGGCCACGCCCGGGCGTGCAGCACCAGCGTCGAGCCCGGGGTGGACTCGACCACCTCGGTGGTGTCGTCGAGCAGCGCCGGCCAGGTGCCGACCGAGTGGTGGAGCTGGGAGCCGACCGCCGGCCACGAGTCGTCGACCTCGCGCATCCGGGAGGCGCCCACGACCCACAGCGGGTAGAGCCAGCCGTCGGCCAGCACGTCCCAGACCTGCTCGGGGGTGGCCTTGAACCTGCGGGTGTTGGTCGCCATGGCGGCGCTGTACCCACTTCCGGAAATGGAAGAACCGCCGGGGTCTCGGGTCCCCAGCGGTTCGTTGAAAACTCTACTCACTCCGAGCGGTCGCTGTCAGGAGGACGGCCCGCCGATTCGGTGAGACGTCCGTCACGCCCGATCTGCCCGACAGGTGGACGCGACCGGCGGGCCGGCCCACCGCTGCCTACGCTCGCTACCGCGCACGTCGGCCGCGATCCCCCAGGAGCAGAGATGACCTACCGACCGGAGACCCTCGCCGTCCACGCGGGCCAGGAGGAGCACGACCCGGCCACCAACAGCCGGGCGGTCCCGATCTACCAGACCACGTCCTACGTCTTCAACGACACCGAGCACGCGGCGAACCTGTTCAGCCTCGCCGAGCCCGGCAACATCTACACCCGGATCATGAACCCGACCCAGGACGTCTTCGAGCAGCGGATGACCCAGCTCGAGGGCGGCGTCGGGGCGCTGGCCGTGGCCAGCGGCTCGACCGCGACGACGTACGCCGTGCTCAACCTGACCTACGCCGGCGACAACATCGTGGCGATGTCGACGCTGTACGGCGGCACCTACGCGCTGTTCGCCCACACGCTGCCCCAGTTCGGCATCGAGGTGCGGTTCGTCGACCCCGAGCGGCCGGAGGACCTCGCGTCGGTCGTCGACGACAAGACCCGCCTCGTGTTCGGCGAGACCGTCGGCAACCCCAAGATCAACGTCGTGGACATCCCGGCGTGGGCCGAGGCCGCCCATGCGCTGGGTCTCCCGCTGATCATGGACAACACCGCGCCGACGCCGTACCTCGTGAAGGCCTTCGACCAGGGCGCGGACGTCGTCGTGCACGCGGCGACGAAGTACATCGGCGGCCACGGCACCTCGATCGGCGGCATCATCGTCGACTCCGGGAAGTTCGACTGGGCGGCCCACGCCGACCGGTTCCCGGGGCTGACCAAGCCGGACCCGGCCTACCACGGCGCGGTCTGGACGGAGGCGGCCGGCCCGGCGGCGTACATCATCCGGGCCCGTACCGTGCTGCTGCGCAACACCGGCGGGGCCACCACCCCGATGAACTCCTGGCTGTTCCTCCAGGGCCTCGAGACGCTGCACCTGCGCATGGAGCGGCACAGCGAGAACGCGCTGAAGGTCGCGGAGTTCCTGCAGGCGCACAAGGGGGTGTCCTGGGTGAGCTACCCCGGCCTGGCGGACAGCCCGCACAAGGCGGTCTTCGACCGGATCGGCACCGGCAAGGGGTACGGCGGCCTGCTGAGCTTCGGCCTGAAGTCCGGACGCGAGGGCGGCAAGCGGTTCATCGAGGCGCTGGGACTCTTCAGCCACCTGGCCAACATCGGCGACGCGAAGTCGCTCGCGATCCACAACGCCACCACCACGCACAGCCAGCTGACCCCCGACGAGCTCGAGGCGGCCGGCGTGCCCGAGGACATGGTGCGGCTCTCGATCGGCATCGAGAACGTCGAGGACATCATCGCCGACCTGGACCAGGCGCTCGCGGCCAGCAAGTGATCCCATGACCGGCTCGCTCGGCCACGTCGAGACGCAGCGGGTCGTCCTCGCCAGTCCGGACGACCCGCTGCGCCTGCGCGGCGGCGGCCGCCTCGACCACGTCGAGGTCGCCTACGAGACCTACGGCGAGCTGTCGCCGGCTCGCGACAACGCCGTCTTCATCTGCCACGCCCTCACCGGCGACGCCCACGCCGCCGGGCTGCACGTCGGCTCGAAGAAGCGCGGCTGGTGGGACAACCTGATCGGCCCCGGCAAGCCGGTCGACACCGACCAGTTCTTCGTCATCTCGGCCAACCTGCTGGGCGGGTGCTCGGGCACCACCGGGCCGCTGTCGACCGATCCGGCCACCGGCGCGCCGTACTGCCTGGGCTTCCCGATGCTGCACATGAGCGACCTCGTCGCGGTGCACCGGCGGCTGGTCGCGCACCTCGGGATCGAGCGCCTCCACGCGGCGGTCGGCGGGTCGCTCGGCGGCATGCAGGTCCTGCAGTGGGTGATCGACGGCCCCGGCGCGCTCGACCGGGCGGTGCTGGTGGCCGCGTCCTCGCGACTGTCCGCGGAGAACATCGCGTTCTCCGCGATCGGCCGCGAGGCGATCATGTCCGACCCCGACTTCTGCAACGGGCGGTACGTCGAGCAGGGCGTCTTCCCCTGGCGCGGCCAGAAGGTCGCCCGGATGATGGCGCACGTCACCTACGTCTCGGCCCAGTCGCTGGAGACGAAGTTCGGCCACCGCCGGAGGTCTCGCGGCGACGCCTGGACGCTGGCCCCCGACTACGAGGTGGAGCACTACCTGCAGCACCAGGGACAGGTGTTCCTGGACCGGTTCGACGCCCTGTCCTACCTCTACCTGACTCGGCTGCTCGACTACTTCGACCCGTTCGCCGACCCGGGGACGGCCGAGGCGCTGCGGAGCACCGCGACCCGGTTCCAGCTGACCTCGTTCGACTCCGACTGGCGCTTCGACTCGACCCAGTCCGCGCGGATGGCCGCTCAGCTCGAGGAGCTCGGGGTGGCGGTGGACTGGGCGGAGCTGGCCTCGCCGCACGGCCACGACTCGTTCCTCCTGCAACCGCAGGGGTACCACGAGCGGATCGCGGAGTTCCTCGGCTGAGGGGCGACCGGTCAGATCACTCCCACTCGATGGTGCCGGGGGGCTTCGAGGTGATGTCGACGGTGACCCGGTTGATCTCGCGCACCTCGTTGGTGATCCGCGTGGAGATCCGCTCGAGGACGTCGTACGGCAGCCGGGCCCAGTCGGCGGTCATCGCGTCCTCGGAGGTGACCGGGCGCAGCACGACCGGGTGCCCGTAGGTGCGCTGGTCGCCCTGGACGCCGACGGAGCGGACGTCGGCGAGCAGGACCACGGGGAACTGCCAGATGTCGCGGTCCAGGCCGGCCCGGGTCAGCTCCTCCCGGGCGATGGCGTCGGCCTCGCGGAGGATGTCGAGGCGTTCGCGGGTGACCTCGCCGATGATCCGGATGCCGAGTCCCGGGCCCGGGAACGGCTGGCGCCAGACGATCTCGGCCGGCAGGCCGAGCTGCTCGCCGACCAGGCGCACCTCGTCCTTGAACAGGGTGCGCAGCGGCTCGACCAGCTCGAACTCGAGGTCGTCGGGCAGCCCACCGACGTTGTGGTGGGACTTGATGTTGGAGGTCCCGGCTCCCCCGCCGGACTCGACCACGTCGGGGTAGAGCGTGCCCTGGACGAGGAACGCGACCTTGTCGCCGTCGCCGCCGGCGACCGCCTCGCTGAGGATGTCCGCCTCGGCGGCCTCGAAGACGCGGATGAACTCGCGGCCGATGATCTTGCGCTTCTCCTCGGGGTCGGTGACCCCGGCGAGCGCGTCGAGGAACTGCTTCTCGGCGTCGACGACCTTGAGGTCGACGCCGGTCGCGCCCACGAAGTCGCGCTGCACCTGCTCGGTCTCGCCCTGGCGCATCAGCCCGTGGTCGACGTACACGCAGGTGAGCCGGTCGCCGATCGCCCGCTGCACGATCGCGGCCGCCACCGCGGAGTCGACGCCGCCGGACAGGCCGCAGATCGCCTGGCCGCGGTCGCCGATCTGGGCACGGATCGCCTCGATCTGCTCCTCGACGATGTTGACCATCGTCCAGGTCTGGCGGCAGTGCGCGATCTGGACCAGGAAGTGCTCGAGCACCTTCTGGCCGTGCTCGGTGTGCAGCACCTCGGGGTGCCACTGGACGCCGGCCAGGCCGCGGTCGACGTCCTCGAACGCGGCCACCGGGGTCGTGGCCGTGGAGGCGAGCACCTCGAAGCCGCTCGGCGCGGCCGCCACCGAGTCGCCGTGGGACATCCAGACGGTGTGGTGCGCGGGGATCTCGGCCAGCAGGGTGCCGGGCCGGCCGACCGTGACCGCCGTACGCCCGTATTCGCGGGCACCGGTGTGGGCCACCTCGCCGCCGAGGCCCTGGGCCATCAGCTGGAAGCCGTAGCACATGCCGAACACCGGCGTCCCGGCGGTGAAGATCGCGGGGTCGATCGAGGGTGCCCCCGGCTCGTAGACCGAGGACGGCCCGCCGGAGAGGATGATCGCCTTCGGCTCCCGGGCCAGCATCTCGGCCACCGGGGTGGTGTGCGGCACGATCTCGGAGTAGACCCGCGCCTCGCGCACCCGGCGGGCGATCAGCTGCGCGTACTGCGCCCCGAAGTCGACCACCAGGACCAGATCGTGCTCCGCCGCCGGATTCATGCCCCGCATCGTATCGGCCGCATCCGGCTGCCCCACGGCTCGCGTCGCACCTGACACAACTGCTGTCGATCCGGTGGCAGGACGACAGATCCGTCAGGTGCGCGAGAGCCGGGGGCGGATCAGGAGGCCTGCCGGCGCAGCCATACGGCCCGGGCGGCGGCGTCGAGCACGCGACGGCGAGCCACCGTCGAGGTGTCGACCCACCAGTCGGGCTGGTCCACCGTCCAGGAGCGAGGCGTGCCGCGCCGCTGCGCGGCCCGGTGGTAGGCACCCTGCAACCGGGCGAGGAACGACGTGAGGTCGCGGCCGTCGGCCGACATCATCGTCACGAGCTCGATGCCCAGGTCGCGATACAGCGCGTCTCGGTCGAGGTCGCGGCGCCGCGGCCCGTCGCCGAGGTGGACGACGCCGTCGTACTCGCCGCCGACCCCGTGCTCGACGTCGAGCAGGTCAGGGGTCAGTAGGTGCCGGCCGTCGTGGTCGAAGATCGGTGCGTTGCACAGGAGTCGTGCCTGGGGCAGCGCCCGCCGCCAGTGGATCCGCATGGTCGGCTCCTGCGGGGACCAGGAGTTCTCGTCCGCCCACTCGATGGCCGCCCGCAGCCTCCTGACCCCCGGGCGGCCGGCGAGCCGACCGGCGTAGACGCGCATCGACTCGACGTCCACCAGGTCGTCCGCCGCGGCCATGTCGATCGCCCGGACGGCCCCGATCAGGGACTCCGCACGCAGCATCTCGTAGGCGACCGACCGCTCGGCCACCGTGAGCGGCAGGCCGTCGAGCTCCACGACATCGTCGGCGAACAGCCAGTCCTCGGAGAGGACGACGCCCGCACGCGGCCGCACGGCCCGTCGGTCCCCGAGCGCGACCGGCACCGGCAGCGGGGTGACCCCGTCCGCCGCCAGTCCACTGAACCACCGACCCCGCCCCCAATGCAGCGCGGCCCAGCCCGTGGCCGCGACCGGACCGGACGTGCCGAGGACGGCCTCCACGATCCGCTGCTCGAGGTCGCCGGGATCGACCGACGCCGGGACGTACCGCCCAGATCCGACCCGCCGCCAACCGGGGCCACGGGCCTGACCCGGCGTCGGCCCGGTCACCCCTGTCGGGTCCAGCCGCACCGGCATCACGATGCCGGGGCGTTCGATGCGGGTGGTCATCGGCCGAGCATCCCTCGTGAGCGCCCCCGTCCGCCGGCGTCATCCACAGGCCCCACGGGGTGGTCGCCACGCCCCTGACAGATCTGTCGGGAATCCGGCCGGACGGGAGCAGATGCGTCAGGTGCGCGCCGGACACAACGGTGCGGGCGCGGGCCCACTCGACCTCCTCGCTGCGTCTTCGTCTCGGAAAACGCATCAGGGCCCGGCCGGGGAGGGAGGGATGGCCGGGCCCTGACCGTCCATGCATCTGCTGGACAGAGCCTGGACATGGGACCCGGCGGTGGGAGGGAGCGTATTTACCGGGTCCGCTGGCTCAACGACCCGTGTTGACCCGAGTCACGGGCCATTCTCAGGAATTTTCTGGAGTTTCCCGTCCGGTTCAGCTGACGCCGACGATCGGCAGCCGCAGCGCGCCGGGCGCCGCGTCCGGGACCGCCGGTGCGGCGGGGCGGACCGGGTCGATCCGGCGGTACGCCGAGCCCAGCTCGGGCCGCGGGTCGGCCTCGCCCTTGTTCGGCCAGAACGACATCGCGCGCTCCGCCTGGGCGGTGATCGTCAGCGACGGGTTCACGCCCAGGTTCGCCGAGATCGCCGAGCCGTCGGCGATGTGCAGGCCGGGGTACCCGTAGACCCGCTGGTAGGGGTCCACGACGCCGGTCTCCCGGGAGTCGCCGATCGGGCAGCCGCCCAGGAAGTGGGCGGTCAGCGGCTTGTTGAAGGCGTCGCCGACCGCGCTGCCGGGGAAGCCGCCGGTGATCCGGGCCATCGCCCGGATCGCCTCGTTGCCGGCCGGGATCCAGGTGGGGTTGGGCTCGCCGTGGCCCTGCTTGGAGGTCAGGTAGCGCCGGCGGGTGCCGGGGATGCGCTTGGTGTAGGTGGTGATCGAGTTGTCCACGCTCTGCATCACCAGCGCGATGATCGTGCGCTCGGACCAGTGCTTCATGTCGTAGAGGTTCGGCACCTGCTTGCGCTGGCGCCACACCTCGCGCAGCCAGGTCCGCCACCGCGGCTCGTCGCCGTCGCCGTCGGTGAGCACCGACTGGAGCAGCGACATCAGGTTGCTGCCCGGGCCGTAGCGCACCGGCTCGATGTGGGTGTTCGGGTCCGGGTGGAAGCTGCTGGTGATCGCGATGCCCTGGCTGTAGTCGACCGACAGGTCCGGGGCGACCACGCCGCCGATCGACTCCGAGTTGGTGCGCGCGAGCTCGCCGAGCCGGTCGGACAGGCGGGGCAGGTGCCCCTCGTCCTTCATCTTGTGCAGCAGCCGCTGGGTGCCGAGCGCGGAGGCGGAGAACACGACCTGCTCGGCGGTCAGCACCCGCCGCACCGAGCGCCGGTCGATCTTCGCCTTCGTGTAGCGGACGTGCACGTCGTACCCGCCGCCCTCCCGCGGACGCACCCGGGTGACGGTCGTCAGCGGCATCACCTTCGCGCCGTTGTGCTCGGCGAGGTAGAGGTAGTTCTTCACCAGCGTGTTCTTGGCGTTGTGCCGGCAGCCGGTCATGCAGGAGCCGCACGCGATGCAGGTACGGCGCTCCGGGCCGGCGCCGCCGAAGAACGGGTCGTCCACGGCCTGGCCCATGCCCGCGCCCGGGCCGCCGAAGAAGACGCCGACCGGGGTCGGGTGGAAGGTGTCGGCCACCCCCATCTCGGTCGCGACCTTCTCCATGATGTCGTCCGAGGGCGTGCGGAGCGGGTTCTCGACGACGCCGAGCATCCGCTTGGCCTGGTCGTAGTACGGCGCCAGCTCGGCGCGCCAGTCGGTGATGTGGCTCCACTGGCTGTCCGCGTAGAACGCCGGCAGCGGCTCGTAGAGCGTGTTCGCGTAGACCAGCGACCCGCCGCCGACGCCCGCGCCGGAGACGATCAGGCAGTCCTTGAGCGCGTCGATGCGCTGGATGCCGTAGCAGCCGATCTCGGGCCGGAAGAGGTACTTCGAGACCTCGAAGGAGGTCTCGGGCAGGTCCTGGTCCTCGAACCGCGCCCCGGCCTCGAGCACCCCGACCCGGTAGCCCTTCTCGGTCAGCCGCAACGCCGTGACCGAGCCGCCGAACCCGGAGCCGACGACGAGGACGTCGTAGTCGAAGCCCGGCCGGTCGTTGCGAGGGGTGCTCATGCGCGTCCCACCTTCTTCATCAGGCGCAGGTTGGCGTTCATGACCCTGGCGTACATCTGGTCGGACATGCCGTACTGCGGGGCGAACCGGATCAGTCGCTGGGTCGCGACCGCCTGGGTCTCGGTGAAGCGCCGGACGCCCATCGCGCCCTGGCGGCGGCCGGCACCGGACTCGCGCATGCCGCCCATCGGGGCGTCGATGCTCGCGAAGGTCGCGGCGAAGGCCTCGTTGACGTTGACGGTCCCGCACCGCAGGTGCCGGGCGATCGTCCGGGCCCGCGCGCCGTCCTGGCTGTAGACCGAGGCATTGAGGCCGTACTCGCCGGCGTTGGCCCGCGCGACCGCGTCGGCCTCGTCGTGGAACCGGTACAGCGACACGACCGGGCCGAACGTCTCCTTGCCGAAGCAGGTCATGTCGGGGCTGACGCCCTCGAGGATCGTGGGCTCGAAGAAGTACGGCCCGAGGTCGGGACGGGCGCGGCCGCCGACGAGCACCCGGGCGCCCTTGGCGACCGCGTCGTCGACGTGGGCGGTGACGGTGTCGAGCTGGGCCTGGGAGATCAGCGGGCCCATGTCGTTGCCCCAGTCCAGGGTCGCGCCGAGCGTCAGCGCCTGGGTGCGGGCCACGAAGCGGTCGACGAACCGGTCGTAGAGCTGGTCGGCGACGAAGATCCGCTCCATCGAGACGCACAGCTGGCCGGCGTTGGAGAACGAGGCGCGTACGGCGCCCTCCGCGGCCTTCTCGAGGTCGGCGTCGCGCAGCACCAGCAGCGGGTTCTTCCCGCCCAGCTCGAGCGAGCAGCCGATCAGCCGGTCGGCGCAGCCCTTGGCGATCGCCCGCCCGGTCGCGGTCGAGCCGGTGAAGCAGACGTAGTCGGCCCGCTCGACGATCGCGCCGCCGATCTCCGCGCCCGGGCCGGCGACGACCTGCCACAGGTCACGGGGCAGGCCGGCCTGCTCGAGCAGCCGGGCACCGAGCAGCGCGGAGAGCATCGTCTGCGAGTCCGGCTTGGCGACGACCCCGTTGCCGGCCATCAGCGCGGCGATGCCGTCGATCAGCGCCAGGTTGAACGGGTAGTTCCATGGCGAGATGATCCCGACCACGCCGACCGGGTTGTGGTTGACCTCGACCCGGGTCAGGCCGGGCACGACGCCCAGCTTGCGCTCGGTACCGAGGTGGCGCTTGGCGGTGCGCGCGTAGTAGCGCGCGGTCAGCGCGACGTGCAGCGGCTCGTCGAAGGCGTGCTTGCGGGCCTTGCCGCTCTCCCAGACGATCAGGTCGATGATCTCGTCCTGGTGGTCGAGCACCAGGTCGTGCAGCCGCAGCAGGATCGCCGAGCGCTCCGCGAGCGGAGTGCGGCCCCACGCGACCTGGGCCCGGCGGGCCCGCTCGAAGGCGGTGGCGACGTCGGCGACGGTCGACTGCGGGACGTGCCCGAGCGGGGCGTCGTTGAGCGGGGACCGGACCTGGACCGAGCGGCCCGAGGTGGCCACCAGCCGCCGGGTCAGCGCGTCGGCGTACTCCGGCTCGAGGGCGTACGCCGCCGTCGGGTCGTGCTCGGGGTCGAAGGGGCCTTCGACGACCGGGCCGCCGGCGGGAGTGGGGCTCTGGGCGCTCATAGGGCCGAGGGTATGTGACGCGCGTCTCGGAAACTACCCTTCGGTAGCCTCGTGTGCGCTTTTACACATGACGTCCGGATGTCAAGACGCCCGCGGGCCGCGGCTACGGCAGGTAGATCGTCTTCAGCTCGGTGTACTGGGCCAGCCCCTCCGGGCCGAACTCGCGGCCGATGCCGGAGGACTTGTAGCCGCCGAACGGGGCCGCGAAGTCCATCGTGTAGGTGTTCACGCCATAGGTGCCGGTGCGCACCCGCCGGGCCACGTCGAGGCCGCCCTCGACGTCACCGGTCCACACCGTGCCCGCCAGCCCGTAGTCGGAGTCGTTGGCGATCCGGACCGCGTCGTCGACGTCGTCGAAGGGGATCACCGAGAGCACCGGGCCGAAGATCTCCTCCTGCGCGATCCGCATCCGGTTGTCGACGTCGGCGAAGACCGTCGGGCGGACGTACCAGCCCGAGTCCAGCCCGTCGGGCCGGCCGTTGCCGCCGACGACCACGCGGGCGCCCTCCTCCTGGCCCAGGGCGATGTACTTCTCGACCCGCTCCTGCTGGCGCTGGGCCACCAGCGGGCCGATCTCGGTGGCCGGGTCCATCGGGTCGCCGACCTGCATCCCGGACACGGTCGCGGCCAGGGCGTCGACGACCTCGTCGTACCGGCTCCGGGAGGCGAGGATCCGGGTCTGCGCGACGCAGGCCTGCCCGGAGTTCATCAGCGCGGTGAACTTCAGGCCGTCCATCGTGGCGGCCAGGTCGGCGTCGTCGAGCACGATCGCCGCCGACTTGCCGCCGAGCTCGAGCGAGACCCGCTTGAGCTGCTCGCCGCAGACGGCCGCGATCCGGCGCCCCGCGGCGGTCGAGCCGGTGAACGCGACCTTGTCGACGCCCGGGTGGGCGACCAGGTGCTCGCCGACCTCGCGGCCGGCGGCGACGATGTTCACCACCCCGGCCGGTACGCCGGCCTCCGCGAGCAGCTCGGCCATCAGGTAGGTGTCCAGCGGGGTCTCGGGCGCGGGCTTGACCACCACCGTGCAGCCGGCGAGCAGCGCCGGGACCACCTTCGACATCGTCGTGAACTGCGGGACGTTCCACGGCGGGATCGCGGCGACGACGCCGACCGGCTCGCGCCGCACGATCACGTCGGTGCCGAGCGCGCCGGGCCGCGCCTCCTCCCACGGGAACGCCCGGGCGACCGCGAGGAACGACTCGATCTGCATCCACGGCGCCGGGGACTGCGCGAGGTTCGAGAAGGACGTGGGCGAGCCCATCTCGATCGTGATCAGCTCGGCCATCTCGGCGAGCCGGCCGGCGTAGGCGTTCGAGAACGCCTGGACCACCTCGATCCGCTCCTCGGGCGTCATCCGCGGCCACGGGCCCTCGTCGAACGCGCGGCGGGCGGCCGCGACCGCGGCGTCGATGTCGGCGGCACTCCCCTCGGGCACGGTCGCGACCACCTGCTCGGTGTGCGGCGAGACCACCTCGAGCGTGGCCGAGGTCGCCGGGGCGGCCCAGCCGCCGTCGATGAAGAACGCGGAGCGGTCGAGGGTCATGGTTGCGGTTTCCTCTCGGGTGCGGGGGTCTCGACAGGCTCGACCACCGGCGCGGCTAGGGGGCGAGGGCGAAGAAGTCGGCGAACCCGGACGGGTCGTGCCGGCCGATGCAGAAGTGCTCGAAGAGGCCGAAGCCCTCCTGGCCGTCGACGCCTCCGGTGCTGCACAGGGCCCGGCCGACGTGGTCGACGCAGCCGAACATGAACCGGCCCTGGACCGCCGGGTCGTCCATCGCGTAGGTGACCCGCTCGGCGAAGCCCGCGCCCTTCCAGGTGCCGTGGATCCAGTCCGGGTCGCCGCCGTAGCCGCCGCCGACGTGGAGGGGTACGGCGAGCCGCGACTCGACCTCGAGCACGAGCGGCTTGCCCTCGGGCGTCGTGCAGCGGATCGTCGCGCCGGTCGGCGTACGCGTGCCGGAGGCGTAGTGGACGTCGATCAGCGGCCAGCCGAGCTGCTCGATCCGGCCGTCGCGCCACACCCGGGTGCAGTCGTTGAGCGTGCGGAACCCGTCGGGGTCCTCCTGGATGATGATCACGACCGCGTAGTCCTCGAACTGCAGCGGGACGTAGAGCCACCATATGCCCTCGAACGGCGGGTCGCTCGGGGCGCCCGGGGGCTCGGCCTCGCCGACCGGGCGGATCCCCCAGGAGCGGTCCCGGCTCCCGAGCCAGGTCGCGGGGTCGACGGTGATCTCCTCGCCGTCGATCGCGATGGTGCCGCGCCAGCTGCCGAGCTGGGCGAACCGCTGGGCGTCGAGCGTGACCCGGCTGCCGGAGCGCAGCACGTGCGGCTGCTCCTGCACGACGTCGCAGGTGCCCTCCCAGGTGAGGTCGAGCGCGAGGCCCTCGGTCTCCTCGAGGACCACGCGGATCTTCTGGAGCGGCTCCGGGACCTCGACGCGGTAGCGGCCGACATGGGGGTTGAGCCGGTCCTGGTCGATCAGGTCGGAGAGGTGCACGGCGGTCTGCCTGCCGTCGCGAGCGACCAGGACGAAGGCGTCCTTGGTGCCGAGGTTCGGGTAGTAGCCCAGGCCGGTGACCACCATGATGTCGCCGGTGCGGTCGTGGGCGTTGAAGTACCAGCGGTCGTAGAAGTTGCGGTCGCTGCTGCTCGCCCAGGCCAGCGGCAGCGGCGCCTGGTGGAGCGGGAACTCGTCGAGGGGTCCGATGCCGCCGTTCATCCGGGGTCCCCGACGAGATGTGCGCGGAGGGAGCGCAGCGAGCGGAGCGTGCATCTCGGTGGGGTGGTCATGCGCCCGCCTCCTCGAGGAGCCGCTCCATCAGCGGCTTGTGGTGGAACAGCGACTCGAGGTCGTCGGGGCGCTCGATCTCGCCGAAGTGGATCTGCCGGGCGCCGGTGCGCATGAAGACGATGCACCACTGGACCGCGTTGTAGACGTGGTACCAGTGCAGGTCGCCGACCTCGACGCCGGCGAGCTCGGCGTACGTCGCCACCACGTCCTCCTCGCGCAGGAAGTGCGGCATGCCGGGGAGCTCGAGCATCCCGGTGATCGTCTCGAACACCTGGTGGGCGAACACGATCCACGAGAGGTCGAGCTCGCGCGGCCCGAGCGCGGCCATCTCCCAGTCGAGGACGCCGACCGGCTCGAAGTCGCGGTAGAGCACGTTGCCGATGCGGGAGTCGCCCCAGCACAGGACGGCCTCGTCGGTGGCCGGGAGGTTGGCCTCGAGCCAGTCGAGGCCGCGCTCGACCAGCGGGGAGCGGCCGATGTCGGTGACCGCGAAGTCGTACCAGGCGCGGGTCCGCGCGAGGTTGCGGGCCAGCGGGGTCTCGCCCGGGTGAGCGGGGTCGAGGAACGAGAACGTCGTGGCCGCGTCGGGAATCGCGTGCAGGCGGGCGATCACGTCCACCGTGGCGTCCTGGAGCCGGCGCTGGTGCTCGTGCGGGGCGTCGTGCAGCCAGTTGTCGCCGAAGTTGTAGGGCAGCACGTCCTGCGGGACCACGCCCTCGATCCGGTCCATGAGGAAGAACGGCGTGCCGAGCACCTCCCCGGTCGGCTCCATCCAGCGCACCTGCGGGACGGGGACGTCGGTGGTCTCGCCGACGATCCGGATCGCGTCGTACTGCTCCTGCAGGGCATAGCTCGGGAACACCGGGAGGTCGTCGGCCGAGGGCGCGACCCGCGCGACGTACTCCCCCAGCCGCCGCTCGCCGGCCTCGGTCCAGGCCACGTCGAGGAGCAGCGTCTCCGAGGACATCCCGTTGGCGTCCACGCCGCTGTGCAGCGTCACCATCGGCTCGGCGCCCTCCGGCAGCACCGCCGCCAGCCACCCGGCCAGCCGGGTCGGCACGGTGCTCGCGTCCCTGCTCGAGCGCTGCATCCTCAGGTCGGCCGGCGGCGGTGCCTGGGTCACGTTCCCCTCCCGGCGGATCGCTGTGACATGGGTCTCAGCATCGGTGGAACGTGTTCTAGTTGTCAATGGCGGCCGGCGGGCTTGCGCAACCTCAGACGATGTCGGGGGCCGACACCCGGGCCTCGTCGGCCTCCTGGTCGGTGAGCATCAGCTGGCTCTGGCGCTCGGCCTCGACCCGGCGCCGGTAGTGGTCGATCTCGTCGGCGGTGCGCGCGGCGTCCCAGTCGAGCTCACCGGCCATCAGCCGCGCGACCTCGGAGGCCGCCCGGACGCCGCGGTCGAAGGTCTCGATCGAGATGCGGGTCCGGCGGGTCAGCACGTCGTCGAGGTGCCGGGCGCCCTCGTGGGTGACGGCGTAGACCACCTCGGCGGCGAGGTAGTCGTCCGCACCCTCCAGGGGCGACGCCAGCTCGGGCCGGGCGGCCACCAGCGCGAGCAGGTCGTCGACCAGGCCGCCGTAGCGGCCCAGCAGGTGGTCGATCCGGGCGACGTGCAGCCCCGAGCGGCGCGAGAGCAGCACCCGCTGGTTGGAGCGGGTCTCCCAGTCGGCGGCACCGACCAGCGGCACCCGGTCGGTGATCGAGTCCCGGACCGTGAGGCTCGCGGTGGTGCGCAAGGAGTGCGCGGCCGCGTCGATGGCGTCCTTGCCCATCACCCGGTAGGTCGTGAGCTTGCCGCCGGCGATCATCACCAGTCCGGGCACCGGCGTGACGACGGTGTGCTCGCGGGAGATCCGCGAGGTCGGCTCGGACTCCCCGGAGAGCAGCGGCCGGAGCCCGGCGTACACGCCCTGGACGTCGTCGTGGTCGAGCGGTTCGCGCAGGATCGCGTTGACGTGCTCGAGGACGTAGTCGATGTCGGCCCGCGACGCCGCCGGGTGCGCCTTGTCCAGGTCCCACGGCGTGTCGGTGGTCCCGATGATCCAGTGCCGGCCCCATGGGATCACGAACAGGACGGACGTCGCGGTGCGCACGATGAACCCGGCCTCCGAGCGGATCCGGTCGCGGGGCACCACCAGGTGGATGCCCTTGCTGGCCTGGACGTGCAGCGCGCCGCGGCCACCGACCATCTCCTGGATCTCGTCGGTCCACACCCCGGCGGCGTTGACGACCACCCGGGCCCGGACCTCGAGCTCCTCCTGGGTCTCCAGGTCGAGAGCGCGTACGCCGACCACGCGCTCGCCCTCGCGGAGGAACCCGGTCACCTTGACCCGGGTCGCCACGTGCGCGCCGTGGGTGGCGGCGGTGCGGGCGAGCGTGACCACCAGCCGGGCGTCGTCGACCTGGCAGTCCCAGTACTGGATGGCGCCGGCGATCGTCTCGTACCTGAAGTCCGGGGCGATCCGGGCGACCTGGCGACGGAGCAGGTGCTTGTGCCGGGGCAGCCCCATGCCGCCCTGGCTCCGCAGCGCCCCGATCGTCGCCATCCCGTCGTAGAGCGTCAGGCCCGCGGCGACGTACGGGCGCTCCCAGCCGCGGTGGGTCAGTGGATAGAGGAACGAGACCGGCCGGACCAGGTGCGGCGCCAGCCGGGTGAGCAGCAGGCCCCGCTCCTGGAGCGCCTCGCGGACCAGGCCGAAGTCGAGCATCTCCAGGTAGCGCAGGCCGCCGTGGATCAGCTTGCTGCTGCGGCTGCTGGTGCCGCTGGCCAGGTCGCGCTGCTCGAGCAGCCCGGTGCTCAGCCCTCGGGTCACGGCGTCCAGCGCGGTGCCGGCACCGGTCACGCCGCCGCCGACGACCAGCACGTCCAGCTCGGACCCGCCCCCGGTCGCCCGCATCGCGGCGAGCGCCTGGTCGCGGGCCTGCGGGCTGAGGGCACTGGGCTGGCTCATGTGCCCAGTCTCGCAAACGCCGAGCCGGCGATGTGCTCGACGGACCGGGCCGGAACGCTGGCCTGGTCGAGGTTGCTGACGATCAGGCCCGCACCCGCGGGCCCAGGTCGGCGCGGTGGTCACCGATCATCGTGTGCGTGGCCCGGGTCTGCGCGACCAGCGCCGCGTCGAGGTCGGCGATCGCCAGCCCCTCCTCGTCGGCGAGCCGCGCGAGCGGGCGCCCCTCGGGGTCGTAGACGGCCGAGCCGCCGATGAAGTCGAACCCGCCGCAGCGGCCGGTCAGCCCGGAGAGCACGACGTACATGCCGTTCTCGACGGCGCGGGCCGCGTAGTAGAGGTCGCGCCGGTGGGCGCCGCCGGGGAAGTACGCCGCGGAGCTCAGGTAGCCGACGGCGCCGTCGCGGGCCGCGGCCTGGGCGTGCTCGGGGAAGCAGCCGTCGTAGCAGACCGAGAGGCCGAGCTCGAGGCCGTCGACCTCGATCGAGGTGCCGTGGTCGCCGACGGTGAAGAAGGTCTTCTCGAGCCCGTCCAGGTGCTGCTTGTCGTACGGCGCGTCCGCGCGGCCGTCCGGCCGCACCACGATCTGCGAGAGCCGGCGCTCGGAGCCCCGCCGCAGGGCGGTGCCGACCACGACCGTGACGCCGGCGGCGGCCTCCGCGCGGAGCGGCTCCAGCCAGCCGGCGTCGAGCCCGTCGGCGTCCGGCAGCGGGCCGTCGAACGCGGCGACGTCGTACCCGGTCAGGAACGCCTCGGGGAGCACGAGCAGCCGGACGCCCTGGGTCGCGGCCAGCCGGGTGAGCCGGGCGGCGGTGCGCACGTTCGCGTCGAGGTCGCCGCCGACCGACGCCGCCTGCCCGGCCGCGACCCTCACGCCGGCCTCACTCGACGACGATCTCGACGCGCTGGAACTCCTTGAGCTCGGTGTAGCCGGTGGTCGCCATCGAGCGGCGCAGCGCACCCATCAGGTTCATGGTGCCGTCGGCGACCCGGGACGGGCCGAACAGGATCTCCTCGATCGTCCCGACCGTGTCGAACTGCACCCGCTGACCGCGGGGCAGGTCGTGGTGGTGGGCCTCGGTGCCCCAGTGGAAGCCGCGGCCGGGCGCGTCGGTGGCCCGCGCGAACGGCGAGCCGACCATCACGGCGTCGGCACCGCAGGCGATCGCCTTGGCGACGTCACCGGACTTGCCGATCGAGCCGTCGGCGATCACGTGCACGTAGCGGCCGCCGGACTCGTCGAGGTAGTCGCGGCGCGCTGCGGCGACGTCGGCGACCGCGGACGCCATGGGGACCGCGACGCCGAGCACGGTCCGCGTCGTGTGCGCCGCTCCCCCGCCGAAGCCGACCAGGACGCCGGCCGCGCCGGTGCGCATCAGGTGCAGCGCGGCCTGGTGGGTGGCGCAGCCGCCGACCACGACCGGCACATCGAGCTCGTAGATGAACTCCTTGAGGTTCAGCGGCTCCGCCTGGGAGGACACATGCTCGGCGGAGACCGTCGTACCCCTGATCACGAACACGTCGACGCCCGCGTCGACGACCGCCTTCGCGAACTCCTTGGTGCGCCCGGGCGAGAGCGAGCCGGCCACGGTGACCCCGGCGTCGCGGATCTCGCGCAGCCGCTCGGTGATCAGCTCGGCCTTGATCGGCTCGGTGTACATCTGCTGGAGCCGGCGGGTGCCCTCGCTGCCCCGGAGCGCGGCGACCTCCTCGAGCAGCGGGTCCGGGTCCTCGTAGCGGGCCCACAGGCCCTCGAGGTTGAGGACGCCGAGCCCGCCGAACCGCCCGAGCGCGATCGCCGTCGCCGGCGACATCACCGAGTCCATCGGCGCCGCGAGCACCGGGATGTCGAAGCGGTAGGCGTCGATCTGCCAGGCGGTGCTCACCTCCTCCGGGTCGCGGGTGCGCCGCGAGGGCACGATCGCGATGTCGTCGAAGGAGTAGGCGCGCCGGGCCCGCTTGGCCCGGCCGATCTCGATGTCGGTCACCGGCGAACTCTATCGAGGTCACCCGTCAATGGCCCGATCTGGCCGTTCTCAGGCCCGCGGCACCGGAGGAGGATCGGCGCACCACGCTCGAGGAGGCACCATGCGCCCGGTCACGCTGCTCGGAGCCGTCGTCGCGACGCTGCTGCTCACCCTGCTCGTCCCGGTCCCGCCCGCGAGCGCGGCCACGACGTACACGTGGAGCGGGGCCGAGAGCACCGTGTGGACCAACAAGAAGAACTGGCGCCCCGAGGGTGTGCCGAAGGACGGCGACGCCGTGGAGCTCGGGCCGGGACCCCGGCCGACGATCACCGACGTCCCCGACGTGAGCCTCACCAGCCTGAGCGTCACCGGCTCGACCGACGGCCTGGTGTCCATGACGGGCGAGGGCCAGGTCATCACCGGGAGCCTGCGGTGGAACGGCGGCGACATCAATACCGACCTGATGGTCTCCGCACCGCCGCTGGACCCGACCCCGTCGTACATCATGATGGGCGATACGCCGATGCACTTCGGCAACGGCACCAGCAGCCTGACCGGCCACCAGACCCTCACCATCAACAGCACGCTGTCGCTGATGACCGGTCCGCTGGGGGCCGGCGACGGTCCGTGGCTGACGTTCATGTTCGACAGCAGCATGCGGATCGCGAGCACCGGCAAGCTGCTCGTCGACCCCGCGGCCCGGGTGCTCGGCAGCCGCTGCTGCAGCGGCACCACCTCGACCGTCATCGTCGACGGCACCCTCGAGGTGTCCTCGGCGATCGGCGCGACCGGCTTCACGTCGCACTTCGACGAGCTCGGCATCGACCTCGCCGGGGACGTGGTGGTCCCGAAGGGCAACACGCTCGAGATCACCGGTGGGCCGATCCGGGTGGGCGGGCACGCCGTCAACGGCACGGTGGGCGACGCCGCGCTCAAGGGTGGCGGCACGGTCGACATCGACGAGACCGACGGTGAGGCCTACGACCCCGACCACCCGCTGCTGCCGGACGGCACCCTGAAGTTCATCGAGGACGGCGAGAAGCTGGGCCTGGACGACGACACCGTGCTCCGGCTCGGCCCGTACACCGAGGTCTCCGGCGTCGGCAGCATCGTCGGCAAGGGCACGGTGGAGCTGGCCGGCGCGAGGATCCGCGGGCGGCTGACGATCGCGGACGGCGTGAAGGCGGCGACCGAGCCGGGCACCCAGACCACCATCGAGGTCTGGGACAGGACACTGCCCGGGCAGACCGGGATGCTCACCCCCGCCGGTGACCTGCGCATCGAGCCCGGCTCGACGCTGCGGGTGCAGGGCGGGGGCGGGCGGCTGGTCGTGCCCAACGAGGCCACCCTCGAGCTCCCCGCCGGCGCCGTCCTGGACTCCGGCAGCTGCTGCACCGACACCGGGCGGGTCACCCTGCAGAAGGGCTCGACGATGAGGATCGGCCAGGGCGACGGCGACCCGGCCATCCTCCGCTACGTCGAGCTCGGTGGCCAGGGCACCGTCGAGCACGCCGGGTCGTCCGCGTGGGGCCTGGCGGGCACGGCGTTCGTCAGCGGCGCCCGGATCACCGGCGAGGGCACCATCACCGGCGACCTGCCCGCCGGCCCGGCCGACATCCGCCCGACCGGGGTCCTGACGGTCGACGGCGACCTCACCACCAACCAGGCCGCCAGCTACCGTCCGCTGATGGCGGTCCTGCGCAGCGAGCCGAAGGCGGCCGGTCGGCTGGTCGTCACCGGGAACGCGGCGCTGTCCGGTCGTCTCCGGCCGATCGGGGACACCACCTATCCCGCCGGCCGCCGGGTGGTCGTGCTCGAGGCGGGCACGATCACCGGCGAGTACCAGTGCGCCGTGGCCGGCGGGATGCTCATGGACGCGACCCCGACCACCGTCGGCCTGCACTCCATCGAGGCGCACGTGTCCGACTGCCTGCGGCCGGCGCCGCGGCCCGTGCTCTCGGCCGCGTTCGCCGGCACCAGGCGGCTCGACCTCGGACTCCCGGACTCCGCGTCGTCGGTCCTGGTCGACGTGACGGTCTCCGGTGCGCAGCGCGGTACCACGCTGAAGCTGTCGGCGGGGCGGGGCACGGTCACCGTCCAGGTCCCGAGGCGCCGTACCGTCACCCGTCAGCTCGAGGTGCCGGTCGCCGCGCAGACGAGGCTGACCGTCCAGCTCAGCAAGCGGGCCCGGGTCCGCATCGGTCAGGTGGGCTACGCGTTCTAGTCCCGGCTAGCGCCCGGTGTAGTTGGGTGCCTCGACGGTCATCTGCACGTCGTGGGGGTGGCTCTCCTTGAGCGAGGCGGAGGTGATCCGCACGAAGCGGCCCTTCGCCTGCAGCTCGGGGACGGTCGCAGCGCCGATGTAGAACATCGACTGGTTGAGGCCGCCGATCAGCTGGTGGGCGACCGCGGCGAGCGGACCGCGGTAGGCGACCTGTCCCTCGATGCCCTCGGGCACGATCTTGTCGTCGCTGGTGACCTCGGCCTGGAAGTAGCGGTCCTTGGAGTAGGACTTCTTGCCTCGGCTCGACATCGCGGCCAGCGAGCCCATGCCCCGGTAGGACTTGTACTGCTTGCCGTTGACGAAGATCAGCTCGCCCGGGGACTCCTCGCAGCCGGCGAGCAGCGAGCCGATCATCACGGTCTCGGCGCCGGCGACGATCGCCTTCGCGATGTCGCCGGACTGCTGCAGGCCGCCGTCGGCGATCACGGGTACGCCGGCGGGCTGGCAGGCCAGCGAGGCCTCGTAGACCGCGGTGACCTGCGGGACGCCGCACCCGGTGACGACGCGCGTCGTGCAGATCGAGCCCGGCCCGAACCCGACCTTGACCGCGTCGGCCCCGGCGTCGACGAACGCCTGGGCGCCCTCGCGGGTCGCGACGTTGCCTCCGATCACCTGCACGTGCTTGGTGGCCGGGTCGGACTTGAGCCGGCGCACCATGTCGAGCAGCAGGGTGACGTGGCCGTGGGCGGTGTCGGCGACGAGGACGTCCACACCGGCCTCGATCAGCGTGGTCGCCCGCTGCCAGGCGTCGCCGAAGTAGCCGATCGCGGCACCGACCATCAGCCGCCCGGCGCCGTCGTACGACGCGTTCGGGAACTGCTCGCCCTTGACGAAGTCCTTCACGGTGATCAGGCCGGTGAGGTGGCCGGCCTCGTCGACGAGCGGCAGCCGCTCGCGCTTGTGCTGGCGCAGCAGGACGGTGGCGTCCTCGCGCGAGATGTCGGAGTGGCCGGTGATCAGCGGCATCGGCGTCATCACCTCGTCGACCTTGGTGGTCGCCCACTCCGCGACCGGGGTGAAGCGCAGGTCACGGTTGGTGATCATCCCGAGGAGCCGGTTGTCGGCGTCGACGACGGGGAAGCCGGAGATGCGGTACTCCCCCGCGAGCTGATCGAGCTGCTCGAGCGTCGCGTCCGGCCCGATCGTCACCGGGTTGGAGATGATGCCGGTCTGGGTCCGCTTCACCAGGTCCACCTGGTAGGCCTGGTCCTCGATCGACAGGTTGCGGTGCAGCACGCCGAGGCCGCCCTGGCGGGCCATCGCGATCGCCATCCGCGACTCGGTCACGGTGTCCATCGCGGCGCTGACGAGCGGGACCTTCAGCGAGATCTCGCGGGTCAGCCGCGAGGTCAGGTCGATGTCCGAGGGCGCGAGGTCGGAATGACCCGGCAACAGCAGGACGTCGTCGTAGGTCAGGCCGAGGGCGGCGAACTTCTCAGGCAGCTCCACTCCGACAGCCTACCGGCGCCCGGAACGATCCCGACACGCCGGCTCCTGAGAGGGTGGAACCGTGGAGCACCTGCGCCGGCACCCGGTCGTGGTGGCCGCGGCCCTGGCGTTCCTGGCGCGGCTGCCCGCCCTCACCCGACCGCTCCGTGCCGACGAGGCCGGGTTCCTCCTGGTCGCCCGGTCGTGGGACCCGGAGCCGGGCAGCATGTTCGGTCCGCACTGGGTGGATCGACCCCCGTCGCTGATCGCGGTCTACCGAGCCGTCGAGGCGTTCGGTGGGGCGGTCCCGCTGCGGCTGCTCGGCGCCGTGGTGGCCGTCGCGACGGTCCTGCTGGCGGCCGCCGTCGCGCACGAGGTCGCCGGCCGGCGGGCCGTCGGGTGGACCGCGGCGACCTCCGCCGCCCTGCTGTCGAACCCGATGATCGACGTGGTGGCGGTCAAGGGCGAGCTGCTCGCGCTGCCGCTCCTGCTGGTCAGCATGCTGCTCGTCCTGCGCGCGGTCCGGCGTACGTCGGTGCTGCTCGCACTCGGATCGGGGCTGGCGGCCGGGCTGGCCGTCGGCCTCAAGCAGAACCTCGCCACCGGGCTGGTCTTCGCCGCGGTGCTGCTCCTCGTCGCCTGGCGCACCGGGCGGCTCTCCGGGACCCGGACGCTCGCGCTGGCGTCGGCCGGCGCGGCCGGCGCGGCGGTGCCGGTGGTCGCCACAATCGTCTGGGCCCGAGCCGCCGGCGTGCGGCTGACGACGCTGTGGGAGACCGTCTACGGGTTCCGCGCCGGCGCCGCCCGGGTGATCGCCGACGGCAGCACCGAGGCCCCCGAGCGGCGGGCGTGGACCCTGCTGGTGATCGCCCTCGCCTGCGGGCTGCTGCCGATCCTCGCCGGTCTGGTCGCGCACCTGCGCGAGCGGTGGCGCGACGACCCGCCGGTCGTCGCCGGCACCGTCGCCGTGGTCGCCACCGACGTCATCGGCCTCGCCGCCGGGGGCAGCTTCTGGCAGGACTACCTGACGCCGCTGGTCCCGGGTGCCGCCCTCTGCGTCGCGCTGCTGGCGGGGCGGCCGGAACCGGCCGGCCGCCGGATGCGCGGGGTCGTGGTGGGGACCGCGGCCTCGGCGGCCGCGGCCATGGTCTTCTGGCTGGCGTGGAACGTCACCGGGCTGCAGGAGTTCCACGAGGTCCACACCGGCGAGGCCGTCGCGTCGGCCGCCGACCGCGGCGACACGCTCGTGGTGTTCGGGGGCCGTCCCGACCTCCAGGACGCGAGCGGCCTCGGCTCGCCGTACCCCTATCTGTGGAGCCTGCCGATGCGCGCCCGCGACCCCGGGTACGCCGACCTCCGGGCGCTGCTCGCCGGGCCCGACGCGCCCACCTGGCTGGTCGAGTGGGTCGACTTCGACGCCTGGGCGCCCGCCGGCGTCGTTGAGCTGGAGCGGGTCGTCGAGGAGCGGTACGTCGCGAACGGCGTCACCTGCAACGGACGGCCGGTGTACCTGCTGCGCGGCCTGGAGCGGCCGACGGTCGACCCGGACTGCGACTGAAACGACGTCGACCCGCCCGAGGGTCTCGGGCGGGTCGACGTGCGGGGTGGATCAGTGGCCGTGGCCGTGCCCGTGGCCGTGTCCGGCCGCCGGGGGCTCCTCCTCCTCGGGCTTCTCCACGATCAGCGTCTCGGTCGTGAGCAGCATGCCCGCGATCGAGGTGGCGTTGACCAGCGCGGAGCGGGTGACCTTCACCGGGTCCAGGACGCCCTGGGCGACCAGGTCGCCGTACTCCTCGGTGGCGGCGTTGTAGCCGTTGCCGAGGCCGAGCTCGCGGACCTTGGTGGTGACGACGTAGCCATTGACGCCGCCGTTCTCGGCGATCCAGCGCAGCGGCTCGTCGGCGGCCTTGCGGACCACCCGGACGCCGAGCGCCTCGTCGCCGGTGAGGCCGAGGTCGTCGGCGAGCACCGAGACCGCGTGGACGAGGGCGGAGCCGCCGCCGGCGACGATGCCCTCCTCGATCGCGGCGCGCGTCGCGGAGACGGCGTCCTCGATGCGGTGCTTCTTCTCCTTCAGCTCCACCTCGGTGGCGGCGCCGACCTTGATCACGCACACGCCGCCGGCCAGCTTCGCGAGGCGCTCCTGGAGCTTCTCGCGGTCCCAGTCGGAGTCGGTGTTCTCCACCTCGGCCTTGATCTGGTTGACCCGGCCCTCGACCTCCTTGGGGTCGCCGGCGCCGTCCACGATCGTGGTGTCGTCCTTGGTGACGACCACGCGGCGGGCCTGGCCGAGCACCTCCAGGCCGACCTGGTCGAGCTTGAGGCCGACCTCGGGGGCGACGACCTGACCACCGGTCAGGGTCGCGATGTCCTGCATCATCGACTTGCGGCGGTCACCGAACGCCGGGCTCTTCACCGCGACCGCGTTGAAGGTGCCGCGGATCTTGTTCACGACCAGGGTGGAGAGGGCCTCGCCCTCGACGTCCTCGGCCAGGATGAACAGCGGCTTGCCGGACTGGATGACCTTCTCCAGCAGCGGCAGCAGCTCGGCTACCGCGGCGATCTTGCCCTGGTGCAGCAGGATGTAGGGGTCCTCGAGGACGGCCTCCATCCGCTCCGGGTCGGTCACGAAGTACTGGCTGATGTAGCCCTTGTCGAACTGCATGCCCTCGGTGAACTCGAGCTCGGTGCCCATGGTGTTGGACTCCTCGACCGTGATCACGCCGTCCTTGCCGACCTTGTCGAAGGCCTCGGCGAGCAGGTCGCCGATCACGCTGTCGCGGCTCGAGATCGTGGCGACCGACGCCATGTCCTCGCGCGACTCGACCTCGCGAGCGGCCTCCTTGAGGGCGTCGCCCACGGCCTCGGCCGCGGCGTCCATGCCCCGCTTGAGCCCCATCGGGTTGGCGCCCGCGGTGACCGCGCGCAGGCCCTCGTGGACCATCGCCTGGGCCAGCACCGTGGCGGTCGTGGTGCCGTCACCGGCGATGTCGTTGGTCTTGGTGGCGACCTCCTTGGTGAGCTGAGCACCGAGGTTCTCGAACGGGTCGTCCAGCTCGATCTCACGCGCGACGGTCACGCCGTCGTTGGTGATGGTCGGGGCGCCCCACTTCTTGTCCAGGACGACGTAGCGGCCCTTCGGGCCGAGCGTGACCTTGACGGCGTTGGCCAGCGCGTCCACACCGCGCTCCAGTGCGCGCCGGGCGTACTCGTCGAACTCCAGGATCTTGGGCATATCTCTCCTCTAACGAAGACCGGGCCGTGTGCCTGAGAACGCGCCATGGCGCGTCGTCAGGCACACGACCCGGAAGGACTTCAGGAAACGACGGCGAGGACGTCGCGGGCCGAGAGGATGAGGTACTCCTCGCCGGCGTACTTGACCTCGGTGCCGCCGTACTTGCTGTAGATGACCTTGTCGCCGACGGTGACGTCGAGCGGGACGCGGTTGCCGTTGTCGTCGATGCGACCCGGGCCGGTGGCCAGGACCTCGCCCTCCTGGGGCTTCTCCTTGGCGGTGTCCGGGATGACCAGGCCCGAGGCCGTGGTCTGCTCGGCGTCGAGCGGCTTGACGACGATCCGGTCCTCGAGGGGCTTGATGTTGATCGACACTCCTGATCAACCTCCACTTTCTGGGACTTCGAGTTTGGTGGGTGATGCACGTGTGTGCCTGCCGTCCGGTACGCCGTCGCGGGGGTCGCATCGGGAAGACAAGCGCTGGCACACTCCGGCGGAGAGTGCCAACTCAGAAACTAGCACTCTCGCCAACTGAGTGCCAGACGGCCCCGGGTGACAGGATCCGGGGATGGACCTGGAGGCGTTCCGCTGGCTGCTCACCTCCGACGGCGCCCGGCTCCTGGAGGCCGCCGCCGCGGCCGTCGCGGCCGACGAGGACCCGCTCGCGACGCAGACCCGGCTGCGCCGGGGGGCCGATCCGGCGCACGTCGCGGCCGCGCTCACCCAGGCCACCCTGCGGGTCCGGGCGCGGGAGAAGTTCGGCGAGCTCGCGGACCGGATGTACTTCACCCCCGACGGCCTCGAGCAGGCCACCCGCCACCGGGTCGCCACCCACCGCGCGAGCCGGTTGGTCGCCGCGTCCGCCTCGACGCTGGTCGACCTCGGCTGCGGCATCGGCGGCGACCTGCTCGCCGCGTCCCGCGCCGGGCTGACCGCTGCCGGCGTCGACCTCGACCCGGTGCGGGTGGCCGTCGCGCAGGCCAACCTCGACGCGCTGGGGCTCCCGGGCGCGGTGCAGGTCGCCGACGCGACCACGCTGGACACCAGCCCCTTCGACGTCGCGTTCGCCGACCCGGCGCGGCGTACCGCCCGGGGACGCACCTTCGACGTCGACGGCTGGACGCCCCCCTGGCCGTTCGTGGAGCGGCTGCTGACCCGCGACTCCTGCGTCAAGGTCGCCCCGGGCGTCCCCCACGAGCTCGTCCCCGACGGCGTCGAGGCCGAGTGGGTCAGCGACCACGGCGAGGTGAAGGAGGCCGCCCTCTGGTCGGGCCGGCTCGCCACCACCGCGCGGCGAGCGACCGTGATCGGCGAGGGCGGCCTGGCGACCCTCACCGACGAGGACGATCCGGGCGCACCCGTGGGCGCCGTGGGCGCCTTCCTCTACGAGCCGGACGGTGCGGTGATCCGCGCCGGACTGGTCACCGCGGTGGCCGCGGGGGTCGACGGCCGGCTGGTCGACGAGCACATCGCGTACGTCGCCTCCGACTCGTCGTACCGCACCCCCTTCGCCCGCGGGTACCAGGTGCTCGAGGAGCTGCCGTACCGCGAGAAGGCGCTGCGTGCCGCGCTCCGCGAGCGGCGGATCGGCCGGCTGACGATCAAGAAGCGCGGCGTGGACGTGGTGCCCGACCAGCTGCGCAAGCGACTGGACCTCGCCGGCGACCAGGAGGGCACCATCGTGCTCACCCGGGCCGCGGGCCGCGGGATCGCACTCCTCGTCCGGCCGTTCTGAGCGAGCTGCGGGCCACGGCCGAGTCGGCGCAACATGCCCGCGAGGAGCGCCCCAGTCGGCGCAACTTGCCCGCAGCCACGAAGAAGGCGGGCAAGACGCGCCGACTCGACCCCCGACAGCGGGCAAGACGCGCCGACTCGACGCTGGAGACTGGCCCGGAAATGCATCATCTCCCGGGAGTCGAAGGGGACTCCCGGGAGATGACGTTCAGCGAGCGGTCAGACCATGGACGGTCAGGCCGTGACGGCCCGGGCACCCGCAGGAGCGGTCTTCTCGACGCGCTTGGCGTGCCAGATGCCGAGGGCGAACAGCGCCAGCAGGATGCCCGCGCCGACGAAGGAGAAGATCGCGGCGATACCGGCGATGGTGCCCATCGTGGCGAACGCGTAGCCGTAGAGGAGCAGGCCGCGCAGGGTGTTGCCGTCGAGCATCGTCTGCTTCAGGCCGGCCCACGCAGCGGCCTCGTCCTGCTCAGCCTGGGTGGGGTTCGGGTTCTCGGCGAGCGCGGCACCGAGGGCACGGGCCTGGCCGCTGACCTCGGAGTACGACATGACCTCGCCACCGAGCTCCTCGGAGGCTGCGTTCATGTGCGCCAGGATGTAGTGGTCCGCGAAGGCCTGGGCCTCGGGGCCGCTGTCGAGGGGGCTGCCCGCGTACTGCTTGAGCACGTCGGCGTCGGCCTTGGGCAGGCTGGCGATGGCCTCACCCTCCGGCATGACGATGTCCTGGAGGGCGAACTGGTCGTGAACCTGGTCGCCGATGAAGGTGTTCGCCCAGGTGAGCAAGCCACCTGCAACGAGAAGGACGGCGGCGAGGGCCAGGCCCGTCCACGAGATGAGCTTGTCGAATGCAGATCGCATCGTGGTGACTCCTAGTTCGGGGCGGTGTCTCCGCCACATCTGCTTTGGTGTCATCACCGTATGAACTTGAACCCTCCACCAATCAGGGCCGGAGTCCTCGCATCGGGGGGCACAACGGTCCCGATCTGGCGGGACCTTCGGCGCCCCGGTCGCTGGGACCCGTCCCGGCCCGGGTCAGGTCCCGAGTCCCGCCCGCTCCGCGCCGATCGTGGTGTCCCCACCGTGGCCGGTGTGGACGACCGTGTCGTCCGGCAGCGCGAACAGCGTCGTCCGGATCGACGCCACGATCAGATCGGCGTCCGAGAACGACCGCCCGGTCGCGCCGGGGCCGCCCTGGAACAGCGTGTCGCCGGTGAACACGCAGCCGAGGTCCGCGGCGTACAGGCAGACCGCGCCGGGGGCGTGGCCCGGCGTGTGCAGCACCCGCAGGGTGGTGCCGCCGACCTCGATCTGCAGGCCGTCCTCGAGGTCGAGGTCCCAGAGGTAGCGGGAGTGCGTGAGCTCCCACAGCGGCCGGTCCGCCGGGTGCAGCATGATCGGCGCGACGACCTCCTCCCGCAGCGCGGGCGCGACCCGGACGTGGTCGTCGTGCGCGTGGGTGCACACGATCGCCTTCACCTTCCGGTCCCCCACCACCGCCAGGATGTCCGCGACGTCGTGCGGCGCGTCGATCACCACGCACTCGGCGTCGTCGCCCACCACCCAGATGTTGTTCTCGACCTCGAAGGTCTCCCCGTCGAGGCTGAACGTCCCCGACGAGACCGCATGGTCGACCCGTGCCGGACCCCGGCCGGCCATCAGAACACCACCACCGAGCGGAGCACGTCGCCGTGGTGCATCCGCTCGAACGCCGCCTCGACGTCCCCGATGCCGATCTCCTCGCTGACGAACGCGTCCAGGTCCAGCCGGCCCTGCTGGTAGAGGTCGACCAGCATCGGGAAGTCCCGGCTCGGCAGGCAGTCGCCGTACCAGCTGGACTTCAGCGACCCGCCGCGGCCGAAGACGTCGATGAGCGGCAGGTCCGGGACCTTCATCTCGGGCGTCGGTACGCCGACCAGCACCACGGTGCCGGCCAGGTCGCGGGCGTAGAACGCCTGCTTCCAGGTCTCCGGTCGGCCGACGGCCTCGATGACCACGTCCGCCCCGAAGCCGCCGGTGAGCTCCTGGATCGCGGCGACCGGGTCGGTGCTGCTGGAGTCGACGACGTGCGTGGCGCCCATCCGTCGGGCCGCCTCGAGCTTCTTCGCGTCGACGTCGACCGCGATGATCGGCGAGGCCCCGGCGAGCGCGGAGCCGGCGATCGCGGCCACACCGACGCCGCCGCAGCCGATCACGGCGACCGACTTGCCGCGGGTGACCGCGCCGGTGTTGATCGCGGCTCCGATCCCCGCCATCACCCCGCAGCCGAGCAGGCCGACGGCGGCCGGTCGCGCCGCGGGGTCGACCTTCGTGCACTGGCCGGCCGCCACCAGCGTCTTCTCGGCGAACGCGCCGATCCCCAGGGCCGGCGCGAGCTCGGTGCCCGCGTCGGGCCCCTCGGCGAGCGTCATCCGCTGGGTGGCGTTGTGGGTCGCGAAGCAGTACCACGGCTCGCCGCGCTCGCAGGCCCGGCACTCGCCGCACACGGCCCGCCAGTTCAGGACCACGAAGTCGCCCGGCGCCACCGCAGTCACGTCCGGGCCGACAGCCTCGACCACGCCGGCCGCCTCGTGGCCGAGCAGGAACGGGAAGTCGTCGTTGATGCCGCCCTCGCGGTAGTGGAGGTCGGTGTGGCAGACCCCGCAGGCCTGCACCTGGACGACCGCCTCGCCGGGTCCCGGGTCGGGCACGTTGATGGTGGTCACCTCGACGGGCTGCCCCTTGCCACGGACGACCACGGCCTTCACCTGCTGCATGCTGCTCCCTCTCCGCGGATGGTGTGTGAGGGACCATGCAACCGCATCCCGGCCGCCCGGCGCAGGACCGGCCGTCGGGACGGTCCGCTACTCCCGGTCGGTCGGGCGCTCGGTCCGGTCCCCCATGCCGGCCTGCCGGATCAGGCCGGACACCAGGTCCTGGGCCTGCGTGATCGTGGCGTTCAGGGTGCGCAGGCCGGTCTCGACGTCACCAGCCTCCAGCGACCACTTCGCCGCGGCCATGCCCTGGATCAGGGAGTCGTTGATCTCGATGGCGTCGCGGTGCAGCAGCGCCGCGGTCTCCAGCCGTCGGCGCTCGGCGTCGTTGCGGCGCAGCCGGTCGCTGGCCTCACCGAGCAGTACGCCGAGCAGCAGGATCGGCATGATCCGCGAGGCCCAGCCGGCCGGGTCCAGGGACACGTCGCGCACCACGGCCCACACGACGATGAGCAGCACCGCGAGCACCCCGGCGGCCGCGCCCTTCCGCAGGCCGAACGCGAAGGCGACCAGGGCCACGGGGAACACGTAGAGCATCGAGTAGGCGTCCTCGACGGTCCCACCGGAGAGGCGCAGCACGAACACCCCGAGGAACAGGCTCGCGGCCGCCCCCCACGTCAACGGCGGCCGCCTGCGGAACCAGGCTTCGGTCGCGGTGGCCGTGCCCGGCCCAGGAAGCGTCATGGCCCCCAGGATGCCTCGTCGCCGTCGGCCGGCGGGGGATCGGGTGCTCATCGGCCTTCGAGCCAGGCCACCGCCTGCCCAGCGGTCCAGCCGCCGGGATGGCGCTCGAGCAGCCGGCGCGGGCCGCTCAGGTCGCTCCCGAGCGTGACCAGCCCGGGCTCCTGGTAGCCGTCGGGGCGGGTCTGCCCCAGGCCCACGTCGGCCGTCAGCGAGTTGCACAGGCACTTGCGCCCGACCGTGTCGGCGAGGTCGCCGCCCTTGCGCTGGTAGGCCGCGACCGGCTCAGCCGGGCACCGGTAGCCGACCCGGCCCGCCGCGGTGAGGTACGGCGTGCGCAGGTAGCCGAGGTCGCACAGCCGCTCGCGGGCGCCGTACACCTCGGGCTCGGAGAGCGTGCCGTCGATCCGCGCGACCTTGAACGGGAAGCCGGTCGGGGAGGAGCGCACGTCGGTCCGCACCCGCAGCGTCCCGGCACCGAGCTCGGCGCCGACCTGCTCCCGCAGCTCGGGACGCAGTCCCGACTCGACCGCGAGCGCGAAGAGGGTGCCGACCTGGATGCCGGCGGCCCCGGCGGCGCGGGCCGCCTGCAGGCCCTCCGGCGTCCCGTGCCCGCCCGCCAGCCAGAACGGCAGGCCGAGGGTCGCCACCTTGTCGAGGTCGACCGCGTCGCGGTCGCCGTACACGGGCTCGCCGTCGTCGTCGACCACCAGCGTGCCGCGCGGCGGCGCGTTGTGGCCGCCGGCGACCGGGCCCTCGATCACGAACCCGTCGGGCCGGGTCGCGTCGTCGCGGGCGAGGTAGGCGGCGAGGACGGTCGCGGACACGATGGCCAGGAACCGCGGCCGGCGCAGCGGCGGCAGGTGCCGGCCGAGCAGGGCCCGCGGGTCGACCTCGATCCGCGACCGCTCGGGCGCGCCGTGCACGTCGACGCCGATCCCGCCGACGTCCCCGCGCGCCAGATCGGTGAGCAGCTGGGGGATCTCCCGGGGCACCCCGGCGCCCATCAGCACGAAGTCCACCCCGGCGAGCATGGCCCCCAGTGCGGCCGCGGGCGTCGCCAGCTGGATCTTCTCGAGGAAGTTCACGCCCACCGTGCCGTCGTGTCCCTGCTTGGCCAGCCACACCTCGACGAAGTTCCCGAGCACCGCCAGCTCCTGGGCGTGCCGGCTGGGGCGCAGCGAGGGTTTCGGCGTCGGCCGGTACGGGCGGCCGGGCTCCCGGCCCTCGGGGAGGTGGTAGCGGTCGAGCACCCGCGCGACCATCGCCCGGTCGGGGAAGGCGTCGAGGGCGCGCCGCGCGTGCCCGTCGGGGTCGCCGTCCTGCAGCCGGCGCGCGAGGGTCGCGTCGAGCGCCGTGCCGGAGACCACGCCGAGATGGCCGGCCCGGGCGACGGACCGGGCGAGCTGCCAGGACGAGACGCCGACCCCCATCCCACCTTGGATGATGGACGGTGTCGTACCGGGCACGGGCTCTCCTCACGTCGGACGGCTGCGGGGTCGCAGGCAGGTCCGCAGGTTCGCAGGCGCCCGTGGGCGGCGGCCAGGGCCGAAGGACCCTGGGTCGGCGTCCGGATCGAGGAGAATTGCAACCCTTCCGCGCGCGTTCGCGTCTTGAGGGTGTGTTGACGGAGGAACGAGGAGCCACGATGACGGAGCGGGACGCCGACTTCACGGCGTACCTCCAGGCCCGCCAAGGACGCCTGCTCCGGACCGCCTACCTGCTCACCGGGGACCAGCACCAGGCCGAGGACCTGCTGCAGACCTCGCTGGCCAAGCTCTACCTGTCGTGGGACAAGGTCCGCGACCGCGGCTCGGTGGACGCCTACGTCCGCCGGATCATGGTCAACGAGAACAACTCGCTGTGGCGCCGAGGCTGGAAGCGGCGCGAGGCGCCGACGGCCACGGTCCCCGAGGGCAGCCCGGTCCACGACGCGTACGACGAGGGTCTCGGCGCCGCGGTCTGGGCCGTCGTCCAGACCCTGCCCCGCAAGGCGCGGGCCGTGGTCGTGCTGCGCTACTACGAGCAGCTGTCCGAGGCAGACACCGCCGACGTGCTCGGCATCTCCGTCGGCACCGTGAAGTCCCAGACCAGCCGGGCGCTCGCCGCGCTGCGCGAGCGAACGCCCGTCGAGCTGAGCCCGACGCACCGGGAGGAGGAGCGATGACCGAGGAGATCTTCACCCGCGAGCTGGAGCGCCGCGCGGAGCGCGAGTACGGCGGGGTCCACGGCGCGCCGCTCAGCTTCGAGGACGTCCGGGGCACGGCGCAGGGCATCCGCCGTCGTCGCCGGGCCGCCGCGGCCGGTGCCGTGGCCGCCGCGGTCGCCGTCGCGATCCTGGTCCCGACCGTGCTGACCGGGGGCTCGAACCGGTCCCAGGGCCCCGATCCGGCCCCGGCCCCCCCGACGGCGCCGGGCGCGTCGGTGCTCCACGACGGCGTGGTCACCCGCCCCGACGGCGGCACCGTGCCGGTGGACGTGTCCAACGAGAACGTCGTCAACTACGGCGTCCTCACCGACGGGCGGGTGGTCGTCGCCACGCAGAAGCCGAACGCCGTCCGGGTCTTCGCCCCCGACGGCAGCCTGCAGGCGACGTACCCGGTCCAGACGAACGTGGTGACGATGAGCGCCGACGACAGCGTGGCCGCGTGGGTCGACGAGAAGTACCGGACGGCGGTGCTGCGCAGCGGCGTCGCCGAGCCGGTCACGATGGACGGACCGCCCTCGCCCGGCGGAGAGTCGCCGGGCAGCATCGACGCGGTGCTCGACGCCGAGCACCTGCTCGTCGGCGACTTCAACACCACGACCGGCACGGTGACACCCGCGGGCCGCACCGACCTGACGACGAGCCGGCCGCTTCGGGTCACCGACGTCAGCCCGGACGGCGACCTGTGGGCGGTGCAGTACGCCGACGACTCCGACCCGCAGTACGGCTGCGCAGGCCTCTACGACCCCGCGGCCGGCGAGCTCGTCGCACGCAGCTGCGAGACGGCGGGGTTGACGTTCTCGCCCGATGGGAAGCACCTGCTCGGCGGCTTCTACGAGAACAACATGGCCGGCGAGGTCGCGGTGTTCGACCGGAGCCTCCAGCCGGTCGGCAGGTTCGAGTCCTCGGGGCGGGGCGACGTGGTCAGCCGTGCGGCCTGGGCGGACGCGACGCACGTGCTGGTCTCCGGCACCGACTGGACGACCAGCACCTGGTCGCTCACCAGGGTCGGACTCGCGTGGGACGACCGACAGGTCGTCGTCCCGGAGGGACCGGGGGGCAACCCGGAACAGGTCGCGGAGTTCATCCTCTCGGAGTGAGAGAGGTCTACTTAAATCGGAGGCCGGCGGGCGGTCCGCGCCGCTAGGGTCGTGAGACGTGTTCGCCGCCCTTGGTCGCCTCGTCTCCCGTCGTCGCTGGTTCGTCATCGCCGCGTGGGTGGTGCTCGCCGTCGTCGTGGTCTCGCTGGCTCCGGCCCTGCAGACGACCTCGGAGGAGTCGGAGTTCCTCCCCGACCACTACGAGTCGATCAAGGCGACCGATCTGCAGTCCGAGAAGTTCCCCGGCGCGACGACGCCGGCCGCGATCCTGGTGTTCGAGCGCGAGGACAGCGCGCCGCTGACCGAGGCCGACCAGGCCGACGTCGACCGGATCGCCGAGCAGCTCGGCCCGGAGCTGGGCGAGAAGACGTTCGTCCAGCAGGTCGTCACGGTCAACCCCGAGGGCAAGCCGAACCTCTCCCAGGACGGGATGGCCCAGATCGGCATCGTCGGCCTGGCCGAGGGCGCGACCGGGTTCGATCCGCAGGCCTTCGACGACGCGAAGGACCTGCGCGACGACCTCGCCCCGCTCGTCGACGGCACCGACCTGCGCGTGCAGACCACCGGCTCGGTGCCGCAAGGCCTGGACTCGCAGGAGTCCGGCGACCGGACCCTGGCGATCGTCGGCATCGCGACGATCGTGCTGATCGTCGTACTGCTCGCGGTGATCTTCCGCAGCGTCATCATCTGCCTGATGCCGGTGCTCGTGGTCACCCTGGCGTCGCTGGTCGCCACCGGCCTGATCGGATGGGCCAACGAGGTGTTCGACCTCAAGGCGGACTCCTCGATCCAGACGATCCTGGTCGTGGTCCTCTACGGCATCGGCACCGACTACATCCTGTTCTTCCTGTTCCGCTATCGCGAGCGGCTGCGGCAGGGCGAGGAGCCCCGCGCCTCCGTCGTGCACGCGCTCGAGCGCGCGGGCGAGGCCATCGCCTCCGCCGGCGGAGCCGTGATCGTCGCCTTCCTCGCGCTGCTGCTCAGCTCGCTGAGCATCTTCCGGGCGATCGGGCCCGCGCTCGCGATCGCGGTCGGGGTGACCCTCCTCGCCGCTCTGACGCTCGTGCCGGCGGTCGTGACCGTGCTCGGTCGGGGCCTGTTCTGGCCGTCGAAGAAGTGGCGCCGGGAGCCCGAGGGTGCCCGCTTCGCCCGGATCGGCGACGCCCTCGGCCGCCGGCCGGCGGCCTTCGCCGCACTGTCCGGGGTCGTGATGGCGACGCTCGCGGTCTTCGCGCTCAGCTTCAACCCGTCGTTCGACTTCACCTCGAGCCTGCCCGACGACGTCGAGTCGACGAAGGGCCTGGAGACCTTCCAGAGGCACTTCGCGGCGGGTGCCAGCGAGCCGGTGCCGGTCATCCTGGTCTCCGACGACGGCCCGCTCGACCAGGCCGCGCTCGGGACCTACCGCTCGGACCTGGAGGGTGCCAGCGGCGTCACCCAGGTCTACCCGGGCCAGCTCTCGGAGGACGGCACCGCGGCGCAGTTCAGCATCGTCCTCGACGAGGATCCGGCGTCCGACGCGGCCCTCCAGGACGTCAAGGGCCCGATCCGCGACGCCGCCCACGACTCGGCCCCCGACGGCACGGAGGCGTACGTCGGCGGCACCCCGTCGGTGTTCGCCGACCTCCAGGACGCGATGGCCCGCGACTACTCCATCGTCTTCCCGGTGGCCGCGCTGGTCATCATGGTGATCCTCGGGCTCCTGCTGCGCAGCCTGGTCGCGCCGTGGTACCTGATGGCAGCGGTGGGTCTCGGCTTCGCCGCGACCCTCGGCGCGACGGTGGTCATGTTCCAGCACGTGCTCGGCCACGAGGGCCTGATCTTCATGCTGCCGATCTACATCTACCTGTTCGTGACCGCACTCGGCACCGACTACAACATCTTGATGATCGCGCGGCTGCGCGAGGAGGCTCGCGAGGGCAAGGACCCGCGGGCCGCGGCCGCCGAGGCGGTCAAGCACGCGGGCCCGACCATCGCCGCGGCCGGCGTGATCCTCGCCGGCACGTTCGCCTCCCTGATGCTCGGCGGGAACACGCTGATCGTCTCGATGGGCTTCGCGCTGTCCTTCGGGATCTTCGTGGCGGCGTTCGTGATGGCGATGTTCTTCACCCCGGCGCTGACCGCGTTGATCGGGCACGCCGCGTGGTGGCCCGGCCACGGGGACGAGCGGGAAGCGCCGGAGCTCTCCGAGGTGCCCTCCACCAGCGATACCCCCTGACGCTCACAGCGGAGCGCTCAGACCAGGACCTGGGTCACCGGCAGCGAGGAGTCGGCCGGGAGGTCCAGGGGCGACGGCGTCCGACCGCGGGCGACCATCTCGGCACCGAGGGCGGCCACCATCGCGCCGTTGTCGGTGCACAGGCCGGGACGGGGCACCCGGACCCGGATGCCCGCCGCCCGGGCGCGCTCCTCGGCCAGCACGCGCAGCCGGGAGTTCGCGGCCACGCCGCCGCCGATCAGGATGTCCTCGATGCCCTCGCTGGACGCCGCGTCGATCGCCTTGCGGGTCAGCACGTCGCAGACCGCCTCCTGGAAGCTCGCGGCCACGTCGGCCACGGGCACCGGCTCGCCGGACCGCTCCCGCGCCTCGACCCACCGCGCGACCGCGGTCTTGAGGCCCGAGAACGAGAAGTCGAAGCGGTGCCGCTCGAGGTCGCGGCGGCTGGTCAGCCCGCGCGGGAAGTCGACGTACACACTGCTGCCCTCGCGGGCCGCGCGATCGATGTACGGGCCACCGGGGAACGGCAGGCCGAGCAGGCGGGCCACCTTGTCGAAGGCCTCGCCGGCAGCGTCGTCGATGGACGAGCCCATCGGGTCCACGCCGGAGGTGACGTCCTCGACGCGGAGCAGACTGGAGTGGCCGCCGCTGACCAGCATCGCCAGGCACGGCTCCGGCAGCGGGCCGTGCTCGAGCTGGTCGACGGCCACGTGCGCCGCGAGGTGGTTCACGCCGTAGATCGGCTTGCCCAGCCCGACCGCCAACGCCTTCGCCGCCGCGACCCCCACCATCAGCGCCCCGGCGAGCCCGGGCCCGCTGGTGACCGCGATCGCGTCGACGTCGTACAGGCGGATGCCGGCCGTCTCGCAGGCGCGCTCGATGGTCGGCACCATCGCCTCGAGGTGCGCGCGGCTGGCGACCTCCGGCACCACCCCACCGAAGCGCGCGTGCTCGTCGACACTGCTCGCCACGGCGTCCGCGAGCAGGGTGTGCCCGCGCACGATGCCGACACCGGTCTCGTCGCACGAGGTCTCGATGCCCAGGACCAGGGGGGCGCTGCGTTCGCTGCTCACCTACCCATTGTGCCGACCGTGCATACGCCGCCCGAGCCTCCCCCGAGAGGACCTCGAAACGGGCTTGGAAGCGGCCTCGGAATCGCCTCTTCCCAGGGCCCGTGGTGGGGCGTACGTTGACCCGGTCAACCTCGCACCTCAAGGAGCATCCATGCGCAACTCGGGACGCGCCGGGGCCCGCGCCGTCGTCGCCGCCACCTCCGTTCTCACCGTCCTCGTCACCACGGGAGCCGCGGCCGACGCCCGCACCGTCGACGACTCGACACTCACCCCGCACACGCACTTCGTGGTGCACCCGCTCAACCCGGACGGCAGCACACCTGCGCCGGCCGCCAACGGCGAGTCGATCCCCAACATCGACTCGGTGAAGTCGACGATCCGGAAGTACTACAACGCCAGCAGCGCCGGCATCGCCGACAAGACGAGCTCGCCGTACATCACCGAGATGACGGGCATCGAGCAGGCGATCCTGAGCCAGCTGCCCGACCCGGCGCCCGCCCCGAACCTGGCCGTCGTCCTCGACGCCGACGACACCACGCTGTGGACCTACGACATGGAGGACGGGGCGATGCACTTCAACTTCGACCCCAAGGTCCAGAACGACGACTGGGTGGTCCCCGGCAAGTTCCCGGCGACTCCGGGCATGGTCGACTTCGTCAACGAGGTCCAGGACCGCGGCTACCAGGTCTTCGGCATCACCGGCCGCGGCGAGGCCCAGGAGCAGGCGACCCTCGACAACCTCACCAAGGTCGGCTACGACGAGTTCGACGCGGACAACTTCTACACCAAGCCCGCCACGCTGCCCGACTACCTCGACTGCCACGCCAGCGTCGACCCGAACGACGACCCGGCCAAGTGCAGCACGGTCGAGTACAAGGCCGGCACCCGCGCCCACATCGAGTCGCTGGGCTACACGATCGCCCTCAACATCGGCGACCAGTACTCCGACCTCCAGGGCGGGCACGCGTTGAACACCGTCAAGCTCCCCAACCCGACGTACTACCTGCCCAGCCCGAACGTGCAGGGCGCGCCGGCCGGCGACGCCGACCTGGTCCTGCCGACCCAGTTCGACATGGCGGCCGACGGCTCGAGCGGCCTGACCACGCCCGGCGACCAGATCCCGAACATCGACAACGTCAAGGCCGAGATCCGCGCGTACTACGGCGCGACCAACGGCATCGCGAACAAGACGGCGTCGCCGTACGTCTCGCAGATGACGCGGATCGCGACGAAGTGGACGCACCGGCTCACGAACATCTGCGCCAAGGGAGTGCGCGCCAAGGAGCGGCCGGCGGTCGTCTTCGACGCCGACGACACCACGCTGATGACCTACGACATGGAGGACGGGGCGATGAAGTTCAACTTCGACCCGACCCTGCAGAACACCTGGGTGCAGGAGGGCCGCTTCCCGGCCACGCCGAAGATGCCGGGCGTCGTCGGCGCCGCCGCTCGGGCGGGCTGCAAGATCGTCGGCCTGACCGGGCGCAACAACAGCCAGCGGCTCGCGACCCTCGACAACCTGGCGAGGTACTACCACGACGCCGATGGCGATCCGCGGTTCACGTCGGCGTACTACTTCACGAAGTGGACGAGCACCGACACGCCTCCGGCGTACGTCGACTGCGGGCTGGACGGCGACGACGCCAAGTGCTCGACCATCGACTACAAGGCGTCGACACGCAAGTACGTGCAGGACGAGCTCGGACTGCACATCGTCGCGAACTTCGGTGACCAGTTCAGCGACCTGATCGGCGGCTCGTCCGACCGGGCCGTGAAGCTCCCCAACCCGACCTACTACCTGCCGTAGGAGCAGGTCGGGCCGAGGCCCAGGCGGAGGACGACAGCAGTGGCGCCGTCGCGGTAGTAGCGGCGGCGCCGGTCGACCTCGACGAAGCCACGTGCGGCGTAGAACGCGAGCGCGCCGGCGTTGTCCTCGCGCACCTCGAGCAGCAGCCGGTCCGCTCCCCCGGCGCGGGCGGTCGCGACGACCTCGTCGAGCAGCGCGCTCGCGAGTCCGCGCCGCCGGTGCTCGGCCCCGACCGCGATCCGCTGCAGCTCGGCGACGTCCTCGACGACGCTCGTCACCGCATGGCCCACGACCCGGCCGTCGACCTCCGCCACGAGGTAGGACACCGTGGGGAGGGCGCCGCGGATGCCTTCGGCGAGCAGCCCCTCGGACCAGGCGTCCGCACCGAGGCACTCATGCTCGAGGGCCGAGACGGCCGGTAGGTCGTCCGCCGCCGCGGGCCGGACCGTCACGAGACGCGCTTGGGCGCGTGCGGGGTCGCCGCGTCGGGACGCCGCAGGTACAGCGGCTCGGGGTCGCACAGCTCGGCCCGCTCGTCGGTCACCACCCGGGCCAGCCAGCCGGCGCTCGGTGCCGCGGGCCCGGTCCGGCGGGGGAACGCCTCGGGGTAGAGCTCGCCGCCCTGCCCCACGACCCAGTCCCCGGTCGCCAGGTCGGCGGGCCTGCCGACGACCGGCCCGTCCAGCCGCACGCCCTCGGCGTCGTAGCGGGCCAGGTAGACCTCCTTGCGCCGCGCGTCGGTGGCGACCACGAAGGCGCCGGAGACCGCGCCGGTGTCGACGGCCTCGACCGCGAGCACGTCGAGGGAGCAGACGCCGTACACGGGCACGTCGAGGACGAAGCCCAGCGTCCGAGCCGTGACCAGGCCGACGCGCAGGCCCGTGAACGGCCCCGGTCCGACGCCCGCGGCGATCGCGGTGAGGTCCTGGCGGACGATGCCCGCCTCGGACATCGCGCGGTCGATGAGCGGTGCCAGCTGCTCGGCGTGCTTCATGGGGCGCTCGGCGACCAGCTCGACGACGACGTCCGCGCCGTCATGGAGCGCCACGGTGACGAGCGGGGTGGCGGAGTCGAGGGCGAGGAGCACGGGCTGAGGCTAACGCGTGGGTGAATTCTTGCCGTCCTGTGGATCTGGTGTGACCCGGGCGTGGAAGTCGCCGCCTAGTGTTCTGAGTGCCGGGGGAGACCACCGGCACCGGGGCACAGGATCCGTGGGGGAGACAGGGCCACCGGTCGCGACAGATGATCGACCGAGCGGATCGTGGGGATCCGCCGGCGCTGGGGGGAGCGCCACCGGTCGGTCCGAGAGGCCCGCTCCGCGCGCTTGGATCAGTCCATGAAGGCGGGGCGGGCCTTTCCACCGTCCGGACCGCGCGTCGGTCGGTCCGTCGGCCTGCCGGGCGACCAGTCGGACTCGCGCTCGGTGCCGAACGGGAAGCCGTGCTCGACGCCCCAGGCGACGGCCTGGGCGCGACTGGTGACGTCGAGCTTGCGGTAGATCGACCGGATCAGGCTCTTGACCGTGTTGATGCTCAGGTAGAGCTCGGCCGCCACCTCGTCGTTCGAGCGGCCGGTGACGATCAGGGCCAGGACCTCCTGCTCGCGGGGGCTCAGGTTGACGTCCCGGCCCAGGTGGCGGCGCCGGTCGGCCTGGTTGTCGAGGTCCGCCTGGGAGCCGTCCTGAAGGTGGCCGGCGGCGAAGGTCTCGATCGCTGCCGCGAGCTCCTCGGCCGGCAGGCCCACGGAGATCGACGCGACGGCACCCAGGTCGAGGGCGCGCGCGGTCAGCCCGGGCTGGAGCACCCGGGAGAGCGCGAGCACTCGGTCCGGGTACTCCTTGACCACCCGCTCGAAGTCCTCGTCGTGGCCGACGTGCAGGCCGAAGACGTCGTACAGCACCACGGTGTCGGCATCCGCGGCCGCCGCGTCGACGACCACGATCCGGTCGGCGAACCGCGCGAGCAGATGCTCCACGCCGGCTGCGATCACGGGCTGCTCCGACAGAACCAACACTGACACCAACCGATTGCGCGCGGACATCGGATCCGGTCTCCTCCCTCGACTGATCTGACGTCGAGATTCCCAACCGGATCGCGGTTCAAACCGCGGCCGGCTCAGGATTCGATCCGGTTGCCCTCCTCGTCCCAGTGCGCCGCGACCTTCTTGCTCGGCTGCACCCGCGGCGGCTCGCCGGGCATCTTCGGGTAGTCCGGCGGGAAGCTCATCTCGCCGCCCGGCAGCTCCTCCCAGAGCCTCAGGAGCGGCTCCAGCGAGTACGCCGTGTCGTCGATGCTCGCCCAGGGGTCGCCGTCCGCGACCCGGTCGGGGACGGTGAAGAGGTTGAAGGCGCGGGGGTCGGTGACGCCGGCCAGCTCCTCCCAGGTGAGCGGCGTGGAGACCGGGGCGCCGGGGAGCGGGCGGAGGGAGTACGCCGAGGCGATCGTGCGGTCCCGGTTGTTCTGGTTGAAGTCCACGAAGATGCGCTCGCCGCGCTCCTCCTTCCACCAGGCCATCGTCACGCCCTCGTCGCGGCGCGCGAGCTCGCGGCCGAACCCGATGGCGGCGTGCCGCACGTCGGTGAACTCCCAGCGTGGCTCGATCCGCACGTAGATGTGCACCCCGCGGTTGCCCGAGGTCTTCGGATAGCCGACCAGGCCGAGCTCCTCCAGCAGCTCCCGCGCGACGCCGGCCACCCGGACGGCATCGGCGAACGACGTCCCCGGCTGGGGGTCGAGGTCGATGCGCAGCTCGTCGGGATGGTCCTCCCAGGCATCGACCCCAGTGGCCCGGCGCACCGGCCAGGGGTGGAAGACCAGCGTGCCCATGTGCGCGCACCACACCGGCACGGCGATCTCCGTGGGGCAGATCTCGTCCGCCGTACGCCCGGACGGGAAGGTGACCTGAACGGTCTCGACGTAGTCGGGCGCGCCCTTGGGCACCCGCTTCTGGTAGAACGCGTCGGCGTCCTTGTCCTGCGGGCCGGTCGCCAGCCGCATCCCCTCGCGCACCCCGGACGTCCAGCGCTCCAGGGCCGTGGGCCGGTCGTGCAGCGCGCGCATCAGCCCGTCCTCGACGCTCGCGAAGTACTCCGCGACCATCAGCTTGGTGACCTCGGGCGTCCGGTCGGTCGCCTCGTAGATCACCCGGTCGGGGCTCGACACGCGGACGGCGCGGCCCCCGGCGTCGACCTCGGCTGCGGCTGGCTTCGGCATGCCAGCGACCCTAGGGCACGCGCTCGACGACAGCCGGGTGTCGGTTTCCCCGGGTACCCGGGGAAACCGACATGCCCTACAGCAGCGAGTTCGGCTGGAAGGTCGGCCGCCGGTCGAGGTCGTCCCGGGTCGGACGCACGAACTCGAAGCCCGCGGTCAGCGTGATCTGCCAGACCGGGTCGGCGTCCGGCGTACGGCGCAGGTCCTCCGCGCACGCCACGTGCATCGGCGGCAGGTGGAAGGCGTTGCGCGCGACCTCGTCCGGGGTGCCGAGGAACGCCACGGGACGGCCGAGCGACTGCGCGCATCCACCGCAGATGCGGCTCAGCGCACACTGGGTGACCCACGAGGCGTCGCCGAGCCGGTCCCGCTGGCTCAGGCTCACGACGCGCTCCGCATCCACCCGCCGAGCTCGCGGCGCCGGCTGGGGCGCTCCTCGTCGGTGCGGCGCTTGCGGTCGCGCGCCGGCGTGGGCGGCTCCGTGATCGGGGGAGGCTGGTCGCTGGAGGTCATCCTGTTGGGCAGCGAGAGCTTGATGATGGTCCGCAGCGCCTGGCCGTACTGCCGGTGCAACGGCCCCGTCGTGTAGGGCAGGTCGTACTTGTCGCACAGCTCGCGCACCCGCACCGAGATCTCGGCGTACCGGTTGCTCGGCAGGTCCGGGAACAGGTGGTGCTCGATCTGGAAGCCGAGGTTGCCGCTCATGATGTGCAGCAGTGGGCCGCCGTTGAAGTTGGCGGCGCCCAGGATCTGGCGCAGGTACCACTCCGAGCGGGTCTCGTCCTCGATCTCCTCCTCGGTGAAGTGCATCGCCCCGTCGGGGAAGTGCCCGCAGAAGATGATCACGTAGGACCACAGGTTGCGGATCACGTTGGCGGTGAGGTTGGCGGTCAGCGTGGACCTCCACCTGCGGCCGGACAGCGCCGGGTAGACGACGTAGTCCTTGAGGACCTGGTTGCGGCCCTTGCGGAAGATCTGCTTGAGCTGCCGCTTCATCTCCGTCGGGTCCTTCTCGCCCTTGCGGATCCGCTCGATGTCGAGGTCGTGCAGGGCCACCCCCCACTCGAAGAGGGTCGCGAGCAGGGCGTTGTAGACCGGCTGCCCGATGTTCGCGGGGTGCCACTTCTGCTCGCGGGCCATCCGCAGGATGCCGTAGCCGATGTCGTTGTCGTAGCCGAGCACGTTCGTGAACTGGTGGTGGATGTAGTTGTGACTGTGCTTCCACTGCTCCGCCGGCTGGGCGGTGTCCCACTCCCAGTTCGAGGAGTGGATCTCGGGGTCGTTCATCCAGTCCCACTGGCCGTGCATGACGTTGTGGCCGATCTCCATGTTCTCGAGGATCTTGGCCACGGCGAGCAGGCCGGCGCCTGCGGCCCACGTGGGCTTCCTCCCCTTGTCCGACGCGGCGTTCGCGAACAGCGCCACGCGACCGGCAGCGGCCAGCGCCCGCTGGATCGTGATCATCCGGTTGATGTACGCCGCGTCCGCGGCGCCGCGCGAGTCCTCGATCTCCGCGCGGATCGCGTCGAGCTCGCGGCCGATCTGCTCGACCTCCTCCTCGGTGAGATGGGTGTACTCCTTGACGTCCGAGATGGCCATGGGTCAGTCCTTCCTGTCGGGTGGTCTCGAGGCACGCTTCGCTCGCACCTCGATCACCGTTGTCGTCAGATGTCGAGGGTGCAGTCGCCGACGGCGGCGGTCACGCAGGTCTGCACGCGCTCGTTCGGTTGGGAGAACTCCTCGCCGTTACGCAGGTCGCGCACCCGGCCGGAGACGAGGGTCAGCGTGCAGGTGTGGCAGATGCCCATCCGGCAGCCGAACGGCATGCCGACGCCGGCCTCCTCCCCCGCCTCGAGGACGGTGGTGGCGCCGTCGGCCTCGACGGAGCGGCCGGAGGTGCGGAACGTGATGGTGCCGCCCTCACCGCCCTCGCCGCCGAGCTCGAGGGAGAACCGCTCCAGGTGCAGCCGATCCTCCAGGCCGGCCGCCTGGAAGTGCTCGGCGATCGCGTCGAGCATCGGCCCGGGCCCGCAGGCCCAGGTCTCACGCTCGCGCCAGTCGGGGCAGATGCGGTCGAGGCCGGTCTCGGGATGGGCGAGCTCCAGCATCCCGTCCAGGTCGGTGTGCAGCCGGTGCACGCTGAGCGACTCGTGCCGGGCCTCGAGCTCGTCGAGCTCGGCGCGGAAGATCATCCGCTCCGGGGTCGGCGAGGAGTAGTGCATGACGACGTCGGGCAGCGCTCTGCTGTTCTTCCGGGCACGCCGGTCCATCGTGCGCAGCATCGCCATCACGGGCGTCACGCCGCTGCCGCCGACCAGGAACAGCATCCTCGGCGGCGGTGGGTCGGGCAGGACGAAGTCGCCCTCGGGGAGGGCGAGCCGGACGATGGTGCCCGGCGCCAGGCCGTTGACCAGGTGCGCCGAGAGCTTGCCCTCGGGCATCGCCCGCACGGTGATCGCGATGGTCCGCCCGCGGCGCACCGGCGGCGAGCTCACGGAGTAGGACCGCCACTGGAACCGGCCCTCGACCTGGACGCCGATCCCGACGTACTGGCCCGGACGGTGGTCGAAGCGCCATCCCCAGCCCGGCCGGATCACCAGCGTCGCGGCGTCGTCGGTCTCGGGGACGACCTCCTCCACCCGGCCGCGGAGCTCGCGCTCGCTCCAGAGCGGGTTGAGCAGGCGCAGGTAGTCGTCGGGGTGGAGGGGCGTGGTGAGCTTGTCGCCCGCGCTGCGCAGGCGACCCCACGGGATCGTCATCGGTCCGGCCATGCACTTCAGTGAACAATTGTTCTCCGAGTGAGTCAACGACCCGCAGGGGTGACCTGGCTCTCTGCAGGCGCGCGAGCGCGGGACGAGCTCGCGACCGTCGTGTCGAGACCCACCACCGACGAGGACCCGACCGCCGCCACGCACCCGACCGGTCGGTGCCGCTTGTCGCGAGCACTACGGTGGGACCATGACGTACGAGGTCAAGAAGACCGACGAGGAGTGGCGCTCGGAGCTCTCGCCGGAGGAGTACGCCGTACTCCGCGAAGCCGCGACCGAGCGGGCCTTCACCGGGGAGTACAACGAGACCGAGACCACCGGCGTGTACCGCTGCAAGGCCTGCCAGGCCAAGCTGTTCGAGTCGGACACCAAGTTCCACTCCGGCTGCGGCTGGCCGTCGTTCTACCAGCCGATCAGCGACACGATCGAGTACCTCGAGGACACCTCCCACGGCATGAAGCGGGTCGAGGTCCGCTGCTCGAACTGCGGCTCCCACCTCGGGCACGTCTTCCCCGACGGCTACGGCACCCCCACCGGTGACCGCTACTGCATCAACTCGATCAGCCTGACCCTGGAGCCCTCCGACCAGGGCTGACTCCGCCGGCGCGGAGACCGTCGAGATACATGAACTGGCTGTCTTGGATCGTTCAAGGACAGCCAGTTCACGTCTCTCGACGATCAAGGCGGCAGCCGCGCCTCACCCGTCGATCAGGGCGGGGCGCACGATGACGACGTCCTTGCCGTAGGTGTCGTCGACCCAGGCCTGCAGCGACCCGTCGTCGTAGACCACGTCGACGAGGACGTGCCCGGCGTCGGTGTACGCGCCCTGGGCGCCGGGGAGGGCGCCGACCACGCCGGCGATGTCCTCCAGCTCGGCCGGGGGGTGCTCGACGGCGGGCGCCGGGAGGTGGACCTCCTCGGTCGGCATCGCGTCGTAGAGCGCGGCCGGGACGGCATCCTGGTAGCCGAAGGTGCTGCCGTCCCAGGTGCCGGTGACCAGGAACTGGCCCCACCGGATCCGCTGCTGGCGCTCGAACACGCCGTGGTGGTCGGCCCAGTCCCAGCCCTCGATCGGGGGGCCGCCGCACTGCGGCGGCCAGGACTCGGCGACCGCACCGAGGCACAGCTCGGGGCCGGCCTTGTCCATCACGGTGGCCAGGCCGCGGGTGTGCACGGTGCCCCGGGCGGCCGGGATCTCGGTCGGCATCTGGGCCGGGCGGGAGCTGCCCGGGTCGCTGCCCGGGTCGGTGGCCGTGGTGTCGCCCTCCTCGCCGCACGCCGCGAGGAGCGGCGCGGCGAGCAGCAGGGCGACCGCGGCGAGCAGGGTCCTCATGGCGGTACGACGGGTCCCGGCCGGAGCCGGTTCCGTGGTCTGGTCCGGTTGCCGACGGGGGCGCCGGACGCGGGTCAGGGCAGCCGCTGGACCAGCTCGGTGATCGGCGTCCGGGCGCCGGTGTAGAACGGGACCTCCTCGCGGACGTGCCGGCGCGCGGTCGCCGCGCGCAGGTGCCGCATCAGGTCCACGATCCGGTGCAGCTCGTCGGCCTCGAAGGCCAGCATCCACTCGTAGTCGCCGAGCGCGAAGCTGGAGACCGTGTTGGCGCGCACGTCGGGGTAGTCGCGGGCCATCTTGCCGTGCTCGGCGAGCATGTGCCGGCGCTCGGAGTCCTCGAGGAGGTACCACTCGTAGGAGCGCACGAACGGGTAGACGCAGACGTGCCGGCGGGGCGGCTCCTCCTCGTCGAGGAACGCGGGCACGTGGCTCTTGTTGAACTCCGCCGGCCGGTGCAGCGCCAGCTGGGACCACACCGGCTCGAGCCGCCGGCCGAGCGCGGTGTGGCGGAGCCGCTCGTAGGCGTCCTGCAGCGCCTCGGAGGTCTCGGCGTGCCACCAGATCATCAGCTCCGCGTCGGCGCGCAGCCCCGCGACGTCGTACACGCCGCGCACCACGACGTCCCCGGCCTCGAGCTCGGTGAAGAGCCGCTCGACCTCGGCGCCCTCCGCGGCCCGGTCGGCCCCGGAGTCCGGCGGACCGAGCGGGTCGGCGACCCGGAACACCGACCACATCGTGTAGCGGATGGCGTCGTTGATCTCGCGGGCCCTCTTCGACTTGGCGCTCATGGGCCCATTGTCCCCCGCCCTCAAGCGCGGCCGCAGCCGGCCTCCCCGCCTCGATGATCGCCTCGGCCCCGCCCCGAGGCTCGCGGGCCCGGTGCCCCGGCCGTCAGGGGCAACGGGGCACACCTCACGGGCACACCGCGACGGCACCCCTCACGAGTGCAGGGCGAGCACCTCCGTGGCGGCGCGGTGGGCGGAGCCGATGACCGCCGGGATGCCCACGCCGTCGTACGCCGCGCCGCAGACGGCGAGGCCGGGCACGGCAGCGACCGCGGCGCGGATCCGGACGACCCGGTCGAGGTGGCCGACGGCGTACTGCGGCAGGCCACCGCCCCAGCGCTGCACGTGGGTGTCGACCGGCGCGGGGAGGGGGCCGACGGCGGCGATGAGGTCGGCGAGCGACCAGGCCACGAGCTCCTCGTCGGTGGCCTGGAGCGCCGTCTCCTCGCGGTGCCGGCCGAGCGAGGTGCGCAGCAGGAGCAGCCCGTCGCCGGCGGCCCGGACCCAGCCCCACTTCGCGAACGAGAACGTCGCGGCCTTGATCCGGCGCCCGTCCACCGGCGGGACGAGGAAGCCCGAGGAGTCCGTCGCCGCGAGGTCGGGTACGTCGCTGCCGCGGAACGCGAACGTCACCACGACCATCGATGCCGACTCCACGGCCGCCAGCTCGGTGGCGGCGGCCGGGGCGACGCCGGCCAGCAGCCGGGCGGCCGGCGCAGGGGGCACGGCCAGCACGACCGCCTCCGCCTCGACCGGCTCGGGCGCGGTGGTCGGGCCGATGGTGAGGGTGAAGCCGGTGGTGGTGCGGGCGAGCTCGCGGACCGTCGCGCCGGTGTGGACCGTGCCGCCACGCGCGACTGTGTCGGCGAGGGTCTCGACCAGCCGGCCCATCCCGCCCGGGATCCCGGCGAACACCGGCCGGTCGTAGGTCGTCGGGATCGCCGCGGCCTGCTCGAGGACCGAGCCGCGGGAGGCGTAGTCGAGCAGCTGCGGCACCGACGCGCGCGCCGAGATCAGCCGCGCGTGTCCGGCGTACACCCCGCCGAGCAGCGGCTCGACCAGCCGGTCGGTGACCTCGGGCCCGAACCGGCGGTCGACCAGGTCGCCGACCGAGACGTCGCCGTCGAAGCGCTCGGGCCACAGCGTCGGCTCGGCGCGCACCCGGGCCAGGCCGGCGGCGGAGAGCACGCCGGACTGCTCGAGCTGGGGCAGGTCCAGGGGGATGCCCATCAGCGAGCGCGGTAGCGGCCGCAGCCGCCCGCGGGTCCAGATCCGGGACGCGGCGACGGTCGGGTGCTCGATCGGTAACCCGAGCCGCGCGGCCAGGCTGGTGCCCTCCGGGCGACGGTCGAGCATCGCCTCGGCGCCCACGTCGACCGTGACGCCGGCGACCTGCTCGCGGCGGAGCTTGCCGCCGACCCGGGGCGAGGACTCCAGGACGACCACCTCGTGGCCGGCCTCGGTGAGGTCGCGCGCCGCGGTCAGCCCGGCGACCCCGGCGCCGATGACGACGACCCTGCTCACCCCGCGAGTCTCCCAGAGCTCGGGCCGGAACCGATCGGCCGGGTCGGCCGTCCCAGGCGGTATGAGGCTCACCCCGGTCCGCACCCTGGTCCCCGCACTCGTCGTCCTCGCGGTCGCCCTCACCGGCTGCTCCGGCGGGGGTGCCGAGGACACCGCCAGCTCCGCCGCCGGCGGCGCCAACAGCCCGGTGGCCGCCGGGGCCCCGGCCGAGCGCGACTCCGCCGCCGACGGCGTGACCACCTCCGAGGCCTATGGCGCCGGCAGGACCGACTCGCTCCTGTCGGTCGTGGACAAGCCGAGCCCGACCGATCCGCAGCAGGCGCTGATCAAGAAGGGCAACGTGTCGCTGCGGGCCGACGACGTCGGCAAGTCCCAGTTCGAGGTGCAGCGGGTGGTGGACAAGCACGCCGGCAAGGTGACCGAGGAGAAGACCACGACCGACGACGACGGCGCGCCGGCGTACACGCGGATGGTGCTGCGCATCCCGGCCGCGGCCTTCGACGACGCGATGGCCGAGCTCAAGGACATCGAGGGTGCCGAGCTGGAGTCGGCGAACACCAGCTCGGACGACGTCACCACCAAGCTCATCGACACCGAGACCCGGCTGCGGGTCCAGCGGCGCAGCATCGCGCGGATCACCACGCTCTTCGACCGGGCGCAGAGCATCCGCGACATCATGGCGATCGAGGCCCAGCTCTCGCGGCGCCAGGCGGACCTGGACTCACTCGAGCGGCAGGCGGCCTACCTGCACGGCCAGACCACCCTCTCGACGATCGTGGTCAGCATCGACGAGATCCCGGCCAAGAAAGCGGCGCCGAAGAAGGAGGACGACACCGGCTTCCTCGCGGGCCTCTCGGCGGGCTGGGGCGGCCTGAAGACCTTCGCCGTCGCGCTGGCCACCGTCCTCGGCGCCCTGCTGCCCTGGCTCGTGGTGATCGTGGTGCTCGGCGTCCCGACGCTGCTGCTGGTCCGCGCCGCCCGGCGCCGCCACCCGCACCCCGACCCCGAGCCCTCGGAGGGGTAGGTCCGAGGCAGCTCGGACCGAGCCTGCGAGGGGCGGGCGTCAGCCGAGGAGGTTGAGGAGTCTCGGCTGAGGCATGCGCGACAGCGCGGGGCTCAGCGAGACGTCTCGAAACCCTGGACGAACTCGGTGAGCCGCTGGAGCTGGTCGGGGTCGGTCGAGGGGATGACCCCGTGGCCGAGGTTGAAGATGTGGCCGCGCGCGGACCGGCCGGCCTCGATGATCTCGGCCGCGCGGGCAGTCATCACCTCGGTGGGGGCGAAGACGAGCGTCGGGTCGAGGTTGCCCTGCACGACACGGTCGCCCACCAGCGGGATCGCGTCGGCGAGCGGGGTGCGCCAGTCGACGCCGACCACATCGGCACCCGCCTCGCCCATCAGGCCGAGCAGGTTCGCCGTACCGACGCCGAAGTGGATGCGCGGCACGCCCAGCGCGCCGGCGCGCTCGAGGACGCGCGCGGAGTGCGGCATCACGAACGCCCGGTAGTCGGCCGGGGTCAGGGCGCCGGCCCAGGAGTCGAAGAGCTGGACGGCCGAGGCGCCGGCGGCGACCTGGACCTCGAGGTAGGCGGCGGAGATGCCGGCGATCTTGCGCAGCAGCGCGTCCCAGACGTCGGGAGCACCGAACATCATCGCCTTGGTCCGCGCGTGCTCCTTGGACGGCCCGCCCTCGACGAGGTATGACGCGACCGTGAACGGCGCACCCGCGAAGCCGATGAGCGGGGTGCCACCGAGCTCGGCGACCAGGCCGCGGACCGCCTCGGTGACGAACGGGACGTGCTCGGGGGTCAGGTCCGGGATCGCCTCGACGTCGGCGAGCGTGCGGACCGGGTCGGCGACGACCGGCCCGACACCGGGCTTGATGTCGAGGTCGAGGCCGACCGCCTTGAGGGGCAGCACGATGTCGGAGAAGAAGATCGCCGCGTCCACGCCGTAGCGCCGCACCGGCTGCAGGGTGATCTCCGTCACCAGACCCGGATCCATGCAGGACTCGAGCATCCCGATGCCCTCGCGGACGGCGAGATACTCCGGTAGCGAGCGGCCCGCCTGGCGCATGAACCACACCGGCGTGTGCGGTACCGGCTCGCCGCGGGCCGCCTTCAGGAAGGCGCTGTCGGCGAGTCGCGGATCGGGGGTCACGGGGCGAAGCCTCGCAGGTCACCCGGCGTGTTCGCACATCGGGATCGGAGGATCGACCTACTGTGAACTCATGGTCGTCGGTCAGGAGACGCACCCGAGCACGGGTGCGGGTGCGGCACCCCCGGAGTTCCGGGACGCGGTGGCGACCATGCACGCCGCGCGGCTGCGCCCCGAGATCTTCTGCGAGGAGATGCCGGCCCCGCAGCGGATCGCGCCGTACGCCTCGGCCCTGAGCGCCGACGTCACCGTCGACGACACCGACATCGGCACCGGCCGGATCATCCTGCTCCACGACCCCGCCGGCAACGACGCCTGGGAGGGCACCTTCCGGTGCGTCGCCTACGCCCGCGCCGAGATCGACCTCGAGCTGATCACCGACCCGATGCTCGCCGCGGTGGGCTGGTCCTGGCTGACCGAGGCGCTGGAGGCGCACGGCGCGTCGTACGCCGCGGCCTCCGGCACGGTCACCCGGGTCGCGACCGAGAGCTTCGGCGGAATGGCCGAGGAGGGCGGCACGGCCCAGATCGAGATCCGGGCCTCGTGGACCCCTCTCGTCCCCGACGACCTGGCGCCGCTCGACCTGGCGCCGCACGTGGAGGCCTGGGGCGAGCTGCTGTGCACCGCGGCCGGACTGCCGCCGGTGCCCGAGGGGGTGACCGTGATGCCGAGCCGCCGCGGGCAGCGGGGCTCGGGACGCTGACATGGCCTCTGACCCCACCGACGCCAGCCCCGACGCCAGCCCCGACGCCGCCCCGGAACCAGCGCCCGAGGCCGCGCCCGAGCCCGAGCGGCCGCTGCTGGCCCTGCGCGAGACCCTCCCCCGCGTCGTGGACACCGAGGCCGGCCTGGCGGCGGTGTGCGAGCGGATCGCGGCAGGCTCCGGCCCGGTCGCGGTCGACGCCGAGCGCGCCTCCGGCTACCGCTACTCCTCGCGCGCCTATCTGATCCAGCTGCGCCGCGAGGGGGCGGGCACGTTCCTCGTCGACCCGATCCCGTTCGTGATCCTGCCCCAGCTCCAGGACGCGCTCGAGGGCACCGAGTGGATCCTGCACGCCGCCACCCAGGACCTGCCCTGCCTGGCCGAGGTCGGCCTGCTGCCCTCCCGGCTGTTCGACACCGAGCTCGCCGGCCGGCTGCTGGGCTACCCCCGGGTCGGCCTGGCGACCCTGGTCGAGACGCTGCTCGGGTCCCGCCTCGCCAAGGAGCACTCGGCGGTCGACTGGTCGACGCGGCCGCTGCCGGAGCCCTGGTTGGAGTACGCCGCCCTGGACGTCGAGGTGCTGGCGGAGCTGCGCGCCGTGCTGGCCGCTGAGCTCGAGGCCACCGGGAAGGCCGAGTGGGCGCGGCAGGAGTTCGACGCCCTACGCAGCTTCGTCCAGGCCGAGCGGGTCGACGCGTGGCGCCGCACCTCGGGCCTGCACCGGGTCCGCGGGCGACGCGCACTGGCCGCGGTCCGAGCGCTGTGGGAGACCCGCGACGAGATAGCGGAGCACCGCGACGTCACCCCCGGACGGGTCCTGCCCGACTCCGCCATCGTCGCGGCCGCACAGGCGATGCCGACCGACCGGGCCACGCTGCTGGCCACCAAGGGGTTCCACGGCCGTGGCGCCGAGCGCTACGCCAACCGGTGGGTCGCCGCGCTCCGCGAGGCTGCCGAGCTGCCCGAGTCCGAGCTGCCGGCCCGATCACCACGTGGCGACGGCCCCCCGCTCCCCCGCGCCTGGGCCGAGAAGGACCCGGTCGCTGCCCGTCGCCTGGCCCTGGCCCGCGACGCGATGGCCGCCCTCGCCGAGCAGCACCACCTCCCGGTCGAGAACCTGCTCACGCCCGACTACCTGCGCCGGACCCTGTGGACGCCGCCACGCTCGCGCGACGCCGCGACGCTCGCTCCCGCCGTCGCCGACCAGCTGCGCGCCCTCGGGGCCCGCGAATGGCAGGTCGAGCTGACCGGTCCGATCCTGGTCGACGCGATCCTCGTCGCGGAGCAGGAGCCCCCGACCGGGAGCTGACCGGGCGGCGATCGGGCCCAGCGATCGGGTGTGGTGATCGGGTGTGGCGATCGGGTCCGGGCCGGCTCGATCCTGAGGGAATCCTGAGCCGATCCTGAGGTGATCCCCCGTGGTCCGCGGTTACTTGACCCAGGTCATGTTGGGGGTGGGCGGGCTGCTTCGACACTCGGGCCACCCCAACGAGAAGGAGTGACCCCATGGTTGCTGCAAGCAAGAAGTTCCTCGCCCGCGCCGTCCTCAAGTCCCGCATCGGCCGGGCCGTCGTGGCCCTGCTGGCCGCGACGGCGCTCGCGGTCCCGCTGATGCTCGGCTCGGCCGCGCCGGCCTCGGCCCACTGCGACTCGGCCCAGGGCCCGGTCGCGACCGCGGCCCGAGACGCCCTGGCGGAGGGCAACGTCGACCTGGTCCTGCCGTACGTGAAGGCGGACCAGGAGCAGGAGCTCACCGCGGCGTTCAACCAGACCGTCGCCATCCGCGACAGCGGCCCGGAGGTCCAGAAGCTCGCCGATCAGTACTTCGTCGAGACCGCCGTCCGGTTGCACCGCGTCGGCGAGGGCGCGTCGTACACCGGCCTCAAGGACGACGTCGAGATCAGCCCCGCGCTGGCCGCCGCGGAGGCGTCCCTGGAGGAGGGCACCAGGGACCAAGTGCTCACGGTCCTCAAGCGCGACCTGCGCGTCGAGCTCACCGAGCGGTTCGAGAGCGTCCTGGAGGCCCGCGAGGCCGAGCGGGCGAACCCGAGCGTCGAGACGGCACGCGAGCGCGCGGAGGCCGAGCTGATGTTCGAGAAGTACGTCCTGGAGATCGAGACGGCGACGAACGCCGAGCTCGGCCACGACGCACCGGCCGGCGGCGAGGGCCACTGACGGCCGCTGCCGTCAGTCAGGGCCGATCAGTGACGGCCGATCAGTGAGGGGCGGTCGCGGACGTCGTCGTCCGCGGCCGTCCCGCGTCACTCCGCGGAGGACCCGCTCGCGGGGGCTGCGGGCGACTCCCCGTCGCCGGAGGACCCGTCGGACGGTTCGTCGGAGGGGCTGGGCTCGGGCGGGCTGAGGATGGCTTGCGACTCCTCGTCGATCTGCTCGGTGAGACCCTCCAGGTCGAGCACGCCGATGCCGTAGACGAGCTGGTCGAGGCTCGGCTGCACCGCGGCCTCGAGCTTGCCGAGGGTGTCGATGAGCGGCGGCAGCGTGATCGAGCGGACCGTGGAGTTGAAGAACGACGCGTGTCTCGGCTCGCGGCCGGGCTGGAGGAAGGTATCGGAGAGCGCCACCTCGAGGTTGGCGGGGGCGAGGTAGCCGGTGCGGGCCACCCGGCTGACCGCGTCCGCCGAGATCTCGTGGACCAGGAAGTCGGCCGCCAGCGGCAGGCTCTCGGAGGTGCGGGACAGGCAGAGGCCGGTGACGTCGCCGACCGTCGAGGAGCTGTCGAGCACCGGCATCGGCATCACGTCGAAGTCGAGGTCCTCGACCTGGCGCAGCAGGGGCACCAGCGAGCGGTAGCCGGCGATCATGCCGAGGCGGCCGCGCTCGAACCAGGTCAGCGGGCTGGCTTCGGCGAGCTGGTCGTCGTCCAGGGTGACCTGCGGGTTGCGGAGCAGCTCGAGGGTGCGCTCGAGCGCCGATCGGGTCCCGTCGCTGGAGAAGGACAGCGAGGTCGGGTCGGTGCTGTCGTCGTAGACCGAGCCACCGCCCGACCCGATGAACGGCGCCAGCCCGGCCAGCGTCGCGGCGATGTGCACGCCCTTGGTGTCGCGCCGGGGGCGGGAGGAGAAGTCGGCGGCCGCGGCGAACTGCTCGAAGGACCAGCTGGTGGAGTCCTGGTCGGGGGCGTCCAGGCCGCGCTTGCGCATCCGGTTGAAGTTCACCAGGTCGCGGTTGTAGTAGATGACCATCGGCGAGACGGAGTAGGGCATGCACTGCAACCGGTCGCGCGCGCTGAACGCCTGGATGGAGTCGCGCGAGTAGTCGTCGCCGAACTCGACGCCGCGCTCGTCGAGCAGCTCGTCGACCGGCTGGTTGTGGCGGTTCTCGAGCAACCAGCTCAGGTCCGAGCGGGAGGCCAGGAACACGTCGGGCACCGGGGCACCCGCGTCGATATCGGCACGCATCGCCGCGTGGTCGGGCCAGGACCGCAGCTTGACCTCGGGCCGGTCCTCGCCCTCGCCCTTGGCGGCGGCGTTCCAGACATCGACGCTGGCGCGGTACGCCGCGATCTCGGCCGGCGCGCCGTAGACCCCGAACGTCAGCTGGGACACCTCCGGCTGGGCCGGGGTGGTCGACGGCGCCGGCCCGGGCGTCGCCCCGCCGTCGGTGCAGCCCACCGCGGACAGCGCGAGGCCGACCGCAGCCACGGCGCCCAGCAACGCGCGACGCCCCCGACTCGCCCTCACCGGCATCCTCCTCGCGCGCACTCGCTGATCTCGTCCGGGTCGCGCCCGGCGCGGACAACCCTAGCGAGTGGTGTCGACCGGTCGCCGGGGCCGCATGTCGCAACCCGGATCGGCGGTCCCGGATCCCTACAATGGCAGGCGTGCCTCGGGTCCGGACCACCTCCCAGATGGCGGCACTGGTCGTCGGGGGCGTGACGGCCTCGCTGCTGCTCGCGAGCTGTGGTTCCGGTGGGGACGGGCGGGGTGCGGACGGGCCGGGTGCGGCGGAGCCGGTCGTGACCCCGAGCGCTCGGTCCACGCCCGCGGTGCCGCCGACGACCGAGCCGCCGGCACCCGGACCGAGCGCCACGACGCCACCGACCCGCAAGCCGCACGGCCGCAAGGTCGGTGCCCTGGAGCCGCGGGCGCGAGCCACCACCGCCGAGCACCTGCTGGACGCCGACCGGCTGCCCACGGTCGGCGAGCGGGCCTGGGCGGTCGACGCCACCGGCCCCGAGGACCCCGATCGCGACCCGGCCGTCGGGACCTGCCAGAAGACCCTGCTGGGCACCATCGGCGCCGTCGAGACGGTACGCCGCACGTACACCGCCGCCGACCGGGTCAGCGCGACGCAGGTGGTCGCCCGGTTCGCGGACGCCCGCTCGGCGTGGCGCGCCCACCAGGTGCTGGTCGCGTGGCGCGATGACTGCGCGGAGCGGGTGGACCGCGCCGACGTCGGGCCGATGGAGCCCGTGACGGTGCACACCGGGACCGCCGAGTCCTACCGCACCGCCGCACGGAGGCGGGCCGCCGGACTGGGCATCCTGCGCACCGGCAGCTACCTCACCGTGGTCGAGGTCACGGCCCGCAGCGAGAGCTACCCCGACTCCTGGGACCCCGCCCGGATGGCGCTGCGCCGGGTGGCCCGCACGTTCTAGGTCACCGAGCAGGAGCGAGCGAGGGACGAGCTCGCTGCGGGGGCTCGGGGAGGTCGAGCAAGGCCCGCGGCCGAGGGACGAGGCTGCGACGGCGGGTCGAGACCCGAGACCACTCAGCCCAGTGCGTGGAACCGACGCGCCTCGGCGACCACGCGATCGAACGTGGCCCGGTCGAGGGCGGCGCCCTCTCGTCGTACGGCGTCCGGCGCGAGCTCGATCAGCCGGTCCAGGCGGACCTCGCTGGGACGCCGCTCGCGGTCCCACCCGCCGGCGCCGACGTCCATCCAGTGCCGGCCCCAGCGTGCCTCGTCCGCGGCGTCGCGGTCGTGGTCCTTGCTGGTCAGCATCAGCCCGAGCAGGGTGCCCGCACGCCGGCCGATCAGGAGCACCGGCCGGTCCTTGCCCTGTCGCGGGTCGTCCTCGTAGGGCACCCAACCCCAGACGACCTCGCCGGGGTCGGGCCGACCGTCGGCCCGGGGCGCGTACGACACGGTCGACGCCGGCGCGGCGGCCCGGGCCGATCTCCGGGCCGATGTCCTGGCTCTCGGTCGGGCCCGGGCCAGCAGCCGCCGCAGCGATCTCATGCGAGGAGACTAGAAGGTGCAGGAAGTAGGAGTACGCCGGACCGGGAGCGCCTCACGGCGCGTGGCCGCTCGTAGCGGCTGATTTTGGGACCCGGGGCTGCCACGGCCCGGCGTACTCGGTGAGTGTAACGGCCTCATGCCAGCTCGTGTTCCAACTCGGCGTGACCCGCCGACTCGAGTTGCTCGGAGAGCACCAGCATCCGCTGCACCTCGGCCCCGGTCGGGTCGCTCAGCGTCGCGCGGCCGGTCGCCACGACCCGGGCGAACGCCGCCGCCCGCAGCAGCACGTCGGCGAAGTCGCTGCCCGCGATGCCGCTCAGCACCTGGTCGACCATGGTCTTGAGCTGCTCGGGTCCGGGCGGCTCCGCGACGCCGGCGACCACCCGGGCCACCTGCGCGCTGCGGCGCCCGGCCTCGAACTCGCGGGCGACCTCCAGCGGGTCGGCGTACACCCAGGAGCGCAGCAGGTAGAGGCGCCACAGGCAGCCGGCGAGCGAGTCCGCGGGGGCACCCGACCACACCTCGGCGATCGTCTCGATGCCCTCGGTGTCGGCGAGGTGCAGCAACCGGTCGGCGACCGCCGCGTCGTCGGACTCCCGGGCGCCGCGCACGAGGAGGGTCGCCGCGCGCTCCGCCGCCTCGCTCACCACGGCCGGGTCGGCACCACCGACGAGCGCCTCGAAGAAGTCACCGCCCGGGGTCATCGGACGGTGGTGCGCGCGCTCGTTCACGGTTGCAGGCTACGTCGGATGCGCTGGTCGCTGACCGGGTACGGCGTCCCGAGCTGCTGGGCCCACAGCGAGACGCGGTACTCCTCGAGCATCCAGCGGACCTGCCGCAGTCGCGCGCCGGGCGGCCGACCGGGCGGCAGCGCCTCGACCTGGTGCAGGTAGGCGGCCTGGAGGTCGGCGACCTGGTCCATCAGCTGCCGGTCGCGGTTGACCTGCCCGGGCAGCCGCTCGCGGCGCTGCTCGAGCGCGGTGAGGTAGACCGGGTAGCGGCGCAGCTGGGCCGCGCCGGCCTCGCCGACGAACCCGCGGTGCACCAGTCGCCCCAGCTGGGCGCGCATGTCGGTGAGCGCGGGCAGCGCCACCATGTCCGCGCGGCCGCTGAGCGCCTTCTCCGCCCGGCGCCAGGCGTCCAGGACCCGGATCACGTCGCCCATCACGGCCCGCAGGTGGGCCTCCTGGTCGCGGGCCGCCTCCGCCCGCAGCGCGGCGTACGCCGCCTCGTCGCGCACCACGGGCCGGGCGTCGACCAGGGCACCGACGACCGCCGCCCGGCAGTCCTCGAGGAGCTCGGCGACGCTGGGGTACGGCGAGCCCGCGAGCCCGAGCTTCTCGGCGTTGGTGAGCCCGTCGAGAACCCGCTTCACCGGGGAGTCCAGCTCGACGAGCAGCAACCGGCGCACGCCGAGGCGGTGCCGTGCCTCCTGCTCCTCCACCGACCCGAAGACCTGCAGGCCGACCGTCGTGCCCTCGTCGACCAGCGCCGGGTGCACCTGCACCTCGTGGCCGGCGCGCCGGTCGGTGTGGGTGGCCGGGACCGTGCCGAACGCCCAGCTGGTCTCGCCGGTGCGCGCCAGCCCGCTCTCGCTGGCGACCTCGGCGATCGCCTGGGCGAACCTCGGCCGCAACGGCGCCTTGAGCGCCTCGAGGTCCTTGCCGCGGGCCTGCTCGCGGCCCTCGTCGTCGACGACGCGGTACGTCGGTCGCAGGTGCTCCGGCACCTTGGCCCAGTCCCACGCGTCGCGGGGCACCAGGAGTCCGGTCCGGGCGCGGCACCAGCGCTCGAGCGCCTCCAGGAGGGGCTCCTCGCCGGGCGGCACCGTGGTCAGGAACTCCCGGGCGGTGTTGGGGGCCGGGACGAGGTGGACGCGCAGGTTCTTCGGCAGGCTGCGGATCAGGCTGGTGACCAGCTCCTCCCGCAGTCCGGGCACGTTCCAGGAGAAGTCGTCGGCCTCGACCCGGTTGAGGGTGGCGACGGGGACGTCGATCGTCAGCCCGTCGTCGGGCGTGCCGGGCTCGAAGTGGTAGCTGATCGGGAACGTCAGCCCCTCACCACCGGACCCGGCAGACTGCCACTGCTCGGGGTAGTCGGCGGCACTGATCTGCTCGACCGTGTCGTGGGTCAGCATCGCCGGGTCGAAGGTCAGCAGTTGGCCGTTGCGCTGCCGCTCCCGCTTCCACCACTGGTCGAAGTGGGCACCGCTGACCACCTCGGCGCCGACGCGGGCGTCGTAGAAGTCGAACAGCGTGTGCTCGTCGACGACGATGTCGCGGCGCCGGGCCCGGTGCTCGAGCTCCTCGGCCTCCTCGAGCAGCCGCCGGTTGGTCTCGAGGAACCGGTGCCGGCTCGACCACTCGCCGTAGACCAGTGCGTGCCGGATGAACAGCTCGCGGGACAGCGCGGCGTCGACCTTCCCGTACGCCACGGGGCGGTCCGCGACCAGTGGGACGCCGTACAGCGTGACCCGCTCGAAGGCCATCACCGAGGCCCGCTTCTTGCTCCAGTGCGGCTCGGAGTAGCTGCGCTTGACCAGGTGCTCGCCGAGGCGCTCGGCCCACTCGGGCTTGATCGCGGCGTTCTGCCGCGCCCAGAGCCGGCTCGTCTCGACCAGCTCGCCGGCCATCAGGAACTGCGGGTTCTTCCGGTGCAGCACGCTGCCCGGGAAGACCGCGAACCGCGCGCCGCGGGCGCCGAGGTACTCCCGCGGCCCGCGGCGTCGTTCGGTGGTCGAGCCCGTCGACACCCGCTCCTCGAGGAGCCCGATGTGGGACAGCAGGCCGGAGAGCAGCGCCTGGTGGATGCCGTCCTGGTCAGGGTTGTCGGCCGGCTGGCCGACCTTGATGTCCATCTCCTTGCAGACCTGGCGCAGCTGGGACTCGAAGTCCTGCCACTCCCGGACGCGCAGGTAGTTGAGGAACTCGCGTCGACACATCCGCCGGAACGCCGAAGAGGAGAGCTCCTTCTGCTGCTCCTTGAGGTAGCGCCACAGGTTGAGCCAGGTGAGGAAGTCGCTGCCCTCGGCCTTGAACCGGGCGTGCAGCTGGTCGGCCTGCGCCTGCTCCTTGGGGTGGTCCGCGCCGGGACGCTCGCGCGGGTCCTGCAGGGAGAGGGCGGCCGCGATCACCACGACCTCGCGGACGCAGCCGAGCCGCTCGGCCTCGAGGATCATCCGGGCCAGACGGGGGTCGATCGGCAGCCGCGCGAGGCGCTTGCCGATCCGGGTCAGCCGGTCGTCCTGGCCGGCGAGGGCGCCGAGCTCCTCGAGCAGTTGCACGCCGGCCTGCACATTGCGCCGGTCGGGCGGCTCGACGAAAGGGAAGCGCGCCATGTCGCCCAGGCCGAGGCTGGTCATCTGGAGGATGACGCTGGCCAGGTTGGTGCGCAGGATCTCGGGGTCGGTGAACTCGGGCCGGCCCTCGAAGTCCTCCTCCGAGTAGAGCCGGATCGCGATGCCCGCCTCGACGCGGCCGCAGCGCCCGGAGCGCTGGTTGGCCGAGGCCTGGCTGATCGGCTCGATCGGCAGCCGCTGGACCTTGGTCCGCACCGAGTAGCGACTGATCCGCGCGACGCCGGTGTCCACGACGTACCGGATGCCGGGCACGGTCAGTGAGGTCTCCGCGACGTTGGTGGCCAGCACCACGCGGCGTACGGCGTTGCCGTGGGAGGAGAAGACCCGGTGCTGGTCGGCCGCAGACAGCCGGGAGTAGAGCGGGAGGATCTCGGTGCGCGGCAGGTCGGCGAGGGCGTCGGCGGTGTCGCGGATCTCGCGCTCGCCGGGCAGGAAGACCAGGACGTCGCCGGGCCCCTCGGCGGAGAGCTCCTTGATCGCCTCGACGATGGCCTCGGTCTGGTCGCGGACGACGACCTCCCCCTCGTCGTCCTCCTCGTCGAACGCCATCAGCGGCCGGTACCGGATCTCGACGGGGTAGGTGCGGCCGGAGACCTCGACGACGGGGGCGTCGAAGTGCTTGGCGAACCGCTCCACGTCGATGGTCGCCGAGGTGATGATCAACTTGAGGTCCGGCCGCTTCGGCAGCAGCCGCTTGAGGTAGCCGAGCAGGAAGTCGATGTTGAGACTGCGCTCGTGGGCCTCGTCGATGATGATCGTGTCGTACCTGCGCAGCTGCCGGTCGCGCTGCAGCTCCGCGAGCAGGATGCCGTCGGTCATCAGCTTGACCCGGCTCCTCCTCGAGGTCCGGTCGGTGAACCGGACCTGGTAGCCGACCAGGTCGCCGAGCTCGGTCCCCAGCTCGCTCGCGATCCGCTCCGCCACCGACCGCGCCGCGATCCGGCGGGGCTGGGTGTGCCCGATCAGCCCCTTGGAGCCGCGGCCCAGCTCGAGGCAGATCTTCGGCAGCTGGGTCGTCTTGCCCGAGCCGGTCTCCCCCGCCACGATCACGACCTGGTGGTCGCGGATGGCCGCGGCGATGTCCTCACGGCGCTGGGTGACCGGCAGCTCCGGGGGGTAGGTGATCTGGAGCTTCTCGGACATGACCGCTCCATTCTGCCAACCGCGTCCACCCGAATGCCGAGTCGGCGCGTCTTGCCCACCCACGCCCGTCGAGTCGGCGCGTCTTGTCCGGGACCTGTGGACAACGCGGGCAAGATGCGCCGACTCGCGCCCTCCACGCGGGCAAGATGCGCCGACTCGCCCCCTCCACCCGGGCAAGATGCGCCGACTCGCGCCCTCCACCCGGGCAAGATGCGCCGACTCGCGCCCCACACGCGGGCAAGATGCGCCGAGTCGACGGGATAGAACGTGAGGACGTGACGCCGATCGCCGGGCTCTACGCCGGCCGACCTGCCCGAAGGTGCGGTGGCGCGGACCGGGGCGCCGGCGTAACGCCGCGCGCTGGCCCCTGCTGCTCGCCGTCCCTCCCCCCTCACCGTGGTGGTCCCTGACGCCTCCGGGCCGGCGCGCGCCCATGGCGATCGTCGGGGGACTACTGCTCCGGGACGGTCTCCACGATGGCGGGCAGGGAGGCGGCGAGGATCTCGAGGAGCTGCTCGCGGGACAGTCCGCCGGGGTCGGCGATCCAGGACAGGACCAGCTCCTCGATCATGGCCGACCAGCCGCGGACGACGAGCCGGGTCACGGGGGTGTCCGGGATGATCTCGCCCTGGGCGTCCTCGCGGAAGATCCGCCCGTTGAGCGCCGAGCGCGCCTCCTCGTAGATCTCGCGCAGCGTCTCGTTGCCGCCGGCCGCCGCCTTCACCAGTGAGAGGTAGCCCTCGTGGTTGGCGACGACGTAGTCGACGTACGCCGCGAGCGAGCTGACCAGCCGCACCATCGGCTCGTCGTCGGAGGGCGGCGCGGTCTGCTCGATCAGGTCGTCGGCCGCCCGTCGCACGACGGCCTCGTGGAAGGCATGCTTGTTCCCGAAGTAGTGGTAGAGCAGGCCCCGCGAGATGCCGGCCTCCTCGGCGAGCAGGTCGATCGAGAGCTCGTCGAGGGAGCGGGTGGCGAGCAGGCGGACCCCGAGATCGAGCAGCTGGGAGCGCCGCTGCTCGGGCGTGAGCCGGGTGCGGGTGATGGGCGTCGTCACGGACCCCACTCTATTGACACATTTTCAATAACGCCAGTACGGTCGGCCACCATGAGCGCACCCCGCACGTCCGCCCCCGAACAGCACGTCGGGCAGCACGTCGAGCACCTCGTCGTCGGCGCCGGCTTCGCCGGGCTGTGCACCGCGATCCGGCTGCAGCAGGACGGCGAGACCGACTTCCTGGTGGTCGAGAAGGCCGGCGACGTGGGCGGCACCTGGCGGGACAACACCTACCCCGGCGCGGCCTGCGACGTCCCGAGCCAGCTCTACTCGTTCTCGTTCGCTCCGAACCCCGACTGGACCATGTCGTTCTCCCCGCAGCCGGAGATCTGGGCCTACCTGCGCCGGGTCGCCCGGGAGTCGGGGACCCTGGACCGGTTCGTCTTCGACACCCGGCTGGAGCACGCGACCTGGGACGAGGCCACGCAGCGCTGGCACAGCCGCCTGGTCGGCCCGGACGGCGAGCGCACGGTCACCTCGACCACCCTGGTCGTCGGGGCCGGCGGCCTGTCGGAGCCCAGGCTGCCTGAGATCGACGGGATCGAGACGTTCCAGGGCGAGCTCTTCCACTCCGCCCGCTGGGACCACGACGCCGACCTGGCCGGCAAGCGGGTCGCGGTCATCGGCACCGGCGCCTCGGCGATCCAGATCGTGCCCGAGCTGCAGCGGGCGTTGGCGGCCACCGGCGGCCACCTCGACGTCTACCAGCGCACCGCGCCGTGGGTGATCCCGCGCCACGACCGCCGCTACCCCGCCTGGGAGCGGGCGGCGCTGCGGCACGTCCCGGGTCTGCAGCGGCTCTACCGGACGGCCGTCTACTGGGCCCGGGAGACCTACGTCCCCGCCTTCACCATCCAGCCCAAGATCGCGGCGCCCGCCAAGCGGGCGGCCCTGGCCAACATCGAGCGCGGCATCGCCGACCCGGAGCTGCGCGCGAAGGTCACGCCGCACTACGAGATCGGCTGCAAGCGGATCCTGATCTCCAACACCTACTACCCCGCCCTGGCCGCCGACAACGTCGAGCTGGTGACCGATCCGATCGCGAAGGTGACCGGCAACGCGGTGGTCACCTCCGACGGGGTCGAGCGGCCGGTCGACGTGCTGGTGGTGGCGACCGGCTTCTACACCACCGAGCTGCCGATCACCGAGCACGTGACCGGCCGCGAGGGCCGCACCCTGGCCGACGTGTGGCGCACGTCCGGCATGGCGGCCTACAAGGGCACCACGGTGCCCGGCTTCCCGAACTTCTTCATGCTGGTCGGTCCCAACACCGGCCTGGGCCACTCGAGCATGGTGTTCGTCATCGAGTCGCAGGTGGACTACCTGCGCGGCGCCGTCCGCGCGATCCGGCGCGGCGGGTACGCCGCGGTCGAGCCGCGCCAGGACGCCCACGACGCGTGGAACGACGACCTCCAGCGGCGGATGCGACGCACCGTGTGGAGCACCGGCGGGTGCTCGAGCTGGTACCTCGACGAGCAGGGCCGCAACACCACCCTGTGGCCCAAGTCGACCGTGACCCTGCGCCGCCAGCTGGCCCGCTTCGACACCGACGCCTACCGGCTGCGCCCCGCCGCACCCACCACCATCCCCCAGGGAGAGGAAGCCCACGCATGAGGACGCTCGACGACAAGGTCTGCGTGGTCACCGGCGCCGGGTCCGGCATCGGCCGGGCGCTGGCGCTCAACCTGGCCGCCCGCGGCGCGCGGCTCGCCCTCAGCGACGTCGACGACGCCGGCCTGGCGGCGACCGTGGACCAGGTCCAGGCGGCCGGGGTCCGCGAGGTGCGCCCGGACCACCTCGACGTGGCGGACCGGGACGCGTTCGCGTCGTACGCCGCCGGGGTCGTGGACCACTTCGGTCGCGTCAACGTCGCGATCAACAACGCGGGGGTGGCGCTCGCCGGCAACTTCGAGGACCTCGAGTACCCCGACATGGACTGGATCATCGGGGTGAACCTCTGGGGCGTCGTGCACGGCACCAAGGAGCTGCTGCCGCACCTGATCGCGTCCGGCGACGGCCACCTGGTCAACATCTCCTCGCTCTTCGGGCTGGTCTCGATGCCGGGTCAGAGCATGTACAACGCCTCGAAGTACGCCGTGCGCGGGATGTCCGAGGCGGTGCGCGAGGAGATGCTGATCGCGGGCCACCCGGTCGGCGTCACCGTCGTGCACCCGGGCGGCATCAAGACCGCGATCGCCCGCAACGCCCGCGTCTCCGCCCGCGAGGACAAGGAGCGGACGGCGAAGCTGTTCGACGAGAAGCTCGCGAGGATGACCCCGGAGCGGGCCGCGGAGATCATCGTGCGCGGCATCCTGCACAACCGCGCCCGGGTGCTGGTCGGGCTCGACGCGCACGCCGTGCACCACCTCGCCAAGCTGACCGGGTCGCGCTACCAGGACATCCTGGCGAAGGCCGCGTCCCGGGTGCTGTCCGACCAGACGACCGTCGTCTGACGCGGCTAGGCCCCCGCGTCGTCGGTCCGGCGGCGGGAACGGCGGGACGTGCGGGTGCGCAGCGGCCCGACCAGGCGCGGACCGGCCAGCCGGTTCTCCAGGCGGTGCGCCTCGCGCTTGAGCGGCTGGGCGACGTACTCGCCGAGGATCACGCCGGAGGCCAGCGCGATCGCCACGGACGCCGCGGTGATGATCGCCAGCAGCCCGTCGGAGGTCTGCGTGTCGCCCTCCGTGAGCAGGCTGAGGCCGCGGTAGATCGACAGGCCGGGCAGCATCGGGACGATCGCCGGGACGACGACCACCAGTGGCGGCACCCGGAGCCGGCCGGCCACCGTGTAGCTGACCAGGCCCACGAAGAACGCCGCGAGCGCGGTCGGCCAGGTCCTGCCGATGCCGCCCAGGGCGCCCGACCCCGCGATCACGATGGCCACGGCCGCCACCGCGCCGATCGGCAGCAGGGACCGGCGCGGTGCGTACGACGCGAACGCGAACGACGACCCGCAGATCGCGGCGCCGAGCGCCATCAACGAGATCGTCTTGAGGTCGGCCGCCGCGCCGGGATCGAGTCGACCGACGTCGACGCCGAGGACGTCGGCGAGCGTCAGGCCGCCGCTCACGCCGGCGATGATGCCGGCGGTCGCGAGCAGCGCCTCGGTCAGCCGGGCCCCGGCGGTGACGTAGAAGCCGGACAGCGCGTCGTGGAGCGCGCCCATGAAGCCGATGCCGGCCAGCAGCATGATGATGTTGGCCGTGACCGCGACCGAGGGGTCGAGGTCGCCGGGCACGGCGACCGCGGCCAGTACGGCGATGATCGTCGCGACTCCCCCGCCGGCGACCTGCTGGTAGAAGAACGGCAGCCGTCGCCGGGCCATCACCAGCTGGAGCCGGTCGATGCACGCCGCGGCCAGGAACGCCACCGCCACGATCACCGGGCCACCGCCCAGTTGCAGGCCCACGCCCGCGCACATCGCCCCCCACCCGAGCGTGACCGCCCAGCGCGGGGTCAGGTGGCCCGACGAGACGATCCGGGCCAGCCGGCTGCGGGCCTCCTTGAGGTCGACCTCGCCGCGGAGCACGTCGCGCACCAGATGGTCGACCAGGGTCAGGTCCTCGTAGTCGATGTCGCGCTGCTTGACGTGACGCAGCAGCACCGCGGCCGGCTCCTCCGGGTCGCGCTGGTAGCTCATCGACAGCGAGGTGAACGTGATGTCGATCTCCGGCTGTCGCACGCCCAGGTGCCAGGCCAGCGACTTCATCGTGGCGGTGACGTCGGCGGCGCCGGCTCCCGAGGAGAGGAGCAGCTCGCCGACCCGCAGACAGAAGTCCAGGGTCAGGTTCAGCTCGCGAGCCTCGGGCATGAGCGCCATCGTGGCAGCCCGACTGGTAGACAGGCCACGTGACCCCGGCCGCCCACCCGGACCTGCCGCCCGTCCCCGGCGAACGCGTGCGCGTCGTCATGACCAAGTGGCGCGACGGGCCGCACTGGGAGTTCGAGGCGGACTACCTCGGCCGCGACGAGCACGGTGACTGGCTCGGGATCCTGGCGGGCACCACGATGGCGCGCCCGGGAGCGACGTACGTCGCCCCCACCGACCAGGTCGGCCTGGCGCCGGCGCCCGGTCCGGACGCCGCACGCGGGTGGCTGGCGACGTTCCACGCCGTGGGCGGCCCGGTCCGGGTGTACGTCGACGTGACGACCCCGCCGGTGTGGGACGGGCCGGTGCTCCGGGCGGTCGACCTCGACCTGGACGTGGTGCGCGGCAACAGCGGCCGGGTCTGGGTCGACGACGAGGACGAGTTCGCCGACCACCGGGTGCGCCTCGGCTACCCCGACGAGCTGGCCCGTGCGGCGCTGTCCTCGTGCGATCGGGTGCGGGCCGCGATCGAGGCCGCGGCGGCGCCCTACGACGGGACGGCTGAGGCGTGGCTCACCCGGCTGGGCACTCTGCCCCGGCGCTGAGCTGTGGAACGCTGGGGCGATGCGGATCGACTTCCACGCGTCGCCCGAGCCCACGCTCGGCGTCGAGTGGGAGCTCGCGCTCGTCGACCGGCGCACCCGCGACCTGCGCAACGACGCAACGCACCTGTTCGCGCGGGCCAAGCCCCGGCTCCCCGACCCCGACAAGCTGCACAAGGAGCTGCTCCGCAACACCGTCGAGATCGTCAGCGGGGTCTGCCGCACCGTCGGTGAGGCGATGACCGACCTGCGCCGGACCCTCGAGGTGGTGATCCCGGCGGGCGACGATCTCGACGTCGACCTGTACGGCGGCGGCACCCACCCGTTCGCGTCGTGGACCGTGCAGCAGCTGTCCGAGGGGCACCGCTACGAGGAGCTGATCAGCCGGACCCAGTGGTGGGGCCGGCAGATGCTGATCTGGGGCGTGCACGTGCACGTCGGCATGCCCGACCGCGAGCGGGTGATGCCGGTGCTGTCGTCGCTGCTCAACTACCACCCGCACCTGCAGGCGCTCTCCGCCTCGTCTCCGATCTGGTCCGGCATCGACACCGGCTACGCCTCCAACCGGGCGCTGATGTTCCAGCAGCTGCCCACCGCCGGCCTGCCGTTCCAGTTCGAGCGGTGGTCGGAGTTCGAGGCGTTCGTGAGCGACGAGCTGGTCACCGGCGTGATCGAGGAGCTCTCCGAGGTGCGCTGGGATGTCCGGCCGGCGCCACGCATCGGCACCCTCGAGAACCGGATCTGCGACGGCGTCCCCGACCTCGACGACCTCTCGTCGCTGGTCGCGCTCATGCACTGCCTGGTCGTCGACCTCGACACCCGGGCCGCGGCGGGCGAGACGCTGCCGACGATGCCGCCCTGGCATGTCCAGGAGAACAAGTGGCGTGCGGCCCGCTACGGCCTCGACGCGATCGTGATCACCGACGCCGACTCCAACGAGCGGCTGGTCACCGACGACCTGGCCGACCTGCTGGAGCGGCTCGCGCCGGTCGCCGACCGGCTCGGCTGCAGCGAGGAGCTCGCGCAGGTGGCCCGGATCCCGGAGCGCGGCGCGTCGTACCAGCGCCAGCGCGCCGTCGCCGAGCGCACCGGCGGCGACCTGGTCGCCGTCGTCGACTCGGTCGTCGCCGAGCTGCGCGCCGGCCTGGGGTGAGGCTCGCCGGCGGTCGCTTCTGGAGGTGATGCGGACGGAGCAAGCGGTCGCACCGTCCGGATGACCTCCCGGTGACGGGAGCCGACCTTCGGGCCGGTCAACCGGCAGTCTCGGGCGGGTCGACCATCTCGAGGCGCACGCCGAGCAGGCGGACCGGGCGGTCCCGTTCCACGCGGTCGAGGAGGGAGACCGCGGCCTCCTCCAGGACGTCCGGGTCGTCGCTCGGCTCAGGCAGCGTGAGGCTGCGGCTGACCGTGGTGAACGGCCGGTAGCGGACCTTGATGCCCACCCGCGCGGCCGGGCGGCCGTCGCGGTCGATGTCGACGAGCACGCGGCGCGTCAGCAACCGGACCTCCGCGGTGACCGCTGCCCAGTCCTCGAGGTCCTCCTGGTAGGTCTCCTCGCGCCCGTGCGCCCGCGGCACCCATGGCGTCGCGTCGACCGGGCTGGTGTCGACCCCGCGGCCCAGCCGGTGGAACCACGGGCCCATCGTCGGCCCGAGCTCGGCGGCGAGCACCCGGGCGTCGGAGCGGGCCAGCTGCTCGACGGTGTCGATGCCGAGCGCGGCGAGCTTCCTCGCGGTGCGGCCGCCGATACCCCACAGTGCGGTCGTCGGCCGCTCCCCCATGACCGGGAACCAGTCCTCCTCCGTCAGCTGCCACACGCCGCGCGGCTTGCCGAAGTCGGTGGCGATCTTGGCGCGCAGCTTGTTGTCGCCGATGCCGACCGAGCAGTGCAACCTGGTCTCGGCGAGCACCTCGGCGCGCAGGTGCTGCGCGAACTCCCGCGGGTCGCCGAGCTCGCCGTGCCCCGCGCCCGCCGCGAGGAAGGCCTCGTCCCAGCCGAGCACCTCGAGGACGACCGGCACGCCGCCCCACTCCAGGCCGCGCAGCGTCGCCATCACCTGCGCCGACGCGGCGTCGTAGGCCTCCTTGTCGACCGGCAGGAAGACCGCGTCCGGGCACTTGCGGGCGGCGACCCGCAGCGGCATGCCCGACCCGACGCCGAAGGCGCGCGCCTCGTACGACGCGGTCGCGACCACCCCACGCTCGGTCGGGTCGCCGCGTCCGCCGACGACCACCGGCAAGCCGGCGAGCTCGGGCCGCCGGAGCACCTCGACCGCGGCGATGAACTGGTCGAGGTCGACGTGCAGCACCCAGCCGGGCGCGCTCGGCCCGCTCATCGGCTCGCTCATCGCGGTGGCGGTGGCAGGGCGTCGGTCGACGCCATCTGGTCCAGGCCGGTGACCATCAGCAGGTCGGCGACCACTGCTCGCAGCTGGGCCAGGATCGCCTCGGCGGTGAGCGACCCGGTGCGCTCCACTCGTCCGGTGGCCTCACCGACGACGAGCAGGGCGTCTCGGGCCGCGGCCGCCATCCGGTTCGCGGCGAGCTCGTCGGCGACCTGGTCGGCCGCGTCGGCGAGGTCGAGCGCGAGCAGCGAGTAGGACGACGGCACCGGCCGCCTGCGGTACGCCGCGACCGCGGTGTGGCGCACCAGCACGCGGGTGCTGCGCAGCGCCCGGTCGAGCGGGTCGACCAGGTCGACCATCTTGCGCAGGTCGCCCTTGTGGCGGACCCGGAACGGCGAGGACTCCACCACGGACAGGCCCTCGTCGGCGGCATCCTTGAGCTCGCGGATCAGGTAGTCGGTCGAGCGAGCGTCCGCGAGCAGGTCCAGCGCCCGCCCCGCCTCCCCGTCGTCCATCACCTCGCCCGCGGCCCGGAGCAGGGCCGCGATCTTGCGCATCACGATCGCCGCCTGCTCGCGCGGCCGGCGCAGTGGCGCGGCCGGCACCGCGGTGGCCGCGACCAGCGCGACCGCGCCACCCACGACCGCGTCCGTCCACCGGGTGAACGCCGCCCCCGGGTCGGGCACCAACGACGCGACCACGATCGACTGCACCGCCGCCTGGATCACGAACAGCGGGCCGCCGTCGAGGAGGAACGCCGCCGCCATCGCGAGCGCCACGATCAGGCCGATCTGCCACCAGCCCGAGCCGAGCCCGGCCACCAGCAGGTCGGCGAGGAAGACGCCGACGGCCACCCCGACGGTGACCTCGGCGACCCGTCGCAGCCGCTGGCCGTACGAGGTGCCGAGCGCGACCACGGCCGCCACCGGCGCGAAGAACGGCGTCGGGTGGCCCAGGACGTCGGCCGCGACCAGCCAGGCGACCGCGGCGGCGAGCGCACACTGTGCGATCTGCCAGGACTTGGACTGCAGGCGCCGGACCCGGGCCCGGGCCGAGGTCCGGCTCCGGTCCCACATCCGGTCCAGCGGCCCCGGCTCCATGGGCGCGATCCTGCCACGCGCGCCCGACGCCTGACCGACGCCAGCACCGGGACCGACCGCCGGCCGGGCGAGGGCGAGGACCTGTGCAGACAGCAGTCACCGGCCACGCTGTGCACGCTCACCGGGCCGGGGACCCCAGGACACGGTTCGCGCGGCGGCCTCGTGGGTACCGCCCCGCCGTGGACACAGGGGAGCTCCTCGGCGGCCGGTACCGGTTGACCGGGCGGATCGGCTCAGGCGGGATGGGGACCGTCTACCGGGCCCACGACACCCGGCTGGACCGGCCCGTGGCGATCAAGACGCTGCACGGGGGCCGCGACGTGGACGACGTCACCCGGGCCCGGCTGCGCGCGGAGGCGCGGCTCGCCGGCACGCTGCGCCACCCGGGAGTCGTCCAGGTCTTCGACTACGGCGAGGAGGTCGGCGCGGCCGGGCCGGCGCCGTACGTCGTGATGGAGCTCGTGGAGGGCACCCCGCTCTCCGAGGTCCTCCGCGACCGGGGCCCGCTGTCGGCCGAGGTGGTCGCCACCCTCGTCGGCGACGTCGCCCGGGCGCTCGAGGCGGCCCACGCCGCCGGCATCGTGCACCGCGACCTCAAGCCGTCGAACATCCTGATCGCCCCCGACGGCCGGGCGGTGCTCCTCGACTTCGGCATCGCGCGCTCGGACGCCATGGAGCCGCTCACCGAGACCGGGCTGATCATCGGCAGCGCCGACTACCTCAGCCCCGAGCAGGTGCTCGGCGAGCGGGCCACCCCCGCCTCGGACGTGTTCGGCCTGGGCGTGGTCGCCCACCAGAGCCTGAGCGCCGCCTCGCCCTTCCACCGCGACACCCAGGCCGCGACGGTGCTCGCCCGCCTGCACGAGGACGCGCCGGCGCTGCCGGCGACGGTGCCGGCACCGCTGCGCCGGCTGGTCGCCTCGATGCTCGCCCGCGAGCCCGAGGACCGGCCTTCGGCCGCCGAGGTGGCCGACCGGGCGGCGACGGTCGACCGGACCGGGCCGGTGCTCCCGCCGCTGCCGGTGCCCGCCCCGTCGCCCGCGCCACGGCAGCGGTGGAACCGGCAGCGCCTGCTGGTGATCGCCGCGGCCGCCGTCGTGCTCGCGGGCACCCTCGGGCTGCTCGCGCTGCAGCACCGCGACGTGCCCCCGGCCGGCGCCTCCGAGCTCGATGTCCCGGCCGTCGTCGGCAAGCAGGCCGAGCGAGCCGTCCGGATCCTGGACCGGGCCGGGTTCGAGGTCGTGCTGGAGGACGCCGGCGGCGACGTCCCGGGGCAGGTGGTCAAGCAGTCCCCGGACCCGGGTCGGTACGACGGCACCCCCGCCGTGACCCGCCCCGCCGTGACGCTCTGGGTGACGGTCGCCGCGAGCCCCCCTCCCTCGCCCACCGCCACACCCCGTCCCGAGCCCGACGAGAAGCCGCCGGCGACCGGCGCGGGCACCGGGAAGCACGACCCCGGATCCGGGCAGGGCCACGGGGCCGACAAGGGACCCGGCAAGGGGCCGGACAACGGGCACGGCAAGGGCCCGGGGAAGAAGCACCGCTGAGACCGGCCCTTGTGGCCGCCCCGGCGACGGGACATAGTCGGACGCCACGACAACGGCGCACACAACGAGTGGGGGACGCGCGTGGTCTCACCGATCGACCCGACGGCTACGGGCTTCCTGCTCGCCGAGAACCGCAGCATGCCGATGCACGTCGGCGGCCTGCAGCTCTTCGAGAAGCCCGAGGGCGCCGGACGTGACTACGGGCGGGTGATGTACGAGGCGATGCGCGACGTCTCCGAGGTCGCGCCGCTGTTCATCAAGCGACCCCACCGGTCGATCGCGACCGCCGGGCAGCTCGTCTGGGTCGAGGACGAGCAGTTCGACATCGAGCACCACGTGCGGCACAGCGCGCTGCCCAAGCCCGGGCGGATCCGGGAGCTGCTGGACCTGGCCGGCCGGCTGCACAGCACCCGGATGGCCTGGGAGCGGCCGCTGTGGGAGGCGCACGTCATCGAGGGCCTGCGCGACGGCCGGGTCGCGCTCTACACCAAGACCCATCACGCCCTGGTCGACGGGATCTCGGCGATGCGGCTCCTGCAGGGCGTGCTCACCACGGACCCCGACCAGCGCAACATGCCCGCACCCTGGGACGCGCGCACCCGCTCCAACCGGGCCGCGGCCGAGAGCCGCACGACCGACACCAACCTGGCCGAGCTGCCCACCCACGTGGTCCGGCAGGCGCTGAGCCAGGGCCTCGGCATCGTCGCCGAGGCCGCCGGGATGCCGGGCGCCCTGGTGCGCACCCTCGGCAAGGGCGTGCGCAACGAGACCTCCGCGATCTCCCTGCACGCGCCGCGCACCCTGTTCAACCAGAAGATCACCGGGTCCCGCCGGTTCGCCGCCCAGGACTGGCCGATCGAGCGGCTCCGCGCGATCGGCAAGGCCACCGGCACCACGATCAACGACGTGGTGCTGGCCATGTGCAGCGGCGCGGTCCGCGCCTACCTGCTCGAGCACGAGGCGCTCCCCGAGGATCCCCTGGTCGCGATGGTGCCGGTCGGGCTCAAGGCCAAGGAGTCGAACGTCGCCTCGATCGACGGCGGGAACGCCGTCGGCGCCGTGATGTGCCGGCTCGGCACCGACCTGGTCGACCCGGCCGACCGGCTGACCGCGATCCACCGGTCGATGAAGGAGGGCAAGGACGCACTCTCGAGCATGACGCCCACCCAGATCCTGGTGATGAGCGCCCTCGGGCAGGCCCCGGCGATCGTCGCGCCGATGCTCCGCATGCAGGGCATCGTGCGCCCGCCGTACAACCTGATCATCAGCAACGTGCCCGGCCCGCGCACGACCCACTACTGGAACGGCGCGAAGCTGGTCGGCACCTACCCGCTCTCGATCCCGATCAACGGGATGGCGCTGAACATCACCTGCACGTCGTACGACGGCAACATGGGCTTCGGGCTGATCGGCTGCCGCCGGACCGTCCCCCACCTGCAGCGGCTGCTCGCCCACCTCGACGACGAGGTCCGGGCGATGGAGAAGGCCGCCGGGGTCTAGGGGCGGTCGAGCGCTCGCTCAGCGCGGGAGGTCCTGCGGACGGAGCCAGCGGTGACACCGTCCGGATGACCTGTGCGGGGGCACTCCCGGGCTGCAGCAGGAGAGCCCTCTAGGGGAGGCGGAGCTCCTCGAACCCGCCGCCGACGCTCTCGGCGACGGCTCGCAGCCGGGCGCGGGTGATGTCGGCGACCGTGTGCAGCCCCGCGTTGCGCGCGTTGGAGCCCGCGCGGGTCGGCTCGGCGGAGTTGATGCTGACGCAGCGGCGGGTGCCGCCGTCGGCGGCGTTCTGCAGCGCGACGGCGTGGCCGGTGGTACCGCTTCCGGCGAAGAAGTCGAGCACGAGCGCGTCGTCGGGCATGGTGCCGAGGATCCGGCGGACCAGGCCGGTCGGCTTGGGCGACTCGAAGACGTGCCCGAGGACGTCCTTGAGCTCGGCGACCGCGGTGTCGGTGGAGCCGACCTCCTCGGCCAGCCAGATCGTGCGCAGCTTCTTGCGCCGCACGCCGGGGGTGCCCGCCGAGGCGATCGGGTGCAGCCAGTCCTTCTGGAACACGTCGACTCGCTCCCCCAGGCGTCCCTTCACGCGGCGGCAGACCAGGTCGTCGGGTCGCTGGTCGATCAGCGGCCGGCTCCACCGCCACACCGCCGGGGTGCCGTCGCCGAACACCGGCCCGATCTCGAGCGCGCCCTCGAACGGCACGGTCGCGACCCGACCGGTCTCCGGGTCGCCCCAGACCGTGAAGTGCAGGGTGCGCGCGGTGACCGGGTTGAACTTCTTGTTGGTGTTGCGCAGCGGCAGGTGCCTGTATCGGTGGCCGTCCGCGCTCTCCAACGGGAAGTCCGCAGGGTCGACAGTCTCACTCGTCGACGCATTGAGAGCGGTGCTGGCGGCATCTCGTGCATAGGTCAACAGGTACTCGTGACTGGTGGCGAAGCCGGAGCCCCTGCCGAGCTGACGGCCCTTGGGGTTGAGGTTCACCACGACCTGGGCGAGGAAGTTCTGCTCGCCGTACACCTCGTCCATCAGCAGCCGCAGGTGGGCGGCCTCGTGGTCGTCGATGCTGACGAAGATCGCCCCGGTCTCGGCGAGCACCTCACGCGCGGCCTCGAGCCGCGGCCGCATCATCGCCACCCACGCGGCGTGACCGCGGAAGTCGTCGTGGTAGGCGAAGTCGTTGCCGGTGTTGTACGGCGGGTCGATGTAGACCAGGTCGACCGGCCGCCCGACCAGCCCCGGCACCCGGGGCAGCACGTCGAGGTTGTCGCCCTCGACGAAGAGGTTCCACGGCTGGCCCACGGCCCGACAGTAGTGGCGCGCGCGTCCTCGAAGATGGGCGAAACGCCCCCGGGCCCCCCGGCGGGGCCCGAGAATCACCGCGTGTTCCGCATGCGCTCGGCACGTCTGGCGCAGCGCCGCCATGCCCGGGAGCTGCGCCGGCTGCTGCGGGACCTCGACCGGCTGGAGCAGCGTCGCCGTCGTCGTACTCACCGGATCCCGGCCCGCGCCCGCACCTCCACCTCGCTGCTGCTCGCCGTCGTGCTCGCGGCCCTGGTCGTCGCGTTCAACCCCACGTCGACCGGTGAGCGGCTGCGGGCGACGCTCGGCCTCGGCCAGGACCTCACCTTCACGATCGCCGACCCCGGCGGCGCCGGCTACGCGTTCGCGATGATGCAGCCCGACGGCGTCGGCCCGGTGACCTGGGACCGCTGCCGGGACATCCCCTACGTGGTCAACCCCGACGGCGCGCCGGCCGGGCACCTGGAGACGGTGGCGGCCGCGGTCGACGAGCTCGCGGACGCCAGCGGGCTCCGACTGCGGTACGACGGCACCACCGACGACCGCCGCCTCGAGGACCGGGCCGGGGCGTTCGGGTCGACGGCCCCCGTGCTGATCGCCTGGGCGACGCCCGAGGAGGTGCCCGCCCTGGCCGGCGACGTCGCCGGCGTCGGCGGGGCCGAGGCGCGGTCGGTGCCGCCGGGCCGGTTCGTCTACGTGACCGGGACGGTCGCCCTCGACCGCGACGCGTTCGCCGCGATGGGGACGCGTCCCGGCGGGGCGGCGCTGCAGCGCGCGGTGGTCGAGCACGAGCTCGGCCACGTCCTGGGGCTCGGCCACGTCGAGGACCCGGCCCAGCTGATGTACGCCGAGACCACCGGCCAGCGGCACCTCGCCGCCGGCGACCGCGAGGGCCTGGCCGTGCTCGGCAGCGGACCCTGCCGGTGAGGGCGTCGTCCCGCGTCGCCCCGCGTGGTGACCGGTCAGTAACCTGAGCCCCGCTCCAGGCGTTGTCCTCACATGCTGCGCACCACACTCCACCCGGCGCTGGCCGCCGCGCTGGCCGCCACCCTGGCCGCCGGCACCCTCCTCGCCGCCCCGGTCACGCCCGTGGCAGCGGCGAAGCCGGTCGCGACGACGACCGACGGCTGCCTGAGCAGCGTCCCCGACCCGGGCACCAGCGAGCCCGTCCAGATCTGCTACACGATCTTCCGGCCCGCGGACGCCTCCCGCCGGCACCCGGTGCCGATCCTCATGCACAGCCACGGCTGGGGCGGCTCCCGGGCGACCGACCCGGCCGAGCTCTCGACCTACCTGCGGGCCGGCTACGGCGTGATCTCCTTCGACCAGCGCGGCTTCGGCGAGAGCGGTGGGCACGCGTACGTCGAGAACCCCGCGGTCGAGGGCCACGACGTGCGGGCGCTGGTGCGGCTGGTCAGTCGCCTGCCGTGGGTCCGCCAGGACGGCCCCGGAGACCCGCGGATGGGCGCGATCGGCGGCAGCTACGGCGGCGGCTACCAGTTCCTCACCGCGTTCGAGGAGCTCCGGGTGACCGGCGAGCCCGTGCTCGACGCGCTGGCCCCCGAGATCACGTGGAACGACCTCAGCGACAGCCTCGCGCCCGAGGGCGTGGTCCGCACCGCGTGGGCCGCAGCTCTCAGCGCCGCAGCGGTGCCCTCCGACGCGCTGCCCCCGAACGTCTACAAGGCACTCGTCGAGGGCGCGGCGACCGGCTCCTGGCCGGACGGCTCGGTGCCGGGCACCGAGGACATGGCGACGTTCTTCCGCGCCAACGGCCCGAAGTGGCACGTCGAGCACGGCCGTCGTCTCGACATCCCGGTGCTGTTCGGCCAGGGCACCACGGACTCCCTGTTCCCCCTCCAGCAGGGGCTCGCGAACTGGCAGACCGCGCTCACCCCGCGAGCCCGCCGGCACAGCATCTTCGTCGCCTACAACGGCGGCCACGTGCTGCCGGCGGTGCTGCCCAGCGGCGTGAGCGTCGACTCCGACCCGTGCAGTCGCAGGCTGGCCGGCGGCAGCTTCGCCGACCTCAGCGTGCGCTTCTTCGACGAGCAGCTGCGCGGCCGCGACACCGGCCTGCGCGGCTACGGGAGATATCACCTCGCCACCCCCGACAGCACCTGCACGACCGTCGCGTCGGTCGCCGCGAACGCGACGTACGACGTCGGCACGGTGGCGACCCCCGAGGCCGGCGGCGCGCCGTTGGCCTACGAGGTCGCCGCCGGGCCGATCCGGGTCGCGGGGACGCCGTACCTCACCGGCACGCTGACCGCGCTCGGCGCCAACAACCGGGCGTTCTACGGCCTGGCGGTCGGCACCTCGCCGGCGGACGCGCACCTGGTGCAGAACAACGTGCTGCCGCTGAGCACGCTCGAGCCGGTGGTCGGGCAGCCGTGGCGGCTGGCGCTGCCCTCGGTGGCGGTCGACGTGCCGGCCGGGCAGTCGCTCTACGTGCTCGCCAGCCCGGTCAGCGACACCTTCGTCGGCATGGGCAGCCGGACGCCCGGCGCGGTCCTGCTCGAGGACACGGTCGCCCACCTCCCCGTCGTCGGCAGGTGAGCGCTTAGCCTTGTAGAGGTGCGTACCCACCTCCTCTCGGTCAGTCTCGCCGCGTGTCTGCTCGCGGCCACGGGGCCCGCTCTCGCGGGCGAACTGGGCAGTGATGCGTCCGTGGCCCCGCAAGCCGGCGGGCACGGGAACCGTCCCGACGTGCCGCGCACGCTGCACCCCCGGCACACCTCCGGAGGCGAGAAGGGCGAGGTCGCGGTGGCGCTGCCCTCGATGCGCCGCGCGGCCGGCCAGAACTGGCAGACCAGCTGGCAGGTCGCTCCGGGCGTGAAGTTCACCAAGTGGAGCCAGACCGACGCGCGCGGGCCGATCGTCGCCCACCTGCTGACCATCGACCCGAGCACCCCGGGCCTGCGCGTCGACTACGCGAGCATGGGCGCCGTACGCCGCGTCGCGCCGGTGCGCGACATCCTCGGCGTCGACGGCGCCGTCGCCGGCGTGAACGGCGACTTCTACGACATCGGCCACACCGGTGCCCCGCTCGGGCTGGGCAAGGACCGGCAGCGCGGTCTCCTGCACGCCCGCGAGGACGGCTGGAACAAGGCGTTCTTCATCAACCGCCACGGCCGCGCCCGGATCGGCGACCTGCCGATGAGCGCCCACGTGCTGCGCCACCCGGAGCTGGAGGTCACGAACCTGAACTCACCGTTCGTGACGCCGGGCGGCATCGGCATCTACACCCCGCGCTGGGGCCGCACCGCCGGCTACCGCGTCACCCAGGGCCAGACCAAGCGGGTGCGGGCGGTGAGCGTCGTCAACGGCCGGGTCCGGACCAACCGCGCGAGGCTCAGCCACGACAAGCCGATCCAGGGGCTGCTGTTCATCGGCCGGGGCGAGGGCGCGAACGTGCTGCGCAAGCTGCCCAGGGGCACCCGGATCAAGGTCCGCTGGTCGCTCCAGGGCCGTCCGCAGATGGCGATCAGCGGCAACAACTTCCTGGTCCACGACGGGATCATCCGGGCGATCGACGACCGGCAGATGCACCCACGCACCGCGGTCGGTGTCGACTCCGACACGGGCGAGGTGCTGCTGCTGGTCATCGACGGCCGGCAGGCCGACAGCCGCGGCTACACGATGGTCGAGCTCGCGAACCTGATGGTCGACCTCGGCGCCGACGAGGCCGTGAACCTCGACGGCGGCGGCTCGTCCACGATGGTCGGCAAGAACCGCAAGGGGACCGTCGCGGTCCTCAACGACCCCTCGGACGGCTTCCAGCGCTGGGTCGCGAACGCGATCGAGGTGACCTACTCGCCGCCGTCCTGAGGCACCGCCGCGAGCGCCACCGTCGTCACCGGCGCGAAGCACTCCTGCCGGGGTGAGCGCACCTGCTCGGGCACGAACGTCGCGTCCTCCCCCCGGCCCGCGACGTCGACGCCGGGAGGTACGTCGCAGCCGACCGCGACGACCGCGGCGACCAGCCGGGTCCCGGCCGGGACGTCGACCGCCTGCGCCGCGCGCTCGATGTTGCCGGCGAGCGGGCCCCGGAACCGGTCGGCGTACGTCGCGATCGCCGCCTCGTCGTCGAGCGCCGTCACCCGGTCCGCGACCTCGCCGCCCGCGGCCGTGCCGGAGACGACGATGACCTCCGGCGCCGCCGGGTCGCCGACCGCGGTCACCCCCTCGTCGCTCCCGCACCCGCCCGCCGCGAGGAGCAGTGCCGGCACGAGCAGCGTCGTTCCGAGAATCCGTCGCATGACCATGGGACGGTAGCCGCCGGACCGGGGTTCCGGGGCCGTGGCAGGCTTCCGGCGTGCCCCGCTTCACCCGCGCCGAGCTCGAGTCCTTCCGCGACGCCGAGGTGCCCGACCTGCTCGGCCCCGGGCTGAGGCTGCTGTTCGTCGGCATCAACCCGGGCCTGTGGACCGCCGCCACCCGGACGCACTTCGCGCACCCGGCGAACCGGTTCTACCCCGCGCTCCTGCAGGCCGGCATCATCACCGAGCCGATCAGCCCGTCGGCCGGCATGACCGACGAGGACCGCGACCGGCTGCGCGCCCGCGGGATCGGCATCACGAACCTGGTCCGCCGGGCCACGGCGCGGGCCGCCGAGCTCACCGACGAGGAGCTGCGCGCCGGCGGGCTCGCGCTGGTCGAGACGGTGCGCCGTACGGCGCCGCGCGTCGTCGCCGTCGCCGGCATCACCGCCTACCGCTCGGCGTTCGGCTCCCGGCGCGCGGTGGTCGGTCGACAGCCGGAGCCACTCGCGGGAGCCGAGCTCTGGATCGTCCCCAACCCGAGTGGTCTCAACGCGCACGAGACGGTCGCGTCGCTCGCCGTCGCGTACGCCGACGCCGCGCGGGCGGCCGGCGTGATCTGAGCCGGCCGCGGCCGACCGGGGCGCGGATCAGGCGAGCCACTCCAGGGCGGCGGTGACGAGGGCGGTGGTGCCGGTGTCGAGGGTGGGCTGGAGGACCGGGGCGAAGGCGGCGGAGTGGTTGACGGGGACGTCCTGGGCGACCCGGCCGGCCGCCCGGGCCTGCTCGTAGAGGTCACGGTCGATGCCGCCGATCCCCCAGTAGGTGTACGGGATGCCGAAGGCGCCGGGGAGGTCGGTGAAGTCCTCGCTCGCGGTCTGCAGCGGGAGCTCGACGGCGTCGGCGCCGAACCGCCGGCGGAAGGCCGCGGCGACCCGCCCGGTCACGCCCGGGTCGTTGTCGGTGAGCGGGAACCGGTCGAAGAGCTCGAACTCGGGCGGCCGCGGGCTGCCCGACGCGTCGCACTCGGCCACCACGATGCGGCGGATGGCGTCGAGGATCGCGGTCCTGGTCTGCTCGTGGTAGGTCCGCACGTTGAGGGCGATCACGGCGTGGTCGGGGATCACGTTGCTCTTGGTCCCGGCCTGGACGCTGCCCACGGTGAGTACGGCGGGCTCGCCCGGCTGCGTCTCGCGCGAGATGACGGTCTGCAGCCGGACGACGATCATCGCGGCGAGCACCACCGGGTCGACCGATGCCTGCGGCATCGAGCCGTGCGCGCCACGGCCGTGCACGACGATCCGCATGCTGTCCGCAGCGGACAGCGTCGGGCCGACGCGCGTCGCCACCTGACCTGCCGGCAGCGGCAGCACGTGCTGGCACAGCGCCACCTCGGGCCGGCCGGCACCGTCGACCAGGTCGACGAGACCGTCGTCGACCATGCCCCGCGCCCCGTCGGCGACCTCCTCGGCCGGCTGGAACACCGCGACCACGGTGCCGTGCCAGGCGTCCCGCGCAGTCGCGAGCAGCGAGACCGCGCCCAGCAGACAGGCCACGTGCACGTCGTGCCCGCAGGCGTGCATCACCGGCACCTCGGCCCCGTCCGCGTCGAGGGCGACGGCGCTGCTCGCGTAGGGCAGCCCGGTCGCCTCGCGCACCGGCAGCGCGTCCATGTCCGCGCGCAGCAGCACGGTCGGCCCGTCGCCGTTCGCCAGGACGCCGACCACGCCGGTGCCGCCCACCCCCTCGTGGACCGCGCAGCCGTCCTGGCGGAGTCGGTCGGCGACCACGCCCGCGGTCCGGCTCTCCTGGTGGGAGAGCTCGGGGTGTGCGTGCAGGTCTCGGTAGCAGTCCTCCTGCCAGGAGCGCACCGACGCCAGGCCGGCGAGCACGGTCGTGAGCGGGTCGCGGGTCATGGCTGCCTCTCGTCGGCGGGTCCGGCTGGTCGATCAAGCCTGTCGGCTACGTCGGGAAGGCCTGGTCCTTGCCGAGGATCGTGAGCCCGTCCTCGACGACGAAGCCGCGGGCGAGGTCGGCCTCCGGGTCCACGCCGATCTGCTCGCCGGGCGGCACCACGACGTTCTTGTCCAGGATCGCGTTGCGCACGACGGCCCCGGCGCCGACGTACACCCCGTTCATGAGCACGGCGCCGCTGACCTCGGCGCCGGTCTCGACGCGCACGGACGGGGACAGCACCGAGCGCCGCACCTCGCCGCCGGTGACGACGACGCCCGGCGAGAGGACCGCCTCGTCGACCCGCGGCAGGTCGCCGGACGCGCCCTGCACGAGCTTGGCGGGCGGCTGGGGGCCGTAGGAGGTGTAGATCGGCCAGTCGAAGTTGTAGAGGTTGAACACCGGCAGCGGCGAGACGACGTCCATGTGCGCGGCGTAGTAGGACCCGATCGTCCCGACGTCGCGCCAGTAGCCGCGGTCGCGGTCGGTGGACCCCGCGACGTCGTTGTCCTTGTAGTCGTAGACGGCCGCCTGCTGGCGGCGCACGAAGGCCGGCACGATGTCGCCGCCCATGTCGTGCTTGGAGCCGATCTCGGTCGCGTCCCGGGTCACCGCCTCGACCAGGGCGTCGGCGTCGAAGACGTAGTTGCCCATCGACGCGAGCACCTCGCCGGGGCTGTCCGGGAGCCCGACCGGGTCGGTGGGCTTCTCGAGGAAGTCGCGGATCCGCGACGGGTCGTCGGGGTGCACGTCGATGACGCCGAACTGGTCGGCCAGCTCGATCGGCTGCCGGATCGCGGCGACCGTGCAGGCCGCGCCGCTCGCCACGTGCGCCTGGACCATCTGGTAGAAGTCCATCCGGTACACGTGGTCGGCGCCGACGACCACGACGTAGTCGGGCCGCTCGTCGCGCATCAGGTTCAGCGACTGGTAGATCGCGTCGGCGGAGCCGAGGTACCAGTGCTTGCCGACGCGCTGCTGCGCGGGCACCGGGGTGACGTAGTTGCCGAGCATCGTCGACATCCGCCAGGTCTGGGTGACGTGCCGGTCCAGGCTGTGGGACTTGTACTGGGTCAGCACGACGATCTTGAGGAACCCCGAGTTGACGACGTTCGACAGCGCGAAGTCGATCAGCCGGTAGATGCCCGCGAACGGCACGGCCGGCTTGGCCCGGTCCGCGGTGAGCGGCATCAGCCGTTTGCCCTCGCCGCCGGCGAGGCAGATGACGAGCACGTTCTTCCGGGAGATACGGGCCATGGGCCCACGCTAGCCTCCGCTGACCGCCCGCAGGGGCGAGTAGGTTCGTGGCGTGCGAGTCGACGTGCTGAGCAGGGAGTACCCACCCGAGGTGTACGGCGGGGCCGGTGTCCACGTGGCCGAGCTGGTGCGGGCACTGCGGGCGCGCGAGGACCTCACGACGCACGTGCACGCGTTCGGCGCGCTGCGCGACGAGGACCGCACGTCGTCGTACCCGGACCTCGCCGAGCTGGCCTCGGCGAACGCCGCGCTGCGCACCCTCGGTGTCGACCTCACCATCGCGGACGGCTGCGCGGGCACCGACCTGGTGCACTCGCACACCTGGTACGCCAACCTCGCCGGGCACCTCTCCTCGCTCCTGTACGGCGTCCCGCACGTCGTGACCGCCCATTCGCTCGAGCCGCTGCGACCGTGGAAGGCCGAGCAGCTCGGTGGTGGCTACGCGATCTCCTCATGGGCCGAGCGGACCTCCTACGAGGCCGCCGCCGCGGTGATCGCGGTGTCGGCGGCGATGCGCGAGGACGTGCTCGCGTCGTACCCGCGCATCGACCCGGACCGGGTGCACGTCGTGCACAACGGCATCGACACCGAGGACTGGCGGCCGGCCCCGGACCCCGGCCGGGTGCGCGAGCTCGGCGTCGACCCGGACCGCCCGTCGGTGGTGTTCGTCGGCCGGATCACCCGGCAGAAGGGGTTACCGCTGTTCCTGCGGGCCTGCTCGGCGCTGCCGCCGGACGTGCAGATCGTGCTGTGCGCCGGCGCGCCGGACACCCCGGAGATCATGGCCGAGGTGGAGGGCCTGGTCGACGGGCTGCGCGCGACCCGGGGCGGCGTCGTCTGGATCCCGGAGATGCTGCCGCGGCGCGACGTGGTCGCGCTGCTGACGGCGGCGACCGCGTTCGCCTGCCCCTCGATCTACGAGCCGCTGGGCATCGTCAACCTCGAGGCGATGGCGTGCGAGACCGCCGTGGTCGCGACCGCCACCGGCGGCATCCCGGAGGTGGTGGTCCCCGGCGAGACCGGCCTGCTGGTGCCGATCGAGCAGGCCACGGACGGCACCGGCACGCCGCTGGACCCGGACCGGTACGTCGCCGACTTCGCCTCGGCCCTGATCGAGGTCGTCTCCGACCCGGTCCGGGCCGCCGAGATGGGCCGCGCCGGGCGCGCCCGCGCGATCGCGGACTTCAGCTGGGCGGCGATCGCCGAGCGCACCGTGGAGGTCTACCGCTCGGTGACCTGACGGGGGCGGGCACCCGATGCGGACCGCCTGTGGAGAACCGCTCGCCGGCAGCCGCGAACCGGGAAGGCTCCGCGGCATGAACGATCACCCCTACCGCCCCACCGTCCGCAGCCAGGCCGACCTCGAGACGGTCTGGCGCCACCTCATGCGGCCGCTCGGCTTCGCCGAGGGCAGCATCTGGATGATGCACCTCGAGCCCGACGGGCGCGCGGTGCCCAGCCTTATGGAGATCGCCGACGCCGAGCTCGACGCGGCGGGCCCGGAGGACTTCGCGACCCTGCTCGCGGAGCTCGAGAGCGCCGACCCGGGTGGCAGCTACTGCTTCCTGCGGTCCCGCCCCGGGCGCGGCGGCGTGCTGCCCGAGGACCGCGACCGGGCGACGTTCCTGTACGCCGCCGGCCGGGCCGCGGGCGTCCGGCTCGAGGTCGTGCACCTGGCGACCGACACCGACGTCGTGCCGCTGCCGCTCGACGAGGTCGGCCTGCCCCGCAGCGCCTGACCGCCGTCGGGACGGCCGGGCCGCTACCGTGGGCGCCCGTGAGCAAGCTGGTGTTCGCGCTGTGGGGCGAGGGACCTCCGACGAGCCTCCACGACCCCGGCCTGCACGAGCGGCTCGCGGCCGTCGGCGTACGCCGACTGCAGGTCAACGTCGACGACGAGCACGTGGCCCCGGCGATGCGGATCCCGACCGGCGACCCGGTGCGCGCGATCGTCAGCGTCTGGGACGCCGAGGCCGGGCCCGTCGCCGAGGTCCTGGCGACCGCGGCGGCGACCGTGCACGGCTGGCGGGTGGACGAGCGCCGTCGGCTGGACCCTCCCGAGACGTGGGACGGCAGCCGGGCCGACGCGCTGAGCAACGTCGCGATCCTGCGCCGCCCCGACGAGCTGGCGCACGGGGAGTGGCTGCGGCGCTGGATGGTCGAGCACACCCCGATCGCGATCCGCACCCAGGCCACCTTCGGCTACGTCCAGAACGTCGTCGTCGAGCCGGTCACCACGGGCGCGCCGCGCGTCGACGCGTTCGTCGAGGAGCTCTTCCCGAGCGCCGCCATGACCGACATGCACGCGTTCTACGGCAGTGGTGGGGACGACGCCGAGCTGGGCCGCCGGCTCACCGGGCTGATGGCCAGCGTCGCCCGGATCGGGGCCGACCGCGACCTCGACCTGGTGCCGACCAGCCGCTACCTCTACGCGCTCCGCTAGGCGTCAGGCGCTGGGGTAGGTGCGCACGTCCACGACGTTCGGGTAGAACGCCACGTGGCCGGCGATCTCGGCGACCGCGTCGTGCGGCTGCTCGTAGGTCCACACCGCGTTGTCGTGGGCGGCACCGTCGACGACCAGGCTGTAGTAGCCGGCGTCGCCCTTGTACGGGCAGTACGTCGCGTGGTCGGTCCGCTCGAGGACCGCCGGGTCGACGTCGGCCAGCGGCACGTACTGCACGGGCGGGTAGCTCGCCTCCTGCAGCGTCAGGGCGGCGGTCGTGTCGGCCACGGTGCGCTCACCGAGCGTGACGACGACCCGGCCCGTGGTGGGCGTGATCGTGATCGGGTGACCCGCGTCGGGCACCAGCACCTGCTTCTCGCTCATACCCGCTCCAACACCGTCCGCGGCGCGCGGATTCCGGGTCTCGCGGGCTGTTCGCGGACGAGGACGTCCGGCACCGACACCACGACCGGGCCGGTCACCGGCCGCACGGCGACGTCAGCCCTGCTCCGCAGGGGTGCTGCCGGGGGCGGCGGGGAGCCGGGCGACGCACTCCTCGACGATCTGGTCGACGCTCTGGTCGACGTCCACCGCGATGCCGTGCTCGTCGGGCTCGAGCGGCTCGAGGGTGGCGAACTGCGAGGACAGCAGGGACGCGGGCATGAAGTGGCCCGGACGGCTGGCCTGCCGCCGGGCGATCGCCTCGTGGGAGCCCTCGAGCTGCACGAACTCCACGTCGGGAGCGTGCCGTCGCAGCTGGTCGCGGTACCTGCGCTTCAGCGCCGAGCACGCCATCACCCCGCCGTCCGGGTGCGCCGCGAGCCACCCGCCGACCGCCTCCAACCACGGGTAGCGGTCGGCGTCGTCGAGCGCATGCCCGGCGCTCATCTTGGCGACGTTCTCCGGCGGGTGCAGGTCGTCCGCGTCCTCGTAGGGCACCCGCAGCCGCTGCGCCAGCGCGGCACCCACGGTCGACTTGCCCGAGCCCGAGACACCTATCACCACGAGAGGACGCATCCCCGCACGTTAGTCCGCGACGTTCAGCAGTGCCGCCACCGCGAACCGGGCGGCCGCGCGCTCGAAGACCGCGCCGTGACGCAACATCGCGTGCCGAGCACCCGGGACCTCGACGTACTCGAGGTCGGTACGACGGGCGAGGCGCTCGGCGACGGCCCGCGACCGCTCCAGGGGCGCGACCCGATCCTCGGTGCCGTGCACGAACAGCACCCGGCGGCCGGTCAGGTCGACCGGCCGGCGCGGGTCGTCGGGATAGACCCACGGGTTGAGGGCGACCACACCGCGCACGCCCACCTCGCCGCCGGCCAGCAGCGCCGCCCGGCCGCCGAGCGAGTGCCCGACCAGGCAGGCCGGCAACGTCCCCCAGCGGGCGCGGACCTCGCGCAGCGCCCAGGCGACGTCGTCGACCGGCGTGTGGGTGGTGTCCCACCCGCGCGCCGAGTTGAGCAGCCGGAGCACCGCGAGCCGGCCCCGGCCCGCACCCGCGATCCGTCGCGCCACCGGGACCATCCGCAGCACCGAGAGCTGGGCCGGGCTCACCTCGGAGCGCCCCGGACGGCTGGCGCCACCGTGCAGCACCAGCACGACCCCCTCGGGGTGCTGCGGCGCCCGGGTCTCGATCAGTCGGGCGCGGGTCACGCCGTGGTCCGCGGCCCGGGTCGAGGCGTCACCGGGACCGGCCGGCACGTGCGGAGTGGTACGCCGGCTCGCGCAGTCGCTCGACCGCGTCGTACTGCTCGAGCCCGGGCAGCCGGTTGGCCACCGGGTCGAACGAGACGTCCGCGTCGGAGGTGTCGTCCGGGGGCAGCGTGGAGAGGCGCAGCTCGGCGAAGCGCACCCACTCCCCCTCAGGCTCGGCCGCTGCGAGCTCGAAGGACTCCTCGCCGGTCGCCCGGGCGCCGATCACCAGCGGGCCCCGCGCCGTCCGGTAGGGCAGCAGCGTGGTCATCGGGCGCCGGCGCGGCGAGCGACTCGCCGTCAGCACGAAGCGGGTCAGCCGGCCCCACCCGGTCGAGGCGAGCAGCAGGTCGCCGTACCCGCCGTCGGGGCGTGGCACCCGCACCGCGAGGCCGTGGATGTCGGGCGCGGAGACGGGCAGGCCGATGGCCCGGGACCGGCGCACGAGCACGTCGTCCTCGCCGGCCTCGTCGAGCCACGGCACGCCGGTCGCCGGCCGCGCCCCGCTGCGGAACAGGCGGCCGCGGGTGACCTCCCCGCGCGGGTGCAGCGGCTTGGCCGCCGGCCGGACGGCGGCCACGGCGCGCGTGGTGCCGGCGAGCAGCAGGCCGCCGGCCGAGGCGAGGGCGTGCGCGGGGGCGTCGAGAGCAGACATGGCCGCTCCGTACCCACGCCGCGTGGCGAGCACGCGGTCAGGGCACCACGACGGTGAACGCGACGGTGTTGGCCGGCCGGTACGGGTTGCCGGCGGTGAAGCTGAAGGTCCGCACGCCCAGGTCGGCGCCCTCGGGGCAGTCGTGCGCGGACTTGCTGAGGTACGCGGCGAGGTTGGCGCCCGCCGACCCGTCCCAGTCCACGCTCACCAGCGGCGCGAGGATCCCCGGATCCAGCGAGTCGTCGCTGTAGGTGAGGCAGTAGACGCCGGTCTTGGGGCGACTCACGGAGGCGAAGCCGCGGGTGCGGGCGGAGTCGAGGACCACGGGGTCCTGCCACGTCACGTACGTGTAGGCACGCACCGAGAGCGCGGCCAGCGAGGACGCGCTGAGGTCGGTCGGGCGCACCGCGCCGTCCTTGATCTTCACGCTGGTGATCGCGCTGTTCGCGATGTCCTTGGTGCCGATCCTGGTGGCCGCGTAGCCGACCCCGCCCATCGAGAGCACCAGGGCCAGGCAGGCCACGATCATGGCGGGTGAGGGGATCAGTCGGCGCACGCCCCCCACTCTAGGAAGCGCCGCCGCCGCGGCGGTGGCGCCGCACCGCACGGGCCGGCCCCGGTGGCTCGGCGCGTACCAGCCGGTAGCGTCTGCCCCACCACGCTCGACCAGGCTCGATCGAGAGCCCCACCCACGGAGGTACGGATGCAGCTGGCGCTGTCGGCAGAGGACGCCGAGTTCCGCGACGAGATGCGCGAGTTCTTCACCACCCAGGTCCCCGAGGACATCCGCGACGCGGTCCGCGACCAGCGCGAGCTGACCAAGGACCAGTTCGTCAGCAGCATGCGGATCCTCAACGAGCACGGGCTCGCCGTACCGAACTGGCCCGTCGAGTGGGGCGGCCGCGACTGGTCGCCACTGCGGCGCCACATCTGGCACGAGGAGATGCAGCGCGCCTTCGTGCCGGCGCCGCTGGCCTTCAACGCCACGATGATCGGGCCGGTCATCGCCCAGTTCGGCTCCCAGGCGCTCAAGGAGCGCTTCCTGCCCGCCACCGCGAACCTGGACATCTGGTGGTCGCAGGGCTTCTCCGAGCCCGACGCGGGCTCCGACCTCGCGTCGCTGCGCACCACCGCGGTGCGCGACGGCGACGAGTACGTCGTCAACGGGCAGAAGACGTGGACCACGCTCGGGCAGTACGGCGACTGGATCTTCAACCTCGTGCGCACCGACCCGGAGGCCAAGAAGCAGGCCGGCATCTCGATGCTGCTCATCGACATGACCTCCCCGGGCGTCGAGGTGCGCCCGATCGAGCTGGTCGACGGCGGCCACGAGGTCAACGAGGTGTGGTTCACCGACGTGCGCGTGCCGGTCGAGAACCTGGTCGGCGAGGAGAACCGGGCCTGGGACTACGCCAAGTTCCTGCTCGGCAACGAGCGCGTCGGCGTCGCGCCCGTGGGCGCCACCAAGCGGCTGCTCGCCCAGGCCAAGCAGTGGGCCGGGCCGCTGCTCGAGGACCCCCTGGTCGGCGCCCGGATCGCCGAGCTGGAGAACGAGCTGCTCGCGCTGGAGCTCACGGCGCTGCGCGTGGTCGCCCACTCCGCCGACGGCAAGCCGCACCCGGCGTCGTCGGTGCTCAAGCTCAAGGGCACCGAGCTGCAGCAGGCGGTGACCGAGCTGGTCGTCGACCTCGCCGGGCCGGCGTCCCTGGCGAGCGGCGCCGGCGAGGACTCCGACCTGCCGTGGTGGACGCGCCGCTCGACGCCGATCTACCTCAACTTCCGCAAGGCGTCGATCTACGGCGGCTCCAACGAGGTGCAGCGCCAGATCGTCGCCCGCACGATCCTGGGACTCTGAGCCCTCTCCCGGAGGAGGAACCGCCATGGACTTCACCTACGACGACGAGCAGCAGGCCCTGCGCGAGGCCGTGCGCGGCCTGGTCGGCCGGACGTACGCCGACTTCGAGAACCGCCGCCGGACGGTGGCCGAGGACCCCGGCTTCAGCGAGGCCGTGTGGGGCCAGCTGGCCGAGATGGGCGTCCTCGGGCTCCCGTTCGCCGAGGAGTACGGCGGGATGGGCGCCGGCGCCGTCGAGGTCGGCATCGTCGCCCAGGAGCTGGGCCGGGTGCTCGCCCCCGAGCCGTTCCTCACCTCGGTGGTGCTGGCCGGGGGCCTGGTCGCCGAGGCCGGATCGGCCGAGCAGCGCACCGAGCTGCTCGGCGGCCTGTCCGCGGGCGAGCTGGTGCTCGCCTTCGCCCACGCCGAGCCGGGCTCACGCTGGGACCCCGCCGCCACGGAGGTCCGTGCGGAGGCGGCCGGCGACGGCTGGACGCTCAGCGGCGTGAAGGAGCCGGTGCCGCACGGCGCGCGCGCGGACGTGCTCGTCGTGAGCGCCGCACTGCCCGACGGTGGGACCGGGCTGTTCGTGGTCAGCGGGGCGGACGCCGTACGCGACGGCTATCCGACCTACGACGGCGGGCGCGCCGCACGCGTGGCCTTCGACGCCACGCCGGCGACGCCGCTGGGGAGCGCCGAGGACCGCACGGGCATCATCGCCCGGGTGCTCGACGCCGCCCGCGTCGCCGCGTGCAACGAGGCGGTGGGGCTGATGGAGGTCGCCCTCGACCTGACCTCGGCGTACCTCAAGAGCCGCAAGCAGTTCGGGGTCACCCTCAACACCTTCCAGGCGCTCACGTTCCGCGCGGCCGACATGTACGTCTCCCTCGAGCTGGCGCGCAGCATGGCGCTGTGGGCGACGATGGTGCTCGACGGCGGGTCGGGCGAGGAGACGTCGGTGGCGGCGTCGCGCGCGGCGCTCCAGGTGAGCCGGGCGGGGCGGCACCTCGGGCAGGAGGCGATCCAGCTGCACGGCGGGATCGGCATGACCGCGGAGTACAGCGTCGGCAGCTACACCAGCCGGCTCACCGCGCTCGACCACCTGCTCGGCGACGGCAACCACCACCTGGGCCTGCTCGCCGCCGGCGTGCGCGGGTACGACGAGGTCGACCCGCTGCCGTGACCTTCTGCCTCTGACCTGCGGCCCAGCGGCCCTGGCCACTGCTCCCCGTCCGCGCGAGCGTCGAGGTGACGGCTCCCCGCGCGGGCGGGAGCGGTCGGGAGAGCTCGGGGAAGGGAGGGCGGACATGGCCAGCCTGGTCCACGACCGCTTCGTGGTGGTCGAGCAGTTCCAGCGGGACGGGGCGTACGTCGTGCGCGTCGAGCTGCCGGAGGTCGAGGTCTCGGTGGCGGGTCGCTACCTGGTGCTCCGTGGCGTCTCGGCGCGTGGCACCTTCTCGCGCAGCCTGCGGCTGCCGGACGGCGCGGAGCCGTTCGGGCTGCGCACCCTCAAGCACGACGGGAGCGTCGAGGTCATCGTCCCGCTGGTGACGGGCCGCTGACCCCAGCCATCCACAGGCGGACGATGCCCGGTGTCGGCGGCCGGCCGGGCGGGGCTCAACCCGGCAGCGGGCCGCGATAGCTGAACAGGTCCCCGGGGTGCAGCACGTAGGACCGCCCGTCGGCGCCGGGGCCGGGGCCGGGGCCGAGGGAGAGCCGGACGGTCTGGTCGGTGCTGGAGCGGTTGTGGCCGAAGACGCCGTAGCTGCCGTCGGGGTTGCGGAACGCCGCGACGCTGAGCCACTCCGGGGCGGTCGAGCCGATCACCCGGGCGCCGGGGACGGCGGCGCGCGCGAGGTGGGCCAGGGTGAAGAACTCGGGCTCCCGGGCGATCCCGAAGGGGGTCACCGTGACGACCCCGCGACACTGCTTGCAGCCCCACAGCGAGCCCTCGTCGGTCGGCCCGTGGTCGGGGTCCAGCGCGAGGTTCCACATCATCAGGCCCGACGAGCCGGCGGCGACCGAGTCGGCGACCAGGTTCTTCGCGTCCCAGGCGAAGGTGCCCGCCGCACCGTCGGTGGTGCCGGTGCACTCCGTGACCATCCGGGGTACGGCGAGGCCGGCCATCTGCGCCGGCTGGCCGGCGTAGCAGTGGAAGGCCGCACCGTCGAAGCCGGCCGACCCGGCGAGGACCGCGTCGACCCGGTCCCGGTCGGACCAGTTGTGGTCGACCGCCCACAGTCGGGTGCCGAGCCGGTCGAGCCGCGGTCCGACGGCGGTCCCCAGCTCGGCCAGCTGCGCGTCGGTCATCGTCATCGTCGGGTAGTCCGAGCTGTGGCCGGGCTCGTTGCCGAGCGAGGTGGCCCACAGCGGCACGCCGTGCCGGCGCAGCCACCGGGCCTGGCCGACCAGCAGGTCGCCGTACTCGACCAGCGAGTCCGCCGCGAGCGCCCCGCCACGCAGCGTGCCGCCGGTCTTCATGGCCCGCGGCGCCGTCCACGGCGCGCCGACCACACGCAGCCGCGGCACCAGCGGCTGCACCCGCGACCGCACGAGGTCGACCGCGGCCCGCGCCTCGCGGGCCGGACGGACCGCGCCGTCGCGCAGTCGCCAGGTCCAGAGCCGTGGGGAGAAGTCGGTGGCCGACAGCGGGAGCCGCAGCATCGTCAGCCGGGCGCCCTTGCGGGCTGCGGGATCGAACAGCGTCCGGACGACGCCGGGACGATCCGCGAGCAGCCGGACCGACGCGTCGGTGAGCGCCGCCCCGGTCCCCCACCAGGCCTGCCGGACCTGGTCCGGGTGCAGCACCACCTCGGCGGTCGCGGCGGCGTCGGCCGGGGCGGCCGAGATGCTCTGGAGGCGCCGGTCGCCGTCGGTCGGCGAGGAGACGACGAACGACGGCGCCGCGGCCCGCCGCGCCGGCGAACCGGCCTCCGGCGTCTCCGCGCGGGCGCAGCCGGCCGGCGCGCTGAGCAGCACGCAGAGGAGGAGGAGGGCGAGTGCCCGCGGTCGAGGTGCGGAGGTCACGACCTACCCCCGGTGCCCACGCGCCCGGGACCCATGCACCCGGGGTCGGCCCCGGTCAGCGGCGGCGAGGAACCCGACGAGGAACCCAGCGAGGAACCGGCGAGGAACCCGGCGAGGAACAAGGTCCGTGCCGCCGGCGGACCCGCGACCCTGGGGAACGAGGGCCCGGCGCCCGAGCCTGGTGGCATGAGCACACCCACCCGCGTCGCCAGCCACCGACGTCCGCCCCGGGCGGCCGCCCGCCGGTCCGGGTACGTCGGCACCGTCGTCTTCGACGCGATCAGCCTCATCGCGATCAACGGGTGGCCCGGCTGGGACGTGCTGCCGTTCCTCACCGCGGACACCGACCGGGTGCTCGGCCTGGTGAACGCCTCGATCGTCGTGCACCTGGCGGTCTTCGCGCTCTACACGGTGTGGGACCCGCGGTGGCTCCGGGCGACCGGAGAGATCCTCACCTCCGGCTTCGGCGTCGTGGTGACCTCGCGCCTGTGGCAGGTCTACCCGTTCGACACGGCCGACGACTGGTCGGGATGGGGGCTGGTCGCCCACGTCCTGGTCGGACTCGGCATCGTCGGGTCGGCGATCGGCGTGGTCACCGGGGTGGTGCACCTGGTCCAGGCGTGCGCCCGTCCTGACTGAGCCCCGGCCCGGCACCTCGTTCGAGCCGGTCCCGGAGCCGGTCGCGGACCTGCTCGGGGGTCAGCTGCGCGCGCTGGCGCTGGTCGCGCGCGATGATGGCACCGGTGGCAGCCACCCCGGCCAGCCCCGCCAGCCCGAGCCACTTCCACAGCTTCACGGGGGACTCCTCTCGATGACTCGTCCGACCGGCCCGACCGGCTCCACCCTCTCGCTCGAACAGGCCGTCGACCTGACGCGGACCGGCGACCTGTGGCTGTTCCGCGGCCGCTCGACCGCCGACCACGCTATCCGGGTGCTGACCAACGCGCCGGTCAACCACGTCGGCATGGCGGTCGTCCTCGACGACCTGCCGCCGCTGATGTGGCACGCCGAGCTCGGCAAGGGGCTGCTCGACGTGTGGACCAACAGCCACCACCGCGGGGTGCAGCTGCACGACCTGCGTGCGGCCGTCGAGCAGTGGACCGGCCGCTACGGGCAGCGCGCCTGGCTGCGCCAGCTCGACGCACCGGTCACCCCGGAGATGGAGGACGCGGTGCTGCGGATCGTGGCCCGCCTGGACGGTACGCCGTTCCCGGCCACGGCCGCGCTGGTCGGCCGGTGGGCCCGCGGCCGGCTGCGCCGCCCCGCGCCGGCCGAGCTGACCTACTGCGCCGAGGTGGTGGCGGCGACGTACACGGCGATGGGCCTGCTCGACGGCCGCCGACCCACCAACTACTACGACCCGGGGCGGTTCTGGTCGGGTGACGACCTGGAGCTGCTGCACGGTGCGGAGCTGAACGAGGAGATCGAGGTACTGCCATGACCGACCCGACCTTGACCCCCGACGGGCTCGCGGTGCGGTTCACGCGGCTGCGCGGCACGTGGCGCTCGCGTGGCCACAAGCAGCTGGTCGCGCTGCGCCGCGGCGTGCCGGCGGTCCGGATCGGCCTCGCCGGCTCGTCGTACGACGAGCTCCTGGTCAGCACGCCCGCCGTCGAGCGGCTGGTCGCCGAGCTCGGCCGAGGCCGCCGATGAAGACACCGGGCCGGGCCTCGTCGAGGCCCGGCCCGGTGTGCGGTTCAGGGTGCGCTGCGGTGGTGGTCAGGCCTGGGCGCCGACCGACTTCCAGTACTCGTTGAGCGCGTTGTTGGTCTTGACGAACCACACGATGGCGCCCACGAGGAACAGCCAGCCCAGCAGCAGGAACCACAGGCCGGTGGCCGCGGTGACCGGGGCCTGCTGGCCACGGCGCTCGTAGAGCTTGCCGACCTCGTTGGAGGAGAGGAACGGCATCACGATGCTGACGAAGATCGCCAGGAGCAGCGCGATGCCGCCGCCGATGCCCTCGCCGGAGTGACGCTTCATCTCGTCGTGGGTCTTGTAGTACCAGTACCAGCTGTAGATCCCGAGCGTCACGATGCTGAGCAGGATGCAGGTCCCGGTGCTGCGTACCTCGCCGATCGGTCCGGCGGCCGGCGCCGCGTGAGCCGCCCCGGCGTACGCCGGGGCGGCAGGTGCCGCCGCAGGAGCGGGGGTGGCCTCGCCGAAGGGCGGCGGCGCCGATGCGCTCTGGGGGCTGACGGGGGTGGGGTCGTTGCTCTCGGTCATGCGGCAGAGGCTAAGCCCCCGCCGACCCCGTCGCGGGGATTCACGCGGTGGACTGGACCGGCGTGTCCGGGCCTGGGTCGGGGAGTCCGGCAAGGCCGGCAGCGGGTCGGGACCGGGTCAGCGCGCCCGTAGAAGCCCCAGGGCGCCGCGCGGACCCGGGACCGCGCGTCCGATCGACCGTCAGCCACCGGACACCCCCGCGGGGCGCCCGCCGGGTGGCGGAGGATGGTGGGATGTCGACCGCGCTGAGCACCGCCCGCACGACGTACGCCGAGGCGGCTGCCGCGTTCCTCGCCCTGGCCGCGCAGGTGCCGCTCGAGCGGTACGCCGAACCGGGGCTCGGCACCTGGGACCTGCGCGCGCTCGTCGGGCACACCGGCCGCTCGCTGGTCACGGTCGCGACCTACCTGACGACCCGCGCGGACCGGGTCGACGCGCCGGACGCCGCGGCGTACTTCGCGCTGGTCAGCCGGCTCGCGCACGGCAGCGCGCGCGACGCGATCCACCAGCGCGGGATCGAGGCCGGCGTCTCGCTCGGGGCGGATCCGGTCGCCGCCCTGGACGCGGCACGCGAGGAGGCGGAGCTGGCCCTGGACCTCCTCGAGGGCGACGACCCGGTCGTCGAGACGGCCGCGGGCGGGATGCGGGTCAGCGACTACCTGCCCACCAGGACGTTCGAGCTGACGGTGCACTCCCTGGACATCGCGGCGGCCGCCGGCCTCGACTTCACCCCACCGGCCGAGGCGCTCGCGGACACCCTCGCGCTGGCCACGGCCACCGCCCTGCGCCTGGGCCACGGGGTCGACGTCCTCCTCGCCCTGACCGGCCGCCGATCGCTGGCCCCCGGCATGTCGGTCGTGCCCTGACCCGGCGGCTCGGCCCGCACGATCAGCCCGCGCTAGAGGAGGGCGCCCGGGTCGTCGGGGACGTCGACCGCCTGCTCGTCGAGGTACTCCAGCGGAATGATCTCCAGGGCCCGCTCGCTGGTGGACGCGAGCACGACCGGAGCGGGGACACCGGCCTCGTAGGCCTGCAGCCAGCGCGCGGCCACGACGCACCACCGGTCGCCGGGGTGCAGGCCCGGGAAGTCGTACTCCGGGCGCGGGGTGGACAGGTCGTTGCCGATCCGCCGCTGGTAGTCGAGGAACTCCTCGGTCAGCACCGTGCAGACGGCGTGCAGGCCGATGTCCTGGGGACCGCAGCTGCAGGTGCCGTCGCGGTAGAAGCCGGTGATCGGGTCGGTGCCGCAGGGCTCCAGCGGCGTCCCGAAGACGTTGCGCTCCTCCAACGGCCCGACCATCAGCCCCGCTCCCCCATCGCTGCCTGCATCAGCCCAGGGCCCAGATCCCCGGGCGACCCTTGGTCATCGCGCCCTCGGCGACCAGCGCCTGCCGGGCCCGCCGCGCGGCGTACCGCCAGCGCAGCTCGCCCTCGGGCGTCTTCTCGCGATCGGCGTCGGTGAGCCGCTCCTCCATCCGGACCTCGAGCTCGAGGAACACCTCGTCCTGCTCCAGCTCGCCGCCGGCGGCGTCCAGCACGGCGACGATCTCCGGCTTGAAGACGTCCGGCGGGGTCCAGCGGTGCCGGACCGCCCGGGCCGGCGCGGCCGCGGCGGCCGAGGACCTCGGGGATGCGGAGGATGCCGTGGTCCGGCGTGCGACCGGCCGGGCGGCCGGCGCCTTGCGCACCGTCGGCGGCGGCGGAGGCGGCGGGTTCCCGTGGATGCATTGGGACTTCGGAAGGTCACACAGGTCGCAGTAGTCCTCGGCGCTCATCGGCTCCAGCCTAAGGCACGACCCGACGACGAGGAATCGCTGGACGGCGCCGGGCGAACTACTCTCGAGACAGGACACGGCAGGCGACGTCGTACCACCACGGACGACGCGCCACGGTCCGGGACGGGAGCCGCATGACTGTCGAGCGAAGCACCCATTGGCGACCGACGGACAGCGAGGTCGAGCCCGACCCGGTCCCGCCGGGCGAGGCCGAGGACGCGTGGGCCGACGAGGCACGCCGGATCCTGGGCACGGTCGCCGGCACGTACCACCGCCTGATCGACCGCACCGACCTCGCGGCGCAGGTCCAGCAGGCCAGCGGCATCCACTCGAGCAAGAACCCGCACTACTGGCTCAGCCGGGTGCTCGCACAGGTCGCTGCGGTCAACGTCCTCGAGCACGAGCCGCCGCTGACCGCGCTGGTCGTGCACCGGCAGACCGGGGCCGTGGGCGAGGACTACGACGAGGTGCTCCGGCTCACCGGCGCGGCCCCGATCGACGACGAGCTGGCGCGCGAGAAGCACGCGGCCGCGGCCCGCATGGACTGCTACCGCTGGGCGGGCGCACCGATGCCCGCCAGCGGCGGCCACCCCGCGCTCTCCCCCCGGCTCGACCAGCGCATCGTCCGCGACCGCAAGCGGGCCCGCACCGAGGCCCAGCCGACCGTGTGCCCGCACTGCTTCATGGCGATCCCGCCGACCGGCGTCTGCGACAACTGCGGCTGACGCACGCCCGCTCAGCTCAGCCGGCGTGCACCACGAACGGCGCCGTGACCACGGTCCCGTCTCCGAGCCGGAACTGCGCCCACAGCCGGTAGGCCCCCCCGACCTCGAACCGGGCGTGCATGTCCAGCTCGGGCCCGAACTCGGTCCCGGGCAGCGCCGGCACCGGCCGACCCCGGTCGTCGAGCATCTCAGCGTGCCGGTGCGCGAACCGGGTCCCGTCCTCGCGCAGGACCACCACGTGGCCCGCGGCGCCCAGATAGGGCTCGAGGTCCTCGACCGGGGCCCCGGACCCGGCGTCGGCGAAGGTCAGCGTGAACTCGCTGGGCGCGTCGACGTGCGCGTCGCCGGTCAGCGTGATCCGCACGCCGTCGACCGTCACCTCCCGGACGTCCTCGGTCGGGACCGGCTCGGCCGGCGGCGGACCGCCCGCGACCGTGACCTCGTGGCGGTCCAGGACGTCGGCGAGCTGGCCCTCCTGGCGCAGCTCGGTGTGCAGCGCATAGGTGCCGGCGGTCGGGAACGTCGCGTCGACCGTGAAGACGCCCTCCTCGCCGGTCGGCTCCGGGTGGAGGTGGGCGAAGGTGCCGAGGTCGGCCCGGGTCACGATCAGGTGCATCCACACCTGGTGGGTGCGGACCAGGTCGCCGACCGGGTCGCCGGTGTCGGCGTCGCGGACGGTGACGGTCAGGGTCGTCGGCACGCCGGGACGTACGTCGGCAGGCAGGTCGTACCCGATCTCGAGGCCCGCGTGGTGGGCGCTCGTCGGCGGCACGTCAGCCTCCTCCAGGACGCTCATCTGCGGCCGCATCGGCATCCCCATGCCCGCCTGCCAGGTGAGCAGGCCGTTCATGCCGCGCTCGGCCTGGTCGGTGCGGCTCAGCCAGGTGAAGCCGACCCCGAGGGCGAGCGCGAGCGCGGCGATGCCGACGAGGTAGCCGGCGTCCACGACCCGGCCGCGCAGGCTCTGGCCGTGGCCGGGCTTGCGCAGCCGCAGGGCGTTCGTGACCACGCTGACCGAGCTCATCGCCATCGCCGCGCCGGCCAGGACCGGGTCGAGCAGCAGCCCGTCCCACCAGTAGAGCGCACCCGCGGCGACGGGGACCAGCAGCACGTTGTAGGCGAACGCCCAGACCAGGCCCTGCTTGATCGTGGTGACGGTACGGCGTGAGAGGTCGATGGCGGAGACGATCCCGTGCAGGTCGCCGCCGACCAGGGTGATGTCGGAGGCGGCGATGGCGACGTCGGTGCCGGTGCCGATCGCGATGCCGAGGTCGGCCTGGGCCAGCGCCGGCGCGTCGTTGACGCCGTCGCCGACCATGGCGACGACCTGGCCGGCGGCCTGGAGCTCGGCGACCCGACGGGCCTTGTCGGCCGGGCGCACGTCGGCCATCACGTGCTTGATGCCGACCTGCTCGGCGACGGCGCGGGCGGTCGCGGCGTTGTCGCCGGTGACCATCCAGACCTCGAGACCGAGGCCCTCCAGGGCGGCCACGGCCGAGGCCGAGGAGTCCTTGACGGTGTCCGCGACGGTGACGCTGCCGGCCAGCGCGCCGTCGACGGCGGCGTACACGCCGGTGCCGCCGAGGGGCGAGGTGTCGATGCCGTGCTCGGCAAGGTGGGCGGTGTTGCCGACCAGCACGGCGCGGCCGTCGATCTCGGCGACGACGCCGTGACCCGGGACCGAGTCGAAGTGGGTGACCGTCGGCAGCGTGAGCCCACGCTCCTGGGCGCCGCGCACGATGGCCTCGCCGACCGGGTGCTCGCTGCCGACCTCGGCGGCCGCGACCAGGGCGAGCAGCTCGTCGGCGTCCCAGCCGTCGGTCGTGGCGACCTCGGCGAGGTCGGGGCGGCCGCGGGTGATGGTGCCGGTCTTGTCGAGCACGACCGCGGTCAGCTTGCGCGCGGTCTCGAGGGCCGCACCGTCGCCGACCAGGATGCCCATCTCGGCGGCCTTGCCGGTGCCGACCATGACCGCGGTCGGGGTGGCCAGGCCGAGGGCGCACGGGCAGGCGATGATCAGCACCGCGACCGTCGTACCGATCGCCAGGACCAGCCGGTCCGTCTCCGGGCCGAACAGCAGCCAGCCGAGGAACGTCGCGAGCGCGACCACCAGCACGGCCGGCACGAACCACGCCGACACCCGGTCGGCGAGCCGCTGCATCGGCGGGGCGCTCGCCTGCGCCTCCTCGACGAGACGCACGATCTGGGCGAGCGTGCTGTCGGCGCCCACCGCCGTCGTCCGGACGACGAGGGTGCCGGTGGTGTTGACCGTGGCGCCGATGACCGCGTCCCCCGCGGTCTTCTCGACCGGGACGCTCTCGCCGGTCAGCATCGACTCGTCGACCGCGGACCGGCCCTCGGCGACGACGCCGTCGACGGGCAGCTTCTCCCCCGGCCGGACCCGGACGTGGTCGCCCACGCGCACCTCGGCGATCGGTACGTCGACCTCCGCGCCGTCGCGGAGCACCCGGGCGGTCGTCGGCGCGAGCCCGACCAGCGCCTTGATCGACGCGGCGGTGCGCTTCTTGGCCTTCAGCTCCAGCCACCGGCCCATCAGGATCAGCGCCATCACGATCAGCGCCGTCTCGTAGTACAGGTGGAGCGGCAGCCCCCAGCGCTCGGCCGGCCCGGGCCAGAGGGTGACGAACGCGCTGTAGCCGTAGGCCACGCCGGTCCCGAGCGCGACCAGGGTGTCCATGCTCGAGGAGCCGTGCTTGGCGTTCGCCCAGGCCCGCTGGTAGATCTCCCGGCCGGCCCAGAACAGGGTGCCGGTCGCGACCACGAGGAGCAGCGGCATCAGCCAGTCCATCGTGTCGATGTCGAGCGGGACGTACATCAGCCCCATCAGCCCCAGGCCGACGGCGAGCGCGACCCGCCACTTGCGACCCAGCCGGGTGATCTCGACGTCCCGGCGCGCATCGAGCTCGGCGACCGGGTCCGGCGCGGCCGGCCGGTCCGCCTCGGGCTGGGGCGCCGCGCGGAGGGTGCCGGCGTACCCCGCCTTCTCGACCGCCGCCGTGAGCGAGGCGGGCTCGACGACCGCCGGGTCGTAGGTGACCGCGGCCGTCTCGGTCGCCAGGTTCACCGAGGCCTCCACCACGCCGTCCACCCGGGAGAGCGCCTTCTGCACCCGGCCGACACACGACGCGCAGGTCATGCCCTCGATGTCGAGGGTGCTCTCGGTCGTGAGCAGGGGGTGCTGGCTGGTGGGTGTGGTCGGTGTGGTGGTCATGGCCTCAGGAAGCGAGCTCGTAGCCGGCCTCGTCGATGGCGGCGGCGATCTCGTCGTGGGTGAGCGGGCGGGCGGACTGGACGGTGACGTCGCCGGTCTCGAGCGTGACCTGGACGTCGGTGACGGGCTCGAGCGCGCTGACCTCGCGGGTCACGGCGCCGACGCAGTGGCCGCAGGTCATCCCGGTGACGCGGTAGGTGTGGGTCGTGGACATTCTGTTCTCCTCACAATGCAGGGTGAATACCCCAAGGGGGTATCACATCGACGCGAACCTAGCATACCCCTATGGGGTATGAACAGGGCCGATCGCCAGGTCGGGGCCGGGCCGGGGCCTGAGGGGGCCTGAGCCGGGAAGTACGTCGATCTCCCGATGCCCCGGCCCACCTCAGGCGTGAACCGTGGCATCCGTCACCGCCGTCCGACCGACCACTCCCAGGAGTACCCGATGATCGACTCCCTCGCCATCCCCGATCCCACCAGCGCGCTCATGCTCGCCCACCTGCGGGTGGGCCAGGACGGGCGGGCGTACGCCGTGCGCCGGCGCGCCCTGCGCCGCCGGCGGCGGCGCTTCCAGCACCAGGCGCGGCTGCGCCGGCTGCTCGCCTGAGGCGACCGGCCGAGTCCGACTTATACCCCCCGGGGTATATAGTCGACGGCATGACGACCTCGATCGACCCATCCGCCGAGCCCCGGTCCACCGAGCACCAGTCCACGGAGCACCCCCACGGCAAGGAGGTGCTCGACGCCCTCTCCCCCCTGCACCGACAGCTGCGCCAGGCGGTGCCGGACGTCTACAAGGGCTTCGGCGAGCTGCACCGGGCCGCGTTCGCCGCGGGCGCCCTCGAGACCCGGACCAAGGAGCTGATCGCGGTCGCGATCGGGGTGGTGGAGGGCTGCGACGGCTGCATCGCCTCCCACGCCCAGGCGGCGGTCCGGGCCGGGGCGACCAGGCAGGAGGCGGCCGAGGCGATCGGCGTCACGTTCTTGATGAAGGGCGGACCGGCCACGATCTACGGACCGCGGGCCTACGACGCGTTCTGCGAGTTCGCCGACGCCCACGAACAGGCCCAGGAGCGGGCTCAGGCCTGAGCGCCGGCCGCAACCACACCGTCTGAACACCGGCCCACGGGCGATCCCGCGGCCGGCGCGGCGGCGAAGCCGACGCGGCAGACGCGGCTACCAGCGGCCGTGGATCGCTGCGCGGAACCGCGCGTCGTAGATCCCGACGACCCCGTCCAGCACCGTCGCGGGCAGCGGGTCGGCCAGCCCGGCGGCGGCGTTGGCACGCGCCTGCTCGGCGTTCCGGGCGCCGGGGATCACCGTGGTGACACCGGGCTGCTGGACCACCCACGCGAGCGCCGCCTGGGCAGGCGTGAGGTCCAGGTCGCGCACCAGTGCCGAGAACTCCTGGGCCGCGCGGACCCCGGTCTCGTAGTCGACGCCCGAGAACGTCTCCCCCACGTCGAACGCGCTGCCGTCGCGGTTGTAGCTGCGGTGGTCGTCGGCGGCGAACGTCGTGTGCTCGTCGTAGCGACCGGACAGCAGGCCCGACGCGAGCGGCACCCGCGCGATGATCGCGACCCCGGCCTCGGCGGCCGCGGGCAGCACCCGGTCCAGCGGCTTGAGCCGGAACGCGTTGAGGATGATCTGGATCGACGCGACGTTCGGGCGGGCGATGGCCGACAGGGCCTGGTCGGCCGTCTCGACGCTCACGCCGTACGCCGCGATCGCGCCGTCGGCGACCATCGCGTCGAGGGCGTCGTACGTCGCGTCCGCGTCGATGACGGCGCTCGGGGGGCAGTGCAGCTGCACGAGGTCGAGGGTGTCGACGCCGAGGTTGCGCCGGGACCGGTCGGTCCAGGCCCGGAAGCTCTCGAGCGTGTAGTGCTCGGGCAGCTGCTCGACGCGGCGGCCCATCTTGGTGGCCACGACGATCTCGGGGTGCTCGCGCAGGAACCGCCCAATCACCTGCTCGCTGCGCCCGTCGCCGTACACGTCGGCGGTGTCGAAGAACGTCACGCCGGCGTCGACCGAGGCGGCGAGGACGGCGAGGGCGTCGTCCTCCGAGACGTCACCCCAGTCCGCGCCGAGCTGCCAGGTGCCGAGTCCGACCACGGATACCGGACGCCCGGTCCGGCCGAGGGTGCGCTGCTCCATGCCGCGAGTCTGGCAGGGGCCGGCAGGCGTCACTCAGGCAGGTAGGACAGCACCTTCCTGGACAGCCGGTGCTTGCCGGGGACGTAGTCGTCGGTGCGCGCCCGGGCGTGCATCTGGTAGGAGCGCACGGAGACCGCGAACCGCACCGAGGGCTCCAGGCAGCTGGGGTCGAACCGGACGACCGACCGGCGCTCGCGCATCCGCAGCGACGCGCACTGCTGGTCGGTGATGTCGCGGCCGTGGTCGGTCCAGGAGCGGGTCTTGTAGACGGCGTACTCCGAGAACGACGGGCCGGTGACGAGCAGGTCCGGCACCCGGTCGTCGTCGGTGTCGACCCAGAAGTCGATGGAGTCGCGGACCTCGATCGGTCGGGCGTGCCGGATCACGACCTTGGCCTTGCCCCCCGGAGCCGGGGCCGAGGTCATCGTCACCGACACCACGTCGAAGGCCTTGCCGGGCTCTCGTGGATCGGTGATCGTCCGCTCGGTCGGCGGCGCCGCCACCGCGGGCGGGGCGAAGGTCACGACCAGGGCGAGGGCGGCGAGGAGCGGAACCACCCGAGCTGCACGCATACCGGGACGCATACCCGTCAGTCTCCGCCCATCCGGCGCGAAAGACATCAGACTTTGGTCCATGGCGTACGACGCCGGTGCGCGCGGTCTCGACCGGCTCGGGACCCGGACGGTGGCACCGGTACCGCCCGCGTGACGGCGCAGCCTCAGGTGCAGGCCACGCAGGTCGTCGCGGTGGGGCGCACCTCGAGCCGCTCGGTGGCGATCGGCCGCCCGCACCGGGTGCACCGGCCGTAGGTCCCCTCGTCGAGGCGGACCAGCGCGTCCGCGATCTCGCCCAGGCGCTGCTCGGCCCGGCGCACCAGCGCGCCGACCTGCTCGCGCTCGAAGGCGATCGTCGCCCCCTCGGGGTCGTGCTCGTCGTCCGCATTGGTGTCACGCGAGGCGTCGACGAACCCGCGGTACTCCCCGCGCAGCTGCGCCAACCTGGCCGTCGTACGTCGGCGCTCCTCCTCGAGCCGCTCGCGCTCGCCGGTCACGACCGCTCCAGCAGTGCGAGGACCTCGTAGTGCGCGGTGTTCGGGAACATGTCGAGCAGCTGCGCGCGCACCGGCCGCAGCGACGGCATCGTCTCCAGGTCGCGGGCCAGCGTGTGGGCGTTGCAGCTGGAGTAGAGGACGTGGCGCACACGGGAGTCCTCGAGCCAGCCGCTGAGCTCCGCGCCCAGGCCACGCCGCGGCGGGTTCACCACGACCAGGTCGGGGACGTCGGACCGGGCCAGCGCCCAGGCGGTGGCGTCGGCGGCCTCGAAGCGCACCTGGTCCAGGCCGGCCTCCGCCGCGCTGGCGGTCGCCGACGCGACCGCCGCACCGCTGATCTCGATGCCGATGACCTCGGAGTCTGTCGTCGAAGCGATCGCCAGGGCGAACCCGCCCACCCCGCAGTAGAGGTCCCAGACCGTCGCCGGCTCGACCTCGACCACCCAGGTCCGGGCGAGCCGGTAGAGCTCGGCCGCCATCGCGGTGTTGGTCTGGAAGAAGCTCTGCGGGCGCAGGTGCAGCCCGAGGCCGCCGACCCGCATCAGCAGCGACTCCTGCTCGGTGAGCACGATCTCGCGCTCGCCCTCCAGCACCGCCTTGTGCTCCGGCTGGAGGTTCACGGTCGCGACCGCGACCTGCGGCAGCCGCTCGATCAGCGCCGGTAGGTGCTTGCGGATCCGGGCCACCGGCTCCTGGGAGCGCAGCACGAACCGCACCATCAGCTCGCCGTCCGGCGACTCGGTGACCAGCAGGTACTTCAGCTCGCCGCGGCGGGTGGCCAGGTCGTACGGCGCCAGCGCGGCGCGGGTCGTGAAGTCGGCGAGCACCGGGAGCGCGGCCTGGATGCCCGGCGTGTGCAGGGGGCAGTCGCGCAGGTCCACGCCGGCGCCGGCGGGGTTGAGGATGCCGAGGGTCGGCTCCGCGACGGTGCCGCTGACCACCATCTTGGCCTTGTTGCGCACGCCCAGCTGGGCGCTGGCGGCCGGCGGCAGCCAGACGGAGGCCCGGCCGGTGTCGACCGGGCCGGCGAGCAGCTCCTCGACGGTGTGCTGCTTGGCGGCCAGCTGCTCGGCGTACGCCGTGCCGAGCCAGGTGCAGGACCGGCAGCGTCCGGCGTCGAAGTGGGAGCAGAGCATGACCGATCCAGGCTACGGGGCCGGGCGCGGCACTGGTCTGATCCGGTGCCGCCGAGGTGACCGTTCCCGGGACCGGACGCCGCGCCGGCGCTACCGTCGTGACGTCAGGACGGGGGGTCCGGGCGCACGGATGCGTGCGTCGGGGGGTCATGACGATCACCAGCATGACGCCTCGTCCCGTCACCACCGATGGAACGAGGGGGGTCCAGCCGTGGTCACGTCTGGTCGTACTGCCAACCGCGCGCACGTCATCCTGAGCGGACTGCTCGGCATGCTCGTCGCGCTCGCGCTCGTCGTCGTCCCGGGGACGCCGCTGACCGGCTCCGCCCGGGCCGCGGGCGACCCGCCGGGCAACAACGGCACGGTCAAGATCGCCGAGCACGGCGAGCTCGACGGGACGCCGGACAACGACCCGCACGTCGGCTGCGCGTTCGAGGTCGAGTGGTACGGCTTCGACCAGGGCGCCGACATCATCTCCCAGGTCACCTTCGAGATGCAGGCGCCGACCGACGGCGTCGTGCTCGACGTCACCGGCCCCGCCGCGGTCTTCGTGGGCGGCGACCCGGCCAGCGGCGCCGGCACCGGCACCGGCCTGGACGCCCGCGAGACCTACACGCTCGCCTTCTTCGGCGACCCGCAGCCGCTGCAGGGCTACCACGTCAAGCTGACCATCCACACGCCCGGCTCCCAGGGTGCGGACAAGAAGTCCAAGGTCTTCTGGGTCGAGGGCTGCGACCCCGTCGTGCCCGACGGGCCCGCGATCCACCTGGAGAAGAGCGTCACCGACTCCGCCGACGCCGACACCGTCGGCTCGCTGGGCGAGCAGCTGACCTACGGCTTCGTGGTCACCAACGTGGGCGACACCACACTCGAGGACGTCACCCTCACCGACGAGCTGCTCGGGCTGGCCGCCGCGCCCTGCGTCGGCACGCTCGCGCCGGGCGAGTCGACCACCTGCCCGCTGCTGCCCACCCCGACGTACGTCGTCACCGCCGCGGATGTGGCCGCGGGCCGGGTGTGGAACCTCGCCACCGCGACCGGCACCCCGCCGGCCGGCCCGGACGTGTCCGACTCCGACGACGCGATGATCCCCACGCGCCCGGACGAGCCGGTGCCCGCGGGCCTGGCGATCGTGAAGACCGCGGACGTCAGCCTCGCCGCGCCGGGTGACCAGGTCACCTACACCCTGCGCGCCGTCAACAGCGGGCCGGGCGACGCCGAGGACGTCGTCATCACCGACGTGCTGCCCGCCGGCACGACCTTCGTCTCGGCCGGGCCCGGCTGCACCTTCACGGCCCCCACCGTCACCTGTGCGCTCGGCGACGTCGCGGCCGGGGCGCAGCGGTCGGTCACGGTGACCGTGCGGGTCAGCCTGCTGCCGAGCACCGTCACCACCCACGACCACCTCTTCGACGTCACCAAGATCGAGAGCCACCTGTCCGCCTTCGCCGGCCAGACCGCGTCCGCGACCACCTGGTGCCCGACCGGCTACCTCGCCACCGACGGCAGCGTCCGGATCGACCACGTCGACCAGAACGCCGGGACCTGGCCCGACGTGGCCGTGCTCGCCTCGACCACCACCGCCGACGGCCGAGGCTGGACCGGGACCCTCCGCAACGGCACCACCGGCCAGGTCCAGGCCAAGGTCAACGTCGTCTGCATGAGCGAGCGGACCGTCTCCGGAGAGGACCACACGCACCCGCTGGTGGTCTCCGACGTGCTGACCACGACGCAGGCCTGGGCGACCGGGCCGCACACCGTCGACCTGTCCTGCGGGCCCGGCGCGGTCGCGATCGCCCCCGGCTTCGCCTTCCTCGAGGGCGACGGCGTGGTCGTCAGCCGCCCGATCTCCGACGGCCGCCGGTTCGCGGGGGACATCGAGGACGACGCCCTGGTCACGCTGACCGCCCGGTGCCTGCGGACCACGCTCGGCGTGGCCCGTGGCCACACCCACGAGCTGCTCACCTCCGAGCTCTCCGGGCACGTCGTCGTCGCCCCGGGCGGCCTGGTCGAGCGGAGCCTGACCTGCCGCGACGGCGCCAAGGGCATCGTCGCGTGGGTCGACCCGCACGGCACGCTGCCGCTGGGCAACGACCCGCAGCCGGTGACCCGGGTGTTCCGCTTCTACAACCAGTCGGCCGGACCGCTCACCGTCGACTACGGGCTGCTCTGCGTCGACGTGCGCACCACCCCGGCCCAGGAGGAGAGCCGCCAGGTGGACAACACAGCCACGGTGGCGACCAGCAGCCCGGACGCGGACACGTTCGACGACAGCTCGACCGCGACGATCACCGTCAGCGCGACCGGCCTCTCGACCGGCGGCTCCGGCTGGGTCAACGCGGGCCGGACCAGCGTTCAGGTCCGGGTCGCAACCGAGGTACGCCGCCACGTCTCGCTGAAGCTGATCGCCACCCATCGGGTCGCCGGCTCCCACGTGCACCGCGGCACGGTGCTGGCCCGCGGCACGACGATGGTCCGGGCGGCCCAGCCGACCGTCCGCCTGGCCGTGACCGACGCGGCCCGGGCCGCGCTGCGCGGCGACCGGATCCACCGGGCCCGGCTGGTGGTGACCGGTCCGGGCGGGCACGACGCGCGGATGATCTCACTGCGCTGATCACATCGGGCTGACCCCACTGGGGACGTCCTGCCGGACGTCAGACGGATGGTGCTGCCGGTTCCACTGTCCGTCTGACGTCCCGGGCGCGCCGCGGCGGCCGAGGACTCAGGACTGGGCGTCGCGGGCCGCCACGAACGCCGCGACGCACCGGCGCACGTCGTCCTCGGAGTGCGCGGCGGAGAGCTGGACGCGGATCCGCGCCTTGCCCCGCGGCACCACCGGGAACGAGAACGCGATCACGTAGACGCCCTGGCGGAGCATGTCGTCGGCGATCGCGGTGGCGAGCCTGGCGCCGTCCTCGCCGGGGAACATCACCGGCGTGATCGGGTGCTCGCCGGGCAGCAGCGAGAAGCCGGCCTCGGTCATCAGCGAGCGGAACAGCGCGCTGTTGCTCGCCAGGGCGTCCCGGGCCTCGCTCGAGGAGGTCACCAGGTCGAGCGCCGCGAGCGAGCCGGCGACGACGCCGGGCGCGACGGAGTTGGAGAACAGGTAGGGCCGCGACCGCTGCCGCAGCAGGTCGACGACCTCCCGGTGGGAGGCGACGTAGCCGCCCGAGGCGCCGCCGAGCGCCTTGCCCAGGGTGCCGGTGATGATGTCGACCCGGTCCATCACCCCGAACAGCTCGGGCGTCCCGCGACCGCCGGGGCCGACGAAGCCGACCGCGTGCGAGTCGTCGACCAGCACCAGCGCGGAGAACTCGTCGGCGAGGTCGCAGATCCCCCGGAGCGGGGCGAAGCTGCCGTCCATCGAGAACACGCCGTCGGTCGCGATCAGCACCCGCCGGGCGCCCGCGTCGCGGGCGGCCACCAGCTGGTCGCGCAGGTCGGCCAGGTCGGCGTTCCGGTACCGGTACCGGGCGGCCTTGCTCAGCCGGATGCCGTCGATGATCGAGGCGTGGTTGAGCTCGTCGGACACGATCGCGTCCTCCTCGCCGCACAGCACCTCGAAGACGCCTCCGTTGGCGTCGAAGCACGAGCTGTAGAGGATCGTCGCCTCGTGGTGCAGGAACTCCGAGAGCCGCCGCTCCAGATCGGTGTGCTGGGTCTGGGTGCCGCAGATGAACCGCACGGAGCTCATGCCGAAGCCCCAGGTGTCGAGCGCGGCCTTGCTGGCCGCGATCACGTCGGGGTGGTCGGAGAACCCGAGGTAGTTGTTGGCGCAGAAGTTCAGCGCCGCCCCCGCGGTCGTCGCGATGTGCGCCGCCTGCGGCGTGGTGATCTCGCGCTCGCGCTTATAGAGCCCCGCGCTCTCGATCTCCGCGAGGGTGTCGGCCAGCTGCTGCTTCACGTCGCCGTACATCTCAGCTCCAATCCAGGACGGCCTTGCCGGCGGTGCCGGACCGGGTGTGCTCGAAGGCTTCCTCCCAGTCCTCCGCCGGACCGCGCCACGTGATCACGGACTGTACGGCGTCCCTCAGGGCCGGAGTGGTCGCCAGCATCGAGCCCATCAGGTACCACGTCTCGAACATCTCGCGGCCGTAGATCCCGCGCAGCGTGATCATGTGGGTGATCACCTTGCCCCAGTCGATCTCGTAGGAGGACCGCGGCAGGCCCAGCATCGCGACCCGGGCCCCGTGGTTGAGGTTCTCGAGCATGTCCCGCACGGCGTTCGGCGCCCCGGACATCTCCAGGCCGATGTCGAAGCCCTCGAGCATGCCGAGCTGTCGCTGCGCCCAGGCCAGGTCCTGCCCCTGGGAGACGTCGACGGTGAGGTCGGCTCCGGCGCTGGCGGCCAGCTCCAGCCGCTCGGGGCTGAGGTCGGTGACCGCGATCCGCCGGGCACCCGCGTGCCGGACGATCGCGGTCGCCATGATCCCGATCGGGCCCGCCCCGGTGATCACGACGTCCTCCCCCACCACCGGCCACTGCAGCGCCGTGTGGGTGGCGTTGCCGAGCGGATCGAACAGCGCGCCCAGGTCCGGGTCGAGGTCGGCCGGCTGGACCCAGGCGTTGCTCGCCGGGATCACGACGTAGTCGGCGAACGCGCCGTCGCGGTTCACCCCGAGGCCGACCGTGTTGATGCAGAGCTGACGGCGGCCCGCGCGGCAGTTGCGGCAGGCGCCGCAGACGATGTGGCCCTCGCCCGAGACCCGGTCGCCCACCGAGACGTGGTCGACGTCGGCGCCGACCTCGACGACCTCGCCGAAGAACTCGTGGCCGATCGTCATCGGCGCCCGCACCGTCGACGCCGCCCAGTCGTCCCAGGACAGCAGGTGCAGGTCGGTGCCGCACAGCCCCGCTCTCAGCACCCGGATCTTGACGTCGCGGTCACCACAGACCGGCTCGGGCACGTCGATGAGCTCGAGCCCCGGCCCGGCGGTCGTCTTCACGAGAGCACGCACGTGCCCATCCTGCACATCCCCGTCCCACCCCGCGCGCCCGGGCCGGGTCTCACCGGTCGAGGACGGTCACGGTCCGCACCGCCGGGCCGCTCCGGCGGGCGGTGGTGATCGGCAGGTCCGTCGGCGAGCGCCAGGTCGGCCGGTAGGAACCAGGTCCCCCCAGGGAGACCTCCCAGCTCCCCCGGGCGTCCGGCCCCGCCGGGAGGGTGAGGCTGAGCACGGGGGTCCGGGTGCCGCCGGTGGCAGGGGCGATCCCCGGGGCGAGGGTCATGCCCACCGCAAGGTTCACGACGAGCGCCAGACCCGCCACCGTCGTACGTCGTGCGCGGCCCATGGCTCACCATGCGTCCGCTCCCTCGGCCCCGTGCAGGGTCCAAGGTCATCGGCTCGCCGGATCGCCGACGCGGCGCAGCACCGGCGACGCGAGGACGCCGTGCAGGAGCACCGAGGCGACGACGGTGAACGCGACCGTCGACCACAGCCAGTCCGTGCCAAGCTCGCGGGCGTGCCCGGCCGCGTAGGCCAGGTAGTAGACCGAGCCCACGCCGCGCACGCCGAAGAACGCCGCCGCCCAGCGCTGACCCTGGGTCAGCGGTGGGCGCTCGCGCCGCGCGAGCGGCGCGAGCGCGACCCATCCGGCGAGCGGGCGAATCACCAGCAGCAGCGCGAGGCCGAGGACGACGCCCCGCCAGTCGAGGCCACCCAGCAGCCCGCGGCTGAGCGCGATGCCGAGCACCAGCAGCACGAAGAGCGTGAGCAGCCGCTCGAGGCGCTCGGCCACCTCGTGCATCGCGGCGTGGTAGTCGTGGGCGCGCTCGGCGGACCGGAACGTCATCGCACAGACGAACACGGAGAGGAAGCCGTAGCCGCCCGCGATCTCGCCGACGCCGTAGGCCGACACCAGGGCCGCGAGCGCCAGCAGCGACTCGCCGCGCTCGGCGACCCGCAGCGACCGGCTCGCGGAGCGGAACGCGACCCAGGCCAGCACCCGGCCGATCGCGATGCCGGCGACGACGCCGATCACGACCTTCGCGACCAGGTAGAAGCCCACCCACTCCAGCGCCCAGCCCGACACCGCGCCCTCGGTCGCGAGCAGGATCGCGGCGTACACGAACGGGAACGCGAGCCCGTCGTTGAGCCCGGCCTCGGAGGTGAGGGTGAAGCGCAGCTCGTCGGACTCGTCGACCTCGTGGTCGCCGGTCTGCGGGCCGGCGACCCGGACGTCGGAGGCGAGCACGGGGTCGGTGGGCGCCAGCACCGCCCCGAGCAGCAGGGCGGCCGCTGGTGCCACCCCTGCCCCCCAGGCGAGCAGCGCGACGGCGCCGATGCACAGCGGCATCGTCACGCCGAGCAACCGCCAGGTCGTGCTCCACCGGGCCCAGGAGGACCGGCTGCGCGGCTGCAGCGGCCGGTCGAGGGCGAGCCCGACGCCCATCAGCGCGACCAGGACCGCGAGCTCGGTGACGTGCTCGATGGTGGCGCGGTTGACCTGCGGGTCCAGCGGCATCCCGTCCGGAAGCGGGGTGAGCCCGATGCCGATGCCGACCGCCACCAGCACCATCGGCGCAGACACGGCCCACCGGTCGAGCAGCTCCGGCAGCACGATGGCGAGCAGCAGGCTGCCCCCCGCCACGAGGTACACGAGGTCGGCGGTCACGCCGGGCAGTACCCCAGGTGGCCCTTGTTATCCTCGCCGACGTTCGAGGCTCCCCCGTCCGGGCGAGGGCCGACCGCGAACGAAGGGTGCGAGCGTGCGGATGAGGATCACGGGTGTGCTGGGTGCGCTCGTCCTGGTGGTGACGATGCTGGCGGCCAGCCCCACCGGGCCGGCCGAGGCGGCGGGCCGGAGGCGATGGGAGCCCCCGACCGGGGGCTTCTTCAACAACCCGTGGCGCGACCGGGAGGCCAAGTTCCGCATCGAGCGGCAGATCGTCGCGGCGATCAACCACGCCCACAAGGGCTCCTACATCCGGATCGCGGTCTACTCGTTCGACCGGGTCAACGTGGCCAAGCGGCTGATCGAGGCGCACCGGCGCGGCGTGCACGTGCAGGTGCTGCACAACGACCACGCGTACACGAAGGCCATGAAGATGCTCAAGCGCGCGCTGGGCACCAACCGCGGCAAGAAGAGCTGGGACTACACCTGCAAGACCGGCTGCCGCAGCCAGCAGGGCGTGCTGCACGACAAGATCTACCTCTTCGAGCACACCGGCGCGGCGCGGAACGTCGTGATGACCGGCTCGGCGAACCTCACCGGCAACGCGTCGATGCACCAGTTCAACGACCTGCTGGTGAAGAAGGACGTCCCGAACCTGTACGACGTCGTCCTCGGCCTGTTCCGGGAGCTGAAGAAGGACCGGACGGCCAAGCCGCTCTACCAGCACAAGGTGCTGCGCGACTACCAGCTCTGGGTGATGCCGCACCCCCGGACGACTGCCGACAACGACCCGGTCATGAACATCCTGCGCCCGGTGAGATGCCGCGGCGCCAGGGGCGGCACCGGCATCCGGGGCCGCACCACGATCCGGGTCTCGATGCACTCCTGGAACGGTGACCGCGGCGCCTGGATCGCGCGCCGGCTCCGGCACCTGTACGCCGACGGCTGCAACGTCAAGGTGATGTGGGGTCTGGCCGGGCGGAAGATGAAGCGGGTGATCGGCGCGCAGACGCCGCGCGGGCGGGTCCCGCGGCACTCGAACGGCTACGACACCGACTGCGACGAGCTCAACCAGGTCGACATGTACAGCCACCAGAAGTACTTCACGATCTCGGGCCACTACGGCAAGGACCGCTCGGCGTCGTTCGTGTACACCGGTTCGAGCAACTGGACGCACTCCGGTGTCAGCGGCGACGAGATGATCCTGCGCGCCAAGGGCCCGCACCTGGTGAAGCAGTGGAACCACAACTTCTCGAACATCTGGGAGAACTGGTCGCGACCGGTCGGCAGGACGGGCGGCTTCCGCCCCGCACCGCCGCCGTGCAAGGCCGAGCGCGGCCTCCCCGCCCGCCGCGCCACCACCACCGACCTGTCCTTCTCGGGCCCGTACTGGGAGGCCGACTGATCCGCCTTCACGTGGTTGAGGTGCGAGCGCGGCGAGCCTCGAAGCCACCGCGGCGCGGGCGAGAGCGCTTCGGCCTGCGCTCCGCAGTGGTTGCGGTCCGGGCAGCGGCGGGGACGGCGGGTGGTGGTCCCGACCCGCACCCGGGTCACCGGCCGCCGCCCGCGGAGAGTGCGGTGCCTGGGATCAGCCTGGTTCATCCCAGGAACCGCGCTTCCCGATGCGCCCCACCGCGTGGGTGCGGGGATCCCACCCGAGGCCCGGCCGAACAATTTCTCCTCCGAACCCGTATCCAGGGTGACGGATCGGACGATCTACCGGATGAGTGCGCTGAACCGCAGCGCCGGCGGGAGGAACGAGCATCGTGAGCAGCTACTTCGAGCACCGGCGTGGCGTGGCAGCCGTGGCCGCCGGGCTGGCCGCCATCGCCGCCCCGCTGGCCCTGGGCAGCCCGAGCCTGGCGCAGGGCAGCCGGGACAGTGACGGCGACGGCATGCCGAACCGGTGGGAGGTCGCCCACAACCTCAACCCCCACAAGGCCAACGGGCGGGCCGACGCCGACAAGGACGGCCTGCGCAACCTCGGGGAGTTCCGCCGGGGCCTCGATCCTCGCGACCAGGACTCCGACGACGACGGCGACGACGACGGCGACGAGGTCACCGACGGCAGCGCGAGCACCGACCCGAGCGACGCGGACACCGACGACGACGGCACCCTGGACGGCGACGAGGACGCCGACCACGACGGCGTCGACAACGAGGACGAGGACGACGCCACCGAGCCCTGCGTCGCAGACGACGAGGACACCGACTCCGACGGCGTCGACGACGAGGACGAGAACGAGCAGGGCACCGACCCCGAGGACGCCGACTCCGACGACGACGGCACGGACGACGGCAACGAGGACGCGGACCAGGACGGCGTGGACGACGAGGACGAGGACGACGTCTCCGGCGATGACTGCTCGACCGCCGACGAGGGCGAGGACGACGACGACAACGCGAGCGAGCCCGGCAACGACGGGGACCGCACGACGGCCTCGGGCAGCCGGGTCGTCTGGTACGCGGTTGTCTGAGGACGCCATCGGTCCACGGGGGACGATGCCGGCGCGCCGGCCGGCGCCAGGGCCCTGACAATGAGAGCCCGTGGACTTCCAGGACCTGCTGCGTGACGCGCGGCTCGGCGAGGGCACTGCCTTCGCCGAGCTGTGGTCGCGGCACGCCACTCGGGTGGCGGGGTTCGTGCGGGTCCGCGGGGCCACCGACGTGGAGGAGATCACGAGCGACGTGTTCGTGGCGGCATTCGAGGGGATCGGTCGCTTCGAGGGCGACGAGGCGGGGTTCGTGGCGCTCCTGCTCACCATCGCCCGGCGCCGCGTGGTCGACGAGCAGCGTCGTCGGAGCCGGCGGGTCCCGGTCGCTCCCTGGGAGGCCGAGGACGACGTCCGCACCGTGCGGAGCGTCGAGGACGACGTGCTCGACCGGGCCACGGCCGACGACCTCGCCGACCACCTCGGTCGGCTCACACCCGAGCAGCGCGAGGTCGTCACGCTCCGCCTGCTCACCGACCTCTCCCTCGAGCAGACGGCCCAGGTGATGGGCAAGCGGGTCGGCACGGTGAAGTCCCTGCAGCGCCGGGCCCTCGACGCCCTGCGCCGCTCGCTGGCCGGCGAGCCCGACAACCGACACAGCTCCTCCCACAGCGAGGCGACCTCATGACCACGCTCCTGACCCACGACCAGGCGGAGGCCCTCATCGAGCGCGCCCGCGGCGGTGACGCACCGCTGGCGTCCGGCCTCGGTCAGCTGGCAACCGCGCTCGCCGGGCACCGCGCCGCGCTCGCAGCCACGCCCGCTCCCCCACCGCGGCCCACGCTCCAGGCCTGGCTGACTCCGGGCCCCCACGCTCCGGTCCGAGTCGTCGGGCCGCCGTGGTGGCGCCGGGCGCTGCACATGGTGGCCGGGCTCGGCCTCGGCGTCCAGGTCGCGATCGGTGCCGGCGCCGCGGTAGCGGCCGGCCTCGGCATCGGCATCGCCCACCACCAGAACCTGCTACCGGGCGGCGGGTCGGAGCAGCAGCCGACCGCGCCGCTCGACCGGTCCCCGGCCTCCGGCGCGCCCTCCGACGAGTCGGACGCCACGGCGGACCCCACAGCCGCTCCCGCGGGCACTCCCACCCCCGTAGTGCCCGCGGGAGCACCCTCCGGCGCATCCGCCGGTACGCCCGGCCAGCCGGGCACCGGCACCTCCGCCGGGGGCACCGACGACCAGGGCGCCGAGGACCAGGGCGACGACTCGGGCCAGGACGACTCCGGCCAGGAGGACCCCGGCCAGGACGAGCCGGGTACGGACCCCGGCGACGACCCGAGCGACCACGCCGGCGGGCCGGACGACTCTCCCGAGCCCAGCGAGCCGGCCCAGGAGGCCTCCGACGAGCCGTCGCAGGAACCCTCGGAGACGGACGGCCCCGGTGGCCCGGACGAGCCGGACGAGCCCGACGCCAGCCCGGATCAGGCGGGACGGGCCGCGAGCCGCCTGAGCTGAGGCACCAGGTTGCGCCGGTTGGTCTCGGCCAACCAGCCGTTCGGCAGCGAGAGCCGGATCACCTTGTGCCACGCGCTGGCGACCTGCTTGACCATCGGCCGGGCGTTGTAGGCGAGGTCGAACCGTGCGAACACCTCCCGCACCCGGGGCGCGATCTCGGCGTACCGGTTGCTCGGCAGGTCCGGGAAGATGTGGTGCTCGATCTGGTGGGACAGGTTGCCGGTCATCAGGTGCAGCGCCCGCGAGCCCGAGATGTTGGCCGAGCCGAGCATCTGGCGCACGTACCACTGCCCGCGCGTCTCGGACTCGTCGAGCTCGGCCTGCTCGAAGGTCTGCACGCCCTCGGGGAAGTGCCCGCACATGATCACCGAGTGGCTCCACAGGTTGCGCACCAGGTTCGCGGTCGCGTTGGCCGCGAGCGTCGAGCGCCAGCCGCGACCCGACAGCGCCGGGTAGAGCACGAAGTCCTTGGTCAGCTGGCGGCCCGCCTTGGCGAGGGTCACCTTGACCTCCGCCTTCTTCTCGGGCGTCATCTGCCGCTTGTCTCGGATGTGGTCGCCGAGGTCGAGGTCGAACATCGCGATGCCGTACTCGAAGATGCAGGCGGTCACGAAGTTCCAGGCGGGCTGGACCAGGTAGCGCGGCTGCCACTCCTGGGCCTCGTCGACCCGCATGATCCCGTAGCCGAGGTCGTTGTCCTTGCCGAGGATGTTCGTGTACGTGTGGTGGGTCTCGTTGTGGGCCCGCTTCCACTGGGCCGCCGGGGTGACGTGATCCCACTCCCAGGTGCTGGAGTGGATCTTCGGGTCCCGCATCCAGTCCCACTGGCCGTGCAGGACGTTGTGACCGATCTCCATGTTGTCGAGGATCTTGGCGAGCGTGAGCGCCGTGGTGCCGAGCACCCACGCGGTGGGGCGGCGGCTGCGCAGCAGCGTCGCCCGGCCGCCCAGCTCGAGCATCCGCTGCACCTGCACGACCCGGCGGATGTACGCCGCGTCCCGCTCGCCGCGACTGTCGAGCACGTCCTGCCGGATCGCGTCGAGCTCCTTGCCGAGCAGCTCGATCTCGTCGGAGGTGAGCCCCCCGGGCGCGGTCCGAGCTCGTACCTGCGTCGTGGTCATACCCACACTGTGCCCCACGGGCGGGTCCGACACGCCCGAGGTCGCCCATCTTCGAGGCGCAGCCGCCGTTCGTCACGACGTACGGCGTGCACGCGCCCGGCCCCCGGCCGACGGCTTCGGCGACACGATGCGGGTCGGTCGGCCGACCGGCGCGAGTCCGTGCCGAGCGTGCTCTGACGCACGCCCGACGACCGTCGGCTCCACACCCCTCCCGCGAAGGCCGTCCGCGATGTTCAATGGTCGGATCGCGACGGTCGATCCGACAGCAGGGAGGCGCCGTGTCCACACCAGGCACCTTGATCCAGTCCGTGAGCCGGGCACTCCACCTGCTCGACGCCGTCGGCGCGTCCGCTCGACCGGTGACCGCGAAGTCCCTGGCCAGGCAGACCCGGATGCCGCTGCCCACGACCTACCACCTCCTGCGAACCCTGGTCCACGAGGGATACCTCGCCCGAGGCCCGGAGGGCTATGTGCTCGGCGACCGCGCGATGACCCTCGCCGGTTCGCCCGCGCTGCGCCCCACGCACAGCCACCAGGTCCTCGAGCACCTGCGCGACGAGCTGAACGCGCCCGCCTACCTCTCGGTCCTCGACGACGGGGAGATCCGCCTCGCGGACGTCGCCGACAGCCGAGCGGCACCGCGGGTCGACCTCTGGGTCGGCTTCCACGACGCCGCCCACGCCACGGCCCTGGGCAAGGCCGTGCTCTCGACGTTGCCCGAGCCCGCCCGGCGCGAGTACGTCCAGGCCCACGAGCTGGCCGACCTCACCCAGCACACGGTCACCAGCACCCGGGCGCTGCTGCGCGAGCTGAGCGAGTCCTCGGAGTTCGCCGTCGACCGCGAGGAGTACGCCGTGGGCACCGCGTGCCTGGCCGTCCCGGTGCCCTCGACCGCCTTCGCGGCGGCCGTCGCGGTCTCGGTCCCGACCCGAGCGCTGCCGCGAGCCATCGCCAGTCGCGACGCGATCCGCCGGGCCGCCCGGCTGATCGCCTACGCCGGACCGCAGACGGCGGAGGCCTCTATCACCATCTGAAACTTCGGCCCTGGCTGGCCCCCGGCCCCGGGTCTACGTTCCGAAGCAGGTACCCATCTGCGGAGGACACCATGACTACTCAGGCAGCGGCACAGCCCACGACTCCCCAGCAGGCCGGCGGTGGCCCGGACCTCGACCCCGCCGTGCGGCTCGGCCTCTACGAGACGATGGTGCTCTCGCGCACCTACGAGGAGGCGATCCTGCGTGAGTACCACGCGGACAAGGGGCCGGGCTTCGACATCGGCAAGGGCCTGATCCCCGGCGAGATGCACCTCTCCGCCGGCCAGGAGCCGGTCGCCGCCGGCGTGTGTGCGCACCTGACCACCGGCGACGCGGTCACCGCCACCCACCGGCCGCACCACTTCGCGGTCGCGCACGGCGTCGACCTGCGGCGGATGACCGCGGAGATCTTCGGGCGCGAGGGCGGCCTGGGCCGCGGCCGGGGCGGCCACATGCACCTCTTCGACCCGGACACGCACTTCTCCTGCTCCGGCATCATCGCCGAGGGCTACCCGCCCGCGCTCGGCCAGGCGTTCGCGTTCCACCGCCAGGGCACCGACCGGATCGCGGTCGCCGTCACCGGCGAGGGCGCGGCCAACCAGGGCGCGTTCCACGAGTCGCTGAACCTCGCGGCCCGCTGGTCGTTGCCGGTGGTCTTCGTCGTGGAGGACAACGACTGGGGGATCTCGGTGCCACGAACCGCGTCCACCTCGGTCGCGTCCAACGCCGACCGGGCGGTGGCATACGGCATCCCTGGCGAGCGGATCGAGGGAAACGACGTCGAGGGGGTCTACGGCGCCGCGAGGCGGGCCGTCGCCCGGGCCCGTGCCGGCGAGGGCCCCTCGCTCATCGAGGTCCACACGCTGCGGCTGTGGGGCCACTTCGAGGGCGACGCCCAGGGCTACCGGCTCGACCTGGAGGACGCGCCGAGCCACGACCCGATCCCCCGCTACGAGGCCGCGCTGCGCGAGGCCGGCGTACTCGACGACGAAACGGTGACGCGGATCAGGAGCGCCGCCGGCGAGCGCACCGAGGACGCGATCGCGTTCGCCAAGAACAGTCCCGTGCCGGACCCCGCGTCGGCCACGTCCTACGTGTTCGCCTGAGGAGACGACGATGACCATCACCGAGACCCCGACCACCCCTACCCCGCACTCGCGGAGGCTGACCACGTCCAAGGCCATCGTCGAGGCCATCGCGTTCGAGATGGACCGTGACCCGTCGGTGTTCTACCTCGGCGAGGACGTCGGGTCCTACGGCGGCATCTTCGGCTCCACCGGAGGGCTGCTGGACCGGTTCGGCAAGGATCGGGTGATCGATACGCCGATCTCCGAGACCGCCTTCATCGGCCTCGGCATCGGCGCGGCGGTGGAGGGCATGCGGCCGATCGTGGAGCTGATGTTCGCCGACTTCATGGGTGTCTGCCTCGACCAGATCTACAACCACATGGCGAAGATCCACTTCGAGTCCGGCGGCAACGTCAAGGTGCCGATGGTGCTGACGATGGGCGCCGGCGGCGGCTACTCCGACGGCGCCCAGCACTCCCAGTGCCTGTGGGGCACCTTCGCCCACCTCCCCGGGATGAAGGTCGTCGTCCCCAGCAGTCCGGCCGACGCCAAGGGGCTGATGACCGCGGCGATCCGCGACGACAGCCCGGTCGTCTACATGTTCCACAAGGGCGTGATGGGGCTGCCGTGGATGGCGAAGAACCCGCGGTCGAACGACGACGTCCCCGAGGGCGACTACGAGACGCCGATCGGCAAGGCGAACGTCGTCCGGTCGGGCAACGACGTCACGGTGGTGACGATCTCCCTGTCCGTCCACCACGCCCTCGACGTGGCGGAGCGGCTCGCGGGCGACGGCATCGACGTCGAGGTCCTCGACCTGCGCAGTCTGGTGCCACTGGACCGCGAGGCGATCCTCGCCTCGGTCGCCAAGACCGGTCGCCTGGTCGTCGTCGACGAGGACTACCTGTCCTTCGGCATGTCCGGCGAGGTGGTCGCCACGATCGCCGAGCACGACCCGACGCTGCTGAAGCGACCGGCCGAGCGGGTCGCGGTGCCCGACGTGCCGATCCCGTACGCCCACGCGCTGGAGTACGCCGTGCTGCCGAGGCACGACCGGATCGAGGCCGCCGTACGGCGGGCGGTGGCCGGGTGACCGACGTCCTGTTCCCGCCTCTGTCGAAGGAGACGCCGGACGCGGAGGGCGTGGTGTCGACCTGGTTCGTGCGCGACGGCGAGACGGTGGCAGTGGACCAGCTGATCGCCGAGGTGCAGGTGGACAAGGTCGCGGCTGAGGTGCCGGCGCCGGCGGCCGGCGTGGTGCACCTGCTGTTCGAGGAGGAGGCGACGGTCGCGCAGGGCACGCCGATCGCCCGGATCGACGAGTGACTCACCACTGGCTCGGGCGAACTTCATCGAACCTTCATCCGATGCCCACGGTTCGCACCGGGTCCACCTCCCACGCTGGCGGCGCGGTTCGTCCGACCGCGCTGTGCACCGACCAGCCGGGAGGCCACCATGACCCACGCCAGCGACGACCGAGGCGGACCGCCTGAGCCGACCGGGCTGGCCGACGGGCCGGGACCCGACCGTCGCGGTCGACGGGTCTGGCTCGGCGCGGCGGGGCTCGCCGTCCTGACCGCCGTCGCGTTCGTCGCCGCCACGCTGATGGACGACGACGGGGCGGGGCAGCCACCCGGCGCCGTGGCCGGCGGCCTCACGACGGGCACGATCTGGGTCGCGAACGAGGAGGGTGACAGCCTCACGGCCATCGACGCGGCCACGAACCAGGTCGTGACGACGGTCTCCGGCATCGCCGGACCTCACAACGTGCAGGTCGCGCCGGACGGCAACAGCATCTGGGCGGTCAGTGGGCACGACGCGCTCGCCGTGATGCTGGACGCGGCGACGCTCGTCCTGCACGGGAGCGTGGGCACAGGAGCGATGCCGGCCCACGTCGTGTTGACGCCGGACGGTTCCACCGCCTACACGAGCAACGGCGAGGACGGCACCGTCACCGCGATCGACACGGCCACGATGCGGCCGACGGCCACGATCCCGGTCGGGGTCGGCCCGCACGGCCTCCGCCCGAGCCCGGACGGCAGCCGGATCGTGGTGGCGAACGTCGGCGGGAGCACGCTGAGCGTGATCGACACCGCGACGAACGAGCAGGTGACGCAGATCGAGGTCGGCGCCGCACCGGCCCAGGTGGCGTTCTCGCCCGACGGGACCTTCGTCTACGCCTCGCTCAACGCCGATGACGCCGTCGTGAAGGTGGACCTGGCTGCGGGCCGTGCGATCGCCAAGACCCCTGTCGGGACCGGCCCCATCCAGACCTACGTGACCCCCGACGGAGAGCTTCTGCTGGTCGCCAACCAGGGCACGGTCGAGGACCCGGGCACGACGGTGTCGGTCGTGGACACGGCCACGTTCCAGGTGGTGCGCACGATCGAGACCGGCGAGGGCGCGCACGGCATCGTCATCGATCCCACCGGTCGTCAGGCCTACGTCACGAACATCTACGCGAACGACGTCGCCGTCATCGACCTGCAGCAGCTGCGCGTTGTCGCCCGGGTACCGGTCGGCGAGGCACCCAACGGGATCAGCTTCTCACCGGTCGTCGTCGACGAGCAGCCGACCGTCGAGCTGCAGCTGCCGGAGACCGGCATGGAGTCGCCTGGCGAGGGTCATGACGACGCGGGCCACTGAGACGGCCCACCGACGCGGCAACACGGATTCTCCATGCGAAGGTGATCGGAACTTCATCCCGCGCCGGGATGGTCAGGACATGCGACCTGACCAGGTAGGCCGATCGTGAGGCCGGTCCTGTTCGACCTCTTCGGACTCTCGGTGAACAGCTATGGCGTCAGCAAGGCAGCCGCAGCCCTCGTCGCCGGCTTCCTCCTGGTCCGGGAGTTCCGCCGGATGGGGTGGGACGAGGATCGCGCCTGGACACTCACGATGGCGACCACCCTCTTCGGGTTCGTCGGCGCCAAGGCGTACTTCCTCGCGGAGCACCCCGGCAACATCAGCCTGCACCACTTCGGGGCCTCCGGCTTCACCTGGTACGGCGGGTTCATCGCCGGCACCTCGACCGTGCTCGTCCTCGCCCGGCGTTGGCGCCTCCCACTGGTCCCCCTGGCCGGGGTGCTCGCGAGCCCACTCGCAGCCGCGTACGCGATCGGCCGCGTGGGCTGCTTCCTCGCCGGCGACGGCACCTACGGCCGTCCCAGTGACCTCCCGTGGGCGATGGCCTTCCCGAACGGGGCGGTACCGACGTCGGTCCCCGTCCATCCCACCGCTCTGTACGAGACCGTCGCCGCGCTCGCGCTCGCAGTGGCGCTGTGGCAGCTCCGCACCAGGGTCCGGCCGGTCACGCTCATCGCCGTCTACCTGCTTGTCAGCGGGGGCACGCGACTGCTGATCGAGGAGCTCCGCATCAACTCCGAGACCTGGCTCGGCCTGACGCAACCCCAGCTGTGGTCCGTCCTGCTCACCATCGCCGGTGTGGGCCTGCTTCTGCACGGGGTCCACCATCGCGGCCGGACCGCGATGGAGGACGCCTCGGCCCCGACGCCCCAGGAGACGGGCAGCGGCCAGCGCGCCTGACGGCGCGCGGCGCCTCTCGCGAGCTGCTTCGGAAGGAGCCCATGAGCAAGCATCGAGCCGGTCGTCACGCCCGCGGCGGCGCCCATCGTGCGCCACACCACCGCGAACGCCGCTCGGCGGAACAAGGCACGCGGAGAGCCCCGATGAGCGCGACGTTGGGTGCGCTCGCTACCGGAGCCGCCGTCGTGGGCGCCACCCTGGGCGGGGTGTCATCACCCAGCCAGGACCTGACGTCCCAGGGTGTCGACGCCATCGTCGGCCCAGCACCGCTGACGGCAGGAGGCCAGCGGCGGCGGGTGGTCTCGCGGAGCACCGATCGCCTGGCAGCGGAGAGCGTCGTCGGCACGGAGGACGGGCGGCTGCAGGCCGCGGCCCGGGCCCGGGAGTCCGCGCTGTCGCGCATCGAGGAGCTTGTCGACAGACGAGCGGCCTACCTGCGTCGACACCACTGGGTGCTGCCGTTCACCGGCTACCGCATCACGGCCACCTTCGGCGACACCAGCTCGCTGTGGTCCACCGTGCACACCGGCGTCGACCTCGCCGCGCCCACCGGGACGGTGACGGGTGCCGTCGGCGCCGGAGTCATCACCTACGTCGGGTACGACGGCGCGTACGGCAACAAGGTGGTCGTCACGCACGCCGACGGCACGGAGACGTGGTACGGCCACCTCGACACCATCGCGGTCGGACCTGGCCAGGAGGTGGTGGCCGGGCAGCAGATCGGGACGGTCGGCGCGACCGGCAACGTCACCGGTCCGCACCTGCACCTCGAGGTCCGTCCGTACGGGCAGGACCCGGTCGACCCGGTCCCGGTGCTCAGGGAACGGGGGGTCCAGCTCTGAGGGCCCCACGCGACCCACGTCTCATGTCCCCGCGGATCGACTCCCTAGTGGTTCCCGTGCCCTCCGCCCGGCATGGCGCGCATCATCAGCGCCATCATGACCGTGCAGAGGATCGCCGGGACCAGGATCCCCGGGCTGGCGGCGCCGGACACCATCAGACCGACCGCGATCAGCAGCATCGGGATGCAGCAGATCAGCATCATCCAGCCATGCCCGCCGTGGCCACCGCCGTGCTCGGTGTGGCCGTGCTCGGTGTGGCCACCGTGGTCGGCGCCCGTGACGTGGTCGTCGTGGCTGAGCACGCCGCCCTCGGTGGATGGGTTGCGCTCGTCTGCGCCGCCGTACGGCGCGACGCCGCCGGCCCGCCCGGTCATCGGGTGCTCGCCTTGAGCGGGAAGGGCACGTGGTGGAGCCGGGCGTAGAGCGGGCCGACCGCGCCGATCACGATTCCCACCAGCCGTTGCGGTGGGGTGGGGTCCACGGGCCAACGAGGTGACATGACAGCCTCCGAACTTCTCTCGACCCGCGATCGGGGTCCTGGCTCCAGCCTCGCCGCCGCCCTTGAAGATCAGTGCAGCGTTGTCGTGAAGGTTCGTTGAAGGTCGACGCGCTCGACGTCGGATGCGCCGGCTCAGCCGCCGTGGTGCTGCGAGTGCTGGTCCGGGGACGAGGGTCGCGCGGGCCCGGAGTCGTCGACCGAGCCCGTGATCGCCGGTCCGACGACGAAGGCGGAGAGCGAGAAGACGGTCACGAACACCGCAACGGCGATGGCGGGCGCCTTCCAGGTGCGGTGCCGGCGGTGCAGACGGAGCAGGAACGGGATGGAGAGCACCAGACCCGCGAGGCCGAACAGGATGTTTCCGGTCGCCCCGGTGACGAGGAAGGCACCAGCGAACAGCCCGACATGGTGCAGGACGTGTGGCGCCAAGCCGAGGAGACCGGTCGCCGCGGTGCCCGCGGCGTTCCAGGCGCTGGCCGACCCGCGCCGGTCCTCCGCTGCCGAGGGGGGCGCCGGCGTGACCCCTCCGGGCAGCTCGCCGACCACGCGGGCCGGCCCCGGGCCGGACACGTCAGGCGCCATCGACGTGGGTGGGGTGGCGACGACGCGGGCGCTCGGTCGTGCTGTGCAGCACGTCCGTCCGCACCCGGTACTCGGCAGCGTCGATCTCGCCACGTGCGTAACGCTCGGCCAGGATCCGGGCCGGCTCCTGCCCCGAGTGCGCGGCATCCCCACCCCGTCGATCAGCCGGTCGGAACACCATCACGATCGCCACGATCACGGCGCCCCAGACGATCGCCATCATCACGGCCATGCCCAGCCACGTGCTCCAGCCCCAGCCCGCGTCGGGGCTCCAACCCATCATCGGATCTCAACCTCCTTCGGCGGACCGACCGGCCGCTGTCGATCCACCCTCGATGGCGCACCCCGGTGACGCCGTGCCGTTCCGGTGAAGGTTCGGTCAAGATGTCGGCGCCGGTCGCGATCTCGTTGAAGGACGCGCCCCTGCCCGCGGCGTCGGCGACCGCATGGGGACGGGCGAGGACTGGCGCATCCGCCGTGTCGCTGCACCGGGCCATAGGACCCTGCGGTCCGGGACCTTCCTCGGTCGGCTTCAGCGAATCTTCATCCGAGCAGGCACGAATCTCCACCTGCGGCCCGGAGGCTGGGAGCACCTACGACACCGCGACTGACAGAAGGGCCGGCCATGCCGCTGATCCCGCCCGTCCACCGCTCGGCAGCGCCGCTCGCCCCGGCGTTCCCGCCTCCTGGCGCGATCCGAGTGACCGTCGTCGAGTCGGAGGCCTGCCACTTCTGCGAGGACGCGCTGAGCGTCCTGGACGCGTTCGCCCAGGACCACGAGCTCACCGTCGAGGTGGTCGACATCCGCTCTGAGGAGGGCCAGGCCCTGGTGCAGCGACACCGACCGTCGCTCACACCGCTCGTCCTCGTCGAGAGCGTGTTCTTCTCCCAGGGTCGCCTGCCGCGTCGGAAGCTCGCGAGGCTCCTGGCCGAGCGAGGCCACCATGGGTGACCTGCTCACCACCGGTTCGATCCTCGCGGCGTTCTTCGCCGGCGGCGTGGCGCTGTTCGCCCCGTGCTGCATCGTGTTCCTGGCTCCGTCGTACCTCGCGGTCGCCGTCAAGAACCGTCGTTGGCGCCTGCTCCCGCTCACGTTCGTCTTCGCGGCCGGTCTGGCGCTGGTCCTCGTGCCGATCACCCTCGGCATGAGCCTGGTGGCCTCGACGATCGCGAACTACCACGCGCCGCTCTACTACGCGGGCGGCGCCTTGATGCTCGGCCTCGCTGCCTTCTCGCTCTCCGGACGGATGGTCAGCATGCCGTCCTTCCTCCGCGCACCGGACACCGCCCGCGGGGACAGCGCCAGCTTCTTCGCACTCGGGGTGTTCTCGGGCGTCGCGAGCTCGTGCTGTGCGCCGGTCCTGGCGGGGGTGATGACCCTCTCGGCGCTCTCCGGGTCGGCCGCCGGTGGGATCGCGCTCGGGCTCGCCTACACCTTCGGAATGGTGTTCCCGCTGTTCGTGATGGCGCTGGCCTGGGACCGCTTCCGGCTCGGTGAGCGACGCTGGCTCCGCGCGAGGCCGGTCCGCATCCGGGTGGCCGGCCGTGTGCTGGCGACGAACACCATCAACCTCGCGGTCGCGATCGCGTTCGCGCTGATGGGCGGCTTCGTCATCTACCTCGCCAACACCGGCCAGATGACGGGCGGACCCGGCTTCCAGGTCGCGATGGGCGAGGGCCTCAAGACGATCTTCACCCGCGTCGAGCGCTGGACCGACCCGGTCCCCGAGCCGGTCCTCGGGCTGGCAGTCCTGCTCCTGGCGGCCGGGTTCATCACCGCGACCCTCGCCGACCGTCGCAGGCCTACCGCTGCCGACGACGCGGCCAGCACCGCGCACGTGCCCGGTGCAGCACCCGACAGCACCTGTCACGACCACCACGAACCAGGCAAGTGAGGGGAGCACGAGATGTCTCGCAAGGCGGCCGACCGGTCGAGGAACGAGCGCCGGGAGCGCGCCGCGAAGGTCCTCCACGACGAGGAGCGGAACCAGCACCTGCGACGCGCGGCCGTGTGGGTCGTGGCCCTGGCCGCGATCGGCGGCATCGTCAGCGCGATGATGCTGACGTCGCGTCCCCAGTCGTCCGACGCGATCAAGGGAGCGCCCGACTTCACGTTGACCGACACCGCGGGGACGACCCACAGCCTGGGCGAGCACCGCGGCGACAACCTGCTCCTGTACTTCTCCGAGGGTGCCGGCTGCCAGTCGTGCCTGGTCCAGATGGCCGAGATCGAGCGCCACGTGGACGAGCTGGCCGACCTCGACGTGACCGTGCTCCCCATCGTGATGAACACGCGCGAGCAGATCCTGCACGACATGGCCGCGAACGGGGTCAGCACGCCGTTCCTCCTCGACGACGGCACCGTCTCCGGCGAGTACGGCACGTTGGGCAAGGGCATGCACGCCGGTCTCCCCGGCCACAGCTTCGTGCTGATCGACAGTGCGGGGCGTCAGCGCTGGTACGGCGAGTACCCGTCGATGTGGCTCGACCCCGAGAAGCTCATCGACGAGGTCCGGGCACGCCTGGCCTGACTACGCGATCCGACGCCCGGACGAGCGCGCCCGGCGCGCGCTACCGACGACGGCGGTCGATCTGATGGAGGGTGGAAGCCATGAGCCCCGGTCCCGGTCCCCGGCCCACCACTCGACGACCCTTCCTCGTCGCCCTGGTCGGCGGAGCCGCGGCCGTCGCCGGGATCGGTGTCGCCGCCCGCAACGGCGTCCTGTCCGATCCGGGTGCCGGCCCCTCGCCCACCGGCGGTGTGCTCCAGCTCACCGCCGGTCGCATGGGCGTGGAGTCGCTCGCGGTGCGACTCACCGATGAGATCCTCGTCCCCGACGGTCCCGGCGCGTGGCGCAGCCCCGCGCTGAGGACGAGCACCCACACCATGGTCGGCTTCACCTGGCGCAGCGGCGAGGCCGAGCCACGCATCGACATCAGCTCGCGCACCGCGGGCGTCTGGCAGCGGTGGTCACACATGCCTCATGTCCACCACTCGCCGGACTCGGACTCGTCGGAGGCGACCGACGTCGTCGGCACCGAGCTCGCCTGGATCGGCCCGGCCGACGGCATCAGGATCCGCGTCCGGGGCAGCCGGCCGGCCGAGCTCACGATGGCGCTGCTGCATCCCACGGCCCTGCCGAGCGATCGGTCGGGCGATCTCGTCCAGGCCGGCCGGCGGAGAGCAGGAGGCGCCGACACCGGAGTCGCAAGCCCCGCCGGGGTGGTGCCCCCGCCCGACCTCCTGGGCCGGGCACAGTGGGGTGCCGACGAGAGCTGGCGCAACGGGCGCCCGTCGTACGTCGACACGATCGAGCAGGTCCACGTCCACCACACCGCGAACAGCAACACCTACGAGCGCGAGGACGTGCCGGCCCTGATCCGCGGCATGTACGCCTACCACACCCAGAGCCTGGGCTGGTCGGACATCGCCTACAACTTCCTCGTGGACCGCTTCGGGCGGGCCTGGGTCGGTCGGGCGGGCGGCGCTGCCGAGCCGGTGCGCGGCGCGCACACCCTCGGCTTCAACGCCACCTCGGCGGGTGTCGCCGCCATCGGGAACTTCGACCAGGTCGCGCCCAGCCGGGCGGTGATCGGCACGTTAGCCCGGATCGCCGCCTGGAAGCTCCATCCCTACTCCCGGGATCCCGAGGGAAGCATCGTCGTCACCTCCGAGGGCAGCGACAAGTTCCGATCCGGAAGGCGGGTGACCCTGCCCGTCATCGACGGACACCGGGACACCAACGACACCGCCTGCCCGGGCCAGCACCTCTACGACGAGCTTCCCGAGATCCGGCGGCGCACGCGTGCCCGCATCGACCGCTTCGCTCGTCAGGCGACGGTCGAGATCACCGAGCCGTTCGCCGCCGACGGGACGACGATCGATGGTGAGCTGCTTGTCGTGAACCCCGGAGCGTGGGTCCCGCCAGCCGCTGCGGCGACCTACACCTGGATGCGTGACGGCGTGCCGATCGGCTCCGGGGCCGCCGCGGATCTCCGCTTGGCCACCACGGACGTGGGATCACAGATGAGCGTGCGGATCGACCTCGCGGCCGACGGCTACGAGTCCGCGAGCCAGGTGGTGAGCTTCCCCGAGCCGGTGCAGTCGCGCACCCGGCTCGACGTCGAGGCCGTCGGACGGCGCAACCGGGCCGTCGTCAGGGTGACGGTCGACGCGCCGGGACTCGACGTGCCGTTCGACGACTCGGTGACGATCACGATGGCCGGGCTCAGCCGCACCGTCGCGGTCGCCGGCGGCCGGGTCCGGACGGTCTTCCGCGACCTGGCGCCCGGTCGCTACGAGGCTCAGGTCGACTTCGCCGGCAACGCCAGCGCTGCGGCCGCCGGCGCGACGGACACCGCGACCGTCAAGCCGTCAGGGTGACCGGCCGCGGTCCGGCAGATCCAGGTCAGGAGGTCCGCGATGCCAGCCATGTCGGCCGTGGAGGCGGCGTTCTGCCGCAGTGCGCCCTGGCGCGCGGTCGCGCGACGGACGATCCTGCCCTGGGCACTCCAGGGAGTGGAGCCGTACGGCGAGGTGCTCGAGCTCGGTAGCGGCAGCGGGGCCATGGCCGAGGGTGTCGCCCGGTCCTTCCCGTCGGCGCGGCTGACGGTGACCGACGTCGACCTCGCCATGGTCTCGGCGGCAGCCCGGCTCCTGGCCGGCCTCGAGAACGTCAGGGTCGACCGGGCCGATGCCACGGCGCTGCCCTATCCGGACGGCTCCTTCGACCTCGTCACGAGCTACCTGATGATGCACCACGTGGTCGACTGGAGGCGTGGCCTGGAGGAGGTCGCCCGGGTGCTCCGACCGGGCGGCACGTTCGTGGGATACGACCTCACGGACACCTTGATCGCGAGGGCGGTCCACGTCGTCGACCGCTCGCCGCATCTCCTCCTCCGCCCTGACGACCTGCGCCGGCAGCTGCGCGCGGCCGGGTTCGTCGGCGTCACCGTGCGCGTGGGGTTCGCCCGGACCGTCGCGAGGTTCCTGGCGCACCGCTCCGCGCCCTGAGCCGTCGAGGCCGACCGGGCCCGATCCCCGCGTGCCGGCGTCGACCGCGTCCTGCGATGGTTCTCTCGTGAAGACACGCCTCGCCCTGCTCGCCCCGACCTTGATCGGATCGCTGCTCCTCGCCGGGTGCGGGAGTTCCGACCAGGGCCCCGACGCCGGCGGCTCGGCGGCGGCTCCGACCGGCTCGCTCGAGATGACCACCACGCCCCCACCGTGGCCGGCACCCACGGACGACGTCGCCGCCCGGGTCGAGGCAGCCGGCCTCGACCTGGGCCCGATGGGCACCGCGGAGCACTACCACCCGCGGTTGGAGATCACGGTGGCAGGAACAACGGTGCCGGTGCCGGCCAACATCGGCGTCGACCCGTCGACGGGGGCCATGTCGGCCCTGCACACCCACGAGACCGACGGAACCATCCACATCGAGGCCGACACGGTCGGCGAGGTGTTCACGCTCGGGCAGCTGTTCACCCAGTGGGGGGTGCCGCTGACGACGACCCAGATCGGCGGGGTGCGTGCCGACGCGGGAGAGAGCGTCACACTCACCAGCAACGGGACCCCGGTGGCCGGCGACCCGGGCGACCTCCGCCTCGAGCCGGACCAGGTGATCGTCCTCAGCATCCCGTGAGTAGGTGACGTCGGCTCGCTAGAGTGGAGCCGGCCTTGCCCTGGCACGGCGTGATCGGAGGCGCTCATGGTGTTCCTGGCCCTTGCGGCGTTCGTCCTCCTGGTGGCGGCGCTGGCTCGGCTCGCATCACGGAACGGACAGCGCATCACCGGGTGCTGTGCACCCGCCGACCCCCACGACGACCTCCGGATGCGCTCCGCGTATGACCAGAGGGACGACCCGGCCGGGAGCTAGGACCCTAGGCGGCCATCCGGGCGGCAGCGGCGAGCTCGCGGCAGATCGCCGCCGCGGGGCCGAAGAGCCGGTCGGCCAGCGCCAGCAGGCCGGGCACGTCCTCGGGTCGGACCCGGTCGGCCACCCGCTGGATCATCGGCGGGTCGCACAGCACGGCGGCGACGCACGGCCACGGGTCGAGGTCGGCGTCGTCGACGTACCCGTCGAACTCTCCGCGGAGCGCTGCTCGCACCAGCTCCGCCCCCGACTCGGCCAGGAGGTCCGGGGTCAGGGCCGAGGCGTCGAGCCGGCCCGCCCACTCCAGCGTGGCGAACTGCCAGACGGTCTCCGGCACGTCGGTGAGCAGATGGTTGCCGCGCATGATCGCGGTGTCGAGCTCGCGCGCGCCGGACCCGCTCCGGCGCAGCGCACCGAGCCAGTCACCGGGATCCGCGGCGACCGCCGCGGCGACGTCCGGCGGGACCCGCAGCGGCGTCCCCTCAAACATGGGTCCGTCCTCGGTGGGCACCACCCGGCCGATCACGGTCTCGGCGGGCAGGACCAGCGCGGCGGCGCCCAGGTTCGGGACGTCGAGGGGAACGCCGGTGGCCAGGTCCGTCCAGTGCAGCACCGCCGGCTCGCGCCCGACGAGACGCAGGGCACGCATCGGCGCGGACGCCCACTCCTGGACCCGATCGGCACCAGCCACCAGGTCGGCCGCCGCGCCGCGCCGCAGGAAGGCCGCGAGCGCGCCGCGGTCGTAGAGGTGGAGCTGCCGGTAGACCCAGTCGTTCTCGGTCACTCGGCTCATGGCATCGACCCCGTCGACACCGGGCAGCGCCGCCAGACCGCCCCGCATCTCGATCGCGAGATCGAGAGCGATCCGCCGGCTCCGGCTCGGCGTCGGGTCGGAGGCCTGCAGCGCCTGCTCGAGGATCCACCGGGAGACCACCCAGCGCGGCAGGAACGGCTCGAGCACCAGCAGCTGCTCCAGCCGGGCGATCCGCCAGGGTCGCCAGAAGAGCTCACCCCGATCGTCCAGGGGCTGTCGGCTGATCGCCTCCAGGGCGGCCGCCGCGTCCCCGCGGGCCTCGGCCCCGTCAGCGAGCAGCATCAGGCCGACCATCCTGCGCAGGTACGGCGGGAGGCCCGGACGTCCGGGTCGTGGTCCTGATCGGGTCTTCGTCCTCCGCTGCTTGCGTCCCCGAGATCTCGGCATGGCTCCAGCGAACGCCTCGACGACCTGCGCCGCCAGGGGGTCCGAGCGATCTGTGGACAACCGCCCGCCGGGTGGCTCACGCCGGTGGAGCCAGCCCGCGCAGATCCATGCTGGTGCATGCTCCGGCGGCTGCCCACCGGAACCCATGAGAGGACCCTCACCGACGCCTCACGCCCGGCTCATCTCGGGCGCGCAGGCTCGGGGCATGAAGACACTCATCACCGCCACAGCCGCGGTCCTGCTCACCGTCCCGGTCCTGGCCGCCGCTCCCGCGGACGCCGCCGGCACCGACGTCCGCCGCTCCGGGTCCTGCTCCGGGAGCACGGACTGGAAGATCAAGGCCGGCCCCGACGACGGCCGCATCGGGGTCGAGGCCGAGATCGACAGCAACCGGGTCGGCCAGACCTGGCGCTGGCGGCTGCGCCACGACGGCGACCTGGCCGACAGCGGCCGCTCGGTCACCCGTGCGCCCAGCGGATCGTTCTCCGTCGACCGCCGGACGGGCAACTCCCCGGGCCGCGACACGTTCACGTTCCGGGCGACCAACCGCGCGACCGGCGAGACCTGCGTGGCGCGGGTCAGCCTCTGAGCCGGATTCGCAGGGGCCGGCCGGACCAACCTCGAGCCCGGGTCACCGGGGTGCCGGACCCCCCTGGATGCCGGGCTCGCAGACGACGCCGCCCGCACAGGTGGGGCCGGGAGCGGTCGGAGCGGGGGCCGGCGGCGCGTCCCGGCCGATCAGCCCGGTGGTCTCACCGAGCCACGGGACCATGCTGAGGACCAGTACGGCGAGCACGAGGAACAGCATCAGCCGCAACGCCGAGGGGCTCGCCGGCTCGTCGTACCCGGTCCGCGACGGCGGGCCGGTCATCCGGTGGCGAGCCGACTGGCCGGTCCACTCAGTGGCCACGTCACTCCCCGATCTGTCCTCCCCCGGGATACATCGGCGCGCGGAGCGGGCGTCTTGAGCAGCTCCCACCGGCAGGGGCGAGCGGGCCGTGCCGGCTGGGCGCGCTCGTCAGCTCGAGCGGCTGTCGACGAGGACCGGCATGACGACCAGGGCCGGGTCGGCCGAGAACCGTCGGAACAGCGTAGGAGCGGCTGGCGGTTGGGGGGCCGCCCGCAGCGCATCGAGAGCGGCGCGATCCCTCCAGAGCGAGTGGATCGCCCAGTGACCCTGCCCGTCGCCCAGCAGTCGCGTTTCGAGCAGTCCGTCGGGAAGGCCCTCGGCGAGCAGGGCCTGGTACGCCGCGACCAGCTCCTGAGCCCGGCCTTCATCCACGTCCGCGGTCACGATGGTGAGGATGTTCATGAGACGCAGCATCCTCCGCGCGACCACGGACGCCCAGCCCCGACCGACCCGCTGGGAAGCCAGGTCCGTGCCCCGGTCCTCGGCCGGGCGATCGAGAGGCGTTCAGACGCGCACCACGTCGAGCAGGCCCAGCTCCACCAGCGCATCGAAGTCGTCGTCCTGGGTGACGACCGGGAGGTCCCGAGACATCGCGATGCTCGCGATCCACAGGTCGTTGACGCCGATCCGGCGGCCGCGCTCGTGGAGCAGCACCCGGGCCCGGGCGAACGCCCTGGCGGCCGGGGCGTCGACAGGCAGGGGCGCGATCGTCGCCGCACGCTGGGCGGTGAGCAGCCGGCGCGCGCGGATCTCGGTGGTGGCGGCGGCCAGTACCCCGGCCTCCAGCTCGGCGACCGTGATCACGCTGACCAGGCTCTCGTCGGGAAGGAGGTCGACCGCGAGCGGGCGTCCGGTCTCGGAGGCGATGAAGACGCTGGTGTCGAGCAGGCCGACGGCGCTCATGCGAGCGAGTCGAGGTCGTCGGTGGTCTCGCCCGCCAGCGTGCGCAGGTCGTCGCGCAGCCCGGGGTCCGCCTGCTCCCGGGCGATCCACGCCGCCAGGTCCGCACGGCGCCACGCCCGCGGGCGGCCGTCGCTGGGCGGGTGCAGCTCGGCGACCACGGTGCCGCGCACGGTCACGGCGACGACGCCGCCGGACGCCACTCGGCGCAGCACCTCGGCGGTGTGGTTGCGCAGGTCACGGCTCGCCACGGCATCCATGTGGTCGAACGTAGCATCTCGCGCACACCTTGCCCTGTCGTCCCCGAGCCCGGGTCCTGCGACCCTGTGCCGGACCGCGTGCGCTCGCTAGCGTCGGCGGCGGAGGGAGGATCGATGGGTGACAACACGGGCTCGTCGTACACCGGCGCCAGCGGGGCCCTGTACGGGATCGGCATGTTCGGCGCCTGGGTGTGGTTCTGGCAGCAGGCCGACGGCTTCTGGTGGTACGTCCTGGCCATCCTCGAGGGCATCGCCTGGCCCGCGTTCCTCGTCTACTACGGGCTGGAGGGGCTCGCGGGCTGACCGCCCGGCGCCGGGTCGTCGTACCGCAACCCGTCGGGGGTGACCCGCGCACCCGCGGCCGGGGCGTGCTCGGAGCGCCTGCCGTCGTGCCCGAGGTGGAGCACCGAGACGCCGTGCAGGAGTACGGCCACGTCGGCGATCAGTCGGCGGTGGCAGCGCCACCACAGGCTCTCGCTGCACATCACCGCGGTGCTCGCTTCCGGGCGTGCGGAGACCTCGGCGAGCAGCTCGTCCATCGCCTCGCGGAACTCGGCGGTGCGGGCGTACGCGGCGTACGCGCGGAACGCCTCGACCCGCCACCACGGGTCGGCGTCCCGCTCGTCCGGCGGGAGGCGCCGACGCCCCCCTAGCCGCGGCTCCCAGCGGTAGGAGACGCCCGCGGCCGGGAGCCACTGCTCGAGCTGCTCGGTCGCCACGTGCGGATGACGGCGACTGCCGGGGAACCGGCGGACGTCGACGACCAGGCCCACCCCGGCTACCGTGAGCAGCTCGGTGAGCTCCTCGCGGGTGGCGGTGCCGTGACCGACGGTGAGCAGTGCGGTGATGAGGCCCTCCTACTGCTCGTCGTCGTCGACCGGACCGGCCCGGTGCCACCGGGTGGCGCTGGTGGCGCCCGTGCGGACCAGCTCGCCGGCGTCGACGAGCTGCTGGAGCAGGGCCCGCGACCGCGCCGGGGTCAACCCGGTCGCGGCGCGCACCTCAGCACCGGTCACGGACCCCTTCCCGGCCAGCTCCAGGACCGCCTCGCGCGGCCCCGCCGGCCCCGCCGCCGGCTCCGCCAGTACGACGGTCCTCGGCGCGAGGGCGAGCAGCCGCTGGTCCTCGGCGTACTCCCCCGCCGGGTCGTGGAGGACCAGCACGTCGAGCCCGCCGGACCCGACCCCGCCGGCGACCAGCTCGGGGAGCGCGATGACCCGGACCGCGTCGGCATCGGCGTCGAGGGCGGCCGCCGAGGCCTCCCGAGCTGCCTCCCAGGCCTCGGCCCACCGGGCGATCCGGGGTGCCCACCTCGCCTCCGTGGCGTCGGCCTCGATCAGGGCGGGCAGGCCGGGCGCGCACTCGGTGAGCCGGGCGGTGAGCTCGTCCCGCAGCACCGCCAACCGGTGCGCCCGGCGGGCGACCGCCAGCTTCACCTGCCAGTCGGCGTAGGCCTGGTCGGCCGCGGCACGCAGGCACAGCACGAGCTCGGCGACCTCGGGCGCCGGCTGGTCCAGGTCGGCGGCGCTCGTCAACTGCGCCACGGCCCGCTCCAGGGCGCTCGCGGCCGTCTCCAGCTCGCGGCGGGCGAGCTCGCCCTCGCGGACCGAGGCGAGGGCGTCACCGACCCAGCCGACCCGCTCGACGTCCTCGAGCGAGGAGACCGGCAGCTCCTTGACCGGCGCGGGGCCGAGCACGTCGGCCAGCCGCCGGGAGGCGTCGACCAGCCGGGAGATCGCGCGCAGCGCGCCCAGCACGTCGATGTACCCCTCCGCCAACGCCTCGCGCGGCAGGTCCGGGGGCACCGGCACCCCGAGCGGGGCCAGCCGCTGCTCCAGGTCCGCGGACCGGGCGGCGACCTCGAGGAAGCGGCGTACGGCGGATGCTCCGGCGAGGTCGCTGACCGGCTCGCCGTCGACCCGGGCGCTCTCGAGCAGGCGCGCGGCCGTCCGCTGCGTCCGGCCCCGGAACCACCGTCGCGCCGACTGCCCCACAGCCATCTCGTCCTGCAGCGAGGTGAAGGCCTGCATCGCCTCCTCGGACGGCTCCACCCCCTCCACCACGGTGTCGCCGAGGTCGGCGACGGCCCGGAGCAGGTGCTCGATGCTCTCGGCCTGGCCCGAGAGCCGTTGCCAGGCGTCGGCGCCGGGGTCGGCGAGGGCCAGGTCGACGACCCGGACCACCCAGGCACGCCGGTGCCCCAGGACCTCCCCGAGACGAGCCTTGACCTCTCGGATCGCGGCGAGCACGTCCGCGGCGTCCTTCCGCTCGAGCACGTCGCGCAGGGCCGGGTCGAGCTGCCGGGCGGCCAGATCGGCGCGGGTCACCCGGTCCGCCAGGACGCGCACCTCCTCATCGGTCGGGACGGCCTCCACCGGCGGGAACGCCTGCCGCCTGCGGCGCTCGTGCTCGGGCGTGGCCCGGGCGCGCAGCCGGACCAGGCGCTGGAGCTCCTCCGCGCTCAGCGGCAGGTCGCCGTGCACCGGCAGCGGCAGCCACCGCAACGCGGGGTCCGCAACCTGGGGCACCTGCTCCGGCGGCGTGACCGCCACCGCGAGCCGGTCGCGGGCCTTCTCGAGGACCGCCCCGTCCGTGCCGGTCACGGCGATCCGCAGACCGTCGACGGCGAGTTCGGCGACGGTGGCAGCCAGCCGGCGCTCCGCTGCCTCTCCGGGCCGGAGCACCACCCGGTCCAGGCGCCGCCCCGGCTCCTCACCAGCTCCCACGTCACATCCCTCCACCGAGATCTCGTCGCGTCCGGCGGGACGCACAGTGTCGATGCTAGAGAGCAGGCTCCGGGTCGCCTCCGAGTGACCTGACCGGCCGCTTCGGGTACGGGTCCCGCATGAGCACCACGACCACCGTCCGCCGGGCCCGGGCCGGGGCCCGGGCCCGTCCGCACTTCTTCATGGCCATCAAGGCGGCCGTCGCCGCGATGCTGGCCTGGCTCGTGGTGCAGCCGTTCGGCGGATTCGCCACGGAGTACTCCTACTACGCCCCGCTCGGCGCACTGGCCGTCGTCTCCACCTCCGTGGTGCGCTCCGCCCGAAGCGCACTCGAGGTCGTACTCGCGATCCTGCTCGGCTCTGTGCTCGCGCTGGTCGCCATCGCTTCTCCGCTCCCCGAGCCGATCCCTCTCGGGCTGGCCGTGGTCGCGGGCGTGATCATCGGCGGCGCCGGCCTCGCCGGCGGGATGGGCAGCTGGGTGCCGCTGGCCGCCATGTTCGTGCTGGTCGCGGGCAAGGGCGATCCGATCGAGTACACCGCGGCGTACGGCGGCCTCACCGCCGTCGGTGCCGTCGTCGGGGTCGGGGTCTACGTCGCGTTCCCCCAACTGCCGCTCACCCCTGCCGCCCTCGCTCAGGAGCGGCTCCGCGCCGAGCTCGCCGACCACCTCGACCAGCTCGCCACGGCACTGGAACAGGAGATCGTCGGCGAACGGGACTGGAACGCGCTGCGGAACTCCCTGGCCCGGACGGCATCTGACGCCGACGGCCTGATGGACGAGGCCCGCGACGCCCGGCGCGCGAACTGGAAGGCGGCCCGCTGGGCCGAGAGCACCGAGCGGCACGGTGTGCGCGCTCGGGCCCTCCAGCGCCTCACCGGCTGCGTCGACGAGGTCATCGCTCTGGTCTCCGATCAGCGCGCGGAGATCCGCGACGACGACCCCACCGCCGCCTCGCTCCGCGCGACCGCCGCCCAGGCCCTCCGGTGCGTCGCCGCCCTGCTCCGGGAGGAGGCCGACCCCGACGCCGCCCGCTCGGACGTCTCGGCCCTCCGCTCCCACGTCGTCCAAGCCCAGACCAGCACCGACAACCACCACTTCGCCGCCGCCGCGATCGTGCTCAACCTCGAGCAGGCCGTCGAAGCCTGGACCTGACGCTGTGCCGCTCCGGCGTACCCGCACGCGAGGCCTTCCCGGCCCACCGTGGTGGCGGAGCCGCACCTGCACCGAGTCAGTGGGCGACCTCCGCGACGCCGGCGAGCAGCCGGTCCACGTCGTCGCTGCTCGGGTACGGCGCCAGGCCCGCGCGCACGGCGCCGGTGTCGCCGAGGCCGAGCCACCGGGACGCCTCGAGGGCGTAGAAACTACCCGCCGGGGCGTTGACCCCGCGGGTCGCGACATGACGACCTCATGTCGGCCACCGGCCGGACGCACGCGAACGGCACCGCGAGCACCCCGCCGTCGACGCGCAGGTGGTAGCGGGTCCGGCCCCTCTTCACCAGGGTGCCGGTGAGTCCGTCGTACTTGCTGCCGGGCGCGGCGATCCGGAGCCGGTCGCCCGGCCGGGCCGGCACGTCGAACAGGGTGGGCTCGGAGGACCGAGACATCACTCTCGCCAGCTCGGCGCGGTAGCCGGCGGTCATCACCGCCGGGGCGCCGCGATAGGTCCAGGTGAGCAGGTGGTCGGCGGAGAAGCCCCGGAAGCACGTCACACACGACCCGGGCCGCGAGGGACGGCGGTGTCGGGTGACCCGGTGACCCGCCGGGCAGCTGCCGACCCAGTCGCCCTCGACCCCCGGCACCTGCGGGTCGGTGCACCGCTGGCCCGTGCAGCCGATGCGGTGCGCGGCCGCCCGCCACACCTCGTCGTGCCCGTGCCGCGGCCCGACCAGGGCATGCGCGATCTCGTGCAGGAGCGTGTCGCGCACCTCGGCCTCGGGATGCAGCGCGGTCAGCGGCGCGCTCAGGCCGATCTCCCGGCGTGCGTGCCGGCACACCCCGGCTCGTCGCTTGGCACGGTCGAGGACCAGCGTCCAGCCCGACAACCCGTGCAGGTCGAGCAGCTCGCGGCCGAGCCGGCACGCCGCGTCCAGGTCCATCCCCGTCTCCTCGCCACTCCGCGATCGTCGTCGGGGAGGACCCTAGGTCGGCGCGCCGACATCGCCGATCGGGACACCTGTCCGGAGCCGATCGAAGGCCGGAGCGAAGGCCCTGGGACGCGGCAGAAGGACGAAGACAAACGAGGCAGAAACGGCCGAAGTTACGGCTTGAACGCTGCGAATAGTCGCAAATTCCAAAGCCTCAGGACCGCTGATCCGGCACCGAACTTCACCGTGTCCACCGAAGGCCGACGCCCAGAAGTCGGCCGGGCGACGTGGGCGACGCCATCATGGAAGAAGGCAACCATCATGAACCGCAACACTCTCGCCGTGGCGGCCCTGGCCGCGACCATCGCGACGCTCGCCGGTGCCACCGCCCCCGCCACTGCCGCCAGCGGCAACGCGGAGATCCGCGTCTCGCTGCAGCACCGCATCGACCGGCAGGTCGACGCCAGCGTGCACGCCCTCGCCACGATCGAGGCGAATCGGCTGGAGTCGCTCGAGGCCGACAACCGCGCCGAGGTGCGGGGCAGCATCGACGCCGACGTCGCGGCCCTCGTCGAGCTGCGGGCCGAGGCGGACTCCGACGCCACCGTCGCCGAGTTGCGCGACCTCCTCACCTCCGTCCAGGAGTACCGGGCCGCGGTCTACGCCAAGGCCGTGGTGATCATCAACGCCGCCGAGCGGCTCGAGGCGAACGTCCAGGTCACGCTCGCGAGCACGGTGTCCGCGGCGCTCACCGCGATCCTCGACGAGGTCTCCACCCAGCTCGACGTGACCGTCGACGCGGCGCTCGACCTGGATGCGACGAGCACCGGCGGCGAGGTCGCCGAGGTCCGCTCGGACTTCGCGGCCGCTGCCCGCGCGTACGCGCACGCGCGCACGCACGCCGGCTGATCCGCGACCGGTAGCACCGGCCCGGCTCCTCCGACCGAGGGGCCGGGCCGGTGCCGTCGCTACCGGGCGATCTCCGCGACCCCGGCGAGGAGCCGCTCGACGTCGTCGGCGTTCGTGTACGGCGCGAGCCCGGCCCGGACGGCGCCGGTGTCCCCGAGCCCGACCCAGCGCGACGCCTCGATCGCGTAGAAGCTGCTCGCCGGGGCGTTCACGCCCCGGGCGGCCAGCTGCTCGTAGACCTCCTGGTCCTCCCGGCCGGTGACGGAGAAGAACGCCGTCGGCGTACGGCGCTTCGGGTCGCCGTACAGCGTGACGCCGTCGATCCCACGCAGCCCGTCCAGCAGCCGCGCGAACAGCTGCTCCTCGTGCTCCTCGACCGCCCGCATCGACTCCAGCACCCGGGTCCGCCGGTCCGCGGCGTCGGAGGCGAGGCCGGCGAGGTAGTCGACCGCGGCGGTGGTGCCGGCCAACAGCTCGTAGGGCAGGGTGCCGAGCTCGAACCGCTCGGGCACCTCGTCGGAGGCCGGCAGCAGCTTGTCCGGGTGGATCCGGTCCAGCAGCTCCGGCGCAGCCACGACCACGCCGTGGTGCGGGCCGAGGAACTTGTACGGCGAGCACGCGTAGAAGTCGGCCCCGAACGCCGCGACGTCCACCGGAACGTGGGGCGTCAGGTGCACCCCGTCGACGTACAGCAGCGCGCCCACCTCGTGCACCGCCTCCGCGATCGCCGGCAGGTCCGGCCGGGTGCCGAGCACGTTCGACGCGGCGGTGACCGCCACCAGCTTCGTCTCCGCCGGCAGCTGCTCGCGCACGTCGTCCACGGTGAGCTCGGCGGTCTCCCGGTCGAACCCGACCCACCGCACGGTCGCGCCCGCGGCCTCCGCCGCCTGCACCCACGGCCGGACGTTCCCGTCGTGGTCGAGCCGGGTGACCACGACCTCGTCGCCCTCGGCCCACTCCTTCGCGAGCGCACGGGAGACGTCGTACGTCGCCTGCGTCATCGACCGCGCGAACACCACCCCGCCCGGGTCGCAGCCGAGCAGGTCGGCCATCGCCTGCCGCGCGCCGGTGGTGACGCCGTCGGCCAGCCGCTCCGCCGCCGTCACCCGGCCCCGGTTGGAGATCCCGGACGTCATCGTCCGCGCCATCGCCTCCGCCACCTGCCGCGGCACCTGGCTGCCGCCCGGTCCGTCGAAGTAGGCGGTGCCCTGCTCGAGGGCGGGGAAGTCCTTGCGGATGCGATCGATGTCGAGGGTCATGGCGACATCATGTCGGGCGCAGGGTCGCCTGGACGAGCTTCCGGTGGCCGCGAGTCGGCGCCCTGTGGATGACCTCAGCAGGCGGCCGACCTTCCGAGCGAGACTCCGGGAATCCGCCGCCGACAGGAGAAACCATGTCGAGTCCGATGCCCGAGATCGACCACCCGCTGCATGACACGCTCGTCGCTCTCGTCCGCGAGCACGGTCCGCTCGACCTTCGGACCCTGACCCACCGGGCCCGCGTGGCCGCCGGGCGACCAGACCTCGACGCGAGCGGGGTCGCGGCGCTCGTCGAGACGGGGACCTTGCTCGTCGTCCGCCCGGATGGGCGCATCACCTACCTCGGCGACGTCCTGGACGGCATCGTCCTCACCCATCGGGTGCGTGGCTCGCTCCGTGGCCGCACCGACCTATGGCTGGGCCGCGGCGTCCAGCCGTTCTTGACCATGGCCGTCATCGCCCCGCTTCCCCTCGTCAGCGGCGGCGCGGCTCGGCTCGCCGAGACCGACGACCCGGTGCTGCTGGGACCGGAGGGCTGGCTGCCTCCGGCCGAGCCCGGTGACCTGGTCGCGCTGCGGTGGAGCGCGGGTCAGCTAGCCGTGCGACTGGTGGACCCCGCCGAGCTGCCCGGCCCCGCAGAGGAGGACGCCGTACGCCGCCTGCTGTCCGAGCACTGCCGGGCCGAACGGTGGTGGAAGGGTGACGACGAGGACTGGGTTCGCAACGCGCTGCTGCTCGAAGCACTCGGCCGCGCCCGGCTCGAGGACCCGCAGCTGCTCTCGACGCCGCACGCACCGCTCGACCAGCTGCTCTACGACCCGCTCAGCCACGACCCCCGCGCACACTGGCGCGACACCGCCGCGCTGCGCCAGTTCGAGAGCGTGGGCTTCTACGTGGACGGCATGCCGGTCGGACTGGACCGCGAGCTGCGCCACCGCGCCGAGCGCTACGGGATGACGTTCGACCAGTTCGTGATCGCGCTGCTCGGTCACCTGGCGTGGCGGACCCCCTTCGCCGAGGACCTGGAGCCCTGGGAGGACTGGTGGCCCGAGGAGACGTCACGGACGGGCTCGACCGTGACGCCGCTCCGGCTGGCCCCGGACAAGGACCGCGCGACCGGCAGACCGCACCCCGACCAGACCGGATGAGGCACCATGAACGACATGACGACGCTCCCGCGTGGTCGCACCATGACCCGCGCCGACCTGGAGGCGCTCCCCGACGACGGGTGGCGCCATGAGCTGGTCGACGGTGCGCTCGTCATGACACCGGCGCCCCAGTGGCGACACCAGTCGGCGGTCGTCCGGCTCCTGGTCGCCCTCGACGCCGCGTGCCCCGCCGACCTGCGGGTCGTGGTGGCGCCGTTCTCCGTCGTCCTCGGCCCGGACACGGTGGTCCAGCCCGATCTCCTGGTCGCGCCACGGTCCGCGATCACCGACACCGGCCTCGACGGCCCGCCCCTCCTCGCCATCGAGGTCCTCTCGCCGTCGACCACGCACATCGACCTCGGCCTCAAGAAGGCTCGCTACGCGGCCGCCGGCTGCCCGTCGTACTGGGTCGTCGACCCCGGCTCCACCGAGCACGAGCCGTCGATCACCGCGTGGCAGCTCGAAGACGGCGCGTACGTCGAGACCGCGGCCGCTCGCGGTCGGGAGCGGCTCGCGGTCAGCCAGCCGTACGCCGTGCACGTCTCGCCGGCCGACCTGGTGACCTGACGACTCGGGCCATGGGCTCGATGTTCGAGGTAGCCGAGCCAGAGCCCGGATGACGATGGCGTCGACGGGGATGCCCGGGGCAACCCAACACCTTTCGGCGGTATGGCGCACCGGTCTCAGGCGAGCCGGCGGCTGTTGCGGGGCATCAGCCGGAGCCATCGGTAGCCGTAGCCGTCCAGCGTCACCTCGACCCGTCCCGAGTCGTCCAGCTCGAGGTGATCCGAGTCCCGCAGCAGGTCGAGGAGGTGGTAGCTGCTATCGCAGTGGTGGAGGGTCAGCGGCACGGTGCAGCTCTCGGGGCTGAGATTGTGCACGGCGACGATGCGGCGGTCGTCCCAGGCGCACTCGTGCGCCAGCACGTGCCGGAGCGGCTGGTCGAGCACAGCGAAGTCGGCCCAGCCCAGCTCCGGTGACTCCCGGTAGCGCTTGATGAGCATGCTGATGAACGCCAGGAGAGACTCCGGATCGCTGCGCTGGGAAGCGACGTTGACGTGCTCGGGCCCGAACGATCCCTCCGTCAGCGGCCGGCGCAGCCTCGACGGAGGCGCGTTCGAGAAGCCGCCGTTGCGCTGGCCGGTCCACTGCATGGGGGTGCGTACGGCGAGTCGTCCCTCGATGGCGAGGTTCTCCCCCATCCCGATCTCCTCACCGTAGAAGAGAACAGGCGTGCCGGGCAGGGAGAACAAGAGGCTGTAGACCATCCGGAGGCGCCGAGGGTCGCCGTCGAGCATGGGCGGCAGACGGCGGCGCAGGCCGCGGCCGTAGAGCTGCATGTCCGGCTCGGGCCCGAAGGCGTCGAACACCTCCTCGCGCTCGGACTCCGAGAGCTTGTCGAGGGTGAGCTCGTCGTGATTGCGGACGAATGTCGCCCACTGCGACTCCGACGAGATGGCCGGCCGCCGCCGGAGGGCCCGCGCCAGAGGTCGGGCGTCCTGCCTCGCGAGCGACAGGTAGAGGTTCTGCATCCCGATGAAGTCGAACTGCATCGTCAGCTCGCCGCCGTTCTTGCCACCGAAGAACAGCTTCTGCTCCCGGTGTGGCACGTTCACCTCCCCGAGCAGGATGCCGTCGCCGGTACGCCGCCCGACGAAGGACCGCAGATGACGCAGGAACTCGTGCGGGTCGGGGAAGCGGTCGAGCTCGGCCTGATCGACGCCCGTGGTCTCGATCATGAAGGGCACAGCGTCCACCCGGAACCCCGAGATCCCGAGCTCCAGCCAGAACCCCATTGTCTTGACGATCTCGTCGCGGACGCGGGGATTGGTGATGTTGAGGTCCGGCTGGGTGCGATAGAAGCGATGGAGGTACCACTCCTTCGTCTTCGCGTCGTGCTCCCAGATGCTGTCCTCCCGGTCAGGGAACGCGACCTCTGCCTTGGTGCTGGGCGGCTCGGTGTCACGCCAGACGTAGAAGTCGCGGAACGGAGAGGTCTTGCTCGACCGAGCGGCTCGGAACCACGGGTGCTTGTCCGAGGTGTGGTTGACGACCAGGTCGACGATGACCCGCATGCCGCGATCGCGGGCGGTGCGGACCACTTCCACGAAGTCGCCCGCGCTGCCCAGCCGCGGGTCGACGCCGTAATAGTCGGTGATGTCGTAGCCGTCGTCGCGGTCCGTCGTCGGGTAGAACGGCATCAACCACAGACAGGTGACCCCTAGTTCGGCGAGATAGTCGATGCGCTCTGCCAGGCCGGTGAAGTCGCCCATCCCGTCGTCGTTCCAGTCCATGAACGTCTGCACATCCAGGCAATAGATGACCGCCGTCTTCCACCACAGGTCGCTGGTGTCACTGATCCGCATCCGGCTCCTCCCACGAGGACCGGTACGTACCCACTCCTCGCCGCCGCTGCACGCCGATCGATCAGCTCCGCCTCTCCTGAAGTCCGGATGAGGCAGACCGAGCGCGGCTGGCAGTGTGAGGGTGCGCGGTCGTGCGGCCGCACTTGGTGACGCTGCCTTCGCACGGAACGATCTGACATGTGGCGGCTCCGATCCCGAGGCTGACCGACCCCAAGGTCGCTCTCTCGGAATCCACCCGACAACGCAGCCGGGCTCGCCACCTCCAAGGTGGCGAGCCCGACGTGTCGACGACTCAGCTGCAGCCGCTGGTGCTGCCGCAGCCCTCGCAGACGTAGCAGGAGCCGGCGGGACGCATCTTGGTGCCGCAGGTGAAGCAGAGCGGGCTGTCGACGGCGGTGCCGGTGATCTGCTCGAGGAGCTCGGCGGAGGTGTGGGCGGTCTTCGCGGGTCCTGCCTTCACTTCCGGGGTCTCGACGAGCTCGACCACCGGCGCCTCCTCGACCACCGTGGCTTCCTCGATGCCGTGGTCGTGGTCGGCGATCAGCTCGGCGGCGGAGCCGGTCTCCTCGACGGGCTCGTAGGAGCCGGTCTCGAGGTAGCGCTGGCGCTCGTCGGCCGAGTAGATCCCCAGGCCCTGGCGGGTCTCGAAGTCGAGGTAGTCCAGGGCGAGGCGGCGGAAGATGTAGTCCATGATCGACTGCGCCATCCGCACGTCCGCGTCGTCGGTGAGGCCGGCCGGCTCGAAGCGCAGGTTGGTGAACTTCGAGACGTAGGTCTCCAGCGGGACGCCGTACTGCAGGCCGATGCTGACCGCGATCGAGAACGCGTCCATCACGCCGGCCAGGGTCGAGCCCTGCTTGCCGAGCTTGAGGAAGATCTCGCCCAGCTCGCCGTCGTCGTGGGCGCCGGAGGTCATGTAGCCCTCGGCGCCACCGACGGTGAACGACGTGGTGCGCGAGACGCGGGACTTCGGCAGCCGCTTGCGGGTCGGGGCGTAGACGATCTTCTCGACGACCTTGGTCGCCTCGGCGGCCGCGGCATCAACAGCGTCAGCGGCGTCCTTCTTGGCCTTGCCGCCCCCGTCGGCCAGCGGCTGGCCCACCTTGCAGTTGTCGCGGTAGACGGCCGTCGCCTTGAGGCCGAGCTTCCACGACTGCAGGTAGATGTCCTCGATCTCCTCGACGGTCGCCGTCTCCGGCAGGTTGACCGTCTTGCTGATCGCGCCGGAGAGGAACGGCTGCGCCGCCGCCATCATCCGCACGTGGCCCATCGGCTTGAGCGCCCGGGCGCCCATCGCGGTGTCGAAGACCTCGTAGTGCTCGGTCTTCAGGCCCGGCGCGTCGATCACGTGGCCGTGCTCGGCGATGTAGGCGACGATCGCCTCGACCTGCTCGGGCTGGTAGCCGAGCTTGCGCAGCGCCCGCGGGATCGTCTGGTTGACGATCTGCATCGAGCCGCCGCCGACGAGCTTCTTGAACTTGACCAGCGAGAAGTCCGGCTCGATGCCGGTGGTGTCGCAGTCCATCATGAAGCCGATGGTGCCGGTGGGTGCGAGCACCGAGGCCTGCGCGTTGCGGAAGCCGTTGGTCGCGCCGAGCTCGATCACGTCGGCCCAGGCCTGGGTGGCGACCTTGTGGACCTGGCTGTCGGCGATGCCGAGGGTGCGAACGGTGTCGTTGGCGGCCTGGTGCTTGCGCATCACCCGCTTGTGGGCCTCCGCGTTGCGGGCGTAGCCGTTGTAGGGGCCCACGATGTCGGCCAGCTCGGCCGAGCGCTTGTACGACGTGCCGGTCATCAGCGAGGTGATCGCGGCGGCCATCGCGCGGCCACCGTCGGAGTCGTAGCCCAGGCCCATCGCCATCAGCAGCGCGCCGAGGTTGGCGTAGCCGATGCCGAGCTGGCGGTAGTCGACGGTGGTCTTGCCGATCGCCTCGGTCGGGAAGTCGGCGAAGCAGATCGAGATGTCCATCGCGGTGATGATCACCTCGACCGCCTTCGCGAACAGCTCGGCGTCGAAGGTGTCGTCCTCCTTGAGGAACTTCAGCAGGTTCAGCGAGGCGAGGTTGCACGAGGAGTTGTCCAGCGACATGTACTCCGAGCACGGGTTGGACGCGGTGATCCGGCCGGTCTCGGGGTTGGTGTGCCAGTCGTTGATGGTGTCGTCGTACTGCAGGCCCGGGTCGGCGCACTCCCACGCGGCCTTGCTGATCTTGCGGAACAGGTCCCGGGCGTCGACGGTCTCGATGACCTCACCGGTCTTGCGGGCCCGCAGGCCGAACTCGGTGCCGTCCTCGACCGCGCGCATGAACTCGTCGCTGACGCGCACGGAGTTGTTGGCGTTCTGGTACTGGACCGAGGTGATGTCGACGCCGCCGAGGTCCATGTCGAACCCGGCATCGCGCAGCGCGCGGATCTTGTCCTCCTCGCGCGCCTTGGTCTCGACGAACTCGACGATGTCGGGGTGGTCGACGTCCAGGACCACCATCTTCGCGGCGCGACGGGTCGCGCCGCCGGACTTGATGGTGCCGGCGGAGGCGTCCGCGCCGCGCATGAAGGAGACCGGGCCGGAGGCGGTGCCGCCGGAGGACAGCAGCTCCTTGGAGGAGCGGATCCGGGAGAGGTTCAGGCCGGCGCCAGAGCCGCCCTTGAAGATGAAGCCCTCCTCCTTGTACCAGTTCAGGATCGAGTCCATCGAGTCGTCGACGGAGAGGATGAAGCAGGCCGAGACCTGCTGCGGCGACGGGGTGCCGACGTTGAACCAGACGGGGCTGTTGAAGGAGAAGTACTGGTGCACGAGCAGCCAGGTCAGCTCGTGCTCGAAGACCTCGGCGTCGCCCGCGGTGGCGAAGTAGCCGTGGTCGACCCCGGCCTTGGTGTAGGTCTTCACGACCCGGTCGACGAGCTGCTTGAGGCTCCACTCGCGGACGTCGGTGCCGACGGCGCCCCGGAAGTACTTGGTGGTGACGATCGTCGAGGCGTTGACCGACCAGAAGTCGGGGAACTCGACGCCGCGCTGCTCGAAGACGGTCTCGCCGGTCTTCCAGTTGGTCTGCACGACGTCGCGGCGCTCCCACGTCAGCTGGTCGTAGGGGTGCACCCCCTCGGTGCTGAAGACCCGCTCGATCGTCAGGCCCTTCGACCCGGCCTTCGCGCCCGTGCGCCCGCTCACCGTCTCCGTCATCCCTCTGTGTCCCGTCTCTCGAGGTGGGTGTTGCTTCGATCATTGCCCTGCGCACCGACATCGCTCGGGTGAGCGGCCGATGTTGACGATTGGTGCGCCCGGCGCGTGCAGCTTCCCCACTACACACGCCGGGCGGTCTGGGGTCAGCCCGTCGCGACGGGCTGAGGTGGGGCCGGCACCGCGGCCGGCTCGATCGCCCTGGCCGCGCGCTCGGCGCGCAGGCTGCGCTCCGCCCGGAGCCGGGCGATCTCGTCCTCGAAGTCGTCGGCCGACTCGAAGGCGCGGTAGACGCTCGCGAAGCGCAGGTAGGCGACCTCGTCGAGCGCGCGCAGCGGGCCCAGGATGGCCAGCCCGACCTCGTGGGCCGGGATCTCGGCCGCCCCGGCCAGGCGCAGCGCGTCCTCGACCTCCTGGCCCAGGCACGCGAGCTGGTCCTCGGTGACCGGGCGGCCCTTGCAGGCCTTCCGGACGCCGGCGACGGCCTTCTGGCGGGTGAACGGCTCGGTCGCGCCGGAGCGCTTGAGCACGGTCAGCTGCATCATCTCGACGGTCGTGAACCGCTTCGCGCAGGCCGAGCAGGTACGCCGGCGGCGGATCGAGCCGCCGTCGTCGGCGACGCGCGAGTCGAGGACCCGGGTGTCGGCGTTGCGGCAGTACGGACAGTGCACGGGTCACTCCTCTCGAGTGAGCTCTGGGGTGGCCGAGAACCCCCGGGAGGGGTGGGCGCGGGCTGTGGATATCGGGGGGTTCCGCTGTGTACAACAAGGTGTCGACTGTGGGTCTTCCACCCTCGTCCTGTGAGTCGCCGAGGCGGTTCTGGGGACTAGATGTGGATAACTACACCGTTGTAAGTACTAGATGTAGTGGTAACCGTACGCCCGCCCCCCAGGGCTGCGCAAGTAGCCCGCCGAAGTTCTTCCGGGGCCGGCCCGCGCGGGGACAAACCCGCAGGTCAGGGCCCCTGTCGGCACCCGGGCGAGAGTCCAGTTGGGGCGTGTCGCCGACGGCACAGCGGGGCGGGTGGTCGCCGCGCGACCAGGCGTCGCGGGAGCCGACCGCCGGATCAGCTCCGGGCGGGATCCGGGAGCACCCCGTCCTCCTGCAGCCGGGCCAGCCAGTGCCGCACGGATGCCTCGGTATCGAAGCAGGGCGTGAACCCGGCCTGTCGGATCTTGATACCGCTGACGAAGCGCGGGAAGACCTCCCCGAGCTCGCCGAGGTTGAAGCACAGATCGGCATAGTGGTCCGACTCCCCGACCAGTTGGTCGAGGCTCAGCGGCACCAGCCGGTTCCGGCGTACCACGTCGTCCCAGACCTGCGAGTGTGCGCGCAGGAACTCGGCGACACCCCGCGGGCTGTCGGGGCCGGGTTCGGCGCCGAGCGCGTCGGCGATGGCGGGCCAGAGGTTGCGCCATTCGAAGACATCACCGTTGGTGACGTTGAAGATCTGGCAGGCCGCAGCGGGCTCCTCCGCCGCCCACAGGAGCGCCTGTGCGCACAGTCGGGCGTCGGTCGCCTCCCAGACGTACGACACACCACCGGGGAAGCCGAAGGGCTCGCCGAGCTCTCGGCACACCGCGGCGTAGGCGCCGAGAACCGGCACCAGGTTCATCGCGGCGCCGACAGCGCCACCCAGCACCACCTGCGGACGGAGGATGGTCCACCGAAGACCGTTGCTCTCGGCGACCCGACGGAGACGGTCCTCCTGCAGGAAGTAGAAGTTGGCATGCTCGTCGCGGGCAGCGTTCTCCCGCGCCGGGACCGGGATCGGGTGCAGGTGCGCTCCGTATGCCTTCGTGCCCTGCATCAGCGAGACGTGCTCCAGGGCGGGCGCGCTGGTGAACAGGGTCTCGATCAGGTTGCCGAACATCAGGTCGTTGGTGGCCATCTGGTCCGCCTCGGTCCACCCGCCGACCAGTCCAGGCTTCTCGAAGAGCGCGGCGTAGACGAGGTGGGTGACTCCTGACAGCTGTTCGGCGACCACGGAAACCGCCTCGGCGTCGCGCAGGTCGACCGAGACGTGGGTGAACTCCCGGTCGCCCCGCACCACGGGCGCACGTCGCGACAGGGCGACGACGTCCCAGTCGGTGTCCTGCAGGGCCTGCTCGACCGTCGCGGACCCAACCACTCCACTCGCCCCGGCCACTAGCAGCGTCGGCAATTCGACCACCGTTCCTTTCCGACCGTCCAGTCGGTTGGAGCATAGATTCTCTTGCGCGGTTCTGTCGCCCCCTCTAGCGTGACGCCCAGGTCCCGTCCGAAGGGTCGGTCGGGACATGGTGCGCGAGGAGGCCCGATGAAGTTCGGATACATGCCCGACACCCACGGCGGCCCCTACGACCGTCCACTCCCGAGCCGGGAGGAAGCGGCCGAGTTCGCTGACCGCCTGATCGAGGAGGCCGTGGTCGCCGAGCAGGTGGGGTTCGACGGGGCGTTCGTCCCGGAGCGGCACGCGCGCAGCGAGACGCTGTGGCCCTCCCCGCTCATGGCGCTCATGGCGATGGCGATGCGGACCACCCGCATCCAGCTCGGCACCTGCGTCCTGCAACCGCCGTACTACAACCCCACTCACCTGGCCGAGGACGCCGCGCTCGTCGACGTCGTCTCACGCGGCCGGCTGATCCTGGGCGTCGGCGCCGGCTACCACGAGGGCTACTTCCAGCACTTCGGGGAGCCCCACGAGGAGCGCTTCTCGCGGTTCCGCGAGTCGGTGCGCTTCCTGCGGCGGGCCTGGGCGGGCGAGCGCTTCGACTGGGAGGGCACGCACTGGTCGATGCAGAACGTCCTCGTCAACCCGCGGCCGTACCAGCCCGGCGGGCCGGCGCTCTGGTTCGCGGGGACGACCGACGCCGCAGTACGGCGCGCGGGGCGCGCCGGCGACGGGCTCGTGCTGCTGGGCTTCTACACGCCTCTGGAGGAGCGGCGGGCGATCGTGGAGATGTATCGAGCGGAGGCTCGCGCGGCCGGCAGGAAGCCGGTGGTGGTCCAGCTCCTGGACGGATTCGTCGGTGAGACCTACGACGAGGCACGCGACACGTTCGGGCCACTGTGGGTCGAGGAGATCGCGTACTACCTGAAGTGGGGGATGATCGACTACACCGACGAGATCCGATCCATCGAGGACGCGACGTTCGAGCGGCTCGAGAAGTACATGGTGATCGGGGACCCGGACACGGCGGCACAGAGCCTGGCGCGGTTCCGGGACGGGCTCGACCTCGGCGAGGACGACTGGGTGATCCTCAGGTCACGGCTACCCCAGGGCCCAGGGTTCGAGGCGGCGCTGGACTCGATTCGCAGGTTCGGGCAAGACGTCCTCCCGGCCCTCCGCGGCTGATCCGCCGACCCCGGTGGATGCAGCGGCGCTCACCCGCCGCCGTGGCCCTCGCCTGCGCACCCGGTCAGTGCGGCGAGGTCGCGCCACCAGGAGAGCCGGTCCGGGCGGCCGTCGTAGTCGTGGCGCTGGTTGGCGCCGCTGACGCCGGGGAGCACGAAGACCTGGGCGGGTCCGAGGTACCAGTCGGCCGGGCCGAGCCCGGGCCGGCGTACGCCCAGGGCGCGCGCCGCCTCGTGGGCGACGGCCTTGCTGGTGAACGCCAGCCACTCGGGGCTCCAGCGCTCCACCCTGGCGACCAGCGCGTCGATCTCCACCCACCGGGGGTCCCAGTGGCCGACCAGGTCCGTGAGCCCGATGCCGAGCTCGACAACACGGTGGTCCTCCTCGGGCCGGAGCCGCCACGGCGAGAGACCGGACCGGTGCAGCGACTCCCAGAAGGAGTTGCCGGGAGTCTCGTAGTAGTGGTCGCGGACCTTGGTGCTCTCCGCGCCGGCCAGCCCGCAGAACACCACCACCGGATCGGGTCCGACGATGTCGTCCAGCACCTGCACGCGGACCTCCCAGTCGCTCTCCACGCGCACTCTGCCACCCCAATAGACCACCCGCACGGGTGGTTTATGCGGCTATCGATACCGGGCAAGACAACGAATACGGTCGCGAGAAGGCCGCCACGCAACCGAAGACAGGAGAGGTCACCCCGATGACTGCAGGTATTGCACCCAGCCGAGCCGACGAGACCATCCGTCTCTTCGCCCTCCGTGCCACGGCCGGGCCCGAGGAGCGCGCCGAGATCGAGGACCAGCTGATCCGGCTGAACATGGCGATGGCGGTCGACGCGACCCGCCGCTTCCGGGGACGCGGCATCGCGACCGACGACCTCGAGCAGGTCGCGTACGTCGGCCTGGTCAAGGCGGTCCACGGCTTCGACCCCGAGCGCGGCCACGACTTCTTGAGCTTCGCGATCCCGACCATCCGCGGCGAGGTCCGCCGGCACTTCCGCGACCTGGGCTGGACGGTGCGTCCGCCGCGCTCGATCCAGGAGGCGCAGACCAAGATCATCGCCTGCGAGGGCGAGCTCTACCAGCGGCTCGGCCGGGCGCCGCGGCCCTCGGAGATCGCCGAGCACCTCGGTCTCGACCGTGACCTGGTGGTGGAGGCGCTCGGCGCCAGCGGCTGCTTCGCGCCCGCCTCGCTCGACGCTCCGGCCCACGAGGGCGACGACGACCCCATCGGGCGCCGTCTCAGCTTCACCGACGAGGGCTTCGACCTCGCCGAGGCGCGCGCGATGCTCGCCCCGGTGCTCGCGAAGCTCTCCAAGCGCGAGCGGACCATCGTGGAGATGCGGTTCTTCCGGGGCTGCACCCAGGCCCAGATCGGGGAGGCGATCGGCGTGACCCAGATGCAGGTCTCCCGACTGCTCACCCGGCTGATGGCGCGGCTGCGCGAGGAGCTGGAGGTCACCCTCGCCGCTTGAGCCCAGCCCCGCCGCCGGCCGGTGCGGCCGAGGGCGCGCGCCGCGCGCACCGGCCCCCGGGTGGCCGAGGGGCAACCGGGGATCGGCGACAATGGCGCGGTGGCAGGCAGGGCATCGGAGAGCACGGCGGGCAAGCGAGCGGGGTCGCGACGCGGGCCGCGCCGCCAGGCCCGGTTCCAGCCCGCACTGCTGCTGCTCGCGCTCGGGATCACCGCCTGCATCGTCGCGTGGGGCTACCTCGTGTACGCCGCGATCGACTTCGGCTCGACCGCCCGCGGGGGCGACTCGACGGCGTGGTGGCTCCTCGCCCTCGCCTCGGTCGGCGCGGTGGCCTGCCTGTTCGTCGGCCTGATGCTGCTGGCGCGGGTGCTGCGCCGGCTCGGCATCACCGGCGGCCCGCCGCCGCGCTCCGAACCGGCCCCGGCCAAGCCGGCCGCCGAGGACGACCGCACCCGTCCCATCGGCGGACGCCGCGCCGCCCGCTGAGGACGGGGCCGCGCTCGCACGGGTCCGGTCCGCCACGAAACTCGTGCCTGGACGACGCAGCTTCATCGTCCAGGCACGAGGTTCATCGGCCGACCGACGAAACTCGCCGCGGCCCCGGCACCCCACCAAGACGCCGCGAGGGGCGGGGCCCCCAGGCCCCGCCCCTCGTCTTCCCCGGCTCGTCAGCCGGGGTCGAGGCGGCTGACGATGTTCATGGGCCCTGGGTACACCGGCCCTGGTCCATCGGGCCGGCGGGCTACTCCGTCGGCACCAGGAGACGCTGGCCGGCCACGACCATGCCCGAGTCGAGGGCGTTGAGCCGCTGGATCCGGTCGACCATGGCGCGGACGTCACCGTCGTCGGAGAGGCCGGCGGCGATGTCCCACAGGGTGTCGCCGGTGCCGACCATCACCACGCGGGTGGGCTCCGGGCGCCCCGACTCGTCGGTGGCCACCGAGCCGCCGGCCAGCACGAATCCGACCGCGAGGATCGCGAGCACCGCGACCGCGAGCACCACCAGCCGGCCGCGGCGGGTCAGCCGCGCCGAGCCCCGACGAGGGGCGGGTCGCACCACAGACGGTCGCACCACTGGGGTTCGCACCGGCCGGGCCGGGTGGACGGGGATCGTCATCGTGCTCATCGTGACCTCCTGGGGAAGCGGCGGTCTGCCGGGAGTCCTGCTCTCTCGAGATCCGTTCTAGTGGTGGCCACCGACAGTCCCTGCGGGACGGTCTGGACCAGTCACTCGATCAGACGTTCGATCGAACATGTGTACGACGATAGAGCACGTGTTCGAACGGATCAAGGCCGACACGAACATTTGTTCGACGGGTCGTGCCGACCTCCGGACACCCACGGGTCACACCCGTCACGACGCCGTCGTGGAGCTCGCTCCCGGCGCGCGAAGGCTCACGCCAGGAGCACCGGAGTCACCGCCCGGTCGGAGCGTCTCCGGACGGCCCGCCCCGGTCCCGCGCGATCGCGCGGCGGCCCTGGGCGGCGAACAGGCCGGTCGCCCGGGCGGCCACGGACGGTGCGAGCGTGGTGGCGCGGATCAGCCCACCCCTCCAGGCCGGGACGGTGCGGACCACGCGGCCGGCACCGACCAGCCCGACCGCCGCCTCGGCGACCTCCTCGACCGTGAGGATCCGGCCGCCGGAGTGCACGAGCGCGGCGCCCAGGCCGCCGGGTCGCTGGGCGTCGAGCATCGCGGTGCGCACGCCGTCGGGGCACAGGGCGTGGACCCGCACCCGCCGGGGCGTCTCCGCGGCCACCGACATCGAGGCCGACACGATCGCCGCCTTGGTGGCGGCGTACACGCTGTAGCCCGGCACCGGCCCGAGCCCGGCCAGGGACGCGGTGTTGACGACGTCCCCGCCGCGCCGGCCGAACGCCGCGACCGCGGCGCGGATCCCCCACAGCGTGCCGAGCAGGTTCACCTCGACCAGGCGACGCACGGCCTCGTCGGAGAGGTCGCCGATCAGGCCGTCGTCACCGACCCCGGCGTTGTTGAACCAGGCCGTCAGCTCGCCGAGGCGTCCCGCCGCGGCCGCCGCAGCGCGGTGCGCTTCCGGGTCGCGTACGTCGAGCCCGCGCCCCTCGGCCGCCCCGATCTCCGCCGCGCACGTCCGGGCCGCGGCCTCGTCGGTGTCGCTGACGACCACGGCGTACCCCTGCGCCACCAGCCGCTCGGCGATCCCGCGCCCGATGCCCCGCGCCGCGCCGGTCACCACGGCGCTCCGGCCCGCGCCTGCACTCCTGCTTCCTGAGGTCATGGCCGCAGTCTGTCCGACACGCCGTTCGAACAGGTGTTTGAAGCCGGCGCCCAAGATGGCTACCGTGCTCCCATGGCCACGTCCCAGCCCGGCAAGAAGACCCCGTCCCGCCGCGTGAGCGAGCTGCCCGACGGGCCGCCCGACGCCACGGGACTCACGCCGCGCCAGCAGCGCGTGCTCGCACACATCAAGGACTCCATCGAGAAGCGTGGCTACCCGCCGTCGATGCGCGAGATCGGCGAGGCCGTCGGGCTGACCAGCTCCTCGAGCGTGGCCCACCAGCTCAAGACGCTCGAGGAGAAGGGCTTCCTCAAGCGCGACCCGCACCGCCCGCGCGCCCTGGAGGTCTTCCTCCCCGAGGTGATGGCCGCGCGCCGGTCGATGTCCTCGGCCGAGGAGTCCTCCTTCGACGAGACCGGGGTCGGCGACGCCCTGCCGGCGGCGCAGTACGTGCCCGTGGTCGGCCGGATCGCCGCCGGCGGGCCGATCCTCGCCGAGGAGCGGGTCGAGGACGTCTTCCCGCTCCCCCGCCAGCTCGTCGGCGACGGCCAGCTGTTCCTGCTGGAGGTCCGCGGCGACTCGATGATCGAGGCCGCGATCTGCGACGGCGACTACGTCGCGATCCGCCAGCAGCCCACCGCCGAGAACGGCGAGATGGTGGCCGCCCTGATCGACGGCGAGGCGACGGTCAAGACCTTCCAGCGCAAGGACGGAAATGTGTGGCTCCTGCCCCACAACCCGGCCTACGATCCGATCGACGGTACCCATGCCACCATCCTGGGTAAGGTGACAGCGGTGCTGCGCCGGGTCTGACACGACCGCAGGTCGGGGAATTACCTGAGCAGACCCTGGTGTTGATTCCGGGTGGAGCCCGGATGCCTCAGGGAGGTTGTATGAACAACGCTGGTGCTGTGTCGATAGCACCCGCGCTCGCCCACAGCCGCCCGATGCCTCGCTGGGTGCGCGGCATCCTCGAGCTGCTCCTGATCCTCGCCCTCTGGGTGGTCTACAGCCTGGCCCGGCTGCTCGCCGACACCGACATGGGGCCGGCGCTGCACCGCGCCGACGAGCTCCTGCACGTCGAGGGCCTGATCGGCATCCAGTGGGAGGTCCCCCTCAACCAGCTGTTCAGCGACCACCGGGTGCTCGGCCTGGCCGGCAGCTACTGGTACGCCACCCTCCACTACATCGTCACCGCCGGCGTGCTGATCTGGTTGTGGCGCCTGGGCGCCGACCGCTACGGCCCGGCCCGCCGGGCGCTGGTGATCGGCACCCTGATCGGCCTGATGACCTACATCTCGCTGCCCACCGCGCCGCCCCGCTTCATCGGCGGGTACGTCGACGTCCTCAGCCTGCACGCGGCCGACGGCTGGTGGGGCGCCGACGCCTCCGCACCCCGGGGCCTGGGCGGGCTGACCAACGAGCTGGCGGCGTTCCCCTCGCTGCACGCCGGCTGGTCGCTGTGGGTCGCGCTCGCCCTGCAGATATACGCCACCCGCAGGTGGGTGCGCGGGCTCGGCTGGCTCTACGCCCTGGGCACCGCGATCGTCATCATCGGCACCGGCAACCACTGGGTGATCGACGCGATCGTCGGCTGGATGGTCATCGTCGCCGGCTGGGCCGCGGCCGAGGCGATCGGCCGGATCCAGCTCCGACAGGCGCTGAGCCAGCTGCTGCACCGGGCGCGGCGGCGCGAGCGCGACCTGGTGCTCACCACCGCACCGGTCCAGACCACCCGTCCCGAGGCTGGTCCTGATGCGGGCTCCGGCGCCGACCCGGTGGCGCCCCAGGTCGCGAAGCGGCTGGTCGACTCCGAGCAGTGATGCCGGCGGCCCGCGAGGTGACGGCCGGATGAACAGTCGGTGCTCATCGCGGCCGGGGCGTGCCTCGGCGCCCGGTCGGTCGTTCTTGGAGGCGTGACCACGCTCGATCGCCGTACCCTGCTCGCCACCGGCACCGCCGGCGCCGCGACCCTCGCCGTCGCCGCCCACCTCGACGGGCCCGCGACGGCCGCCGGGCCCACCGCCTCCGAGCGCGCCGGCCGCGGGGTCTTCCGGCATGGCGTGGCCTCCGGCGACCCGCTCCCCGACGCCGTGCTCGTCTGGACCCGGGTGACGCCGACGGCCGCCAGCCTCCCGGGGTCGGGCCGGGGGCCGCGGGTCGAGGTCCGCTGGGAGCTGGCGACGGACCCCGGCTTCCGTCGGGTGGTCCGGCGCGGGACGTTCCAGACCGGGCCGAGCCGCGACCACACCGTCAAGGTCGACGTGACCGGCCTGGCGCCGGCGACGTGGTACCACTACCGCTTCCGGTACGACGGCGTCCTGAGCCCCGTCGGCCGGGCCCGCACCGCTCCCGCGACCGACGCCAGCCCCGACCACCTGCGCTTCGGTGTCGTCTCCTGCGCGAACCTGCAGGCCGGCTGGTTCTCCGCGTACCGGGGCCTGGCCGAGCGCGACGACCTGCACGCCGTGCTCCACCTCGGCGACTACCTCTACGAGTACGGCCCCGGCCAGTACGGCTACGGGATCGACGACCGGGACATCCGGCCGCACCAGCCGGCCCACGAGATGGTCACGCTGGCCGACTACCGCCAGCGGCACGCGCAGTACAAGGAGGACCCGGACCTGCAGGCGCTGCACGCGAAGTACCCGTGGATCGTCACCTGGGACGACCACGAGGTCGCCAACGACGCGTACCGCGACGGCGGCGAGAACCACGACCCCGATCGCGGCGAGGGCGACTTCCACCTGCGTCGCGCGCGGGCGCACCGGGCCTACGACGAGTGGATGCCGGTGCGCCTGGACGGCACCGCGCGACTGCGCGACGGCGACCGGCTCTTCCGCCGGCTGCGGTTCGGCCGGCTGGCCGAGATCAGCATGCTCGACCTGCGCAGCTACCGCGACCAGCAGGTCGCGAGTCCGCTGCCCTCACCCGTGCCCGCGCCCGAGGCCGGGGTCAGCGACCCCGACCGGACGATCACCGGACGCCAGCAGCTGGACTGGCTCAAGGGCTCGCTCTCGCGCGGTCGCGCCCAGTGGAAGATCATCGGCAACCCGGTGATGATCGCCCCCGTCGACTTCGGGGCGCTCCCCCAAGACCTGGTCGACCCGGTCAACGACGTGACCGGCCTGCTCCCCCGCGACGGCCTCCCGTACAACGTCGACCAGTGGGACGGCTACACCGACGACCGGCGCGAGGTCTTCGCGCACCTCCGCGACCACCAGGTCAGCGACGCGCTGTTCGTCACCGGCGACATCCACTCCGGCTGGGCGTGCGAGCTGCCGTACGACGCCTCGACGTATCCGGTCGGCGACTCGGCCGGCGTGGAGTTCGTGTGCTCGTCGGTCACCTCCAACAACCTCAAGGACATCACCGGGACGCCGCCGCACACCACGAGCACCGCGGTGGAGGAGACCATCAAGGCGAACAACCGGCACATCAAGTACCTCAACTTCGACGACCACGGCTTCTCGGTCCTCGACGTGACGCCGCTGCGCGCACAGATGGACTGGTACGTCATCGGCGACCGCGCGGACCGGGACACCCCGATCACCTGGTCGGTCTCCTACGCGACCCGGACGGGCACCGGCCGCGTCGAGCAGGTCCAGGAGCCGGTGTGAGCGGGCCGGTCGCGGCGGGTCGCCGTACCTTCCTGAAGGCGGGCGCCGCCGGGCTGGTCTTCTCCACGGTCGCCGGCGCCCCGGCGCTCGCTGCCGGCGGGCGGAGCCGCAGACGCGCCTACGTGCTGGTCGTCGACGGCTGCCGGCCCGACGAGATCGACAGCGGGCTGACCCCGAACCTGGCGGCGCTGCGCGACGGTGGGCTCCGGTTCCCCCAGGCGTCCTCGATGCCGGTCATGGAGACCATCCCCAACCACGTGATGATGATGACCGGGCTGCGCCCCGACCGGACCGGGGTGCCCGCGAACTCCGTCTACGACCGCGACCTCGGCGAGGTGCGCGACCTGGACCGGCCCTCCGACATCCGCTGCGGCACCCTGCTGGGCCGGCTCAACCGGCGCGGCCTCACGACCGGCACCGTGCTCTCGAAGACCTACCTGTACGGCGTGTTCGGCGACCGGGCCACGCACCGCTGGGAGCCCAGCCCGACGCTGCCGGTCTCCGAGCACGCCCCCGACGCGGTCACCATCGACGCCGCGATCACGATGCTCGAGGAGCTCGACCCGAACCTGATGTTCGTCAACCTCGGCGACATCGACCGGTTCGGGCACGCCGACCTCACCGGCACCACGCTGCGCGTGGCCCGCCGGCTCGCGCTGGCGGACACCGACCTCCAGGTGCAGCGGTTCCTCGACGCGCTGACGGCCCAGGGCCTCTGGGAGCACTCGATGGTGATCGTGCTGGCCGACCACTCGATGGACTGGTCGACCCCGGACCGGCTGATCGGCCTGACCGGGCCGCTCGCCGCGGACCCGCTGCTGGCCGGGCGGGTCCGGATCGCCGACAACGGCGGCGCCGACCTCCTCTACTGGACCGGACCCGCCGCGCAGCGGGCCGAGGCGATCGAGCGGATGCGGACCGTCGCGCGCGCCCAGGAGGGCGTGCTCGCCGCCTACCCGCGCACGGCCCCCTGGCTGCGCCTGGGCCCGGAGGCCGGCGACGTCGTCGTGTTCTGCCGGGCCGGGTGGCGGTTCAGCGACCCGGACCCGATGGCGAACCCGATCCCCGGCAACCACGGGCACCCGGCCACCCGGTCGATCCCGTTCTTCATCGGCGGCGGCCACGCCGACGTCCCCCGCCGGGCCACGTCGTCGCGGGTCGCCCGCACCATCGACGTCGCGCCCACCGTCGCCGGGTTCTTCGGCGCCGGCGCCCCGCGGGGCGGGTACGACGGCCGCAACCTGCTGTAGCGCGCCGGGGACGATCGCCGGATCCACGCGCGGTCGTGGTTGAGTAGGCGGGTGCGTCTGCGTCGTGTCCTCGTCCTGGCCGCGACGTCCGCGGTCGCTGCCTCGCTGCTGGGCGTCGTGCCCGCGCAGGCCGATCCGGACAGCGCGCCGGCCGCGGCGCGGGCCCTGTCCCAGGCCCGGGCGGTGCTCGCCGGCGAGAGCCACCGCGACGCCACGCTGACGCTGCGCGAGCTGCGCCGCCACCGCGACGACCTGTCCGCGGACGACCTGGCCAGCGCCGACCGGCTGCTGGCGCGGCCGACGACGGGACGCACCACCTGCTTCACCACCGTGTGCGTGCACTGGTCGGCCAGCGGCGCGGACAAGGCGACGGCCGCCTACGTGGACGAGGTCGCGACCACCGCCGAGCACGTGCTCTCGACGTACGCCGCGGCCGGCTACCGCGCCCCCGAGGACGACGGGGTCCGCGGCGGCAGCGGGCTGCTGGACATCTACCTGCAGGACCTGGGTGCGCAGGGCCTCTACGGCTACTGCGACAGCGACGGCCAGCCGCCGGTGAACGGCCCCTACGACACCTGGGCCTACTGCGCCTTCGACAACGACTACCACGAGTTCCCGACCCACACCCCGCTGCAGAACCTGCAGGTGACCGCGGCCCACGAGCTCTTCCACGCCGTGCAGTTCGCCTACGACTACTTCGAGGACGGCTGGTTCATGGAGGCCACCGCCACCTGGGCCGAGGACGAGGTCTACGACGACGTCGACGACAACCTGCAGTACCTCCGCCGGAGCCCGCTCACCCAGCCGGCGAGGTCGATGGACCACTTCGAGTCCTACGGCCTGCGGCAGTACGGCGACTGGATCTTCTTCCGCTACCTCACCGAGAGCCTCGCCGGCCGCAAGGGCGGCCTGCCCACCCTCGTGCGCGACCTCTGGGTGCGGGCCGACGGCGCCGAGGGCGGCCCCGACGACTACTCGATCCAGGCGGTCGCCCACGTCCTCGCGGACCGCGGCACCAGCCTGCGCGCCAGCTGGGTGGCGTTCGCCGACGCGAACCGCCGGCCCGGCACGTCGTACGACGAGGGCCGGGCCAACGACTACCCGACCGCACCGCCGGCCCGCACGATCGCGCTCTCCGGCAGCCACCGCGGCACCGGGTGGACGACCCAGCGGGTCGACCACCTGGCGAGCGCGACCTACCGGCTCACCCGGGCCGCGGGGATGGCCGCCCGCCAGCTGCGGCTGCGACTGGACCTGCCGCGCACCCGACGCGGCTCCGGCGCGGTCGCGACCGTGTACCGCACCGAGGGCCGCCCGGAGACCGTGCCGCTGCGCCTCTCGGCCCGCGGGAACACCACCCGGTCGGTGGCCTTCGGCAGGGACGTGAGGTACGTCGAGGTGACGCTCGCGAACGCGGGCGTGGCCTACCGGTGCTGGCGACCGAGTGACACCGGCTACTCCTGCCGGGGCCGCTCGGAGGACGACGACCTGCCGATGCGGCTCCGGGCGGTCGCCCTGCGATAGTCCGATCGGGTCATGCGTCCCGCCGGCACGCGTAGTTTGCTGTTCGGGTGACCTCTCGTCGGCTCCACGTCCGCCTCGCCGTCCCCGCCTGCCTGGCCGTCCTGCTCACCGGCGGACTGACCGCCGGCCTCTCCGGAGCCAGCGCTGCGCCCGGCGACCCGTCCGGGACGGCCGCCAAGACGGCCGCCTCCCGGACCGAGGCCCGCGCCGCGCTCGCCGACGCACAAGCGGTGCTGGGCGGCGACGCCGCCCCGGCGACCGACGCGACCATGACGCTGCTCCGCCTCTGGCAGCTGCGCGGCGAGCTGTCCGGCGCCGACCGGGCCGCGGCGGACCGGCTGCTCGCCCGGCCCGACGACGAGACACCCGGCCAGGCCTGGGAGTCCGCGTGCACGGCCGACAACTGCTACCACTGGGCGACCCTCGGCGCCGACGCCGTAGCGACCGGCGACCTGGACGGCGACGGCGTGCCCGACTACGTGCAGACGGTGATGGAGGTCGTCGACGGCGTTCGCGACACCTATGTCGGTGCCGGCTACCGGGCGCCGAAGACCGACGCCGGGGAGGGCGGCAGCACGAAGACCGACATCTACCTCGCGGACGTCGGCACCGACAGCCTCTACGGCTACTGCACCAGCGACGCGCCGGACCCGTCCGGGAGCGGCCCGTGGGACGCCTGGGCCTACTGCGTGCTCGACAACGACTACGACCAGGACCAGTTCCCGACCAACACGCCGCTGGAGAACCTCCAGGTCACCGCGGCGCACGAGTACTTCCACGCCGTCCAGTTCGCCTACGACGCCTTCGAGGACGCCTGGCTGATGGAGGCCACCGCCACCTGGGCGGAGGACGAGCTCTACGACGACGTCGACGACAACCTGCAGTACCTGGCCGAGAGCCCGCTGAAGAAGCCCGGCCAGCCGCTGGACACGTTCAACGAGGCCGGCGCGCAGTACGGCACCTGGATCTTCTTCCGGTTCCTCACCGAGCTGTCCCCCGAGGCCGCCGGAGGCCTGCCGACGCTGGTGCGCGACGTGTGGAACCGGGCCGACGGGGCGGCCGGTGGGCCGGACGACTACTCCGTCCAGGCGCTCAGCCACGTGCTCGGCGCCCGCGGCTCCTCCCTGCCCTCGACGTTCGCGCTCTTCGCGACCGCCAACCGGGCGCCCGCACTGTGGTACGACGAGGGTGCCTCCTACCCGAGCACCGGGCCGGGCGGCACCTTGAAGCTCAGCACGTCGCGCCGGGACAGCAGCTGGGTCGGCGCCACGCTCCGGCACCTCAGCAGCGTGACGGCCCGCTTCGTGCCCGGCGTCGGCCTGCGGTCGTCGGCCTGGAAGCTGAAGGTCACGCTCGACCTGCCCGACGCCGCCACCGACCCCGCCGCGGTGATCACCGTCTACCGGCGGTCCGGGTCCCCGCAGGTGAGCGTGGTGCCGCTGAGCTCCAGCGGTGCCGCCACCCGCAAGGTCGCGTTCGGCTCGTCCGGAGTGAGGTACGTCGAGGTCACGATGGCGAACGCCGGCACCCGCTACGACTGCTGGACCAGTGGCGCCTACTCCTGCCAGGGCAGCTCGCTCGACGACGGCCGCAAGGTGCGGGTCCGCGGCCAGGCGGTCAAGTAGCCGCGAGCCGCGCCAGCGCCTGGCGGGCGACCGCCGGGTCCGTGGTCGTCCACATCGGCGGCAGGCTCGCCTTGAGGAAGCCGCCGTACCGCGCCGTCGCGAGCCGCGGGTCGAGGACAGCGACGACGCCGCGGTCGGCGTGGGTGCGGATCAGCCGGCCCGCACCCTGGGCGAGCAGCAGCGCGGCATGGGTCGCCGCGACCTGCATGAAGCCGTTGCCGCCCGCCTGGTCGGCGGCCTTCTGGCGGGCGCTGAGCAGCGGGTCGTCCGGCCGCGGGAACGGGATCCGGTCGATGAGCACCAGCTGGCAGGTGTCGCCGGGGACGTCGAGGCCCTGCCACAGGCTCAGCGTGCCGAACAGGCAGGTGTGCGGGTCACCGACGAACTGCGCCGCGAGCTCGGGCAGCTGGGCGTCGCCCTGCGCGAGCGTGGTGAGGTGGGGCAGCCGCTCGCGCACGACCTCGGCCGCCGTCTCGGCAGCGCGGCGGCTCGAGAACAGGCCCAGGGTGCGGCCGTCCGCGGCGTCGACCAGCTCGACGATCTCGTCCAGCTGGGCCTTGCCCAGCCCGTCGCGGCCCGGCGGCGGGAGGTGCCGGGCGACGTACAGGATCGCCTGCCGGTCGTAGTCGAACGGACTGCCGACGTCGAGGCCGCGCCAGGGCTCGGCGTGCTCGGCCGCCGCCGGCCCGGCGACGGGGGTCTCGACGACCGGGGTGCCGTCGACGATCCGCTCGGCGGGCCTGAGCCCGACGCTCGTGGCGATCGAGGAGAAGTCGCCGCCGAGCATCAGGGTGGCCGAGGTGAACACGACCGTCTTGTCGGCGAGCAGCTTGTCGCGCATCGGGCCCCACACCTGGAGCGGGGCCACGCACAGCCGCGGCGGCATCCGCTCGGTGCCCTCGCTGAGCCACAGCACGTCGCCCTCGGAGGCCGCGGCCATCCGCTCGGCGGTCGCGAAGACCTCCTGCACCGCGCCCTTGGCCTGCTGGCGGCCGGCGTCGGCCTCTTCCGAGGCGTCCGCCTTCGGGTACGCCGAGAGGCAGGCGCGCGCCGCGTCGCGGACCAGCACGAGGGCGTCCGAGAGCCCCTCCGGGACCCGGTCGAAGCGGCCCGGCCTGGCCTCCGCGATCGCGTCGCGCAGCGCGTCGGCCGCGTCGGCGAGGTCGTCCGCGGCGCTTGCTGCGGTCGAGGCCACGTGGCGCTGGCTGCGGCGGGCGGCGCGCTCGACTTCGGCGGCCCACAGCTCGTCGGTGGCCGCCTGGGTCACCCGGGTGGTGAGCTCGTGCGCCTCGTCGATCACCACGACGTCGTACTCGGGGATCATCGGCACCCCCTCGATCGCGTCGATCGCGAGCAGCGAGTGGTTGGTGACCACGAGGTGGGAGCGGTGCGCCTTCTCCTTGGCGAGCTCGGCGAAGCACTCCTGGCCGAACGGGCACTTCGTCGCGCCCAGGCACTCGCGGTGGTTGACGCTGACCTGGCGCCACTCCCGGTCGGTGTGGCGGGGCGCGTTGTCGCGCTCGCCGCTGCCGCCCTGCTCGGCCTCCTCCTCGGCCCAGGCGCGCAGCCCGAGGACCGCCTTGCCGAGCGAGCCCTCGGGCAGCTCGACCAGCGCGCCCTGGTCGTCGGGGACGCCCTCGCGGATGCGGTGCAGGCAGGCGTAGTTGGAACGGCCCTTGAGCACGGCGTAGCTGGGGTCGAGGTCGCCGGACCCGTCGGCCGCCGGCACGCCCTTGACCGCCTCGACCAGCCGCGGCAGGTCGCGCTCGACGAGCTGGTGCTGGAGCGCCAGGGTCGCCGTCGCCACCACGACCCGCTCGCCGTGGAGCAGGCTGGGGACCAGGTAGGCGAGGGACTTGCCGGTGCCGGTGCCGGCCTGGACGAGCAGGTGCTGCTGCTTGTCCATCGCCTCGGCCACGGCCTCGGCCATCCGCACCTGCCCGGCGCGCTCCTGACCGCCCAGCGCCGCCACCGCGGTGCCGAGCAGCTCGGTCACGGCCGACGTGGCAGGCGGGGCTTCGGGCACCCGAGAACCCTAGCCGCGCCCTCGGACACACCTGCGCTCGCGGCTCCTCCCCGTCTCCTCCCCGTCTCCTCCCCGTCAGTCCGAGGCGGCGAAGGCGGCGTCGAAGGCGGCCTCGGGGGCGTCGAAGGCGAGCCGGCGGACGAACGCGAGGGCCTCGGGCGCGCCGACCAGGCGGTCCATGCCGGCGTCCTCCCACTCGACCGAGATGGGGCCGTCGTACCCGATCGTGTTCAGCATCCGGAAGCACTGCTCCCACGGCACGTCACCGTGGCCGGTGGAGACGAAGTCCCAGCCGCGGCGCGGGTCGGCCCACGCCAGGTGCGAGCCGAGCCGGCCGTTGCGGCCGTTGCCGGTCAGCCGCTTCGCGTCCTTGCAGTCCACGTGGTAGATCCGGTCCTGGAAGTCCCACAGGAAGCCGACCGGGTCCAGGTCCTGCCACACGAAGTGCGAGGGGTCCCAGTTGAGGCCGAAGGCCTCGCGGTGCCCGATCGCCTCCATGGTCCGCACCGTCGTCCAGTAGTCGTAGGCGATCTCGGAGGGGTGCACCTCGTGGGCGAACCGCACCCCGCACTCGTCGAAGACGTCGAGGATCGGGTTCCAGCGGTCGGCGAAGTCCTGGTAGCCAGCGTCGATCATCTCCTGCGAGGCCGGCGGGAACATCGCGACGTACTTCCAGATCGAGGAGCCCGTGAAGCCGATGACGGTCTTGACGCCGAGCTTCTGCGCCAGCCGGGCGGTCAGCTTCATCTCCTCGGCGGCGCGCCGCCGCACGCCCTCGGGGTCGCCGTCGTCCCAGACCTTCGCCGGCAGGATCGCCTGGTGGCGCCCGTCGATCGGGTCGTCGCAGACGGCCTGGCCCTTGAGGTGGTTGGAGATCGCGAAGACCTTCAGCCCGTACTTCTCGAGCAGGTCGAGCTTGCCCTGCACGTAGGCGTCGTCGTCGGCCTGCCACGGGTCGAGGTGGTCGCCCCAGCAGGCGATCTCCAGCCCGTCGTAGCCCCACTCCGACGCGAGCCGGGCGACCTCCTCGAACGGCAGGTCGGCCCACTGCCCGGTGAACAGGGTGATCGGTCGTGGCATGTTGCGCTCCTTCCTTGGTGTGTCTGGTGGTCGGCGGCTCAGCGGGCGCCGAGCAGGTGCTCCATGGCGAGCTGGTCGAGGGCCTCCATCGCGACGCTGCGCCCGCGCAGCGCCTCGAGGTCGTACGACGCGCCGCGCACGTCGTCGAGGGACTCGCCGGGCGCCACGGTCGGCACGTCGAGCTCGCCGACGCCGGCGGCCTCGAGGGCGGCGGCGACCTCCGGGTCGGCGCGGAAGGCCCGCACCCGCTCGCGGAGGATGAGGTAGTTGCGCATGCAGGCCCGCGCCGACTCCCAGACCCCGTCGACGGCCTCGGCCCGCGGCGGCTTGTAGTCGAAGTGCACGTAGCCGTCGTAGCGCCGGTCGGTGCCGGCGCCGAGCATCGCGTCCACGGTCCAGAACGCCCCCCGCAGGTTGCCGGCGCCGAAGCGCAGGTCCTGGTCGAAGCGCGGCCCGTGCTGACCGTTGAGGTCGATGTGGAAGAGCTTGCCGTGCCAGAGCGCCTGGCTGATGCCGTGCGCGAAGTTCAGCCCGGCCATCTCCTCGTGCCCGACCTCCGGGTTGAGCCCGACCAGCTCGGGGTGGTCGAGCTCGTCGATGAGCGCCAGCGCGTGCCCGATGGTCGGCAGCAGGATGTCGCCACGCGGCTCGTTGGGCTTGGGCTCGAGCGCGAAGCGCAGCGCGTAGCCCTGGTCCTTGACGTAGCCGCACACGATGTTCAGCGCGTCGCGGTAGCGGTCCAGCGCGGCGCCGACGTTCTTGCTGCCGCCGTGCTCGGCACCCTCCCGGCCGCCCCACATCACGAACGTCTCGGCCCCCAGGGACGCCGCGAGATCGATGTTCCGCAGCACCTTGGCGAGCGCGTAGCGGCGCACCTCCCGGTTGTTCGCCGTGATCGCGCCCTCCTTGAAGAGCGGGTCGGAGAACGTGTTGGTGGTGACCATCTCCACGACCAGCCCGGTCTCGTCGAGGGCCTTGCGGAACCGGGCCAGCGTGGCCTCGCGCTCGTCCTCGTCGGGCAGCAGGTCGTCGTCGTGGAAGGTCACCGCGGCGGCGCCGAGCTCGGCGAGTCGGTACGTCGCCTCCACGGGGTCGAGCAGGGCACGGCTGGCGGGGCCGAACACGTCGACCCCCTGCCAGCCGACGGTCCACAGGCCGAAGGAGAACTTGTCCTCGGGGCGAGGGGCGTAGCGAAGGTCAGTCATCGGTGGGGATCTCCTGCCAGGTGCGGGTGTCGGAGCTGGTCTCGACGGCGGCCAGGACCCGCTGCACCTGGAGCCCGTCGGCGAAGCTCGGCGCCGGGTCGGTGCCGGCGGCGATCGCGCTCACCAGGTCGACGACCTGGTGGGTGAAGCCGTGCTCGTAGCCGAGGCCGTGGCCGGCCGGCCACCAGCTCCCGACGTACGGGTGCGTGGGCTCGGTGACCAGGATCCGTCGGAAGCCGGCGGTGCCGGCGTCCTCGGTCCCGTCGTAGAACTCGAGCACGTTCATGTCCTCGAAGTCGAACGCGAGGCTGCCGCGCGAGCCGTTGACCTCGATCCGGATCGCGTTCTTGCGACCGGTGGCGAAGCGGGTCGCCTCGAAGACCCCCATGGCGCCGCCGGCAAAGGAGGCCAGGAACGCCGCGGCGTCGTCGACGGTGACCGGCCCGCGCTCGGTGGCGGACCCGCCGCCGCCCAGCCCGCCGGCGGTCTCGCCGGCCGGGTACGGGCGCTCCTTGACGAAGGTCTCCAGGCGCCCGGACACCTCGCGGATCCGGTCGCCGACGATGTGCTGGGTGAGGTCGATGACGTGGGCGCCGATGTCGCCGAGCGCGCCCGAGCCCGCCTGGGCCCTGTCGAGGCGCCAGGACAGCGGCGCCTCGGGGTCGACGATCCAGTCCTGGAGGTACTGCGCGCGCACGTGCCGGACCTCGCCGACCCGGCCCTCGGCGACCAGCCGGCGGGCCAGCGCGATCGCCGGGACGCGGCGGTAGGTGAAGCCGACCATCGCCCGGACGCCGTGCGCCCGCGCCTGCTCGGCGGCGGCGGCCATCGCCTCGGCCTCCGCGACGGTGTTCGCCAGCGGCTTCTCGCAGAGGACGTGCTTGCCCGCCTCGAGCGCGGCGATCGCGATCTCGGCGTGCGTGGAGCCGGGGGTGCAGATGTCGACCAGGTCGACATCGTCGCGTACGACGGCCGCGCGCCAGTCGGCCGAGCTGTCGGCCCAGCCGAGGCGCTCGGCGGCGGCGGCCGCGCGACCGGCATCGTGCCCGACGACGAGCGACATGACCGGACGCAGCGGGAGGTCGAAGAAGCGCGGCGCCGTGCGCCACGCCTGTGAGTGGGCGTTGCCCATGAAGGCGTGTCCCACCATCGCGACACGGAGTGGGGAACGAGGCGACTCGATTGGTGACGGGGTCATTGCGTGGCTCCTGTGTGGTGTGCGTGCCCGCCCCAGGACGTCAGGCCGGGGCGGGCACGCGGCGTACGCCGGTGCGGTCAGGTGCCGGGTCGATCAGGACTCGAACGCGGTGTCGATGTACTGGTCGACGTTGTCTGCGGTCACCACGGGGGCGTACAGCTGGACGACGCGCGGGACCTCGACCTCGACGAGGTCGGACATCGCCTTCTGCTGGACGAGCAGGCGGGCCAGGCGGATGCCGTCGGCGGCCTGCGTCGACGGGTAGATGACGGTCGCCTTGAGCACGCTGTCACCGGACTTGATGAGCTCCATCGCGTTCTTCGAGCCGGCGCCACCGATCATCGTGAACTCGTCGCGGCCGGCGTTGTCGATCGCCGCGAGGACACCGACGCCCTGGTCGTCGTCGTGGTTCCAGAGGAAGTCGATCTTCGGCGCCGCCTGCAGGAGCTGCTCGGCGGCGTCCGAGCCGCCCTCGACGGTGAAGTCGGCGGCGACGCGGTTGTCGACGTCGAGGCCGCACTCGGCGAGCGCGTCGTTGAAGCCCTGGCTGCGGTCCTGGGTCAGCGGCAGCGAGTCGATGCCGGCGATCTCGGCCACGATGGCGTCCTTGTTGCCGTCGGCCTCGGCGCACACGTAGGCACCGGCCGAGACGCCCATGCCGTAGTTGTCGCCGAGGACGGTGACGCGCGCGGCGTTCGGGTCGTCGAACTCGCGGTCGACGTTGATGACCGGGATGCCGGCCGCCATCGCCTTCAGCGCGATCGGGGTCATGGCGGCACCGTCGAAGGGCAGCAGCACGATCGCGTCGACCTTGTCGTTGATGAAGGTCTCGACCTGGCTGATCTGGACGGCGACGTCGTTGGTGCCCTCGGCGACCCGCAGCTCGATGTCGTCGTACTTCGCGGCCTCGTTCTTGGCGGACTCGGTGATCGAGCCCATCCAACCGTGGTCGGCGGCCGGCGCCGAGAACCCGATGACGACCGTGTCGCCGGTCTCGTCGTTCGAACCGGCCGGCGCCGCGACGGCGCCGCCGCCGGAGTCGTTGCCGCTGGTGTCGTCACCGTCGCTGTTGCTGGTGCAGGCGGTCAGCGCGAGGACCGCGAGTCCGGCGACGAGGCTCGTGGCGAACCGTTTCCTGGTCTTCGGGGTGGTGGACCGCAGGGACATGGTGGTGCTCCTTGCTCGTGCAGAAGGGGTGGTGCGGAGTAGTGGTGCGGATGGATGGTGCGGATGGATGGTGCGGAGTGGTGCCGCGGCCGGGGCCGCTAGGTGTTGCTCCGAGACGCCAGCCGCTGCTGCAGGAGCACGGCGGCGACGATGATGGCTCCCTTGAACAGCGACTGCTCGGAGAAGGAGCGGTTGTTGAGGATGAAGATGTTCGTGAGCGTCGAGAAGATGAGGACGCCGAGCACGGTGCCGACGATGGTGCCGCGGCCGCCGGTGAGCAGGGTGCCGCCGATGACGACGGCGGCGATGGCGTCGAGCTCCCAGAGGGTGCCGTGGGTCGACGACCCGGTCGTGGTCCTGGCGACCAGCATCAGCGCGGCGATGCCGGAGCAGACGCCGATCAGCACGTAGAGGTAGACGGTGTGCCGCTTGACGTTGATCCCGGCCAGCCGGGCCGCCTCGGGGTTGCCGCCGACGGCGACGGTACGGCGGCCGAACGTGGTGCGGTTGAGCAGGATCCAGCCGACGGCCGCGACCAGTGCGAACAGCCAGATCTGCACGCTGACGCCGAGGAGGTCGCCGTTGAAGAACTCGGCGAAGCCGTGGCGGGGGATGATCTGCGTCTTCTTGTCGCTGATGATCTCGGCGAGGCCGCGGGCGCTGGCCAGCATCGCGAGCGTGGTGATGAACGCGACCACGTTGCCGTAGGCGATCACCAACCCGTTGACCAGGCCGCAGCCGGCGCCCACCAGCAGCGCGACGCCCACCATCGCGATCCAGTGGGTGTCCTCGACCATCTGCTGGGTCGCGACGGTGGTGGACCAGACCGAGGCCAGCGCGACGATCGCGCCGACCGAGAGGTCGATGCCGCCGCCGATGATCACGAACGTCATCCCGATGCTGACCACGCCGACGCCGGCCGCGAGCCGCAGGATCGTGAGCGCGTTGTCGGAGGAGGTGAACCGGTCGCCGGCGGAGACCGCCCCGACGACGCAGATCAGCAGCAGCGCGACGACGAGTCCCGCATTGCGGCCGACGCTGGTGCTCAGCAGGGCGAGGGCCGGGTTGGCCTCGCGTTCGGTCTCGAGCGCGGCGCGCTCGACCCGGGCACTGTCCTGGGTCACTGGACTACCTTTCCTTCCATGACGAGGTCGAGGACCGTCGCCTCGTCGATCGCGGCCGCGGCGGACTCGTGGACGACCTCGCCCTCCCGGACGACGAGCACCCGGTCCGCCAGGCCGAGCACCTCCTCGATCTCGCTGGACACCACGACGACGGCGACGCCGGCGTCGGCCAGGGAGCGGACCAGCGTGTAGATCTCGGTGCGGGCGCCGACGTCGACGCCGCGCGTGGGCTCGTCGAGCAGCAGCACCCGGCACTCGCGCAGCAGCCAGCGCGCGAGCACGACCTTCTGCTGGTTGCCGCCGGACAGGTTGCGGGCCGGTCGGGTCACGCCGGCGGGGCGGATGTCCAGGCGCTTGGCCAGCTCCTCGGCACGCCGCTTCTCCTCGCCCCGGTCGAGGAAGCCGAACCGGGCAAACCGCAGCAGCGAGGCGATCGTGACGTTGCTGTAGACCGACTCGTCGAGCAGCAGCCCCTGGCTCTTGCGCTCCTCGGGGCACAGGCCGACCCCGGCGCGCACCGCGGCGCCGATCGAGCCGCGCCGAACCCGCCGGCCGTCGATGCTGACGGTGCCGGTCGAGGCGCGGCGGGCGCCGTACAGGGTCTCCAGGATCTCCGAGCGCCCGGCTCCCACCAGGCCGGTCAGGCCGACGATCTCGCCGGCGCGGACGGTGAGGTCGACCCCGGAGAACACCCCGGCGAGGCCCAGGTCGCGCACCTCGAGCACCACGTCGGCCCGGTCGGGCCGCGCCTCCACCCGCGGCGGAAACGCGTACTCGATGGAGCGGCCGGTCATCAGCCGGATCAGCTCGGCGGTCGGGGTGTCCGCGACCGCGAGGCCGGTGCCGACCGTGCGGCCGTCCTTCAAGACGGTGATCCGGTCGCCGATCTCGCGGATCTCCTCGAGGCGGTGGGAGATGTAGACGACCGCGACGCCCTCGGCGGTCAGGCCGCGGATCACCCGGAAGAGGTTCTGGACCTCCTCCTGGTCGAGCACCGCCGAGGGCTCGTCGAGGATCAGCAGGCGGGTGTCGCGCGAGAGCGCCCGGGCCATGCTGACGATCTGCTGCTTGGCCGGCGACAGGTCGCCGACGATCCGGGTCGGCGCGATCTCGGGGTGGCCGAGCCGGTCGAGCAGCTCGCGCGCCTCGCGGTGTGCCCGGCTGCGCTGCATGAAGCCGCCCCGGGAGAGCTCGTGGCCGAGGAAGATGTTCTCGGCGACGTCGAGGTGCGGCACCAGGTCCAGCTCCTGGTAGATCGTCGCGATGCCGAGGTCGATCGCCTTGGCCGGCGGCGAGACGGACGCCTCGGCGCCGTCCCAGGTCACGGTCCCCTCGTCGTGCTCGTAGACGCCGGAGAGGACCTTGATCAGCGTGGACTTGCCGGCGCCGTTCTGGCCGAGCAGGCAGTGCACCTCGCCGGCGCGGACGTCGAGGTCGACGCCGCCGAGCGCGAGCACCCCGGGGAACTGCTTGACGATCCCGGTCATCTGGAGCAGCGGCTGGGCGGTGCCGGGCGTGCTGGTCATCGGGCTCCTCCGGAGACGGCGGCCCCCCGGGGCCGGGCGACGAGCGTGGGATCTTCGAAGACGGTCTCGAGCGCGGCGAGGGCGCCGCCCCGGACGGCGGCGGCGAAGCCGAGCGTGGACATCTCCACGCGGGTGCCGCCCACGTGCGGGGCGACCACGCCGGCGGCCAGCCGTTGCTCCATCGCGGGGCGCAGATGCGGTCCGAGGCCGGCGAAGTAGCCGCTGAGGACCACCGAGCCGGGGTTGAGCGCGTTCGTGAGGATGGCGGCGCCGACGCCGACCCAGCCGCCCACCTGGTCGAGGGCCGCGACGGTGCGGGTGTCGCCGAGTGTCGCCCGCCGGTCGATCTCGGCGAGCCGGTCATCGAGGCTCAGCGCGGGGTCGCGGACCGGGTCGTCGGGGTCCGCGGCGGCGTCCATCAGGGCCCGCAGACCGCAGACGGTCTCCCAGCAGCCGATCCGCCCGCAGCCGCACCGGCGCCCGCCCGGGTCGACGATCATGTGGCCGAGCTCGCCGGCGTACCCCTGCCGGCCGCGCAGCAGCCGGCCGTCCGCGACGATCCCGCCGCCGAGACCGACCTCGCCGTAGATGACCAGGATGTCCTGGCGGGCCGGGTCACCGGGCCCGGACTCGGCGGTCGCGGCCAGGTTCCCCTCGTTGTCGATGAGCACGGGGAACGCCGCCCCCAGCCGGCCGCGCAGCTCGGCGCCGACCGGTACGTCGCGCCAGCCGAGGTTGGGGCCGAGGGTGAGCACGTCCCGGGTGCGGTCGACCAGCCCGGCGACGCCGACGCCCAGCCCGATCGTCTGCGCGCCGGCCGCCCGCACCTCGTCGTCGGTGCGGGCGACCAGCGCGGCGAGGCGGTCGAGCACCTCGCCGGCGTCGAGCCTCGAGGCGTCCAGGGACTCCCGGTGCTCGACGACCACGCGGCCGCCGAGGTCGAGGGCGACGGTCGCGACGTGGTTGACGTTGATCTCGGCGCCGAGGCCGCACACGTTGCGCCCGTCGAGCTCCAGGGTGGTCCCCGGGCGGCCCACGCCGCCGCGCTCGGTGCCGGCCGAGCGAACCAGGCCGCGCTCCTCGAGCTCGGCGACGAGCGCGGAGACCGCCGAGCGGGAGAGGTCGAGCTCCTCGGCGAGCCGGGCGCGCGAGCGCGGACCCGGGTCGCGCAGCCGACGAAGCACGAGGCCGAGCTTGTCCGTGCGGGAGTGGCTGCCGCTCATGTCGGCCCCTCCCGTCCGCACGCGGTGGGCGGTCGCGATGACCGCCACCAGTTTGTTGGATCGAGGCTCAAACTAGGGCGGGTTTTGACCGAGCCGCAAGCGGTTCACGTGGAAAGTTCCCTAGATCACTTCCAGACTTTCGAAATCCCCCTGACAAAGTGAGGACGGTCTAGGCCACTGGCGCGCCGGGGGGCGACGAAGGCGGCGCCGACAGCGGGCGGCCGGGCATCCCGCGGGACCACGAGGACCGGAGGGAACCGCGGGGACCGCCGGGTCGACGGCGGCGCTGCTCGCTCGGCGGGTCGCTCAGGACGCGTAGACGGAGTCGCTGATCAGCCGGGCGGAGCCGATCACGCCGCACTCGTCGCCGAGCTCGCTGAGCACGATCGGGAGGCTGCCGGTGGCCAGCGGCAGGGACCGCCGGTAGGTGACGCCCCGGATCTCGGCCAGCAGTCCGTGGCCCAGGCCGGTGACGCGGCCGCCGATGACGATCAGGCCGGGGTTGAAGAACGACACCAGGCTGGCCAGCACCTGGCCGATGTGGCGGCCGCTGTCGCGGATCAGCTGCACGGCCTGGGCGTCCCCGCGGGAGACCGCGAAGCCCACGTCGGCGGCGCTCAGCTCGCCCTTCTCCTCGAGCAGCGACGCGAGCACCGCGGAGCGTCCGGACCGGGCCGCGGCGGTGGCGTCACGGGCCAGCGCGGCGCCTCCGGAGAACGCCTCGAGGCAGCCGGTGTTGCCGCACGCGCAGGTCGGCCCGAAGTCGTCGATCCGGATGTGCCCGATGTCCCCGGCGCAGCCGTCGACCCCGCGGTAGAGCTCGCCGCCGAGGACGATGCCGCAGCCGATGCCGGTGCCGATCTTCACGAACAGGAAGTCGCTGGCGCCCTTGGCCACCCCTGCGTGCTGCTCGCCCAGCGCGAGCACGTTCACGTCGTTGTCCAGCACCACCGGGCAGCCGAGCTCGCGGGAGACGGCGTCGCGCACCGGGTAGCCGTCCCAGCCCGGCATGATCGGCGGTGAGACCGGCACGCCGCGGTGGAAGTCGACCGGACCGGGCACCCCGACGCCCGCACCGGCCGGCCGGTTCACGCCCACCTCGGTCAGCAGCTCGCGGACCTGCTCGAGCGCGGTGGCGAGCACCACCTCGGGGCCCTGCCGGATGTCGCAGGGGTGGGTGCGGGTGGCGAGCACCGCCAGCCGGCCGTCGGTGACCCCCACAGACATCCCGGTCGCGCCGATGGAGATCCCCACGAAGCGGATCTCCTCGGAGAGGTCGACCATCGTCGAGCGCCGCCCGCCCCGCGAGGCGGCCGGACCGGCCTCCTGGGCCAGTCCCAGCTCGGCCAGCCGCGAGACCTCCGCTGCGATCGTGGTCCGCGACACCTGGAGCCGGTCGGCGAGCTGGGCCTTCGACAACGGCCCCTCGTCACGGAGCTCCGCGAGCAGCCGGGCCTGCGTCGGGGTCTCCGCACGGCCGGCCAGGGAATGACGCACGCACGGATGATCCCACGCCGCGCCAACCGGCCGCCGCCGATCCGCCGGGAGCGCCTCCACCGACCGCCGCCGATCAGCTGAAACGCCGGCTGAAACCGCCCCGTGTCACCCCTTCCTCCCCCGGTGCTGCAGCACGGTGGGTAGTCGGGTGAACGGGCGTGACAGCAGGCTCAGGGGGCCAGGGACGCCAGCCGCGAGGCGACGAAGTCGCCGAAGGCGTCGTGGCCGGCGGCGGTGAGGTGCAGGCGGTCGTCGAGGTAGTCCAGCCGGAGGCCGGACGTGCGGAGGTAGGCCACGCCGTACCGCTCGGCGAGAGCGGCCAGCAGGGCATCGAGGTGGGGTACGGCGGCCGCGCGGGACGGCGCGCTGGCCGGGCCGACCACGACCACCCGTTGCCCGGCCAGGGCGGTCATCAGCCGGGCGAAGCCGGCGCGGATCTCGGTGTCGGGCCGGTCGTAGTCGTTGAGACCGCCCTCCACGACCACCAGGTCGGCGCCCTCGCGCAGGGCGGCCGGCGCCCGGTCGGCGAACGAGACCCGGGCGCAGGCACTGGCGTGGGTGCTGAAGCCCGAGCCGGAGAACCCGGCCACGTGCACGGCACCGGGCAGCCGCGAGGGCCAGGAGCCGGCCGGTCGGTCCAGGCCGAGGCCGGCGGACCAGGAGTCGCCGATCACCACGACCCGGTCACCGGTGCCGCTGACCTGGGCGGCGCGGGCTGCGGAGTCGGCCGCGAAGCGACGGCACCGGTCGGCGTCCGCGCCGGCGCGGTCGGCGACGTGCAGGATCAGCGCGAAGGCGAGCAGGAGAACGAGGAGCGCGCCGATCGCAGCAGTGCGACGGCGTACCGACCTCAGCGAGCCCGTGCTCGCGACCCCCCGGAGGACCACGCGAGCCATCATCCGGCCCGGGGCGACCGCCCGCACGCGATGTTGCCGACCCGTGACAAAACCGCAAGAAATCCTGGCACGCTGGGAGCATGAGCGAGCACCTGGCGGTCCCCGGTCCCGACGGCCGCACGATCGAGGCGCTCACCGGAGGCGATCCCGGCGGATTCGGCCTGCTCTACCACGGCGGATCCCCGTCGGCGGCGGCCCGGTTCGCGCCGATGGACGAGGCCGCCCGGGCGCACGGGCTGCGCCTGGTGACCTACTCCCGCCCCGGCTACGGCGACTCGTCGCCGCGTCCCGCGGCCGGGCGGTACGCCGACGACGTGATCGAGTCCGTGGCCGTGCTCGACGCGCTGGGCATCGAGGAGTTCGTCACCGTGGGCTGGTCGGGCGGCGGACCGCGGGCGCTGGCCTGCGCCGCGCTGCTGCCGGATCGGTGCCGAGCCGCGGCCTCGCTGGCCGGGGTGGCGCCGTACCACGGCGCCGGACTGGACTGGTTCGCCGGCATGGCGGAGGAGAACCACGAGGAGTACCACGCCGCCGAGCGGGGCCGGGAGGCCTACGAGGCGTACCTGGTCGAGAGCTTCCTGCCGATCCTGGGCGCCTCCCCCGACGAGCTCTCCGAGGCGATGGGCGGGCTGGTGCCGCCGGTCGACCGGGCGGTGCTGCGCGGCGCGTTCGCGGACTGGCTGAGCCGCACCTTCCGACACGCCGGCGCGCAGGGCGTGGTCGGTGTCCGAGACGACGGGCTGGCGGCCGTGGCGCCGTGGGGGTTCGAGCTCTCGCAGATCCGGGTGCCGGTGGCGGTCTGGCAGGGCCGTGCGGACGCGATGGTCCCCTACGCGCACGGGGAGTGGCTGGCCGCTGCCGTGCCCGGCGCCCGGGCGCACCTGTTCGAGGACGAGGGCCACCTCTCGCTCGTCGAGCGGTTCGACGAGGTGCTCGCCGACCTCACCCGGCTGGCCGGACTGGCCCGCGAGGCATGATCGGGTGCCCTGCGGGGAACGACCACCGCATGGAAGACACTCCCATCTGCGCCTCCGTCGAGCACGATCTGGAGCTCCTGTTCGACGAGATCACCGGCCCGCGCCCGGAATGGACCCCCACGGGGCAGGCCGCCGGGCAGGCCACCTGACGGCCTCTCCCCGGGCCCTGGGATCGGGTCCCGCCGAGGCTCAGACGGCGTACGCCGCCAGCTCGCCGGCCAGGTCCTCGTTGGCCCGGCCGATCACGATGGTGCCCTCGCCGGTGTGCTCCATCGAGTCGATCTCGCCGTGCTGGTGCAGCCGGTTGATCAGGTCGCCACGCTCGTAGGGCAGCAGCGCCTTGAACTCGACCCCGGGCCGGGGCAGCTCGCCCTCGATCACCAGCAGCGCCTCGGCGATCCCCTCGCCGGTCTTCGCGGAGACGACCACGGAGTGCGGCTCGCGCTGGCGCAGCCGCGCGATCACCATCGGGTCGGCGGCGTCGGCCTTGTTGATCACCACGAGCTCGGGCACCTGGGAGGCGCCGATCTCGGCGAACACCTCGCGGACCGCGGCCAGCTGGCCCTCCGGGTCGGGGTGGGAGCCGTCGACCACGTGCAGGATCAGGTCGGCGTCGGCGACCTCCTCCAGGGTCGAGCGGAACGCCTCGACCAGCTGGTGCGGCAGGTGCCGCACGAAGCCGACCGTGTCGCTCATCGTGTAGACCCGCCCGTCAGCGGTCGTCGTACGACGTGTCGTCGGGTCCAGCGTCGCGAACAGCGCGTCCTCCACGAGCACCCCGGCGTCGGTGAGCCGGTTGAGCAGCGAGGACTTGCCGGCATTGGTGTAGCCGGCGATCGAGACGCTCGGGATGTGGTGCCGGCGCCGCTCCTGGCGCTTGGTGTCGCGGGTGCCCTTCATCTCGCGCAGCTCGCGGCGGAGCTTGGCGATCTTGGTGTTGATCCGGCGCCGGTCGGTCTCGATCTTGGTCTCACCGGGGCCACGACCACCGATGCCGACCCCGCCGGCGGCGCGACCGCCGACCTGGCGGGACAGGTTGCCGCCCCAGCCGCGCAGGCGCTGCTTGAGATAGCTCAGCTGGGCCAGCTCGACCTGCGCCTGGCCCTCCTTGGACTTCGCGTGCTGGGCGAAGATGTCGAGGATCAGCGCGGTCCGGTCGACGACCTTGACCTTGAGCCGGTCCTCGAGGTTGCGCAGCTGGCTGGGCGCCAGCTCGCCGTCGCAGATCACGGTGTCGGCGCCGGTGGCCTGCACGATCTCGCGCAGGCCGTCGACCTTGCCCCGGCCGATGTACGTGGCGGGATCGGGCTTCTGGCGGCGCTGGTAGATCGCGTCCAGGACCTCCGAGCCGGCCGTCTCGGCGAGCAGCGCGAGCTCGGCCATCGAGTTCTCGGCGTCCTCGACCGATCCGTCGGTCCAGACGCCGACGAGCACCACCCGCTCCAGGCGGAGCTGGCGGTACTCGACCTCGGTGATGTCCTCGAGCTCGGTGCGCAGCCCGGCGACCCGGCGCAGCTCGTGCCGCTCGGCGAGGTCGAGGTCGCCGGTGGTCGGCTCCTCGGGATCGGGCTCGTCGACATAGCCGGACCGGAAGTCGTCGTCCTCCCAGCCGTCGGTGGCGGCGAGCTCGTCGTCGAGGTTGAAGTCAGGTGCGTTCGTCATACCCTCGCTAGGGTACGTTCGACGCCCTGACCGGCGCGAACCGATAACGGCCGGGCAGTACCTTGAGCCCGTGACCAGCATCCCGGACCGCGCCCGCGTCGTGGTCATCGGCGGCGGCGTGATCGGCTGCTCCGTCGCCTACCACCTGGCCCATGCCGGCTGGAGCGACGTGGTCCTCCTCGAGCGCGACCGGCTCACCTCGGGCACCACCTGGCACGCCGCCGGCCTGATGACCTGCTTCGGCTCGACCTCGGAGACCTCGACCGCGATCCGCCTCTACTCCCGCGAGCTCTACGCGCGGCTGGAGGCCGAGACCGGCCAGGCCACCGGGTTCCGCCCGGTCGGGCTGATCGAGGCGGCGGCCGACCGGGCGCGCCTGGAGGAGTACCGCAGGGTGGCGGCCTTCCAGCGGCACCTCGGGCTGGAGGTCCACGAGATCACCCCGCGCGAGATGGCCGACCTGTTCCCGTGGGCACGCACCGACGACCTGCTGGCGGGCTTCCACGTCCCGGGCGACGGGCGGGTCAACCCGGTGGACGTGACGCTGGCGCTGGCGAAGGGCGCGCGGCGGCTCGGCGTACGCATCGTCGAGGGCGTCTCGGCGACCGACGTGCGCGTCGCGCCGGGGCCGACCGGCGGGACCGACCGCGTGAGCGCGGTGACGACGACGGCGGGCGACATCGAGTGCGAGTACGTCGTCAACTGCGCCGGCATGTGGGCCCGCGAGCTCGGGGCGCGCAACGGCCTGGTCATCCCCAACCAGGCGGCCGAGCACTACTACCTGATCACCGACACCATCGACGGGCTCGACCCGGACGCGCCGATCTTCGAGGACCCCGCGTCGTACGGCTACTACCGCGAGGAGGGCGGCGGCATGATGGTCGGGCTCTTCGAGCCGGTCGCCGCGCCGTGGCGGGTCGACGGCATCCCGGCCGACTTCTCGTTCGGGAGGATCCCGCCGGACTGGGACCGGATGGGCCCGTTCCTGGAGCAGGCGATGGCCCGGGTGCCGGTGACCCTCGAGGCCGGCGTGCGCACGTTCTTCTGCGGGCCGGAGTCGTTCACGCCGGACCTCGCGCCCGCGGTCGGGGAGGCGCCGGGCATCCGCAACTACTTCGTCGCCGCCGGGATGAACTCGGTCGGCGTGCTGTCCGCGGGCGGCCTGGGCCGGGTGCTGGCCGAGTGGATCACGACCGGGCGGCCCGACGTGGACGTCACCGGCTTCAACGTCGACCGGTTCCGCCCGTGGCAGGCCGACGACGCCTACCGCGCCGCGCGGACCACCGAGATCCTCGGCACGGTCTACGCCGCGCACACTCCCGGCACCCAGCTGCGCTCGGCCCGCGGCATGCTGCTCTCGCCGGTGCACGCCCGGCTCGTCGAGCAGGGCGGCTACCTGCGTGAGGTCTCGGGCTGGGAGGGCGCGGACTGGTTCGCGGGCCCCGGGGCGACGCCGGTCGCCGAGCCCACCTGGGACCGGGCCCCGTGGTTCCGAGAGTGGGAGGCCGAGCACCGCGCCGTCCGGGAGGGCGTGGGCCTGATGGACTTGAGCTTCATGGCGAAGCTCTCGGTCCGCGGCGCCGGTGCGGCCGCCCTGCTCGACCGGGTCTCGGCCGGCGACGTGGCGGCCGCCGCGGAGACGATCACCTACACCCAGTGGCTGGACGAGCGCGGCCGGATCGAGGCGGACCTGACCGTCACGAGGCTCGCCGACGACGACTTCCTCGTGGTCGCCTCCGACACCGCCCACGGCCACGCGCTGGCCTGGCTGCGCCGGGCGGTCGGCGCGGGCACCGACGTCCGGATCGAGGATGTCACGGCCGACCACGCCCAGCTCAACGTGCAGGGACCGCGCTCGCGGGACCTGCTCGCCGAGCTCACCGACGCCGACCTCTCCACCGAGGCCTTCCCGTTCCGCACGGCCCGCTGGATCGACCTGGCCGGCGTCCGCGTGCTGTGCGCGCGGATCACCTACCTCGGCGAGCTCGGCTACGAGCTCTACGTGCCCGCCGGGTCGGCGCTGCCGGTGTACGACACGATCCGGGACGCGGGAGTGGCCTTCGAGCTGCGACCGGTCGGGCTCAAGGCGCTCGCGTCGCTGCGGATGGAGAAGGGCTACCGGGACTTCGGGCACGACATCGACAACACCGACTGCCCCCTCGAGGTCGGCCTCGGCTTCGCGCTCGCGCTCGACAAGCCGGGCGGGTTCGTCGGCTGCGACGCCGTACGCGCGCGCAAGGCCGAGCACGCGGCAGCGGGCGGGATGGGCCAGCGGCTGGTGCAGGTCCGGCTGCTCGACCCCGAGCCGCTGCTCCACCACGCCGAGGTCGTGCACCGCGACGGCGTGCCGGTCGGGTACGTCCGGGCGGCGTCGTACGGCTGGACCCTCGGCTCGGCCGTCGGGCTCGCCATGGTCTCCGGCCAGGGGGCGCCGGTGACGCCCGACTGGCTGGCCGGCGGCACCTGGGAGGTCGACGTCGCCGGCACCCGGCACCGAGCGGCGGTGTCGCTGCGGCCGATGTACGACCCGACGTCCGCGCGCGTCCGGGCGTGAGGCCGGTGCGCCTCCCGGACCTGCCGCCCGGGATCCGGCTGCTCGGCATCACCGGCGCGCCGGGGGTCGGCAAGTCCACGCTCGCCGCCGCGCTCCGTCAGCAGCGCGGGCTCGCGATCCTGCCGATGGACGGCTTCCACTACGCCGACGTCGAGCTGGCCCGGCGCGGGCTGCTGGACCGCAAGGGCGCGCCGGAGACGTTCGACGCCGAGGGGTACGCCGCGCTGCTGCGGCGGGTCCGCGCGGGCGAGGAGGACGTGGTCGCTCCGATGTTCGAGCGCGACCTGGAGCAGCCGCTGGCCGGCGCGATCCCGGTGCCGGCGACCGGGACCGTGGTCACCGAGGGCAACTACCTGCTGCTCGACGAGCCGCGCTGGCGGCTGGTCCGCGAGCAGCTCGACGTGGTGTGGCACCTGGTCGTCGACGACGCGCTGCGGGTCGAGCGGCTGGTCGCCCGGCACGTGGCGCACGGCAAGAGCCCGGAGGCCGCTCGGGCCTGGGTCGAGCGCGTCGACCAGGCCAACGCGCGGCTGGTCGAGGCGTGCCGGGACCGGGCCGACCTGGTGGTCGAGTCCCCCTGATCGCTCCGTCGCCGTACGGGTCAGCTCACTTGGGGGGCATCCGGATGCCGCCGTCGACGCGGACCACCTCGCCGTTCATGTAGCTGTTGGTGATGCACTCGACGACCATGCTGGCCAGCTCCTCCGGCACGCCCAGGCGCTTGGGGAACAGCACGCTCTCGCCGAGCTTGGCCTTGAACGCCTCGGCCGGCTCGCCCTCGCCGTAGATCGGGGTGTCGATCAGGCCGGGAGCGACCGTGTTGAGGCGGATGCCGGCGGCGGAGAGGTCGCGGGCGACCGGCAGCGTCATGCCGACCACGCCGCCCTTGGACGCGGAGTACGACGCCTGCCCGATCTGGCCGTCGAACGCGGCCACGCTGGCGAGGTTGACGATCGCGCCGCGGCAGCCGTCGTGGTCCGGCTCGTTGCGGCTCATGGCGGTCGCGGCGAGGCGGGTCATGTCGAAGGTGCCGATCAGGTTGATCGCGATCACCTTGCGGAACGCCTCGAGGTCGTGCGCGGAGTCGAACTCGCCGTCCCGGCCGATGGTGCGCTGCGCCCAGCCGATGCCGGCGGAGTTCACGCACGCCCGGAGCGGCGCGATCTGGGCCGCGACCTCGACCGCCGCGCGGATCTGGTCGGTGTTCGTGACGTCGACCTGGGCGAAGACGCCGCCGATCTCCTGGGCGAGCGCCTCGCCCTTGTCGGCCTGCAGGTCGGCGACCACGACGACCGCGCCCCTCTCGGCGAGCTGGCGGGCGGCGGCCGCGCCGATGCCCGACGCCCCGCCCGTGACGATGGCACTGGCTCCGTTGATGTCCATGCCTCGGAGCATATCCATGCTCACAGTGGCACTGTCACGGTGCCGGGCCCGCGCCGTCGAGTGACGTGAGGTGGCTGCCGATCGCGGCCCCGCGCAGCCACTGCACGTCACTCGACGGTCTCCGCGCAGCGGAGCACCCGCGGGTCAGGGGGTCAGAGGGTGGTGGTGCCCCGGGCGACGATCACGGCGGGGCCGGTGAGGAGCACCCGGTCGTCAGCGGTCCAGGTGACGGTGAGGGTGCCGCCCGGGACGTCGACGCGGTAGGCGACGTCCGCGCCGTCGGGGCGTGCCCCGTCGGCCACCGCCGCGGCGACCATCACGGCACAGGCGCCGGTGCCGCAGGAGCGGGTCTCCCCCGAGCCGCGCTCGTGCACGCGCATGGCGACGTGCCGCTCGCCCCGGCGTACGACGAACTCCACGTTCGCTCCGTCGGGGAAGGCCTCGGTGTCGCGGCTGGGCGGGTCGAGCAGCGGGCCGACCGGCCCGCGCGGGTCCAGCGAGTCCACGAACGCCACCGCGTGCGGGTTGCCCAGGTCGACCTGGCGCGCCACCCAGCTGACCGTGCCGACGCCGACCACGGTGTCGCCGAGCACCCGCGGCCGGCCCATGTCGGCGGTGATCAGGTCGCCGTCCACCGTGAGCACCTTGACACCGTCACGGGTGTCGACCTCGATCGGATGCGCGGGATCGGCCAGCCCCTCCTCGAGGAGGTGGCGCACGAAGACCCGGATCCCGTTGCCGCACATCTCGGCGATCGAGCCGTCGGCGTTGCGGTAGTCCATGAACCACCCGCCGTCGGTGCGCAGCACCCGCAGCACGCCGTCGCCGCCGATGCCGGCCCGGCGGTCGCACAGCGCGCGGACCCGCTCCGCCATCTGCCGGGCGGACAGGTCGCCGTGCACGCTGCCGTCGAGGTCGGGCAGCAGCACGAAGTCGTTCTCGGTGCCGTGGCCCTTGAGGAACGGGTAGGAGTCAGCCATACATGCCCCGCTCGTAGTTCTCGGGCCGGTAGTAGTCGTCGAGCTGGTCGAGGGACAGGTCGCTCTTCTCGACGTCGTGGGCGATCACCGCGCGGCGTGGGACGACGCCGTCGGGGTCCCAGGTCTCGGGCCGCCACAGCGCCGAGCGCAGGAACGCCTTCGCGCAGTGGAAGAAGATCTCCTCGATGTCCACGACCACCGCGAGCACCGGCCGGTGGCCCTTGACGACCATCTCGTCGAAGTACGGCGCCTCGCGCACGAGGCGCGCGCGGCCGTTGATGCGCAGCGTGTCGCCGCGGCCGGGGATCAGGAAGGTCAGGCCGACGTGCGGGTTCTCGAGGATGTTCTTGTAGCCGTCGGCGCGCTTGTTGCCGGGCCGCTCGGCGATCGCGATCGTGGTGTCGTCGACGACGTGCACCAGGCGCCCGGCCGGGTCGCCCTTGGGCGAGGCGTCGCAGCGGCCGTCGGCGGACGACGTGGCGAGGACGCAGAACGGCGTGGCCGCGAGCCAGGCGCGGTCGACGTCGAGCAGCGCGGTGCGGCCCTTGTCGCGGACCCGGGCGATCGGCTCACCGAGCAGAGCGACGAGCTCCTCGACGGTGCCGATGTCGGTCGGGGCGGGCGCGGTGGTCACGCGTCCACGGTACTGGTCGGCGCCCGGTCAGGTCCGCGGCAGCACGGCGTACCGGGCGCAGAGGAACTCGCGGTTGCGCGCATGCTCCTCGAGCCGGAGCTCCACGTGCCGCGGCAGCAGGGGCGCGCCGCCGCCGAGGGTCACCGGTGCGTACTGGACCCACACCTCGTCGAGCAGCCCGGCGTCGGCGAACTGGCCGACCAGGTCCCCGCCGCCGATCAGCCACACGTCCCTGTCGCCGGCGGCCTCGACCATCGCGGCGTGCACGGCGCGCACGTCGTCGGTGGTGAACGTGATCCCGTCGTGGGCCGCGAACTCGCGGTGGGTGAAGACCCAGGACGGCATGGTGTACTCCCAGCCGTCGGGGTCGTTGTCGAGGATCCACTGGTAGGTCGTCGCCCCGAGTGCGGCCGCGCCGATGCCCGCCCGGAACCCCGGGTAGGCCATCGGGCCGTCCTCGTCGATGTCGCGGCTGAGCAGCCACGCCAGCGAGTTGTCCGGATCGGCGATGAAGCCGTCGAGCGAGCTGGCGGTGTAGTAGACGGTCCTGGTCATCCGCCCATCATGGCGGCGACCTCCGACGCCGCCCGGTCGGCCAGGCCGGGGTCGTCGTACCGGATCCAGGTCACCCGCGGGTCCTTGCGGAACCAGGAGTCCTGACGACGGGAGAACCGGCGGGTCGCGATCACCGTGCGCTCGCGGGCCTCGGCGAGGCTCAGCTCGCCGCGGAGGTACGACGCCACCTCGCGGTAGCCGATCGCGCGGCCCGCGGTGCGGCCCTCGGCGAGCCCCTCGGCCAGCAGCCGCTCGACCTCGTCGACCAGTCCGGCCTCGAACATCGCCTCCACCCGCGCGGCGATCCGCTCGTCGAGCGCCGGCCGGTCGATGTCGACGCCGACCTGCACGGTGCGGGGGTCGGCGTACTCGAGGGTCGGGAGCGACGCGGTGAACGGCCGGCCGGTGATCTCGACGACCTCGAGGGCCCGGACGATGCGCCGGCCGTTCTCCACCAGGATCCGGTCCGCGGCCTCGGGGTCGACCGCCCGCAGCCGCTCGTGCAGGGCGGCCGGCCCGAGCGCGGCGAGCTCCCCCTCGAGCCGGCGGCGGACCGTCTCGTCGGTGCCGGGGAACTCGAAGCGGTCGAGGATCGCGCGGGTGTACAGCGCCGACCCGCCGACCAGGACCGGCATCCGTCCCCGCCCCCGGATCTCCGCGACCTCGACGCGCGCCCAGGCCTGGAACTCCGCGACCGTCGCCGGGTCGCGCACCGAGAGCGTGTCCAGCAGGTGGTGCGGGATCCCGCGCCGCTCGGCGACCGGCAGCTTCGCCGTGCCGATGTCCATCCCGCGGTAGACCTGCATCGCGTCGGTGTTGACGATCTCGCCCCCCAACCGCTCGGCCAGGTCCAGGGAGAGCCCCGTCTTGCCGGACGCCGTCGCGCCCACCACGGCCACGATCGGCGCCCGGTCCGGCGCCCGGTCCGGCACCCGGTCCGGCACACGGTTTGGGGTCGGGGGCATGTGGTTAGTGTGACAAGCATGAGCGAGCCCGAGGACATCCCCCAGGACACGCCCCAGGACACGCCCCAGGGACCGGTCGACCCGCACGGGCCGGGTGGCGCGGACGCCCCGCCGCCGCCCGGCGGACCGCAGCGCACCGACACCCCGGACGGCCCCTACGGCACCCCGCCGGGCGAGCACGACAGCGAGCTCCCCTCGCCGGACGATCGCGAGGACCACACCCGCGACCGGGCCGATCAGGAGGAGAATGCAGGGACGTCGCTCGATGAGCCGTCCGACGGCTCGGGAGGTGAGTGAGATGAGCGAGTTCGACCTGACCGAGGACCTCGAGCCCGAGGAGTCGCCGGACGAGGAGGAGTACGAGGCGTCCGAGCAGGAGGCCGTCTCCGAGGACACCGGCACGGTGTACGACGGGCAGGGCGAGCCGGCCGTGACCCCGCACGACGTCGAGGGCGAGGACGAGGGCGACAAGGAGTGATCGACCGCTTCGTCGTCGTCCCCGCCGCGTACGTCTTCCTGCTCCGCGACGGGGTCAGCGGCCCGGAGGTGCTCCTCCAGCTGCGCCGCAACACCGGCTTCATGGACGACCACTGGGCCGCCGCGGCGGCCGGGCACGTCGAGAAGGGCGAGACCGCCTACGACGCCGCGCACCGCGAGGCGCTCGAGGAGATCGGGGTGACCGACCTCGACCTGACGTTCGTGACCGCGATGCAGCGCACCCGCGGCGGTGAGCCGATCGACGAGCGGATCGACTTCTTCTTCACCGCGCGCTCCTGGTCCGGCGAGCCCCGGATCCTCGAGGCGTCGAAGGCCGCCGAGCTGCGGTGGTCTCCCCTGGACGCGCTGCCCGACCCGGTGGTGCCGCACGAGCTGACCGTGTTGGAAGGGCTGCGAACGGGTACGACGACGGCGTACTCGACGTTCGGATTCTGAGCAGGGAGGGACCCATGGCATCCGATCTCGGCCCGAAGCCCACGCCCCAGATCGAGCCCGGCGAGCCCAACCCGGGCGGCGTCGACGCGGTCGAGGACGACAGCGGGCCCATCCTGATCCCCGACCTCACCCCGGCGGAGAACCCCGCCATCGAGGAGAAGGCACCCGAGCCGATGGTGGACGAGGTCAGGGGCACCGAGGACACCTCGACCACCGCGACGCGCAGCGCCGACGGGGCGGACGACCAGCCGGACAAGGAGTCCCCCGCATGAACGACATCGAACCCACCCCTCCCAGCGACGCCGACGAGGAGGTCCAGTCCTCGACCCCGGGGTCCGGCGGCCCGCAGCGGGCGGCCGGCGGCATGGGAGTGAGCAGCGAGCGGGTCGGCCACGCCGGCCCCGGCCAGGAGGCCACCGACGGGGTGCGCGACGTCGCCCCGCACGAGCGTCCCGCAGACGCCGACGAGCCCCCTGAGCAACGCCCCGGCAACCCCGAGGAGAACCCGGTCGGCCTGCCGCCCAAGGCGGGCTACTCCAGCAAGGACCCGCGCTCGGACGACGAGGTCTAGCCGCGGGCCCCCGCGCACCTGACGGATCTGCTGCGAAGAGCGCCGTTCGGCGGCAGTTCTGTCAGGGGCGCGGGCTCAGCGGCACGCGGGCGCGTCGGGCAGCGCCGCCGGGATCCCGACGGTCGGCATGCCGAGCGTGACGCCGGACGAGGCGGCGGGAGCGGCGTTGCGGGCCGCCCAGGCGTCGCCCGAGCGGGTACGGCGGACGTCGACCACGGGCCCATCGGCCACCAGGTGGTGCGGCGCGGCGTAGGTGATCTCCACCGTGGCCAGGTCGCCCGGGCGGATCTCGACGCCCGCGGGCGGCGTGAAGTGCACCAGCCGGTTGTCCGGGCCACGCCCCGACAGCCGGTGGGTGGCGGCGTCCTTGCGACCCTCGCCCTCGGCGACCATCAGCTCGACCCGGCGGCCGAGCAGCCGCTTGTTCTCCGCCCACGCGATCTCGTCGGCGAGCGCGACCAGCCGCTCGTAGCGGTCCTTGACGACCTCGGGCGGCACCTGGTCGGGCAGCGTGGCGGCGGGGGTGCCCGGACGCTTGGAGTACTGGAAGGTGAAGGCACCCGAGAAGCGTGCCTCGCGCACCACGTGCATGGTCTGGAGGAAGTCCTCCTCGGTCTCGCCCGGGAAGCCGACGATGATGTCGGTGGTGATCGCGGCGTCGGGCATCGCGGCCCGGACCCGCTCGATGATGCCGAGGAACTTCTGCTGCCGGTAGGACCGGCGCATGTCGCGCAGCACCTTGTCCGAGCCCGACTGCAGCGGCATGTGGAGCTGCGGCATCACGTTCGCGGTCTCGGCCATCGCCTCGATCACGTCGTCGGTGAACTCCGCCGGGTGCGGGCTGGTGAACCGCACCCGCTCCAGGCCCTCGATGTCCCCGCAGGCGCGCAGCAGCTTGGAGAACGCCTGCCGGTCGCCGAACTCCACGCCGTACGCGTTGACGTTCTGCCCCAGCAGGGTGATCTCCGAGACGCCCTCCGCGACCAGTGCCTCGACCTCGGCGAGGATCTCGCCGGGGCGGCGGTCCTTCTCCTTGCCGCGCAGGCTGGGGACGATGCAGAACGTGCAGGTGTTGTTGCAGCCCACCGACACCGAGACCCAGGCGGCGTACGCCGACTCGCGCCGCGTCGGCAGCGTGGAGGGGAACACCTCGAGCGACTCGAGGATCTCGACCTGCGCCTCGTCCTGGACGCGCGCCCGCTCCAGCAGCGCCGGGAGCGAGCCGATGTTGTGGGTGCCGAACACCACGTCGACCCACGGCGCCCGGGCGGTGATCGTGTCGCGGTCCTTCTGCGCCAGACAGCCGCCGACGGCGATCTGCATCCCCGGCGTCGCGGCCTTGACCGGCGCCAGGTGGCCGAGGTTGCCGTAGAGCTTGTTGTCGGCGTTCTCCCGCACCGCACAGGTGTTGAACACGACCACGTCGGCCTGCTTGCCGTCGGCCGCGGCGACGTAGCCCGCGTCCTCGAGCAGCCCGGTGAGCCGCTCGGAGTCGTGGACGTTCATCTGGCACCCGTAGGTGCGGACCTGGTACGTGCGCTGTGCGGTGGCCATGACAGTCGTCAAGGGTACGGCGGGCCGGCCCGCCGGGCCGAACCGCGGCGTACCGTGCGGTCCATATGGTCCCACGGCTCGCGCGGCTCGATCCTCTCGCTGTGGTCGGACGGGTCGGTCCTCTCGATCGGGAGCATCGGCTCGGTCGCCTCGTTCGGCAGCGTCGGATCGCTGATGTCGGCGGGGTCGCTGGGCTCGCTGATGTCCGCGGCGTCGGTGCTGTCCTTCCAGAGCGCGGCCTCGGTGTGCTCCCGGGAGAGCAACGGCTCGGCGCTCTCCTACCAGTGCCACCGGAGCCTGCGTGGCCACCGCGAGCACGGTGAGCTGGGGATCTGGCCCGGCCTGGTCGGCGGCTCGATGCTGCTCGCGGCCGCAATCACCGGGTTCGCCGTACGACGCGGCTCGCGCTGAGCCATCCTGGTGGCACCATGAGCAGCCATCACCTCGACCGTCGCCGGCTCCTGCTCTCCGGAGCCGGCGTGGCGACCACCGCCGCGCTGACCACCTTCGAGCCCGCGGCCGCCGGCTCGACGGTCACCAAGAAGTTCCGGGGCCACTTCTCCCCCACGGACACCGAGGACTGGCGATACCTGCCGTTCCGGGTGCCCCGCGGCGTACGCCAGATCGAGGTCTCCTACTCCTATCCGCCGCCCAACGACACCGGGTTCGGCTTCAGCACGAACGTCATCGACATCGGCATCTTCGACCCCTCCGGGGTGGGGTTGGGCAACGCCGCCGGCTTCCGGGGTTGGACGGGTGGCGCGCGCTCCTCGTTCCGCCTCAGCCGCGGGTCGGCCACGCCGGGCTACCTGGCCGGGCCGATCGAGCCGGGACGCTGGCGGATCTCACTGGGCCCGTACCAGATCATGAGCCGGGTCGACTACGAGGTGACGGTCACCCTGCGCTTCGGCCCGCGCGGGCCGGCCTTCGAGTCCGCACCGGCGCCGACCGCGGTCCCGGGCACCGGCCACGGCTGGTACCGCGGCGACCTGCACGTGCACACCGTGTTCTCCGACGGCTCGCAGACGCGGCGCCAGGTGCTCGAGTACGCCCAGGCCGCCGGCCTCGACTTCATCGGGACCTCCGAGCACAACAACAGCTCGGCGACGCGGACCTGGGGCCGGCACGTGCCCGAGGGCTTCCTGGTGATCAACGGTGAGGAGGTCACCACCCGCGGCGGGCACTGGCTGGCGACCGGGCTGCCCGCCGACACCTGGATCGACTGGCGCTACCGTCCCGAGGACGACCGGCTCGCGGAGTTCACCCAGCAGGTGCGCGACCTGGGTGGGCTGTCCATCGCCGCGCACCCGAGCGTGCCGGTGCCGTCGATCCGCTGGGACTACGACGCGGGGTTCTCCGAGGTCGACGCGGTCGAGGTGTGGAACGGCCCCTGGTCCGGCGTGAACGCCGTCTTCAACGCACAGACGGTGAAGCGCTGGCACACCCTGCTCAGCGCGGGCACGTTCAAGCCCGCGGTCGGCAACTCCGACACCCACCGGCAGGCGCAGCAGATCGGCCTGGCCCAGACCGTGGTACGCGCGGAGTCGCTCTCGACCGAGGCGATAATCGCCGGCTACCGGGCCGGGCACTCCTGGATCGCCGAGTCCTCGGGCATCGGCCTGACGTTCACCGCGACCCTCGGCGACGTCAGCGGCGAGTGCGGCGACCGGGTGCCGAGCGCGGTCGGCGACGAGGTCGCCGTACACCTCGAGGCGAGCGGCCTGGACGACGGCTGCGTGGCGACGCTGCTCGGCCCGGCGGCGGCGACCTACGGTACGGCGATCGCCAGTGGCGGGACGGTGGTCCTCGACGCGACCGTGCCGGGCGGCACGGCGTTCGTCCGAGCGGAGGTGCGCCGGAGCTCGGCCACGGGGCAGATGGTGGCGCTGACGAACCCGATCCTGCTCACGCCCGCGGGGTGACCCAGAGCCGGATCACGCCCTCGATGACGACGGTGCCGTCGTCGCGGACGCCCTGCACGCGCACCGGCAGCTGACCTCCGGTGTCGGGCAGCGCGTCGGAGCGCCACTGCTCGGGGTCGGTCTCGGCGATGCACACGATGTCGCTGGTCGCCTTGGCGGTGTAGGCGACCTCCATCCCCTGGGGGATCCAGCGCCGGTCGGCCGGGATCGTGACCTCGGCGAGCGCGCCCATCGCAGCCTCGAGACCGTTGCACAGCGCGATCGCGTGCACGGTGCCGAGGTGGTTGTGCACCCGGCGCCGCTTGGGGATCAGCAGCTCGACTCGGTTCGGCTCGATGGTGAGGAAGCGGGGGCGGATCGAGGCGAAGTACGGCGCCTTCTGCGCGAACAGCACCGAGAACACCCGGCTGCCCACGACGGGGAGCGCGCTCGTCTTGTGCCACAGGATGAGGACCTGGCTCATGCGGACATATTACCCGCCGGTAACCGCCGGGACGTCATACGGACAGTGTGTCCCCCTCCACCGTCCGTATGACGTCCCGCGCCGCGCTTGATCGGCCACCCCAGGACCGGCGTCGGCCTACGGCGAGCCGAGCCGGAGCGCGACGCCGCGGATCCGGCCGTGGTCGAGGAACACGCTCACGCCCCACCACTGCAGGCACGAGTCGATCGAGTCCTCGGGAACGGTGAGGCTGATCGCGCGCAGGCCGGCGAGCTCGGCCGGCGCGGTCGGGTTGCCGCCCGGGCAGGTGCCGACGATGCCGCGGCGCACCTCGTAGTGGCCGCCGCTGCCGGCGAGGACGTCCAGGGCCGAGAACGGCCCGCCCCGCTCGGCGTACTCCGCGTCCAGCTGCCAGGCCGTGAGGTCGGCTCGCTGCTCGGGCCCGACCGTCCTCGCGGCGAGTCCGTCCTCGATCCCGGTCCACACGCCTCCGGCGACGAACGGCGCCCCGAGCGCCGGGTCGGCCGCGAACCGGTAGAGCGCGCGGGCCAGTACGGCGTCCGGGCCCGTGACCGGCCCGAGCTCGTCCGCCTCGCAGGGCCCGCGGAACTCGTCGAGGTCGAGGATCGCGGTGCGCAACCGCACCACGGTCCGGTCGGTCAGCTCCGACCCGGGGGCCGGCACCTGGTGGACGACGGTGCCCGGCCGGGCACCGCACCGCACCGCGACCGTGTCCCACTCCGAGCCCAGCCCGAGCTCACTGATCCGACGAGCGGCATCCGCCGAGCCGAGCCCGATCAGGTCGGGCATCGTGTCCGGCGCACTCGCCCCGCTGCCCGGCGCCCGGCTGCCCGGCGCACTGCTCGGCTCCTGGCTGCTCGGCGCCGGCGTGGGCGCCACGTCCGCACCGGTGTCCGACCCGCCCTGCACCCCGCAGGCCGTCACCAGCACCGGCACCACGACCAGTGCCGCCCAGCCACGCCACCAACCCCACCGACACCACCGCGTACCCATCTCGCGCCTCCCTCGGGTCCTATCTGTTGGACGCGCGGTGGGGCCGCCCGGTTTACCGGGGCCGGTCCCGGTCGGCCGCCGATGTCGGCGAGGACCTCGACCCGGTTGCCGTGGGCATCGAGGATTCACGTGCGCGTCGAGGAGCCGTTCGTCCCGGCCCGCTCAGCACCGCCGAACGACCGCCCCGCGATCGATCCCGCGGCCCGCGCGGCGACGAAGTCGACGCGCGAGACGCGGCTCACCTCCGGGCGGGCAGGCGATCTGGAGGTGGTGCAGCCTCACCGGGCCACCTGCGCCACGACGAACACCCGGCGGAACGGCAGCACCACGCCGTACTCGCGCGGCGGGTAGGCCTCGGCCAGCCGGCGACGGAATTCGGCCTCGAAGCCAGGACGCAGGTCGTCGGGCAGCGCCTGGAGGGTCGGGCGGGCGCCGGTTCCGGAGACCCAGGTGAAGACCGGGTCCGCGCCGGTGAGGAGGTGGAGGTACGTCGTCTCCCAGGCGTCCACCGTGCAACCGAGGCCGGCGAGCGCGTCGAGGTAGGCCGCGGGGTCGTGGCTGCTCGGCACGGCCACGCTGCGCGTGTGGACGTCGTACGGCGGCTCCGCGGCCAGCTGGTCGCGGAGCGTGTGGCTGGGCTCGCCGAGGTTGCCGGGCACCTGGACGGCGAGCCAGCCGCCGGGCGCGAGTGCGGCGACCAGGCGCGGCAGCAGCTCGAGGTGGCCGGGGATCCACTGGAGGACCGCGTTCGCGACGACCACGTCCACCGGCTCGGCCGGCGCCCAGTCCCGCAGGTCGGCCACCTCGAACCGGAGGCCGGGCGCCGCGGCCCGGGCGGCCTCGACCATCTCCGGGCTCGAGTCCAGGCCGGTCACCCGCGCGCCCGGCCAGCGCTCGGCGAGCAGCGCCGTGAGGTTGCCGGGACCGCAGCCGAGATCGACCACGGTGCGCGGCCGGGTCGCGCGGACCCGGGCGAGCAGGTCGACGAACGGCCGGCCGCGCTCGTCGGCGTAGGCGAGGTAGCGGTCGGGGTCCCAGGTGTGCGCCATGCGACCACCGTGCGACCGGAGGTATCTCGATGTCAAGATTCTCGACGCTGTCCGGTACGCTCGGGCCATGCGGGACGAGGTCGATGCGCTGGTCGAGGCCTGGGCACGGGAGCGCCCGGACCTGGACCTGGCACCGGTCGAGGTGTTCAGCCGGATCAGCCGGCTCTCGCGCCAGCTCGACCTCGCGCGTCGCGACGCGTTCACCGCCGCCCGGGTGGAGCCGTGGGAGTTCGACGTGCTGGCCGCACTGCGCCGCGCGGGGACGCCGTACGAGCTCTCGCCGGGCCGGCTGCTGCGCGAGACCCTGGTGACCAGCGGCACGATGACCAACCGCGTCGACCGACTGGCCGCCCGCAGCCTGGTCGAGCGGCTGCCCGACCCGCACGACCGCCGCGGGGTGCTGGTGCGGCTCACCCCGGAGGGCCGCACCGCGGTCGACGAGGCGTTCGAGGCGCTGCTCGCCGCCGAGCGCACCTTCCTCACCGCGCTGCCCGAGCGCGACCGCACCCGCCTCGCCGGGCTGCTCCGCACGCTGTCGGCGCCGTTCTCCGGCTGACCCCACGCACCTGACCCAACTGCTCCACACCGACCGGACGGGGAGCAGTTCCGTCAGGTGCGACGCCCGACCGGTCCCGCTACTCCAGCAGCTCGGCCGCCTCGAGCCACTCGAGCTCGAGCTCGTCCTTCTCCGCAGCAAGCGTCTGCAGCTCCTCGCTGAGCTCGGCGAGCCGCTCGTAGTCCTGCGCGTGCTCGAGCGCCCGCGCGGTCAGCGTCGCCTCCTGCTCCGCGATCCGCTCGAGGCGCTTGTCGATCCGGGCGATCGTCTTGCGTGCCGCCCGCTCCTCCGCACTCCCGGGCTTGGCCTTGGGGACGTGGCGGAGGCCGGGGCCGGCGACCGGCTCACCGGGTCCCGACCCGCTCGCGCCGCCTCGTCCCTCGGCGGCGTCGCGTGCTCGACCTTCGCTCGCCCACGCCGCGCGCTCGTCCCCCGCGCGGAGCTGCTCGCTCCGCCGCTCGAGGTACTCGTCGACGCCGCGGGGCAGCATCGAGATCTGCCCGTCGCCGAGCAGCGCCCACACCGAGTCGGTGACCCGCTCGAGGAAGTACCGGTCGTGGGAGACGACCACGAGCGTGCCGGGCCAGCCGTCGAGGAAGTCCTCCAGGACGTTGAGCGTCTCGATGTCCAGGTCGTTGGTGGGCTCGTCTAGCAGCAGCACGTTGGGCTCGGTGAGCAGCAGCCGCAGCAGCTGGAAGCGCCGCCGCTCGCCCCCGGACAGGTCGCCGACCCGGGCGGTGAGCCGGTCGCCGGTGAAGCCGAAGCGCTCCAGCATCGCGCTCGCGGTGACCTCCCCGTCGGTGGTCCTGGTCACCCGCCGGATCGACTCGACGGTCGCCAGCACCCGGCCCTCGGGGTCGAGGTCGTCGAGCTGCTGGGTGAGGTGCTGCAGCGCGACGGTCCGGCCCAGCCGGACCCGCCCCGCCGACGGCGCGAGCTCGCCGGAGAGCAGCGACAGCACCGAGGTCTTGCCGGCGCCGTTGACCCCGACGATGCCGACCCGGTCGCCGGGCCCGAGCCGCCAGGTCGCGTGCGCGAGCAGCTGCCGGCCGCCCTCCCCCGGCGTCCCGCGGATCAGGTCGACGTCCTCGACGTCGACCACGTCCTTGCCGAGCCGCTGGGTGGCGAACCGCTGCAGCTCGAGCCGGTCCCGCGGGGGCGGCACGTCCTCGATCAGCTGGTTGGCCGCGTCGATGCGGAACTTCGGCTTCGAGGTCCGGGCCGGCGGCCCGCGGCGCAGCCAGGCCAGCTCCTTGCGGACCAGGTTCTGCCGGCGCACCTCCGAGGCCGCCGCCTGCCGCAGCCGCTCGGCCTTGGCCAGCACGAAGGCGGCGTACCCGCCCTCGTAGACGTCCACGACGCCGTCGTGCACCTCCCAGGTCCACTGGCAGACCGCGTCGAGGAACCAGCGGTCGTGGGTGACGACGACGAGCGCGGAGGTACGGCGGACCAGGTGGTCCGCCAGCCAGGCGACCGCCTCCACGTCGAGGTGGTTGGTCGGCTCGTCGAGGACCACCAGGTCGTGCTCGCCGAGCAGCAGCGCGGCGAGCGAGCAGCGCCGGCGCTCGCCGCCGGACAGGCCGAGCACCGCGCGGTCCAGCGCCACGCCGGCCAGCAGCACCTCGACGACCTCACGGGTGCGCGGGTCCGCGGCCCACTCGTGGTCGGAGCGACCGGCCAGCACCGCCTCGCGCACGGTGTGCGAGTCCTCCAGCTGGTCGGCCTGGTGGAGGTACCCGACCTGCAGCCCACGGCTGCGGGAGACCCGTCCCGAGTCCGGCTCCTCCAACCCCGTCATCAGCTCGAGGAGCGTGGTCTTCCCGTCGCCGTTGCGGCCGACGATGCCGACCCGCTCGCCGGCGCCGATGCCGAGCGAGACCTCGGTGAGCAGCGGCCGGACGCCGTACGCCTTGGAGACCCGCTCGAGGTTGACCAGGTTGGTCCCGGGGCTAGGCATAGGAGACCAGGTGGGCGCCGGCGACCGGCCCGTTGGCCGCCAGGACGACCGGATGGCCGGCGCCGGACAGGTCGGCGGCCAGCGAGCGGGCGTGGTCCGCGGAGCCGCACAGGAACACGCAGGTGGGCCCGGAGCCGGACACCAGGCCGCGCAGCGCCCCGGCCTCCTCGCCCTGCTCGATCAGCCGGCCCAGCTCGGGCCGCAGGTCGATCGCGGCCGCCTCGAGGTCGTTGTGCAGGGCGTCCGCGAGCTCCCAGGCGTCGCCCACGGCGATCGCGCCGAGCACTGCGTCGGCGGGCACCGGCTGGGCGGGCGCGTCGGGGAACATCCGGTCGAAGTGCCGGTAGACCTCCGGGGTCGACAGGCCGGTGTCGGAGGGGACGACCACCCACCACCAGGTGCCACGGTCCTGCACCGGCGTGACCAGCTCGCCGCGGCCGGTCCCCAGCGCGGTGCCGCCCAGCAGCGCGAACGGCACGTCGCTGCCCAGCCGGGCGGCGAGCGCGAGGAGGTCGTCGTCGGACGTGCCCAGCCCCCAGAGCCGGTCCAGGGCGACCAGCGCCGCGGCGGCGTCCGCGGAGCCGCCGGCCATGCCGCCCGCGACCGGGATCGCCTTGGCGATGTGCAGCTCGCCGCTCCGCTCGACCCCGTGGTGGGCCGCGAGCAGGTCGGCGGCCCGGTCGACGATGTTCGCGCCGTTGAGGGGTACGGCGTCGTCGTCCATCCAGTCCGGCAGGCCGACGCCCAGGCTCCAGTCCGGCGCCTCGCGCGCGGTGACGTCGTCGTAGAGGCCGACCGCCTGGTACACCGTGACCAGGGGATGGAAGCCGTCCGCACCGGGGGCGCCGACCCCGAGGTGCAGGTTGATCTTCGCGGGGGCGCGCACGGTCACCTCCACGGCTGCACCTCCCACGGCAGCCGCTCCGCGATCCGGGCGAAGTCCCCGACCCGCAGCGACTCCCCGCGGGCCAGCGGGTCCACGCCCGCGCCGGCCAGTGCGGCGTCGACCGCCTCCGCCGGGGCGAGCGAGCGCAGCACGCCGCGCAGTGCCTTGCGGCGCTGGGCGAACGCGGCGTCCACGACCGCGAACACCTGGGCTCGGTCGGCGGTCGTGGCCGGCGGCTCGCGGCGGGTCCACGCCACCAGGCCGGAGTCCACGTTGGGCGCGGGCCAGAACACGTTGCGGCCGACCGCACCGGCCCGGCGGACGTCGGCGAACCAGGCGGCCTTGACCGAGGGGACGCCGTACACCTTGGAGCCGGGGGGCGCGGCGAGCCGGTCGGCGACCTCGGACTGCACCATCACCAGGCCCCGCTCGAGCGAGGGCAGCAGGGTGAGCAGGTGCAGCAGCACCGGCACGGAGACGTTGTAGGGCAGGTTCGCGACCAGGGCGGTCGGGGCCGGGCCGGGCACCTCCTGGATCCGCATCGCGTCGCCGAGGACGACCTCGAACCGGCCCGCCTGGCCGGGCGCGTACGTCGCGATCGTCTCGGGCAGCCGGCCGGCGAGCACCGGGTCGACCTCGACGGCGACCACCCGGCCGGCGACGGCGAGCAGCGCGAGGGTCAGCGAGCCCAGGCCCGGACCGACCTCGAGCACCACGTCCTCGGCGGTGACGCCGGACTCGCGGACGATGCGCCGCACCGTGTTCGCGTCGATGACGAAGTTCTGCCCGCGCTGCTTGGTGGGTCGCAGGTCGAGCTCGGCGGCGAGCAGGCGCACCTCGGCCGGTCCCAGCAACCTGGGACCGGCCGAGGTGTCAGACATGTGCGCCAGCGTAGTCAGCGGGTCGCGGTCCCGCGCGCGCACCTGACGCAACTGCCGCGAAACCCGCACGGGCGCGACAGTTGGGTCAGGTACGACGGCGGGGTCGCTCAGGTCGGGAGGCCCAGGGCGCTGGCGCAGCCGGGCCAGGCGCCGTAGCCGCCGGACGCGTCCCGGACCTTGGTGGCGATGGCGATCTGGGTCTCGCGGCTGGCGTTGCTGGGCAGGCCGGAGCCGCCGTACGACTGCCAGGTGCCGAGGCTGAACTGGAGGCCACCGTAGTAGCCGTTGCCGGTGTTGATCGCCCAGTTGCCGCCGGACTCGCACTGCGCGAGCCGGTCCCACACGCTGTTGCCGGAGACGAAGTTCACCACCGGTGCCTTGGTGCCGACCTTGACGATCTCGTCGACCGGCTCGCGCAGCACGTCCTGGTGCAGGACCTTGCGCACCGAGACCTCGCCGTTGCGGTAGACGATCCGGTAGGTCACGTCCCGCAGCCCGGTCTCGCCGGCGCGCGCGACCGAGGTCTCGCCCTGGACCATCGAGCCGTCCTCCTGCTCGACGGTGCCGAAGCCGATGACCTCGTCGTCGACGTGCCTCGTGACGACCTTGACGTTGGTGAAGACGATCTTGTCGCCGTCCTCGAGGCGGTGCGCCGGGCCCGGCCGGGTCTCGTCGTGCTTGCCGAGCTTGACCCCGAGCTCGTCGAGGGCGTCCTCGACCGTGAGCGCGGTGACGGTCCGCTTGACCAGGTCGTGCTTGCCGAGCTTGACCTTCAGCGTCTTCGGCGTGACCACCGCGAGGCTCATCCCCCCGCGGTCGATCGAGCCGCCGCGGCTGGCCGACAGCTCGGCGTTGCCGTACCGCTGGCCGATCTCGCCCAGCGCCTCGGCGACGGTGGTGGAGGTGACCCAGTAGGTGCGGGTGTCGCCGTCCACGCTCAGCTCGAGCGGGCGGGCGAAGCGCACCGAGATCTTGGTGCCGTCGGTGATCGGCTCGTCGACGCTCGGCGCGACGACGTCGCGGGACGAGACCTCCACGCCCTCCGACTCCAGCACGTCGCCGACGGTCCCGCCGAAGGCGGTGACGTCCTGGGACTGCCCGTCGAGGGAGAGGGTCACGGTCTTGCTGAGGGCGCTGTAGCCCCAGGTGCTCCCGGCGACCGCCAGCACCACGATCGCGGCGAGGGCGACCATCAAAGGCCGGCTCCGGCCGGCACGGCTCAGGAGGCTGTTGGTGGGCTGCTGCTCATTGCTGTGCTCACTGGTGGGCACGATTCTCCGAACGTCGTACGTCCCGGGCCTCGGGCTGCCAGCGCGGTCCCGACGTGTTCCCCACACCCGCGCTGGTCCTTGCTGGACCTGTCCTGATCCGTCCCGATCCCGGCCTTCCGCATGCCAGACCACCAGCCAACCGGTCGGAAATGCAAACCGAGCCAACCACATTTCACCCGCGCGTGAGCAGGATCTCGATGGTAAAGAGGGCTACCAGGGGCCCCCGAAGGCCGCTTCCGTGGCCGCCTCGAGGGCCGCGCAGAGCGTCTCCAGGTCCGCGCCACGGACCTCCGCCATCGCCCGCACGGTGAGCGGGACGAGGTAGGAGGCGTTGGTCCGGCCGCGGTACGGCGTGGGCGTGAGGTACGGCGCGTCCGTCTCGACCAGCAGCCGGTCGAGCGGAGTGATCGCGAGCGCCTCGCGCAGCGGCCGGGCGTTCTTGAAGGTCACCGTGCCGGCGAAGGACAGGTGCGCGCCGCGGTCCAGGCAGCGGCGCGCGAACGCGGCGTCGCCGGAGAAGCAGTGCATCACCCACCGCGGCGGCGCCCCCTCCTCGTCGATCACGTCGAGGACGGCGTCGTGGGCGTCGCGGTCGTGGATGACCAGGGTCTTGTCGAGCCGCTTGGCGAGGTCGATGTGCCGGCGGAAGGACTCGACCTGCACGGCCCGCCCCTCCTCGCCGGTGCGGAAGTGGTCCAGCCCGGTCTCCCCCACCGCCCGGACCTTGTCGTGCGCGCCGGCGAGCCGCTCGATCTCGGCCATCGCGGCGTCCAGGTCGGGCAGTCGGGGCGCCTCGTTGGGGTGCAGGGCGACGCCCGCGACCAGCGCGCCGTGCGTCGCCGCCGCCTCGACCGCCCAGCGGGCGCCGGGCAGGTCGCAGCCGATCTGGACGATCCGGGTGACCCCGACGGCGGCGGCCGCGGCGATCGCCTCGTCCACCGGGAGCGGGTCCTCGTCGCGCGCGACGTCGAGGTGGCAGTGGTTGTCGACGACCGGGTGCGGCAGCGGCTCGGGGGCGGGCGGGCGCTCGGTCACCGCGTCGCTTCCGTGCCCCGCACGCGGGCCAGGATCGCGGCCGCGCACTCCTCGGGCGCCTGGGTCGGGATCCAGTGGCTGACGCCCTCGAGCACGACCAGGTCGTACGGCGCGTCCACCCAGCGCGCGGTGCCGTCGACCCCCTCGCGACCGATGGCGATGTCCCGGTCGCTCCACACCAGCGTGGTCGGGACCGTCACCGTGACGTCGGTGCTGCCCGGGCGGGTGAACGGCACGCCGCGGTACCACCCGAGCGCGTGGTGCAGCGCGCCGTACTCGACGATCTCGGTGCGGAACCGGACGACCTCCTCGGCGGTCATCCCGGCCTTGCGCATCGCTCGATCGAAGCGGCCGCCGGGCGCCCGCGCCATCAGCTCGGGGAGCACCGGGAGGTTGAACAGCGCCATGTAGCCGGACCGCCGGCGCTGGCTCCGGCTCCTCATCGCCCGGACGAAGGCGGCGGGGTGCGGCACCGACACTGCGGTGAAGGTGCGGACCTGCTCCGGGAGCCGTCCGGCGACGGCCCAGCCGACCGCGGCGCCCCAGTCGTGCCCGACCAGGTGGACGGGCCGGCCGATCCGTTCGATCAGCGCAGCGACGTCGCCGACCAGGAGCGGGAGCCGGTAGCTCCACCGACCGCGCGGCCGCGCGCCCGGGGAGTAGCCGCGCTGGTCGAGGGCGTAGGTGCGGAGCCCCGCCCCGTGCAGGATCGGCGCGACCGCCGCCCAGGTCGAGCTGCGCTCCGGGAAGCCGTGCAGCAGCACGACCGGGGGCCCGTCCAGCGGCCCCTCGTCGAGGACGTCGAAGGTGAGGCCGTCGTGCTCCAGCCGGGTGATCCGTGCGCTCATGCTCACTCCTGTGCTCCGTGGCCCTTGTCGTGAACCAGGTTGTAGACCTCGCGCTTCGGTACGCCGGCGCGGCGAGCGACCACGACGATCGCCTCCTTGCGCGGCACGCCCTCACTCTCCAGGTCGGCGACCGCGGCCCGCAAGCTCGCCGGGTCGCTCGCGACCTCGGCCGCCGGCTCGGCGCCCGCGACCACGAGGGTGACCTCGCCGCGCACCCCCTCGGCCGCCCAGGCCACGAGCTCGGCGAGCGGACCTCGTCGTACCTCCTCGTGGGTCTTGGTGAGCTCGCGGCACACCGCGGCCGCGCGGTCGGCGCCGAGCGCCTCGGCCATCGCGGCGAGCGCGGCCTCGGTGCGGTGCGGCGCCTCGAAGAACACCATCGTGCGGCGCTCGTCGCGCAGGTCGGCGAGGCGGCGCCGCCGCTCCCCCGGCTTGCGGGGCAGGAACCCCTCGAAGCAGAACCGGTCGACCGGCAGGCCGGAGACCGCGAGCGCGGTCAGGACCGCCGACGGGCCGGGGACCGCGGTGACCCGCACGTCGTGCTCGACGGCGGCGACCACCAGGCGGTAGCCGGGGTCGGAGACGCTGGGCATGCCCGCGTCGGTGACCAGCAGCACCCGCTCACCGGCGAGGAGGCTCTCGAGCAGCGCCGGCGTGCGGGCCGACTCGTTGCCCTCGAAGTAGGACACGACGCGACCGCCGATGCTCACCCCGAGCTCGGTCGTGAGCCGCTTGAGCCGGCGGGTGTCCTCGGCAGCGACGACGTCGGCGGTCGCCAGCTCGTCGGCGAGCCGCGGCGGCGCGTCGGCGACCCGGCCGATCGGGGTCGCCGCCAGCACGAGCACGCCCAGGCTGTCGTCCACGCCCCGATCATCGCAGCGTCTGATCTCGGGGCCCGTATCCTCGGGCCCGTGACGACCGGCGCCCCTCCCTCCGCCTGGGAGCGCGCCCGGAGCCGGGCCCGGCTCGAGGACCCGTTCATCGGCTGGACGGCGACCGTCGCGGTCACGCTGCTGGCCCTGTTCCTGCGGCTGTGGAGGCTCGGCCGCCCGCACGTCTTCGAGTTCGACGAGACCTACTACGCCAAGGACGCCTGGTCGCTGCTCAACTACGGCTTCGAGCACGACACCACGGAGAAGGCGAACGACCTGATCCTGCGGGGCCAGACGCTCTCCGGCGTCTTCAAGGACACCCCCGAGATGATCGTCCACCCCGAGGTCGGGAAGTGGCTGATCGCGGCGGGCATCAAGGTCTTCGGGATGGACCCGTTCGGCTGGCGGGTCGCGGCCGCCGTCATCGGCTCGCTGATGGTGCTGGTGATGATCCGGCTCGCCCGGCGGCTCACCGGCTCGACGTTCCTCGGCGTCCTGGCCGGGCTGCTGCTGTGCTTCGACGGCCTCCAGTTCGTGCTGTCCCGGCTCGCCCTGCTCGACATCTTCGTGGCGTTCTTCCTGCTCTGCGGCGTGCACTGCGTGGTCGCCGACCGGGACTGGCACCGCGCCCGGCTCGCCCGTCTGGTCCCCGCGCCGATCGACGACTCTCGGGCGTGGGGACCGGTGCGCGGAGTGCTGTTCCGGCCCTGGCTGCTGCTCGGCGGGATCTGCTGGGGACTGGCGGTCGGCACCAAGTGGGAGGCGGTCTACCCGCTCGCCGCGTTCGGGCTGATGGTCTGGCTGTGGTCGGCGGGCGCCCGCCGCTCGTTCGGGGTGCGGTGGCCGATCCTGCGCGCCGCGGTGGTCGACGGCATCCCGGCGTTCGTGCACCTCGTGCTGGTCGCGTTCTTCGTGTACGTCGCGACCTGGAGCGGCTGGCTGGTCAATGCGCACGAGTACGAGGAGCACCTCTCCGCCACGCAGTACACGCACTTCGACGGCGGCCAGGACTGGCCGACCCGCACCGAGGCGGACGCGTCCGGCCTGGGCGAGGTGACCCAGTCGCTGCGGTCGCTCTGGTACTACCACCAGGACGTCTACACCTTCCACACCCGGTTCCTCAACGACAGCACGCACACCTACGCCTCCCAGCCGTCCGGCTGGCTGCTGCTCAACCGCCCGGTGGGCGTCGCCGCCGACGTCGACATCCAGCCCGGCAGCCAGGGCTGCCACGCCCCCGCCGACAGCGACTGCCTGCGCCAGGTGCTGCTGCTCGGCACCCCCGTCCTCTGGTGGGCCGGCTGCCTCGCGCTGGTCTTCGCCGTCGTGATGTGGGCCGGCTCCCGGGACTGGCGCTTCGGCGTCGTGGTCGTCGGCGCCGCCTCGACCTGGCTGCCGTGGCTGCAGTACGACGACCGGCCGATCTTCTCCTTCTACGCGGTGATCACGCTGCCGTTCCTGGTGCTCGCGCTGGTCCTCGCGATCGGCCGGATGATCGGCCCGGCCGACGGACCCTCGGGCCGGCGCACCGCCGGCGTGATCGCCGCGGGCACGTTCTTCGTGCTGGTGCTGCTGAATTTCGCCTGGTTCTGGCCGATCTACACCGACCAGCTGCTCACCCACTCCGAGTGGCTGGACCGGATCTGGTTCTCGCGCTGGATCTGACCGCGTCTGGCGACCGGCGCGGCTAAGCGGCGCCGACCATCCGCAGCGCGAGCAGCCGGTAGTGGGCGGCGACCTCGTCGGGGGTCCAGCGCCCCTCCTCGCGGTACCAGCGCGCGACGTCGATGCCGAGCGACAGGACGGCGAGCGCGGTCATCCGCGGATCCGGCGTGGTGAAGACACCGGTCGCGACGCCGCGCTCGATCACCTCGCGCAGCACCAGGTCGATCTCGTGCCGGATCGTACGGATCTCGGCGAGGTGCTCGGGGCGCAGCGCGGCGAGCTCGTAGTTGATGACCCGCGCCCCGGTGTGCGCCTCGGCGTGGTCGCGCACGAAGTCCTCGACGAGCTGACCGAGCTGGGCCACGGGGTCGGAGAGCGGCGCCACCGACGCGCGTACCAGGTCGAGCACCCGCAGGTGTCCGAGCCGGGCCAGCTCGAAGAGCAGCTCCTCCTTGGAGCGGTGGTGGACGTAGAGCGCGGCCGGGCTCATCCCGGCGGTGGTGGAGATGTCGCGCGTGGTCGTCCCGTGGAAGCCGCGCGCGGCGAACGCGTCCACGGCGGCGGCCGCGAGCCGGGTCCGGGCATCGGGAACGGGGCTGGACGCGCTCATGCACCGCATGGTAAGCAAGCGCTTAGTTCAGAGCAAGCCAGGACGCAGGAGGACACGTGCAAGGAATCGCCGGCAAGGTCGCGATCGTGACCGGGGCCAGCCGCGGCATCGGGCTGGGCATCGCCCGGCGCCTGGTCGACGAGGGCGCCAAGGTCTGCCTGACCGCCCGCAAGCCCGAGGCACTCGAGGAGGCCGTGCGCAGCCTCGGCGGCGCCGAGCACGCGATCGCCGTGGCCGGCAAGGCCGACGACCCCGAGCACCGCGAGGACGCCGTACGCCGCACCATCGAGACGTTCGGCAGCCTCGACCTGCTGGTCAACAACGCCGGCATCAACCCGGTGCTCTCGAGCCTGGTCGACATCGACCTCGCGGCCGCGCGCAAGATCGTCGAGGTCAACGCCCTCGGTGCCCTGGCCTGGGTGCAGTCCGCGCACCGGGCCTGGATGGCCGAGCACGGCGGCGCGGTCGTCAACATCTCCTCGGTCTCCGGGGTCAAGCCGGCCCCGGGCATCGCCATGTACGGCGCCTCCAAGGCGATGCTGATCAGCCTCACCGAGTCGCTCGCGGTCGAGCTCGGCCCGACCGTTCGGGTCAACGCGGTGGCGCCCGCGATCGTGAAGACGCAGTTCGCGGGCCCGCTCTTCGAGGGTCGCGAGGACGAGGTCGCCGCGAGCTACCCGCTCAAGCGCCTCGGTGTCCCCGAAGACGTCGCCGGCGCGGTGACCTTCCTGCTCTCCGACGACGCGGCCTGGGTGACCGGCCAGACGATCACGCTCGACGGCGGCGTGACCCTCACCGGCGGGGTCTGATGCACGAGCAGCTCCGGGGCAAGGGTGTCGTGGTCACCGGCGCCGGCCGCGGGATCGGACGTGCGCTGGCGACCCGGCTCGCCGCCGAGGGCGCGCGCGTGGTCGTCAACGACCTCGACCCGGCCACCGCGCGGTCCGTCGCCGACGACATCGGCGGTACGCCGGTGCCGGGCGACGCGTCGTCCGCCGACGGCGTCGCGGCGCTCGTCGGGCGCGCCACGGAGGTGCTCGGCGGCATCGACGTGTACTGCGCCAACGCCGGCATCGACGGCGCCGGCGGCCTCGGCGCGGCCGACAGCCTGCAGACCCCCGACGAGCACTGGCAGCGGATCCTCGAGGTCAACGTGATGGCGCACGTGCGCGCCGCCCGGCTGCTGGTGCCGCGCTGGCTGGAGTCCGGCGGCGGCCGGTTCGTGGTCACGGCCTCGGCGGCGGGGCTGCTGACGATGATCGGCAGCGCGCCGTACTCCGTCACGAAGCACGCCGCGGTGGGCTTCGCCGAGTGGCTCTCGGTCACCTACGGCCACCGCGGCATCGTGGTCCAGGCGATCTGCCCGCAGGGGGTGCGCACGCAGATGCTCGAGGACGCGGGTCCTCTGCAGGAGCTGCTCTCCCGCGACGTCGCGCTCGAGCCGGAGCAGGTCGCCGACGCCTGGGTCGCCTCCCTCGACGACGACCGGTTCCTGGTGCTGCCCCACCCCGAGGTCGCCGGCTACTACGCCGCCCGCGCCACCGACACCGACCGCTGGCTGGCCGGGATGCGCCGCCTCCAGCACAAGGTCGACGAGGCCGTCGACCAGGGCGGACGGCCGTCGTGAGCGACCTGCGGGCCCACGACGTCCCCGGCCTCGACCTCGCCTCCTTCCGCCACTGGTACGACGAGCAGCGGCCCGGTGAGATCGCGGGTGAGCTGCGCGCCCAGGTGATCGCCGGCGGCCGGTCCAACCTCACCTACGAGGTCACCGACGGCGACTCCTGGTGGATCGTGCGCCGGCCGCCCCTCGGGCACGTCCAGGCGACCGCCCACGACATGGGCCGCGAGTACACCGCGATGAGCGCGCTGGCGGGCACGGCCGTCCCGGTGCCCGCCACGTACGCGCACTGCGCCGACCCCGAGGTCCTCGGGGCGCCGTTCTACGTGATGGAGCGGGTCGCCGGCACGGCGTACCGCTCGGTCTCCCAGCTGGCGTCGCTCGGCCCGGAGCGCACCGCGACCATCGCCGGCCGGATGATCGACGTGCTGGCCACGCTGCACGCGGTCGACCCCGCGGCGGTCGGGCTCGCGGGCTTCGGCCGGCCCGAGGGCTTCCTGGGGCGCCAGGTGCGGCGCTGGGGCCAGCAGCTCGAGGGCTCGAAGACCCAGGACCGCCCGGCCGCCGACGAGCTGCACCGGCTGCTGACCGAGCGGGTGCCCGACGACGAGACGGCCCGCGAGCACGTCGGCGTCGTGCACGGCGACTACCGCCTCGACAACCTGCTCACCGGCGCCGACGACCAGGTCAAGGCGGTCGTCGACTGGGAGATGGCGACGCTCGGCGACACCCGCACCGACCTCGCCCTGCTGCTGGTCTACGACCGGCTCGGGGCGCTGCCCGCGGCCGGGCTGGTGTCCGACGTCAGCCTGGCGCCGGGCTACCCGACCCCGGACCAGCACCTCGCGCGGTACGCCGTCGCCAGCGGCCGGGACCTCGGGGACCTCCGCTCGGGCCTGGGGTTCCACCTCGGGCTCGCCTACTTCAAGCTCGCCGTGATCCTCGAGGGCATCAGCTTCAGATTCCTCCAGGGCCAGACCGTCGGCGAGGGCTTCGACAGGATCGGCGCCGGCTTCGACCCCCTGGTCGAGGCCGGCCTGGACGCACTGGGAACGGGAGGGGACTGACATGGACTTCGGTCTCGACGCGAGGACCACCGAGCTGCGCGAGGCGCTGCTGGCCTTCATGGCGGAGCGGATCGTGCCCTCCGCGCCGCTCTTCCACGAGCAGCTCGGCGGGCTCGAGGACCGCTGGGCCTGGTCGCAGGCGCCGGTGCTCAAGGAGCTTCAGGCCGAGGCGCGGGGCCTCGGGCTGTGGAACCTCTTCCTCCCCCACGAGCACGCGGACTCGCCCGGGCTGACCAACCTCCAGTACGCGCCGCTCGCCGAGATCACCGGCCGCTGCGGGCACCTGGCCCCGGCGGCGCTCAACTGCGCGGCCCCCGACACCGGCAACATGGAGGTGCTCTCGCTGTTCGGCACCGCGGAGCACAAGGAGCGCTGGCTCCGGCCGCTGCTGGCCGGCGAGATCCGATCGGCGTTCGCGATGACCGAGCCGGACGTGGCGTCCTCGGACGCGACCAACATCGAGACCCGGATCGAGCGCGACGGCGACGAGTACGTCATCAACGGACGCAAGTGGTGGATCACCGGCGCCATGAACCCGCACGCCGAGATCCTCATCGTGATGGGGAAGACCGACCCGTCGGCCTCCCGGCACCGCCAGCAGAGCATGGTGCTGGTGCCGCGCGACACCCCGGGGCTCGTGGTGAAGCGGGGCATGGAGGTCTTCGGGTACGACGACCACGAGCACGGCGGCCACGCCGAGCTGGAGTTCCACGACGTCCGGGTGCCGGTCGCCAACCTGATCGGCGAGGAGGGCGCCGGGTTCGCGATCGCGCAGGCGCGTCTCGGGCCCGGCCGGATCCACCACTGCATGCGCGCCATCGGGGTCGCCGAGGCCGCGATCGAGCTGATGTGCGAGCGCGCGGCCTCGCGGGTCGCGTTCGGCCGACCGCTGGCCGCGCAGGGCGTCGTCCGCGAGTGGATCGCGGAGTCGCGGATCCGCGTCGAGCAGCTGCGGCTGCTGGTCCTCAAGACCGCGTGGCTGATGGACACCGTCGGCAACCGCGGCGCGCACACCGAGATCCAGGCGATCAAGATCGCCACCCCGGAGACCGTCCAGTGGATCCTGGACAAGGCGATCCAGGTGCACGGCGGCGGTGGGCTGTCCCAGGACTTCCCGCTGGCCTACGCCTTCGCCCAGGTCCGCACGCTGCGCTTCGCCGACGGCCCGGACGAGGTCCACAAGAGCTCGCTCGGCAAGGCCGAGGTCGCTCGGTGGGCGAGCCCGGCCGGCCACTGACCAGACCACCGGCCGACCACCGGCCCGACCACTGGCCCGACCACTGGCCCGACCACTGGCCCGAACGAGGAGAACCCGTGCCCGTCGACCCCCAGATCGCCGTACTGCTCGACGTCATCGCCGCGGCCGAGACCAAGCCGATGTCGGAGGGGACGCCCGAGGAGGCCCGCGCCGGCTTCCGCACGCTGACCGTGGACCTGCGCGACCCCGCGGCCGTGCCCGCGGTCGCCTCGGTCGAGGACACGACGGTCCCCGGTGCGGCCGGGGACCTGCCGGCCCGGGTCTACCGCCCGGCCGGCGAGGGCCCGCTGCCCACGATCCTGCTGCTGCACGGCGGTGGCTTCGTGATCGGCGACCTCGACACCCACGACATCACCGCCCGCACCCTGGCCGACGGGTGCGCGGCGGTGGTCGTCTCGGTGGCCTACCGGCTCGCCCCCGAGCACCCGTTCCCCGCCGCGGTCGACGACGCGATGGCCGCCGCCCGGCACGTCGCGGACCACCTCGCCGACCTCGGCGGCGACGACCGGATGGCGGTGGCCGGGGACAGCGCCGGCGGCAACCTGTCCGCCGTGGTCGCCCAGGCGTTCCGCGACGAGGCCCGCCCGCTGGCCGGGCAGCTGCTGATCTACCCGGTCACCGACCTGGGCGGCCAGTACCCCTCGCACGCCGAGAACGCCGAGGGCTACTTCCTCGACCGCGCGTCGATGGACTGGTTCCTCCGGCAGTACGCCGGCCACCTCACGGACCACACCGACCCGCGACTCTCCCCGCTGCACGGCGACCTCGCCGGCCTGGCCCCGGCGGTCGTCGTGGTCGCGGAGTTCGACCCGCTGCGCGACGACGGCCTCGCGTACGCACAGGCGCTCGACGCGGCCGGCGTACCGGTCGAGGTGCGGACCTTCCCCGGCCTGATCCACGGCTTCGCGGACATGGGCCGGCACTCCACGGCCGCCCAGGAGGCGCTCGACGAGACCTGTGCGCTGTTCCGGAAGGTCCTGCACGGCTGACGCGGCCGAGATCACCGGCCGACGGTCCCGATGGCCTATCGACCATCACCGGCGAGCGTGAGGCCGCCGAGGCCCGAAGCGTGGATCGACCATGGCATCGGGCCGGACGGCCGCCAGGCCCAGGAGCGTCCACTGCGGTTCGGGCTTGGCTGGGCGACCCACCCAGCAGGAGTGCGGTGGATCGGATCAACCTGGTTCATCCGATCCACCGCACTCCCCGACCGAGGTCCGGTCACTGCGTGACGAAGCGCCGCGAGGCCACGCCGAAGACCGGCCGGAAGGCGCCGTCAGTCACCACGCCGCGTCTCCAGCACCCGGAACCCCTTGGCGCTCGCGAGCCGCTCGGTCGGCCAGCCCTGCTCGCCGAGCCAACGCTGCAGCGAGTCGGCGCCCAGGTTCTTGCCGACCACCATCACCGCCCGGCCGCCCGGGGCGAGCCGCGGCAGCCAGGTGAGCAGCAGCTCGTGCAGCGCCTCCTTGCCGATCCGGATCGGCGGGTTGGACCAGATCTCGTCGTACACCTCGCCGGTCGGGACCTGCTCGGGCCGGCACGCGACGAACCGGCCGGCCACGCCCATCCCCCGGGCGTTCTCGTTGGCGAGCGCGATGGCGCGGTCGTTCACGTCGACCGCGGTGATCGAGGCGAGCGGTACGGCGGCGGCGATCGCCAGCCCGATCACGCCGTACCCGCAGCCCAGGTCGAGGAACCGGCCCTGCACCGGCGGCTCGGTCTCGCGGAACAGCACCGCGGTCGCGTGGTCGAGGTGGCCCCTGCTGAAGACTCCGGAGCCGCTCACCAGCGTCAGCTCGCGGCCCCACACCTCGCAGGTGAAGGCCTCGCGCTCGAACGGCACCGACGGGTCGGCGCTGAAGTAGTGGTCCTCACTCATCGGCGACCCTCCGCGCTCGTGTCTGCTCGGCCCGGGCGGCGAGCTCGTCGTCGAGCGGGTAGGCGACCTCCTCCAGCGTGAGGCCGTGCGCGTGCACGACCGCGACCGAGGGGTCGCGGACCTCCGCCCGCAGGATGTCCTCGGCCCAGGCCACCGGCCGGCGCCCCTCCCCGACCGCGATCAGGCAGCCGACCAGGGAACGGACCATGCTGTGGCAGAACGCGTCGGCGCGGACCGTCCCGACCAGGAGCCCGGACCGCTCGCGCGCCCAGGACAGCTCCAGCAGGGTCCGGATCGTCGTCGCGCCCTCCCGCTGCTTGCAGAACGACGCGAAGTCGTGCCGGCCGACCAGCACCGCTGACGCCGCGTTCATCGCGTCGAGGTCCAGCGACCGCGGCCACGCGAGCACGTGCCCGCGGGTCAGCGGGTCCACCACCGCCGGGGTGTCGGCGATCCGGTAGGCGTAGCGGCGCCAGAGCGCCCCGAACCGGGCGTCGAACCCGGCGGGCGCCGCCGCCACCCGGCGCACCCGCACGTCGGCGGGCAGCCGCCCGTTGAGTCGCCGTAGCAGCCCTTCGACGGCGGCCGGCTCGAGGCCGTCCAGGTCGGCATGCACCACCTGTCCGCGGGCGTGCACGCCGGCGTCCGTGCGCCCGGCGCACACCACCGCGACCGAGGGCACTCGCAGCACCGTCGCCAGGGCGTCGCTCAGCTCGCCCTGCACGGTCCGCAGCCCCGGCTGGGCCGCCCAGCCGTGGAAGTCGGTGCCGTCGTAGGCGAGGTCGAGCCGGATGCGCACGGGCCCAACCCTATTGCGGCCCGCGGCGAGGCTCCGGGGACGGGCCCGCCCCTGACCTGCCGCCCGCCGGCCCCGCGCGTCGCGTGCCTGTTCGTCAGGGGGCGCGGCGGGTGCGGCCAGGCGCCTACAGCTCGGAGCGGTACGGCGGGTCCGCGCCCGGACGCGAGACGGTCACGGCCGCGGCCCGCGCCGCGTGCGCGAGCACCTCCGCGATCACCCCGGGGTCCAGCCGCCGCAGGTCGGGCCGGCGCTCGGCGCCGAGCAGACCACGCTCCCAGAGCGCGTCGACGACGGCCGCGCCGAAGGTGTCGCCCGCGCCGATGGTGTCGGCCACCTCGACCGGCAGGGAGGCCGCCTCGACGGTCGCGTGCTCGGCGAACCAGGCGGCCCCGTTCCCGCCGCGGGTGACGATCACGGCCGCGGGCCCCAGCGCGAGCAGGTGCCGGGCCGCGGCCTCCTCGTCGAGCTGCGGGTAGAGGTGGGCCAGGTCCTCGTCGGAGGCCTTGACCAGGTCGGTGACCGCGGCGAGCCGCTCCACGAGCGCGACCACGTCCGGGCCGGTGCCGGTGATCGCGGGCCGCGCGTTGACGTCGTAGCTGATCGTCGCGCGATCACGCAGCCGCTCGACCAGGGCCAGCACCCCGTCCGCCCCGGGCTCGAGCACGGCGCCGAGCGAGCAGGTGTGCAGCACCAGCGGAGCGGGCTCGTCGCTGACGTCCGGGATCCGCCACTCCAGGTCGAACTCGTAGCTGGCCGCCCCGTCCGCGCCGATGGTCGCTGCGGCGGTCGCGGTCCGGTCCAGGACGTGCGGGTCGCCGGCGAGCTCGACCCCGGCCGCCGCCAGGTGGTCGGCCAGCACCCGCCCGCGCTCGTCGTCGGCCCACGCGGTCACGAACCGGACCCGGCGATCGAGCCGGGCCAGGGCGACCGCCACGTTGGCGGCGCTGCCGCCGGCGTACTCCATCGTGCTCCCGTCGGGTCCGTGCACGATGTCGACCAGCGACTCCCCCACCACCAGCACGCTGCCCACGCTCTCCATGGGGATTTCTCTACCATGCGGGGATGCACGTGCACCCGCTGGACCCCGACTCCCCGGTCGCGCCGTACGAGCAGCTGCGCGCCCAGCTCGCCACCCGCGCGGCCTCCGGCGACCTGGCTGCCGGGACCCGCCTGCCGACCGTGCGGGCGCTGGCCGCCGAGCTGGTGCTGGCGGTGAACACCGTGGCCCGGGCCTACCGCGAGCTCGAGGCCGACGGCGTGGTGGTCACCGAGGGCCGGCGCGGCACCTTCGTCGCCGCCTCGACGGCCGGGCGCTCGACCGATGCCGCCGAGAGCGCCGCGGCGTATGTCGCCACCGCCCGCCGGCTCGGCCTGACCCTCCCCGAGGCCACCCGGCTGGTCGAGAGCGCCTGGGCCTGACCTGACTGACTTGAAATGGCGTCGACCCGCCCGAGAGCCTCGGGCGGGTCGACCTCTCAGGCGCTCAGGCCTTGTCGTCCTCGGTGCTCTCCTCGGCGGCGGCCTCGTCCTCGACGGGCTGCTCCTCGGCGACCACGCTCTCCTCCGGCGACGCCTCGTCGGTCAGCTCGGTGGGAGCCTCCTCGACAGCCGTCTCCTCGGCCACGGTGTCCTCGGCCACGGTCTCCTCGGCCACGGGCTCCTCGGCCGGAGCCGGGGCAGCGGCGGCCGGGGTGGCCTTCTGCTTCGCCTTCGGGGCCGAGGGCTGGTAGGCCTCGGTCACGAGCGCGATCACGGCCATCGGGGCGTTGTCGCCCTTGCGGGGGCCGATCTTGGTGATCCGGGTGTACCCGCCCGGACGCTCGGCGAAGGTCGGCGCGATCTCGGTGAAGAGGGTGTGCACGACCGACTTGTCGCGGATGGTCTTGAGGACCTCGCGACGGTTGTGCAGGTCGCCCTTCTTCGCCTTGGTGATCAGCTTCTCCGCGTGCGGACGCAGCGCGCGCGCCCGCGACTCGGTGGTCGTGATCCGGCCGTGCTCGAACAGCTGGGTGGCCAGGTTCGCCAGGATCAGGCGCTGGTGGGAGGGGCTGCCGCCGAGGCGGGGACCCTTGGTGGGCTTGGGCATTGCTCTCTTCTCATCTCTCCGGCCGTGCTAGGTACCGGGGTAGACGCCCGACCGGGTGGCCGGACGATTTGGTTCAGTACTGCTCGTCCTCGACGAAGGCGTCGTCGTCGTCATCGCCGTACGCCGCGAGCGCGGCGTGCGGGTCGAAGCCGGGCGCGCTGTCCTTGAGGGACAGACCCATCTCGACCAGCTTGGCCTTGACCTCGTCGATCGACTTCGCGCCGAAGTTGCGGATGTCGAGCAGGTCCTGCTCCGAGCGGCTGATGAGCTCACCCACGGTGTGGATGCCCTCGCGCTTGAGGCAGTTGTACGACCGCACGGTCAGCTGCAGGTCCTCGACCGGGAGGGCGAGGTCGGCAGCCAGCTGCTCGTCGACGGGCGACGGACCGATGTCGATGCCCTCGGCCTCGACGTTGAGCTCGCGCGCCAGGCCGAAGAGCTCGACCAGGGTCTTGCCGGCCGAGGCGATCGCGTCGCGGGGACGGATCGACGGCTTGGTCTCGACGTCGATGACGAGCTTGTCGAAGTCGGTGCGCTGCTCGACACGGGTCGCCTCGACCTTGTAGGTCACCTTCAGCACGGGGCTGTAGATCGAGTCGACCGGCATCCGGCCGATCTCGTTGTCGGCGCCCTTGTTCTGGACGGCGGACACGTAGCCGCGGCCACGCTCGACGACCAGCTCCATCTCCAGCTTGCCCTTGTCGGACAGGGTGGCGATCTTCAGGTCCGGGTTGTGCACCTCGACACCGGCGGGCGGCGCGATGTCGGCGGCGGTCACGTCACCGGCACCCGACTTGCGCAGGTACATGGTGACCGGCTCGTCGTGCTCGGAGGAGACGACGAGGCCCTTGAGGTTGAGGATGACCTCGGTGACGTCCTCCTTGACCCCCTCGATGGTGGAGAACTCGTGGAGGACGTTGTCGATCTTGATGCTCGTGACCGAGGCACCCGGGATCGAGCTGAGGAGCGTCCGGCGGAGCGAGTTGCCCAGCGTGTAGCCGAAGCCGGGCTCCAGGGGCTCGATCACGAACCGCGAGCGGAACTCGTCGACGGTCTCTTCCGACAGGGTGGGGCGCTGTGCGATGAGCACTGGTTTCTTTCCTTTCCGGGCCCACCCGCTATATGACGGGCCCGAACATCGTGATGACGGAAGGGAGAGGTCTTACTTCTTGGAGTAGAACTCGACGATGAGCTGCTCCTGGACGGGGATGTCGATCTGGGCACGCACGGGGAGCTGGTGGACCAGGATCCGCATCCGCGTCGGGATCGCCTCGAGCCACGCGGGCACCACGCGCTCGCCGTGGGTCTCGCGAGCCACGATGAACGGGGTCATCTCCAGCGACTTGTCGCGGACGTCGATGACGTCGTGCGCGGTGACCTGGAAGGACGGGATGTCGACCTTCTTGCCGTTCACCTTGAAGTGGCCGTGGGTGACGAGCTGACGGGCGTGGCGACGCGTCCGGGCGAACCCGGAGCGGTAGACCACGTTGTCGAGGCGGCACTCCAGCAGCTGGAGCAGGTTGTCGCCGGTCTTGCCGGAGCGACGCGAGGCCTCGGTGTAGTAGTTGTGGAACTGCTTCTCGAGGACGCCGTAGGTGAAGCGCGCCTTCTGCTTCTCGCGGAGCTGAAGGAGGTACTCGCTCTCCTTGATGCGGCCGCGGCCGTGCTGGCCGGGCGGGTAGGGGCGACGCTCGTAAGCCGAGTCGCCACCGACGAGGTCGACACCGAGGCGGCGCGACTTCTTGGTCATGGGTCCGGTGTAACGGGCCATTGCTACAAGTCTCCTGTTCTGGTGTCGGGTCAGACGCGGCGGCGCTTGGGCGGGCGGCAGCCGTTGTGGGGCGTCGGCGTGACGTCCTGGATGGTGCCGACCTCGAGGCCGATCGCACCCAGGGAGCGGATCGCCGTCTCGCGGCCCGAGCCCGGGCCCTTCACGAAGACGTCGATCTTCTTCATGCCGTGCTCCATCGCCCGACGACCGGCAGCCTCGGCTGCCATCTGAGCGGCGAACGGGGTGGACTTGCGCGAGCCCTTGAAGCCGACGGTGCCGGCCGAGGCCCACGAGATCACCGCACCGGTGGGGTCGGTGATCGTGACGATGGTGTTGTTGAACGTGCTCTTGATGTGAGCCTCGCCCATGGCGACGTTCTTCTTCTCCTTGCGGCGCACCTTCTTGGCGCCGGCCGCGGTGCGGCTCTTGGGAGGCATGCAGTTATCTCCTGAAGTAGCTGGTCTGGATGATCAGAGACCGAATTGGCTCGCCCGGGGGCGAGGCGTCACTTGGCCTTCTTCTTGCCGGCAACCGTGCGCTTCGGACCCTTGCGGGTGCGGGCGTTGGTCTTGGTGCGCTGACCGCGGACCGGGAGGCCCTGACGGTGGCGGCGACCCTGGTAGCTGCCGATCTCGATCTTGCGCCGGATGTCGGCCTGGACCTCGCGACGGAGGTCACCCTCGATCTTGAAGTTGGCTTCGATCTCGTCACGGAGCTTGACCAGCTCTTCGTCTCCCAGCTGGTGGACGCGGAGGTCGGGGTTGACCCCGGTGGCCTCCAGGACCTGCTGGGCGCGGGTACGGCCGATGCCGTAGATGTAGGTGAGTGCGACCTCGATGCGCTTGTCGCGCGGGAGGTCCACACCAACGAGGCGTGCCATGGTCTGGCTGTTTCCCTTCGGGTGGTTCACGACAGGTGTCTGGTCGTGACGCGTCCTGACCCTCGTGGTTCAGGCCCCGGCCTGTCGTCCGGAGGTGGTTGACCCGTCGCAGACGGGCTGAGCGTTCACGTTTGAGTGTTCAGTTGTCCTACAGGTTGCGATCAGCCCTGACGCTGCTTGTGGCGCGGGTTCTCGCAGATCACCATGACGCGGCCGTGGCGACGAATCACCTTGCACTTGTCACAGATCGCCTTGACGCTCGGCTTGACCTTCACTGTCAGGCCCTTTCCGGTGAGTAGCGGCTTGCTTACTTGTACCGGTAGACGATCCGACCTCGGGTGAGGTCGTACGGCGAGAGCTCGACCACCACGCGGTCCTCGGGGAGGATCCGGATGTAGTGCTGGCGCATCTTGCCGCTGATGTGGGCGAGAACCTTGTGGCCGTTGCTCAGCTCCACGCGGAACATCGCGTTCGGAAGGGCCTCCACGACGGTGCCCTCGATCTCGATCACGCCTTCTTTCTTCGGCATGTCCTCCACAATCTGTTGGTTGCTTGTCTACCGTGTGGCCCGGGAACCTCCGGCCTCCCCGTGAGCACGGGGCGGACGGTGGACCTCGTGAAGCCGCTCGTGGTCCTCATCCCGGGCACACGCACGAGTCACTCCGAGGAGTGATTCGGTTGGTTTCCGGCAGCCGCGAGGCGCCACGAAGCAGACCCACGTTGGGCCGACACGCCAGTTTAGTCTCAAACAGGCGCGAAACACGAATCAGGCAGGAGCCGCGAGCAGGAGCCGCAAGGTCTCCTCGCGGGCCGGGCTCGCGCCCGGCTCGGTGCCGGTGAAGGCACCGGCGACCGGGTGCACCATCACCTCGTCGACGTCGTACGTCGCGGCCAGCTCCTCGATCCGGTCCCGGGCCCGCTCGGCGGTGCCGATCACCCAGCGCTGCGCCATCGCGTCCAGCAGGTCGCGGTGCGCCGGCGGCAGCTCGACCTGCTCCGCCTCCTCGACGCTGAGCTGCGGGCGCAGCTCGCCGCCGGTGCGCAGGGCCACCATCGCCAGCAGCTGCGGCAGCGCGAGACGACCGGCCTCCTCGGCGGTCTCGGCGACGACCGCGTTCACCGTGAGGAAGGTCCGCGGCTCGGGGAGCTCCGGGGACGGGCGGAAGCCGGAGCGGTAGAGCTCCAGCGCCTCGGCGGTCCCCGAGCCTGAGAAGTGGTGCGCGAAGACGTACGGCAGCCCCTTCTCGGCGGCCAGGCGGGCGGAGTAGTCGGAGGACCCGAGCAGCCAGACGGTCGGGACGGTCCGGGCCGCGGGAGTGGCGCGCAGCGGGTAGGTGCGGCCCTGGATGCCGAGGCCCACCCCCTCGGGCGCCATCATCGCGAGCACGTTGTCGACGTACTCCGGGAACCGGGTCACCGCCTCGTCGCTGACTCCCCCGGCCCCGTGCCGCAGCGCGTAGCTGGTGACCGGGTCGCTGCCCGGCGCGCGGCCGATGCCGAGGTCGATCCGGCCCGGGAAGGCAGCCTCGAGCAGCGCGAACTGCTCGGCGACGACGAGCGGCGCGTGGTTGGGCAGCATCACCCCGCCGGACCCGACCCGCAGCCGCCGGGTGGCGCCGGCGACCAGGCCGATGAGCACCGGCGGGTTGGTCGCGGCGACCGCCGGCATGTTGTGGTGCTCGGCGAGCCAGTAGCGCCGGTAGTCGAGCTCGTCGGCGACCCTGGCGAGCGAGAGCGTCGCCGCGAGTGCGTCGGCGGTCGTCTGGTCGCTGCGGACCGGGACCAGGTCGAGGACGGACAGGGCGGTACGACGGGCGCTCACCCTGGTGCCAACCGGCCGGCCGGGTGTTCCATTCCGGTCCCGGTCTCGGGCCACGGGCTAGTCGTCGCCGAGCGAGGCCGTGCGCTCCTCGACCTCCGCCTTGGACATCCGCGAGGAGACGGCCAGGCTGACGACCGCGGTGATCGCCAGGGTCCCGATGATCACCGCCAGCGAGAGCCAGATCGGGATGTCGGGGGCCCACCCGATGTGCTCCCCGCCGTTGATGAACGGCAGCTCGTTCTCGTGCATCGCGTGCAGCACCAGCTTGACGCCGATGAACCCGAGCAGCACGGCGAGGCCGTAGGAGAGGTAGATGAGCCGCTGGAGCAGGCCGCCGATGAGGAAGTAGAGCTGCCGCAGGCCCATCAGCGCGAACACGTTGGCGGTGAACACCAGGTAGGGGTCGCGGGTCAGGCCGTAGATCGCGGGGATCGAGTCCAGGGCGAACAGCAGGTCGGTGGTTCCGAGCGTGAGGACCACCAGGAACATCGGGGTGATCAGCCGCTTGCCGTTCGTCTTGGTGAGCAGCTTCGTCCCGTGCCACTCGCTGGTGGCGGGCAGGTGCTTCTCCGCGAACCGCACCAGGCGGTTCTCCTCGTACTCCTCGGCGTCGTCCTCGGTGGAGCCCTGCTTGGCGAGCTTGACCGCCGTCCACAGCAGGAACGCCCCGAAGACGTAGAAGACCCAGCTGAACTCGTTGATGGCGGCGGCGCCGACCACGATGAAGATCGCCCGCATCACCAGGGCGAGCACGATGCCGATCATCAGCGCGGTCTGCTGGTACTGCCTCGGCACCGAGAAGTTCGCCATGATGATGATGAAGATGAACAGGTTGTCGATCGACAGGGAGTACTCCGTCAGCCAGCCTGCGAAGAACTCCGGTCCGGGGTTCGGCGAGAGCGCGTGCGGCTCGGCGAACAGCCAGAGCGCCGCGCCGAACAGCACGGCCAGACCGATGAAGAACGCCAGGTGGCGGCTCACCTCGGGCATGGTCGGCTCGTGCGGGCGGCGGGCGATGACCACGAGGTCGACGAACAGGACGCCGAGCGTCACCGCGATGGTGATCGCCCAGACGAGCGGTGAGGCGACCGAGTCACCCATGATCATGGCAGTCATCGAGAGTTCTCCTCCGGAGTGGCGCAGAATGTCAACGTACGTCGTACGCCGGCGCGGTCAGTTCTCCGGAGGTCTCTTCCGCTCGGGTCACGAGCCGATGGCACCGGGTCCGGGCACCGGCCCGGGCCGTACTGACGACACCACCGCGGGGAATACTCCCCTCCTGGTGGCTCCCATCATTCCACGCCGGGGCCACCGCGCACGATTCGGGGCGGGGCGACCGGGTCAGTCCCCGCCGTAGGGGACCCCGAGCGCGGTGAGCGCCGCCTCGCCGCCGTCCAGCGCCGTCAGCGCCCAGGTCCCGCGCGGCGTGATCGTGAACGTGTGCTCGAAGTGGGCGGCCCAGCTGCCGTCGTCGGTGACCACGGTCCAGTCGTCCTCGAGCACCGAGACGTCCTTGGCGCCGAGGGTGAGCATCGGCTCGACCGCGAGCGCGAGGCCCTCGACCAGACGCGGCCCCTTGCCCGGGCGACCGTAGTTGGGCACGTTCGGCGGCTGGTGCATCTGGGAGCCGATGCCGTGGCCGGTGTAGTCCTCGAGGATCCCGTAGCGACCGCGGCTCCGCACGAACGTCTCGACGGCGTGGGAGATGTCGGTGACCCGGCCGCCGAGGCGGGCCGCGGCGATGCCTCGCCACATCGCCTCCTCGGTGACCCGCATCAGCTCGGCCACCTCGTCGGGCACGTCGCCGATGGCGACCGTGATCGCCGCGTCGCCGTGCCAGCCGTCGACGATCGCGCCGCAGTCGATCGACACCACGTCGCCCTCGGCGATCACCCGGTCACCGGGGATCCCGTGCACCACCTCGTCGTTGACCGAGGTGCAGATCGTGGCCGGGAACCCGTGGTAGCCCTGGAACGACGGGACCGCGCCCGACGAGCGGATGCTGTCCTCGGCGATCGCGTCGAGCTCGGCCGTGGAGGTCCCGGCACGCACGCTGGCGCGCAGCAGCTCCAGGGTGCGGCCCACCACGAGGCCGGCCTTGCGCATGCCGGCGATCTGCTCGGGGGTCTTGATCTCGACCCCGCGGTCGAACAGGCCCATCAGCTTTCCGGGATGACGTCCAGCGCCTGGAAGATCCGCGCGGTCACCTCGTCGACCTCGCCGATGCCGTCGATCTCGTGCACGATGCCGCGCTGCTTGTAGATCTCGATCAGCGGCGCCGTCTCCTGGAGGTAGAGATCCTGGCGGCGCCGGATCACGTCCTCGGTGTCGTCGGCGCGTCCCTCGACCTGCGCGCGCTGGAGCAGCCGGCTGACGATCTCGTCCTGGTCGACGGTGAGGCAGACGACGGCGTCGAGCTGGTGTCCGGTGAACCGGATCATCCCGTCGAGCTCCTCGACCTGGGCGACCGTGCGCGGGTAGCCGTCGAGCAGGAACCCGCTGGCCGCGTCCGGCTCGTCGATCCGGTTGCGGACCATCCGGTTGGTCACCTCGTCGGGGACGTACTCGCCGGCGTCCATGAAGCGCTTCGCCTCGACACCCAGCGGCGTGCCCTCGGAGACGTTCGCACGGAAGATGTCGCCGGTCGAGATCGCGGGGATCTTGAAGTGCTCGGCGATGAACTTCGCTTGGGTTCCCTTGCCGGCCCCCGGGGGGCCCATGATGATCAGGCGCATGTCATCCGCATTGTCGCAGGGCGCGTCGTGCCCGCGCAGTCGATGGTGATCAATCGCATATCAGCGCAGGAATCCTTCGTAGTTGCGCTGCTGGAGCTGGCTCTCGATCTGCTTCACCGTGTCCAGCCCGACGCCGACCATGATCAGGATGCTGGTGCCGCCGAACGGGAAGTTCTGGTTGGCACCGATCACGGCGAAGGCGATCAGCGGGATCAGGGAGATCAGCCCGAGGTAGAGGGAGCCGGGCAGCGTGATGCGGGACAGGACGTAGGCCAGGTAGTCCTCGGTCGGCTTGCCCGCCCGGATCCCGGGGATGAAGCCGCCGTACTTCTTCATGTTGTCGGCCACCTCGTTCGGGTTGAACGTGATCGACACGTAGAAGTAGGTGAAGAAGATGATCAGCAGGAAGAACGTGAGCATGTACAGCGGGTGGTCGCCGCGCACCAGGTAGGAGTTGATCCAGTTCGCCCACCTCGAGTCGGCGCTGGGGTTGAACGACACCAGCATCGCGGGCAGGTAGAGCAGCGACGAGGCGAAGATGACCGGGATGACGCCGGCCTGGTTCACCTTGAGCGGGATGTAGGTGGAGCTGCCGCCGAACATCTTGCGGCCGACCATCCGGCGGGCGTACTGCACCGGGATCCGGCGCTGGGCCTGCTCGACGAAGACGACCGCTGCGACGATCACCAGGCCGGTGACCATCACGATGCCGAAGACCCACCAGCCCTTGGAGCTCTGGACCGACCACAGCGAGGACGGGAAGCCCGCGATGATCTGGGTGAAGATCAGCAGCGACATGCCGTTGCCGATGCCGTGCTCGGTGATCAGCTCGCCGAGCCACATGATCACCGCGGTGCCGGCGGTCATCGTGACGACCATGAGGAGGAACGTCGAGGTCCCGTTGTCGTGGAGCAGCGGGAACGTGGTGGGGTCGCAGCCCTGGAGCAGGTTGCCGGAGCGGGCCAGGGCCACGATGCCCGTCGCCTGGAGGACCGCGAGGCCCAGCGTCAGGTAGCGGGTGTACTGGGTGATCTTGGTCTGGCCGGACTGGCCTTCCTTCTTCAGCGCCTCGAGCCGCGGGATCACCACGACCAGCAGCTGCAGGATGATGCTCGCGGTGATGTACGGCATGATGCCGAGCGCGAAGATCGTCAGCTGGAGCAGCGCCCCGCCGGAGAACATGTTGACCAGGCTGTACAGGTCGGCGTTGCTGCCCTCGGTGGCGATGTCCACGCAGGCCTGCACGTTGCCGACGTCGACGCCGGGGGTCGGGACCTGCGATCCGAGCCGGAAGACCCCGATGATCAACACGACGAACAGCAGCTTGCGCCGCAGGTCCGGGGTCCGGAAAGCGTTCGCGAACGCGCTCAGCACGAGATCCTCTTTCTCCAAGCGTGAAGCGGCCCCTGCGACTCGACCGCAAGGACCCGGGGAAGCCTAACAGGCAGGGTGACGACCCCCGAGCGCGCGACGGGCGCGGACGGTCCTGCCAGGGGCAGGACCGCCGCGCCCAATGCGCTGGATCGGGTCACCCGTGGGTCACACCAACGTCGTGGTGCCGCCGGCGGCCTCGATCTTCTCCGAGGCCCTCGCGGAGAACGCGTTCGCGCTCACCTGCACGGCCACGGACAGGTCGCCCTGGCCGAGGACCTTCACCGGGTGGCCGTCACGGACGGCGCCCTTGGCGACGAGGTCCTCGACGCCCACGGCGCCGCCCTCGGGGAAGAGCTTGTTGATGCGGTCCAGGTTCACGACCTGGAACTCCACCTTGAACGGGTTCTTGAAGCCCTTGAGCTTCGGGAGCCGCATGTGGATCGGCATCTGGCCGCCCTCGAAGGCGGCCGGGACCTGGTAGCGAGCCTTGGTGCCCTTGGTACCACGGCCCGCGGTCTTGCCCTTGGAGCCCTCACCGCGACCCACCCGGGTCTTGGCGGTCCTGGCGCCGGGGGCAGGACGCAGGTTGTGCAGCTTGAGCGTCATGTCACTCGACCTCCTCGACCGTCACGAGGTGACGGACGGTGTTGACCATGCCGCGGATCTCCGGGCGGTCCTCCTTGACGACGACGTCGCCGATGCGCTTGAGCCCGAGCGTGCGCAGGGTCTCGCGCTGGTTGGCCTTGATGCCGACGACGCCCTTCTTCTGCTGGACCTTGAGCTGCGCCATCAGGACGACACCTCCTCGGAGACCCCCGCGGGGACCTCGACCCGGGCCTTGAGCAGCGCCGCCGGGGCGATCTGCTCGACCGGCAGTCCGCGGCGGGCGGCCACGGCCTCGGGCTGCTCGAGCATCCGCAGGGCCGCCACCGTCGCGTGGACGATGTTGATCTGGTTCGACGACCCGAGCGACTTGCTCAGCACGTCGTGGATGCCGGCGGCCTCCAGCACCGCGCGCACCGGGCCACCGGCGATGACGCCGGTACCGGGGGCGGCGGGACGCAGGAGGACGACACCGGCCGCCTTCTCGCCCTGGACGGGGTGCGGGATCGTGCCCTGGATGCGCGGAACGCGGAAGAAGTGCTTCTTCGCCTCCTCGACACCCTTGGCGATCGCCGCCGGGACCTCCTTGGCCTTGCCGTAGCCGACGCCGACCATGCCGTCGCCGTCGCCGACGACCACGAGGGCGGTGAAGCTGAAGCGACGACCACCCTTCACGACCTTGGCGACACGGTTGATCGCGACGACGCGCTCGATGTAGGCGGTCTTGTCAGCACCCTGGCCGCGACGGTCGTCGCGTCCACGGCGCTCGCCACCGCGCTGTCCGCGCTGGGCTCCGCTCATGAGACTGTTCCTCTTCTCTCTACTTGCGTATCTATCGCGATCAGAAGGTCAGGCCGCCCTCGCGGGCGCCCTCCGCCAGGGCCGCGACGCGGCCGTGGTACTTGTTGCCGGCCCGGTCGAAGACGACGCCCTCGACACCGGCGGACTTGGCCCGCTCGGCGACGAGCTCGCCCACCTTCTTGGCCTTGGCGGTCTTGTCACCCGTGAAGCCACGCAGGTCCGACTCCATGGTGGACGCCGACGCAAGCGTCTTGCCCACCAGGTCGTCGACGACCTGGACGCTGATGTGCTTCGAGGAGCGGGTGACGACCAGGCGCGGACGCTCCGGCGTGCCGGAGACCTTCTTGCGGCCCCGGACCTGGCGGCGCAGGCGGGACTTCGTCCGCGTGGCGGTGTGCTTGTTGTTCGACAGTGAGATCGCCATGATCACTTACCGGCCTTTCCGACCTTGCGGCGAATGTGCTCACCCGCGTAGCGAACGCCCTTGCCCTTGTACGGCTCGGGCTTGCGCAGCTTGCGGATGTTGGCGGCCACCTCACCGACGAGCTGCTTGTCGATGCCCTGGACGCCGAGGCGCGTGGGGCCGTCCACCGTGAAGGTGATGCCCTCGGGGGCGTTGAAGGTGATCGGGTGGGAGTACCCCAGCTGGAACTCCAGCTGGGTCGGGCCCTTGGACAGGACGCGGTAGCCCACGCCCACGATCTCGAGCTTCTTCTCGTAGCCCTCGGTCACGCCCACCACCATGTTGTTGACCAGGGTTCGGGTCAGGCCGTGGAGGGCCTTGCTCTGACGCTCGTCGTCGGGACGCCTGACGTCGAGGACGCCGTCGTTCTTCTCGACCGTGATCGGGGCGGCCACGGTGTGCGACAGGGTGCCCTTGGGGCCCTTGACCGTCACGTGCGCGCCGTCGATCGCGACGTCGACGCCCGACGGGACCGCGACGGGGAGCTTGCCAATACGCGACATGCTTTCGTTCTCCTTCTCGGTCTCGTCGTTACCAGACGTAGGCGAGGACTTCCCCACCCACGCCCTTCTGGTTCGCCTGGCGGTCGGTCAGCAGGCCCTGGCTGGTCGAGATGATCGCGACGCCCAGGCCGCCGAGCACCCTCGGGAGCCCGGTGTGCTTGGCGTACACCCGCAGGCCGGGCTTGCTGATCCGGCGGACGCCCGCGATCGAGCGCTCCCGGTTGCGGCCGTACTTGAGGGTGATGGTCAGCGTCTTGCCGACCTCGCCCTCGGCCGGCTCGGTGACGTCGTAGGAGGTGATGTAGCCCTCCTGCTTGAGGATGTCGGCGACACCCTGCTTGAGCTTGCTGTACGGCATCGACACCGCATCGTGGTACGCCTGGTTGGCGTTGCGCAGACGGGTCAGCATGTCTGCGATCGGGTCAGTCATCGTCATTGCGGTTGTTCTCTCTCTTCTGCGGTTTCGCGCCCATCAGGCGGACGCGACCTTCAGCGGTCGTGGAGGGTGGTGGTCACCAACTGGACTTGGTCACGCCCGGCAGCTCGCCGCGGTGCGCCATCTCCCGCAGGCAGATGCGGCACAGGCCGAACTTGCGGTAGACGGCCTTGGGCCGGCCGCAGCGCTGGCAGCGGGTGTAGCCGCGCACCGCGAACTTGGGCTTGCGAGCGGCCTTGACCTTCAGAGCGGTCTTCGCCATGTCAGTTGCCCTCCTTGAACGGGAATCCGAGCTGCTTGAGCAGCGCACGGCCCTGCTCGTCGTTGGTGGCGGTGGTGACGACCGTGATGTCCATGCCCCGCGAGCGGTCGATCCGGTCCTGGTCGATCTCGTGGAACATGACCTGCTCGGTGAGGCCGAAGGTGTAGTTGCCCCGGCCGTCGAACTGGGTGGGGTTCAGGCCGCGGAAGTCACGGATGCGCGGCAGCGCGAGTGACAGCAGCCGGTCCAGGAACTCCCACATCCGGTCGCCGCGCAGCGTGGTGTGCGCACCGATCGGCATGCCCTCGCGCAGCTTGAACTGCGCGATCGACTTGCGGGCCTTGGTGACCAGCGGCTTCTGGCCCGTGATCGCGGTGAGGTCCTTGACGGCACCCTCGATCAGCTTCGAGTCGCGAGCCGCCTCGCCGACACCCATGTTGACCACGATCTTGGTCAGCGCGGGCACCTGCATGACGTTCTCGATGGCGAACTCGGAGCGCAGTGCGGGGAGGATCTCCTCGCGGTAGCGCGTCTTGAGACGAGGGGTGACCCTTGCGGAGGCCGTCGTCTGCGACTGCTCAGAATCGGTCTGGGTCATCAGATTTCCTTGCCGGTCTTGCGCGAGATGCGGACGCTGCGCTCCGCCTTGTACGTCGAGCCGTCGGGGCGGCGCTTGGTGACCTCGTCGCGGCGGAAGCCGATCCGGGTCACACCGTCGTCCTCGACCAGCATCACGTTCGAGACGTGGATCGGGGCCTCGGCGGTGATGATGCCGCCGGTGCTGCCGGCACGTCCGCCCTGGTTGACCACCTTGGTGTGCCGCTTGACGCGGTTCACGCCCTCGACGATCACCCGCTGCTCCTCGCGGAGCACCTGGATGACCCGACCCTCGGCGCCCTTGTCCTTGCCCGCGATCACCTTGACGGTGTCGCCCTTCTTGATGCTCACGCTCTTCTTCTTCGACTCAGCCATGGCTCAGAGCACCTCCGGGGCGAGCGAGATGATCTTCATGAACTTCTTCTCGCGCAGCTCGCGGCCCACCGGGCCGAAGATGCGGGTGCCTCGCGGCTCGCCGTCGTTCTTGAGGATGACGGCGGCGTTCTCGTCGAAGCGGATGTACGAGCCGTCCGGGCGACGGCGCTCCTTCACGGTGCGCACGACGACCGCCTTGACGACATCACCCTTCTTCACGTTGCCACCGGGGATCGCATCCTTCACGGTGGCGACGATGACGTCGCCGATACCGGCGTAGCGCCGACCCGAGCCACCGAGAACACGGATGCAGAGGATCTCCTTCGCACCGGTGTTGTCGGCGACCTTGAGTCGCGACTCCTGCTGGATCATCAGTTTCTCCTGGTTGTCGAGCTGGTTCTCAACGCTTCACGAACGATGAGCCTGGCCGAACTTCATTGGTTGGTCCGTCCCGGGCAGGGAACGGGTGCTACTTCGCCTTCTCGAGGATCTCCACGACGCGCCACCGCTTGGTGGCCGACAACGGCCGGGTCTCCATCAGGAGAACACGGTCGCCGATGCCGCACTCGTTCTGCTCGTCGTGCGCCTTGAGCTTGCTCGTGCGGCGCAGGACCTTGCCGTACAGCGCGTGCTTGACGCGGTCCTCGACGGACACGACCACGGTCTTGTCCATCTTGTCGCTGACGACCAGGCCCTCACGGACCTTGCGGGCGTTCCGCTCTGCAGCGTTCGCCGGAGCCTGCTCGCTCACTTGGCGTCACCATCCTCGTTGCTGTCCTGGCCCGGGGTGGTCCGGATGCCGAGCTCGCGCTCGCGCACCACGGTGTAGATCCGGGCGATGTCCTTCTTGACCGTGCGGAGCCGACCGTGGCTCTCCAGCTGGCCGGTGGCCGCCTGGAAGCGGAGGTTGAAGAGCTCCTCCTTGGCCTCGCGCAGCTTGGCCTCGATGTCGACGGCGTTCAGCTCGTCGAGCTCGTGGGCAGTGGTAGCCATCAGAATTCACCTGCTTCGCGGGAGATGAACCGGCACTTCATGGGGAGCTTGTGCATCGCGCGGCGCATGGCCTCGCGGGCGGTCGTCTCGTCCACGCCGGAGAGCTCGAACATGACCCGACCCGGCTTCACGTTGGCGATCCACCACTCGGGCGAGCCCTTGCCGGAGCCCATGCGGGTCTCGGCGGGCTTCTTCGTCAGCGGGCGGTCGGGGTAGATGTTGATCCACACCTTGCCGCCACGCTTGATGTGACGGGTCATCGCGATACGGGCCGACTCGATCTGCCGGTTGGTCACATAGGCGGCCTCGACCGCCTGGATGCCGAAGTCGCCGAACGCCAGACGGGTGCCGCCCTTGGCCGCACCGGTCCGCCGGGGGTGGTGCTGCTTGCGGTGCTTGACACGACGGGGCATCAACATGACTCAGCCCTCCTTCGGAGTGTCAGCGGCCGGAGCCGGAGCGGCAGCCTCGGCCGGGGCCTCGGCGGGAGCGGCGTCGCGGTCCGAGCGCGCCGGACGGTCGCCCCGCGAGCCGCGGCTCGGACGCTCGCCACCGCGCTCGTTGCCGCGGGTCGGACGACCACCGCGGCCGGGGACCCCGGCGCGGGCGGCGGCCTGGGCCTGGCGCTCGGCACGGGTGCCGGCGACCTCGCCCTTGTAGATCCAGACCTTCACGCCGATCCGGCCGAAGGTCGTGCGGGCCTCGTAGAAGCCGTAGTCGATGTCGGCACGCAGCGTGTGCAGCGGGACGCGACCCTCGCGGTAGAACTCGGTGCGCGACATCTCGGCGCCGTTGAGGCGGCCCGAGCACTGGATCCGGATGCCCTTGGCACCCGAGCGCATCGAGGTCTGCATGGCCTTGCGCATGGCGCGCCGGAACTGCACGCGGCCGGAGAGCTGCTCGGCCACACCCTGCGCGACCAGCTGGGCGTCGACCTCGGGGTTCTTCACCTCGAGGATGTTCAGCTGGACCTGCTTGCCGGTGAGCTTCTCGAGCTCGCCACGGATGCGGTCGGCCTCGGCGCCGCGGCGGCCGATGACGATGCCCGGACGCGCGGTGTGGATGTCCACCCGCACGCGGTCACGGGTGCGCTCGATCTCCACCTTGGCGATGCCGGCCCGCTCCATGCCCTTGGAGAGCAGCTTGCGGATGGCGACGTCCTCGCCGACGTACGACTTGTAGAGCTTGTCAGCGTACCAACGGCTCTTGTGGTCGGTCGAGATGCCGAGGCGGAAGCCGTTCGGGTTGATCTTCTGGCCCATCAGGCACTCTTCCTCTTCTTCGGGGTCGCCTTGTTCCCTGCGACCACGTCGGCCGGCTGGACGGCCAGGGTGATGTGGCTGGTGCGCTTGTTGATGCGCGTCGCCCGACCCTGGGCCCGGGGGCGCCAGCGCTTCATCGTCGGACCCTCGTCGACCTGGGCCACGGAGACCACCAGGTCGCCGCGGTCGAGGCCCTCGGTGGTCTCGGCGTTGGCGACGGCGCTCTCGAGCACCTTGTAGACGGTCTCGGAGGCGGCCTGCGGCGCGAACTGCAGCAGCGACAGGGCCTCGTCGACGGGCAGCCCGCGGACCATCTCGACGACCCGGCGGGCCTTCATCGGCGTGATCCGCGCGTAGCGGGCGCTCGCGAAGGCGCCGGGCTGGTCAGCGAGCAGCGACTCGCGACGGGCGCTGGTGCGCCTGCGCTCGGTGGTGCTCATCGGCGACGTCCCTTCCGGTCTTCCTTGACGTGCCCGCGGTAGGTGCGGGTGGGAGCGAACTCCCCGAGCTTGTGGCCGACCATCGAGTCGGTCACGAAGACCGGCACGTGCTTGCGACCGTCGTGCACGGCGATCGTGTGACCGATCATGTCCGGCACGATCATCGACCGGCGCGACCAGGTCTTGATGACGTTGTGAGAGCCCTTGGCGTTCTCGGCGTCCACCTTCTTCTGCAGGTGGTCGTCGACGAACGGGCCCTTCTTCAGGCTGCGAGGCATGTCTCTATTTCCCTATCAGCGCTTGTTCTTGCCGGTCTTGCGACGACGGATGATCTGGGAGTCGCTGGCCTTGCGCTTGCGCGTGCGGCCCTCGGGCTTGCCCCAGGGGGACACCGGGTGACGACCACCCGAGGTCTTGCCCTCGCCACCACCGTGCGGGTGGTCGACCGGGTTCATGACGACACCGCGGACGGTCGGGCGCTTGCCCTTCCAACGCATCCGGCCGGCCTTGCCCCAGTTGATGTTGGACTGCTCGGCGTTGCCGACCTCGCCGACGGTCGCGCGGCAGCGCACGTCCACGAACCGCATCTCGCCCGACGGCAGCCGCAGCGTGGCCCGGGAGCCCTCGCGGGCCACCAGCTGGGCACTGTTGCCCGCGGAGCGGGCGATCTTCGCACCGCCGCCCGGCCGCAGCTCCACGCAGTGGATCGTCGTACCGACCGGGATGTTGCGCAGCGGCAGGTTGTTGCCGGGCTTGATGTCGGCGTTCGGGCCGGACTCGACCCGGGTGCCCTGCGTCAGGTCCTTCGGCGCGATGATGTAGCGCTTCTCGCCGTCGACGTAGTGCAGCAGCGCGATCCGCGCGGTGCGGTTCGGGTCGTACTCGATGTGCGCGACCTTGGCCGGGACGCCGTCCTTGTCGTAGCGACGGAAGTCGATGACGCGGTAGGCGCGCTTGTGGCCGCCACCCTGGTGCCGGGTGGTGATCCGGCCCTGGTTGTTGCGGCCGCCCTTCTTGGGCAGCGGACGCGTCAGCGACTTCTCCGGAGTGGTCCGGGTGATCTCGACGAAGTCGGCGACCGACGAGCCGCGACGGCCCGGGGTAGTCGGCTTGTACTTGCGGATAGCCATCTGTCTGATGTCCTCGTAACTTACGTCTCTACGGCTGCCCGGTCAGGAGACCGGACCCCCGAAGATGTCGATGCGGTCGCCCTCAGCGAGGCTGACGATCGCGCGCTTGGTGTCCTTGCGCTTGCCGAGCCCGTTGCGGGTCCGGCGCGTCTTGCCCGGACGGTTGATCGTGTTGACGGAGGTGACCTTGACGTTGAACACCTTCTCGACCGCGATCTTGATCTCGGTCTTGTTGGCGTCGGGGTGCACCAGGAAGGTGTACTTGTTCGCGTCGAGCAGGCCGTAGCTCTTCTCGGACACGACCGGCGCGAGCAGGATGTCGCGGTGGTCCTTGTGCAGGGTGCTCACTTCGCAGCCTCCTCGGCCTCGACGGGCTTGGACAGCGCCGTGCCGGTCACGAAGGCGTCGTACGCGCCCTGCGTGAAGACGACGTCGTCGGACGCCAGCACGTCGTAGGTGTTCAGCTGGTCGACCGCCACGATGTGGACCTCGGGGGCGTTGCGCAGCGACAGCCAGGTGACGGTGTCGGTGCGCTCGAGCACCACGAGGAAGCGCGAGCGCTCGGAGAGCGTCGACAGCGCGGCCAGGGCCGTCCTGGTCGACGGGGCCTCCGCGGCGATCAGCGAGTCGACCACGTGGATCCGGTCGTTGCGCGCCCGGTCGGACAGGGCACCGCGGAGGGCGGCGACCTTCATCTTCTTGGGGGTGCGCTGGTCGTAGCTGCGCGGCTGCGGGCCGTGGACGGTGCCACCGCCGGCGAACTGCGGAGCGCGGATCGAGCCCTGACGGGCGCGGCCGGTGCCCTTCTGCTTGTAGGGCTTGCGGCCACCACCGCGGACCTCGCCGCGGGTCTTGGTGGCGTGCGTGCCCTGCCGGGCGGCGGCCTGCTGGGCCACCACGACCTGGTGGATCAGCGGGACGTTCAGCTCGACGTCGAAGATCTCGGCGGGGAGGTCCACCTTCGCGGCCTTCGGAGCGGCGGCCTTCGCCGGCGCCGCCTTCTTGGCAGCAGCGGCCTTCTTGGCAGGAGCGGCCTTCTTGGCCGGCGCAGCCTTCTTGGCGGCGGTCGTCTTCTTGGCGGCCGTCTTCTTCGCCGGGGTGGTCTTCTCGTTGTCCTCAGCCATGATCAGACCTCCTTGCCAGCAGTGAGAGTGCTCTTCGCGGCCGAGCGGAGGACCACGAGGCCGCCCCGGGGGCCGGGAACGGCGCCCTTGAGGAGGATCAGGCCCTTCTCGGTGTCGACGGCGTGCACGGTGACGTTCTGGGTGGTGACCGTGTCGGTACCCATCCGACCGGCCATCCGGACGCCCTTGAACACGCGGCCGGGCGTGGCGCACGCGCCGATCGAACCCGGCTTGCGGTGGTTGCGGTGGGCACCGTGCGAGGCGGAGACGCCGGCGAAGCCGTGCCGCTTCATGACGCCGGCGAAGCCCTTGCCCTTGCTGGTGCCGGTCACGTCGATCTCCTCGCCCGCGGCGAAGGTGTCGACGGCGAGCTCCTGGCCGACGGTGTAGTCGGCCGCGAGAGCGGTGCGGATCTCGACCAGGTGGCGGCGCGGGGTGGTGCCCGCCTTGCCGAAGTGGCCGGCCTGCGGCTTGGTCACCTTGCGGCCGTCGATCTCCCCGAACCCGACCTGCACGGCGTTGTAGCCGTCGGTCGCGGGGGTCCGCACCTGGGTGACCACGTTGGTGCCCGCGGCGATCACGGTGACGGGGACGACGCGGTTGTTCTCGTCCCAGACCTGGGTCATGCCGAGCTTGGTGCCCAGCAGGCCCTTCACGTTGCGCTCGATTGTCATCTCAGGAACCTCAGAGCTTGATCTCGATGTCGACGCCGGCAGGCAGGTCGAGGCGCATGAGCGAGTCGACGGTCTTCGGCGTGGGGTCGATGATGTCGATGAGGCGCTTGTGGGTGCGCATCTCGAAGTGCTCGCGGGAGTCCTTGTACTTGTGGGGCGAGCGGATGACGCAGTACACGTTCTTCTCGGTCGGCAGCGGCACCGGGCCGGCGACCTTGGCACCCGTGCGGGTGACCGTGTCCACGATCTTGCGCGCCGAGGTGTCGATCACCTCGTGGTCATAGGCCTTGAGCCTGATGCGGATCTTCTGTCCCGCCATAGGTCTCTCTCGTCCTTCTCGATTCGGTACCGCGTGCAGTCCCGGGGCTTCCTCCGGCTTGAGTCGTCCCCGCCCGTGCTTCTCCGCCTGGCAGCTCCGACCCCCGCGGTCGGGCGTGTCGCACCTGTGAGGCGCAACACGAGACCGGTTGATCTCGCCTGCTGTGTTGGTGGTGCCCGACGGTTCGTCGAGCGGATCGGGTCTCCTGGGTCGGTGCGGCCGCACGCCGGACCACTGACCCCTCATGGAGACGCGATTCAGTGGTCAAGATGTGTGACGCACCCCGGCAACCCGCCGAAGCAACCGGACTATCTTGGCAGACATCGGGCGTCAGGCCAAAATCGGCTGCCGAACCGGCCGATCGGGCGTGGCACCCGGTCCGGGAATCGCCCTGGTCCGCCCCTCGGCGCGGCGGCCGGGACCTGGGAGGATGGCCGCGTGTCGGGCGATCACTACCCTCCCCCGGGCGGACCGCCCCCCAGTCCTTCCCGACCCCTCAGCCCTCCCCCGCCCGGGTGGCAGCCACCGCCCGCCCCGGCGCCACCGCCCGGTTGGGCGCCGCCGCCCGGCTGGGCCCAGCCGCCCCCGGGCGCTCCGGGGCCGGGCCCCGCGCCGGGCATCCTCGGCGCCGCGCACAAGCCGGGCGCGATGCCGCTGCGTCCGCTCGCGCTCGGCGACATGTACGACGCGGCGTTCCGGATCATCCGCTTCAACCCGAGGGCCACGGTCGGCTCCGCCGTGCTCGTGGCCGCGGTCGCGATGGCGGTCCCGGTCCTGGTCACGGCGCTGCTCACGCTGCTCGCGGACCTCTCCGCCGCCCAGTCCGGCGAGGACCTGTCGACCGCGGAGATCGTCGGCTACGCCGGCTCGATCGGCTCGCTGTTCCTCGGCACCGCGCTCCAGTCCGTCGGGTCGATCCTGGTCACCGGCATGATCGCCCACGTGACCGCGGCCGCGGCGATCGGACGCCGGCTCACGCTCGGCGAGGCCTGGGCCGCGACCCGCGGCTCGCGCTGGCGACTCGTCGGGCTGACGCTGCTGCTCGGCCTGATGCTGACCGGGCTGCTGCTCGGCTACGGCGTGCTCTGGATCCTGGTGGTCGTGCTGCTGCCGACCTGGGCGATCGTCGTGTTCGGCGTGCTCAGCGTCCCGGCATTCCTCGCGTTCGCCTGCTGGTTCTGGATCCGCGTCTACTACCTGCCGGTGCCGGCCCTGATGATCGAGCGGACCGGCGTGCTCGCCGCGATCGGACGCGGCTTCCGGCTGACCCGGCGGCAGTTCTGGCGGACCTTCGGGATCGCGCTGCTGACCGTGGTGGTCGGGGCGATCGCCGGGAGCATGCTGTCGGCGCCGTTCACGATCGCCGCCCAGCTGCTGCCGTTCGCGATGGCCGAGTCGCGCTACGCCGTACTCGTCCTGGTCGTGCTGAGCGCGATCGCCACGGTCATCCAGACGGCGTTCGTCACCCCGTTCACCTCCGCGGTCACCAGCGTGCAGTACCTCGACCAGCGGATCCGCAAGGAGGCCTACGACGTCGAGCTGATGACCCGGGCCGGGATCACCGCGTCGTGACCGGCCCGCTGCTCGCGTTCCTGGCCGAGCCGCCGCTCGATCCGTCCCCCGACGAGGCGAGCTCGCTGCTGCGCCGCGAGCTGGTCCGCCCGGAGTACCACGAGCGCGACGTGCTGCGGCAGGTGCTGGACTGGATCGACCGGCTCGTGAGCGGCGCGCTGGACGCCGCGTCGGGCACCCCGCCGCTGTCGACGTTCGCGGCGATGGTCGCGTTCCTGCTGCTCGCGCTCGGACTCGGCTGGCTGCTCTCCCGGGCGCGCCGTACCGCCCGGTCCGCCCGGGAGCGGGCGGTGCTTCCGGCGGGGCCCGTGCTGACCGCGGCGGACCTGCGGGCCCGTGCCGAGCGAGCGCTCGCGGAGGGTCGTGCCGAGGACGCCGTCGTGGACGCCTTCCGCGCGCTCGCGGTCCGGCAGGTCGAGCGCGGCCTGCTGGACGACCGGCCCGGTGCCACCGCCCACGAGGTCGCGGCCGCCGTCGGTGCCGCCCACCCCGACCAACGACCGCGGGTCGACGGCACCGCCGCGCTCTTCGACGGGGTCCGGTACGGCGACCGACCGGCCTCCCCCGACCAGGCCCGGGGCGTGCTGGACCTCGACGACGTGCTGGCCGGCCGCGCATGACCGGCCGACGGCTGCTCCGGCAGCGCTCCACGCTGCTCGTCCTCGCGGGACTGACGCTCGCGGTGGTCGTGGTCCTCCTGCTCGGGGACGCCGGGGCCCGGCGCGGTGTGGCCCTCGACCCGGACAACCCCGACCCCGGCGGCGCCCGGGCGCTCGCGCGGGTGCTCGCCGACCAGGGCGTGGACGTGACGGTGGCGCGCGGGGCCGACGCGCTCGAGGAGACCGACGTGGCCGGCGCGACCGTGCTGGTGACCTCGACCGAGCTGCTCGGGGAGAGCACGATCGCCCGGCTCGTCGAGCACACCGCGGGTGCCCGACTCGTGCTGGCCGAGCCCGGACCGGGCACCACCGCGGCCCTCGGGGTCGACCGCCTGCCCTACCAGGTCGCGCTCGACGAGCCGCGGGCGGCGGACTGCCCGGACCCGGCGTACGCCGGGCTCTCGGTGCAGGTCGACGACGCCGTCGAGTACCCGGTCCGGGGCGGCTGCTTCCGCGGCGAGCACGGGGCGCTCCTGGCCGAGCCCCGGCCCGGCCTGGTGCTGCTCGGCGCCGGCGAGCTGCTCAGCAACGGTCAGGTGCTGCGGGCCGACGACGCCGCCGTCGCGCTGCGCCTGCTCGGCCAGCGGGACCGTCTGGTCTGGTACCTGCCCTCGCTCGACGACCTGGTCGCGGACGACGGGGTCAGCCTGGCGACCCTGTTGCCGCGCTGGGTGCGCCCGGTGCTCTGGGTGTTCGCCCTCAGCGCGCTGGCCCTGCTGCTGTGGCGGGTCCGGCGACTCGGCCCGCTGGCGACCGAGCCGCTGCCCGTGGTGGTCAGGGCCATCGAGACCACCCGCAGCCGCGGCCGGCTCTACCGCCGGGCCGGGGACCGCGGGCACGCGGCCGACGTGCTGCGCTCGGCCGCCCGGGCGCACGCCGCGGACCGGCTCGGTCTCGGCGCGAGCGCCGCCGCCCCCACCCTGGTCGACGACGTGGCGCGCCACACCGGCCGGAGCCGCGACGAGGTCGCGTGGCTGCTCGACCCGAGCGCGTCGCCGCCCACCACCGACCACGACCTGATCGCCCTGGCCGATCGCCTGGCCGAGCTCGACAGAGAGGTACGCCGTCCATGACCGAGACCGCCCACTCCGATGCCGCCGACCGGGAGGCCCGCGACCGGCTGGCCGCCGTACGCACCGAGGTCGCGAAGGCCGTCGTCGGCCAGGACGCCGCGGTGTCCGGGCTGCTGGTCGCGCTGCTGTGCGGCGGGCACGTGCTGATGGAGGGCGTGCCCGGCGTCGCGAAGACGCTGCTGGTGCGCACGCTCGCGGCGGCGCTCTCCGTGGACGCGCGGCGGGTGCAGTTCACCCCCGACCTGATGCCCGGCGACATCACCGGCTCGATGGTCATCGACGGCACCCGCGGCGAGCTGACGTTCCGCGAGGGACCGGTCTTCACCAACCTGCTGCTGGCCGACGAGATCAACCGGACCCCACCGAAGACGCAGTCCGCGCTGCTCGAGGCGATGGAGGAGGGCCAGGTGTCGGTGGACGGCGTCTCGCGGCCGCTGCCCCGGCCGTTCCTCGTCGCCGCGACCCAGAACCCGGTCGAGTACGAGGGCACCTACCCGCTCCCCGAGGCGCAGCTCGACCGGTTCCTGCTCAAGGTCGTCCTGCCGATCCCCGAGCGGGAGGCGGAGCTGGAGATCGTGAGCCGGCACGCGGCCGGCTTCGACCCGCGCGACGTCGCGGCGGCCGGCGTCCGAGCGGTCGCCGGAGCCGACGACATCGCCGCCGGCCGGGCGGCGGTCGGGCGGGTGCAGGTCAGCCCGGAGGTCGCGGGCTACGTCGTCGACATCGCCCGCGCGACCCGGGTGTCGCCGTCGCTGAGCCTGGGGGTGAGCCCGCGGGGTGCGACCGCGCTGCTGCACGCCGCCCGGGCCTGGGCCTGGCTGACGGGTCGGGACTTCGTGACGCCCGACGACGTCAAGGCGCTCGCCCACGCGACGCTCGTGCACCGGCTCGGGCTGCGACCCGAGGCCGAGCTCGAGGGTGTGGACGTCGGTCAGGTGCTCGCGTCCGCCCTCGGGTCGGTGCCGGTCCCGCGCTGATGGTGCGCTGATGGCGATCTCCGGCCGGGTCCCGCTGCTGCTGCTCCTCGGGGTGGTGGCGGTGCTGCTGCGTCCCGGGATGGGCACGGTCTGGCTGTGGGTGCTCGCCGTCGGGCTGCTCGTGGCGGCCGACGTGCTGCTGGCCCCCTCGCCCGAGCGGCTCTCGCTCGAGCGCCCGCCGGTGCCGACCGTGCGACTGGGTGAGCCCACGGAGACGCGGCTGGTCGCGAGCAACGGGTCACGGCGCCGGGTGCGCGGCACCCTGCGCGATGCGTGGCAGCCGTCGGCCGGCGCGGCCGGCAACCGGCACCGGCTGGCCCTCGGCGCGGCGGATCGGGCGGTGCTGCACACCGCCCTGCTGCCCGGTCGGCGGGGCGACCTGCGCGCCGTCGGCGTGACCGTGCGGCTGCGGGGCCCGCTGGGCCTGGCCGCGCGCCAGCGCACCCGGGTCGTCGGCGGGACGGTCCGCTCGCTGCCGCCGTTCGACTCCCGCAAGCACCTGCCGAGCAGGCTGGCCCGGCTGCGGGAGCTGGACGGTCGCGCCGCGGTCCGGGTGCGCGGGGCCGGCACCGAGTTCGACTCGCTGCGCGAGTACGTGCGCGGGGACGACGTACGGTCCATCGACTGGCGCGCGAGCGCCCGCAACCGCACCGTCGTGGTCCGCACCTGGCAGCCCGAGCGCGACCGGCGGGTGGTGCTCGTCCTCGACACCTCGCGGACCTCGGCGGGACGGGTCGGCGACGTGCCCCGCCTCGACTCCGCGATGGACGCGGCGCTGCTGCTCGCGGCGCTGGCCGCGCGGGCGGGCGACCGCGTGGACTTCGTGGCCGGCGACCGCCGGGTGCGCGCCCGGCTGCGCTCCGCCGGTGCCCGCGACCTGGCCGCGCGGCTCCAGGACGCCATGGCCGACCTCGAGCCGGTCATCGCCGAGGCCGACTGGGACGCGCTCGCGGGCGCGGTCACCGCGCTGGGCCGCCAGCGCGCCCTGGTGGTGCTGCTGACCCCGCTCGAGCCCGCGGCGGTCGAGGAGGGCCTGCTGCCGGCGCTGCCCGCGCTCACCAAGCACCACCGGGTGGTGCTCGCCTCGGTCCGCGACCCCGCCCTCGAGCGGCTCGCCGCCGCGCGCGGCACCCTCGACGAGGTGTACGACGCCGCCGCGGCCGAGCAGGTCCTCGGCCGGCGCCGGCACACCGCCGGCCTGCTCCGCACGCTCGGCGTGGACGTGATCGATGCCGACGCCGAGCAGCTGCCGCCCGCGCTGGCCGACCACTACCTGGCTCTCAAGGCGCGCGGGCTGCTCTGAGGGGCGCCCGTTGCGTGCGGGTTTCGGCTGCCGGCAGCCGAACCCTCACGCCTGGCTGGCGACCCGATCCTCGAGGAGTGCGGCATCGAGGTCGCCGGTGTGGCCACGGCGCACGGCGTCGCGACCCAGCACGAACACGTAGGCGAGGAACACGGCCTCCGCGAGGACGCCGATGCCGACCCGGGCCCAGGTGGGCAGGCCGGAGGGGGTCACGAACGCCTCGATCAGGCCGCTGACGAGCAGCACGGCGACCAGGCCGAGGGCGACCGTGCCGGCGGTACGGCCCTCCCGGGCCAGCGCCTGGGTGCGGGTCAGCGGACCGGGCTCGACCCAGGACCAGAACAGCCGCAGCCCGACGCCGCCCGCGACGAACACCGCGGTCAGCTCGAGCAGGCCGTGCGGGAGGATCAGCCCCCAGAAGTGGGCGCCGTGGTCGTGGCGGATCATGACCGAGCCGATGATCGCGAGGTTCGCGATGTTCTGGAACAGCAGGTAGACGACGGGGACGCCGAGCACCCCCAGCGCCAGGCACAGCGCGGCGACCCACGCGTTGTTGATCCAGACCTGGGCGGCGAAGTGGCTCGCGGCGTACTCGCTGTAGTAGTCCTCGAAGTCGTGGGCGACCAGCTGGTCGACCTGCTCGGGCGAGAGCAGGCTCTGCTCGACGGCGGGGTGGTCGAGCAGCCACAGCATCATCAGGGCGGTCACCGCGACGTTGGCCGCCAGCGTCCCGAGCCACCACCACCGCAGCCGGTAGAGCGCGGCCGGGAACCGGTCGGTGAAGAAGGTGCGGACGCCGCGCCACGTGCCGGTACGGGTGCCCGTCGCCCGGTTGCGTGCTCGCGAGAGCAGCACCGAGAGATGGGCGACGACGGTGGGGTCCGGCGCGGAGGTGCGTACGACGGACAGCTGGGTGGCCACCCGTTGGTAGCGCTCGACCAGCTCGTCGGCCTCGGCGCCCGTGAGCCGGTGCTTGCGGGTCAGCTGCTCGAGCCGGCGCCACTCCGGCGCGTGCGCGCCGACGTACGCGTCGAGGTCCATGGCGAGAAGCCTAGGAGGAGCCGCCCCCGAGTAGCCTGAGCGGCGATGGCGACCCCCGAGTTCGCGACGCTCACGACCGACGACCTCGTCACCGGCGAGGCGGTCGCGCTCGACCTGCCGCCGGCGGGCCTCGGCCTGCGGATCGTCTCGGGGCTGATCGACGTCGTCGTCACCGCCGGCCTCCTCGGCGTGCTGGTCCTCGGCCTGGCGGTCGCCGCGTTGCAGGCCGACGAGGCCTTGCTCCAGGTCGCGATGCTGGCCGCCATCATCGTGTCGTTCGTGGGGTTCCCCACCGCGCTCGAGACACTGAGCCACGGTCGCTCCCTGGGCAAGCTGGCCCTCGGCCTGCGCACGGTGCGCGACGACGCAGGCCCGATCTCCTTCCAGCACGCGTTCGTCCGGGCCCTGGTCGGCGTGGTCGAGATCTATGCGTTCCTGGGCGGCCCGGCGTTCTTCGCCGCGCTGCTCAGCGCCCGGGGCAAGCGGCTCGGCGACTTCGCCGCCGGCACCTACGTGGTGCGGGAGCGGGTCAAGCTGCAGCTCGGCCCGCCGACGCCGATGCCGCCGCAGCTGGCGGAGTGGGCGGCCGGCGCCGACCTCGCCGCGTTGCCGACCGGCCTGGCGCTCGCCGTACGCCAGTTCCTGGCGCGGCTCCCGCAGATCGACCCGGCCGCGCGGGCGGTCCTCGGCGGCCGGCTCGCCGCCGCCGCCGAGGAGTACGTCGCCCCTGCGCCCCCGCCGGGCACCCCACCGGAGGCGTTCCTCGCCGCGGTCGTGGCCGCCCGGCGCGACCGCGACGCAGCCCGCCTGGCCCGCGAGGCCGAGCTGCGCGCGCGGCTCACCCGCGGCCGCTGACCCTCGCGCGCGGCGACCCCGCGCGACGGTCACGGAACGTGACCGCGGGCGGGCCCAAGGTCAACAGGTTCCGCTGTCCTTGGCCCCTCCCGCGCGGTCGGGGGCGCACCCACGATGGTCCGTACCGGCGACATCGACGTTGACGGCAGCGATGGAGACCGGCCCGCTCCCGCCCCACCGCCTGCGCGGCATGCGCACATTGGGAGCGTTCCCACCAAATGCCGCCGCGTGTTACGGAAACGTTACGGCGGATGCTTGACGGACCGGAGCGTAAACGTTTGCATCAGGTTCGACGGAGCGGGTTCCGGGCACGCGGACCCAGGACGGACCTGCTGACAACGCAGAGAGGAAAGCACGCATGCGATCACGCAAGACGCGCCGGGGGATGGCAGTCGCTGCCGCCCTCGTGAGCGCAGGACTCGTTCTCGCCGGTTGTGGCGGGAGCGACGACGGCGGCAGTGGCGAGGCCAGCGGCAAGTCGCCGGGCGAGGGCAAGGCCGAGTGCGAGCAGCTCACGCAGTTCGGTGACCTGACCGGCAAGGACGTCACGGTCTACACCTCGATCGTGGCGCCCGAGGACAAGCCCCACATCGACTCCTGGAAGGTCTTCGAGGACTGCACCGGCGCCGACGTCAAGTACGAGGGCTCGAAGGAGTTCGAGACCCAGCTGCAGGTGCGCGTCCAGTCCGGCAACCCGCCGGACATCGCGTACGTCCCGCAGCCGGGCCTGCTCCAGACCCTGGTCGGCACCGGCAAGGTCGTCGAGGCGCCGGACACGGTCTCGGCCAACGTCGACAAGTGGTTCGGTGAGGACTGGCGCTCCTACGGCAGCGTGGACGGCAAGCTGTATGCGGCCCCCCTCGGCGCGAACGTGAAGTCCTTCGTGTGGTACTCCCCCAAGATGTTCTCCGAGAACGGCTGGGAGATCCCCACGACGTGGGACGACATGCTCGCCCTGTCCGACACGATCGCGGCGACCGGCATCAAGCCGTGGTGCGCGGGCATCGAGTCCGGTGAGGCGACCGGCTGGCCGGCCACCGACTGGCTCGAGGACGTGCTGCTCCGCTCGGTCGGCCCGGACGTCTACGACCAGTGGGTCGCCCACGAGATCCCGTTCAACGACCCCGCGGTCGTCGAGAGCCTCGACAACGTCGGCGCGATCCTGAAGAACGACAAGTACGTCAACGGCGGCATCGGTGACGTCAGCTCGATCGCCACGACCGCGTTCCAGGACGGCGGCCTGCCGATCCTCGACGGCAAGTGCGCCCTGCACCGCCAGGCGAGCTTCTACGCCGCGAACTGGCCCGAGGGCACCGACGTGTCGGAGAACGGCGACGTGTTCGCGTTCTACCTGCCGGCCATGGGTGACGAGTTCGGCAACCCGGTCCTCGGCGGCGGCGAGTTCGTCGCGGCGTTCTCGGACGCCATCGAGGTCCAGGCCTTCCAGACCTACCTGTCCAGCGACCAGTGGGCCAACGAGAAGGCCAAGGCCACCCCGAACGGCGGCTGGGTCAGCGCGAACAAGGGCCTGGACATCGCCAACCTGGCGAGCCCGGTCGACAAGCTCTCCGGCGAGATCCTGCAGGACCCCGACGCGGTCTTCCGCTTCGACGGATCCGACATGATGCCGGGTGAGGTCGGTGCCGGTTCGTTCTGGAAGGAAATGACCAACTGGATCACCGGCGAGAGCACCCAGGACGCGCTCGACAAGATCGAGTCCTCCTGGCCGTGACGGAGCTCCTCCCCGCCGGTCGCTGACCGGCGGGGAGGAACCGTTCTCGGCTCCATCCGCCAGGCCGCGACACCCTGACCCCACGCGGGGGCGGGTGTCGCGGCCCAGCACGTCTCCACCACCACCTCACCGTCCGCCCGGTCGTCGAGCCGCCGCTCGCCGGCCCGAGTCCATCGGGAGTGCCTGTATGTCCACAGGTGAGAAGTTCATCCAGATGGTGATCGCGATCGCGGTGTTCTTCGCCGTGGTCGCGGTCATCCTGCTGCTCACCCAGCGGCTCCGGTCCCGCCGGGGCGAGCTGGTGCAGTCGGCGGCGTTCGTGCTGCCGGCGCTCGCGCTGATCGGCGTCGGCCTGCTGTACCCCGCCGTCACGACGATCTACCAGTCGTTCCTGGACCGCTCCGGCGACGCCGCCGTCGGGTTCGACAACTACAAGACCATCTTCACCGACTCCGACCAGCTCATCGTGCTGCGCAACACCGCGGCCTGGGTGATCCTGGTGCCGATCCTGTCCACGGTCATCGGCCTGGTGTACGCCGTCCTCGTGGACCGGTCCCGCTTCGAGAAGGTCGCGAAGGCGCTGATCTTCCTGCCGATGGCGATCTCGCTGGTCGGCGCCTCGATCATCTGGCGCTTCGTCTACGACTACCACGACAAGAGCCAGACCCAGATCGGCATCGCGAACGCCGTGATCAAGGGGCTGGGCTTCGACACCTACAAGTTCATCCTCAACGATCCGTGGAACACGATCTTCCTGATCATCGTGATGATCTGGGTGCAGGCCGGCTTCGCGATGGTGATCCTCTCGGCCTCGATCAAGGCCATCCCCGACGACATCGTCGAGGCCGCCCGGCTCGACGGCGTGGGCGGCTTCCGGATGTTCCGCTACATCACCGTGCCGAGCATCCGCCCGTCCCTGATCGTCGTACTCACCACGATCAGCATCACGACGCTGAAGGCCTTCGACATCGTGCGGACGATGACCGGCGGCAACTTCGACACCAGCGTGCTGGCCTACCAGTTCTACCGGGAGTACTTCGTCTCCGCGAACCAGGGCCTGGCCACCGCGATCGCGACGCTGATCTTCGTCCTGGTCATGCCGATCGTCATCTACAACGTCCGTCAGATGCGCAAGCTGGAGGCACGATGAACCACCCCACGCAACCGCTCGCTTCGCTCGCGCTCGGACAGGGACTCCGATGAGCACCGCCATCCCTGAGCAGAAGGGCGTCGAGGCCGTGGTCGCCCAGGAGCCCGTGACCGCCACCGCCAAGCGAGCGCTCAGCTCGCCCTGGGCGTCACTCGCCGCGATCATCATCGCCGTCCTGTGGACCATCCCGACCTTCGGCCTGCTGGTGACCTCGTTCCGGCCGGAGTCCGCGATCACCACCAGCGGCTGGTGGACGGCGCTGTGGAACGGCGGCTGGACGCTGGACAACTACGACCAGGTCCTCAACGGCAGCGACACCAACCTGGGCACGTACTTCGTGAACTCGATGGTGATCACCATCCCGTCCGTGCTGATCCCGATCAGCATCGCGGTGATGGCGGCCTACGCGTTCGCCTGGATGAAGTTCCCCGGCCGCGACTTCCTGTTCGTGGCGATCTTCGCGCTGCAGATCGTGCCGATCCAGGTCACGATGATCCCGCTGCTCAAGCTGTACGTGAACCAGGGCTTCGCCGGATCCGACGCGCCCGGCGGCGGCTTCTACACGATCTGGCTGTCGCACTCGATCTTCGCGCTGCCGCTCGCGATCTACCTGCTGCACAACTTCATGAGCCAGATCCCCGGGGAGCTGATCGAGTCCGCGCGCGTGGACGGCGCCGCCCACGTGCAGATCTTCACCCGGATCATGCTGCCCCTGATGGCACCCGCCATCGCGGCGTTCGGCATCTTCCAGTTCCTCTGGGTCTGGAACGACCTGCTCGTCGCGCTGGTCTTCGGCGGCGGCAGCCTGGAGATCTCGCCGCTCACCGTCCGGCTCGCCGAGCTGTCCGGCACCCGCGGCAACGACTGGTTCCTGCTGTCCGCCGGCGCGTTCGTCTCGCTGGTCATCCCGCTCATCGTCTTCCTGTCGCTGCAGCGGTACTTTGTCCGCGGCCTGCTGGCCGGCAGCGTCAAGGGGTAGGCCCAGGAACCACAGTCAGGACGGACACGCGATGAGGTGGTCAACGGGCCCCGGCGACGTGCTCGGCCAGCCAGTGGTACGACGCCTTGGGGGTCCGGGTCTGGTCCTTCGGGTCGACGTGGACGACACCGAAGGTCTTGGTGAAGCCCTCGGCCCACTCGAAGTTGTCCAGCAGGGTCCACACGATGTAGGCCCGCACGTCCGCGCCGGCCGCCCGGGCCCGCTCGGTCGCGGCGATGTGGTCGCGCAGGTAGCCGATCCGGTCCTGGTCGTCGATGACGCCGGCGGCACCCTCCTGGAGGGTGTCGTCGGCGTACGCCGCACCGTTCTCGGTGACGACCAGCGGCAGGCCGGTGCGCCGGTGCGTGTCGACGAGCAGCTCCTCGAGGCCACGGGCCTCGACCTCCCAGCCGATGTCGGTGCGCGGCTCGCGGACCACGAAGGACACCGGGGTGGCGCCGGGGTAGGCGTCGACCTCCGGGTGCGTCTCGAGCGCGGGGTCGGCGAGGGTCGGGCGGAACGGCGTGTAGTAGTTGATCCCGATCCAGTCGGCCGAGCCGCGGACCAGCTCGAGGTCGCCGTCGCGGACCACGGCGGGGTCGGCCAGCTCGGGCGCGACCACGAGCAGCCCGGCGTCGTACGCGCCGTCGACGAGCGGGCCGAGCCAGACCCGGTTGCGGATCGCGTCGATGCCGTCGGTGGCGGCCACCGCGTCCGGCGACTCGGGCCAGAACGGCGCCAGGTTGAGGGCGATGCCGACGTCGCTGACGCCGGCCTCGTGCAGGTGGGCGGCGGCCAGGCCGTGGCCCAGCAGCAGGTGGTGGGCCGCCCGGTGCGCGGCGCCGCCCTCGCGCCGGCCGGGCGCGTGGATGCCGGCGGCGTAGCCGAGGTAGGCCGCGCACCACGGCTCGTTGTGGGTCGCCCAGACGCCGACCCGGTCGCCGAGGCGCTCGTGCACGACGATCGCGTACTCGGCGAACGCCTCCGCGGTCGAGCGCTCCAGCCAGCCGCCCCGGTCCTCGAGGGCCTGCGGCAGGTCCCAGTGGTAGAGCGTGGCCGTCGGGGAGACGCCGCGCGCGAGCAGCGCGTCGACCAGGCGGTCGTAGTAGTCGAGCCCGCGGGCCTCGACCCGGCCGGTGCCCTCGGGCAGCACCCGCGGCCAGGCGATCGAGAAGCGGTACCACCCGACGCCGAGGCCCGCGACCAGGTCGGCGTCCTCCTCGTAGCGGTGGTAGGAGTCGCAGGCGACCGAGCCGTCCGAGCCGTCCCGGACGGTGCCGGGCCGGGCCGCGAAGGTGTCCCAGATCGAGGCGCCGCGACCGTCCTCGGTGCTCGCCCCCTCGATCTGGTACGACGCGGTCGCGGCGCCGTAGGCGAGGGCGCTCCGGTGCGGCAGGTGCAGGCTCATGCGCTCCACCGTAGTGCCTGGGCCGCGCGAGTGGGAGCGCTCCCGCTGTGACCGGCATCAAGGACGTCGCCCGCGAGGTCGAGATGTCGACCGCGACCGTCTCGCGTGCCCTGCGCGGCCTGCCCGGGGTCTCCGAGGAGACCCGGAGCCGGGTCCGGGAGACCGCCCGGCGACTGGGCTACGTGCCGTCCCCGAGCGCGGCCGGGCTGGCCACCGGGCAGACCCGGACCGTGGCCGTGATCGTCCCGTTCGTGACCCGCTGGTTCTTCGCCGCGGTCGTGCAGGGGGCCGAGGAGGTGCTCCGCGAGCGAGGCTACGACCTCCTCCTCTACAACCTCGCCGGCGACCCGTCGGCGCGGCACCGGGTCTTCGAGACCAGCCTGCTCACCAAGCGGGTCGACGCCGTTCTCGTGCTCAGCCTCAAGCCCAGCCCCGACGAGCGGGCTCGGCTGGAGAAGCTCGGCCGCCCGGTCACCATCGTGGGTGCCGACCTGCCCGGCTGGGCCACGGTCCGCATCGACGACCACCTGGCTGCGCAGACCGCCATGCGGCACCTGCTCGACCTCGGCCACGAGCGGATCGGGTACGTCGGCGGCGCGACCGAGGGCGTCTTGGACTTCACGGCGCCGGCGGCCCGACTGGCCGGCTACCGCGACGCCCTCCTCGAGGCCGGTCGGCCGACCGAGCCGGCCCTGGAGGCCAACGGCGAGTTCACGGTCAGCGGCGGCATGCGCGCGGGTCGCGAGCTGCTGCAGCGCCCGGACCGCCCGACCGCGGTCTTCGCGGCCTCCGACGAGATGGCCATCGGCGTGCTCCGTGCCGCCCGTGAGCTCGGCCTCGCCGTCCCCGAGGACCTGTCGGTGATCGGCATCGACGACCACGAGATGGCCGCGATCTTCGACCTGACCACGGTCGCGCAGCCGGTCCACGAGCAGGGCCGGGTGGCGGCCCTGCAGGTGCTCGGCGCGCTCGCCCGTCGGGACTGGGAGCCCGAGCAGGTGCTGCTGCCGACCCGGCTCGTGGTGCGGCGTACGACCGCTAGTCCTCGCGGCGGCGGTAGGCGAGGTCGGTGATCGCGCGGCCGGCCGCGATCCCCTTGCGCTCGAACCTGGTCGCCGGGCGCTCGGCCCACCGCTCGACGACCCCGCCCTCGAGCAACGGCTCGGCGTCGAGCACCTCGACCATCTGACCGGCGTAGTCGGCCCAGTCCGTGGCCAGGCGCCACTCGGCGCCCGGCGCGAGCCGGTCCGCGGCGAGCCGGGCGAAGGACGCGGTCACCAGTCGCCGCTTGTGGTGCTTCACCTTGTGCCACGGGTCGGGGAAGAAGGTCCAGAGCGCCGCCAGGCTGGCGGACCCGACCAGGTGCTCCATCGACCACACGGCGTCCACGCTGAGCAGCCGCACGTTCGACAGCCCGGCCTCGCCGATCCGGCCCAGCGTGTCGGCGACCCCGGGGCGCCAGACCTCGAAGGCGACCACGTCGTGGTCGGGCCGCGCGGCCGCCAGCGCGACCGTCGACTCGCCGATGCCCGAGCCGATCTCGACGATGAGCGGCGCGGTGCGCGCGAAGCAGCCGGCCAGCGAGAACCCCGGGTCGTCGACGGCCTCGTCGGGCACCCACCAGCGCTCGGCGTACGCGCTCCAGGCCTGCTGCTGGCGGGGGGTGAACCGGGCCCCCCGACGGGAGTAGGTCAGCACCTCCCGCATGCGCCGGCCGTCCGCCATCAGCTTGTGGTGCGGGCGCGCGGGGCGCACCCCGTCGGGGGCGTGGTCGGGCATGGGGCCATCCTCCCCCAGCCCTCCCCCAGCACCTCGCCGGGCCGCAGGTCGGGACGGCGTGCCGGGCGTCCCTGGCACCTGTGCCCTTCGGCCCTACTCGTGCCGAACCGCGCTTTCTAGCGTCGGAGGGGAGAGAACCAGACGGAGGTAGGTAGGCATGAACCACACCATCGAGGACGTGCACGAGGCCGGGCGCAGGATCGCGGTCACGTCGTTCCCGTGGGACCACGAGGACATCGGCGAGCTGATGGCCGCGTCCTTCGGGACCGTCTCGCGGTACCTCGCCCGCATCGGCGTGCCGATCGCCGGGCCGGCGGTGGGCTACTACACCAAGCAGGCCGACGGCCGGTTCCGCGTCTCGGCCGGGTTCGTGGTCGACGAGGCGTTCGAGGGCGACGGGACCGTCGAGCTGACCCGGCTGCCCGCCGGTCGGGTGATCTCCACGGTGCACATCGGCCCCTACGAGCGGCTCACCGAGAGCTACGACACGCTCCAGGACTACGCCGCTCGTCACCACCTGGTCCTCGACCAGGAGTCGATGTGGGAGGAGTACCTCTCCGGCCCCGAGGTCGACCCCGAGCAGGTCCACACCCGGGTGACCTGGCCGGTGACCCACGCGAACGTGCCCGTCGGAGCCCACTGACCCGCGTCGGGTGCCCTAGATTGGCGGCGTGCTGAACCGAGCCCACCTCGCCGAGCTCCGTGCCACCGAGGAGGAGCGGTTCGTCGCCGGTCACCCCCGCTCCGCCGAGCTGTCGGCGCGCGCCCGCGGGCCCCTGCTCGCCGGCGTGCCGATGCCGTGGATGACCCGCTGGCCCGGGCGCTTCCCGTTGTTCTTCGAGTCCGCAGCCGGCGCCCGCCTCGTCGACGTCGATGGCCGGGAGTACGTCGACCTGTGCCTCGGCGACACCGGTGCGATGACCGGCCACGCCCTACCGCAGGTCGCCGACGCGATCGCGTCCCGCGCTCGGCACGGGCTGACCACCATGCTCCCGTCGGCGGACGCGGTGTGGGTCGGCGAGGAGCTCGCGCGCCGCTTCGGACTGCCCACCTGGCAGCTGGCCATGTCGGCCACCGACGCCAACCGGTTCGTGCTCCGCTTCGCCCGGCACCTGACCGGCCGGCCCCGGATCGCCGTGATGGACTGGTGCTACCACGGCACGGTGGACGAGGCCCTCGCGGTGCTCGACGGCGATCGCGTCCTCCCGCGGCCAGGCGCCCTGGGGCCGCAGGTCGACGTCGCGGAGACGACGGCCGTGGTGCCCTTCAACGACGCCGAGGCCCTCGACCGGCGACTCGCCCGGGGAGATGTCGCCTGCCTGCTCATGGAGCCGGCGCTGACCAACATCGGGATCGTGCTGCCCGAGCCCGGCTACCTCGAGGCGGTCCGCGAGATCACCCGCCGACACGGCGTGCTGCTCGTGATCGACGAGACCCACACGCTGTGCACCGGACCGGGCGGCGCGACCGCCGCCTGGGGCCTCGAGCCCGACCTGGTCGTGGTCGGCAAGCCGATCGGCGGCGGGGTGCCGTGCGCGGCGTACGGCATGAGCGCCGAGGTGGCCGAGCGCCTGACCGGCCCGATGCTCGGCCACGAGATCGACGTCGCCGGCGTCGGGGGCACCCTCACCGGCAACGCACTGGCGCTGGCCGCGATCCGCGCCACGCTGTCGACCTGCCTGCGGGAGGAGGACTTCGCGGTGGCCGTCCCGCTCGCCGAGCGCTTCGCCGCCGGCGTGGCCGGGGTGATCGCCGAGCACGGTCTGCGCTGGCACGTGCAGCGGCTCGGCTGCCGCGCGGAGTACTGGTTCTGCCCGCCGCCGCGCGACGGGGCCGCCGCGGCGGCCGCGGTCGACGAGGACCTCGAGGGGTTCCTACACCTGTGGTGCCTCAACCGGGGCGTGCTGCTCACGCCGTTCCACAACATGGCGCTGTTCTCCCCCGCACACACGCCCGCCGACGTGGACCGGCACACCGAGGTGTTCGCCGAGGCCGTCGCCGCGCTGCTCGGATAGGTGCCGAGTCGGCGCATCTTGCCCGCCGTACGACGCCGAGTCGGCGCATCTTGCCCACTCAGGGGGCTGGCGCACGGCTCGTTGCCGCCGTCTCGCTGCGCTCGCCGGCTCGTGGTTGGGCACGGGGTCACCGCCGCCGTCTCGCTTCGCTCGCCGGCTCGTGGGCGATGTCCCTTGGTCGCCGGCTCGTGGACCGGTCTCGCCGAGTCGGCGTGACGTGCCTCCTCCGCTGCGCTCCCCCGGCCAAGTAACGCCGACTCGGCTCCTACCGACGCAGCATGCCTGATCCAAAGCGAAGGGCCCCGAAAGCTGCTGCGCAGCTTTCGGGGCCCTTCGTTTGGATCAGGCGATCACTTCGTGATCTTCGTGACCCGGCCGGCGCCGACGGTGCGGCCGCCCTCGCGGATCGCGAAGCGCAGACCCTCGTCCATGGCGATGGGCTGGATCAGCTCAACGGCCATCTCGGTGTTGTCGCCCGGCATGACCATCTCGGTGCCCTCGGGGAGGGTCACCACGCCGGTCACGTCCGTGGTCCGGAAGTAGAACTGCGGGCGGTAGTTGTTGAAGAACGGCGTGTGCCGGCCGCCCTCCTCCTTCGAGAGGATGTAGACCGAGGCCTCGAAGTTGGTGTGCGGGGTCGTGGTGCCCGGCTTGATGACCACCATGCCGCGCTCGACGTCCTCGCGCTTGGTGCCACGGAGCAGCAGACCGACGTTCTCACCGGCCTGGCCCTCGTCGAGCAGCTTGCGGAACATCTCGACACCGGTGACGGTGCTCTTCTGCGAGGCCTCGCGGATGCCGACGATCTCGACCTCCTCGCCGACCTTGACGATCCCGCGCTCGATACGGCCCGTGATGACCGTGCCGCGACCGGTGATCGTGAAGACGTCCTCGACCGGCATGAGGAACGGCTTGTCCGTCTCACGCTCGGGGGTGGGGATGGCCTCGTCGACCGCGTCCATCAGCTCGAGGATCGACTCGCCCCACTTGGCGTCGCCGTTGAGGGCCGGGAAGGCCGCCACGCGCACGACCGGGATGTCGTCGCCCGGGAACTCGTACTCGGAGAGGAGCTCGCGCACCTCCATCTCGACGAGCTCGATGAGCTCCTCGTCGTCGACCATGTCGCACTTGTTCAGCGCGACGACCAGGGCGGGCACGCCCACCTGGCGGGCGAGCAGCACGTGCTCACGGGTCTGCGGCATCGGACCGTCGGTGGCGGCGACCACGAGGATCGCGCCGTCCATCTGCGCGGCACCGGTGATCATGTTCTTGATGTAGTCCGCGTGACCCGGGCAGTCGACGTGCGCGTAGTGGCGCGACTCGGTCTGGTACTCGACGTGCGCGATCGAGATCGTGATGCCGCGCTGACGCTCCTCAGGGGCCTTGTCGATCTCGTCGAACGGCGTGAAGGGGTTCAGGTCCGGGTACTTGTCGTGCAGCACCTTGGTGATCGCCGCGGTGAGCGTCGTCTTGCCGTGGTCGATGTGACCGATGGTGCCGATGTTGACGTGCGGCTTGGTCCGCTCGAACTTCGCCTTAGCCACTGTGGGCTCCTCCTGGTTGGGTTGTTACTTGACTCGTACTTGCTGGTGGTACTGCCGAGGGTCCGGACTGCAGCCGCAGAGGCTACTCGCCACGCACCTTCTTGATGATCTCGTCGGCGATGTTCGTGGGAACCTCGGCGTACGAGTCGAACTCCATCGAGTACGAAGCCTGGCCGGAGGTCTTGGACCTCAGGTCGCCAACGTACCCGAACATCTCTGAGAGCGGCACGAGGGCGTTGATGACCATGTCACCATGCCGCTCCTCCTGTGCCTGGATCTGGCCGCGTCGGCTGTTGATGTCGCCGATGACCGTGCCGAGGAAGGTCTCCGGCGTGGTCACCTCCACCGCGAACATCGGCTCGAGCAGCACCGGCTTGGCCTGCCGGGCGGCCTCCTTGAAGGCCTGGTTGCCGGCGATCTTGAACGCGAGCTCGGAGGAGTCGACGTCGTGGTAGGCGCCGTCCTCGAGCGTGAACTTCACGTCGACCATCGGGTAGCCGGCGAGCACGCCGAACTCCATCGCGTCCTGGCCGCCCTGGTCGACCGAGGGGATGTACTCCTTCGGGACCCGACCACCGGAGACGTTGTTCACGAACTCGTAGCCGGCACCGGTGCCGGTCTCGGGGTCGATGTTGGGGCCGAGCGAGACGACGACCTTCGCGAACTGGCCAGAGCCGCCGGTCTGCTTCTTGTGGGTGTAGCTGTGCTTGGAGACCTCCTTGCGGAGCGTCTCGCGGTAGGCGACCTGCGGCTTGCCGACGGTGGCCTCCACGCGGAACTCGCGCTTCATCCGGTCGACCAGGATCTCGAGGTGGAGCTCGCCCATGCCCGCGATGATCGTCTGGCCCGTCTCCTCGTCGGCCTTGACGGTGAACGTCGGGTCCTCGTCGGAGAGGCGCTGGATCGCCATGCCCAGCTTCTCCTGGTCGCTCTTGGTCTTGGGCTCGATCGCGACCTCGATCACCGGCGCCGGGAACGTCATCGACTCGAGCACGACCTGGTGCTGCGGGTCGGAGAGGGTGTGCCCGGTCTTGGTGTCCTTCAGGCCCATCACGGCGACGATCTGGCCGGCACCGACCGACGCGATCTCCTCACGCTTGTTGGCGTGCATCTGGTAGACCTTGCCGATCCGCTCCTTGCGGCCGTTGACCGAGTTGACCACGGTCGAGCCGGCCTCGAGCTTGCCGGAGTAGACCCGGACGTAGATCAGCTTGCCGAGGTGCGGGTCCGAGGCGATCTTGTAGGCCAGGCCCGAGAACGGCTCGGAGTCGGACGGCTTGCGGGAGACCTGCTCGTTCTCGTCCTTGACGGAGTGACCGATGATCTCGCCGATGTCGAGGGGCGAGGGCAGGTACTTCACGACCGCGTCGAGCAGCGGCTGGACGCCCTTGTTCTTGAACGCCGTGCCGCACAGGACCGGGTTGATCTTGTCGGCCAGGGTGGCGCGACGGATCGCGGCCTCGAGCTCCTCGACGGTGAAGTCGCCCTCCTCGAGGAACTTCTCCATGATCGCGTCGTCGGCGTCGGCGAGCGTCTCGAGCAGCTTCTCGCGGTACTCGGCGGCCTGCTCGGCCAGGTCGGCGGGGATCTCCTCGACGGTGTAGTCCTCACCCATCGTGGTCTCGCCGCGCCAGGTGAGCGCGCGCATCCCGACCAGGTCGATGACCCCGAGGAACTCGGACTCGGCGCCGATCGGGAGCTGGAGGACCAGCGGGGTGGAGTTGAGGCGCTCGACCATCATGTCGACGCAGCGGAAGAAGTCCGCGCCGGTGCGGTCCAGCTTGTTCACGAAGCACATCCGGGGCACGGCGTACTTGTTGGCCTGGCGCCACACGGTCATCGTCTGCGGCTCGACGCCGGCCACGCCGTCGAACACCGCGACCGCGCCGTCGAGGACGCGCAGCGAGCGCTCGACCTCGGCCGTGAAGTCCACGTGGCCGGGGGTGTCGATGATGTTGATCTGGTGGTCCTTCCACCAGCAGGTCGTCGCGGCGGACGTGATCGTGATGCCGCGCTCCTGCTCCTGCTCCATCCAGTCCATCGTGGCCGCGCCCTCGTGGACCTCACCGATCTTGTAGGTGATGCCGGTGTAGAAGAGGATGCGCTCGGTGGTGGTGGTCTTGCCGGCGTCGATGTGCGCCATGATGCCGATGTTGCGGACCTTGTTGAGGTCGGTGGTGATGTCGACAGCCACTGTCTGTCCGATCCTTGAGAGTCGTAGGTAGTGCTGGGGCGTGGGAGAGGAGGCGCGGCGGCGTACGCCGTGCTCCCCTCCCCGCGATCACCAGCGGTAGTGCGCGAAGGCCTTGTTGGACTCGGCCATCTTGTGGGTGTCCTCGCGCTTCTTCACCGCGGCACCGAGGCCGTTGGAGGCGTCGAGGATCTCGTTCATGAGGCGCTCGTGCATGCTCTTCTCGCGACGGTCGGCCGCGTAGCCGACCAGCCAGCGCAGCGCGAGCGTGGTGCCGCGCGTGCCCTTGACCTCGATCGGGACCTGGTAGGTCGCACCGCCGACGCGGCGGGACTTGACCTCGATCGCAGGCTTGACGTTGTCGAGCGCACGCTTCAGCGTGACGACCGGGTCGGTGCCGGTCTTCTCGCGGCAACCCTCGAGCGCGGTGTAGACGATGCGCTGCGCGACCTGCTTCTTGCCGTCCTGGAGCACCTTCGACACGAGCTGGGAGACCAGCTGCGACCCGTAGACCGGGTCGATGTCGATCGGCCGCTTAGGAGCGGGACCCTTGCGCGGCATATCAGCTCTTCTCCTTCTTGGCGCCGTAGCGGCTGCGGGCCTGCTTACGGTTCTTCACACCCTGGGTGTCGAGCGTGCCGCGGATGATCTTGTAGCGGACACCGGGCAGGTCCTTCACGCGGCCGCCGCGGACGAGCACGATCGAGTGCTCCTGCAGGTTGTGGCCGACACCCGGGATGTACGCCGTGACCTCGACGCCGCTCGACAGGCGCACGCGGGCGACCTTGCGGAGGGCGGAGTTCGGCTTCTTCGGAGTCGTGGTGTAGACGCGGGTGCACACACCGCGTCGCTGGGGCGAACCCTTGAGGGCAGGCGTCTTGTTCTTCGACACCTTGTCCTGGCGGCCCTTGCGGACCAACTGCTGAATGGTGGGCACCGGGTGGTTCCCCTTCTTTTCCGCTCTCAGTACGGACGCTCTGTCCGCACGGTGTTCTGCTCGTGTCCGGGTGGTGCAAGGTCAACCCTCGTCGCTCACCCCCGAGGTCGGGCGTGTCGCCCTGACCGCAGCTGTTCAACGAGAGCCGGTGAGGGCTTTCGCTGGTGGGGCTTCGGTGCCGGATCCGAGGACCTGACTCCCCGACTGCTTCCGGGCACGCGCAACGGCCTGGTTGTCCCAGACACGAGGAAAAAGGTTACCCGGGCGGTCTACGCCGGTCAAAACGGTGCGTACCCCACCTTGGAGGCGGGCGTGCACGGCCAAGGCCAACAGTACGCCGAGGATGGTGAGCGCCCCACCGATCATCAGGCCCCACCGGGCCCCGAAGTGCTGGGCGATCCACCCGATGATGGGGGCGCCGAGCGGCGTGCCGCCCATCACGATCGTCATGTAGAGGGCCATCACCCGGCCGCGGAGCGCCGGCGCGGCCTCCAACTGGAGGGTCGCGTTCGCCGAGGTGAGCAGGGTCAGCGTGAAGAACCCGATGACCGGGGCGAACAGCGCGAAGGCGAGGTAGGACGGCAGCAGGCCGGCGACGATCTCCGCGACGCCGAAGCCGAGCGCGGCGAGCACCAGGAGCCGGACCCGGATCTGGACCCGTCGGGCGCCCAGCAGGGCGCCGGTCAGCGAGCCGACTGCCAGCGCCGAGCCGAGGACGCCGTACTCGCTCGCGCCCTTGCCGAACACCTCGGTGGCCATCAGCGCGGAGGTGATCTGGAAGTTCATGCCGAAGGTGCCGGCGAAGAAGACCATGATCAGGATCAGCACCATCTTGGGCTGGCTGCGCACGTAGCGGACGCCCTCGAGGAGCATCCCGGGCGTGCGGACCTGGAGCTCGGCCGGGTGCAGGAGCGCCAGGTCCATGCGCTGCAGCTGCCCGATCACGGCGAGGTACGACGCGGCGTTGACGAGGATCACCCAGCCGGTCGCCTGCGCGCCGCCGCCGAGGGCGCCGATCATCAGGCCGGCGACGGCCGGGCCGAGGATCCGGGCGGCGTTGAAGCTCGCCGAGTTCAGGCCGACGGCGTTCGTGAGGTCCTCGGGGCCGACCATCTCGGAGACGAAGGACTGCCGGGCGGGCCCGTCGAAGGCCGCGCCGATGCCGAACAGGACCGCGATCAGGTAGACGTGCCAGGTCTGCGCCACGCCGAGCACGGCGATCAGGCCGAGGGCCAGCGACGCGAGCGCCATCGTCGCCTGGGTGACCTGCAGGAGCCGACGCTTCGGGAACCGGTCGGCCACGACCCCGGCGTAGGGGCTCAGCAGCAGCACCGGCAGGAACTGCAGGCCGGTGGTGATGCCGAGCTCGCTGCCGCTGTTGCCCGGCAGCTGGAGCACCAGCCAGTCCTGGGCGACCCGCTGCATCCAGGTCCCGGTGTTCGACACCAGACTGCCGGCGAGGTACAGCCGGTAGTTCGGGTTGCGCAGGGAGCGGAACGTGGGGCTCACAGTGGGGTGGTCAGTCCTTCTGGTCAGTCTCGTTGGGCAAGGTGCTCGAGGATGGGTGCGGCCCGGCGGAGGATCGCCCGCTCGTCGGGCGTCAGCTCCTTGAGCCGTCGGGCCAGCCAGGCGTCGCGCCGCTCGCGGTCGGCGATCACCCGGGCGCGGCCCTGGTCGGAGAGCTCGACCACGACCTGACGGCCGTCGGTCTCGTGGGGACGGCGTACGACGTCGCCGGTCTCCTCCAGGCAGTTGACGGTGCGGGTCATCGACGGCGGCTGCACCCTCTCGGCCGCCGCCAGCTCGCCGACGGTCAGCGCGTCGGCGGTGCGGTAGAGCACCCCGAGCACGCCCATCTGGGGAATGCTCAGCTCGTTGTCGGGGTGCCGCTCGCTGGCGAGCCGGCGCCGCAGGCGCATCACGCTGAGCCGGAGCTCCGCGGCGAGTCCGGCGTCGGTCCGGGCGACCTTCTGCAACGTTGGCATTTCGTTAGCATAACTCATTACCCATGCTAACGATTCCGGTTTCGGCGAGGAGATTCCGACCCTCTCGGCGGGGCCGGCGCCGACCCGGCCTCAGGTGAGCCAGTTGGTGATCGGGTTGATCGCGAAGTAGACGACGAACAGCGCGGCGACCACCCACATCAGCGGGTGGACGGCGGCGAAGCGACCACGGATCACCTTGATCAGCACGAACGCGAGGAAGCCGGCGCCGATGCCGACCGAGATCGAGTAGGTGAACGGCATCAGCACGATCGTGAGGAAGGCCGGGATGGCGATCTCGAGGTCGTCCCAGTCGATGCCCTTGACCTGCTGCATCATCAGGAAGCCGACCAGCACCAGCGCGGGGACGGCGGCTTCGGAGGGGATGATCTCGACCACCGGCGCGATGAAGATCGCGGCCAGGAACAGCGCGCCGGTGACGACCGAGGCCAGGCCGGTGCGGGCGCCCTCGCCGACGCCGGAGGCCGACTCGATGTAGGAGGTGTTCGACGACACGCCGGCGGCGCCGCCGGCGGCGGCGGCCAGCGAGTCGACGGCGAGGATCCGGCGGGTGGCCGGCGGGGTGCCGTCCTCCTGAAGCAGGCCCGCCTCGGCGCCGATGGCCGTCATCGTGCCCATCGTGTCGAAGAAGTCCGCGAGCATCAGCGTGAAGATCAGCAGCAGTGCGGTCACCACGCCGGCGTTCTCCCAGGAGCCGAGCAGGCTGAACTCGCCCAGGGTGTCGAAGTGCGGGGTGGCGACGATGTCGTCGGGCCAGGACGGGACGTTGAGGCTCCAGCCCTTCGGGTTCTCCGAGCTGGGGCCGAGGTCGGCGATCGCCTCGACGACGATGGCGAGCACGGTCGTGGCGATGATCGAGATCAGGATCGCGCCGCGGACCTTGAGCACCCACAGGCTGACGACGAGCACCAGGCCGATCGCGAACACCAGGACCGGCCAGCCGGAGAGCTGGCCGTTCTGCCCGAGCTGGACCGGCACGGTGCTGTGCGCCGCGTCGGGGATGCGGCGTACGAAGCCGGCGTCGACGAACCCGATCAGCGCGATGAACAGGCCGATGCCGACCGAGATCGCGATCTTGAGCTGGGCCGGCACCGCGTGGAACACCGCCTCGCGGAACCCGGTCAGCACCAGCGCCAGGATCACCAGGCCCTCGATCACCACCAGGCCCATCGCGTCGGCCCAGGTCATCTGGTTGGCGACCGAGAACGCGACGAACGCGTTGAGGCCCAGGCCGGTCGCGAGCGCGAGCGGGAAGTTCGCGACGACCCCCATCAGGATCGTCAGCACGCCGGCGACCAGGGCCGTGCCGGCCGCGATCGCCGCCAGGTTCGGGCGGTCGCTGGAGGAGCCGAGCAGCGCACCGTCCTGGTCGGGTGCGAAGCCGAGGATCAGCGGGTTCAGCACGATGATGTAGGACATCGTGAAGAACGTGACGATCCCGCCACGTACCTCACGCTCCACGGTCGAGCCGCGCTCGGTGATCTTGAAGTAGCGGTCCAGGCCGCTGCGGTCCGTCGTCGCCTGTGTGGTCACGGGCGGCAGCATCCCAGACCTGGGCGCCGTCGACTAGCGTGTCTCGCGTGGAGTTTCGCGACAACCAACCGCTGCAGCACGAGATCGGCAGCCGCACGTTCTTCGTCGCGAACGTCGAGCCGCTCGACGTCGACGGCGTGCGCACCGTCGAGGTGGGCACCGCGCTGTGGCTGGTCGGGTTCGTCGCGCTGCTGCCGTTCTACGGTCGGCTCCAGGACTCCGGCAACGAGTGGTGGCTGTGGACCTGCCTGGCCGGCTTCGGGCTCGGCCTGTTCGGACTGGACTACTGCCGGCGGCGCCGCAAGGCGCGCAAGGAGCTGACGGAGCAGGCCTGACGGTCCGCCCACCGGGCTGCAGACTCGACTCAGAAGCTCTCGATGTCGTCGGGGTTGATCGTGTCGACGACCGGCTCCGGCAGCGGCTGCGGCTCGTGCCGCTTCGCCAGCCGGACCTCGGAGTGGGCGCCACAGCCGTGGTCGAAGGACACGATCCGTCCGTCGTCGTTGGCGTCGCCGTTCGCGCACACGCCGAACAGCTCCGAGAGCGGCCCCGCGATGCGCAGCAGGAAGCCGCAGGTGGTGCAGCTGTCCGGTGCGGACCGGGCCACCGGCGCCTCCGGGCCGCCATCGCCGTCGTACCAGCGCTGGGCGGCGATCTCGCGGCCCTCGGGCGAGAGCGTGCGGACCCGGCCGAGCCCGAGGTCCTGGGCGACCTGGCGCACCTGGGCCTTGTCGTCGGCGTCGAGCGGGTCGTCGCCGTAGGAGTACGTCGGGACCAGCCGCGGGTCGTCGTCGTCGACCGGCAGCAGGTCGCCCGGGGAGAGGTCGCCCGGCTTGATCCGCTCGCGGTAGGGCACCCACGGCGGGGCCACGATCGCCTCGCCGCCCGGGATGAGGACGACCTCGTCGACCGTCACCTGCTTCTGCCGGGGTGCCCGCGCGACCGTCACCGACCAGCGCCACCCGACGTACCCGGGGCGCTCGCAGGCGAACAGGTGGGTGACCAGCCGCTCCCCCTCGACGAGGTGACCGAGGTGGTCGCCGACGTCGGCCGCGTCGGCCTCGAGCAGCAGGGCGGCACGGGCCAGGTCCACCGCCGCGACGGTGGCGGCGTCGGGCTTGGGTCGCGTGGTCGTGATCACCCGGGAATCATGTCTCATGTCCACCCGGACTGTCAGGTCGGGTGCGGCAGGATGGCCCCATGTCCGCGCCGACACCCGAAACACCGACGACGGGGCGCGGGGCCAAGGTGGTCCGCGGGCTCGGCGCGACCGCGCGGGCGACGCGGCGGTTCGGCCGCTTCACGATGCGCCAGGCGAAGCGGGCCGCGGAGGCCGAGGGGGCCGGGGAGTCGGGGCTGTCCCGGCTGATCCAGATGCACACCTTCAACACCGCGGGCGACGCCGCCGTGGCGATCTCGCTGGCCGGCACGCTGTTCTTCCAGGTCCCCTCCGGGGAGGCGCGCGGCCAGGTCGCCCTGTTCCTGGGGCTGACGATGCTCCCGTTCGCGATCGTCGCGCCCCTGATCGGGCCGTTCCTCGACCGGTTCGCGCACGGCCGGCGGTGGGCGATCGGCGCGACGATGGCGATCCGCGCGTTCCTGTGCTGGGTGCTCGCGGACGCGGTGGTCACCGAGTCGACGCTGCTGTTCCCGGCCGCTCTGGGCGTGCTCGTCGCGTCCAAGGCGTACGGCGTCACCAGGGCGGCCGCCGTACCCCGGCTGCTGCCGCACGACTTCACCCTCGTGAAGGCGAACGGCCGGGTGTCGATGTCGGGAATCGTGGGGGTGGCGATCTCGGCGCCGATCGCGGGGCTCGCGTCGCTGGCCGGACCCGAGTGGGTGCTGCGGTACGCGTTCGTGCTGTTCGTGGTCGCGACCGTCGCCGCCATCCGGCTGCCCGCCCGGGTCGACTCCAACCAGGGCGAGGAGGAGCTGGTGCTCCGCGGCTCGTCGGAGCGGGGCGCCGCCGGGCGCCGGCGGACCCGGATCCCGCCCGCGGTCGCCTACGCGCTGCGCGCCAACTGCGGCCCGCGCTGGCTCGCGGGCTTCCTGATCATGTTCATGGCGTTCCTCCTGCGGGAGAACCCGATCGGCGACTGGAGCCCGCAGCTGCTGACCGGGATCGTGGTCGGGGCCGCCGGTCTCGGCAACCTCGCCGGCGTGGTGGCCGCGTCGGTCCTGCGGCGGATCAACCCGGCGATCACCGTCACCGCGGTCCTGGTCGCCGACGTCGCGGTCGCCGTGGTCACGGCGCTGTTCTACGGAGTGCTCACCGTCGCGCTGCTCGGCCTGTTCGCGGGACTCGGTCAGGCGCTGGCGAAGTTCTCCCTGGACGCGACCATCCAGCGCGACATCCCGCACCGGGTGCAGGCGAGCGCGTTCGCCCGCAGCGACACCACGCTCCAGCTGGCCTGGGTGATCGGCGGGTTCGTCGGCATCGCCCTGCCGCTGGACCCGCCGCGCCTGGGGCTCGGGGTCGCCGCGGTCGTGCTCGCCGCCTGGGCGGTGTTCGTGCTGGCCAACCGCCCACGACGGCTCGGGTCAGACGCGCAGCTCAGCTGATCGACCGGTCGCGACACACAACCACCATCAGCTGTGGTCCCGCGCTCCGCTCGGACTACGACTCGAGCTCGTCGGCGAGGGCGCGGAGCAGCTTGGCGGCCGGACGGGCCGTCTTCGGGTCGGGGTGCCGGCCGTGGCGGTAGGCCTCGCCGACGCCGTCGAGCAGCCGGATCAGGTCCTCGACGATCGGGACCATCTCCTCCGGCTTCTTGCGCCGCGCGTCCCGCTGGTTGCGCGACACCGACGCCGGGGCGTCGAGGATCCGCACCTGGAGCGCCTGGTCGCCGCGCCGGCCCTGGGCGATCCCGAACTCGACGCGGGTGCCGGCCTTGAGGCTCGACGTGCCGGCCGGGAGGGCCTCGCTGCGCACGTAGACGTCGGGGCCGTCCTCCTGGGAGAGGAAGCCGAAGCCCTTCTCGGCGTCGAACCACTTCACCTTGCCAGTGGGCACGGACTGACCTCTTCTAGCTTGTTCGGGACCGCTGTCGGACCGGGGCGCTCCAGCCTATAGCGCCAGGTTCATCGACCCCGAACGGAATCCGCGCCGGTCCACCTCGGCGGCCTCGAACCCGGCTCCGCGCACCGCGTCCAGCAGCCGGGCCTCCACGTCGGTGGGCATCGGCAGCAGGGCGGCGTCGACCTCGACGGAGGCGCGCTCGCCGAGGTCGCGGACCCGCAGGTTGCGCAGGCCGGAGCCGGCCAGCAGCGCTCGGGCGGCGGTCTCGGCCCGCTCCACCCGGCCGAGTCGGTACGGCGTCACCTCGACGCCGTACGCGACCCGGGAGGACAGGCAGGCGGCCGCCGGCTTGTCCCAGGTCGGCAGGCCCCAGCGGCGCGAGGCCTCCCGGACCTGGGCCTTGGTCAGGCCGGCGTCGCGCAGCGGCGCGATCGCGCCCCGCTCGTCGGCCGCGCGGATGCCGGGCCGGAACCCCGCGACGGCGTCGTCGGCGTTGGTGCCGGTGGCGACGTGCGCCAGCCCGCGACCGGCCGCGAGCGGGGCGAGCACGTCGAGCAGCTCGGCCTTGCAGAAGTAGCAGCGGTCCGCGCCGTTGGACCGGTAGCCCTCGCGCTCGATCTCGTGCGTGGCCGGGGTCAGCACCTCGACGCCGAGCGAGGCCGCGAAGTCGCGGGCCGGGTCGCGCTCGGCCAGCGGCAGCGAGTGGGAGTAGCCGGTCGCCGCGGCGACCCGGTCGGTGCCCAGCGCGCGGACCGCGGCGGCCAGGAGGAACGCGCTGTCGGCGCCACCGCTGTAGGCGACCAGCACCGAGCCGCGCTCACGCAGGTCGGCCGCGAGCGCGTCGAGTCGCGTCTCGAGCAGGTGCTCGTCGAGCCAGGCCGGGAACTCGGCGAGGCTGCCGAGCACCACGTCGGTGCCGGCCGCGACCAGCTCCTCCCGTGTCGATCCGCCGGTGAGCACGGAGACGCTCAGCGCGCCGGCGGCCTTGGCGCCCTCGACGTCGTGGACGTGGTCGCCGACGTAGACGGTGGCGCCCTCGCGGCGCAGCACGTCCGCCTTGCCGACCCCCCACACCCAGCCCTCGAGGTGGTCGACGTCGATCCCCAGGTGGTCGAGGTGCAGGCGCGCGTTGGCGGGGTACTTCCCGGTGACGACCAGCACCCGCCCGCGGTGGCGCCGTACGGCGGCCAGGGCGTCCTCGGCGCCGGCCAGCAGCGGGACCGGGGCGATCGCGTGGTCGGGGTAGAGCGCCCGGAACCGGTCGCCGGCGGAGGCCACCGCGTCCGCGGCCAGGTGCTCCCCGAGCAGCGAGTCCAGCGGCGGCCCGAGCCGGGTGATCAGGTCCTGGACCGGGAACTCCACGCCGAGCTCCGCGCCGAGCGCGAGCAGGGTGGCGCTGAAGCCGGGGACGGTGTCGATCAGCGTCATGTCGAGGTCGAAGCCGACCACCAGGGGCGCCGAGTGCATGCCCCCACCCTAGAGATCCGTGGGAGGGATGCCGAAACTCCTGTCACAATGGTTCGTTCAGGCATCAGGGGGTGACCGCGATGGGTGGACGGCGTACGGCGCGTGCCGGGCTGGTCGTCGCGGCCGTCACGGCGACCCTGGCCGCCCTGGCGCCGGCGACCCTGGCCGCGCCGGCGACCGGGTTCGCGGCCGCCGCGGAGCCGAGCCCGACGGACCCCCTCTACCTGGTGACCCTGGCCGGGCCCGGCACGGCCGGCGTCCACACGGGCCTCCTCGCGGCCGCGCGGATGCGCGCGGAGCAGGACGCCGTGCTCGAGACCGTGGACGGCGCCGAGCCGGTGTACCGCTGGACCACGGCGCTCAACGGGGTCGCGGTGCGCCTGTCGACGGCCGAGGCCGACGACCTCCGCGACGACCCGCGCGTGGTCCTGGTCGAGCGGAACGCCGTACGACCCCTGGCCGGCCACGCGACGAGCACCGGGCTGCACGGCGCCGCCGCGACGGCGCGCGGCGGCGCGGGCGTGGTGGTCGGGCTGGTCGACTCCGGCCTGTGGCCGGACTCCCCGCTGTTCTCGACCATCGCCGGGCTGGGCAGCGCGGCACGCGGCTTCACCGGGACCTGCGAGACCGGCGAGGGCTGGCCCGAGTCCACCTGCGACCGCAAGGTGCTGGGCGCCCGCTGGTTCGTCGACGGCTTCGGCGCCGACCACGTCCGGTCGGCCTCCGCGCTCTCGCCGCTCGACGACGACGGCCACGGCACCCAGGTCGCCTCGATCGTCGCCGGCAACGCCGGCGTGCCCGCGCGGGTCCGCGGCCAGGGCCTCGGCACCTACGCCGGCGTCGCGCCGCAGGCCCGGCTCGCGGTCTACAAGGCGTGCTGGAGCGCTCCCGACCCGCGCGACGACGGCTGCGCGACGGCCGATCTGGTCGCCGCGATCGACGCCGCCACCGCCGACGGCGTGGACGTGCTCAACCTCTCCGTCGGCGGCCCCGCGCGGATCGACACCGTCGAGCGCGCGCTGCTGGGTGCCACCGAGGGCGGCGTGGTCGTCGTCGGCGCGGCCGGCAACGCGGCCGACTCCCCCGCGGCGCACCGCAGCCCCTGGGTGACCACCGTCGGAGCGGCGACCGGACCGGTGCGCCGGGGCCGGGTCCTGCTCCCCGACGGGGTGTCGTACGTCGGCGCCATGGCCGCGGCCCGGCCCGTCGGCCCGGCACGGGTGGTGCGGGCGGTCGACGCCCCGGCTGCCGGGTCCACCCGCCGGGCGGCGCGCGTGTGTACTCCCGGGAGCCTGGACGCCGGCCGCGTGGTGGGCCGGATCGTGCTGTGCGAGCGCGGCGTGGTCGGCCGCGTCGACAAGTCCGCGGCGGTCGAGCTGGCGGGTGGCGCCGGCATGATCCTGGCGAACGTCGCTCCCGGCGCCCTCGTGGCCGACTTCCACCGGGTGCCGACCGTCCACGTCGACCGCACCGCGGGCCGTGCGCTCGCACACTGGCTCGCCGACCACCCGGATGGCCGGGTCCGGCTCGAGCCGCGAGGCCTGGTGCGCACCCCGCCGCGGGTCGTGGGCTGGTCGAGCGCCGGCACCCGCTCCGCGCCGGTCGTCAAGCCGGACCTGGTGGCCACCGGCGTCGGCGTGCTGGGCGCCGTGCCGCCCGAGGGGACCGACGCCGGCTGGGACCTCGTGTCCGGCACGTCCGCGTCCGCCGCGATCACCAGCGGCGTCGCCGCGCTCGTGCTCTCCCGGCACGAGGACTGGTCGCCCGCACGGGTCCGCTCCGCGCTCGTGACCTCGGCGCGGCGGCTGCCCGGCACCACCCCGCTGCGCGCCGGCGCGGGCCTGGTGACCGCGGCCGCCGCCGTACGGCCCGGCCTCGCGTACGACGTCCCGGTCGACGACTACCGGTCCTGGCTCGAGGGCGACCTGACGGAGCTGAACACCCCGTCGATCCGGGTCGACGGCGCCGGCACGGTCGAGCGCACCATCACCAATGTGACCGCCCGCCGGCTCTACTTCTCCTCGACCGCCACCGGGTTCGCCCACCACCGGGTGCGGGTCACCCCGGCGGCGGTGCGGCTCGGGCCGGGTGGGAGCGCGACGTTCACGCTGACGGTCGCCCCCGGCTCGCGCCGGGCCGACGACGGCTGGGTGACCTGGCGCGGCGCGACCGGGACCGTCACCCGGATCCCGGTCGTCGTCAGCCGCTGAGCCAGTCGCCGAGCTCGGCCTCGACCATCAGCTCGCGGGCCTCGTCGAGGCGCTCGTCGGGGACCAGGACCCGCACCTTGATCACCTCGATCAGGCCGTCGAGCACGCTCATGTTGCGGTCGGCCACGTCGTAGGGGATCTCGGCCGACGTGAGCAGCCCCTCGACGACCGAGATCGCCACCGGATCGTTGGTGCGGACCAGCTCTGCCATGGAGCCTCCAGTGCTCGGGTCTCCACTATCCCTCACGGGGTACGCCGGCGCCGGAACGGTGCCGGCCGGGCGGCCACCAGGGCGTCGCGGAGGTCGTCCGCCCGGCCGCGGCCTCGCTCTCCGCCGCGACTTTCAAGCGCTGTATCTCGTCCAGACGGTCTCGAAGTGGCGGGTGTACGCCGAGAGCGCCGACGCGGACGGGACCTGCACGGTGACCTCGTCGTTGTGCCGCGAGACGTCGGACCAGTTCTCCGACCCGGTCCACACCCCCTTGAACGGGTGGCCGGCCCACGTCCCGGACAGCGACATCCACTTCTCGTGGGAGAAGACCTCCCACCCGGTCTCGTCGAAGCCCGTGAGGGGATCGTCGTCGAGGTCGAGCGCGGAGCTCCGGATGGCGACCCCGGACCTGTGCAGCACCGCGCGCACCCTGCGCCCGGCCCCGCTGACCAGCACTCGGACCCGGCACCCGGCCCGCGACAGCGCCGCGACCTTGCGGGCCAGCAGCAGGCCGCGCGTACCCACCCAGCCGTACATCATGATCCGGATCGTCGTGTGGCCCCGGTCGCCGTACCCGGCCGGGGCCCGACAGCCGACCCGGTCGAGGCGCTGGTAGACGTGGTCCCTCGACCCGGTGGCGTGCGGGTCCGACCCGAACTCGACGGCGTACTTGCCGTCCTGGACCGCCACGTAGGGGTTCTTGCGCCACCGGTCCTCCGCCATCTGGGCGAAGATCGTGCTGAAGTCGTCGAACATGCTCTGGTTGCCGATCACCGTGTAGAGGTCGTTCCAGTGCACGTTGGCGGCGAAGCTCATCAGGTTGTTCGAGCCGAACATGACAGCCGGCTCCCCGTTGCCGGTCGCCGAGAACAGGTAGAACTTGCTGTGCTGGTTCGATCGGTCGCTGCCCAGCCGGCAGGCGCCCTGGCACACCTTGAAGAAGCTCGGCACGGGATACGGCTTGTGCTTGGGCCGGTACTTCCTCGGGTGGCACCGGTCCTTCCACCGCGGCTGCGTGTCCTGGCCGAGGTACCGCATCATCCGGTGGGCCTCGGCGCCGATCGCGTTGTCGTTGAGCACCAGCTGGACCGACACGTGCCGCCGGCACGCGCGGATCAGGGCGTCACCGATGTCGCGGCGGTTGTAGGAGTAGACCGCGATCCTGATCACGCCGCCACGCGGCACGCTGTCGATCGTGTTCCGCACCTTGGCCATGTTGACGTTGCGCGCCGCGACGTCGCCCCGTGGGTTGTTCCACGTCGGTCCGGGGCGCGGCGTGAACGAGGTCACGGCGGCCACCGGGCCCGTCGACAGGCATCCGAGGACGACGGCCAGAACAACGACCACGGCAACCCGCTTGAGCACCCGGAACCCCCAGCTTGAACGCCTGACGACTCCTGGATCGTAGGTGCGCGACGACGGCGCCGAGGGGAAATCGCAAAGCAGTCGGGGCGAGCGGGCCCGCTGCTCGTCGTCGGACCACCGATCGACCGCCGATCGCCGCGACGCGGCCCGGCCGTCAGAGCCCGAGTCGCCTGGCGCTCTCCTCGCGCATCTGCACCTTGCGGATCTTGCCGGTCACCGTCATCGGGAACTCCTCGACGACCAGGACGTAGCGGGGGATCTTGTAGTGGGCCAGCCGCCCGGTCGCGAACGCGCGCACGCCGTCGGCGTCCAGGGGCTCGGCCCCGGCTCGCATCCGGACCCAGGCGCACAGCTCCTCGCCGTACCGCTCGTCCGGGACGCCGATCACCTGGACGTCCTCGATGTCGGGGTGCTGGTAGAGGAACTCCTCGATCTCGCGCGGGTAGATGTTCTCCCCGCCCCGGATCACCATGTCCTTGATCCGTCCGACGATGTTGCAGTACCCGTCCGCGCGCATCTCGGCGAGGTCTCCGGTGTGCATCCAGCCGTCGGCGTCGATCGCCTCGGCCGTCTTGTCGGGGTCGTCCCAGTAGCCGAGCATCACCGAGTAGCCGCGGGTGCAGAACTCCCCGGTCCGGCCGCGCTCGACGGTCTCCCCGCTCACCGGGTCGACGATCTTGATCTCGACGTGCGGGTGCACCCGCCCGATGGTGGCGGTACGCCGCTCCAGGTCGTCGTCGGCGCGGGTCTGGCAGGACACCGGGCTGGTCTCGGTCATGCCGTAGGCGATCGCGACCTCGGCCATGTGCATGTCGTCGACGCACCGCTTCATCACCTCCACCGGGCAGATCGAGCCGGCCATGATCCCGGTGCGCAGGCTGGAGAGGTCGTGCTCCGCGAAGGTCGGGTGGCTCTGCATCGCGATGAACATCGTGGGGACGCCGTACACGCCGGTGCAGCGCTCCGCTGCGATCGTGCGCAGGGTGATCTCGGGGTCGAAGCCGGGCGCGGGGATCACCATCGTGGCGCCGTGGCTGGTGCACCCGAGGTTGGCCATCACCATCCCGAAGCAGTGGTAGAAGGGCACCGGGATGCACAGCCGGTCCTCGGGCCCGAGGTGGATCAGCTCGGTGGTGAAGTAGCCGTTGTTGAGGATGTTGCGGTGGCTCAGGGTCGCGCCCTTGGGGTAGCCGGTCGTCCCCGACGTGTACTGGATGTTGATCGGGTCGTCCGGGGCGGTCTGCGCCAGCCGGTCCGCGACGACGCCCTCGGGCAGCGCCCGGCCGGCCTCGACCAGCCGAGCCCAGTCGTCGGTGTCGAGGTAGACGACCCGCTCCAGGGTCGGGGTCTGCGCCGCGGTCTCCTCGACCATGGCGCGGTAGTCGCTGGTCTTGAACGACGAGGCGCTGATCAGCAGCCGCAGGCCGCTCTGGTTGACGGCGTAGGAGAGCTCGTGGGTGCGGTACGCCGGGTTGACGTTGACCAGGACGATGCCGACCTTGGCGGTCGCGTACTGGACGATCGTCCACTCCGCGCAGTTGGGCGCCCAGATCCCGACCCGGTCGCCCTGGCCGATCCCGGCGGCGACGAGCCCGCGAGCCAGGTCGTCCACGTCGCGGTCCAGCTCGGCCCAGGTCCAGCGCCGGCCGCTCGCCACCTCGACCAGCGCCTCGCGGTCGGCGTACGCCGCCACCGTCCGCTCGAAGCTCGCTCCGATGGTCTCCTCGAGCAGGGGCGGCTCGAGCTCGCCCTTCGCGTAGGCCTCCATGCCCGGCAACCTACGCCCGGCGACATCGCACTGTCGTCGGCCCAGCCAGGGTCAGTGGCGCTTCTCCGCCATGGCGACCAGGGTCTCGAGCGCACGCGGGGTGTCGGCGGTGACCATCGGGCCGACGTCGCCCGCGCCCGGGCCGTCGACGGTCGTGCGCACCGTGACCTCGGCGCCCTCGGCGGTCTCCTTGACCTGGTGGTCGATGCGGACCACGAGGTCGCCCACGGTCACCTTGTCGAGGTAGCGAGCGCAGGGCTCGACGATCTCGAGGACGAACGGCGCCTCGACGCCGCTACTGAGCACCATCGTGCCCGCCGCACCCTCACCGAAGTGGCCCTCGATGGCGACCTGCTCGACCGCCGGGTCCCAGCGATGCCAGCTGCCCACGTTGCTCCAGAGCGCCCAGACGTCGGCGGGAGTCGCGGTCGTGGTCACGGTGTGCTCGTACTCGAAGCTCATGCAGAGCAACCTAATACGGCGGGGCACCCGATGGGCCGGTTCGGAGCCGCCCATCAGCGGTCCCGGTGTCTGCCCGGTCACGCTCGGTCACGCTCGGTCGCCGGCCGGCCGGCGGGGCGCACGAGGTCATCGGACGGAGCACCAGGTGGCACCCTCCGCATGACCTCGTGCACGACGACAGCGGGCCCCGCCAGGTGGTGGCGGGGCCCGCTGGGGATGGGACCGATCAGCTGGAGGTGCCGACCCGGACGGTCATCACACCGGTCCTGCTGTTGACCTTGACCACGCGGACCGTGGTGCCGGTCTTGGGCACGTCGACGCCGTACCACTCGGGCTCGTAGAAGCCGGGGTGGTCACCGGTGCCGTGCTCGTCGCCCGCGAACCACCAGTCCAGGGTGTCGTCGAACAGCGGCACCGCCGACCGGCCCTTGAGCGTGTACGCGTGGCCGCGGTAGTGCAGCTCCTGCGCCGGGCTCCGGCGCAGCGAGAACGTCGAGTCCGCGGTCAGCACCTTCGGGCGCAGGACCGACCCGTCGTAGGCGTGCTGGAACGAGGGACGCGCGTCCACGGGGAGCACCTCGCCGTGACCGGGGTGGTCGCCGACGTTGTTGTCGGTGTACGAGGTGTCCCAGTAGCTGATCAGCGCACCGGGCTGGTAGGCGAAGAAGTCGACCCAGTCGGGCCGCTTCTCGAAGCCCGCGAAGTTGTAGACGTGCGCGAGCACCCGGTCGCGGCCGACGTACTGCCGGTTGTCCACGAAGTAGGTGTTCAGGAACGCCTTGGTCTCCTCGGAGTGGACCGCCTCGAAGCCGTCCATCGCCCAGCCCTCGTCGTCGGTCTCGGCGGTCCCGATCGACGCACCCGCGAGAGTGATGTTGTCGACCTGGAAGCCGGGGTACGACGCCGCGCCGTCGGTCAGGTAGCGCCAGCGCACCGCGTCGGTGCCGTCGGGCACGGTCGCCGTCAGGTCGACCCAGGCCCCGTCGGTGGTGCCGCTGATGCCGGTGCCGTCGGGGTTGAACGAGCCCTGGTCCGGCTCGGTGTAGCTCTGGCTGGTCGGGATCGACGTCCAGGTCTCGCCACCGTCGCCGGACACCTCCAGGAACGCGTAGTCCCAGCCCGGCTCGATGTCGTAGCGCACCTTGGCGGTCAGCTCGCCGCCACCCTCGACCGTGCGGGTCATGGTCTGGTCGAGGTTGTCGCCGGTGCCGCTGAAGTAGAAGCGCTCACCGCACTCCGCACAGGGCTCGCCGTACTGGAAGGTGACGTCCTTGTCCGGCAGCAGCACGATCAGGCCGTTGGCCTGCGAGCCGGTGGTCGAGGCGCCCGGACGCAGCCGGAAGGTGCCGGAGTGCCCGGCGTTGATCGTGTCGTAGTCGAGCCAGCCGAGCTGGAACTTCTCCCAGGCGCCCATCGGCTGCGGACGGTCGCCGATGCCGGCGTCGCGCTTCGCGGTGCCGCGGGACTGAGCCATCAACGACCAGTGCTCGACGCTGTTGCTGGCGCCGCCGGTGTTGCCGGAGGTGTCGTAGAGGTCGGGCAGCTCCAGGTCGTGGGTGAACTCGTGCGCGAAGACGCTGAGGCCGCCGTTCTCCGGCTGCATCGTGTAGTCGCTGACCCACAGGCCGGTCGGGTTGTTCGGGATGTCGACGCCGCCGTCGGGCGCCGAGCCGTCGCTCTTGCCGCCCTCGCCGACCTGGACGCCGCCGATGGCGGGGCCGGGGCCGTCGCCGAGGCCGTGCAGGCCGACGTTGCCGCGGTGGCTCCAGATCGCGTCCGAGCCGTAGATCGGGTCACCGTCCGCCTCGTCGCCGCCCGCGTGCACGATCTGGAAGTGGTCGATGTAGCCGTCCGGCTCGCGGAAGTCGCCGTCGCCGTCGTAGTCGTAGCGGTCCTGGACGTCGAAGGTCTTCAGGTAGGCCTGGATGCGCTCCATGGTCCACCCGGCGTCGAGCCGGTCCTGGGTCCAGCGGGCGAGCGCGTCCCGGACGAGGAACCAGACGTTGGCGCACACGATCGAGCCGCAGTCCTTGTTGCTGCCGTAGCGCGCCTCGTTGAAGGGGACCTTCACCCAGGCGGTGACGTCGCCGTCGATCGAGTAGCGGCCGCTGGACTGGTCCTCGAAGAAGTCCCTCATCCGGTTGAAGTACATGTTCTGGAAGTAGGACTTGCTGAAGTCCGCGTTCCAGAGCGTCGAGTTGTCCTTCTTGCGGTTCGGCTTCGGGATCTGGTTGTGCAATGGGCCGTCGTATCGCTGGGCGCCCGAGTCGGGGTCGTCCTGGTAGGCCTGGTGCCGGCGGTCGCCGAACTCGGCGAGCACGACGAAGATCCGGTCCTTGCCGGTCTGCGCGACCCGGCCGTAGACGCCCTTGCCGAGCTTCTCCGCCTGGCCCTTGCCACCGGTGCGCAGCCGCTTCTCGAGGGCGGCCTGGGTCCGCTCGTGGTACTTCGTCTTCCAGCCCGGCGTGAGGACGTCCGAGGGGGTGCCCCGGTCCGGCTTCGCCGCCTGGGTCGCGGCCGGCGGGGTCGCGCCGGCCTGGGGCGTGGTGAGCGACAGCGCAGTGGCTGCCGCGATCAGTGATGCGGTCGCCGTGGCGGCGACCCGGGTCCTTCGCAAGAGATGCCTCCCGTGATGTCGGGGCGAGATACGCCCGAAAGCCTCCTGAGACGGGCTCGACAACGGGTTGCGGTGCCGAGCCCACCGACCTGGAGGAGAGCAGTCGACACGCCCGGGGCCGGACGACGGAAGAGGCGCCCGGGTTCGTTATCGGACCGTTACCGAGCCGGCGGCCCCGGCGCCGCGGTCGACACGCATCTCGCGGTCCCCGAACCGGACCACGTCGCCGTCGAGCAGGGTGGTCGGCCGGCCGGCCGGCAGCTCCCGGGCGGCGCCCTGGCGGAGCAGGATCGAGCCGTTCGTCGAGCCGCGGTCGACGACCACGAGCGCGCCCCCGGCGTCCACGTGGAGCTGCGCGTGGGTCTTCGAGAGCGACATGTCCTCCGAGCGCAGCGCGACCAGGTGCGCCACCGGCTCGCCGGCCCGCGGCTCGGGTCGGCGACCGACCAGGGCCGGTCCCTCGAGGACGAGGCTCTCGCCGGAGTCGAAGCCGATCCACCACCGGGCCGACGCGGCCGACACCGGGGCGGGCGGCAGGGCGGGCGGCAGGGCGGACGGCAGGGCGGACGGCAGGGCGGGCGGCGTGGGCGCCGCCGGGACGGGAACCAGCCGCAGCGCGGTCAGGTTCACGAGCTGGCGCGGGGCCGGCTCCTCGGGGGCGGGCTCTGCCGGCGCCCGCCGTACCTCGATCACCTCCGAGCCGGCGACCCGGTCGTGCCACCCGCGCCGGCGCCCACCGGGATCGGCCATCGCCGTCCAGGCGAGGGTGGCGGCGCCCAGCCCGAAGGTCGGCAGCGTCGCCAGGCCCAGCAGCAGCTGGCGCCGGAGCGCGGCCCCGACGCCGATCGGGGCGCCGTCGTCGGCCGCGACGAGCCGGGTACCCGTGGCGGCCCGGCCGGGCGAGGACCCGGTGCGGCCGAGCACGACGGCGAGCAACGCCCCCACCAGCAGCACGGTGCCCAGGATCACCAGGACGCCGGCGAGCGTGTGGTCGCGGGCGAGCAGGGTGCGGTAGACGAGGTAGCCCGCGGCCGCGTCGACGGTCCAGGCGACCAGCCGGTCGACGACGAAGGCGTAGAAGCGACGGTCGGGATCGGCCGGTGCGCACAGCGGTACGGCGGTGTCCGTCACGGCGTGACGACCTGGATGCTCACTCCGTCGCCGAGGTCGACCACGGCACCGGGGACCAGCTGGACGGCGACCCCCGCCGGGAGATCCTCCGGGGGCAGGCCGGGCTGGACGAGCAGGGTGCCGTTGGTGGACCCGAGGTCGGTGACCACGGCGCAGCCGTGGTCGGCACCCGACCCGGGGCGGATCTCCAGGTGGGTGGAGGAGACCTCGTGGTGGGGGCTGCGGACGACGACCAGGCGGGGCTCCTCGGTCAGGGTGTGGCGGCGGGGCTCGGGCGCGCGGCCCACGAGCACCAGCCGGTCGACGTCGACCTGCTCGCCACTGGAGAACAGCAGGCGTGCGACCGGCCGGGCGGTGACCGGCGGCGCGGGCGGCTGGCCCGGGATCCCCGGTCGGGCCGGGTCGGGCCGGCCGGGGTCGACCGCGCCGCTGCGGGTCAGGCCGTCGTGGTCCTCGCCGACGACGGGCGGGACCGCGGGCATCGCCTCGGTCAACGGCCCGTCCTCCAGCAGCACCTCCAGGTCCGACGCCAGGTCCGAGGCCAGGTCCAACACCGGGTCCGACACCGGGTCCGGTGCCGGGTCGGGGGCGGGATCCGCGTCCGCGACCGGCACCGCGGCGCGCGCGGCGCCCGGCGGCCACTCGGCGCGCGCGAGCCGCACCAGGCCGGCGGCGACGGCGAGCTCGCCGGCACCGGTCTCGTCGCCGACCTCGATCCGCAGGCGGGTGAGACCGGGCAGGGTCCGCTCGACCCAGGTCGCGGCCGGATCGCCCACCAGGTGCACGACCTCCTCGGCGGTGGCGAGGTCGGCCCGGGCGGCCCCGCGCAGCAGCACCCGGGTCCGGTCATCGTCGCGGCCGACCAGCACGAAGCCCGGAAGCTCTCGCAGCCCGCCGCCGAGCAGCGCGTCCAGGGTCTCCTCGAAGCCCGCCCCGTCGTCGACGAGCTCCCAGAGCCGGGCGACCCGGGCCTTCTCCGAGGGCGGCAGCACGACGGTGACCCGGGCGCCGAAGATGCCGAACCACTCGCCGCCGCGGACCGACCAGGTGGGGTGCTCGCTCACGGCCGTGCTCCCAGCTTCTCCTCGAGACTCGCGCGCTGGCGCTCGGCGTCGTAGGGGCTCTCGGGCGCCCAGCCCACCACGTCGACGACCACCGCGGTCGCGTTGTCGGCACCGCCCGCCTCGAGGGCCGCCGCGACCAGCCGGTCGGCCGCGTCGCGGGGGTCCGGGGAGGCGCCGAGGATCTCGGCGAGCACCGCGTCGCCGACCATGCCGCTGACCCCGTCCGAGCACAGCAGCAGCCGCTCGGCCTCGGCGAGCGGCACCACGAAGAAGTCGGCCGGGCCTCCGGTCGAGTCGCCGAGGGCCCGGGTGATGACGTTGCGCTCGGGATGGGTCGCGGCCTCGTCGGGCCCGATCCGGCCGGTGTCGACCAGCTCCTGGACCAGGCTGTGGTCGACGCTGACCTGGGTGAGCCGCCGGTCGGCGTACCGGTAGATCCGCGAGTCACCGAGGTTCACCAGCAGCCAGGACGGTCCGTCGTCGGCCTCGACCAGCAGCGCAGCGACCACGGTGGTCCCCGCGGAGCGGCCGCGGGCGACGCCGCCCGCGCGCTGGACGCCGGCGTACTCGCGGATCCGCTCCTGACAGGCAGCGAGCGTCTCGGTCACCGTCTCGGCGCCGCGACGGGGGTCGAAGCCGGCGGTCGCGAGCCGGCCGAACTCCTCGACCACGATCCCGCTCGCCACGTCGCCGCCCTCGTGGCCACCCATGCCGTCGGCGACGACGAACACCGGCGGCGCCGCCAGGTAGGAGTCCTCGTTGACCTCGCGGACCAGACCGACGTCGGTGGCCGCCCCGTGGTGCAGCTCGACCTGCTTCATCGCCACCCGGCCCCTCACGACTCGGACACTGTCCGCCCGCCGGCGCAGACGGCAATGCTCAGTGTCTTAGATGCCCTCGTCGCCCGCGGTCGAAACTGGTTCCGCGGCCGGGCACCTGGAGGCCGGCGCTGCCGGAGGTCAGCTCGCGGGGAGTCAGCCCCGGGGGTCAGCCGAGGGGGTCAGCCGAGGGCGCGCTCCAGGTCGGCCCACAGGTCCTCGACGTCCTCGAGGCCCACCGACAGCCGGAGCAGGGCGTCGCTCGGGCGGGCCGCGGCCTCGACCGGCCGGTGGGTCAGGCCGGCCGGGTGCTGGATCAGGGTGTCCACGCCCCCGAGCGAGACCGCGTGGGTGATCAGCCGGCACCGCTGGGCGGTCCCCGCGGCGGCGGCGTACCCACCCGCGAGCTCGACCGCCAGCATGCTGCCGGGTCCGCTCATCTGGGTGCCGACCAGGCCGGTGGGGTCGCACTCCTTGAGGCCCGGGTACCTGACCCGTGCCACCGCGGCGTGCTCGGCGAGCCGGCCCGCGAGCACCGCCGCCGACTCCTGCTGCGCCCGGACCCGCAGCGGCATGGTCTGCAGGCCGCGGTGCAGGTCGTACGCCGCACGCGGGTGCAGCAGGCCACCGGTCAGGGCCCGGACCTGGCGCAGCCGGACCTGCCACTCCTCGCCGGCCGCGACGACGCCGCCCATCACGTCGCCGTGCCCGCCCATGAACTTCGTGGCGGAGTGCAGCACCAGCGCCGCGCCGTGGTCGCCGGGTCGTTGCAGGACCGGGGTGGCGAAGGTGTTGTCGACCAGGACCGGCACGTCGCCCGCCTGGGCGACCACGGCGGCGAGGTCGACCAGGTCGACGGTCGGGTTGGCCGGGGTCTCGACGACCACGAGGCCGGTGTCGGGACCGATCGCCTCCGCGATCCGGTCCGGCGCGGCCCAGGTGACCCGGGTGCCGAGCAGGCCGGTCGCGAGCACGTGGTCGGTGCCGCCGTACAGCGGGCGGACGCCGACGACATGCGGCCTGCCGGCCGCGACCGTGGCCACCAGGACGGCGCTGAGCGCTGCCATGCCGGTAGCGAAGGCGACCGCCCCGGGCAGCCCCTCGAGGCCGGCGACGGAGCGCTCGAACCGGTCGACGTTGGGGTTCCAGAGCCGCTGGTAGACCAGCGAGTCGGACGCCTCCGGGCGGCCGCCGGTCGCCAGCCGCTCGTAGGCCGCGCCGCCGTCGTCCACGCTGGGCAGCGGGTAGGTCGTCGAGAGGTCGAGCGGAGGCACGTGCACGCCGCGCGCGGCGAGGTCCTCCCGGCCGAGGTGAACGGCATCCGTGTCGAGGCGACTCATGACACCAGCGTGGAACCGCACGGTCAGGATCACAATGGTCATGCAGATCCTTCGCAAAACGGTGCCATCACCGTGGAATCTTCGGGCCACCCGGCTAGGCTGGGTAGCGTGCCGAAGAACCCTCCGCGGCTGCCGCCCGGGCCGCCGCCCCGCGAACGGCCGGTCCTCGACGAGGTGGACCGGGCCCTACTGGCGGCGCTGCTGCGCGACGGGCGGACCCCCAACGTGGAGCTGGCCCGCGCGACCGGCATCGCGGAGTCGACGTGCCTGGCCCGGGTCCGGGGACTGCGCGAGCGCGGCATCGTCACCGGCGTCACCGCCGACGTCGACCTGGCCCGCCTCGGACTGCCGGTGCAGGCGATGGTCACGGTGCGCTTCTCCGGTCACCTGCGCGCCGACGTCGACGCGTTCGCCGAGGAGGTGACCGACCTGCCCGGGGTGCTCGCGGCGTACAACATCTCCGGTGCGAACGACTTCCTGGTGCACGTGGCGAGCGCCACGCCCGAGGCGCTGCGGGACTTCGTGCTCGACAACCTGACCGGGCGGCCCGGTGTCGTGCACGCCGAGACCAGCCTGGTCTTCCACGCGACGCGGGGCCGGGTCGTCCTCGGCTGAGCCTCGGGTCCCACGGCTGGCCCGGTAGCGTTGCGGGGATGTCCACGACCGGGTTCCGCACCCTCGCCGGCCAGCTGCGCAGCTGGCCGGACGAGCGGCTGGCGCGCCTGCTCGTCGCCCGTCCCGACCTCGCCACGCCGGCGCCGCACGACTCGGGCCAGCTGGCGTCGCGCGCGGCAACCCGGTCCTCGCTGCTGCGGGCCCTCGACCAGCTGACCCGCGCCGAGCTCGCCGTCCTCGACGCGCTCGTCGTCGTCGGCCCGACCACCGAGGCCGGTCTGGCCGAGGTCGTGCACGCCCGTCCGGCGTCCGTGGCCGTCGCGGTCGCCCGGCTGCTCGACCTCGCCCTCGTGTGGGAGTCGCCTGCGGGGCTGCGGGCGCTGAGCGCGGTGGCGGAGACGCTGACCCAGAGCGGCGGCGCGGCGGGCGCCAGCGGCCTGCGCCCGGTCTCCGAGGACCCGCCGCCGCCCGAGGAGGTACGCCGGCGCCTCGACGAGCTGTCCCCGGCCGCCCGGGCGCTGCTCGAGCACGTCCTCGACTCCGGCGGGGAGGCGACCACCGGGTCGGCACGGCACACGGTGCTGCCCGAGGAGGCCGCGAGCCCCGCGGAGGAGCTGCTCGCCCGGCGGCTGCTCGTGCCACGCTCCGGCGGCGTGGTCGTGCTGCCCGGCGAGGTCGGCCTGGCGCTGCGCGGCGGGCGGACGACCGTGGACGCGATCGACGAGGAGCCCCCGCTGGCCACCTCGGAGCGCGGTCCGGCGATGGTCGGCCGGGCCGGGGCGGGCGCCGCCTTCGACGCGGTGCGCCGCGTCGAGCTGCTGCTCGACCACTGGGGCCTCCGGCCGCCGAGCGCGCTGCGCAACGGCGGGCTCGGCGTCCGCGACCTGCGGGCCACGGCCGGCCAGCTCCACGTCGACGAGCCGACCGCCGCCCTGCTGATCGAGGTCGCCGCCGCCGCCGGGCTGCTCGCGACCGCCGCCGACCCGGACGGCAGCCCCGCCTGGATCCCCACCGACGCCTTCGACCAGTGGACCGCGCAGCCGGTCGTCACCCGGTGGGCCGCCCTGGTCCGGGCCTGGCTGGACAGCCCCCGGCTGCCCGGGCTGGTGGGCTCGCGGGACCCGGCCGGCAAGGTCTGGAACGCGCTCGCGCCCGAGCTGGCGGGCGGGCACCAGGTCGAGACCCGGCGGATGACGCTCGACGCGCTGCTCGAGCTGCCCGCGGGCGAGGTCCTCGCGACCGGCACCGGGGTGCCGTCGCTGGTCGGCCGGATCTCCTGGCGGCGGCCGCGCCGGCCGCGCACCCGCGCGGACCAGGTGGGCTGGGCGGTCGCCGAGGCGACCGCCTTCGGGGTCGTCGCGCTCGGCGGGGTGCCGGCGTACGCCCGGCTCCTGCTCGGCGGCGACGAGGCGGCCGGGCTGGCCGCGCTCACGGAGCTGCTGCCCGAGCCGGTCGACCACGTGCTGCTCCAGGCCGACCTCACCGCGGTCGCGCCCGGACCGCTCGAGTCGCAGCTCGCCCGCCGGCTCCAGGTGGTCGCCGACGTGGAGTCGCGCGGCGGCGCGACCGTGTACCGGTTCACCCCCGAGTCGGTACGCCGCGCCCTCGACGCCGGCTGGACCGCGGCGGAGGTGCACGACTTCGTCACCGCTCTCTCCCGGACGCCGGTCCCCCAACCGCTCACCTACCTCGTCGACGACACCGCACGGACCTTCGGCAGCATCCGGGTCGGCCACGCCGAGGCGTTCCTGCGCGCCGACGACGAGGCCGCGCTGACCGAGCTGCTGCACCACCCGCGGTCGGCCGCGCTGGGGCTGCGCCGGATCGCGCCGACCGTCCTGGTCAGCTCGACCCCGCTGGACCTGCTGCTCCCCCGGCTGCGCGAGCTCGGCGCCGCCCCGGTGGTGGAGGCCGCCGACGGCACCGTGCACGTCGCCCGCCCGGACCTGCTGCGGGCGCGCACCCCGCGCGAGCACCGCGCCCGCGCCGCGCG